>JAEWRI010000049.1 GCA_023460085.1 Bacillota bacterium | reverse complement strand
GCAGTCCCTTTGCTTCGCGCAGTCCCTTTGCTTCGCGCAGTCCCTTTGCTTCGCGCAGTCCCTTTGCTTCGCGCAGTCCCTTTGCTTCGCGCAGTCCCTTTGCTTCGCGCAGTCCCTTTGCTTCACCCAGTCCCTTTGCTTCACCCAGTCCCTTTGCTAGCAAATACTAAATATAAAGCAACTTGGAGGACGAAATGACAGACTATAACGAAATGCTTAAATCTACATTGTGGACAAGCTTTAGACCGTTATTTGCGCTATTGTTCGGAATCTTCTTTATCATGATTTTCGCCGCTGTTTGTATCTACATATACCGTTATACAAAATATCAGAAGAGCATTTACAGACCTTTATCACAGCTATCGTTCTGGAGAGTTTTCAAAGACGCAGGATCATATGGCGAATATTTGACAGTGGATATGCTATCACAAATACCAGGCAACAAAAAAATCCTTATCAATACCTATTTACCTAAGGCAGGGAAACCAAAGGAAACAACCGAAATTGACGTACTGCTCATACATACAAAAGGCATATTCGTATTTGAAAGCAAGAATTATAGCGGTTGGATTTTTGGAAAGGAAAAAGACCGCTACTGGACTCAATGCCTAAATGGAAAAACAAAGCTGCGGTTTTACAACCCTATCTGTCAGAATGCAACACACATCAAAGCGTTACAAACAGCTTTACCCAATTTGCCGAGTGAAGCGTTCAAATCATTCATTGTGTTTTCAGAACGATGTGAGTTAAAGAAACTTACAATTGAATCAGATACGCCAGTCATAAAGAGAAACGCTCTTTTAATGAAAATAGTAGATGCAATGAAAGCATCTACTATAAACTTTGATGATATGAAAATAGAAGAAATATATTATGCTATCATGAACAGCCGAGTTACCGAAGAGGGAACAAAAGAAAAGCACATAGAAGCTATTAAGACAAATTACAAGAATTGATTCTTATCCCCCCACAGCCACCGTGCCCGGCTTCGCAGGGCACGGACACCGCCGCAAGCTCGCGGTTGTAAATGGCGGGGGGGTATTACTATACCCCCCCGCACGATTTTGGGAAAAATAGCACCGAACAGAGCAATTGTAGCCAAGAAATCATTAGCGGTAGGCTTCGATATATTTTGTAAGCACGTAAAACATAGAGAAAAGGGGGGCTATCCCCCTCGAAATCATTGAAAACTCTCTAAGCAACTTCTAATATTGAAAGCTAATCTGAGTTTCCAACAATTTCTCACCCCCGCACCCGCAGGGGCTGCTGGCAGGCGCCCACCTATCTATAAATAACGAAAAGAAGCAGATTATTGATTATACTTCTTCAACAAGCGCATTTTGCAAAAAAACAGGCACCTAAAATGGTGCCTGTTTTTTTACGCTATTTTTTTCTATCCAAAATGCCAAACATTCAATGTATTTATCCCGAAAACACCCCGAAAAATTTGATTTACTAATTCCCATAACAACATTATATCCGTCTTCATTAGTAAATGTAGGTTCATAATGGTTCAAATCAAGAAATACCATAGCACTCATAATGCCTAATCGTTTATTACCATCAACAAAACAGTGACCTTTAGTTAGGAAATAAAGCAACATAGCCGCTTTTTTAAAAACAGAGGGGTATTTATCTTGCCCAAAATAAGAGTATTGTTGTGCTAGTATACTTTCAATTCTATCCTCAGTGTAATCGTAATTTCCCTGTTCTCCGCCAAACTCAATAAGTGTATTCTCGTGAATAATATATATCAGATCTTTTTCAAGAAAGACAATATCACACATTCTATTTCGCTAAAGACTTTAGCATCTTTGAATATTTCCTATTAAATCTAAGCATAGCTTTAATAGCATCGCTATTTTTCTCGGAAATATTTTTTTTGTTCTGTTTTATAACATTCATAACACATTCCCTCTCTAATACTGCCATATCATCACTCTCTTTGTTTTCATCTTCTTGCATGCACAATACCACCAATCAATTCTAATTAAAAGAATTATAGGTAATATATATGCGGTTATTCACAATACTATCCCTTATGACAATTACATTGTATAACAGAATGTTTCAAATTTCAAGCTTATTTAACATAAAACGATACAATCATATTCAATTCTGATATTATTTTATATATTTTCATATTTAATATTTTAACACTATTTCATTTATAGTACAGCAAAATATGTCGATTAAACATAATTTCACAATTCAAGTTATTATCCAAACAATAGAATTCACATCCAAATCCATTCACAAATGGTTAACCATCTTTGGTAAGGAAGAGGTCGACAGTTCGAATCTGTTCATCAGCTCCATCAAATCCCATGATTAAGCCATCCTGTCACAACTGACGGATGGCTTAATTGATTATTATGTCAACCTTCACCAATTCTTCACCAATAAAAATTGGCTCTCCGTCAATAGTTGTGGTACAGGAAAAGGATTATCTTTGAACGCGTTATGCGTTCAAGATAGACACTGCAACCCAGTTCTACATCTTAGGGCTGTTGGATTGTTATCAACAGTGGTTGCTGAAGATGCAAAGTGAAACTTTGCTATGAACCTTGAAAAAACGGTTGTAGGCACATTCGCGAAGCTGTGACAGCATGATTGTGGACAACACCTGTTATTCAAAAATCATGATATGCTTCTTAACCTCTGCGCGGGAGTGGTGAACCGTCGAAGCGACACAAACAGCAGCGCCTTGACTACCTGAATGGGTACGAGAGATATAAGCTGGTTGCGATAATCCGCACAGTGATATAATGATACTTTCGTCCAGCAACAGAACCATTTGTTAGCGAGTATCAAACAATGGGGATGGCTCTAAACCAAAACATAGCAAAGGCGGGCTGCTGTGCGCGATACTTTGGCATAGGCGGTATAGTGGAGCTATGTGGTTTTGAACAAGGCGGTGATGAGGCACGATGGCAGAACAATACTTAAACGACCTATTTCACACGGTGGCGGGGGAAACGCCCTACGCCACCGTATTATCCGGTACACAGGAATACATCTCGCGCAACCACACCGGGCTTTTAAACAAGGATACACTCACATCCGAGGATGTGCTGACGCTCAAGAAGTTCATAGAGAACTACCTGATGGTACACGACATCAAGTGCAAGGGTGCAGCCAGCATAGTAGAGCTGGTAGCCAAGCTGTACAAGGACATGGCGCTTTATTCCTTCCTCACCGATTATCTGGACGAGCGCCGCATTGACGAGCTGGGCTTAGAGGAAATTAACATCAACTCATGGGACTGCGTGTTCATCAAGACGGCGAAAAAAGGAAAGCTGCGGCTGAAGGAACGATTCCTTTCGCCGCAGCATGCGATTGATGTTGTGAAGCGGATGCTTCGCCACAAGGATATGACCATCGACGACACCATGCCGGTGGCTTTGGGTACGCTCGGCAAGAACATCCGAATCGCCGTCATGAAGACGCCGGTGCTCGATAGCGAGATCGGAATCTCGGCTAGTATCCGTATCGTGTCGTTCTCGAAGCTGGGGCGCGAAGACCTGTTGAAATACGGCACGGCGACGCCCGAGATGCTTGACCTTTTGGAGCTGTTCTTGCGCCACAAGGTGAGCATCTGCTTTGCGGGTGAAACCGGCTCCGGCAAGACCGGTACAGCGGGGTATCTTCTTTCGCGGATTACCGAGGATGCCGCCTTTCGCGTGGTAACACTCGAGGAAGGCAGCCGCGAGTTCTCGCTGGTGCGTAGAGATGAAGAAGGCTACCCCATTAACGACGTGATTCATCTGATTACGGTACCCAGCGGCGACAAGAAGTACAACATCGATCAGGACTTTCTGCTCGAACGCCTGCTGCGGTACGACCCTGATATCATTGGTGTGGGCGAGATGCGCAGCAAGGAGAGCTTTACCGCCGCCGAGACGTCCTTAACCAACCACACCGTGGTGACCACCATCCACGCTGACAGCGCGGAGGACACCTACGACCGCATGGTGACGCTCGCAAAGAAGATGCACGAGTTTCAGGACGCGACGCTCCTGCGCCTGATGACAAAGGCGTTCCCGATTATCGCGTTTCAAGAGGTGCTTGCCGACGGCAGCCGCAAGATTACTGAGATTATCGAGGGCGAGGGCATCGACGGCATTCAGGTGAAATACCGCACCCTATACCGCTACGAAGTGGAAAACACCGTTACGGATGAGCAGGGGAATGTATTCGTAACAGGGCGGTTTGAAAAGGGGGACAAGGTGTCTGACCGGCTGCGGAAGCGGTTGATTACGCGGGGGGTTCCTAGGGCTGTGGCGGAGGGGGTGTGATAGTTCATCTTATTCCGCTAAGTTATCTCTTGGAATAATTGAATTAATTAGTTTTACCAATTTTGCGTGTCGACTGTATTTTGCTGCAGTGTTTTTAACAACACGGAACACACAACATGATCCTCTATCCAAACAATAATTTCTCCAGATGGAGAAAGATCATGTGAGGTAATAATACCATTTGAATGATAAACAATGTTTGTTTCACCTGTCTGCAAATTAACTACGCCCAAAGCATATTTTAGCACTGATTCAAGTTCATACATGCTAAAAGACAGTGACGTACTATTTGTAGATGATCTCTGAATTCTTGCGATGATACCTTCTAATAGAAATCTTTTTTTCGATACACCACTTTGGTCGTATGTAGCGAAGTAGGTTGCCTGACCAGATTGCGTATCTTTACTTTGGTCGGTGGTTTGCATAGTAAACAATCCTTCAGGTATCCAATCTGCATATACTATATCAGATAATCGGTCTAGTTTGTCAGTTTCAAACAAAACATTTCCGTTTATGTCACACCCTACAATACTTTCATACATGAAGTCAGTTTCCCCAACTTTTTGAAACAACACTTTATTTCCATCAGCACTTATATATGGTTGAGAAGGCATCTGAAGCACCTCTCCATTTTGGTTCTTTACTGATTCAAAAAGTGTTATAGTTTTACCGTTTTCCATATGATATAAACACAAGTCTAAAGTACTGTTGTCTACATACACAAGAGAATCGGTTGATGCATGATAAGCAGCACATTTCTTTTTATCGACTTCAAGCAAGCGTTGATCTTTGAGTCGATTATTATCTATATAAAAAATCACTTGGCCATTAAATACAACTTCTGCATAATCGTGTTGATTTCCCACTAACATATTTTCTCTTCCATCACTCAAATAGTAGCCACGTGATATTTCTTCAACTTCCCCAGTATTGATATTCATCTTCGCAAGTATATTCTCCCAAGTTAAATATCCATCGGCGGAAGTTTTTTGCTTATCGCTTATGCCTAAAATGAACGCATTCTCTTCATCTATCATACGTATTTCGAATATATTCGTAGCACCAATCAAGGTTTTTATATCTATTCGTTTTACACCATCATCTCCAATGGAGACGATATCCGAACTCGGTTTTTCAGATTTAGACTGAATAGAATCTAAGTTGGAAGACAAAATACTAACATTACTTGTAGTGTTGGAAGCATTCGCAGATTGACAGGCAACGAAAAAAATAGATATTAGGATGCAAAATACAATTTTGACTTTCATGGAAAACCTCCTAAAAAGTTGGGCAATGAGTTAATCTCATTGCCCATTAGTTACCCTTGCCTGTTACCCTTGCCTATCTGGATCAATTGTGTGATTCATGTAATTGTAAGGATTTAGAGTGTGTAAACCATTATCTGGTACTCCCATAGTTGTTTGTCTACCAGATCGCACCTCGAAGTGAAGATGTGTACTATTTGCACCTACATTTCCTTCATAGCCAATAATAGTATCAGCATTGACCCTTTGTCCAACACTTACGGTACGATTTGTCATATGAGCGAAAAAATATGTAACTTCATTTTGTTCGTTATATATTCCAACTCTCCCTGTAGCACCTACTGTAACTACAACACCTGTAAGTGGGAAATAAATGGGCGGATTACTCGTGGTGTCTTGAAAATCAACTCCTTGATGTGTATAAGCATTATCATCCCATTCGCCCCAAAGATAATACATACATGAAATACCGGATTTATTGTAAACATAGTTTGAAAAATTCTTTACCCGATTTTGAATCCAAGTGCCGTCATTATTGTTATAGAAGTTTCCTGCAACCATACCAGTGTTTGAATGAAAATACGCAGTCTCCCCAGTACCACCTACATTTGTTACTCTAACAAAACCACTTGGGGCTGCTAACAAAGACGCCCTTTGCGAAGCAGGAACTAAACTTAATGTTTTCTGCGTTTCCATAGAAAGAATTTGATTATAGCTAAATCCCTGATTTTGAAGACTCTTAACAATTTCGTAGGTTAAGCCTTTTGATTCAAACAGTTTCTGATAATCAACATAAAAACCGCCGTCCATATCTACTTGATCTTTTACCTTTTCGTTGATATTCGATTCAGCATGAGTCGTTAGGCATAAACAAAAGATTAACGTAAGAACTAACACAACACTTATAAACCTTTTCATTTTCAATCTCCTTACTTTAATAATCAAATATTTGACATTTATATTGTAACTTAAAAGGATAATTATGTAAATGTTTTTATAATTATGAATATTAATAAGATATTTCCTACATTACAAGTACCAGAATTAAAACTGAAAGGACGTGAACCAATGCCCTATATCCTAACCTTCGCTCTCCTCCTAATCGCCGCCCTGTGCTTCCTAAACGTCAGCCCCATGGCGCTGATTAAGCGCCTCAACAACGCGCAACAGGATGCGCGCGGCTGGCTGGAGCAGTTTCTGGAACAACAAAAGGAGGGCAGGCAAAACACCCTGAAACAGCGCATCGACCTGATACAGGGTCGACAACGGGTGAACTTCTGGAGCAAGAACTTTGAACAGGCACGCAAGGTGCTCATGACCACAAACCAGCAGAGCAAGGTAAAGCTGCTCAATACGCTGTGTGTGGTCTTTTTTTTCGCCGGTGCGGTGCTTGCCATTCTTGCACAGAACATTCTGCTGCTGCCGGTGCTCAGCGTCGGCTTTACCCTCATCCCCATGTGGTACATCAAATACAACGAGTACCACTACATCAACCGACTATCAAATGAATTGGAGGTGGCGCTATCCGTTATCACAACATCCTACATGCGAAACGAGAACCTGTTGCAATCCATTGATGAAAACCTAAGGTATATCGAAAGCCCCGTAAAGGAGGTGTTCGGGGGCTTTCTGAATGAAGTCAACTTCGTCAACGCAAACGTGCCCAGCGCAATCGAGAAGATGAAGCTGTCCTTTGCGAACAGCATCTGGCACGAGTGGTGCGATACCATGCTCCTGTGCCAGAACGACCGCGAGCTAAAGCACAGCCTGCAGCCCATCGTTGACCAGTTCCGCGACAACAAGGACCTGCAGCAATCGATGGAAACCATCCTGCTCCAGCCCACGCGGGAGTACCGCAACATCGTTATTATCGTTCTGCTGACCATCCCGCTGATCTATTTCCTCAATAAGGACTGGTTCGCCTCATTGGTCGGTACCTTTGGCGGCAAGGCACTGCTCACCGCATTGTCGGTCACCATCTTCATCGGTATGAACAAGGCGATTAACCTATCACGACCCGTAAACTAACATAGGAAGGAGGTGTTCATTTGGGACTCATACTAACCGTCAGCGCGTTGGGCGTCGGATTGTACTTTATCATAACCGAGTATGTTCTACTGCCCTCACAGGGCGCGCGCAAAGCCATCAGCGCAAGCCGTATCGTCAAAGACCGATCGTGGATTGAAATACTGCTTGAGCCGATGACTAAGTACCTCGAAGAAAAGGTTCCTTGGAACGACTACAAGATGGAAAAGCTAGACCTGACGCTGCGTACCGTAGGCAAGGAGCAAACCGCAAGACGCTATTGTGCCGAGGCAATGGCACAGGCAATCTCCATCGGAGCGTTTGCACTGCCGCTGATATTTCTTTTCTTTCCGCTTGCTCTGCTTCCGGCAGGGGCAGCGGTTTTTTCATATCTGCGTGACATGAAAGAGCCGGACAAGCTGCTGAAAATCAAGCGGGAACGCATTGAGGCGGAGCTTCCGAAGTTTGCTAGTACCATCTCAAACAGCCTGCACACCACAAAGGATGTAATCAAGATACTGCGCAGCTACCGCAAGGTGTGCGGTGACGAGCTGCGCGAGGAACTGGACATCACGCTGGCCGACATGAAGACCGGCACCGATGAAACCGCCCTGCGCAAGCTAGAGGGACGCATCGGCAGCCCAAAGCTCAGCGAGCTGGTTCGTGGGCTGTTATCCGTCCTTCGCGGTGAGGATCAGGCGATGTACTTCGCGGTGAAGAATGAAGAACTGCGCAAGGAGTACATCGAACGGCAAAAGCGTGAGATCCTCATGCGACCCGGTAAGCTCAAGGGCATTACCATGGCAACAGTGATGCTGATGCTGGTCATCTTCATCTACATCTTTGCGGCTCAGATTATGGGCAGCTATACCTTATCGCCAAGTTGCTGTTCAAGGTCCGCCACAACTCGATCATTGGCTGTGGCAGTGGTGGCTAACACCGGAACATTGGGAGGCAACTGTGCAATGATCATTTTTAATCGGCAATAATCCAATCTAAAATCATGCCCCCAGTCCGATATACAATGTGCTTCATCTATAACAAAAAGACCAACACGGATGCTTTTAAGTTTTTTCTGTACATCATCGCTGAAAAGAGTTTCGGGAGTGACAAGTACGAGATCAAGAAGATTATTCTCCATCGCCTCTAAAATTTTGGGTCTGCGCTCTTTTACATTACTGTTTAAGACATCACATTGAAGTCCCATTTTTTCAGCTGCTTCGATTTGATTATCCATCAGAACCAATAGAGGACTGACAACCAATGTAACACCTTTATTTTGCTCCCGCATGAGCTTTGTACACACAAAATAGACAAGACTTTTACCCCATCCGGTCCTTTGAACAACTAATGTTCTTTTTTGTGTCAAGGTTGCTTCAATGGCTTCATATTGTCCTTCTCTAAATTCAGTATTAGATCCATATATAGAGCGAATTATACATACAGAATGTTCGTAAATATTTCCTTCATTGATTGTCATGCGCCTGCCTCCGTTGTCAATGTTTCTACATATTTTGTTTTGTAAAACTTCCCTCTATTGCTAATTATTGGCTTGTACTTGTCCAAGGTCAAGTTACACATGAAGCGCACGTACTAATTCTAAACAACTTAGAGTTATGTCATCATCTGTTTCGATAGTCTGGAAATAATGCATATTTAAGCTATCCTTTGAAGTGCACATTATTGATATAACAAACAACCCAACACTTGATAATTCGACTAAATTCATTATAACCTTCCACATTTTCCATGTCAATTGATACCAAAAAAAAGCCCACGAACCTCATCGTGAGCTAATAAAATTACAAATTCTTCTTTTATAGCACTTGCATTCCAATAAATTCTATGCTAAAATGAAAATAATTACAAATACCCCCCACAGCATGTACGTTGCTTGCGACAACGTACATGCATACGCCGATAAGATGAGACAACATCTTAAAGACTTATGGAAGGTGTTTTGCGTGCTATCATTTTAGCACGAGAACATACACTTGTACAAGCCTTTTGGATGTGTCGCTTAAAAGACATCCGGAAGGCTTCCTTTTTTGCTTGAAACGCTTTATGCGTTCAAGATAGACACAGCAACCTAATTCTACGCCTAAGGGTTGTAGGATTAGGTTGCTGTGTATTCAGCATCTTGACAAACGTCAGCAGGAACATTCGCGATGCAGTAACATCAAAAATGTAGACAACACCTGTTATTCAAAGAGCACGATATGCTTGTTAAGCTGTGCGCGGGGGTGGTGAGCCGTCGAAGCGGGTCTTAGAGCCTGCGATAATCCGCACAGTGCAATAATGATACTTCTGCCCGGCCAACGTCACTGTATTGGGGGCAGCTCGCTCGGATGAGGGGGAACGGACATCTATGGACGTTATGTAACCTTATATAAGGCAGTTTGTTATGCTCGTGTTCAAAACATATTTTGTATCGGGGGCAGGGCGTGTGAACCATACTCTGTTCCCTGATATATTACGTTGTACCACAAAAAAGCCTATTGTTCGATAGACTTTTCCGTGATACAATGTACTTTATTGGTCTGAGTGGCGGGATTTGAACCCACGGCCTCTACCACCCCAAGGTAGCGCGCTACCATCTGCGCCACACCCAGTCAACGAAATATATTCTATCATATGAGAGCGCAAAATGCAAGAATAAAAAACATAAAGTGAGCATTCTTTTTGCCTACCTGGTTTTTATCCTGCAAAAAACCGGGGCACAGAATCAATCTATTTCAGAGGGAAGTCTTGAAAAAGCCGTGGTTTAGTCGTACAATAAAGAGGACATAGAGATGCAGAGTACGTTGCCTCACACCTGAAAACGCCTCCAAGAAACGCACACAGTTACCTAGTAAGCAATGTGCAGCAATCTGAGCGAGGCTTTCCGTGAGAAATCTCATCCATTGGCCTAAGACCGATGGCAAATGAATACTTATTTTATTATCAGGAAGGAAAGGGTATACCAATGAAGTTTATTGTAGAAACATCCGCGCGTCATGCGCACGTCAGCAAAGAGGATCTAATAACACTGTTTGGCGAGGGCGCATCGCTTACCAAGAAAAAGGATTTGTCGCAGCCCGGGCAGTTTGCCTGCGAGGAGCGCGTAACCGTTGTAGGTCCCAAAGGCAGCATTGCTGGCGTGTCTATCTTAGGCCCCGAAAGACCTGTTACACAGGTTGAGGTCTCCGCTACCGACGCACGTTCCCTGGGTATCGTAGCGCCCATTCGCGAGTCGGGCGACACCAAGAACAGCGCGTCCTGTAAGATAGTGGGACCCAAAGGCGAAGTTGAGCTTGCCGAGGGCGTGATTGTGGCAAAGCGTCACATCCACGCAACCCCCGAGGACGCCAAGGCGCTCGGCGTGTCGGACAAAGAGATTGTAGGCGTTCGGGTTAAGACCGCCGACAGAAGCCTGGTGTTCGAGGATGTGGTTGTGCGCGTGTCCGACAAGTTTGCACTTGCCATGCATATCGACACCGACGAGGCAAACGCCGCGGGCTGTGCAGGAATGGTGGAAGGCGAGATCGTCCGCCTGTAATCATACGCAATTATAAAGGCATACGGCAGGGAAATGTACTTGCCGTATGCTTTTTTGTACCCGTTGCTTTAGTTTGCACAAAGCACAACGGGAATTTTCTAACAAAATAGTACAGATAATGTAGATTGTTTCGTGATATTTTGCTATAATAAGTTGTATTTTGTGAATGTTTTCACATAAAACAGGAGGAGAAGAATATGGAACAGCTAACCCAAGTGATTGCGTCTATCAATGACGCAATCCTCAACGTCGTGTGGGGAATACCGATGTTGGTGTTAATTCTCGCTACCGGTATCTTTATGTCAATCCGAACCGGCTTCTTTCAAATTACCAAGGCGAAGTTTGTTAACAAAGAGACCATCTTTGCCATCTTCACCAAACGGTCGGTGACTAAAACCAAGGACAAAAAGGCGATTACGCAGTTTCAGGCGCTTAGTACCGCGCTTGCAGCGACCATCGGCACCGGTAACATCGCGGGTGTTGCCACCGCCATTACCATAGGCGGCGCGGGCGCGGTGTTCTGGATGTGGGTCTCGGCCTTCTTCGGTATGATGACCAACTTCTCGGAAAACGTGCTGGGTATCTACTTTCGCCAAAAGAACCCCAAAGGCGAATGGTCTGGCGGCGCGATGTACTACCTGCAAAACGGCTTAAAGAACCGCCGTTTCTTCCGTCACCTGGCAAAGCCGCTTGCGATTTTGTTCTCTATTTTCTGTGTTGTGGCATCGTTTGGCATGGGCAACATGGCGCAGGTTAATTCTATCTCTCATGCACTCAACAACACCTTTAAGATTCCTACAATAGTTTCTGGCATTGCACTTGCGATTTTTGTCAGCCTTGTTATCATCGGCGGCATCAAGCGCATCGGCAAGGTGACCGAAAAACTAGTGCCGTTTATGGCGGTTGCCTATATCATCGGCGCTGTGATTCTGCTTATCATGAACATAAAGCACGTACCTGCGGTTTTCGGCGAGATTTTTCAGGGCGCGTTCGGCTTTGACGCGGTTGCCGGAGGTATTAGCGGTGCGCTGATAAAGCAAGCAATAACCATGGGCTTTAAGCGCGGCGTATTCTCCAACGAGGCGGGTCTCGGTTCCTCGGTTATGGTGCACTCGGCTTCGGATGTAAAAGAGCCGGTTATTCAAGGTATGTGGGGCATCTTTGAGGTGTTTGCCGATACCATTATTGTGTGCACGCTGACGGCGTTTGCCATCCTCTCCACCGGTGCATTGGACTCAGGAGCCACCGGCGTTGCGCTCGTGAGCAATGCCTTTACACACGGTTTTGGTAATTTTGCAGGCGGCTTTGTCACCATCAGCGTACTGCTGTTTGCGTTTTCCACCGTGCTGGGCTGGTCGTTTTACGGCACCAAGGCAATGGAGTATCTGCTCGGCTCGAAGTCTACCATTTACTATCGTGTCATTTTTGTGCTGTTTATCGTGGTTGGCGCTACGATGGACTTAAGCCTTGCGTGGGATATCTCGGATACCTTTAACGGTTTGATGGCAATCCCCAACCTGATTGGCGTACTGCTTCTTTCGGGTACAGTTGTGGCGGTTACCAAAAACTACATAGAGCGCGTTATTAAGAAAAAGGACGGTATCGCTCCGATGCTATCGGTGTACCCCGATATTAACGAGGAACAACTGCAGAAGATACAGGCAGAGGAATAAATAAATCAAGTAATAATCCGTGAATCATACAGAAAACCCCACCTTAAGCACGAACCACGTTTGAAATGACCCCAAAAAGTTAGACAATATTTTAATCAAGCAACCGAAAGGGCTTGTTGCCTGTGAATTGCAGGCGGCAAGCCCTTAAGCTTTGCCTTGATTCTCCGATTGTTGTAGTAATCCAGA
>JAEWRI010000048.1 GCA_023460085.1 Bacillota bacterium | reverse complement strand
GCATCAACACCAAGGCGCACCCGGAGATGATTCAAAGCCAGATAAGCTTCAAGGAAGCCTCCATACTCGGCACGTGGCTCGCCAACTCCACCTTCCCGAAGGCCGTGAAAATCCTCGAGAGCGGCGTGCTGAACCTGAAACCGCTCGTCACGCACACGCTGCCGCTGGAGAAGCTGGAAGAGGGCGTAGCGCTCCTGCGCCGCGGCGAGGGCATTGAAGTCATCATCGACATGAAACTGTAGGGCTTCCTTGCTTTAAGAAAAAGCATAATGACCTGCTGCGGCTCTGTGCGCAAGCCTCTCCCCGGCTTGCCTGCGGTGAGTAAGATTGTGTTTCCATAACACAAGCGCCGCCTGCATGGGGCCGCAGCGTTTGAGGATATGCGGGAGCGCAATATTTTTATAGCAAGGCAAAATGTTTCTATATACAATTACATAAACGAGTATATAATTATGTAAAAGAAGCTAACGTAAAAGCGTATTTAAAATGCGATTAAGCGTATGCAGGCGTCGCTCTTGGCGTTTAAGCCCCAAGGAGCGCAGCATTCAATTACATAAGGAGGATGTCATGAACGGAAATGAAAGGATCAAAGCCGCACTGAATTTTCAAAAAACAGACAGGATGCCGCTTGCATACGAGGCGGAGTGGGAAGTAACGGAATCGCTCGTGAAATACTTCGGTCTGGACAAACGCACGGATCTTGGCGTATCCAATGTAAGCTCCTTTCACTCACCCGTGGGTGAGCGCGCCGCCATTGGCATCGATCATGAGATAGCGCTGCAGCGCATATTGCAGGTGGACCTTTCCAAGGTGGCCTGCCCCATTAACCCGGACAAGACGATAGGCAACTGGTTTGGAATGCCCATCAAGTATCAGCGTGAGGATGGCATACTTGTCGGCGCGTGGGAGATGCAATTCATCGAAAAGGAATATGGCTACGGCAAGTACATTGAGCTGGCAGGATATCCGCTGGCGGGCGAAGAGGATTACGCAAAGTTTGAAAGCTACCCGATGCCCGATCTCGACCTGTACAGCTACGACCTGCTGAGGGAAGTACTGCCCAAGCACGAAGGCTTCTATGCCATACTGAACATGAACGGCTGCTTCGACTTCTCGCGTTACATCCGCGGTACGGAGGATTTTCTGCTGGATCTCGCGCTGGAGCCCAAGCGAGCGGAGGCGCTGATGGAGAAGGTCAACGACTTCGCGATGATGTATCTGGATAAATGCATGGAGGTGGGCGCGGGCCTGTTTGACGGTGTGTACTGCGGCGACGATTTTGGAACGCAAAATGGGCTGCTGTTCAGCCCCGAGACCTTCCGCCAGTACATCAAGCCGCGCTACAGAAAGCTCGTGGACAAGGTGCACAGCTATGGCCTCAAATACTTCCACCATACGTGTGGCGGCGTTCGGCCCATCATCAAGGACTTCATTGAGATTGGCTTTGACGTGCTGAACCCGATACAGCCTTTGGCGCGCGGCATGGAGCCTGCGGAGCTGGCGGAGGAATTCGGGCATGACATCGTATTTTACGGAGGGATCGACGAGCAGAACACGCTGCCCTACGGCACCGTGGCGGATGTGCGCCGCGAGACGCGCGAGCGCATTGATACGCTGGGCAAGTACGGCGGTTACATCGTCGCTCCGTCGCATGGCTTCCAGCCCGATACGCCTGTCGAAAACGTGCTGGCGATGTATGAAGAGGTCACGGGAAAAACGCTTGCAAAGTAACGAAAATGGGAGGGACAGCGCAGGGATGCGCTGAACGCCTGCCGTATCGTGGAAGCAGCAGGACACATCGCTGAGCCGGTGTATGGCGCGTTTCAGCAGGACGATAAAAAACCGATTCGGAACTGCCGGGTCGTTTTTTTATCTTTCGCGGCATATTTTATTCCCGCTTGCCCGTGGACCGTAATAATTCATTTGACAAGTGATCCGAATTCATATTATCGTATATGGCGTATTATTTTTTGAAGACGGAAGAGAAATTATGCAGATAAATAAGCAGATAAATAAGCAGATAAATAAGATGATTGCCGCCGCAGCGGTACTGCTGATGCTGGCGGGCTGCACCAACGCCAATGCTGTGGTGGTGACCACGCCCGATGTGACTCCGACGAGTGTGCCCACCGCAACGCCTTTGCCCACGCCTTCGCCTACGCCGCTTCCTACGACGCCGCCCGAGCCTACGCCGGAGCCGTACTTCACAGAGGATGAGCAGGTGACTTCTGACGCGGAAAGCGGGTATTGGCTGTATACGTCGCCCACGCTGTGGGTAGAGGTCAATCGGATTTATGACGAGGAACTGCAGGTAACCTATCTGGTGGCCGAGGTGCGCTGCGGAGAGGGCGAGCTGGTGCGCGGCGGGCTCTCCGTGCCCGGCAAAACCACCGGAAAGAACGTGGATTTATACAAAATCGCACAGGCCTATCAGGCGGTTATCGCGATAGACGGTGATTTTCTGGATGACAACATTGACAAGGACCCCAAGGGCGTGATCATCCGCGACGGGCTGGTCAGCGTAGACAAGGATGACAACAGTTCGGTGGCGTTTATGCCGGATGGGACGATGAAGCTGTTTGAAGCGGGCGAGGTGACAGCGGACGAGCTGCTGGCACAGGGCGTGACCAATTCGTTTTCCTTCGGCCCTGTGCTTGTCCAGGACGGGGTGGTTCAGGATGGGCTTGACAAGCACCGCCTTCGCAAGAAGAATCCCCGTGCGGCGGTGGGCATGATAGAGGCGAATCATTTTGTGTTGGTGGTGGTGCAGGGCCGTACGCCGGAGCCCACAAACGGCATGACGCTTCTGGAGCTGGCGGATGTGTTTATGGACTATGGCTGTGAGCTGGCCTATAATCTGGACGGCGGTGCGAGCGCCACGATGGCGTTCATGGGCGAGCACATCAGCGAATACGGCGGAACGCTCACCGGGCAGCGCCCCGTGGCCGACGCGCTGATGTTCGGCACCTCCGCACAAATCACAGGCGATTGACAAAATATCAGAATGCCGGGGCAAAGTACCGGCATTTTTTGATTACCGCAAAGCTGCCTATTCGAAGCGCCGTGCTCTCATGAGGAGTACATACGCGGCGGTTTCCGCGGCGGCGTAGGCGGCCAGCCACAGCAGCGGAGCGAAGGCGCTGCCCAGAGAGAAGGTTTCTCCCGCGCTGCAGGCAACGCTGGCGTCGTACACAGGCGGCAGCACCCAGAGCACAAACTTCATCGCCGCGCTGCCTTTTATCAGTGCGCCCTTGACGATAGACAGCAGCCCCAGCAGCGCGCTGAAAAGCACGGCAAACCTGCGGCTGCGGATCAGGCGCGGGTTGGCCAGCAGCCCCAGCATTCCGCCGCAAAGCCCGGCCAGCCAGAAAAGCACGAGGCCTGAGGCGATATCGGAGAATGCGATGGCGCGTGTAAACAGGTGCCCGCCGCTCAGCGCGTCCACCAGCAGCGGCGCGAGCGCCGATACGAAGGCGAACGTGAGGCTCACCACAGCAACCGCCAGTACCTTGCCGAGATAAAGCGCTGCTTTACGCCGAAGCTTGACGAGCATCGTCTGTTCGATGAAGAGCGCGCGCAGACCGCCCAGCATCACGCCAACGCTGAGCATCAGCGCGAAAACGACCAGCGCGCAGATGGCGAAGCTGTCCAGTATGTCGAGCGGCGCGATGGCGTAAGAGATTCCGAGAAAGGCGAAGAGCAGCAGCCCGGGCAGCACAAAGCGCCCGCTGTGCAGCAGCTTGTCCATTTCATAGCGGTACAGCGCTTTCAGCATGGCGTTCCCTCCTCATACTTGGTGATACGCACGCCGCCCTCCAGCAGCGCACGGAAAATGGCGTCCGACTGCGCGGGAGCCGCCTCGATGCAGACCAGAGAACCCATAGGGCGGATGTCAGGCGTGTCCCCGGGGATATCCTGCAGCAGCTCCGCGATACCGGCCGCTGTACCGCAAGCGAGAAACGCGCAGCGCGGCCCGGTAAACCGGCTGACGTACTCCGTGCCGTCCGCGAGCATTCCGTTCCTGATTTCATACACCGTATCCGCGAGCGCCTCTATCAGTGCCGTACCGTGCGCCGCGATGACGAGCGCGGTTCCGGCGCGTTTTCTTTCCCGCAGCTCCGCGATGAAATTCAGCCGCGAAGCGGTGTCCTGACCGGAGAGCGGCTCGTCTACGAAGAGTATGTCGCGCTGCCCCACGAGCGCCTGCATCGCGGCTACCTTTTGCAGCATGCCCTTGGAGAGGTACCGCAGCGGTGTGCGCCGGGCGTCCTCCAGCGCAAACATGCGGTAATACGCTTCAGCCGCGGAGACGTTCAGCCCTTCCAGCGCCAGCATGTGCGCCATCAGCCGCGACACGGTGAGCCCGCTCTTCTCGTATCGTTCCGGGATGAGACCCAGCCGCATCCCCGGCGCAAGGGATACCGTGCCGCGCGTGGGCGCAGTGACACCGGAAAGTATGCGCAGCAGTGTGCTTTTGCCGCAGCCGTTTTCGCCGACGAGCGCAACGCATTCTCCGCGCCGCAGGGAAAGGCTGACGTCCGCCAGCACCGTCTGCCCGGAATAGGTCTTGTGAATATGCGCCGCGCTCAGTATCGTCGCGTCCATTCCGCACCACCGCCTCCAGCGTAAAATTCATACTGTCATTCTATTGCAGCCTCGGGCGAAGTACAAGCGGTTTGTGTGTCCGGCGTTGACAATCGGCGCGGCGGGCAAGATAATAGATAGGGTAAGGGTGCGCAGCACGGGCCGCGCAATTTATCACACCCTGAGGAGGGCAATGATGAAGAATCTCAAGGATGCGTTCAAGCTGGCAAACGGCGTGGAGATACCCTGCGTGGGCTTTGGCACGTGGCAGTCGCCCAGCAGCGAGGTGACCGTGAACGCGGTGAAGACGGCGCTGGAATGCGGTTACCGGCATGTGGATACTGCCGCGGCTTACGGCAACGAGAAGGAAGTGGGCGAGGGTATCCGCCGCAGCGGCGTACCGCGCGGCGAGCTGTTTGTGACCACAAAGGTATGGAATACCGATCGCGGATACGACAAAACGATGAAGGCGTTCGAGAAGTCGATGAAGGCGCTGGGTTTGGACTCTCTCGATCTGTATCTGATACACTGGCCCGCCGGGCTGCAGCACGGCCCGCAGTGGGCGCAGACCAATCGCAGCACGTGGAAGGCGTTCGAGCAGCTGTATGCCGAAGGACGCATCCGCGCCATCGGCGTCAGCAACTTTTTAACGCATCACCTGCAAGCGCTGATTGAGGACGCCGAAGTGAAGCCTATGGTGAATCAGATAGAGCTGCACGTGGGCACGATGCAGCCGGAGACCGTGGCGTATTGCCGCGCGCAGGGCATACTGCTGGAGGCGTGGAGCCCGCTGGGGACGGGCCGGGTGCTGGAGCATCCGAAGCTCATTGCGATTGCGCAGAAATATGGCGTCAGCGTGGCGCGCCTGTGCATCCGCTGGTGTCTGCAGAACGATCTGCTGCCGCTGCCCAAATCCATCACCCCCGTGCGCATCCGCGAAAACGCGGAGGTGTTTTCGTTTGAAATCGACGCGGAGGATATGGCGGAAATGAACGCGTTCCCGCAGTTCGGTTTCTCCGGGAACCATCCCGATAAAGTCACTTTTTAATCGCATATCCTCGTGCGCGCGGGCGCATGGCGCATAAAGGCGGTTTTCTTTCGCGGAAAGCCGCCTTTCGTTTGTTGTTTGATTCCTGAAAGACTACAGCGTCAGTTCTTTTTGGATGAGCGCCGCTGCAATCCGGAACGCTTTAATCCTGCGCTCCAGCAGCGTTCGCTGCGCGGTTCCCGGCTTGAGCTTGGGCAGTACCTTTTCGCATTTGCCGATTGTTGAAACGATCGCCCGGAGCGCTTCATTCAACTCTTCTTTCGTAAAACTATCCATGCCCTGCCTTCCCTTTTCCTGTATTCTGGTTGATTTACGAGGCTGACAACGATTATACGGTATCGCGCGGTTCGACGCAAAAAAACCGGCGGGCTTCCCGGCAACGGTGCGTCTTTTTCACCCCGGAATTTATTAAGAAATTGTTAAATAAAAGCATTGTCGAAAAAAGGGGAATCGCGTATAATGTACGGGTGTCAGGGGCGGCATCCGCGGTGAGCGAACTTTTGGCGGATCGCGGACATCCAATGGCGCAGCTGCGCTTCAAACTGCGAGCCGCCGTCGATTACGGAGACCCACTGAACGCGAAGTATCAGCACCGTGGTAATCACCGCGCTCAGGTAGTTGGAAAACAGGTTGCCCCAGAAAACCGCGTACACGCCCAGCGCATGCTGCGTGGCGAGTATAAACAGGTAGCGCAGCAGCCAGATGCGCAGCACGCCCATGATGAGGGAGACGTAGGTACGCCCCAGCCCGATGAACGCGCCAATCTGCGTCATGCACACGCCAAAGCCCACGACGGAGTACGTGTAGATGTGCAGAGAGCGGTTGGCGATATAAAGCACATCCGTATCGCGCGTGAAAAGCACCGTCAGGTGGCTGGAGAGCGGCACGATGATGGCGACGAGCGCCGCCGCCGTCAGCCCGGACAGCAAGCAGCCCACCCAGCACGCCCTGCGCGCCCGATCGCTCTGTTCCGCGCCGACGTTCATGCTGACCATCGTTGTGACCGCCGCGCCGAAGGCGGCCGGCAGCGTGAAGCATACGTTGGATATGCTGTTGGCAATGCCCTGGCCGGTCAGCACGACGGTTCCGTACTTTTCCACCTCGTTGTTGATGAGGTAAAAGCCGATATAGATCATCAGGTTGGAGAGCATCGCGGGCAAGCCGATGCGCACGAGCGTCAGTATAATGGCCTTGTCCGGCCGGTAGCCTTTGATGCTGAGCTTTTCCGGGCCTTTCCCCACGAAGAGCTCGAAGTACATCCAGACCGTGACGAGCGCGTTGGAGGCCAGCGACGCCATCGCGGCACCGACCACGCCCCAGCGCAGCACCGCGATGAAGAGCACATTGAACAGCACCTTGACGAGCAGCAGTATGACCATGCGAATAAAGGTGGCTTCGGGGTGACCGCTTGCGTTTTTGATGGCGTTGTAGATGGATTCCATAAAGGAGAACGGCACGACGAGCGCGTTGAGCGCAAGGTAGGTAAAAACGCCTTGCGAAATATCCTTGCTGACATGGGCCGAGATAGGGTAAGCCAGCAGGAAAAGCACAGGCGCGAGCGCGGTACCCAAAAACGCCGCGAACAGTATCAGCTGAGTGGATATGCGCCGGCCCTCAGTAAGCCGGCCCTTGCCGTTGGCCTGGCCGATAACCGCCATGCCGGCGGAACCGAGCCCCGCAGCCAAGCCCACCACCATGCCGATGATGGGGGTGCAGTAGGTTACCGCGCTGGCGGCGGCGTTGCCCGCGATGTTGTTGATGAAAAGGCTGTCGATTAACGGTATAGCGCACTGTACGACGCCCATAAGCAGCGTGGGGAGCGAAAGCAGCAGCAGGGTTTTGGAAATGGAACCGCCGAGTATGAGATCGCGCCGCTGCGAAGTATCCTGTTTTAAGATGCCCAGACCCATAGACCCCCGTCCCGGATGCTGTAATTGCAGGCATCCCGGAAAAACACACTACATTATATGCGCGCACGAAGGCGGGGTCAAGCACTGAATCGACAATAAATGCACGGATTTCGACAGTATGAGGGGCAGCTTTACGTTTATTCAGACATAAATCGGTTTATATAAACCATACGCGAAATTAGCTGGAGATATGGATGAAAAAAACTGCAAAGAAAAATCGGTATTGTATTACCGTAGCGTCTCAGTCGGACGCCAACAAAAGAGCGAAATCATTTCACGCAACGCGCCGGGGGTTGTTCTCCGGGATCATCAGCGTTGTGCTGGTTTTCGCGCTGGCGGCGGGCGGCGCGGTATGGGCCGCCTCTCAGGCAGCCCCGCTCATCGCGGAGAAGGACGCGCTGGCAGCACAGGCGTCCAATCAGGCAGTGACGCTGGACGCTTACGCGGCGCGCGTAGCCGTGCTGGAAAAAGCGGAGCAGTACAACCGCATTATGAACGCGCAGCAAACGGCGTCTGCCGCTTCGGTGCGGGCCCAGAACGAAGTCACCGGCACCACACAG
The DNA here is from genome assembly GCA_023460085.1 of Bacillota bacterium. Classification (GTDB taxonomy): domain Bacteria; phylum Bacillota; class Clostridia; order Christensenellales; family SZUA-584; genus JAEWCC01. Next base: position 32,481 of record JAEWRI010000048.1, on the reverse strand, counting down.
AACGAGTCGGAATTCACAGCATCCGCGGTGACGGTTCAGACCGCGGTGGAGAAGATCAACGCGGAATTCATGGACGGCATCGACGCACAGATAGAGGTTGCCAAGCTGGGTGCTCCCGCCGACAGCGTCGAGGTGCTGTACAGCGGCGACGTGGAAGGCGACAGCGATACGGTGAACAACTGGGCGGATGTGCTGGCTGCTTTCGCGGTGCAGTCAGGGTACGAGATTGGGGAAATCAGCACGATTACAGAGCAGGATTACGCGCTGCTGAGCGATATCCACGATCAAATGAACCGTGTGGTTATCACCAGCCGGGTATCCACCGAGACCTCGGCTGCGCAGAGCGCCGACGCGACGGAAAGTGCCGCGGCGGTGGTAACGAAGAAACTGACGCTGTGCGTCGCGGTGGACAGCCTGGATTGTGTGGAGTATGCGAAGCAGCTAGGGTGGAGCCGGGACTCGCAGAATCAGCTGGACAAGCTGATGTCGCCGGACTATTATATGACGTTCGCCGCGCTTTTGGGCGTGGATCTGTATTCCGGGCTCAATTCCGAAGAGCTTTCTGAAATTATCGCGGGGCTGGAACCGGGGAAAGTGGGCACGACCATCGTCGAGGCGGCGCTGACGCGCGTGGGCGACCCGTATTCCCGCGGCAGAAGGGGCTCAGGGGACTATGTAGACTGCTCATACTTTGCCTACTGGGCGTACAAGCAGGCGGGAATCACCATCCCTACATCCTCTGTGGAGCAGGCGAAATACTGCTACAATAACGGATACATTATCGACCAGGAGGATCTGCAGCCGGGAGATCTGCTTTACTGGTCTAAAACGACATGCCATTGCGGACGGTGGCGTGAAATCCACCACGCGGGCGTCTACATTGGCAACGGCATGCTCATCGAGGCAAGCTCCTCCAAGGGGTGCGTCGTGATCCGCCCCGTATGGAGCGGCGGGGAATGGCGTCTCGCGCTTTGCGCCCGTCCCTATCAGGAGGCAGCCGCAACGGCGGAAGGGCCTGCGGGGCCGGAGGAGTAAGCGCAATCGCGACAAAAGGGATATCATTGGGGAAGAAGCCCGCTCAGGAGAATTTGAGCGGGCTTTCGTTTATCGCTTTGCACACTCTCGCTTTGCACACTCTCAGTATAGAGTCATAGTATGGTATATGAGCGGTGCTTATATACAGAAGGGAGACGAAGGATTATGGACAATTATCCTGATACGGCGCAATGCGTGCCGCAGGAAACGGTCATCAAGGATGTGCAGCTGGCGCAGGCCTATGTGCCGTTCGAAAAGCTGTGCACCACGTTTACGCCTCTTGCCGCGTTGAACAAGGGCACCATAGCCCCGGCGATATATGCGGTATCCGGCTGGGAAAGAAAGATGATGGGGGACGTGTAATATGAACAGAGACGAAATGTTGCAGCGCCTGTCCGCGCTGGATTTCTATACACTCGATCTGCACCTTTACCTCAACACGCATCCGGACGACAAGGAAGCGATACAGAAATACAACGCGGTGGTCAAGGAGGCGAAAACGCTGCGGGAGCAGTACGAGCAGCAGTACGGATTGCTGTCTCAGTTCTCGCCGAGCCGGACCCCATGGCAATGGATCGACGATCCGTGGCCGTGGCAGAAGCAATTTAATTTTGATTTGTCACGGGAGGAAAAATAATGTGGATGTATGATAAGAAGCTGCAGTACCCCATTAAAATAAAGCGGCCCGATCCGCGCATGGCGAGCCTTATCGTTACGCAGTACGGAGGACCGGACGGGGAGCTGGGCGCGTCGGTGCGGTATCTCAGCCAGCGTTTTGCGATGGTGACGCCCGAGGCCAAAGCCACGCTGAACGACATTGGGACCGAAGAGCTTGGCCACCTTGAAATGGTAGGGGCAATGGTGCGGCAGCTCAGCGAAGGCGCAACCATGAAACAGATTCAGGAGGGCGGCATGGCGCCCTATTATGTGGACCATGGCAAGGGCGTCTATCCGACAAGCGCATCCGGCATGCCTTTCACGGCGGCGGCGCTGCAGTCCAAGGGAGACCCCATCACCGATTTGTATGAGAACATGGCAGCAGATGCTGCGAAGCCGCACGCGCAACTGATAAATTGAGCCGTGAATGGTATGTTCCTCGGTATTCCCCCCCCGGCGCTCTGCGATGGTATGATGGCATAAAACGCACGTGCACCAGGCGGATGCGGCATACTGGGGAAACGGGGAGAGAAGGCCTGGATAACCAGCGGCTTCCGAGGGATTAACAGAATACCGCTGCGCGCTGAACAACTCTTTAAACCCCGCCGGACCCGGCAGCAGCGCCGGCCCATATCCGCGAGTGTACAGCCGACTTCAGCGCATATACGGCCTCGTGAAAGTTGACACGCGCGCGGCATCTTGTTATCATACATATAAGCATTTGATTTCCATTTGCATCACAATTAAATAGGAGGCGCTTGGCATGAAACATGACACCGATGCTGATCGCCCGGGCTGCAGCCGGGTACTGTTTTGCCGCGCGTCAATAAGGCGAAGGGGAAGACGGGCATGAAGGAAGCGAAGGACAAGCTGATTGGCAAGGGACGGCTATGGACGCTGGTATGGGGCCTGGGGCTTGCGGGGCAGCTCTGCTGGAACATGGAGAATCAATGGTTCAACACATTCGTTTACGCCAAAATCGCCAGGGACTCTACAATAGTCACGCTGATGGTGATCACCAGCGCACTCGTGACGACATTTTCCACGTTCTTTTTCGGTACGCTGTCCGATCGTAAGGGTACGCGCCGCAAGTACATCGCCATCGGGTACATACTCTGGGGGCTGTTCACCATTGCGTTCGGCATGACCGAGTTTATCGAGAAGGGTATCGTGGGCGAGGGCGCGAAGCTGGCGGTGCTCGCCGGGGTGCTCGTTATCATTGCGGACGACGTGATGAGCTTCTTCGGTTCCATGGGCAACGACTCGGGCTACAACGCGTGGATCAACGACGTTACCACGGAGCGCAACCGCGGCCAGCTGGGCGCTGCGCTGGCGACGCAGCCCGTCATCGGCACGATTGTCGGCACGGTGCTGGGCGGCGCGCTGATAGGCGACAACAGCAACTACCAGCGCCTCTTCTGGGCGATGGGGCTGTTCGTCATCGCAATGGGGTTTCTCTCGCTTGTCGTCATGAAGGACGCGCCCACGCTGAAGCCCAACCGGCAGGGCAGCTTTTTAAAGCAGTTTTTGTCGGTGTTTCGGCTAAAGGGCTTTTTCTCTAAAAGTGAGATGATTCTTGTCTGCGTCGCCACCACGCTGTTTTTCATCCCGTTCAACATCTATTTCGTGCACATGGGCAACTGGCTGATCTACTACCTCGGCTTCACGGAATTCAGCATGGGTCTCATCGAGGGGGTCGCGCTGGCTGCGGCGATGGTGCTCGCGATTCCGGCGATATTCCTCATCAACCGCAACAAGACGCCGCTTGTCGCAACCGTCGCGATAGTGCTTGATATGATAGGTCTCTGGGTGCTCTACTTCTTTGCGCGGCCGGGAATGGTGGATCCTTCAAACGTATTCTCCGCAAGCAACGCTGTGCCGCTGTTCGGCGTGTTTCTGGTAGGCAGCGGGTATGTGCTGATCGCGCAGTCCACCACGATGTGGGTGAAGCAGCTCTATCCCGCGGAAAGCCGCGGCCAGTTCGAGGGCGTGCGCGTGGCGTTCTTCACACTGATTCCCATGATCATCGGCACGGTGATCGCCAACATCATCATTAAGACGGGTACCGGCACCTTCATCAATGATTTCGGCATTGAGGAGAACATTCCGACCGAGGCCATATTCCTCTGGGCGGCAATCATACTCGTCGCGGCATTCGTACCGCTGTACTTCGCCGCGCAGGAATACCGGCGGCGCATCCGCGAGAGCGCAAAGGAGGCACAATGATGGAAGAGGAAATCAGAGAGGTCCAGCCGCTGCTGGACAAAAAGGGAACGCTTATCCAGCCGGGCTATGCCACACGCATGGTGTTCGAATACGATTCGAAGCGCATCCATGCGCGCCCCTTCGCGCTGAAGGAGTGGGACTTCTATCAAATCTGCGCGGGGGAGTATATTCTCCAGCTGACGTTCGGACACGTGTCGTACGTCGCCAACTTCGCGGCGACGCTGTTCTCCGTGAAGACCGGGCAGACGCGCGTGGTGTCGCGCATGAAGGCGCTGCCGCTGCGCAGCCTTCGCATGCCGAAAAGCCCGGAGGACTCCGGCGTGCTGCACGCGCAGGGCAAGGATTACGAGATGCGCTTTACGATGGACGACAGGACGCGGCATCTCGTGTTCACCGCGCGGGATAAGGCGGCGGGCAGCGCGGACATTGACATCACGCTGAGCAAAGACGCGGGCAACGATAAGATGGTGATTGCGACGCCGTTCGCCAAACCGAATCAGTTCTACCTCAACTGCAAGGAGAACTTCTTCGGCGTGCGCGGCCATGCGCAGATAGGCGACATGCGCGTGGAGATGAGCGGAAACGATACCGCCGTGATGGACTGGGGGCGCGGCGTCTGGCCGTTCTCTCAGGAATGGTTCTGGGGCAACGGCGGGGCGTTTGTCGGCGGCGACCGCTTCGGGTTCAACATTGGATGGGGCTTCGGGGATCTCACCCACGCGTCGGAGAACATGTTCTTCTGGAACGGCAAAGCCGTGAAGCTGGGCGCGCTGGATGTGGAGCGCGACGCAGGGAACTACACCGCGCCGTGGCGCTTCCGCGACGAGACGGGGCATTTCGACCTCACGATGACGCCGGTGTTCGATCACTTTACGCGCACCAAAATCGCGTTCATACAGACGCAGTGCCATCAGGTACACGGGCGCTGGAACGGCTATGTGCTGCTGGAGGACGGAACAAAGAAGGAAATTAAGGATGTGCTGGCGTTCTGCGAGCACGCGGAGAATCGGTGGTAAGCATGGGGAAGAAGCAGCCCGAAATGCATGCGCTTTATACGCGCTGGGGGCGCGTGCTGGACAGAAACTGTCCGCTGGCTGAATATCCGCGTCCGCAGCTGAAGCGCGAGGCATGGCAGTGCCTCAACGGCATCTGGGAATATGCGATACGGCCCGCTTCGGAGCCGGAGCCAAAACAATACGACGGAGAAATCGTGGTGCCGTTTTCTCCCGAGAGCCTGCTTTCGGGCGTCATGCGCCAGCTGCGGCCCGGGCAGACGCTGTGGTACCGGCGCAGCGTGCGCTTCGACGCACCGCGCGGGCAGCGCGTGCTGCTGCACTTCGGCGCGGTGGATCAGCGCTGCGTGGTGTCGCTGAACGGACACCTCGCGGGAGCGCATGAGGGCGGCTATTGGCCTTTTGCGTTTGATGTGACGGAACTGCTGCGAAAGGGCGAAAACGAGCTCGTCGTGGGCGTGACGGACGCCTCCGACATGGGCAGCCAAGCCTACGGCAAGCAGAAGCTGAAGCGCGGAGGCATCTGGTATACCGCGCAGAGCGGCATCTGGCAGACGGTGTGGGCGGAGGCGGTGCCGCCGCAGTATATCCGCGCGCTGCGCGTCACGCCGCGCTGGCGCGACGCGTCGGTGGATTTCGAACTGGACTGGGCGGGGCAGCCGCCGCCGGAAGGCCGCATCCGCGTTTTTGCCGACGCACAGCTGGTGGCGGAGGAGAATTTCTCCGGCACGAAAATCACAATAAAGCTCAAAGATTTTCGAAGCTGGAGCCCGGAAGATCCGTTTCTGTACACGGTTCGCGTCGAAGCCGGATGGGATGCCGTGGAGAGCTATTTCGGAATGCGCGAGTTTGGTGTCACGCGCGGCGCGGACGGGCATGCGCGGCTGATGCTCAATGGCCAGCCCCTGTTCCATACGGGACTGCTGGATCAGGGCTACTGGAGTGACGGCCTCTACACAGCGCCCGATGACGAGGCAATGGTGTGGGAGCTGTCCGAGATCAAGCGCATGGGCTTCAACATGCTGCGCAAGCATATCAAGATAGAATCGCTTCGCTGGTACTATCACTGCGACCGGCTGGGCATTCTGGTCTGGCAGGACTTCGTGAGCGGCGGCGGGCCCTACAGCCCCATGGTGACGCAGTGGCTGCCGTACGTGGGCGTGCGCCTGCGCGACAGCCGCCATGGGCGCTTCGGGCGCGGAGACGCGGCGGGGCGCGCGGTCTTCGAAGCCGACATGGAGCGCACCGTTGCGCTGCTGTATAACGTGGTCAGCCTCGCGGTGTGGGTGCCGTTCAACGAGGGCTGGGGCCAGTTTGACGCCCGCCGCATCACGGAGAAGCTGCGCGGACTGGATTCCACGCGGCCCATCGACGCGGTGAGCGGATGGCACGATCAGCGCTGCGGCGACTTTTGCAGCCGCCACATCTATTATAAGAAGTATCGGATGCGCCGCGATCCGGAGGGGCGCGCACAGGCGCTTACCGAGTTCGGCGGCTACAGCTGCCCGTCTGCGGGCCATATGGCGTCGGATAAGCTGTTCGGCTACCGTATGTATGCGGACGCGCAGGCTATGAGCGAAGCGGTGGAGGCGCTGTATCGGCGCGAAGTGCTGCCCGCCGTGCGGCGCGGACTGACTGCGGCCATCTATACGCAGGTCAGCGACGTGGAGGACGAGATCAACGGCGTGTTCACGTACGACCGCGAGGCGGCGAAGCTGGACGCAGAAACGGCGCGGCGCATCAACGAAGCACTGCGCAAAGCGGGCGGCTGACCGCACAGCAAGTAAATCAGGTTTTCGGGGCCGGATGCTTTCCGGCTCTTTGCATATTCGGGGGATCCTTGCTTCAAGCCCTGCCGCGGCGGGCACCTCATGGTTTCAGCCATGTTGCCCGGAATATTGCGCTTGCCCGCCCTCATACGCTGAAGGGGGAGGCGCGATGCAATGGCGGGAAAGCAGACGAGGGCGGTATGCGTCAGCGTGTTTAAAAACGGGGAAAAGCCCGACAAGGAGGAGCTTGCGCGCATTCTCAGGGCACTGGCGGCACACGCGGGTAAGTCCGCCGCGGGCATACCTGCGCACCGGAAAGAAGCCACATGAAGGCGGCCATCTACTGCCGCCTGTCGGAGGAGGACAGGGGCAGGCAGGCGGGCAGCGACAGCCTGAGCATACAGAATCAGAAGTCTATGCTGCTGCGTTATGCGCAGGAGAAGGGCTGGGACGTGTACGGCATATACAGCGACGACGACTATGCGGGCGCGGACAGAAACCGCCCCGAGTTCCGGCGGCTGATCGCCGATGCGGAGCGCCGCCGCTTCGACATCGTGCTGTGCAAATCACAGTCGCGCTTCACGCGGGAGATGGAGCTGGTCGAAGCGTACCTGCACGGGCTGTTTCCGGCGTGGGGTGTGCGCTTCGTGGGCGTGGTGGACAGCGCGGACACCGCCGTTAAGGGCAACAAGAAGGCGCGGCAGATCAACGGTCTCGTCAACGAATGGTACCTCGAGGACATGTCGGAGAGCATTAAAAGCGCGCTTACCGTGCGAAGGCAGCAGGGACTTCACGTCGGCGCGTTTGCGCTGTACGGATACCGCAAGGATCCGGAGCACAGGGGGCGCCTGCGGGTGGATGAGGAAGCCGCCGCCGTGGTGCGCGAGGTGTTTTCTTTATATGCGCTGGGGTACGGCAAGGCCGCCATCGCGCGCACGCTGAACGACAGGGGTGCCCCGAATCCCACGGAGTATAAACGGCGGCAGGGGTTGAATTACCGCCAGCCGAAGAACAGCACGCGGTGGAACTGCTCCGCAATTTCCAATATGCTGGAAAACGAATGCTATATCGGCAGCATGGTGCAGGGGCGCTGCGGCAGCGCGTCTTATAAGACCAAAGCGAACCGTCCGCGCCGCCGCGAGGAGTGGTTCGTGGTGCCGGGGACGCACGAGCCCATCGTCAGCCGGGAGCTTTGGGACAGCGTGCAGGCGCAGCTGGGGCAGCGCGCGAAGCCGTACGCCACCGGCGAAGCGGGTATTTTTGCGGGCGTGGCGCGATGCGTGGTCTGCGGCGGCTTGCTATGTTCCTGCAGAAGCCGCGGCAGGCGCTATCTGCGATGCTCCTCGTCGGAATGCAGGGGCGCTTTTATCGCGGAGGAGGCGCTGGAGCGGGCGGTGAGGGAGGAACTGCGCGGCATTGCGGATGACTGCTTGTGCGGCGTGATGCCGGTGCGGGATACGCCGGACGCGCACAGTGCGGCACTGGAGGCCGAATGGCAAGAATTCCGGAGAAGAGCGGAAGCGTATGAACGCGGAATACGCGCGCTGCGGCAGGAGCGGACGGAGGGTAAGCTGGCGCAAGAGGACTGCGCTGCGCTGTGCCGTGATATGGAGGCGGAGAAGGCCCGCCTCGAAAGGCGCGCGGAGGACTGCGCCGCCCGGATCGCGGACATCAGACACCGCGGACAGGCAGACGGTGTGCCGGGAATGGATGATGTGACTCTGAGCCGTGAAATGGTACGGGTACTGATCGGCGGCATTCGGGCGGGCAGGCGCATGCCGGGCACGCGGGAAACGCCTGTTGAGATTCATTGGAACTTCTGAGCGGCAGTTCAGAGTTCGCAGACGGGGCCGGTGCGGAGCGCCGGTTTTTTTGCGGGTAAGTTTATCTGAGATGCCGACCGTTTTTTGTTTGACATACGGTGAAGCGAAATATATAATGTATACAAAACATATATGGTTTATTGGGGTAAGGCATGGATCAAACACGGGTGACAGAGGAGTTTGCGCGGCTTGTCTCTATCGACAGCCCTTCGCTGGGAGAGCGCGCGATGGGCGATTATCTGACAAAGCGGCTGCGCGGACTGGGCTTTGCAGTGTCTGAGGACGACGCGGGGCGCAGTATGGGCGGAAACTGCGGAAACCTCTATGCCGTGCTGGAGGGCAGCCTGCCGGGAGAGCCGCTGCTGTTCAGCGCGCATATGGATACGGTGGAGCCCTCGCGCGGCAAGCGAGCCGTTTTGCATAAGGACGGCACGATTACAAGCGACGGCAGCACCGTGCTGGGCGCGGACGACTGCGCGGCGCTTGTGGCGCTGCTGAAAGCGCTGGAGACCATCCGCGGGCAGGGGCTGGCTCACCGCACCCTCGAGCTGGTGATTTCCGTAGCGGAGGAGATCTACTGCGGGGGCATTTCGCTCTTCGATTTTTCCCGGCTGCGCGCTCGGGAATGCTACGTGCTCGATTTGACGGGCCCGGTGGGTACCGCGGCGTATGCCGCGCCTTCGCTGGTCACGTTTGAAGCGGTGATCACAGGCCGTTCGGCGCATGCGGGCTTCAACCCGGAGGACGGCGCGCATGCCATCGCGGCGGCGGCGGAAGCCGTTGCGGGCATGCGCATGGGCCGTGTTGACGCCGATACGACGTTCAACGTGGGCGTCATCGAAGGCGGACGCGCCGGCAACATCGTGCCGGACCGGTGCGTGGTGCGCGGCGAGGCGCGCAGCTTCTCGCACGAGAGGGCGCTGACGGAGCTGGAGCGCGCGAGGGACACGCTGGCGCGTGCCGCCGTCCACTGGGGCGCGTCGCTGGAGTTTTCAACCAGCGTCTGCTGCGAAGCCTATGCCGTACCGTTCGATCATCCCGTCGTCAAGCGCTTCGAGCGCGCGTGCGAAGCCGTGGGTCTGCCCTGTGCGCTGGAGCGCACCTTCGGCGGGAGCGACAACAACCACTTCGCGGAGTACGGCATCACGGGCATCGTACTCGCCACGGCAATGATGCGGTGCCACTCGTGCGAGGAATATACGAGCGCGGAAGAGCTCGGGCGGATTGCCGCGCTTACCGCCGCGCTGATGACGTCGGCGGAGTGAGCGGGATGAAGGCGCCGTTAAGCTACCAGACGATGGAATACGACTGCGGCCCCACGACGCTGATCAACGCCATCCGCTTCCTGTTCCGCCGCAGCGAGATTCCGCCCGATGTGGTGAAGCACATCATGCTGTACAGCCTCGATGCGTACAACTGCCGGGGCGAATTTGGCAAGAGCGGTACGTCGGGCATGGCAATGATGTTTCTGTCCAACTGGCTTAACCAGTTCGGCAGGGTGAAGAAGTTTCCCATACGCTGCGAGTTTGTGACGGGGCCGCAGGTTGATGTCGGGCAGAACAGCGCGCTCGTCGGCAGCCTTCAGCAGGGCGGCGCGGTCATTGCGCGCGTGCGCTACGGCTGCTGGCATTACGTGCTGCTGACCGGGGCCGATGAAGGGCATGTGTACCTGTTCGATCCGTACTATCGCAAGAAGCCCTTCAGCGCGCAGGGCATCGATCTGGTGGAGGGGCGTCCCGGGGCTGCCAACCGGCGGGTCGCCGCTGATCTGCTCAACAGCGAGGGGCGCGGTATCTACGCGCTGGGGCCGCGCGACAAGCGCGAAGCCATGCTGCTGTATAACGAGAATACGCGCCAATCGCCCCTTGGAACCATTGAATATTTCATATAGGGCGAGGGTGCTTGACACCCTATGATACACTCTATATATTAATAAGTTAATAAAGCAATTTAACGCGAATTAAGGATGGCGAATGGACGAAAGCATACTGCGGCTTGAAGGGATAGAAAAGCGCTTCGGAGATGCCGAAGTACTCAAGGGCATCCACCTCGACATGCGCAGGGGAGAATTTATTACGCTGCTGGGGCCTTCGGGCTGCGGCAAGACCACCACACTGCGTATCATCGCGGGGCTGGAGCAGCCGGACGCGGGGCGCGTACTGCTGGAGGGCAGGGACGTGACGCAGGAAGCGCCTGAGAAACGCGACGTCAACACCGTGTTTCAGAACTACGCGCTGTTCCCGCACATGAACGTGGAAGCCAACATCGGCTACAGCCTGAAGCTGCGGCACACCGATAAAGCGGAAATACGGCGCAGGGTGGCGGAAGCGCTGGAGCTGGTGCAGCTGCCGGAATACGGCAAGCGCATGCCGGGCGAGCTGTCGGGCGGGCAGCGCCAGCGCGTGGCTATCGCGCGGGCCATCGTGGGCAGGCCGAAGGTGCTGCTGCTGGACGAACCGCTGGGCGCGTTGGATTTGCAGCTGCGCAGGCAGATGCAGATGGAGCTGAAGAAGCTTCAGGCGCATCTCGGCATTACGTTTGTATATATCACGCACGATCAGGAGGAAGCCCTGACGATGTCGGACCGCATCGCGGTGATGCGCGGCGGGCGCTTCGAGCAGACCGGCACGCCTGCCGACGTTTACGACCGGCCGCGCACGAGCTACGTGGCAAGCTTCGTGGGCTCCGCCAACATCGTATCGGGCGAGGCAGTGCGCGTGGACGGCGACACCGTGGAATTCCGCAGCGAGTTCGGCATGGCGCAGGCCGCGAGGCATGGCGCGGCGGTCTTCGCCGGGCAGCGCGTGACGGCGGCGGTGCGGCGCGAGAATGTACAGCTGGTGCCCCGCGGCGCGGCGGCACAGGGCATTGAAGCCGCGGTGCGCGGTAAAAGCTTCGCGGGCGGGCTGCTGCAGCTCTTCCTCGCGCTGGCGGACGGCAGCGAAATCGTCGCGAGCCGCCACGGCATCGATACGGAGTTTTCCGTCGGAGACGAGGTGCGGGCGACGTGGGCGCCGGAGAACGCGGTGCTCGTCGATATGGAGGATAGCGGTGAAGAAGGCTGACGCAAAACCGAAGAAGCGGCAAAAGAAGGACATCGCGTCCATCGCCGCCGTGCTGCCATTGTACGCGTTTACGCTGATTTTCGTCGCGGGGCCGCTCGTCTATGTGCTTGTGCTGAGCTTTCTGCAGCGCGCCGAAACCTGGGGCGTGGTGGGGGAGTTTACGCTGAAGAACTACGCCGACATCGCGCAGCCCGTATACCTTAAGACCTTCTGGCAGTCGCTGAAGCTGGCGCTGATGACCACGGCAATCGTGGCGCTCATCGGTTACCCGTTCGGCTATTTCATGGCGAAGCTTTCCGCCCGCTGGAAGCAGCGCATGATGGTGCTGCTGATGATACCCTTCTGGATTAGCTCCCTGATTCGCCTGTACGGCTGGATCATCATATTCCGCGCCAACGGCGTGCTGGATAAGCTGCTCATGGGCATCGGCATCACCGACGCGCCGCTCAAGCTGCTGTACAGCTATCCCGCGGTGCTCGTCGGTATGGTGTACGCGCTCGTGCCCTTCATGATATTCGCGGTGTATTCCAGCGCGGAGAAGCTGGACTGGAGCCTCGTGGAGGCCGCGCGCGACCTCGGCGCGAAACCGCTTCAGGCGTTCTGGACGGTTTCCTTTAAGCTGACGATGCCCGGCCTTCTGTCAGGCGTGGTGCTGACCTTCATTCCGTCGATGGGGCTGTTCTTCATCGCGGATATACTGGGCGGCAACACGGTGGTGCTGGTGGGCAACGTCATACAGGAGCAGCTGATGAAGGCGCACAACTGGCCTTTCGCCGCGGCGCTTTCCGTGGTGCTGATGCTGCTGACCACGCTGATGATATGGGTGTACCGCCGCGTCGCCAAGGTGCGCGATCTGGAGGGCCTCGTATGAAGAACCGCACGAAGCTTCCCAATGTGTATCTGGCGGTGATGATGTTGTTGGTCTACCTGCCGATTTTGCTCGTAATCATCTATTCCTTCAACGAAAGCAAGATCAGCTCCATCTGGGGCGGCTTTTCGGTGAAATGGTATCAGGCGCTGTTCAGGGATAAGGCCTTGTTCGAGGCGCTTGTCAACAGCGTCGTGCTGGCGGTGCTCAGCAGCCTGGCCGCCGCTGTCGTCGGCACGCTGGGCGCGGTGGGCATGACGCGCGCCAGGATGCGCGGCAGGGGCGTGGTGGAGTACGTTTCCACGCTGCCCATCATGATCCCCGAGATCATACTCGGCATCGTGTTCCTGCTCTTCTTTTCGCTGCTGGGGCTGCCGTTCGGCATGACGACGCTGGTCATCGCGCACACGGCGTTCTGCATTCCGTACGTGTACCTGCTCGTGAAAGCGCGCCTCGTCGGCATGGACAAAAGCCTGCCGGAAGCCGCGCGGGATCTTGGCGCGGGCCCGTGGCGCGCGTTCCTCGACGTGACGCTGCCGCTCATACTGCCCGCCATCGCGTCCGGCATGCTGCTGGCTTTCGCGATGAGCTTCGACGACGTAATCATCAGCGTTTTCGTCACGGGCGTCAATACCAACACGCTACCGCTGAAAATTTACACGCAGCTGAAGACGGGCGTCACGCCCGAGATCAACGCGCTTTGCACGCTGATGTTCGCGGTGACGCTGGCCATCGGGCTGCTGTCTCTCTATATCGGAAAACGTCCCATCAAAAATTCAAATATCAAGGAGGAAAGGGTATGAAGAAGGGATTGGCAGTTTTATTGGCACTGACGATGGTGCTTGCGCTTGCCGCTTGCGGCGGAGGCCAGCAGTCCGCACAGACCAGTGACGCCGCATCGGACGCGCAGACGTCGGAGAGCGCTGCCGCGGAAACGTCCGCGCAGGCGGGCGGCACGCTGAACCTGTTTACGTGGGAGGGCATGTTCCCGCAGGAGGTGCTGGACGGCTTTACCGCGGAGACGGGCATCGAAATCAACTACAGCAACTTCGATTACGATGAGACGATGCTGGCGAAGCTTGAAGCGTCCAAGGGCGGGGATTACGACCTCGTGATTGCGGACGACTACATCATCGAGGCAGCCATTGCCGAAGGGCTGGTACAGCCGCTGGATACCGCGCGCATCAGCAACTACGCCAACATCAACCCCATCTACCAGGGCCAGTTCTACGACCCCGACAATGCGTATACCGTGCCGTACGGCGCGGGCGTGCAGACCATCGTGTACGACCCGTCGCTGGTCAGCATCGACATTCAGGGCTATTCGGACCTGCTCGATCCGTCTCTGGCAGGGAGCATCGGCGTCATCGCGAACTACCGCGTGATCAACGGCCTCGCGCTCAAGATACTGGGCGAGAGCTATAACACCGAGGACGTATCCGTCATCGAAGCGGCGGGGCAGAAGCTGCTGCAGCTTGCGCCCAACATCCGCCTCATCAAGGACGATAACCTGCAGGACGATCTGCTTTCGGGCGAGATCAGCGCGGCGGTGATGTACACCTCTCAGGTGACGATGGCGATGCTGTCCAACCCGGATCTGAAGGTGGTATTTCCGAAGGAAGGCCTCGGCTTCGGCATTATGGCCAACTTCATACCGGTAAGCGCGCCCAACGCCGACGCGGCCTACGCGTTCATCGATTACATACTGCGCCCGGAGGTCTCCGCGCAGTGCTTCGAGTGGCTGGGCTACTACAGCACCAATCAGGCCGCGGATTCGCTGATAGACCCGGCGTATCAGGAATTCCTGACGCTGCCCGAAGGCCTCAGCGGCGACAACATGGAGATGATACAGAACATCGGCGCGGACGCGGTGGCGGAGCACGAGCTCATCTGGACGGAGTTCAAGACGGCTGCCGGCCAATCATAAGGTTCTAAGCACAGAAAACAGACAGCCGCTTCGGAGCTTCCGGAGCGGCTGTTTTCATAAGCGGAATGGGCAGCGGTGGGACGAGCCGCGGTCAGAACAGATAGAACAGCGGGAACAGCACAAGCAGCGCGATTTCGACGTACAGCTCACGGTTCTCCTGCCATTTCGAGTTGAGCGTGAGGAATACGCGAAAGATGTCCTCCAGCGCGCGGATCTTCTCCCGCAGGGCTTCCAGACGATCGCCGTATTCAAAGTGCGCCATGAATTCGTCGTACAGCGTGCGCGCGCCAAGATGCGCGTCCGCGATATCGCAGCGTTCGAATACGCGCACAATGCAGGCGCTGTCGTACTGGAAGCGCACGATACGGGCAACCTCCCGCGCGTATTTGCGCGCCTTCAGGCTCATGCGGCCGCGTCCCATGCGCGCGATGAAGCTTTCCGCGTCATCGAACGTGCGGCCGACTTCCTCCTCCATCACCGCCAGCGCGGTCAGCTTTGCCAGCGCGCTCACGAGCGTTTGCACGGTGAACGCGTCGAACGCGCGCGGGGTATTCCCAAACAGGCTGTAGGAGGCATCTCCGTCCAGCTCGTGAACTTCGAGTGTGAACGCTTCGCGGTAGTATTCCTCCGCTTCATCAATGTCGAAGCCCGTGGTCAGGAAGCGCAGCACGGTGCGTATTTCGTCCGCGCTGCAGTTCACGAAGGCGGCGCAGCCGTACGGGAACAGGTAGACGGCCTGCCCTTCGCGGGCGTATTTCAGCAGCCGCTCCAGACTCTGTCCCTCCAGCCGGATTGCCTCTCTGCGGCGTGGTGTTTCCTTCAGGCCCAGAAAAGCGCGCAGCGCGGCGAGGGGCAGCGCCCCGGCAATGCGGTAGCAGTCGAATGCAATCACCATGGCGCGCCTCCTAACGGAACAGCTCGAGTATCATCAGCACTACCTCCGCGACGATCAGCAGTACGATGATGAGCTCTACGCGCAGTCCGCGCAGCGCGTGGCTGATGGAGGTGAAGCCCGAGATGATGTTGTTGGATACCGCTGTTTTGTTCTTGATGATCTCATAGCGGTCGGCGAGCTCGAAGAATTCGGACATCTGGTTGTAAAATTCGTCCGCCGCCGTGTTGGCCCAGGCGATGTCGGGCTTGTCGAGTATCATGATGTAGCTGACGCTGTCGAACTCGTGCCGCGCGATGTTGGCGGTGACCTTGGCCAGCTTCTTGTCGCCGATTTGGAAGTTGCCGTTCTCCAGCCGTTCGATCAGGCTCTCCAGGCTGTCGAGTATCTTCTCCAGCTGTACCTCCACGCGCTCCAGCGCTACGGACTTGGCCAGCACGATGGCGATGAGCTCCGGATAAAAGGGCGCGTATTCGCTGACGATGGCGTATTCGTCGGTCAGCGCGGGCGTCTCATCCGAGATATGCAGCGCGTAGTCATCCTGATACTGCCCCCAGTCGGACACCGGCTTGATGCCCTCCAGATAGCGGATGCAGGCCGCGTGCTTCTCGGGCGGCAGGTTGATGAACACCACGCTGCCAAAGGAAAAAAGCATCGCCTTCTGTCCCTCCGCCGCAGGCTGACCGAGAATGCTCTCCAGCGCCGCGCCCTGCAGCGTCAGCGGTTCCTCCCACGTGTACTTCTTGGAGATTCCGCAGCGCGTGGCAATCTGATTCAAATCGATTTCGCTGGTTACCGCGTACGCCTTGAACTGAAATGTTTGCATAACTGCCTCCCCCGGGCAGGCGGCACACCCACCCAATTGATCCCTATTATAATACATTCTGCCGCCGCCGCATAGAAACGGGAAATATTCGGGGTGGTTTTACTTTGGAGCCGCTTGCGGTCTAGACCAATTTTGTGCTATGATGGCGGCAGCATACAAGGTTGCGCGGAAAGAAGGGGACAAATATGACATTTCAGCCAAACCGGGAGAAGGCGTTGGGGGTATTGCACAAGCATGTGCGTCAGGAGAGCCTGCTGCGCCACGCGCTGACGGTGGAGGCCGTGATGCGCCATTTTGCCGCGCTTTACGGCGAGGATGCAGATAAATGGGGCGTCATCGGGCTGCTGCACGACATCGACTTTGAGGAATACCCGGACCAGCATTGCCATAAATCGCGGGAGCTTCTGGAACCGGAGGGGTATCCGGACGAGTATATCCGCGCCGTGGAGAGCCATGGCTACGGGCTGGTGAACGACGTGAAGCCGGAGCACCGCATGGAGAAGGCGCTCTTTGCCACCGATGAGCTGACCGGGCTTATCGCGGCGACGGCGCTGATGCGCCCCAGCCGCAGCATACTCGACATGGAGGTTTCCTCCGTGAAGAAGAAATGGAAGCAGAAGGGATTTGCGGCGGGTGTCAACCGCGAGGTCATCCAGGATGGCGCGGCGATGCTCGGCATGGAGCTGGACGAGCTCATTTCGAACACCCTGCAGGGCATGCGCCCGGTGGCGGAAGAGATTGGGCTGAAGGGGGACGCGACGGCGTAGGGGAAATATGGCGGACGGCAAACAGGCGGAGCACAGCATCACCAAAAAATACCGGCGCGAGATCTGGAGGAAGTTCCTCTCGGCCATCGACGCCTACAATCTGCTGGCGGAGGGAGACCGGGTTGCCGTATGCATATCGGGCGGCAAGGACTCCATGCTGATGGCGAAGTGCGTGCAGCAGCTTCAGCGTTACAGCAAGTATCCCTTCGAAGCGGAATACATCGTGATGGACCCGGGCTACAGCGCGGCCAACCGGCAGCAGATAGAGGATAACGCGGCGCTGCTGGATATCCCCATACAGCTCTTTGAAGCGCCCATATTCAGCTATGTTTCGAAGCTGGAAAAGTACCCCTGCTATCTCTGCGCGCGCATGCGGCGGGGATACCTCTACAAGCAGGCAAAGGCGCTGGGCTGCAACAAGATTGCGCTGGGGCATCACATGGACGATGTCATCGAGACGGTGCTGATGAGCCTGTTCTACAACGGCGAATTTCGTACGATGATGCCCAAGCTGCGCAGCATGAACTGGGAAGGCATGGAGCTGATCCGGCCCATGTACCGCGTCAAGGAGCAGGACATACTGGCGTGGGTGCGGTACAACGGGCTGCAGTTTCTGCAGTGCGCGTGCAGCCTGACGGAGCGTTCCGAGCGGGAGGAGACGGTCTCCAAACGCCGTGAAACCAAGCAGCTCATTCAGGCGCTGCGCAAAACAAATCCAGCCGTCGCGGACAATATTTTCAGCAGTATCCATGACGTCAACCTCGACACGCTCATCGGCTGCCATTTCAACGGCCATAAAAGCAGCTTCGAGGAATTATACGCGCAGGCTGCGCCGCGGGAAAATGGGGACGACGGCGTCTAGCGTCTGCTTCAGGATTTGAAGCAGGTGCGGCCGCTCGTCGTGCGGCTTTTCAACAACCGCAAGCACAGGCAATAATGTGCATGCATATCCATTAACCGCCGAACGTGCATGATTTATAATCATGGTGAGAATACGACGAGGTGTTTATGCATGCGCTACGGCAGATTTGACGAAGATAACCGGGAATATGTCATCGAACGGGTTGACCTTCCCGTTTCCTGGACGAATTACATCGGCACCAAAGACATGTGCGGCGTTTTTAACCACACGGCGGGAGGATACCTGTTCTGCGGCTCGCCGGAATACCATCGAATCACGCGCTTTCGGCCGAACGGCGTACCCATGGACGGCCCGGGCCACTATGTGTACCTGCGCGACGACGAAACGGGCGATTACTGGAGCGCATCGTGGCAGCCCGTGGGCAAACCGCTGGAGCAGGCGCGTTATACCTGCCGCCATGGCTTTTCCTATTCCAAGTACGAATGTGAATATAACAGCATACAGGCGCAGCAGACGCTGTTCGTCGCGCCGGACGACCCCGTGGAGCTTTGGGATGTCCGGGTGAAAAACACGGGGGACAAACCGCGCGCGCTGAGCGTTTTTTCCTACTGCGAATTTTCCTTTCACCATATCGACATGGACAACCGCAACTTCCAGATGAGCCTGTACGCGGCGGGTTCGCGCTATGCGGACGGTGTCATCGAGCACGAGCTGCACTACGAGGAGGATGGCTTTCAGTTTTTTACCGCCAGCTTTAAACCGGACGGTTTTGATTGCCTGCGCGACGCTTTCATCGGCCCGTACCGCACGGAGAGAAACCCGCTCGCGGTGGAGCGCGGAGAATGCGGCAGCAGCTTTGAAAACGGCGGCAATCACTGCGGCGTGCTGCACAAAAAGCTGCATCTCATGCCGGGCGCGGAAGCGCGGCTCATCTTCCTGCTGGGCGAGGGCGGCGTGGACAGCGGCAAAGCGATGCGCGCCAAGTACGGCAGCGCGGCGGCTGTCGATGCCGCTTTCATCGAGCTGCGCCGCTTCTGGGACGACAAGTGCGCCCGGCTGCAAATCACTTCGCCCGACGATGGCCTGAACGCACTGACTAACCAGTGGACGCTGTATCAGAGCGAGATTAACGTCATGTTCTCGCGATTCTCCTCGTTCATCGAGGTGGGCGGCCGCACGGGCCTCGGCTACCGCGACACGGCGCAGGACGCGATGTGTATCCCGCACTCCAACCCGGGCAAGTGCCGACAGCGTATCGTACAGCTGCTGCGCGCGCTGACGAAGGCGGGCTATGGCTTGCACCTGTTCGACCCGGTCTGGTTTGAGAACCGGCCCAAGAAACCGGAGTTCAAATCGCCCACTGTCATTCCCATGCCGAACCGCGACGACATCGTGCACGGCATCGAGGACGCCTGCGCGGACGACGCGCTATGGCTGGTAGGCGCAATTGTGAACTACATCAAGGAGACGGGCGAGACGACGTTTGCGGACGAGACGGTCACCTACGCCGACGGCGGCGAGGGCACGGTCTATGAGCATATGAAGCGCATCCTCGAGTTCTCCGCGCGGGAGGTGGGCGCGCACGGCATCTGCAAGGGATTGCGGGCCGACTGGAACGACTGCCTCAACCTGGGCGGCGGCGAGAGCGCGATGGTCAGTTTTCTGCACCACTGGGCGCTCAAACAGTTCGTGGAACTGGCAAGGCATCTGGGCCGTGACGGGGATGCGGAACACTACGAAGATATGGCCGCGAAGGTGCGGCAGACCTGCGAAGACGTGCTGTGGGACGGCGAATGGTACATCCGCGGCATCACGGCGGACGGAAGCAAAATCGGCACGCACACTGACGAGGAAGGCCGCGTCCACATGGAAAGCAATACGTGGGCGGTGCTTTCGGGCGTGGCGACGGGCGAGCGCGCCCGCAAGGCCATGGCGGCGGTGGAGGAATACCTTTATACACCCTACGGTCTGATGCTCAACGCGCCGCCGTACACCAAACGCGACGACAGCATCGGCTTCGTGACGCGCGTGTATCCGGGTGTGAAGGAGAACGGCGCGATATTCTCGCATCCGAATCCGTGGGCGTGGGCGGCGCAGTGCCTGCTCGGCAACGGCGAGGGCGCGATGAAGTTTTACGACGCGCTCTGCCCATACCATCAGAACGATAAAATTGAGGTGCGTCAGGCGGAACCCTATACCTACTGCCAGTTCGTCATGGGCACAGCGCATACGGCGTTCGGCCGCGCGCGGCATCCGTTTATGACGGGGAGCGCGGGCTGGGCGTACTTTGCCTCGACGCAGTACATCCTCGGCATCCGGCCCGGCTTCGACGGCCTCGCCGTGGATCCGTGCGTCCCGGCGGACTGGAAGGAATTCAGCGTCACGCGGCAGTGGCGCGGCGCACGCTACGAAATCACAGTGAAGAATCCGGAGGGCGTGCAGAAGGGCGTGGCGCGCATCGTCGCGGACGGCGCGGAGGTGCGCAGGCTGCCGGTACTGCCCGCGGGCGAGGTCTGCCGCGCGGAAATCATCATGGGGGAAAGACAATGATTCAATTCGGAACGGGCGGCTGGCGCGCCATTATCGGCGAGGAGTTCACCAAAGCGAACGTGCAGCTGCTCTGCGCGGGGCTGTGCGCCATGATGCGGGAGCAGGGCGCGGCGGAGCGCGGCCTCTGCATCGGGTACGACAGGCGGTTCCTGTCCAAACCGGCGGCGCAGTGGTTCGCGGAGGTATGCGCGGGGCTGGGGGTGCATTGTCAGCTGCTGGACAGGGAAGCTCCCACGCCGCTGATCATGTTTACGGTGCGGCAGTATGGCCTGCCGTACGGCGTCGCCGTAACGGCGAGCCACAACCCGGCGCTGTACAACGGCGTCAAGGTGTTCACCGAGGGCGGGCGCGACGCCACGGAGGACGTGACGCAGGATATCGAGAAGCATATCGCGGCGCTGGAGGGGAAGCCCGTTCCGACCGTGCCGTTTGCGGAGGCGGTGGAGAAGGGGCTGGTGCGCGTCATCAACCCGTTCAATGAGTACATCGACAGCATACTCGCGCTGGCGGACGTGGAGGCCATCAAGAAGGCGCACCTGAAGATTGCGCTCGATCCGATGTACGGCGTGAGCCGCACCAGCCTGCAGACCATATTGCTCACCGCGCGCTGCGAGGTGGAGGTCATCCACGAGCGGCACGATACGCTGTTCGGCGGGCGGCTGCCGTCCCCCAGCGTGCAGACGCTGGGCGCGCTCAGCAGCTTCGTGGTGGAAAACCACTGCGACCTTGGCATCGCGACGGACGGAGACGCGGACCGAATCGGCATCATTGACGACACAGGGGCGTTTCTGCATCCCAACAAGATACTCGTGCTGCTGTACTACTACCTGCTGGCCTATCGCGGCTGGAAGGGCGCGGCGGTGCGCAACAACTCCACGACGACGCTGCTCGACCGCGTGGCGGCGGGCTTTGGCGAGCGGTGCTACGAGGTGCCGGTGGGCTTCAAGCACATCTCCTCGAAGATGCAGGAGACCGACGCGCTGATAGGCGGAGAGTCCTCCGGCGGGCTTACAGTGCGCGGCCACATCCTCGGCAAGGACGGCATTTACGCAGCGGCGCTGCTGGTGGAGATGGTGGCGCGCACGGGCAAAACGCTGTCCGCCATATACCGCGACATTGAAGCGCGCTTCGGCACGCTGTCCATCGCCGACGCCGATTTTACGATGACCCCTGCGCGCAAGCAGCAGCTGATGGCGCTGCTGTTTGAGGAACGCGCGCTGCCGCAGTTCCCGTTCGAGGTGGACCATGTGTCCTATCTGGACGGGTGCAAGCTGTACTTTCAAAACGGCGGCTGGGTGATCTGCCGGTTCTCCGGTACGGAGCCGCTGCTGCGCATGTGCGCCGAGATGCCGGAAGAGATGGATGCCCGGCGCTGCATCGACATCTGGAGTCAATTCTTAGAACTGTGAGGCGGGCGTGATGAAGCCGAAAATCAAGAACAAGCCATACTACGATCCGGAGTTTCTGCCCATGGCCGCGGTGAAACGGGCCTACGCCAAGGACGCCGCCATTCCGCTTTGCATCGCGGCGGAGCGCGAGGACGGGCTTTCCGTGATGGAGCTGAAGCTGCAAAACGACTTCGACGGCGACTGCCGCTTTGCGGAACGCATGGCCAAAACGCTGCTGTGGCAAAAGGGAGGACATAAGCTGACGGTCTGCGGGCCGGAAGCGGTGTACCGCTATATCGCCAACGCCTACGCGCCGGGCGGGGAGCGCGCTTTCGACGCGGAGTTTATGGGCGGCGTGTACCGTCGTCCCTTCGCGGTGGAGCACCGGCGCTACGAGGATAAGCCCGAGCCGCGCGAAAACCCGCGGAAGGTGGGCAAGCAGCTTTCCGGCTGCCGCATCGGCTTCGACGCGGGCGGCAGCGACCGCAAGGTGTCGGCCGTCATCGACGGCAAAACCGTGTACTCTGAGGAAGTTATCTGGCATCCGAAGCAGTACTCCGATCCGGCGTACCATTTCGAAGGCATCGTGAGCGCCCTGAAGAAGGCGGCGTCGCACATGCCACGCGTGGACGGCATCGGCGTGTCTTCAGCGGGCATCTTCATCGGCAACCGCACCGCCGTCGCGTCGCTGTTCCGCGCAATATCGAAAGAAGACTTTCATACGCATGTGTGCGATATCTATCCGCGCGCCGCGCGGGAGATAGGCGACGTGCCCGTTACGGTGTGCAACGACGGCGACGTCACCGCGCTGGCGGGCGCAACGTACTTTGGGCGCAACGCGCTGCTGGGCATCGCCATGGGCACCAGCGAGGCGGCGGGCTATGTGGACGCTAAGGGCAACATCACCGGCTGGCTCAACGAGCTGGCGTTCGTGCCGGTGGACATGAATCCGGCGGCGGCGCGCGACGAGTGGTCGGGCGATATCGGCTGCGGCGTATCTTACTTCTCTCAGGACGCGGTGATCAAGCTGGCGGAGTACGCCAATTACCCCCTGCCCGACGGATCGCCTGCAGAGAAGCTCAAGGCGGTGCAGAACGCCGCCATCCGCTACGATGAGACGGCGCTGCGCATATTCTCCGACATCGGCTGCTACCTCGGCCATACGATTGCGTTCTACCACGACCTCTACGGCATGGAGAGCGTGCTGCTGCTGGGGCGCGTGATGAGCGACGCGGGCGGAGAGGCGGTACTGATGACGGCGCGGCGGGTGCTGCACGAGGAATATCCCGATGTCGGCACAGAGCTGATACTGCCGGACGAAGCTTTTCGGCGCGTCGGGCAGTCCATGACGGCGGCTTCGCTGCCCGTCATTCGGGAGGAATGACCATGCTGCTTCAGGGAGTGCGTTACTACGGAGAGGATTTCCGGTTTCATTACGGCGATATCCGCGCAGAGGACGGGCGCTTTGCCGCCGTTGAAGCGCGCGGGGGTGCCCCGGAGGGCTGTGACACCGTAATTCCGGGCATGGTGGACATCCATCTGCACGGCAACAGCGGCGTGGATTTTTCGTTCGCGGACTACGAAGGCATGAAGCGCATCGCCCGGTATCTTGCGCGCGCGGGCACCACGAGCTTTTCGGCGGCGTCCATGACGCTGCCCGAGGAGACGCTGGAGCGGGCGTACCGCAACGCCGCGAGGCTGGCGAAGGAAGCGCCCGGGGATTGCGCGGCCCTGCGCGGCATCACCATGGAAGGGCCGTTCTTCAGTGCCGCGAAGAAGGGCGCACAGGCTGCGGAGCATCTGCGGCTGCCTGATATCGCGATGCTGAACCGGCTGCAGGACGCGGCGGAGGGACTCGTCCGCATCGTCTGCGTCGCGCCGGAGCTGCAGGGCGCGGCGGGGTTCATCCGTGCGGCGGCGGAGCGCGGGTACGTGATCTCCGCAGCGCACACCAACGCTAACTATGACGAAGCCTCGGCAGGCTTCGCCGCGGGCGCGAGGCATGTGACGCACCTGTTCAACGCCATGCCGCCGCTGCTTCACCGCGAGCCGGGGGTTATCGGCGCGGCGGCGGAGTGCCCGGACGTAACGGCGGAGCTCATCGGCGACGGAGTTCATGTGCATCCCAGCGCGGTGCGCGCGGCGTTCGCGCTGTTCGGACCGAAGCGGCTGTGCCTCATCAGCGACGCCCTGCCGGCGACGGGACTGCCGGAGGGCAGCGTGAGCTCTCTCGGAGGGCAGCGGGTGACGGTTTCGGGCGGGCGCGCGACGCTGGACGACGGCACCATCGCGGGATCGGTTACTTCGGTATTCGATTGCGTGCGCCGCGTTATCGGCATGGGCATTCCGGCGGAGGACGCGCTGCGCTGCGCCACCGCCAACCCGGCGAGGGTATTGGGCGTGCACGACATCGGCGTCATCGCGGCGGGCAGACGTGCGGACTGCATCGTCTGCGGACCGGACTGGGAGCTGAAGGAAGTGTACATCGGCGGACGCGCCATGGAAAGGACAACGATATGATACTGAAGGTAGTACAGACCGCGGAGGAGATGGGCCGCGCCGCGGCGGATCTCTTTTGCGAAACTATAGGAAACAAGCCGGACTGTGTGCTGGGCCTCGCGACGGGCTCCACGCCCATACCGCTCTACGCGGAGCTGGTGCGGCGGTACCGTGCGGGCGAAGCGGATTTCTCCCGGGCGCGCAGCGTCAACCTGGACGAGTATGTGGGACTTGGGCCGGAGCATCCGCAGAGCTACCGCTATTTCATGCAGCGGCAGCTGTTTGACCACATCAATATCGCGCCGGAGAACGCATGCCTGCCGGACGGTCTTGCGGAAGATATTGGCGCTGTCTGCGCGGCGTACGACGAAACGATTACGTGCTGGGGCGGCATCGATATACAGCTGCTGGGCATCGGCCACAACGGTCATATCGGCTTCAACGAGCCGGGAACGGCTTTCACGCTGCGCACGCACGCGGTGGAGATTTCCCGCCGCACGCGGCTGGCCAACGCCCGCTTCTTCGGCGGCGACCCGGAGAAAGTGCCTGCCCGCGCTATCACCATGGGCATCGGCAACATCATGGCGGCGCGGCGTATCGTACTGTTGGTCTCGGGCGAAAGCAAGGCGGAAATCCTTCGGCGCACGCTGACGGGCGACGTCACGCCGCGCGTGCCGGCTTCCGTGCTGAAGCTGCATCCCGACGTGACGGTGATTGCGGACGGTGCGGCGGCCGCTTTGGTTGAAACGACGCAGGCTGCAATGCTATAATCCAGGTATCAGGACGCATAAGCGTCCGAAGCCGGAGGTGAAGGATGCGGAGCGCAGGGAAACGCGGGTTTTCGCTGAAGTGGGGGCTCATCGCCATCATGGCGATATGCTGGATTGTACCTATCAGCGTAATTTTGCTCTATTCGAGCAGCGCCATTTCCAACAACGTGCAGGAGCGCATCCGCGATACCGTGGCGACCAGTGTCGACAACGCGTTTGACCAGACCCGCGACAACATTGAACGGGCCATGTCCTCGTCCCGCGCATCGTCTTACAACGATATATTGAGCGACGCCTACCGGCAGTACCAAACTGACGGCGACAGCGTGACGCTCTACAGCACCGTTACCGCGTACCTGCGCCTGCAGTACGGCTACGATCCCAGCTTCTACGCCACATTCATGTTTCTGACCTCCTCACCGGACACCATCTACTATGTGTACAACCGCACGGATTCCGGCGAGCTCAACAGCCTTTTCAATTATAAGAAGTACATCCACGAACAGGTGCAGGGCATCTCCTCCGATCTGGGAACCGGCATCCGCTTCATACAGACCGAGCAGGGGCTGTATATGATACGCAACATCATGGACAGCCGCTTTCAGCCTTTCGCGGTGCTTATCATGGCCTGCAACGAAGAAACGCTCTTCGAGAGCATCCGCAGCATCGTCTGGGTGGAGCAGGCCGTTGTGGGTATCGACGACAGTGAGTATGCGGTCATCGGCGAGGGCACTGCGCCCGCGCAGGATAAAGACGGACTGTGGTATGATTCCGAAAGCGGCAGCTATACCGTGCAGCGTTCCGCGGCATTCTCTGGGCATACGCTGCGCCTGGGCGTGGTTTCGGACAGCGCCAGCCTGACGGACGAGCTGCCCGACTTCGCGCATATGATGCCCTGGATGGCGATATTCGGCGCGCTGCTTTTCCTGTTTGTCATTTGGGCATACTATCATTATGTCGCGCGGCCTTTGGATGCGCTCGTCGACGCGGCGGGGCATATGGAATCGGGCGAGCGCGGCTATACGGTGGGCGTACTGCCCGGAAGCCGCGAATTCCGCTACCTGACGGAGCGGTTCAACGGCATGTCGGAGCAGCTGAAGGTGCAGTTTGAGCGCAATTATGAGGAGCAGCTGGCGCTGCAGGACGCGCGCGTGAAGGCGCTGCGCTCTCAAATCAACCCGCACTTCCTCAACAATACGCTGGAGGCCATCGCGTGGTCGGCACGGATGTCGGGGGATACCAAGGTGCACCGCATGATAGAGGCGCTTTCTACGATGCTGGACGCGGCGACGGCGCGCGGCGGGCGCGCGCGCGGCACGGTGGAGCAGGAGCTCGTCTACGCGGACGCGTACCTGTATATACTCTCCGAGCGGCTGGGGGACAGGCTTTCCGTCCGCAAGGAGATTGGCCCTGAAACGCTGAAGGCGCTGGTGCCCTGCCTCATACTCCAGCCCATCGTGGAGAACGCCTACGAACACGGCGTCGCAAACCGCAAGAAGGGCGAGATTGTGATCCGCACCGCAATGCGGGAGGCTACGCTCGTGCTCGAGGTGGAGAACGACGGCAGCATGTCGGAGAAAGACCGGAAAAATGTAGCCCGTCTGCTGGGCGGCGATGCCGATTCCGAGGGAGAGGAAGGGCGCGAGTATGTGGGAATCCGCAACGTGAATCGCAGGCTTAAAATCCTTTACGGCGAGGAAGGCGGGCTGACGATCGCCCAGTCGGCGGAGAAGCGTGTTCTGGCACGGATTGTGATTCCGCACGTGGAAATGGAACAATAGTGGGCAATCCTGTGCAACAAACCACAATTGCGGCTCTATGTGTACATCCCCGGATACTTTTATAATATTACGCAGGGCAGGGTTTTGCCCACTGACCTACTTATCAATAATTATGGAGGAAATAGCAAGATGAAGAAGACCATTGCATTGGTGTTGGTTCTCGTCATGGTGCTGGCCGCGTTTGCGGGCTGCGGCGAAAAGGCCGGCGAGTCTGCCAGCGCACCGGAAACATCCGGACAGGCTTCGGCCAGCGCCAGCGTCGACACCGCTTCCCCGGTAGAGATCACGGTTGTGACCTCGTACGGCGGCGACGACGGCAACCGCGGCAACTACGAGAACGCGATTGCAGGCTACGAAGCGGCTACAGGCAATTCCGTACAGGACGACTCCGCCACTTCCAACGAAGAGTGGAAGGCCAAGGTCATGGCGGACTTTGAAGCTGGCACCGAGCCCGACGTGCTGTTCTACTTCCTGGGTTCCGACTCCGACCCCATCATCGAGGCCGACAAGGTGGTTTCTCTGGATGAGATCCGCGCCGAGTATCCGGACTACGGCAGCAACATGAAAGACGACATGCTGGTTCCTTCTTCTGTGAACGATACGGTTTACGCGCTTCCGTCCACCGGTTACTGGGAAAGCCTGTTCGTTAACAAGGCCGTTCTCGAAGCCGCGGGCGTTGCGATGCCGGGCGCCGACTACACCTGGGAGCAGTTCCTGACCGACTGCGAGAAGATTAAGACCGCGGGCTACACTCCGGTTGCGGTTTCGCTGCAGGAAGTTCCGCACTACTGGTTCGAATTCACGACATACAACAACGGCAACACGGCCAACCATCTGGATATCCCGGCTTCCGCGACGGATGCGACCGGCGAAATCTGGGCCAATGGCTTTGAAGACCTGAAGCAGCTTTACGACCTCGGCTACCTGCCGGAGAACACGCTGACCGCGACCGACGCGGAGACCTGCCAGCTGATGATCGACGGCGACGCAGCGTTCCTGATTGACGGCTCCTGGAAGGTCGGCTTCTTCACAGAGAACGCGGGAGACCATCTGGGCGACTACGCGCTGGCATACGTGCCGGGCAAGGGCGAGCGCAAGGCGACCGACATCATCGGCGGCATCTCGATGGGCTACTACATCACCCGCAAGGCGTGGGAAGATCCCGCCAAGCGTGAAGCGGCAGTGAAGTTTGTGGAATACATGACGAGCGACGAAGTGATGTCCACGTTTGTAACCACCGAAGTGACGGCGCTGAAGAACGGCGCGTCTCCGGCGGGCCTCAACGAGCTCCAGCAGTCGGCTGCGGATATGTGCGCCGGTGTAACGAGCCTTGTGGGCGCGGCGCAGGATCTGATGACCTCCGAAGCACGTGGCGACCTGTTTGCCAACGTGAAGAACATCGTCACGGGCGGCATGACTCCGGCGGACGCAATCACCTCCGCACTGGCTTTAAACTGAAGTAAGTAGTACACATACGATGAATGGAGGGGCTGCCCCCGGGTGGCCCCTTATTTCAACCAAAAAACTGTGAGGCGGTCGCTATGAATTCGCCGTTGTACAAAAAAAAGACTCCGCTGCTGTTGTTTCTGATACCGGCCTTCGCGTTCTTAGCCGTGTTTCTGTTCTACCCGTTCGTGCAGAACATCATCAACAGCTTCCTCAACATCTCCGGTCTCGGCACCGCCGCCACCGGTGTGAATGAGCCGTGGTATTCGGACTTCACGAAGATGTTTCAGGATAAGAACATGCTGACGGCGATCAAGAACTCGCTGATACTGACAGGCTGCACCATCGTATTTCAGGTAGGCATCGCGCTCGTTCTGGCGCTGCTGGTGGACCGAATCAAGGCGGGGGCGAAGCTGTTCCGCACGGTGTACTTCTTCCCTATTGTCATCAGCGCGACGGCGCTGGGCCTGATGTTCAACCTGATATTCCTGTTCAAGGGCGGCATGCTCAATCAGATGCTGCAGAACTGGTTCGGCGCGACCGGGAACATCGACTGGAAGGATGGGCAGCACTTTCTCGGGACGATGCTTACGCCGGTGATGTGGCAGTACGTAGGCTTCTATTTCGTTATCATCGTCACGGGGCTCAACAACATCTCCACCGAGGTTTACGAGGCGGCGGAGCTGGACGGCGCGAAGGGCTTCAGGCGCACGTGGTATATCACGCTGCCGCTGCTTCGCAATGTGCTTTTTACGTGTCTTGTGCTGGGCATCACCGGCGCGCTGAAGGTATTTGACCTGCCGTGGGTGATGATGGGGCAGGGGATACCGATGGATCAATCCTGGCTGCTGGGCACTTATATGTACAATCAGGCGTTTATCCGCGGCGACGTGGATTACGCATCGGCCATCGCGGTGCTGATTGTGGTGATGGGCGTCATATTT
Source organism: Bacillota bacterium (assembly GCA_023460085.1). Lineage (GTDB taxonomy): Bacteria > Bacillota > Clostridia > Christensenellales > SZUA-584 > JAEWCC01. The sequence goes on along the minus strand of JAEWRI010000048.1, from coordinate 3,373 downwards.
GCGCTCGTAGCCAACAAGGTTTTCAAACAGAAGGACTATTGAGGGAGAGGGGGAAAGACGATGAAGAAGAAGACGGCGTCGGCGCCCATAAAGCGCCGGGGAAGGTTCTCGCCCTCCCGCGTACTGACATATATATTGCTCTCCGCGTGGGGCATCACCACGGTGTATCCTTTCCTGTGGGTAATCATCAACTCGTTCCGGCTGAAGGGCGAAATCCGGTCCGATTCGTTTTCGATACCGTGGCCCTGGACGGACAGCTTTACGCTTGACAACTATAATACTGCGGCGGATCGCTCCGACTTTGTGAGCGCGTACACGAACAGTTTGCTGGTTTCGCTTGCGGTGACGGTGGTCGTGATCGTGCTGGCCGGGCTCGCGGCATACGGCCTTGTGCGGTACAATTTCCGGGGTAAAAAAATCGTGTACGGCCTAGTGATTGCGAGCATGATGTTCCCCATATTCTCGACGATCATTCCGGTGTTCCGTCTGGAGGCGATGATGGGCATCGCGAGCACCGGCAACCGCTGGCTCGCATTGCTTTCGGTGATATTGCCGCAGATTGCGGGCAACCTGTCGTTCTCGATTATCGTGCTGATGGGGTTCATCCGATCGATCCCTGTCGAGATAGAGGAGTCCGCGTATCTCGACGGGTGCAGGCCGGTCAGCATCTATTTCAAGATCATCATGCCGGTGGCGCGTCCGTCCTTCGCGACGGTGGCCATATTCACGTTCCTCTGGTCGTACAACGATCTGTTTACACAGATGTTCTTCCTTCGGTACCCGGACGAGCGGACGATTACGCTGCTGCTTAACGAGATCAGCTCTCAGGCGGGCGTCAACTACGGCCTGATGGCGGCTTCGGTGGTGCTGGTGGTGGTGCCGGTGCTGGTGGTATATGTCATACTGCAGAAAAATATCATCAAAGGGCTTACGGTGGGTGCGCTGAAAGGGTAATATAGACAGGGAGTTCACCGATAAATCCGGAGGCGGTATGTATAAGGTTGTGCTGATCGACGATGAGCTGATCATCGTGGAGGGCCTGAAAAAGGTTGTGGATTGGGCGGGGTTCGGCTGCGAGGTTGTGGACACCGCGTTCAACGCGGAGGAGGGCTCCAGAGCGATCCGCGCGCACGCGCCCGACATCATATTCACCGATATCAAGATGCCCGATACGGACGGCATGACGATGCTTGCGGGGCTTCGCAGCGAATTTCCCGACATGCAAATAACGGTGCTCACGGGCTACCGGGATTTTGAGTACGCGCAGGAGGCGGTGCGCCTTGGCGTGACGCGCCTGCTGCTGAAGCCCTCGCGTATGGACGAGATCAACGAGGCGCTGCGCGTGATGCTGGCCAACCTCGACAAGGCGCGCGACGCCGATAAACCGGAGGAAGAAGCGCAGGACGATCAGCGCTGCGCCAACAGCTTTATCGTACGGCAGGCGCTCGCATTCATCGACGAGCATTTCGCGGAGAAGCTGACGCTGCAGGAGATTGCCGATCACTGTTACGTTTCCCAGTGGCATCTCTCCAAGCTGCTCAACAAGCACACCGACAAGAGCTTTTACGATTTAATCAACGCGGCGCGTATCCGGGAATCCAGGAAACTGCTGGAGAACCCCAGCCTGAAGATCACTGATATCTGCGAGCGCGTGGGGTATGCCGATATCGGGCATTTCTCCCGCGTGTTCAAGAAGATTGAGGGCGTCAGCGCCAACGAATACCGAAACCGGCTGCGCTGAGCGGCGCGGCGGCGCGCAAAACATAAAGGAGGTATGGCCCCGGCGGCGCGGAAAACTGACGCTGCGGCCTTGAGATTATGGCGGATGTCATTTTAAAGGATATCAAGAAGGTGTTCCCGGTCAGCGCGGAGAGCAAACGGGGCAGGCGCGCCGATAAAGAAGAGGCGGAAGAGAAGGCCAACCTTGAAGTCACCAGCAAAGGCGTCGTCGCGGTGCAGCAGTTCAGTCTTGAGATTGCGGACAAGGAGTTTATCGTGCTGGTGGGGCCTTCGGGCTGCGGGAAGTCCACCACGCTGCGTATGATAGCGGGGCTGGAGGAGATCACCGAGGGAGAGCTTTGCATCGGCGGTACGCTGATGAACAACGTTCCCGCGATGGATCGCGATATCGCGATGGTGTTTCAGAATTACGCGCTGTATCCCCATATGACGGTGTATGATAACATGGCCTTTGCGCTCAAAATGCGCAAGGTCCCCAAGCCGGAGATCGACCGCAAGGTGCGCGAAGCCGCCGACATCCTCGGCATTACGGAGCTGCTGCGGCGCAGACCCAAGGCGCTTTCGGGCGGGCAGCGCCAGCGCGTCGCCATCGGCCGCGCCATTGTGCGCAACCCGAAGGTATTTCTCATGGACGAGCCGCTGTCCAACCTGGACGCAAAGCTGCGCAACCAGATGCGTGCGGAATTGATCAAGCTGCACCAGAGCGTCGACACCACGTTCGTTTACGTCACCCACGACCAGACGGAGGCGATGACGCTGGGGGATCGCATCGTGGTCATGAAAGATGGCTTCATACAGCAGATAGGGACGCCGCGTGAGGTGTTCCACCACCCGGCCAACCTGTTCGTCGCGGGCTTCATCGGTACGCCGCAGATGAACTTCTTCAGCGCGAAGCTGCTGCGCGCCGTCAATGGGTACGAGGTGGAGCTGGGCGGCTACCGCGTCTTGCTGCCGGAAGCGGCATGCGCCGTACTGGCTGCCGCAGACCGGGAAAGCATGGAAATCACGCTGGGCATCCGGCCCGAACATCTGACCATACTGCCGGAGGGCGGCATCCCCGCCACGGTGGATGTGAGCGAGATGATGGGCAGCGAGACTTACGTGCACGTAAGCACGCAGGGCAAGGACGCGGTGCTGCGCATTCCCACCACCGGGCTAGGGGCAGGCGCGCCATTGTCGGGAGAGGTTCGCATCGGGTTTTCCGGAGAGCTGGCGCATCTTTTTGACCCGGCGACAGGCAAAAACCTGCTGGGATAGGTTGCGCTTACAGCATCGCAGCAGAACAGAAGGCGCGTTCTACTTATGAATACCTCATCAACATGGCGGATGACCCGGATGTCGTAGAGCCTTTGAAGTTTTTGAGGGAGAGAGAGATCGTTCATTTTCAGCGCTTTGGAGAATCGCTTCGCCATGTGCAGGATTACCTGGGCAACAAGAAGCGTTTCAGCGCTCCGAATATGGGTAAGAAATAATCAAAAATACAAAAAGGGCGGAAGTAACCGCCTTTTTTGTATTCGAAAACCCCCGGCTATGCCGGGGAGTTCCAAAAGGCTTAAGCTATGGAGAAGAAAACTCCCTTTGATATACTGAAAGCGGTCTAGCAGCCGCGAAAGTAAAATCAAAAGGAGGTCAA
>JAEWRI010000047.1 GCA_023460085.1 Bacillota bacterium | reverse complement strand
ATCTTGACTACTACAATAATCGCCGCATTAAGGCAAAGCTAAAGGGCTTACCGCCCGTTGTTCATAGGCAGCAAGCCCTATCGACTACTTAAATAAATATTTGTCTAACTTTTAGGGGTCACTTCATTTTCGGGCCGCCTTTTTGATAAGGTTTTGCGAAGAATGCGCGTCTCCGGGAGGAATACGCATTGAGCTTTGAGAGGCAGGATATTATGACGCTATACTTGACATGCATTCTCGGGAAATGTTACTTTTATTAGGAACATCAGTAAACCATCAAGGGGGCCAAAATAGACAATGAAAAAAATCATCCTGTTATTAACCGTGGGACTGGCGTTATTTTTTTTAGGTACGGTGTTGATGGTCAGCTCCCCTTTTTCCGGACACACGATGACTTGGACCATTGGCCTGTTTCTGATGATCGCTGGTGGAGTGCTATTTGCCCTGGCTATCGTACAAGCCTATAAAAAGAGAATGGAATTAAATCGTAATAATATGGGAGGGAAAAAGCCTGTCACTGCCGCTATGGGTATGCAGGCGCAGGCGGAATATAACCGAAGGCTTGCCGCATACAGCAAAGAGGGGGCCTCTGCAGATGAGCGGACGCAGGCTAAGCTGTTTGCGCAGGCGGTTCTGACGCTTTCTCTGGGAGCCCCTTCTACTGCCGTTTTTTCAGATTTGGATGCCGCTGCTGCAGGGGGTAATGGCACATATAGGGTAACAGGGTGGGTGGATGCGCAAAACATCTTTGGCGCAATGATGCGCGAATCGTTTTCGATGCGGGTATTCAAGAAGGATGGGGTGTGGCAGACCGGTCGGTAATCAACGGAGACTTAAGTAAAACCATCAAGGAGGCGAACAATGACGACAAAGACCAGAATCCTGTTCATCGCGGGAATGCTGTTATTCCTTTTGGGGTCTATGATTACAATCTTTTTCGAGGGGACGGTTATTCTGATCGTTGGCCTGTTCATCGCTATCGCTGGAGTGGCAGTGTTTGTCCGTTATGCCGTACAACTCATTAAAGAGCGAAGAGAATTTATGATGGGGAGGAAACCTGTCACTGCTGATTCAGGCTGGCAGGCGCAGGCGGAATATAACAAAAGGCTTGCCGCATACAGCAAAGACGGTGCCTTTGCCGATGAGCGGATACAGGCCAGGCTGTTTGCACAGGCGGTGATGACACTTACGCTGATGACCCCGTCCACTGCTGTTTTTTCAGAGTTGAATGAAACCACGGTTGCAGAGAATGATGGCACATATACGGTAACCGGGTGGGTGGATGTGCAAAACTTCTTTGGCGCAATGATACGCACACCGTTCTCGATGACAGTATTCAAAAAGGATGGGATGTGGCAGACCGCCCGGTAATCGACAGAGACTATAGACGAGTACGGTGCGGCCCGTCACCAGAAAGATCGGTTTATAATTTCTGGCGAAACCACATCTTTAGGAGATATGCGTATGCGGATGAAAAACAAGGATATTATGACGCTGGGAATCCTCCTACTTATTTTTGGAATCGGGGCGTGGGTAATACCCCTGCCGTTTGTAAACGCGCATACGTTCCTTCTGGTAAGAGCCATTGTCACGACGGTTACCCTCGTACTGGTAGTCTCGGGAGTGGTCTTCATCGTGATAGCCATTGTCAATTTCAGCAGGGATGGGAAACAGGACAAGCTGGATCACGCTGCGGCCATCAGCACGCAGGCGCAGGCCGAATACCACCGGAAACTCTCCGCGCTATGCGGGGACGCCGCTGCGGATGAGCTGACACAGGCAAAGCTGTTTGCGCAGGCCGTACAGATGCTGGCCTTGGAAGCGCCCTCTACCGCGGTGTTTGCCCCCTTGAATGAAATGACGGTTGCGGAAGATAGCGGAACGTATGCTGTCAGCGGGTGGGTGGATTCACAAAACGGCTACGGGGTCATGATCCGTACGCATTTTACCATTGCGGTATTCAAGGCGAACGGGACGTGGCATGTCCGCTTCTCTTAAGCAATCGGCGCGGCGGCTCAGGATAATAACCAGCGCGCGGATGGAATACGGGTGTACATTAATTAAATTACGCAAATGCATCAAGGAGGCTGAGAATGAAAGCAAAAAGCACTGTCCTGATAGCCACGGCAATGGTTCTATTTATTGCGGGGTTTTCACTGAAGATAATCCCCCAATCCACGCTTTATGACGACAATGCGGTTACCATTCTGGGCATAATCGGTATAATCATGATTATCGCCTCAGCCGCGCTGTTTGTACTTTCTTACTTACAACTCAGCAAAGATACGAAGCAAGCGAAACTGGAAAGGCAAAATGCTGCCGCTGCTGAGATGAGCACCCAAGCACAGGCCGAATACAGCCGAAAGCTTGCCGCGTTTGGCAGAGAGGGCGCGGTTGCGGATGAGCAGACACAGGCAAAGCTGTTTGCGCAGGCTGTTCAGTTACTGATACTGAAAGCCCCTTCCACGGCGGTTTTTTCCTATCTGAATGAAACGTCGATTGAAGAGGATCATGGGATGTACACGGTATCCGGATGGGTGGATGCACAAAACGGCTTTGGCGCGATGATCCGCACACCGTATACCATTCTGGTATTCAAAAAGGACGGAATATGGTACACCGGTTCCGCATTCGAATCGACCGAGGCCGTTATAAAAAAGAAGCTCGTAACCAAGTATGCCAAGTACTTCCTCATCGCCGCGATATTTATGGCGCTGCTCTATTACATTATCGATGCGATAATGGGGTATTAACGCGAAGGCGCAAAAAAGGCAGACCGGCTGTCGGGAAGCTGTGCTTCTGATTTCCTGTACAATCCTCCCTGCCGATAGTATAATGGCGCAAGGAGGACAGCCCATGCCCAGAATACTGAAGCTGCTGCTCTGCGGCGTCTTGCTTATCGCGCTGTTGGGCGCGTGTTCGTCCGGCGCGCAGACGGACGGCGACATCTCGGAATATATCTCCGCGTTTCAGTCGATGGATTATGCCGCGATGTACGCGCTTTGCGATCCCGCCGTGGATATTGACAAGGATGCGTTCGTCGCCAAATACACCGCCATATTCACAGGGATAGGCGTTACGCAGGTAACCGTTGCGGATATCGCCGGGCCGGACGCGGACGGCGTCTATACCTATACCGCCACCTATAAAACCAAAGACTACGGCGATTTTACCAACAGCTTTCAGCTTGCCACCCGCGTGGAGGACGGCAAGCAGCGAGTGCTCTGGGACTATTCGCTGATCTTTCCGGAGATGGAGGCAGGCTGCAGCGTACTGGTGCGCACGCTCAATGCGCAGCGCGGCGAAATCTTCGCGGCGGACGGCACGTTGCTGGCGGCGAACTCCTACGCGCAAACGCTCTGTATGGACGTTACGAAGGTGCAGGACATCAAGGCCGTCGCGCAACCGGTGTTTCCGCTGACGGGCATTACTGAAGAAGAGCTGGCGGAAAAGTTCAACAGCGCCGTGAAAAACGGATACAGCGTCGTATCGCTGGAGGCGTTTCCTCCGGGAACGCTGACGGAGGAACAGGTGCAAAGCATCGAGGCGGTGCAAGGGCTGGTCGTGGACGACAGCACCTATACGCCCATCCGCAGCTATTCCATGGGTGCGGCGGCGGCGCACATCGCGGGGTACACGCAGTACGTGGACGAAGAGGACGTGGAATCGGGCGCGTATGACGCCTCGGACAGAAAGGGCGTAACCGGGCTGGAAGCCGCGTACGAGGAGCAGCTGCGCGGCAAGGACGGCAAGATCATATTCATACAGAACAAATGGGGTGACAACATCCGCACGCTCTGGGAAGATCCCATGGAGGAAGGCCAGGACCTGCGCACCACCATCGATCCGCGGCTTCAGCAGCAAGCGTACGACGCGCTTTGCGAGTATCTCAGCGTGGCGGAGGGCGAATCGGGCGTCGCCATCGTGTTGGACGCTTCGACGGGGTATGTGCAGGCCATGGCGTCCTACCCCTCTTTCGACGATAACTTGTTCACATTCCCGCTGTCCGATGAGCAGTGGAAGGCGCTGACCAGCGAGGAAAGCGGCAAACCGCTGAATTCCTACGCCACGCAGGGGCGCTACCCGCCCGGCAGCGTCATCAAACCGTTTACGGCGACAGCGGCGCTGGAAGCGGGCGCGGTTACCCCGGATACCGTATTTACCGGCACGATCATCGACAACAAGTGGTATCCGGAGGACGCGAGCTGGACGGTGACGCGCGCGTCCGATTCGGGGACGCCGCTGAAGCTGCTGAACGCCCTTACGGACTCGGACAACATCTATTTTGCGTGGGCGGCAATTCAGACCGGCAAAGATGCGTATCTGAACTACCTTTCTCGCATAGGCTTTGAAGAGGCGGTGCCCTTTGACCTGCCGGTGAAGCAGGCCAATCTGGTGGACTCTACGGTGGACGACAAGACGCTGGCGGATCTCGGCTACGGGCAGTCCGAGCTGCTGGTGACGCCCATACAGGTGGCGGCGATGTACACCGCCTTTGCCAACGGCACGGGCGATATGATGGAGCCGATACTGGTGGAGAAGCTTTGCCAGACGCAGGGGCTGGATTATGTGACGACGGAGCAGCAGGACCCCACGGTGTGGAAAGACGGCGCGGTCTCGCAGAGCAGCCTGAATACGCTGCAGCCCATGCTGGAAGCGGTGATTCAGGACGGCACCGGCTGGCCGGTGCGCAATATCGCGGGCGTCACGCTGGCGGGCAAGACGGGCACCGCGGAGATAGGCGACGACAAATCGCGCGAGATTTCGTGGTTTGCGTGCTACTGGGTGGACGGAAGCTACGACCGGCTGGTGATTGTGATGGTGGATGTAGCGGCGAACGCGGGCAGCGTGAAATTCGACATTGCCCGGCCTCTGCTGACACCCTGAAATCAGAAGACAGGAGTTCTAGCATGATTACAAGCGTATTTATACCGGGGAATCAGGATATCGGCGAACCGCTGGACATCCGCCGCGAGGTGTTCGTGGAGGAGCAGGGGTATCCGGAGACGTCCGAGTTTGATGAATTTGACGCTTCCGCGCTGCACCTGATGGTGTACGTGGATGAGCAGAGCGCCGGTACGGGGCGTATCTGGCACGACGGCACCCGCTTTTGGATAGGCAGGCTGGCGGTGCGGGGGCCGTACCGCGGACAGCAGGTGGGAGACCTCGCGCTGCGCCTGCTGCTGTACAAGGCGTTTTCCACAGGCGCGGATACGCTTTTTGTGAAGGCGCAGACATACCTGCGGCCGTTTTACGAGAAGTTCGGTTTTCGGGCCGTCGGGGAAGAATATACCGAGGCGGGCCGCGCGCGCATCGAGATGCGCGTGGGCAAGGACGAAGTGAAATATCCTTCGGCCTGTCATCATCAATAGCGGGAGAAGCAGCCATGGAGAGTGCGTTGGAGTGCGGGCTTAAAGCAAAGGTGGACAAGACGGTGCGGTACGAGGATACCGCCAAAGCTGTGGCGAGCGGGCTGGCGGAGGTGTTCGCCACGCCGTGTATGGTGGCGCTGATGGAGTGCGCCGCAGCCGGCGCGGTGCAGCCGCAGCTGCCCGCAGGGCAGTCTACGGTGGGGGTGCGTATCGATGTGCAGCACCTTGCCGCAACGCCTGTAGGGCTTAAGGTTTGGGCGGAAGCGGAGCTCGTCGCAGTGGACGGCAGGCGCCTTACGTTTGAGATAACGGCCTTCGACGAAAGGGAGAAAATCGGCGAGGCGACGCATACGCGCGTGATTGTCGACGAGGCGCGGTTCTTCGCGAAGGCGCAGGCCAAGGCGAACGCGTGAAGACAGACCTGCACGCGCACACCACGTTTTCGGACGGCGACAGAACGCCGCTGGAGGTGGTGAGGCTGGCCGAGGCCGCGGGCGTCGGCGTGGCGATCACCGACCACGACGAATGCCGAGGCTTTGCGGAAATCGCAGGCCGAAGCTTTGGCGTACCGGTATATGCGGGCATAGAGCTGGCTGCACGTTTTGGTAAAGAATCGGTGCATGTGCTGGGCCTCGGCATCGACTGGAGAAATCCGACGCTGCTTGCGCACGTGGATCGCGCGGCGGACGCGCGGCTGCATCGCGCGGAGCGTATCGTGGAAAAGCTGCGCGGCTGCGGTGTCGATATCGCGCTGTCCGAGGTGCGGTATCAAGGCAGCGTCGTGGGGCGCGCGCATATCGCGGAGGCGCTGGTACGCAAGGGCGCCGCAGCGGATATTCGGGACGCGTTCGCGCGGTATCTGGGCGGCGGCGCGCCCGGTTATGTGTCTTACGAAAAAATTACCGCGGAACAGGCGGCGCGTCTGATAACGGACGCGGGCGGCGTGGCGGTTGTCGCGCATCCGGGGCTGATGCCGCCGGGCGTTTTCTCCTCGCTGCTGCCTGTGCTGAAGAGATGGGGCTTCTGGGGTGTGGAGGCGTATTACCCCAGCCACACCGACGGGCAGTGCCGGGAGTTTGAAAGCCTTGCGCGTACACACGGGCTGTATGTCACGGCGGGCAGCGATTTTCACGGCGGCGTAAAGCCGGAGATCGCGGTGGGGCAGGAGAAACGCGGCGGCGCGTATCTGCGGGAAAGCATGGAGGCGTTCTCCGCCGGGCGCTGAAACGGATCGCGCTTTACCAACATCTCCGTATCTTTTTGCAGACAGAATTAAAAAGACGGGTCCCGGGTGAACATACCGCAGGTTACCGGAAATTGGAATGTTTCGGCAATGCGGTTGTCAGTACAAGGGTACAAGCCCTGATCTGCTGTACAAAATTCACGGCATTATGCAAAAAAAGAACATTGCTTGTTCATTTTTTAACAAGCATTTCTCGTATTCGTATTGATTGTGGCGCGACTTCGTGTTACAATATCCGCGTAAAAAATCGCGCCGCATCGAAGCGGCTGAAAACGGGGTATAATTCATTGGGTTCCTTCGACAATGATATCAAGATCTTTGCGGGTTCGTCCGGCATTCCCTTCGCCAAGAAGATGTGCAAATACCTTGGAAACTCCCCCGGCGATTCGGAAGTTATCACTTTTTCGGACGGCAACATCTTCCTGCGTATTAAGGAAACGGTGCGCAACAAGGATGTGTACGTCGTGCAGCCTATCGGCATGAATCCCAACAATGAATTTGTCGAAATACTTTTCTGGATGGACGCCTTAAAGCGCGCTTCCGCCAACTCTGTTACCGCGCTGATGCCCTATTTCTCCTATGCCAAGGGCGATAAAAAGGACGAGCCGCGCGTGTCCATTCGCGCGAGGGTTTGCGCGGAGAGCATCGAGCTTGCGGGCGCGGACCGTATCGTCGTGATGGACCTGCACAGCCCGCAGGTACAGGGCTTTTTCAAAAAGCCGGTGGATCATCTGCTGTCGCTGCCTATCATGTGCGAATATGTCAAAGGCCTCGACATCATGAAGGACATCGTCGTGGTCTCGCCCGATGCGGGCTATGCCAAGACCGCGCGCAAATACGCGGACTATCTGCACGTTCCGGTGGCCATCGGGGATAAGGAACGCTTTGGTCACGACGAGCAGGCGCACATCATGACCGTCATCGGCGACGTGGAAGGCAAGAACTGCATGATCGTGGACGACTTCACCGTTTCGGGCGGCACGCTGGTGGACATGGCCGAAACACTGAAGCGTAACGGCGCAAAGCGGATCATTGCCTGTCTCTCGCATGTCATCGTGCGCGACAAGGGAATCCGCGCTCTGGAGGAAAGCCCCATCGAAATGGTAATCGGCACCGACAGCGTGCAGAATCCGTACCTTGTGAAGAGCAAGAAGTTTGTGACGGTATCCGTTGCGCCGCTGTTTGCGGAGGCGGTGCTGCGCATTCACGAGAAGGAATCGGTGTCGCCGCTGTTTTCCAAGGTACCCAAGAAAGTCGTTGAAGATATCTAAATGCAAGTGGAAAATCCGCCTATTGCAAATAGTATGCGAAAATATGGCTTTGCGATATAAATGCAACCACTAAATGCAATCGCAAGATTAAAAAAATGCAAACGGCGCTTGCGCACATCCGGGTGTGTGGTATAATAATCGCAGACAACGGTGTCTGGTGCCGGGACATGCTCCCGGAACAGATACTTTTTTCTTTTTCAGCCCATATTGCGCCATGACTGTAAGTGGGCTATGATGAACGGTAAAGGCAGGGTGGATATAGCCCGGCTGCAGCGACGGAGCGGTAAATGGACACTATTCGCATCACGGTGGCCCTGCACAACAAGGAGGCGGCCGAAAAAATCAAATACGCGCTTTCGCGCAGCGGGTATGTCGTCGGCGAGGTGTGCACCTCGGGCGGTGAGGCAATTCGCAGGGTGCGCGGGGGCTCGACGGATCTGCTGCTGATCAATCTGGAGATGCCGGACATGACGGGGTTGGAGGTGGCAACGATTCTCGGCGACGAGAACCTGTGCAGCGTCATACTGTTTGTGTCTCAGGAAAAGCGCGCGCTCTGCTCCGATGTGATATCGGATTACGACATCACGCTTTTTAACAAGCCCGTCAATGTGAGCACGCTGCTGAGCACCATCGAAATGGTGACGCAGAACCGGCGGCGCATGGGCCGTATGGAGCGCGAACTTACCGCACTGAAGCAGAACCTGGAGAATCGCAAGCTGGTGGAGCGTGCAAAGGGCATATTGATGAAGCGCAAAAGCATCTCCGAGGGCGAGGCATATCGGCGAATCCAGAAGATGAGCATGGACTCCAGAGTCGCGATGAAGGATATCGCGCTCAAAATTATCGAACTATCCGGCGAAAAACTGGAGGAAGAGTAAAGCAGGAGCGCCGCGAAAGCGGTGCTTTTCGTTTACATCCGCGTGCGAAGAAAAAGCACCTGCAGCAACGGCGGCAGGTGCGATGAAGCGATGGATTTAAGGCTGCTTTTTCACGACGGGGATATAGATGTCGCACACCTTGGCGGTTTCCGACATGCAGCGGTCGTCGTATCGCTCGAAGTCGACACAGCCCGGTGCGTACTCAAAGCCGGATTTCGGAAACCAGTCGTTGAAGATGAATTGCCATACGCCCTGTATGCTGGGTACAAAATGGGCGGCGTCGCAGGGAGGCGTGGAGAATACCGCGTAAGCGGCGGGCGGCAGCTCGCAGACGTGATAACCGGTTGGTATGGACGCGCCGTCCTTAACCTCCAGACCGATGACGTAGTCGAATTCGCCGGTGTTCGGGTCCTCCGGAAAACACGCGCCGTATTCCGCGTGATCTTTGACGAAGCCCTCTTCATGAAGTTTTTTGAGATCGCCGCTCCCCATGCAGGCGCTCCAGAATTGCGGAATGCTGGTGGAGTTTTCCCCGTTGTTCGAGCTCGTTTTCAGTGCGTAGCCCGCAATCTTTACGGCGGGCCGTGTTACCATTTTGGGTTCCAATACGATTCCTCCTATCAGGTATTTGTCCATTTCAGGCAGCGCGGGCGGCAGCGGCTTATCGGAATGCGCGTGCAGGCGGTAGACCTCCGGCGCGCACCCGAAGTGACGGCGGAAGGCTTTGCTGAAGCCCGAATGGGTTTCAAAGCCATATTCCAGCGCAATGTCGAGTATCCGGCGTGCCGAGCTGAGCTCGTGCGCGGCAAACGCCAGCCGGCGGCTGCGCACATATCCCATGGGAGTATATCCTACCCGCCATTGAAATAGCCTGCAAAAATGGAAGGCGGAAAAGCCCGCACGCGCCGCCAGCTGTTCGGCGGTGATTTCCTGGGTGATGTGCGTGTCGATGTAATACAGGATGTCCTGCAAAGCCGAGTCGTACACGGTGTAAAATCCCTTCTGCCTTAATGGTGACTTTAGTTTAACACAATGAAGGAGGGCGGATTGTTCCGAAATTGCGCTTTTTTCCGCGGCGCGGGATTTCGCCTTCATTATGGGCAAATTACAAAAACTATGGTATGATAGGCGCGAAAAACGCACAGGGGACAAACTGTGGACAACGATACGATATACGCGCCCGCGACGCCCGCGGGCGGAGCGCTGGCGGTGGTGCGCATATCCGGAGCTCAGGCGCACCGCGTGCTGGGCGCGGTGTTTTCCGGCGCGGAGCATATGGCGCATGCCGCGATGCGGCACGGATTTATTGAATACGGCGGAAGGCGCATCGATGACGCGATGGCCGTGAAATACGAAGCGCCCCGCTCCTATACGGGCGAGCCCATGGCGGAACTGTTCTGCCACGGCGGGCGGGCGGTGCTGTCGGGCGTGCTGGACGCGCTGGGCGCGGCGGGTGCGCGGCTGGCGGAGCCGGGTGAATTTACGCGGCGCGCGTTTGAGAACGGCAAGCTGGATTTATCCGCGGCGGGCGCGGTGATGGAACTGATCGGCGCGTCCTCTCAGGCGGCGGCGGATGCCGCACTGAAGCAGCTCTCGGGCGGGCTGGCGGCGCGCGTGACGGCCATGCAGCAGCTTTTAACCGACGCGCTGGCAATTATCGAGGCGGGCATCGAGTATCCCGAGGAGGATATTGAGGCGGATGTGAAACGCGACGCGCTGCCGCGCATATTGAAGGCGCGGGAAGAAGCCGCGGCGCTGGCGGAGAGCTTTTCCGCGGGACGCGTGCTGAAAGAAGGCTGGAATGTGGCCATCGCGGGGAGGCCCAATGTGGGCAAGTCCTCGCTGTTCAACGCGCTGCTGGGGAGCCCCCGCGCCATTGTGACGGCGGAGCCCGGCACCACGCGGGATACGGTGGATGCGCGCGTCATGCAGGGCGGCGCCCTGCTGCGTCTGGTGGATACCGCCGGGCTTCGCGATGCGGAGGACGAGGCGGAGCGCATCGGGGTGGTGCGCGCGCGGCAGGCCGCGGCGGAAGCGGATGTAACCTTGTTCGTCATCGACGGGTCGGCAGGGCTGCTGCCCGAGGATAAAGCGGCCTTTTCCGCGATTCCGGAAAACGCGGTGATCGCGGTGAACAAGTGCGATTTGCTGCTGAAGCTTTCGGCGGTTGAGGTCGCACGCCTGTTGGGGCGCGAAGCCATGGAAGTGAGCGCGCGGACCGGGCAGGGGCTGGACGCGCTGCGGGCGCGCATCGCGCCGCCGCCGCTTTCGGGCGAGGCGGACGTGGTGGTGACCAACGAGCGGCATGCGCGGTGCCTATCCGCCGCGGCGGAGAGCCTGGATGCCGCCGCAACGGCGTTCGACACGGCGGATTTGGATTGCGTGACGGTGGATGTGCGCGAAGCGTGGCAGCGCCTCGGGGAGATTACGGGCGTGACGGCAACGGAAGCGATTATCGACGAGGTGTTCGACACCTTCTGTCTGGGGAAATAGCATGGGGTACAGCGCGGGAAATTATGATGTGGTGGTGGTGGGCGCGGGGCATGCGGGCTGCGAAGCGGCGCTGGCTGCCGCGCGCCTTGGCATGCGCACGCTGTTGCTGACCATCAATCTGGACGGCATTGCGCTGATGGCGTGCAACCCGGCCATCGGCGGCACGAGCAAGGGCCACCTGGTGCGCGAGGTGGATGCACTGGGCGGGCAGATGGGACTGGCTGCGGACGCGGCATATATTCAGCTGAAGATGCTCAACACATCGAAGGGTGCGGCGGTGCAGTCGCTGCGCTCTCAGCAAGATAAGAAACGGTATCAGCAGGGGATGAAGTGGACGCTGGAGAATACCGATAATCTGCACATCGTGAGTGCGGAGGTGTCCCGGCTGCACACCGAAGGCGGGCGCGTCAGCGCGGTGGAGACGAGCCTGGGCGCGGTATACGGCGCCCGCGCGGCAGTGCTGTGCACCGGTGTCTACCTGAAATCGCGCGTGATCATCGGCGAGCACGCGGCGTTTATGGGGCCTTCCGGACTCGCACCCGCGGACAAGCTGGATTTGACGGAGCTGGGGCTTTCGCTGCAGCGTTTTAAGACGGGGACCCCCGCAAGGGTGGACGCACGCAGCATCGATTTTTCCAAAACCGAGCCGCAGTACGGCGACGAAAAGCCGCAGTACTTCTCGTTTATGACCAAAGGCGCCGCGCGGCCGCAGATTCCGTGCTACCTGACGTATACCAACGAGAAAACGCATGCCATCATCCGCGCCAATATCCACCGGAGCCCTTTGTACAGCGGGGATATTCAGGGGCGCGGCCCGCGCTACTGCCCTTCCATCGAGGACAAGGTGGTGAAGTTCCCCGACAAGGAGCGCCACCAGATCTTCATCGAGCCGGAGGGCGAATGGACGCACGAGATGTACATTCAGGGCATGAGCAGCTCTCTGCCCGAAGAGGTGCAGAAGGAAGTTTACCACAGCGTGCCGGGGCTGGAAAACGCGGTATTCATGCGCACGGCGTATGCCATCGAATATGACTGCATCGACCCGACGCAGCTGAAGAGTACGCTGGAACTCAAGGATGTGCAGGGCCTTTTCTGCGCGGGACAGGTGAACGGCACCTCGGGCTACGAGGAGGCGGCGGCACAGGGCATCGTGGCGGGTATCAACGCCGCGCAATACATAAAGGAAGAAGAGCCGCTGGTGCTGTCGCGCAGCGATGCGTATGCGGGCGTGCTCATCGACGACCTGGTGACAAAGGGCACCGCGGAGCCGTACCGCATGATGACGGCACGTGCGGAGTATCGTCTGCTGCTGCGGCAGGACAACGCCGACGCGCGGCTGACCGGAATGGGGCGGCGTGTCGGGCTGGTAACAGACGCGCGGTATGATGCGTACATGCGCAAGCGTGAGACTATCGAAGCCGAGAGATCGCGGCTGGCGGGCTGCAGCGTGCAGCCGGACACGGTGAACGCGCTGCTGGAGCACAGAGGCCAGGAACCTCTGAAAACGGCGGTGCGTGCGGACGCGCTGATGGCGCGGCCCGGCATCGGGTACGAGGACATCCGCGCTGTTTGCGGCGGAGCGCTGGAAACGGACGCGGCGCTGAGTTTGGAAACAGAGATCCATTACGCGGGCTACCTCGCCAAGCAGCAGCGGCAGGTGGAGCGCTACGCTTCGTTGGAAAAGAAGCGGCTGCCGGAGGGGATCGATTACGCGGAGATCAAGGGCTTGCGGCTGGAGGCGGCGGGCAAGCTGGCGTCCGTCCGGCCCGAAACGCTGGGACAGGCGATGCGCATCTCCGGCGTGTCGCCCGCGGATATCGCCGTGCTGTCGGTGTATTTAAAAAAGTAATTCGTCGTCTTTGCGAGAAGCGGAGCGACGAAGCAATCCGGAGCAGGTGGCTGCGGCATTGCGCGAACGCCGGGATTTCAGCAGGACAAGGGGCTGCAGTAAGCTGGATTGCCGCGCTGCGCTCGCAATGACGGCGAAGCGGAACTGCCGCAGTCATTGCGGGAAGCGAAGGGACGAAGCAATCCGGAGCAGGCAGCCGCGGCATCGCGCGAACGTCGGGATTTCAGCAGGACAAGGGGCTGCAGTAAGCTGGATTGCCGCGCTGCGCTCGCAATGACGGGCGAAGCGGAACTGCCGCAGTCATTGCGAGAAGCGGAGCGACGAAGCAATCCAGAGCAGGCAGCCGCGGTATTGCGCGAACGCCGGGATTTCAGCAGGACAAGGGGCTGCTAAGGCTGGATTGCCGCGCTGCGCTCGCAATGACGGGCGAAGCGGAACTGCCGCAGTCATTGCGAGAAGCGGAGCGACGAAGCAATCCAGAGCAGGCAGCCGCGGTATAACGCGAACGCCGGGATTTCAGCAGGACAAGGGGCTGCAGTAAGCTGGATTGCCGCGCTGCGCTCGCAATGACGTTGTGGCTTAAATGTGATTTTGGTACGGTAAAGGCTGCGTCAATGGAGTAAAATATGCAGTATGCTTTGGAACAACAGGTATTGAAAAGCCTTGAAAAAATGGGCGTCGCGGGCGGAAGCCGCGTGGGCGTCGCGGTTTCGGGTGGCGTGGATTCCATGGCGCTGCTGCAGTGCCTCTGCAAATTGCGCGCGCAGATGAACATACTAATTACCGCGTACCATATGGAGCACGGTATCCGTCCGGAAAGCGCGGATGATATGCGCTTTGTGATGGCGCAGTGCGCAAAGCGGGGCGTAAGCTGTGTGGCGGCGCGCGAGGACGTTTTGGCGCTGGCGGCGCGGCGGCGGGTTTCGGTGGAGACCGCGGCACGCGACGCGCGCTACGCCTTTTTAGACGAAGCGGACGAGGATTTCATCGCCACGGCGCATCAGATGAACGATACGGCTGAAACGGTGCTGCTGAATCTGCTGCGCGGCAGCGGGCTGCGCGGTCTCGCCGGAATCCCGGAAAAGCGCGGGAAATACATCCGCCCGCTGCTGTGCGTACCGCGCGCGGACATCGAAGCGTACGCAAAGGCCGAGGGTATTGAGTACGTGCGGGACGCCACCAACGACGATACGGGCTATACGCGCAACTACGTCCGGCACGAGCTGCTGCCGCGGTGTGCCCGCGTCAATGACGGTGCGGTACGCAACATCGCGCGGGCGGCGCAGCTGCTGGCGGAGGACGAAGAGGCGCTTATCGACATCGCGCGGCAGTCGGGCTGCTTGGAGGCGGGCCCCGAGGGCGCGCAGGTGGATATCGCGAAGCTGCTGGCGCTGCCCATGGCGGTGCGCAAGCGCGCAATATGGCTGGCTATAGGCGCGCACGGAAGCATCGCCGACGTGGAGAGCGTACATATGGACGCCGCGCTGCGCCTTGCGGAGAGCGGCAAGAGCGGAAAGCGCGTACAGCTGGGCGGCAGGTATTACGCCGCGGCGGCATACGGCAAACTGATGATTGGCAGGACAAGCGAAAAGCAGTATAATAAACCATTCGAGCCACTTTCCACGCAATGCGGGTTCGGCGGGTGGCAGTTTGAGGCCGTGGAGTTCGGCGAAATCCCCGTATTCGGACCGACTGCGGAATACTTTGACTTGGACGCTGTGGAAGGGGCCGTATTCCGTTTTCGGCAGACAGGCGACAGCATTGCGCCGCTGGGCATGCAGGGCCGCAAGCGGCTGTCGGATTACCTTTCCGACAGGAAGGTGCCGCTGCATCGGCGGGATGGGCTGACGGTGCTGGCGAAGGACAACGAAGTCTTTTGGGTTGTCGGCGTGGGGGTATCGGAAACGTCCCGGGTGAGGCCGGGTGCGGATATTTTGAAAATCAACTACAGGGAGAGCGGTTATGCACGGGGACATCAAGCGGATACTGTTCAGTGAGGAGCAGATAAAACAACGGGTAAAGGAACTGGCGGCCCAGATTGAGAAGGATTACGCGGATAAGGTGGTATTAACGGTGGGCGTGCTGCGCGGCGCGGTGATGTTTTACGCCGATTTGGTGCGCGAGGTCAACCTGCCGCTGCACATGAACTTTATGGCGCTGTCCAGCTACGGCGCATCAACGTCGTCTTCGGGCGCGGTGCGCATTCAGTACGACCTGGAGGAAGACATTTCGGGCAAAAACGTGCTGATTATCGAGGACATTGTGGATTCCGGACTGACGCTGCAGTATCTCACGAAAACGCTGCGCTCGCGCAACCCCGCGATGCTGAAAACCTGCTGTCTGTTCGACAAGCCCTCGCGCCGCACGGTGGACTTCCACGCGGACTACGTGGGATTTCAGGTGGATGATATTTTCATTGTGGGATATGGACTGGACTACGCGGAAAAGTATCGGAATCTGAAGTACATTGGGGAATTAAAGCCCGAGATTTACAGGTAATTACGAGTTCGTTCATGGTTGATTCATTGAAATGGATGTTATACTTGTGATAGAATGTCAATCAAGCATAGCTAGGAGGATGGCATATTGAAAAAATCAGCACGCGGGCCGCTGATCTATATACTCGGTATCATACTGGTACTGTTTTTGGTCCAATGGCTTATGGCGACGCCGCAGACAGACGAGCGAGACGTCGACTACACCCAGTTTTTAGAGTACGTTAAGGCAAAGCAAATTACGCAGGTGACGATCGTCAGCCACGATCTTTACGCGCTCAAGGAAGGCAGTACTGTCAAAACGGACGCGTTCCCGGAGCAGTACGATTATTATACTTACGTGCCGGATATTGAGCAGTTTAATAAGGATATCCAGACGATTACACAGACGGATAATCCGGCGGACTATGGCTTTGTATTCACCTATCAGCCGCAGCCGGATCCGTCACTTCTCGAGGTTCTGTGGCCGTATCTTATTCCCGTCGTGCTGATAGGCGTGTTGTTCTATGTGATGATGCGCCAGCAGCAGGGCAGCAACAATAAGGCGCTGTCGTTTGGCAAGAGCCGCGCGCGTATGAGCGTGGGCGACAAACACAAGAAGACGTTTGCGGATGTGGCGGGCGCGGACGAGGAGAAGGAGGAGCTTGCCGAAATCGTCGAGTTCCTGCGCAACCCGAAGCGCTTTATCGAGCTGGGGGCGCGCATCCCCAAGGGCGTGCTGCTGGTAGGCCCTCCGGGCGGCGGCAAAACGCTGCTGGCCAAGGCGGTTGCGGGTGAAGCGGGCGTGCCGTTCTTCTCCATCAGCGGCAGCGATTTTGTGGAAATGTTCGTAGGCGTGGGCGCGTCCCGCGTGAGGGATATGTTCGACAACGCAAAAAAGAATTCTCCCTGCATACTGTTCATTGATGAAATCGACGCGGTCGGGCGTCACCGCGGCAGCGGCATGGGCGGCGGCCACGACGAGCGCGAGCAGACGCTGAATCAGCTGCTCGTAGAGATGGACGGCTTCCAGACCAACGAGGGGATCATCGTTCTCGCCGCGACCAACCGCAAGGACATTCTGGACCCGGCGCTGCTGCGTCCGGGCCGGTTCGACCGGCAGATCGTTGTGAATTATCCGGACGTGAAGGGCCGCGAGGAAATCCTTCGGGTGCACGCCAAGGGCAAGCCGCTGGGCGATGATGTCAACCTGAAGGTGCTGGCAAAGCGTACGCCGGGCTTCATCGGCGCGGATCTGGAGAATGTGCTTAACGAGGCAGCGATACTTACGGCGCGCGCCAAGAAGCAGAAGATAGGCATGATTGAGGTGGAGGAAGCCATTACGCGCGTGATCGCGGGCCCGGCCAAAAAGTCCCGCGTGATCACGGAGAAGGATAAACGCTTCACGGCGTACCACGAGGTGGGTCATGCGATTTGCGCCAAGGCCCAGCCGGAGTGTGACACGGTGCACGAGGTGTCCATCATTCCGCGCGGTATGGCGGCGGGCTATACCATGACGCTGCCCGAGGACGACAGGCAGCATGTGTTCAAGAGCAAGCTTGTGGCGGATCTCTCCATGATGCTGGGCGGCAGGGCGGCAGAGCGGTTGGTGCTGGGCGATGTTTCCACCGGCGCGGTTTCCGATCTGCAGCGGGCGTCCGATATCGCACGCGATATGGTCATCAAGTATGGCATGAGCGAGGTGGTGGGGCCCGTGTACCTGAGCAGCAACCAAGAGCTGCTGCTGGGTAAGGAGATAGGCCATACGCGCTCGTATTCCGAGGAGCTGGCTGCGCGCGTGGACGAGGAAGTGAAACGTATACTCGACGAAGCGCTGGCTAAATCCGAGAAGATACTGCGCGAGCATGAAGATCTGCTGCATAAGATTGCGGCGGTGCTCATCGAGCGCGAGCGCATCGACGGCGACGAGTTCGAAATTCTCTGGAACGGCGGCGAGCTGCCCCCGATGGAGAAGGACGAGGCGCCCAAGGCCGAAGGCGTGGACAAAGCGCCAGAGGACGCAGGTAAAAAGACGCACGACAAGGGGCACGGCGGGCAATACGATAAGGACGGCGGAATATAGCAGAGCGTGACGCGGGGGAGGCAATGCCTTCCCCGTTTTAATTTGTACAAGAAATGTTTTATCGGGATATAGCCAAAGGCCCTTGCGTTTCCGCAAGGGCCTTTGGCTGAATATATTATTGGTGGTGGTGGTGCTGTTTCAGGAGCTTTTCCTTAAGCTCAACGTCATTATACAACACTCTTTTGTTCTTGTCAAACATTTGTAACAAAAAAGACATGAATTTTTTTTAAATGTAACGCTGTATTCACGAATTCCGAATATTAGAACCCGAGCCGGTATTTATGCCATGCCGCTGTTGTTTAGGCGCGGGCTGTGGTATCATAGCGCCATGGATTTGAATGTGACGTCACCCAAGACGGTGAAGGCGCTGATGAGTGAGCATGGCATCGCGCCGCTGAAAAAATACGGGCAGAATTTTCTGATAGACGGCAACGTTTCCGACAAGATTGCCGAGGCTGCCGCGCCGCAGGGCGCATACGTGCTGGAAATCGGCCCGGGGCTGGGTGCGCTGACACAGCGTCTGCTGCGGCGCGGGTGCACCGTTGCTGCGTATGAGATTGACGCGGGCCTATGCCGTGCGCTGCGCGAGATGTATGCGGACGAGCCGCGCTTTTCCCTTTTCCACGGAGATTTCCTGAAAGCCGACCTGAAGGCGGATTTGCTGCCGCTGTTTGGGCAGAATGAAATATATGTGGCGGCGAATTTACCCTACTATATCACTTCGCCCTGCATCATGAAGCTGCTGGAGAGCGGACTGCCTATCTCCCGCGTCACCGTAATGGTGCAAAAGGAGGTGGCGCAGCGCGTCTGCGCAATGCCGGGAAGCCCCGATTATGGGTCGCTGAGCGCGGCGGTGCAGTTCTTCGCGGAGCCGCGGCTGCTGTTCACGGTAACGGCTTCGTGTTTTTTGCCGCAGCCGGAGGTGTCTTCCGCCGTGATGACTCTGGCGCTGCGGGATAAGCTGCCCGGTGACGCCCAGAGCTACCTCGCCACCGTGCGCATGCTTTTTGCGATGCGCCGTAAGACGGTGCGAAGTAATCTGCGTCAGGCGTTGAATCTTTCTCCGGAAGAGGCGGAAGCGTTGCTTGGTGCGGCCGGAGTGGACGCGGATGCAAGAGCGGAAAATCTTGGCGTCAGTGATTTTCTCGAGATCAGCAAAAAAATTTGTGAAATAACAATCATTATTTAAAAAACAGGCAGGATAAAAGGCGTCGATGGAGAATAATCTAAAATGGGGCGGGATTGGTTTTGGTATTGTTGCAAGTTGTGAAATGAATTCCGTCACAACGCAATCGTGAATCTGAAGCGTTTACTGACACGCGGAAGTAAAAAGACTTCGAGAAGGAGAGCAATATGACGACAAACAAAAAACTGCTGGCATGGGTAGACGAAGTGGCGAAGCTTTGCACGCCGGACAAGATCCATTGGTGCGATGGCAGCGAAGCCGAGAATCAGAAGCTGCTGGACGAGATGGTGAAAGGCGGCATGGCCACTAAGCTGAACGAGAGCAAGCTTCCGGGCTGCTATCTGTTCCGCAGCGATCCGTCCGACGTGGCGCGCGTGGAAGACCGGACGTATATTTCGTCCGCGACCAAGGAAGCTGCCGGCCCCACGAACAACTGGGTGGATCCCAAGGAACTCAAAGAGACAATGACCGGCCTTTACAAGGGCTGCATGAAGGGCAGGACGCTTTACGTGATTCCGTTCTCCATGGGTCCCATCGGTTCGCCGATTTCCAAGATCGGCATCGAGATTACGGACAGCCCGTACGTTGTGACCAATATGCGCATCATGACCCGCATGGGCCAGAAGGTGCTGGATACGCTGGGTGACGGAGAATTTGTGCCATGCCTGCACTCGGTCGGCGCACCGCTGGAACCGGGCCAGGAAGATTCTTCGTGGCCTTGCGCCCCCATAGAGAGCAAGTACATCAGTCACTTCCCCGAAACGCGTGAAATTTGGTCTTACGGCTCCGGTTACGGCGGCAACGCGCTGCTGGGCAAGAAGTGCTTTGCGCTTCGTATCGCGTCTGTGCAGGCGCGTGACGAGGGCTGGATGGCCGAGCACATGCTCATCCTCAAGCTGACAAGCCCCGAGGGCAAGGTGAAATACGTGACCGGCGCGTTCCCGAGCGCCTGCGGCAAAACCAACCTCGCCATGCTCATCCCCACCATCCCCGGATGGAAGGTGGAGACCATCGGCGACGATATCGCGTGGATGAAATTCGGCAAGGACGGCAGACTTTACGCCATCAACCCGGAATACGGCTTCTTCGGCGTCGCTCCCGGAACCTCTGAGCATTCGAATCCCAACGCCATGCACAGCATCGCCAAGAACACGATTTATACGAATGTCGGCCTGACGGACGACGGAGACGTATGGTGGGAAGGCATCGGCCACGATGCGCCCGGCCACCTCATCGACTGGAAGGGCAAAGACTGGGCGCCCGGTGCCGAAGCGCCCGCGGCTCATCCGAATGCCCGCTTCACCGCGCCCGCCTCGCAGTGCCCGGCGATTGCGCCCGAGTGGGAAGATCCGGCTGGCGTGCCCATTTCCGCGATACTGATCGGCGGACGCCGTCCCAGCACGATTCCGCTGGTGCACGAAAGCTTTGACTGGAAGCATGGCGTGTTCCTCGGTTCCATCATGGGCAGCGAAATCACGGCTGCGGCGATTTCGGCAAAAATCGGCCAGGTGCGCCGCGATCCGTTCGCGATGCTGCCGTTCATGGGCTACAATGTTTGTGATTACCTGCAGCACTGGCTCGACATCGGCGAGGCCACCGAGGATTCTAAGCTGCCGAAGATTTTCTACGTCAACTGGTTCCGCAAGGACAAGGACGGCAAGTGGCTTTGGCCGGGCTTCGGCGAAAACAGCCGCGTGCTCAAGTGGATATTCGAGCGTACCGACGGAGGCGGCAAGGCCAGCAAGACCGCGATTGGCTACATGCCGACCGAGGATGCGCTGGATGTGGCGGGGCTTGATGTGAGCGCAGACGATATGCACAAGCTATTAACATTGGAAAAAGAGGAGTGGCAGGCCGAGGTAGAATCCATCAAGGAGCATTATGCCAAGTATGGCCGTATGCCCGAGGAACTCAAAAAGCAGCTGACAGCTCTTGAGGAGCGCGTCAACGCCATGTAATTCGGCAGAGATGCCGCTGAAATCGTGCTTTTGCCAAAAAGCAACTCAATAGATACACAGCACAAAGGGCGGGATTATCCCGCCCTTTGTGTTTCCGCCATTGTGCGAACGAAGCGGCAGAATGCAGCGTGACAGTCTCGTGACTCTGCCATGCGATGGCACACACGTAACGGCGGTCGTCGCGGATGGCCGCGTCACGAGAAAAGCTCCGGCAGGTTGCCGGAGCCCAACGGCATTTTGCTGGTTAAATCTCTGCCCGTTTTAGGCGGGCTGCTTTTCGCACAGCGCGGATGGCGTCGTCGGCGAACATGATGACGCATGCGATAAGCAGCATAATCCAGAAGCCTTGCGTCAGCGCGCCGCCCGCAATGGCGCTGGCGATAACGAGCGAAAGCAGGTTGGCAAAAACGCTGGCGATGCCGAACAGCAGCATGTTGAAGGGCAGCGCCGCCAGCACGAGCAGCGGGCGGATTACCGTGTTGACGCCGGCGAGTATGAGTGCCGGGGCAATGAGCTCCGCGGGCGCGCGATGGAGCCAGCCCACAGCCATAAAGAAGAGCAGCACCGCGTAATATACCATGGCCTTGACGCCGTATCTCGATAAAAAGCTCAGCACACCGTCACCTCATCAGCAGCCGGAATTGGACGCGCTCATCCTTGCTTTGCACGTCCACATCCATAATGTCCATCGGGCCGGAGCTGCGCAGCATGGCCAGCGTATCGTCCACGGCGCAGAGTCCTGTCCAGAACTTCTTGTTTGCGCGACGGAAGGGACACAGCAAATCGGTAAGCCCCTCCGTCACTTCGTCCAGGCATCGCAGCGGAAATGCGACAAAAAGCGGAAACGCCCGGATGCGCGCGGACAGCACGACAAGCGCGCTTTTCCTAGTCGACATAGACCCTCACCTTTGCGCCCTTCGTCTCGTCGCCTGCGTCGATGGTAACGAGCTCCTCGGTGAGTTCGCCGTCCTCGAACATTTCGATCAGCTCCTTTAAGTTGATCGCGTCAAGATCGATGCCCTCCTCCTCCAGTTCCTTCTTGGTTTCTTTGGGAACCATTTTGACGAGACCCGACATTTTCTTCGCCAGCGAGAGCGGGATGTTGATGTTGACCTTGGCCTGATCCGTCTTTTCCGGATCCCGTGCGTCCACGCGTACCCGCAGCATGGTGGCGCGCTTGCCAGGCGTCGTTTTTACGGTCTCGGCTTCCCCGTGCGTGCCGATTGCGGACAGCAGTTTCTCGCCTTCCTCGGGTGAGATGCGGCCGCTCTTCACCATTTCCAGTACCTTCAAAACTTCCTCGTTCATATTTGTGTCCTCCATGATTATAAATTCTTAATCAATTCTGCCGCTTCATCGGCAGTGATTTCTCCGCTCTCAAGCCTTGAGAACACCTTCAGCCGTTCTTCCCGCCGCTCGTCCGCTGAGAGTGAGGCCTTCAGCCCTAAACGGCTGATAACGGCGTCCAGACGCCCGCGCACGGTGGGATACGATATGCCCAGCTCCTTCTCTACGTCCTTGATGCTGCCGCGGCACTTCAGGAAGGTCAGCACGAAGTACGTTTCGTCGTCCGTCAGCCCGCAGAAGTCGCAGCCGGTGAAGTGTCCGCCGAGCTCGCTGCCGCATTTGGTGCAGGTGCACCGGGTGATTTCGTATGCGCCCCCGCAGACGGGGCATGTTTTGGGTGCTTTTCTTGCCATGTATTTCTCCGAATTCATTTTATGCTTTATTTATACGCTTTAAAATTAATAATGTCAATACTGATATTAAAAATCTTAATATTTAAATTAATTATATTTATGTTTGTTTGCGTAGCGCAGGCTGTAAAACGCTGAAAAACTAAAAATGCCCCGCGGTGGATACCGCGGGGCTGAGAATGCTGGGATCAGACCCGGAACAAGAGATCGGCGTATACCGGAACGGGCCATACGTCGGCGGGCATAATGGGCTCAATGGTGTCGATCGCATCGCGCAGCTCGGCCATGGCGGCCACCACTTTGTCGTGGTAATTCAGTGCCGTCTGATACGCGCAGTCCACACTGACCGTTTCCAGCGCGGCTTTGAGCGCGTCCAGCTTCGCGTCAATGGTGTCGGCCAGCGCGTTGACCTTCGCAAGGTGCTTCTTCGCGGTGGCGCTGCCGGCCTTGTCAGCGATCTCCGCGAGCTTCAGCGCGTAGCCGAGGATGGCGGGCAGCAGCTGGCGGTCGGTGATGTCGGCCAGCGTGAGCGCTTCGACGTTGATGGTCTTGGAGTAGTTGTCGAGCAGGATCTCATAGCGGGACTCGATTTCCTTCTCGTTCAGCACGCCCATCTTCTCGAACACGAGCTTGTTCTTCTCGGCCTTGATTTCCTTGATGGCGAGAACGGTGTTGCCAATGTTCGGCAGGCCGCGCTTCGCCGCCTCGGCCACCCACTCCTCGGAGTAGTTGTTGCCGTTGAAAATGATGCGCTGATGCTGGGTGAAGATGTTCTTCGCCACATCCATGGCAGCCGCTTTGATATCGGCGGCCTTGTCAAACGTGTCGGCGATTTCGGACAGCGTCTGAGCCACGATGGTGTTGATTGTGAAGCAGGCTTCCGCGATGTTGCTGGAAGAGCCGCACATACGGAACTCGAACTTGTTGCCCGTGAACGCGAACGGCGAGGTGCGGTTGCGGTCGGTCGCATCCTCGGTGATGACCGGCAGCGACTTGATGCCAAGGTTCGTCTTGACGCGGCCGTTGTCCACATAGGTGTTGCCCTTGATGATCGAGTCGATAATGGCCTGCAGCTCGTTGCCGACGAACATGGAGATGATTGCCGGAGGAGCCTCGTTAGCGCCCAGACGGTGGTCGTTGCCCGCGCTCGCCACGGAGAGGCGCAGGATTTCGGCGTACTCATCCACAGCCTTGACGACTGCGGCGAGGAAGATCAGGAACTGCTCGTTCTCAATCGGCTTGTAGCCAGGTTCCAGCAGGTTGATGCCGTCGTTGGTCGCCATGGACCAGTTGATGTGCTTGCCGCTGCCGTTGACGCCCGCAAACGGCTTCTCGTGCAGCAGGGCGGTGAGGCCGTGCTTTTTGGCGATGCGCTTCATCATTTCCATGACGAGCAGATTATGGTCCGCAGCCATGGAAGCCGGGTCGAAGATGATGGCGAGCTCGTGCTGAGCCGGAGCCACCTCGTTGTGCTTGGTTTTGGCGGTGATGCCGAGCTTCCAGAGCTCTTCGTCCAGCTCGTGCATGAACGCGGAGATCTTGAGGCGCAGACGGCCGAAGTACTGATCCTCCAGCTCCTGGCCCTTGGGGGGCTTGGCGCCGAACAGCGTGCGGCCGGTGAGCATCAGGTCAAGCCGCTTCTCATAAAGTTCGCGGTTGATGATGAAGTATTCCTGCTCCGGGCCGACGGTGGAAACCACCTGACGGGAGGTCGTATTGCCAAACGCCTTGAGGACTCGCAGGGCCTGCTTGCTGAGCGCTTCCACGCTGCGCAGCAGGGGCGCTTTCTTGTCGAGGATTTCGCCCGTGTACGAGAAGAATGCGGTAGGAATGTACAGCGTGCCTTCCTTCACAAAGGCCGGAGACGTGCAGTCCCATGCGGTGTAGCCTCTCGCCGCGGCGGTTTCGCGCAGGCCGCCCGAGGGGAAAGAGGACGCATCCGGTTCGCCCTTGATAAGCTCCTTGCCGGAGAACTCCAGTATCACGTTGCCGTCGCCGGTGGGCGAGATAAACGCGTCGTGCTTCTCGGCCGTGATGCCGGTCATCGGCTGGAACCAGTGGGTGAAATGCGTCGCGCCATGCTCCAATGCCCATGCCTTCATCGTCGAGGCGACTTCGTCCGCGATGGAAGAGTCGAGCGGTTCCCCGGACTCTATGGTCCGCTTTAAGATTTTAACGGTAGCTTTGGAAAGGCGTTCCTTCATCACCGCTTCGCTGAAAACGTATTCGCCGAAAATTTCCTGCGGTGCGACAAATGTGTCTTTTGCCATATACATAACCTCCTGAAATATAAAAAGACGTCCACGAAAAATGTAAATCGCGAAACGTCTTCGTTCCTAACTATATTTATATGTATTTTATCTGCAAGAGTTGATAAAGTCAATAATAACTTGGGCAGGGCAGGCGCTATTTTGTACAAATGCAGGCAGCGGGGATCTCGGGCTTATTTATAGATTGATTATCATATGTACTTGTGATATCATGAATACAATCTGTTGGGAGAGTGAGCGAAACAGATATAGCACATGGGCTATATTTGCGTCGTTTTTTTATTTGCCAGGCATAAAACATACGGTTTTGTTTTACGGTAAAAAATAGATGTATATGAGTTTGGGCAACGGAGCCCGTTGCTGTTGGAGGGGGGCATATGGCAGAGCGTAAAGATTTTACGCAGTTATTGAGAACGAGCAAGGTTGTCGCGGCTGTGAAAGACGCGAACGGGTTGGAAAATGTACTTGCGAGCCGATGCAATATTGTGTTTATACTCCATGGGGATATTGTGAACATACCCGGCATCGTATCGAAAGTAAAAAGCGCAAGCAAACTTGTGTTTGTTCACATCGATTTGATTGACGGGCTTGCATCCAGAGATGTTGCGGTGGATTATATTGCAAACAATACCCGGGCGGATGGCATCATCTCGACCAAACCGAACATTATCAAATGTGCCAAAGCGTATAATCTGCTTACGGTACAGCGGTTCTTTATACTCGACTCGATTGCCATGAGCAATTTCGGAAAGCAGCTTTCCAGCTCCGCCGATGCCATAGAAATACTCCCCGGAGTGATGCCGAAAATCATCAAAACGCTGTGCCGCTGTGTGACAAAGCCCATCATTGCGGGCGGATTAATTACAGACAGTGAGGATATCAGCAGCGCGCTTAACGCGGGTGCCGCGGCTATCTCAACCTCCAACCGGGTGATTTGGCTGTAGGGTATCCCTGCGGGGTATCGTTTGATTTGTGGCTGCAGCTTATGATATCATCAGTTATCATATGTACTGTTTCAGAGATTAGAGAGCGAAACAAGTACGGCACGTCGGCTTTATTTTTTTCAGTGATGGACTGAATAAGTCCTTTGAAAAAAAGAAAAGGAGAGGTTCCATGCCAAAATATCTACTGGCGCTGGATCAAGGCACCACCAGCTCGCGCGCGATACTGTTTGACGAACAGCAGAACATCGTTGAAATGGCGCAGCGTGAATTTACGCAGTATTACCCGAAGCAGGGCTGGGTGGAGCATGACCCCATGGAAATCTACTCGTCCCAGTACGGTGTGATGATGGAGGTTATCGCCAAAAGCGGTGTGGATGTGCGCGATATCGCGGCCATCGGCATCGCGAACCAGCGTGAGACCACGGTACTGTGGGACAAAACCACCGGCAGGCCCATCTACAACGCGATCGTGTGGCAGTGCCGCCGCACCGCTGAGATTACCGATGGCCTGAAAAAAGCAGGGCTTACCGATTATATCCGCGAGGCTACGGGCCTTGTACCGGACGCGTATTTCTCCGGCACCAAGATCAAGTGGATTCTAGACAACGTGGAAGGCGCAAAGGAGCGCGCGCGGCGGGGCGAGGTGCTGTTTGGCACGGTGGACAGCTGGCTGATCTGGAAGCTGACGGACGGCGCGCATCACGTCACGGATTACACCAACGCTTCGCGTACCATGATCTACAATATTAAAAAGCTGGACTGGGACGATAAGCTGCTGGCCGCTTTGGATATCCCGCGGGCCATGCTGCCCAAGGTATGCAGCAGCAGCGAGGTATATGGCTACGCGGTGGTGCAGGGCACGAAGATCCCCATTGCGGGCATCGCGGGCGACCAGCAGGCAGCATTGTTCGGGCAGACGTGTTTTGAGAGAGGCGAAGCGAAGAACACGTATGGCACAGGCTGTTTTCTGCTGATGAACACCGGAGAAACGCCGGTGGACAGTCAAAACGGACTGCTGACGACCATCGCCATTGGCCTTAACGGCAAGGTGCAGTACGCGCTGGAGGGCAGCGTATTCGTGGGCGGCGCGGTCATCCAGTGGCTGCGCGACGAGATGCGCTTTATAACGGAAAGCCGTGACGCGGAATATTACGCCCAGAAGGTGGACGATACGGACGGGGTATACCTCGTACCCGCATTTACCGGCCTGGGTGCGCCGTACTGGGACATGTACGCGCGGGGCTGTATCGTCGGCATCACGCGCGGCACGCGGCGGGAGCACATCATTCGTGCGGCGCAGGAGTCCATTGCATACCAGAGCCTCGAGCTTGTGGAGGCCATGGAGAAGGACAGCGGCATCACGCTCAGCGCGCTCAATGTGGACGGAGGCGCGAGCCGGGATAAGTTCCTGATGCAGTTTCAGGCGGATATCCTTAACAAACCTGTCAGCCGCCCGAAGGTACGCGAGACGACCGCGCTGGGCGTGGCGTATCTGGCCGGGCTGGCGGTGGGTATATGGAAGAACACCGGCGAAATCAAAAAACTGTGGAGCTGCGACGGCTGCTTTGCGCCGGATATGGAAAGCGAACGGCGCGAAAAGCTGCTGAATGGGTGGCGCAGGGCTGTGGGACGCAGCCTTGGCTGGGAAGAACCGGCGGGGCATGAGTAGGAAATAAAACCGGGGAATGTGCTGGCGAAGAGCGACGGGGGCGTTTGTTGGCATGAGCTGGCGGCGCCCCTCCGGGTACAGACGGTGAATATTTAACGCGAAATACATATTGACAGGGCGTATTTGAATATTGTAGAGTATATATGTAATTGAATAGAGATTTCATACGTGAGTTTTGAGTGAAGTATGAAAAGTTGTTTCCGGGAATAACGGCTTTTTGTATTTCGCTTTTTTGTTTTTAACCCTATTTCTCATGATAGCACCGGAAAGGAGGTTTAGCTTAAGCCCCTGCGTATTATGTGCGCAGTTATATTCCTGATTTATTATGAGGAGAGGAGAAAGTATATGGAAAAAACCAAAAAGAGGGCAAAGGGTTGGATCTGTGTTGCCATCGTGCTGATGCTGGTCGGCATGATTTTCGCATCCTGTATCCAGAACTCCTGGGGAAAAGTTACGGTGAAAGATCTGCGCTGGGAAACGACGCAGGGACTTGAAATGAGCGGATTGCTTTTTATCCCTGAGGGAGTATCCGCGGAAAACCCGGCTCCGGCGATTGTAACAAGCCACGGCATGTATAACAATCGTGAAATGCAGGATGCAAACTATGTGGAACTGTCTCGGCGCGGTTTTATCGTGCTTTCGATGGACATGTATTCGCATGGGTATTCTGAAGATGTCGCGGATATCGGTACCGTTACGACGGGTATGTATGAAGCGGTCAAGATGCTGGCTTCATTGAACTATGTTGACACTTCCAGCATTGGCATCACAGGGCACTCGCTTGGAGGCATGTCCTGCAATGTCGCCGTAACGGAAGACAATGCGGCTCCTGTTCAGTTGATTGCCGCCGTTCTGCTCAACAGCGCCGACGCCACGTATACGGATGCTGAGACACAGGAATATACCAATATCTACGGCAGCCGTGATACCGGAATCATAGCGTGTCAGTATGATGAGTTCTTCCATTCCACAACGGACGAGAATGGAAACACCACCGCACCAAGGGATTTTCTGAAATACGCCAACGCCCAGTCTTTCCTGTATTTCGGGACAGACCCCGGCGGCCAGGATTTGCGGGCTCCGGAGACCGTGTATCAGCAGACGATTGACGGCGTGGACTCGATGCGTGTGATTTATAATCCCGCTCAAACCCATCCTTGGTCGCACTTCTCCAAACGCTCAACAACAGCGACCATTGAATTCTTTGACCAGGCTTTTGGCGCACCCAACCCGATAGCTGCAACTAACCAAGTATGGCAGTGGAAAGAATTCTTCAACCTGATCGGACTGATCGGTTTCGTGATGTTTATCATCAACTTCGCCATTCTGATGGTGTTCACTCCGTTCTTCTCGTCCCTTCGGGCAAAAGAGCCTGTGGAGCCAAGAACTTTCGCCCGCGGCGGGAAAGCATGGTTTTGGGGCTGCATTGGCGCTGGTGCGCTGTTCGGCACACTGACATACTTACCTATCATGCTGAATGTTAATTCGTTTACAATGACAAAGGATCCCGTTGCTCAGAGCTCTCCCTGGGGCATCTCGATCTGGGCGGCGGCATGCGGTGTGTTTGCTATCCTTTGCATGTTCGCGGCCTACCGCTTCTACGGGAAGAAGAATGGCCTGAGCCTTGCGGATACTGGCGTTAAGGTAAGCCTGAGAAATCTGGGCAAGACCGTCCTGCTGGCGCTTATCGTAGTAGCAGTTTCCTACGGCTGCGTATTCTTCGCAGATTATTTCTTCAAAACAGACTTCCGTATATGGTTCCTCGCCGTCAAGGCATTTGATGCGACCAAAATATACACGGCTGTCTTCCCATACATGGTGTTGTTCCTGATCTACTATGTGGCGCAGTCTGTGGCGGTAAACTCATTCAATTACAACACGCTTGGCAAACGCAAATGGGTTAATACCGCTGTATTGGCATTCTTCAATGCCTTCCCGGCAATAATATTGGTGGCGATCCAGTATATCCATTTCTTCTCAAGTGGATTTATGACCTGGCCGCAAGCCAATATGCAGGTGCTCTGGCTTATCGCCGTCATGGTTATTCTCGCGGTGACCACGGTTATCTCCCGCAAGATCTACCGGGCGACAAATAATCCCTATCTGGCAGGCATTATAAATGGGATCATTGTAACCCTGATGGCCTGCTCGAATACGCTGACCTGGTTGTAAACCAATTACACGCAAGGGCCGCGTTTTTCGCGGCCCTTTGTGTTATATTGAATGAGGTGCGCCAAATGGTAGGCGCCGGAGGGGCAAATGAAGACGGTGTACAACATAATAGTGACGAGGAAGACAGATGAAAAGCCGACGGAAACTAATTTAATTGTACGTATGGAAAGAGATACTGAACTTTTTCGGCGCGGTGGCTCCCTATATTATCAAGATCATTTCTCACAAAATATTAAAATAGGTGAAGTTAATTTATGATTTAACCAAATTGCCGCAGAGAGAATGACCTCATTCCTTTTGTACAAGCAAGATGTTGTAGTATGGCCCGCTGGCCGATACCAGAAGGTGCGTTTTTTGATATCTCAAATGCGGGCAAACAAAAAACGCGATTCATGTGACTCATGTATTGACAAAGCAAGCCCGGTTTGATAATATAATCGAGCGCCCTGAAAAGAGGGCGTAAAAAATGCCGGAAAGCCTTTCGACAAGGCCCATGCGAAACTTGAAACTCCCGCGGAGCTGCGGGAAAAAGTGACAGCAATTCGGTGTTGACAAACCGGGAATGGTTTGTTAATATACAAGTCCGCGGTTCGCAAGGACGGCGGGAGGAGAACCTTGAAAACTGAATCAGCACTATACTTTAGAACGCTAGATTTGTGAAGAGGAGCCCGGGCAAACGAAAGTTTG
>JAEWRI010000046.1 GCA_023460085.1 Bacillota bacterium | reverse complement strand
CTTCAAGCTGCAGCTTGAAGTCTATCGATACCGTTCCAACAAGATTCCCATGCGTCCACTCGGTTGGCGTTCACCAGTCGATTATCTGCGCTCCTATACTGTCCAACATGTTTGACAAACCTACATTTTTTAAGCTGGAACAGGGATTTTTACAAACCTCATCCGTCGATACAATGTACTGCGCAACGCCTTTTATCAAGGCGGCATTATCTGCATTGTGCGGCACCGTTTGGCGCGCAACCCATGCGGCTGTTAAGGTGCTGCGGAGGCGCTTGCGCGTGCTTTCCTTCGCGCGTCAATCGTCGTACAGGTAGTTTTCGGGCAGGCGCACTGCGTCGCCGGGGCGCACGTTCATGAGCTTAAGGTCCGGATTGAGCGCGCAGAAAGTCGAAATGTCGAGGCGGTACCGGCGCAGCACGTCAAACAGCCGCTCTCCCGGCTGCAGCGTATACTCCCTGCTGTCATTGCGTATCGCGGGGATTAGAATAACCTGACCGGGAACATAGTAGGCCGGGTTGAGGTATGGGTTGGCGTTCAGAAGCCGCTTCATCGTGACGCCCGCCCGCTGCGCCACGCGGTGCAGCGTATCGGTGCGCTGAAGGGCGTAGTACGCGCCCTGCGGGCAGCTGCCCGGAGGATGCTGTATGCGCACCGGGCGTCCGGGAGTAAGCGCACCCAGCTGCGCGCGCAGCGCCTCCTCCGTAATGCCGAACTGCTGTGCCAGCCCCGCGTGCGTATCGCCGCCGCGGATTGTATAGCTGATAAAAGGTTGCTGCGCCATCGGTTCCTCCGCATTCATGGATAGTATTATCCTATTGCGCCGGAGTGCGCTTCATGACGCCTCGCCTGAAGGCACGATTCATTTGGACGCGGATCTGTCCTCCACAAGCGAGATCAGCGGGTACATATCGTTGTACTGCTTTTGAAGAAACATCCGGCTGCCGCGCATGAACAGCGCTTCAGCAGCTTTGTCCGCGGCAGACAGCGAAAGGCGCTCGTGTGCGCAAAGCACGGGGGAGACGCCGTCGATGTCGCCTGTGGCCTGCTTGTTGAGACAGCCGCAGTGATGGTTGCAGCGCTCGCGGATGGCACAGCTTGCGCAGACGCCTGCCGTGCGCTCTGCGCGGCGGTACAGCGAAGCCCGCAGTCCTTCGTCCACGCCCGAGAACACGTCGCCGAGACGGTACTGCGCTTCGCCCACGAACTGCACACAGGGATACAGAGAGCCGTCCGTATCTACGGAGAGCTGGCGTATCCCCAGCTGACAGCGCTCTCGGCAGTAGCCTTCCCCGTCGATATGCGAGCGCATCTTGACCTCGAAAGGCGAGAAGTAAAACTTGCGCTCCTCCAGCGTCCAGCATACATACATTTCAGCAAGGCGATCAAACTGGCGTTCCAGTTCCTCCATGTGCGCATCCGTCCAGCCCGCATCCGGCTCGTAGTTCAGAGAGCAGATATAATATTGGAAGCCAAGGTCGTGCAGCTTCTGCACCCCGTCTGCGTAGAGGTGCACCGTGCCGGGATTCACCACCATCATCGCGCAGGCATAGGGCTGCCAGCGCAGCAGCCGCTTCGCCGCGATTTCCACGACGTTATAGCTGCCCGCGCCGCCCGCGGTGCGCCGATGCGTGTCATGCGCAGCCTGCGTGCCGTCGATGCTGAGTGCCAGCATTACGCGGTTCGCGCCGCACCAGCGCAGAAACTCGTCATCCAGCAGCATGCCGTTGGTGGTGAAATGGAAATGGCAGCCCGCGGTTTCCTCTGCCTTGCGTCCGTAGGCCACCGTATCGATAATAAGCTGTTTTTCCAGCAGCGGTTCGCCGCCGAAGAAGGAGATGCCGACGTCTCCCGTAGACTGCGCCGCCCGGTCAACAGCTGCCCGCGCGGTGTTCAGTGTCATGCGCTTAAGCTGCTGCTTGTGGACGTAGCAGTAGCGGCATGCGAGATTGCAGGCGTTGGTGAGGTGCAGCGTGTAATGCATCAGATGACTCCCTGAGCGCGAAGCCACTCGCAAAAATCCTTTACCTGCGCGGAAAGCTGCTCTTTGGAGAGTGCTCGCGCCTGCTGTTCCGCGTTTTCCCAGTCCTCTCCATTCTCTTCGGGAGCAGACTCACATGGGTCGTACAGTACGCCCACGGTGATGCCGGCATTGTCCGCGTCTCCAGCGGTCTCCAGCGCCTCGGAGAGCTGCGCAGCGGTGTCTTGTGTGGCGTAGCGTTCCACCGATATGGCGACGCCCGTTTCCTCGTGCCAGGCCTTTACGTCGTCCACCGATACGAATTCGATTGCCACGCCGTGCGCTTCGTCCGCAAAGTCGAGCGCAAGCGCGCCGTATTGGTGCGGCTCTGCCGCCTTGTCCGGCTCATAGATATTGGTGACGGGCTGCAGTACACTCTGGAGTTCCGGCGCATCTTGGGCGGAAAAGGAAAGGCCATAGTCCTTCGCAACGTTGTTGATGACCGAAAGTGCCTCGTCCTCCGAGAGGAAGGCGGGCGGGGAAACCATGACGCAACCAAACGATCCGAGGCCCTCGCCGTGCAGAAACAGCGGCGCTACCGAGATGACGGGCGCCAACACATCTCCCATGGGAATGTCGCTGACAATGGCGGACTGAGATACGGATGCCTCTGTCGTAAGCGAGGGTGCTATTTCCGCGCCTCCCGGCGCTGCGTCGCATGCGGCAAGACCTGTAAGCGACATGGCCGCAAGCGCACCCAAAGCCGCCTTTGCAGCCGGACTGCCTGCCCAACGCTTCGGCGGCGAGGACCTAAGCGCCTCGGCACCCACTTCTTCCTTGCGCGGGTACTTTGGGGAGGGGATGCTTGCGACAGGTTTCAATTTCATGGGAGATGTCCTTTCCGGCAAACTGTAAGACATGGTTGCGTTCAGCCAATGAATTACTGCTAAGACGAAAATGGAACCGTCCCGGTTCCATCAGCGCTGCCTTTACGTATGCCTGGCTGTATAGCCGGATTCGGTTCTTGTCTTACCTCCGCCTGTCCATTTTGAATATGGCTGCAAACGTGCCGTCGTCATATTCTGCGGCATACTTTTTCAGCACGTGCGCATTCAGGAAAAAGAGCGAGCTGCACATGAAGAAAAGTGCACCCGCAATGCTGAATAGATAGTTTAAAGTTGTGGACAGCGCGATCTGGGTTGACCCGAGACCCATATAGCACGCGCCCAGCGCGATCAAAGAGTTGTACTTAACCATCAGCATTCGGTACTTGTCGTACGGGTTGGCAAAAACCCGGATGTCTCCATCGCGGCAGTCTGTGCGGAACAGCGCCCAGGAGGAGGTGCTGCATACCAGTTCGGTGCGCGTATCGGCAATTTGGGCGATGATTCCGTTCAATTCCTTGCGGCTTCTCTCAAAATAAACATATTCATAGGCGTACTGATTCTCAGTCTCCTCAAAGAGATACCGGATCCCGTTGGTTTTGACCAGTTTCCAGCCCGCCTGATCCGCGAGCCACTCCTGTTCTTTCTTGATGTCAACAAAGAGCTTGACCATTTTTTTCATAGAATAACCTGCTTTACACTTTATATAAGTAGATTATAACCGAAATGATATGAAAAGGCGAGCCAAAAGGGCTCGCCGTAAAACAGGACGCAGGAAATCATGCTGCGCCTGAAGGGGGAACGGAACAAGTCCGTTCCAATGGCACTCATTATATTGCATCCCGGCGGCAGATGCAATCGCTTTAAACAAAAAAACGCCCAGAAGGGCGTTTTCGTTGGTTGATTAGCGCTTGGAGAACTGCGGCGCGCGGCGGGCAGCCTTCAGGCCGTATTTCTTTCTTTCCTTCATGCGCGAGTCGCGCGTGAGGAAGCCCGCTTTCTTGAGCGTTCCGCGAAGCTCCGGTTCGGATTTGATGAGCGCGCGGGCAATACCGTGGCGGATAGCACCCGCCTGGCCGGTGAAACCGCCGCCCTGCACGTTCACGAAGACATCGTAGCGGCTGAGCGCGTCCGTCACCACCAACGGGGACTTCACGAGCATCCGCAGCGTCTCATATCCGAAATAGTCGTCGATTGACTTCTTGTTGATCTGCATTTTGCCGTCGCCAGCCGAGAGTATGACGCGCGCAACAGAGCACTTTCTTCTTCCTGTACCCAAATACTGTACCTTTGCCATAACTCCTCCTTAGCCTTCCAGCGTCAAAAGCTCGGGCTTCTGCGCCTCGTGCTCATGCTCCGTGCCCTTGTATACGCGCAGCTTCGTCAGCATCTGCCGACCCAGCTTGCTCTTGGGCAACATGCAGCGTATCGCATCCATCATTGCAAACTCCGGCTTGGTCTGCATCAGGTGCTCGTACTTTGTTTCCTTAAGATGTCCGGTGTAACCAGAATGATGCCGGTAAATCTTCTGCTGCAGCTTTTTACCGGTAAACACCACTTTGTCAACATTGATAATGACGACGTAGTCGCCGGTATCCACGTTTGGCGTAAACTCCGGCTTATTCTTTCCTCTGAGAATGGACGCAACCTGGCTCGCCAGCCGACCGAAAACCATCCCTTCGGCATCGACGAGGTACCATTTGCGCTCAAAGGAGCCGGGCTTTGCCATATATGATTTCATCAGGCCGTCCTCCTATGTGTCACGCATATTCGTTTATATGCGGCCTGCCGAACGGGGCTAGTGAACGACAAACGCGCAGACTATATTCTATCGATTTGGACACGGCGTGTCAAGGATTTTGTTTAATAAAACGCAGCGAAAACGGCCGTATTTAAGGGATATTCGGCTTGGAAGGCATATTTCTTCTCCGCCTTGACTGCCGCACCCCCGCATTCAATCCGACCAGCTTGCTTTTGCAGAACCATACCAGATTAACCAAAGCAGCTGCGGTTGGCAAGTGTTTTCTGAAATATTTGCTATTGACAGGATGAATAATGAACAGGTAGATTATTGCTCCTGTCGCTTCGACGAGGCCTGTACAGTCCGCATTTGTCTGAAATGAACTTTTTTTGTGGCCTTATCATGAAAATGATTCAGACATTATGGCGAGCGGATCTGTTTACCATGAAATGATAGTACCAACGTGTCGGATTATGTCTTATTTTGTAGATACGTAAAATATAAGAAAAAAATAATATTTTTTGGTTGACTTTGCATTTTTGTTGTTATAGTATAACGTTAAAGTATATTATTGGTTGATATGGGATACAAAATATTATCCGCGAAATAGAGAAAATAATAGAATATATTATCATCTTCTGTGAAAAGCAAACTCGCGCGAAAGCGCGGGGACGCAAAGCCGGAAATCTAACGGGGGTATAACATAATACTGAGAAGCAGGTGCTGAAACAGGCAAGTTCATTTGTGTACTGTTTGTTGTACCCTCAATATTCTGTTATATCCTCTATGATGGTTCAGCCGCCTCAAAATGTTTGAGTGCGGCTTTTTATTTACACTAAGGGCAGGACGCATCAGAAAGGAAGGAACACGGAATGGACAGCAATTACAGAACCAAAGAAGGCGCGATTGAGCAGGTACAAGGCCGGAAGAACTATGGCGGCCGCGTTGCCATAGGGGGCA
Source organism: Bacillota bacterium (assembly GCA_023460085.1). Taxonomy (GTDB): domain Bacteria; phylum Bacillota; class Clostridia; order Christensenellales; family SZUA-584; genus JAEWCC01. The sequence goes on along the minus strand of JAEWRI010000046.1, from coordinate 268,921 downwards.
GCGCGCAGTCCTGCTACACGAAGAAACAGATGAAAAGCCTGTATCCCTCAGGCAGCTACGAGCTGGCGGGGGAATACGCGGCGGGAAGCCGTCAGAAGCGCAGCGGATCACTCCGTATGGGGACTTCACTGCTGCCGCTGTACCGGCATGGCGCACACAGTCGTATCTTCTATCGGGAGCAGGGGTTTGTTGCGGTGGGGGAAGACCGTTACGCAGTGCTCCTGAAAAGTGCCGCTGTGCTGCGAGGCGCGGTACTGGTGCTGTGCGCGGCGATCATTGCAGCGGCCGCCATCTTCGGGCCGGGGCTGCTTAAGGACAGGGATGTGCAGACCATTGCGGATGAGGACCTGAGCCTCGCGCAGGCACCCAGCGCCCCTGATTTGGAGCAGGGCGCGGTGGACTGGGAGGGTGTGCAGCCGCAGGACACGGGGGGTGTAACTGCGGGTATTGCCATCCCCGGGTACAAGAGCATCACCATAGATGCGAACCAAACGGATGTCAAGGTCAACTTCAACAATCCGGAAGGCAATCCCTGCTACTTCGTCATCAGCCTGGTACTGGAAGACGGTACCGTGCTTTATCAGTCCAAGATGATAGAGCCGGGCAAAGGGCTGTACGATATCACGCTGACGGAGGCGCTGCGCCCCGGGGAGTACAGTGCGTCGGTAAAATATGAGACTTTCTCGCTGACCGATTTATCCCCGATGAACGGAGCGAATGTGCAAATCATGCTGATTGCGGAATAAGCGGGCGAGTTCTCCGCTGAGATAATGAATGCAAAGGAGAAATGGAAATGAAAAAAGGGCTGGTAGTTTTACTGGCGCTGGTGATGGTGATGGCAATGTTCCCCGCGGCGGCACTGGCGGCAACCACAGCCACCACTGCGGTGGAATTGTCAAGCGCATTATCGGCCGGCGGTGAAGTCGTACTGGGCGCCGATATTGACGCGGGGGATATTGACGGCGGCGCGTTTTTCACCGTAAACGGAACGGCCTCGCTGGATCTCAACGGCCATACGCTGCAGGGTACGCGCGTGAAGAGCGGTACGGTAACGGGCAGCGGGAGAAATACCGCGATTATCGCAAACCGCGGCACGCTGACCATCACCGACTCGGTGGGCGGCGGTCAGATTGTAATAGATGCCGCTGACGATGACAGCTGGAGCTCCTGCACGGCCGCCATCAGCAATACCGGCACGCTGAACGTGCAGTCCGGCACGCTGCTGAACAATGGCGGAACCGCCATTGCTCTCGCCGTAGACAGCCTCAGCGGCAGCGGAAGCGTGACGGTCAACGTGAGCGGCGGCTTGCTGAAGAGCAAGGACTATATTGCGATCCGACAGTTTACCAACAGCGTCACGCAGACAAACACCGTCAACATTACGGGCGGAACGGTGTACGGATATAAGCGCGGTGTATGGATACAGCAGCCATCGGCGAGCAACGGACTCGGTGCGCTGAACATCAGCGGCGGAAAGGTGGAAGCTGTGCTGCAGGCCGCGGTGCAGGTAGATCTGCTGGGCACAGACGGCATCGATATCTCCATTACCGGCGGCATGCTGCTCAACCACTCCGATACGCGCGCAACGCTGGCGCTGACACTGGATACCGTGCCAGCGGCGGGCGGCGGGTACGTAACTGTGAACGGCGGTCAGTTTACCAACACCGGCACTGCGGGCAACCTCGGAGATGAGACCACCGGCGGAATCGCGGTTCCGTCCGTGATTAAGGTGTACGCCGGGATATTCAGCTGCGCGGTACCCACGCAGTTTATTCCTGCGGATGCGGATCGGGGCAACATAATGGATGGAACAACGGATGTTTCAGCCGACATCAGCCCCACCTATACCATCATTATTCCGGCAAGCGTGGATTTTGGAACCATGGTTAAAGGCAGCGCCCTTGTAACCAAGGACTTTAGCATCGTCGCGCAGGATGTGGTGATTGAGGCGGGCGCGCATATCGATGTAAATGTCCAAAGCGAATTTAAGATGAGTAATGGTGCCATCTCTCCTGCATTGCTGGAATATTCGTTATACAACCAGGCCGAGGGCGGCAGCAAACTCAGCAATAACGCGGAGTTCGCGTCGTTCACCGCAAGCGGTCCGAAGGATGGCCGGGTGACGGTGGATACAGGGACGATTACCACCGCGGGCAGCTACAGCGGCACCATGGTATTTACCATTACCTATGTGGATTAATCGGTGATGATTAAAAATCATTTGAAGGAGAAAAACCAATGAAGAAGATTTTAGCAGTGATGTTGGCGCTTACGCTGGTATTGGCACTGGTGCCCGCCGTGGCACTCGCGGAGGGGACAACGGTGAACATCACGACCTCCGCGGAGCTGGAGACGGCCATCGCCAATCAGGCACCGGGCCAGACGTGGAATATTGCGGCCGGGGTCTATGACATCAGCAGAAACATGACCATTTCATATGGAGGACAGACCGGGTGGTATTTTCCAATCGTTCAAAACGGTATCACCATTAATGGCGCGGGCACCGATAAAACGGTGATTACGAGCTCTAAAGTTTCAAGAAACGGCAGCTGGGCAAGCCAGAATATGTTTGCGATTGCCGGCGATGACGTGACGGTCCAGGATTTGACCGTCCGGCCAAAGATCGACACCAATAAAGCGTTTGAAGTGATGGGGCGGAATGTAACGCTGAGGAACATTGATATTCTGCACAACAATGTTGTCACCCACGAGGACTACTGCGCTCAGCTGGGTATAGCGGTCGGATCGGACACAGATTATTGGGAAGGCTACACCAGCTACTTTGCGGGCAGCATTTTCTTCAACCCTCAGAACTCCGACAAGGATATCGGTACGGCGACGCTGGACAATGTGCTGGTAACGCAGGCCTGGATTTCCTGCGGCACCTCCTATGTCAGCGCCGGTACGCTGAACCTGACGGGCGGAACCACCATCGACTTCCGCGGATCATGGTATGCGGGCTACAGACCGGATCTCTACCGCGTGATCAGCAAAAACCCGGATGTCATTAACGCGGTCGATTTCACCATAATTTATGACGAATTGGCGGATGAACAGCAGCAGATCTTTGAACAAGCGCCGCTGGGCACTACGCTGGTTAAGGATACCGGAACAGATGTAACCGCCGCTGTGAGCCCCACCTATACTATCATCATTCCGGCAAGCGTAGATTTTGGAACGATGGTTAAAGGCAGCAGCCTTGTAACTAAGGACTTTAGCATCGTCGCGCAGGATGTTGTGATTGAGGCGGGTGCGCATATCGACGTAAATGTCCAGAGCGAGTTTAAGATGAGCGACGGAGCGACCCCGCCTACGTGGCTTGGATATTCGTTATACAACCAGGCTGAAGGCGGCAGCAAACTCAGCAATAACGCAGAGTTCGCGTCGTTCACCGCAAGCGGCCCTAAGGATGGACGGGTGACGGTGGATACCAGCGCTATTACCAAGGCGGGCAGTTACAGCGGAACCATGGTATTTACCATTACCTATATCGACTGAGCGGGCGCGCGCTCAGCAATATCAGTTCAAAAGGAGAACAATGATGAAAAAAGCGCTTTTCATTTTGCTGGCAGCGATGATGATGCTGGTACTCATGCCGACAATTGCGCTGGCGGCGGATTACACCCTCAACGTAGGGCCGGGTGAGGCGTACACGACCCTTCAGTCCGCGGTTGACGCGGTGCAGGCAGGTGCCGCGGGAACGTGGGAAATCGTGGTGAAAGCCGGTACCTATAACGAGACGGTGCAGATACTGCAGCAGGCAGACAAGAGTATCGTCATTGCCGGACAAACCGGGGCTGTATTCCAAGGCAATATGGTCATCGACGGCGCAAACAGAAACGCGGGTACGGACACGCTGACCATCCGCGGGCTGGCGTTTGATAAGACGGGAATCACTCTTACGACGCATGTGTACACAATCGATATGAAAAAGTACGCGCACAACGTGACCATTGAGGATTGTGATTTCACCGGGGACGAATCGGGAGAATACACCTTTGCGGTGCAGGCTGGTTCCTCGGGCGGCAATACGGCCTATAACACTACGATACGGAACTGCACGTTTGCGCGGCTCGACTGTGTCGTTCAGGCCCGATGCCACACGCTTACGGTGGAGAATATCGTCACAAATGATACGAATTCCGGTATCAATGCCAACAACAGCAGCGATATTACACTGACGAATGTGCGCATTAACGCCAACGCGCCGGATTACGCGGTACGCCTGGGCGAGACTGCGGGCACAGCCAATAATGGTACCCTCACCATTACCGACAGTGTACTATCCTGCCCGGGCGGGGACGCCATCGTATTCAGGGCATCCACACAGGTCAATGTGGTGATAACGGGCTCGGATATCCTGGGCAATGTGGTCAATGCGCCCGCGCTGTCGGTGTACCTTGCATCCACGGATGTCTACTGGGGCGGCACGTTTACCGGCTTTACCGCGAGCATGCTGGATCTCAGGGACAGCGCGCCCTGTCCGCATTTTGACAGTACCGAGGTAACGGCAGATGTCAGTCCTGCCTACACCATCGTGATTCCGGCTGCCATAGATTTCGGTACGCTTGTCAGGGAAGGCAGTCCGGTTACGAAGGAGTTCGACATTGAGGCGAGAGATGTACTTGTCGGCGACGGGGCTTCCATCGTTGTATCCGTTGCGGGTCCTTTCGTGATGAAGGACGATAACGGGGCGGGTTCCGTACCCTTGGCATATACGCTGAGCAACGAATCGGGGCAGATAACCCCGCCCGCCGCATTTGCAACCTTTACAGGCAATGGCACGGAGGATGGCAGTACCACCGTGGATCCATCCGCAATCACTGCCGCGGGCAGTTACCGGGGCACCATGGTATTTACGATTTCCTATTTGGATTAATTAAAGCGGTTACCGCAAAGAAATCATAATTAAGGAGAAGAACCAATGAAAAAGACTCTCGCATTGATGTTGGCGCTGATCATGGTGCTCGTGCTTGTGCCCACCGTTGCGTTGGCGGACGCACCGGTGGAAGTGAGCACCAAAGAGGATCTTGCTACCGCTCTCGCCGGAGCGAGCTCCGGCACCGTCGTTAAAGTTATGGCGGATATGAGCTTGAACACCGTGTATACCGTTAAGAGCGGCGTAACGCTTACGGCAGCAACGGGTGTCGAAATCACCGTATCCGGCAGCAGCATCGTGTTTGATATGCAGACAGGTGCGACACTGGATGGCCTGACCATTCTGAAGACGGACAAGACCGCGCAGGCGGGAATCGTAAACGTAAGGGCCAACTGTGTCGTCAAGAACTGCTCCTTTACCGGGCAGTATGTGCTGGGAGATGCTGAAGTTGCCCGTGCGATGCTGCTCACGCCTCACGCCACAGGCCTCCTGATAGAAGGGAACCTCGTCAGGGCGCTGCGTCAGCCGGCTTATATCGACGGCGGCGTAACGGGTCAGATTATCAACAATAAGGTATACGGAACGCGCGGCTGGGTGGTATGCACCGATGCGACGTGCACATTTACAGGCAACATCTTTGGCGGCAACACGGTGGATATCGCGGTCATCGCCAACGCGGGCGCACCGGACGCGCATGCGTATGACGATGTGGCGGCCATCAGCGCGGCCAATAACGGTGCCTATGTGGAAAATCAGGTCACCGGTTATTCCGCCGCCAATGGGCTGGTGTTCCCGAGGTACAGCGGCAAAACCACCGCGGTCAATTCCAAAGTGGATCCCGTCTATACCATCACCATTCCGGCGGTGGTTAACTTCGGCACCTTGATTAAAGACAACGGCATCGAAACACGCGAATTTGATGTTGCCGCGTCGGGCGCGGTAATTGAGGCGGGCGCTCATATCGACGTAGCGGTTCAAAGCAGCTTTACAATGAGCGATGGCGCCAGCCCCGCTACGACGCTGGCTTACTCGCTGTACAATACGGCAGTAGACGGAAGCGTTCTGCTTACGGGCGCGCAGTTTGCCTCGTTCCTTGGCAACGGTGTGCAGGATGGCCGTGTGACCGTGAATACGGGCGCTATCACCAAGGCGGGCAGCTACAGCGGCACCATGGTATTTACGATTACCTATGTCGACTGACGACGAAGGCCGGGGCGGGACTGAGCTTCAGCCCCGCTTATCCAGGCTGCGTTTTTGATGAAGAACGGATAAGACCGTGACAGCAATGCGATGACATCGCGTTGTCACGTGTCCGCAAATATCAATAAGAAAACGAAGGAGAAAAAATGAAAAAGTCATTCATACTTATCCTGGTGGTTGCACTGGTGCTGACAATGGTACCCGCAGCGGCGCTCGCGGCTGGCACCACGGTAAACATCAGCACGGCAGAACAGCTTGCGGCGGCAATCGCAAGTCAGGCAGGCGGCGGCGCTGATGATCAGACGTGGGTGCTTGCGTCGCACAAGACGTTCGATCTGACGCCTGGACTGGTGGCAACGTATTCTTCCATCAGCATCAATGGCGGAACCGACTTTATTTTCCCGATTACGGCGAACAACCTCACGATCAAAGGCGGCACGGGCACGGTCATCACCAGCAGCAAGGTCGTGGACGCGGCTTCCGGCGGTAACTGGCACTGGCAGAACTTTATCACGCTCGCCGGGAATAACGTAACGCTGGACAGTCTGACGCTGATTGCGAACAACAACCAGTACTATTGGGATTCAAACGGCGCGAATAAGATAATCGAAGTGCTGGGCAGCGGATCGTATATCAAAAGCGTCCGGGTGGAAGCCCGTGGCGGAGGCGATTTTGCGGGCAGTATTTATTACAGCAACGCGGGCAAGGGCAGCGTGGACAAGCTGGAGAATGTGTATCTTTCCAAAGGCCGCGTATCGCTCTCCGGGAAAAACGATGGCACGCTTATCATGAGCGGCGTCACTATCGACTTTTCCGAATCGCTGCTGGCTGCGCCTGACTTCATCGGCTTCCAGCCGCGTGCCGGGGTTGCGTACACGGTGAGCAACTCCACGCTGATGATGTCCCAGCACAGGATCGACATCTTCAACGCCGCGGTCAACCACCCGTCGCTGACGCTTGTGGCCGCCGATGAGGGAACCGATGTTTCGGCCAACGTTAACCCTGTCTATACCATTACCATACCGGCGGTGGTAAATCTCGGCACATTGATTAAGGACAACGGCACCAAAACGCAGGAATTCGATGTTGCTGCGTCGGGCGCGGTAATTGAGGCAGGCGCTCATATCGATGTTGCGGTTCAAAGCACCTTTAAGATGAGCGATGGGGCTACTCCCGCTACGACGCTGAATTACTCGCTGTATAATACGGCAGCCGGCGGAAGTCCGCTGACTGCTGGCGCGCAGTTTGCCTCGTTCTCTGGCGATGGGGTGCAGGATGGCCGTGTGACCGTGGACACGGGCGCTATCGTCAAGGCGGGCAGCTACAGCGGCACCATGGTATTTACCATTACGTATAACGGCTAAAACAAAGTGAAATCAGGAGGCGGGGCGCGGGCTGAACCATGGCTCGCGCTCAGCCTGCGCCTCATCAAAGGAGAGCATCTTGAAGCACAGACGCAATTTTTACGTTGCTGCGGCAGTCCTGCTTACTTTGGCGTGGCTGCCTGCGGGCGTTTCGGCGGCGTCTGCCAGCGCGGGGCTGACATCCAGTGACGTACAGTGCGTGGTTGAACCCATGTATTCGTTCACGCCGCCGCCTGACGCGGAACTGTATTATCCCAACACGCGCATGACGCTGGGCGAGTTTGCCATAGGCGAGCTGTTGCTGGCAAGCGGGGAGACGCTCAGCATTGGGCTGTCCTCCGGGGCGCTGGCAGCGGCGGACGGCAATGCGATACCGTATGCCGTAGCGTTCGATCCACCGGAGTCGTTTGACGAAAGAGAGGCGGGGGAGGCCTACAGCGTCTCTGTAGAAATCGATGCGGAAGCGTTCCGGGCAGCAGCAGACGGGACATACACCGCATTCTTGCGGTTCACTGTGGTATCCCGCCCGGCGGATAAGACGGTATGGGAAAAGGAGACGGTTCTTACCGTCGTCAAAGCGGGCGACGGCGGCGATGAAGCCGTGCCGTCCACTGGCTTTCTGGCATCCGTGCCATACTGGTGGTGGGCAGCGGGAGCGGCGGCTGTCGCGGGGATATCGCTGCTGCTGCATCAAGTAATCCGGAAAAGAAAAACACGCAGGGATGTTCGGGAAGGTTCACCCCCTGAAGAAGGGCAGTAGTTCTTCCTTAAATATATGGTCCCCATAGCCTGCATTTGTACGAAATCCGTATTGGAGGGCAAACCCATGGCTGAAGATAATAAACGCAGCACGAGAAGCCAAGACCCTGAAGAAGAGAAAAAAAGAAGAAGAAGGCTGGTGCTGATTCCCCTGCATATTGTTGTCATCGTCGGCATCGCGTTTCTGGTTGGCGCGCTGGTCAGGGCGCAGCATCAGATTTCGCAGATCACCATGATACCTACGCCTGTCCCGGTGGAATCACTGCCCCAGGAATCGGTGCCGTTGGCAGGGCCCACGCCCACGCCCACGGTGAGCATATCCGGAGGGGTTTCAACGCCGACCGCAACGGTATCGGCGAGTGCAACCGCTACTGTAACGGAGAGCACAACGGCAACCCCCGCGCCTCCGACTTCAACTCCAAGGCCTTCCGGTACCCCGCGGCCTTCTACAACCCCGCGCCCCACGTCCACGGCGACCGCGTCACCGTCGACGTCTACATCCCCTTCCACCTCTCCCAGCGAGTCTGTGGAACCGACTCCCGAGTTTACGTATTCGGTATCCGCTAAGCAGGGGGTTGCACCGGCAGGGTATATGATCGTTACGGTCGTGGTAAATCCGGCGGGCGACTACACGGTCACGTATGACGGTCAGGCGATGGAGTTTAACGGGAGCAAGTATTATTTGACTGTACCGGCGCTGGAAGACGGAGGGTACCGTTCTCACGTCAGGGTCCGGAAAAGTTAGTGGCCCGGAGAAGTATGATGAGAAATAAAGCGTTGATGATTGCGATCATAGGCTTGCTGACCGTTGCGGCGCTTTTCGGCACCGCGCGGGTTGTGTTTGGCACGGGCTCGACGGATATTCCCGTTGCGTACGTGATTTCAGACGGCACCGACTGTTATTATATCGACTATGATGACCTTCTCACTTCCTATATGGTATATGAGGATGAACCGGACGCGGACAGCGCGAAACTGGCAAAGTTTTACTTTGATACGCTGGGAAGCAACGTCATGGATCGATTCCAGGCGTATGTAAGCGGGGTTACCACGAAATTCGTCAATTTTCGTGAAATCATCCGCAAGTATATGGAATCTGAAAATGTGGATTCCACGTACACGTGGTTTAACAGCGTGGATGCGACTCCTGCCTTTTCGGCCATTACGAAGGTATGGGTGCTGGACGCGGGTGGTGCGGTAACCGGGCGGTATTATGTCAATACCAACGGCTATATCATCCGGCGCTCCGTCTATGCGCTGGATACCACGGTGCCGGAAGAGATCGCCGCGAACGCCCCGACGGGATTTTCACTTTCGGTGACAAGCGATGATTTGGGCTGTGATACGCTGGCGGGATCGCTCAGCTGTGAGGTTACCGGCGGCAGCGGCACGCTGGAGGTGGAAACCGGCGGTGTCTGGCAGACTGTGACGGATGGCACGCTGGGTTCGTTTGCGAGCATTACGCCCGACTGGACGGCTTCGATGAACGTGCGCTTTACCGCGCACAGTACCGGCGCGTACAGCCTGAAATTTCAGCTGAAGACGGACGGCGGCGAAGTGCTTGCCGAGCAGGTTGAAGGCGTTGCCGTAACCGGCGCGATGCAGCTGACTGCCACTGTGCCGACGTTCCGTGTCGGACGGCCCGCGCAGTTCAGCCTGACCACGATAGCCAACGGCGATGCGGGCAGGATGGTGCGGGCGTACTTTGCCATTCCATCCGGCGTTGCTGTCGAATATCTGGACAGCGCCACGGGGAACTGGCTGCCCCTTCCCGCGGTATTCGGCCCGGACACGGGCTTTGCGGTGGCAGACGGAACGCTTTCGCTGCGCGCTCAATTTACTGAACCCGGCGCGAAAACGATAGGCGTGGAGTATGTCGAGGTGGGGACGGGTATCGTGCTGGCCGGCACGGACATTGCCGTGACGGTGGAGCAGCCCATGGCCGTCACCGCCGATCTGCCGGAATTCTTTGCCGGCGAGCCGCAGACATTTATGCTCACCACCACTGCCCACGACGACGCGGGCAAGAAGGTGCGCGCCTACTTCACCATGCCCTCCGATGTAACGCTGGAGTATCTGGATGAAGATACGGGCGGCTGGCTGCCCCTTACGGACGCGTACGGCCCGCCTGCCGGATTCGCGGCCGCGGATGCCGATTATACGTTCCGGGCAACCGTTTCGGGCATCGGCATGAAGGCCATAGAGGTGCAGTTCGTCGAAGTGGGTACGGGTGCTGTGCTGGCCGACGAACGCTTTATCGCAACGGCACAATATCGCGTGCAGCCGTCCATCTCCATACCGGGCATGGCGTCTCTGACACTGCCGTCCGGCGGAGGCAGCGCGAGTGTGAGCATTGCCAACCCGGCGGAAAACCGCTGCCAGATGGTTGTCAGTCTGATGCTGAACGATGGAACCGTGGTATTTACCTCGGGGCTGCTGAATCCGGGAGAGAGTGTGGGTGTCGTGGCACTCCCGCCGCTGCCGCAGGGGGTTTATGCCGCCATCATAAGATACGAAGCCTATGACGCGGAGGATGGCAGCGCGCTGAACTCGGCGGAGGTCAGTATCTCGCTGATTGTTCAATAGCGCTGTCTGCGCCAGGCATGGAAGAGCAGCCGCGGGCATCGGTCCGCGGCTGTTTATGTGGGATTCGCGGAAGGGAAAGCCGTGCGGCTGCAAAGAAAAAGGGCCCGAAGGCCCCGGTTTGGTTTATGCCATTAATAGAAGATATCGCCGCCGTACTGACGTCCGGTATCAAATTCATATACGGTATCCACGGGGATTTCACCCGAGAGGCAGAAGAAATCCAGCGACAGCTTGACCTCCAGCCCATTGGGAATGAGCGGCGTTTGAGGTTCGGTGCTTCCGGACGTATCGCCGGAGGCGGTTTCATCCGTACCGTCGTCTTCGGTGGGCAAACCGGCGGATATTGAGGTGACGCGCAGCAGATAGGGCGCGCTGGATAAATCGCTGAGCAGCTTCCGCAGCCCGTCGTAGGTGCATGTCACCGTGATGGTGATGGGGCAGCGTTGAATCTGGCCCACCTGCACCGGAAAGTCAAAGTAGATAGCGCCCTTGATGGCGTTATCCCCGGCGGTCTTGCTGAGGTATACGAGTATCGGCGGCTGATCGAACGCCTGCGCGCTGCCGTCCGCGTATTTGGCAAGCCCCGCGTCCACCTCCGCCAGCTGTTCCTCCAGCGTTCCCTGCTGGCTTTTCTGCAGGGCCAGGGTGGAAAGCTCCGCCTGGCTGCTGGCGATTTCCACTTTCAGGTCTTCAATTTTTTCCATGCACGGCTTCAGGTAATACAGATAGTATACACCCAGCAGCGCAAGCAGCACGACGACGATGATCAGTACTTTTTCCCGTTTTGAAATACTCATGATGCTGTTTCCTCCGCAGTGGCGGCACTCTCTGCGGCCTCGGTTTCCTCGGGCAGTATACCGCTGCTGTCCAGCGTAGCGGGCAGTTCGGCCAGAAGAGAGAAGGTGACGCCGTAATCCTCCAGGGCAATGCTGTTTTGCAGAAATACATTGGCAAACGCGCCGGTCTCGCGCAGCCGCAGACAGAACGCGGCGACGTCCGCATCGCTCAGCGCGACGCCCGTAATGGACATTTCCTTGCCGGAGAGTGTCAGCGTAGAGAGATTGGCGCTGGTGGGCAGCGATTTTTCCACAGCTTCCAGATAGCCGTTGATATCGGAGCGCGCCCCGTCGATGGCGGTGAGCGCTTCCAGCTGCTCGCTGCGCGTCAGGTAGTTCTGGGTCAGTTCACTCAGGCTGTCTCCGGCGCCCGAAGAGCCTGTGAGCTCCCGGTTGAGCCCCGCGGCTTTCAGTTGGGCGGCGGTGAGCGCGTTCTGCGGCAGCGTGAAGCCCGCGTAAACAGCCCCCGCGAAAAACACGAGGAAAACCAGCATCAGCGCTATCTTCTGCGCGGAATACTGCTTGCCTTTCTTCTTTTGCAGCAGATTGATGTCGCTTTTCATTTGGCATCCTCCCTGAAGGTGGCGGCATAGGCGTTGAGCATGAAAGAAAAGCCCTTGGGGTCCACGTTGCCGGGCAGTACCATCAGTTCGCTCGCAAAGCGAACCGGCATCTTCAAATGCATCGACAAATATTCCGGAAGACCGGGGAGCAGCGACCCGCCGCCTGCAATGTAGATCGCGCCCACCATTTTTTTGGTGCGGTTTTTAAAATAGTCAAATACGCGCGCAATCTCAAACAGCAGCGAGTCCACCTCGTAGGTAACTGCCGCGGTGATATCGGTGTTCTTATGACTGCCGCTCAGGAAGTCGTTTTCGCGCTTCATCGTTTCGGCGGTCAGCACATCCTTGCCGGACGTCTGAGAAATGGCTTCGGTAATTTTTTCTCCCGCCCGCTTGATGACGTTGCTCACAAAGAAGCTGCCCTTATAGTAAAGGTGTACGCGGGTGTGTGCCGTGCCAAAGTCGATAACGGCAATGCCCTCATCCGCGCAGAACTGGCCTTCCTTCTCGAAGCGGATGCGCAGCAGCTTTTCAATGGCGTTTTCGCAGGTATCAATGACGCGGATGCCGTACCCCGCATGGCGCAGCGCCTTGCGGTATCCGCTGACGATCCGCCGGTGGGCCGTGGTGACGAGCACACGGTACATGTCCACGCCGTCCTCCTGTACACGTCCGGCTATCTTATAATCGATGCAGTACTTGTCCGGATCAACGGGCAGGTAGCCGGACATCTCGTTGATGATGTTCTGGTACAGCTCGTCTTCGGGCAGCACGGGCAGCGTGAAATGGCGGATAATGATGTCGCTGCCGCTCAGCACCAGATTGCACTTGCCTGCCGTCAGGTGTGCGGTGTGCCGCGCGTTTTTCAGTGAGCTTATCAGCGCGTCTTCCGAAAGTATGCTCACGTCCTCCACGCAGCCCTCGGGCATTTTATGCACCACAAAGCGGAGTATGCGGCCGTCCGGCGCGGTATGAACCATCTTGAGATTCGAATGGCCGATGTCGATGGCCACGGTTGGGGTTTGCCTGATCATAGCGTTCTCCTTATGATAGTCTGCCTTGTGCGGTGATGCTCTGCCGCACGAATACGTCCTCGTCCAGCTTCGGTTGGCCGCCGCTGATGCTGAACATGGCGGCGTTGTTTTCGTTGGACATGACATCCTGTATCTTGGAATGCGAGTAGCTGATGGTGAGCCAGCGAGAGCTTTCCCCTCCGAAGCCGATGTTGCCCTTGGCGATCATCGCACCCGACAGCGACATGCTGCCGGTAATCTCGATATCCCCGCCGGAGAAAAATACGGCGCTTGCGCTCATGTTGCCGCAGTAGATTTTGGTGTGAGAATAGACGATGCCCTTGACGATGCTCGCGCTGGATACCGTGACCGTACTCATGGAGAGCAGGCTGCCCGTCATCGAGCCATCGTTCATCTTGATGGCGCCCGAGGAGAATATGGAGCCCTTGAGCGCGGCGCTGTAGAACGTTACGGTGCCGTCGCAGTACACGTCGCCATACACGGTGCAGTTGCTGATGGTTAAGTTACCGCGGCAATGAACGTCTCCGTACAGGCTCTGGTTGCTGATGGAGAGGGTTCCGTCGCTGTATACATCGGAATATACATTGCAGTCCTTGATTACCGTATTGCCCCGTCCGTAGATGATGCCGGCGGGCACGGTGCAGGAGGTTACGGTCAACGTCACACCCGGCGCGGTGGTGATGCCTACGGTGGCGGCGGGTACGTTGGACCAGTTGACCGTGGTATTGGCGGTGCAGTACAGATCGATATCGCTCATCACCGGGTCCGAATAGGAGGGGTAGGTGAGGCAGTCGTTGATGGTGGCGGCCACCCCTGGACTGAGGATCAACTGGCCGCCTGAAATGTTGTAGGGCAGCCAGGAGCGCGTATAGGTGAGCGCGGAGGTGTAGACGTTGCCGCCTGATATGCTCATGCCGTTGGTGCTGCCGAGCGCGATCGTGCCCCCCGCCTTGAGTGCCGCATCATCGATCTCCAGCCAGACGGCGCTGGTTGTGCGCACATCCACCTTCTTGACGTACAGCGCGCCGTCCACGCGGTAGCGTGTGCCGTTGTCCGCTTTGGCCGTGCATGATACGAGAAATTCGCAGACCTCGTCTTCGCTGTCGTAGCTGCCCGTGGTGAACGTGGTGGAGGTGATGATTCCATTGAAAGAAGGTTCGTGAAAATTCCACTTCGCGTTTTGATTAATGCCTTCAAAGAACGCCGAATACAGCGTGCCGCATTCGCTGCTACTGGCCTCCAGCATGTCGGCGTAATATGCCGAGACTTCGTATTTAAGCTGTTCGATGGCGCTGGCGACGGCCGACTCCGCTGCGTAGTAGGCGTCGTTGTTGACGGCATCCGCTACGTTGGTGCGGAGCGTGCCCATCGATACCGTTGCGACGGCAAGCCCCAGCAGCAGAAGTACCATCATCGTCACCATCGCCATGATGATTGCAGAGCCATTGCGATTTCTTTTCACCTTTTTTTTCATACCATACACCTTCCTGTACATCATCCGGTAATTCTGTCTTCCTTCCGATGCATTGCCTCAGGAGTAAGCTGCCCGCTGTACAAAATCCGTTCAATCTGTTATCCGCCTGAGTCCACCAGCGAGAGCGAGGTGGTCATGACGGTACCCGAGGTGCTTTCGATGCGGATCTCGAGCAGGTCGTCACTCAGTGTCACGCGGAACGCCGCGATGTTATCCGCGAGTATGCTGTCGCCGCGCTGTACACGATGCTCCGCGCTGTCGTAGGTATACCGCGCATCCTGAATGCACAGAACGCCGTCGGTATAGCGGATGTCATCCTTATCAGTCAGCCTTACGCGGTTCGTGATGTCGGAAAGCACCTGCCGCAGGGACGCCTGCTCCGCTGCGGTCTTTGTCTCCGAGGTGTACAGCGTGAAGCCCTGAAAGAAAAAGGTATACATCAGCCCCGCTGTGACCGTTAAGAGCGCCAGCGCCAGGAGAGCTTCTATCAATGTAAATCCGCGCTTAGTCTTCATTCCAGTTCCTGATGCTGATATAGCCTTCCGCGGTGGCGACCGGCGTGCCGCCCGCCGCATCCTCGTAAACACGCGTCGTCACATGGACGAGAGACGTATCGCCTGCCATCAGATCGCAGTAGGTCTCGCCCGTACCCGCCAGCGCAATATCCGCCGCGTCATATTTCAGACAATAACGCAGCGCCTTAAAAGCGGAGTTCAGCGTAATATTGCACGCGGTGCCGGAGGGCTTGGCCATGGCGTTGATGACGACCACACAGTTCAGGCTTTCCATGCTTCCGGTCAGCGTAACGCCGCCGGCCATGAAGGAGTAGGACGCGCCGCTGGAGCTTAGCAAGATGGTTGCCGGAACCGCGGAATAAAGATGCCATTTCCCATCGGGCAGCACCGCGAGCATGCGCCCGTCGTCATAAAACAACAGCTGCGCGTAGTCGCAGGAACCATCGAACAGCCCGCCTCCCGATCCGTACGGTTCGATCGCGGCGCTGAGGTAATACCCGTTGGTGTAGGTACGGCTGGGCAGTGTCGACAGCGCATCGCTGTAGGTCATCGTATCCAGCTTTTCGATATAATCCTGCGAGATGTAGTTCGCGCTGAGTATGCCCTTAGCGGCCTGCTGGGTTTTGACGGACTGCAGAAAGATTGAAAAAAGCGGCAGCGCGATCGCCGCAATGATGGCAATCGCGAGGAGGGTTTCTAACAGCGTAAAGCCTTTTTCAGAACGTAACCGCTTCATCTCAGCAGCCCCAGGTACCAAAGGATGAGCTCGTTGCCGAAGAATACGCTGACGAGTATGCCAAAGCACAGGAAGGGGCCGAAGGGGATTTCATCGCCGCGCCGCTTCTTTCCTGCCGCCATCAGCGCCAATCCGGCGACAGCCCCGGCTACAACACCGATGAGGTATGCGGGAATGATGAGCTGCCAGCCCAGTATCAGCCCCGCGAAGGCCATCAGCTTGATATCGCCGCCGCCGACGGCTTCCTTTTTCAAGATCAATGCGCAGAAGACCATCACAAGCAGCAACGGCAGCGCGCCCGCAGCGAAGCCGATGGCGTACAGTGTCCAGGAACCAAATGCATCCGTGAATATGGAGACTGCCAGCTTGATGATGCCGATGATCAGCCCCGCTATCACAAAGCCATTCGGGATGATCATGTGTTTGTAGTCAACAAAGGCGATGGCAATGAGCAGCGAGACAAGCGCCGCATACACCGGAAGATCCCAGCTCAGCCCCGTTTTCAAATAAAGCAGCAGAAACAGCACGCCCGTTGCGCCCTCTACAACAGGGTATATGGGCGAAATATGCGCGCCGCAATGGCGGCACTTACCGCGCAGCGCGAGGTAGCTGAGTACCGGCACCAGATCGAGCGCAGTCAGCGTCGCGCCGCACTGCGGGCATGCGGAGCGCCCCTTGGCAATGGAGACGCCCAGCGGCACCCTGTAGATGCAGACGTTCAGAAAGCTGCCAATCACAATGCCGATCATGAATACAAAAATTCCGATAAACCATTCCATACACGTTTCCTTATAATACGCTTATGCTTCATATAAACGCTTTTTGGGAAAACGAAACAGGGCAAAACCAGGTTGAGGATGGAATTGTATGGTAATAAACGGGAAACATCGACAGCGAGTGCCGGGGGCAATATTGACGCGGGGCGGCTCGGACGCTAGAATGAAGGGGATGGGTCGTCATGCCGGACGGGATACGCGTCAGGCCCCACTGCGGAGACCGTTGCGGTTGGTGGTCTGCCCGGGGTTACGTGGCGTTTCGGCTTTGAGGGGCGGCTGTTTCCGAGGGGGAAGAAACGATATCAGATTACTTTTTAAATAGAAGGAGAAACCGCATGGTACTGATCAACGACAACTATACCCGGCTGCGCGGCAGCTATCTGTTTTCTGAGATGGCAAAACGAATCGCGGCGCATCCCCGAAGCAAGGATATTATCAAGCTGGGCATCGGCGACGTGACGCGCCCGCTGCCCAAGGCCGTTACCGAGGCAATGCACAAGGCCGTGGATGATATGGCATCGCAGGGAGGCTTTCACGGTTACGGGCCGGAGCAGGGGTATGACTGGCTTCGCGAGGCCATCGCGGGCAGCGACTATGCGGGCCTTGGCATCGCGCCCGACGAAATTTTTGTGTCGGACGGTGCGAAGTGCGATACGGGCAACATTCAGGAGCTGTTCTCTCCCATGTGTGATATCGCCGTGCTGAACCCGGTTTACCCCGTGTATGTGGATACCAACGTGATGGCGGGCCGTTCGGGCGACTTCGATGAAGCGACCAGCCAATACAGCAATATCACCTACCTGCCGTGCACCGCGGAGAACGGCTTCAAGCCCGCGTTGCCGCAGCGCGACGTGGACATCATCTACCTGTGCTATCCCAACAATCCCACCGGTACGGTGCTGCATACCGCCGAGCTGAAGGAATGGGTGGATTACGCGCGCAAAACCGGCGCGCTCATACTGTTTGACGCGGCGTACGAGGCGTTTATCCGCGAGGACGACGTGCCGCACAGCATTTACGAGATTGAGGGCGCGAAGGAAGTGGCCATCGAGTTCCGCAGCTACTCCAAGACAGCAGGCTTCACGGGTACGCGCTGCGCGTTCACCGTCATCCCGCGGGAGTTGCAGGGCGCGGACGAGGACGGCAATCTGCACAGCCTCAACGCGATGTGGAACCGTCGGCACACCACGAAGTTCAACGGCGTGCCGTATGTGACGCAGAAGGGCGCGCTGGCCTGCTATTCCGAAGAAGGCAAGGCGCAGCTTCGGGATACCATCGACTATTACCTTGGCAACGCAAAGCTCATCCGCGAAGGGCTTACGGCGTTGGGCATCGCGTGTTACGGCGGCGTCAGCTCGCCCTACATCTGGCTGAAGACGCCGGGCGGCATGCCCTCGTGGGACTTCTTTGACGCGCTGCTGGACGCGGGTGTGGCCGGAACACCGGGCGCGGGCTTTGGAAGCGCGGGCGAGGGGTACTTCCGCCTGACCGCGTTCAATACGCAGGAGAACACCGCGCGCGCCATGGAACGATTCGCAAAGCTTCATGTGTGAAACAAGGGCCGTCCCTGCCGGGCGGCCTTTGCATTTTCCGTCCCGCCCCGTGCGGGCGGCGGGGTATCTGTGATATAATAGAGCATCGTAGCGCGCCGCTATCGGCGCAGGAGGTTTTGGGAATGGATATCGTAATCGGCGTATTGCTGGCCATGCACAATAAGAAGCTGGCGTTGGCGCGGGGCCGCCGTCCCGGTCTGTTTATCTTTCTGACGCTCATACTATGGTTCGGGCTTGAGATTACCGGGGCGATTATCGGCGTGTCCCTGTTTGGATGGAGTATTGATGAGTTGAGCAGTATGTTATACCTGCTGTTGCTGTCTTACGGCATGGCGGGATTGGGCGGCTTGGCCGCATATCTTGCTGCCAAGAGTTGTAAGCCGGGCGATTATTATCCGTCGCAGCCGATGGGTGCGTACGCGCCCATGCCGCCGTACGGTGCACAGCCCTGGGGCGCGCCGCCGTTTGGTGCGCAGCCCGAGGCACCGGCGGATCCGCTGGACGAGCCTGCCACGCTGGAAATCGTGCGTGACGCCAGCCTGCGCGGCGATATTACCAGCTGGACATTTGCACTGAACGACGAGACGGTGGGCAGCCTCGGCAACGGCGCGTCCCGCCGCACCGGCACGAAGCAGCGCCAGAATACGCTGACCGCGGTCAGCGACGACGGCACACAGTGCATGCCGCTGCGCTTTAATGTGGAAAGCGGCGGCCAGGCCGAGATCCATTTCAAGGTGGACCGTTTTGTACCGGAAGCCTCCACGGGCATTACTCCGCCCGCACCGCCCGCACAGACGCAGCCTGCCGCGCCGCCCGCGGGGATTCGTTTTGTCCCGCTGGCAAGGCCCGCGCTCATCGATATACTGCGTGACGGTGAAGGCGAAGGGTGTGATTTGAGCTGGACATTTTCCCTGAACGGGTTTACGCTGGGCCCCATTGCGGACGGGCAGCTGCTTTCTGCACAGACGGCGCAGCAGCAGAATGCGCTGCGCGCCGTGGACGGCAGCGGTCACGAAGCGCAACCGCTGTATTTTTCCGTACAAGCGGGGACGCGCGTGCTGGTGCGTTTTGGGGCGGATCATTTTATGACGGAGAAGTGTGCGGGGTTGCTGCCGCTGGACGCCGCCGCGCCGCCGATGCCGCCGTACGGACAGCCGCCGTATGGCGCGCCCAACGTGCCGCCGTACGGACAGCCGCCGTATGGCGCGCCCAACGTGCCGCCGTACGGACAGCCGCCGTATGGCGCGCCCACCGTGCCGCCGTACGGACAGCCGCCGTATGGCGCGCCCAACGTGCCGCCGTATGGACAGCCGCCGTATGGCGCGCCCAACGTGCCGCCGTATGGACAGCCGCCGTATGGCACGCCTAACGTGCCGCCGTATGGACAGCCGCCTGAGCAGACAGGCGAGGGCAAAGGGCCGGAGGATACGTCGGACAAGCAGGATAAGGCAGAATAAGGCGGCGTTGAAGATGATCCGCATTGTATACTTTTCGGGTACGGGCGGAACGGCTCGTGCTGCGCAGGCTCTGGCATCGGCCTTTGCCGCGCGCGGTGCGGAAGCGGACGTGCAGGAGATTCGCCGGGGCGGGCAAACGAAAGCCGATGGCGAGCTGCTGGCGCTGCTCTACCCGGTGCATGCTGCGAACGCGCCGAAGCCTGTGCACGAGTGGCTGGATGGGCTCTCTGCCGTACGGGACGTTCCCGCCGTGGTGGTTTCGGTTTCGGGCGGCGGAGAGGTATTTCCCAATTTGGGATGCCGCGCCAGAATCATTCAAAAGCTGGAGCGTAAGGGCTATCGCGTCGTTTACGAGAAGGATCTCGTGATGCCCTCTAATTTTCTGGAAGCCACCCCGGACGGCTGGGCGGCGGAGCTGCTTCGCGTGCTGCCGCGCCGGGCGGCGGCCATTGCGGATGACGTACTTTCCGGGCTGGAGCGCCGCGTGAGGACGCGGCTTCGGGACCGCGCGCTGTCGGCGCTGCTCACGGTGGAACACAAGGGTGCGCCGCTGTGGGGCAGGAGACTTCGCGTGGCGGAGGCCTGCATCGGCTGCGGCTGGTGCGCGCGCGAATGCCCGTGTGCCAACATTCGCATGAAGGACGGCAAACCGGAATTTTTAAAGCAATGCGCGCTGTGCACGCGCTGCGTGTACGGCTGTCCCGCGGGTGCGATACAGCCGGGCATGCTGAGATCCGCCGTGCTCGAGGGCGGCTTCAGTCTGGCCCGGTACGAGGGGCTGTCCGTATCGTCAGGCACTCCCGAGGGCGCGCTGTGGACAGGGCTGAAAAGGTATTTCGAAGACGATGGAATGTGAGCGGTTGGGGTGGTGAGAACGTAAGTTAAGGGGATCCGGATGAAATCAGGCATAAAAGGATGGGGGCTGCCGCGTATATTGCTGGCTGCGAGCTTTGCGGGATACCTTCTGGTACTGGTCTATCTGATGTTTGTGATGCACGGAAGGTATTGGACCGATTTGACGCTATGGGAGTATATTCGGTACAACACCAATCTGGTGCCCTTCAGGACGATAGGGACTTATATCCGCGCGCTGAGCGACAACAGCATGAACATGGACACTCCCGTTAAGAATCTGCTTGGCAACCTCCTGATGTTTCTTCCGATGGGGTTGTATCTGCCCGGCTTTTTCAAACGCCTGCGCACACTGGGCGCGTTTTGCATCTGCATGGTCGCGTTAATCTTTGCGGTTGAGGCAGCCGAGCTGCTGCTTCGGCGTGGCAGCTTCGACATCGACGACTTTATACTGAACATGACGGGCGCGCTGGCAGGCTTCACAGTTTTTCAAGGCATCATGAAAATACGGCGGAGGCATGCTGGTGCCGGCAGCGGGAACGCGGAATGAGAGGACAGGCTCTCTTCGCGGAGGGAATGACGCAAACACGACCGTAAATACCGAACCGGAGGAAGACGATGAGGAGAACGGGTTTTTGCGCTGCGATTTTGCTGTTGCTGACTCTGGCTGGCTGTGCCGCCGGTAACTCCGTACCGCCGTCCGTGGCCGGCTCACAGGGCGCACCTGCCGCTGTATCGCCTGCGGAAAGCGTCATGCCGGAGTACATCAGCGTGGATCGGCACCGGGGCAATTTCTACCTCGGCATTGAGGTGGCGGAGGAGCAGCAAAGCATCGTCATGAACGCGGTGGAGGAATACATGCTCAAATCCGCCGCGTGGGAAGCGGTGGATACGACGGCGCTGGATGCGCGCATCCACATCTATATCCGGTATACGGACGGAGAGATTGCGGAGTTCGATGTGTTTGACAAGGATGGCGAGCACTGTATGCAATGGGCACAGGCCGGTCGCTACAGCCTCCTCAGCGAAGAGGTATACCGTCCGCTGTATGAGCTGGCGATGGGCTGGTATCTGCCGGGCACGATGGTGATACAATCAAGCGGAGAAAGCGTTTACGCACTGCGCAACTGGATCTGGTCGCAGGATGAGGGTGTTGCGGCGGACGGCATGCGGCTGACGCCGCAGGAAGTGTCGCAGGACATCGAGTATATCACGCTGGCGGATGATTTTGCGCCGTATATCGACGGGGAAGTGATTCCGGGCGTAGCGTTCAAACTGTATGATGAGAATTTTGAGGAGCGGGAGTACTTTATCCCTTCCGGAATGGCGGCGTGGACGTACATCGGGCACGCGGGACCGGGCAGATACGTCGCCGCCGCGGAGTACTGCTTCAATGAAACGGATGGGAGCAGCAGCGGGTATCAGTACTTCTTTGGGTTGGTTGTGCCGGAGAGAAACGAATGAGAAAGAAAATGAACGAGGCTGGCTCTATCGGTATCATCGGCGGCGCGGATGGGCCGACCGCTGTATTCGTCGCAAAGTCACCCGCTGGCGGACAATGGCAAAAGGCGCTGGCGAGCTGTAAAATGGCGGCTGAGCCCCGAGCGGCGCACGTGACGGGAGAGGAGCTTGCGCAACACCTGAAAGAGCAATACGGGGCGTATGAGGTGCCGGTGTCCCGCGGAAAGCGGATGGCCCTTAAAATGAGCGTGTTGATGAACCATCACAGTGAAGCGCTGGCGCAGCCGCCCATGCCGCCGCAAAACGCGGGACTGAAAACGTGGCGGGAATGGGCGGAACAGGCTCATATGGATATGCAGGCGGCCAGCGACATTCCGGATGAGCTGTATGGGCTTAAGTATTTGTTTCTTGCTGTGCCGCGAAACGGCAAGACGGAACGATTCTACACAGAGGCGGAACGGGAACAGGAACTGCAGCGCAAGCGCTTTTGTCAGCGCTTGTTTGTTAAGAAGGCGCCGTCGGTGCGTGCGAAAAAGATGGTATTTGGCATCGAACTGTCGACGGGCTATTGGCAGCTGGATGGCGGCTGCCAAACACTTATGGACGAGGTGATGCTGTGGCGCGGCGTGACGCGGGAGGATATCGAAAATGAAACGCCGGAGTTTATGGCGTATGCCGCTGCCATGCGCGGCGGGGAAGATGCTGTGAGTCGGAAAGGATAACGCCATGAGGAATAGAAAAAAGCCGCTAAACCGTCGGCCTGAAAATATTTTTTATGACATGTTACAATTAACTGATAGCAAAGGGAAAACACGCCAGACTTTACGGGAGGGCGCATGAAGATACTGCACACATCCGACTGGCACATCGGGCAGGCACTGTACGGAAAGCGGCGGCATGAGGAGCATGCGGCTTTTCTCACGTGGCTGCGGGAGACGATTCTGGCGCGGAAAATCGACGCGCTGTTGGTCGCGGGCGACGTGTTCGACACCGGCGCGCCGGGTGGCGCGTCTCAGCGGCTTTATTACGATTTTCTGACGTCCCTGCTGGGGACGTGCTGTAAAACCATCGTGGTCATCGCGGGCAATCATGATTCTCCGGCACTGCTGGAAGCGCCTTCGGGTGCGCTGGAGCATCTGCATATCCACGTGAAGGGTTTTCCGGACGCGGAACGCTGCGTGATTCCGCTGCTTGGCGCAAGCGGACAGCCGGAGGCGCTGTGCTGTATGGTGCCGTATCTGCGCCGCACCGACATCGCGCGGACGGACGACGAAATGCCGGGGGAAGAGCGCGTGGCGTTCGCCACGAAGCAGCTGTACGAAAATGCCGCGCAGGCGGCGGAGCTTGCGAAACGAAAGTATGGAGATCTGCCCGTCGTCGCGACGGGGCATCTGTTTGCGGCGGGCGCGGCGCGCACCGAGGGCGACGGCGTGCGCGAGCTGTATGTCGGTACGCTGGGGCAGGTGAGCGCGGAGATATTTCCGCCGATATTTGACTATATCGCGCTGGGTCACATCCACGGCGCACAGCGCGTAGCCGGGCAGGAACGTATTCGCTACAGTGGCGCGCCGCTGCCCATGAGCTTTTCCGAGGCGTCCGCGAAAAAGGTGGTGCTGGAAGTAAGCCTCGGCGATGGCCTTGCGGCAGAGAAAATTGAAGTGCCGTGCTTTCAGCGGCTGGAACGCGTGGCGGGCAGCCGCGAGGAGATACTGGACAGGCTGTCGGCGCTGGCGGGCGAGAATGCGTGGGTAGAGGTGACGCACACAGGCGATGCCATTTGCGCGCACCTGATGGCGGACGCGCAGGATGCCATAAAGGGCGGGCAGGCGCAGCTGCTGAGCGTGCGCGATGCGGCAGCGACACGGGACGCGCTCCGCGCTTCGGGCGAGGCGGAAACGCTGGAGGCACTGGCGGTGCAGGATGTGTTTCTGCGATGCCTGACGGAGGGCGGCTACAGCGAGGATCAACGGCAGGGCATGCTGGAATGCTTCAATGAGATTGTGGCCTCGTTGGAGGAGGAAGCCGCATGCGTATAGAGAAGGTTGTGATTGAGAATCTGAACTCGCTCATGGGCCGCTTCGAGGTGGACCTTACGGACAGCGGTTATTCGGGCGGGCTTTTTGCCATCGTGGGACCGTCGGGCGCGGGCAAAACCACCGTGCTGGATGCTATATGCCTTGCGTTGTACGGTGAGACGCCGCGCATATCGCGCGTCAACGCGGAGCAGAACGAGCTGATGAGCAAAGGCGCGGATTCGTGTCGTGCAGAGGTGGTGTTTGTTTCGCGCGGGAGGCGGTACAAGGCGTCGCTGGCGCACCGGCGCAACAGCAAGGGCGCCTTCCGCCCGGTGGAGCGCGAAATTGTGGAGTACACCGCGCAGGGTGTGCAGCCCGTGGTTTCGGGCATCACCGGCGCGAACGCCAAAATTGTGGAGCTGACCGGACTCGACTACACGCGCTTTACGCGCTCCATACTGCTTGCGCAGTTCCGCTTTGCGGAATTTTTAAAGGCCAATGCCAACGAGCGCGCGGAGATTCTCGAGCAGGTCACGGATATGGAAATCTATCGGCGCATCTCCGCGGCGGTGTTCGAACGCTCGCGGCGCGAGGAGGATGCGCTGACGAAAATCCGGATGCAGTCGGAGCTGATTGCGGTGCCGGACCAGGCGCAGGAGACGGCATACGCGCAGGAGAAAGCCCGGCTGGAAGCCGTGCTTCCGCGCCAGACGGCGCTGCGGGAGACCCTTCGGCAATGCGGAGGCGCGCTGTCCCGCGCGGCGGAGCAGCGAGCGGCGCTGGCGCAGTATGGCGCAGAGACACCCGCGCTTCAAAAAGCGCTGGATGAAGCCGGTGCGCAGTTGCAAGCGGCACAGCAGGCCGCGGCTGCGGCGCAGGAGGCATTGGAGGTGCTGCGCCCCACACTGACCGCAGTGCGTGCGCTGGATATTCGCGTGGAGGGGCAGAAAAAGGAGTGCGCGCGGCTGGAGGCCGCCATCCAAGATCAGGACGATGCCGTGAGGGAGCAGAAAAGACGCATACTCGCGGTGTTTATGAACTATGTGCCGGACGCATCCAAAGAGCAGCTGAAGGCAATGTATGAGACGGAGGACGCGTCGGCATTGCTGCGCGCGGGCGTGCAGGCGGAGATGGATGCCAACGCGGCGCAGCAGCAGGAGCTCCGGGGCGAAGTAAGCGCACTGCTGGAGGATCGAGACGAAACGCAATGGCGGGCTCGCGCCGATACGCTGCGCGCAGCGGTGGCGCTGACAGAGACGGTTGCCGCACTGGGCAAGGCAAAGCAGGACGGTGCGGAGGAGCAGCTGGCGCAGGCCGCACGAACGGAGCAGTTGCGGAAGACCAAAGCGGAAGCGGATATCGCAGCACAGCGGTACGAATATGCGCTGTTGGAGCAGCGCTTTGGCGATGAGCGCCGCAAACTGACGGAGGGGCAGCCCTGCCCGCTGTGCGGCGCGACGCAGCATCCCTTCGCGGAGCGCGGGGACGGGAAGGACTTCCTGTCGGAAGCGGAGGCACTGCGCGCGCAGGCGGATGCCGCACTGCGGCGCGTGGAGCGGGAGCTTGCGCAGGGCGCGCAGCGGCTCGCGGATGCTCAGAAGCGCATCCGCGAGATGGAAAACGATGTGGCACAGCGGATGGAGGCACTGGGCGGTGAAATGCCCTCCGGCACGCAGGAGGCGCTTCACGCGGCACTGCAGGACGCCGACAGGCGTATCGCGGCATATCCCGCGTTGCTGAAGCGGCAGGGTATGGCAGCGGATGAGGCGGCGAAGATTGCAGCGCGGCTCAGCGCGGTGGAACGCGATGTGCAGGCAGTGGCCGGGTATAAGCAGCGCATCGCCGAAGCACAGGCGCAGATGGAAAAGCGGAAATGCGAGCATGCTGCGGCGCAGACGGAATGTGACACGCTGGCAGCGCAGCGCACGGCGCTATTTGGCAGCAAGGACGCCGACACGGAGGAAGCGGCGGCGGTCAAATCCGTACAGGATGCGCAGCAAAAAGCGGAGCAGCGGCGCACGGAGAAGGAGCAGGCCGCGAATGCGCTGGGGCAAAACGCGCGCGACGTCGAGCGGACGAAGACCGCGCTGGAAAAAGAGAATTCGGCGGCGGCAGCTTCCTATGCGCAGGCAAAAACGCAGATCGCGGAGCTGAAAGCGCCGGAGGAAGCCGACGAAGTGAGCGAAACGTTTGCGCGCGCCGGGGCGGCGCTGGGAGAAACGCCGGAGCCGGGGCTCATCTCCGCGCTGGCGGATGCGCTGGACGCGCTGCTTTCTGATGGGACAGAGAAGCGCGCGCTGCTGACGCAGCGGCTGAAGGAGGCGGCGCAAAATCGCAAGGCGCTGCAGGAGCTTAAAACCGCCGAGCGTGCGCAGAAGCAGCGATACGAGAAGTGGGCGCAGCTCAACCTCGCCATCGGCAGCCGGGATGGCTCCAAGTTTTCGCGCATGGTGCAGGGTATCACGTTCGACGCGCTGCTGCGCTACGCCAACGTGAGCCTCGGTCGCATGACGGATCGATACATACTCGTGCGGGAGACGGAGGGCGGCGCGAAGCCGCTGGAGATGGCGGTCATCGACACCTATCAGGCGGGGTTGAAGCGGCCCGTATCGAACCTCTCGGGCGGAGAAAGCTTCGTCGTTTCACTGGCGCTGGCGCTGGGCCTTTCCGAGATGTCCTCGGGCCGGTCGCGCATTGACTCGCTGTTCATCGACGAGGGCTTCGCATCGCTGGATGAAGATTTTCTGGAAGCCGCCTTGCAGACGTTGTCCGCGCTGAGCGCGCGCGAGGGCAAGCTGGTGGGCGTCATATCGCACGTGGAGGCAATGAAGGAGAGCATCGGCGCACAGGTAGTAGTCACCAAACGCACCGGCGGGCGAAGTACGCTGTCCGGCCCCGGCGTGACGGCGCAGGAGGCGTAGCGCGATTCGAGAAGCGCCACATGAATATATTGTTCACGGCTGTGGAGGAAATCCATGAGAAATTATTTTGTAAAATCACGGGTATAATGGTAATCGATTACATAACGAGACGAATAAAATGGCACCGCATTAAAAAAATAAAGAGTTTATGAAACAAAATAGACTTGAAAACTGTTCTATTGAAGGAGTGTCTCATATGAGGGAAGTGCTGTTTGTCATACTGGACAGGTATGCCGACTGGGAGGCCGCGCACATCGCGGCGGCGTTGAGCGATCCGGATGAGGGAGAACCGAAGTATGCCGTGAAGACGGTATCGCTGACCAGAGAGCCGGTAAAATCCATCGGCGGCTTTACCGTGCTGCCGGATTACGACCTCGCGTCCGCCCCGGAGGAGTGTGCGGCGGTGCTGCTCATCGGCGGGTATTCGTGGCGCAAGCCCGAGGCCGCGCCTGTGGCGGAATTCGTGCGGCGCGCGCAGGCCAATGGTGCGCTGGTGGGCGGTATTTGCGACGCGTCCGTTTTTCTTGGCATGCATGGCTTTCTCAACGCGGTGCGCCACACAAGCAACCGTCTGGTGTCTCTGAAAGAGGCCGCGGGCGAAGCATATACGAACGAAGCAGAGTACGTATGTGAACAGGCCGTCTGTGACGGCGGCGTAGTTACCGCAAACGGCACGGCTTATCTCGAGTTCGCGCGCGAGGTGCTCACTGCGCTGGAGGCGTATCCGCCCGAAGAAATAGAGGAATGGGTTGATTTTTATAAGCTGGGCGCGTACGAGGCAATAAAGAAGCGAAACGCGGAACGATGAGCTTACCAGAGGCTTGCCAGCGCATCCAGGACAATGTAAAATACTTTTATTAAAGATATCAGCAACACGGATAATGCGTAAATTCATATCGAATGGATGGGGGCATTGAATGGACAGTAAACTGGTACTTCAACTGGTGTATAACGCATCGCTGCTGTTGGCACTGGGGCTCGTTTACGAGATCAGTTACTTTATTCCTGACAAAATGAAACGTGTGTCTCCGTTGCTCAGAGGCATACTCATCGGGGGCATCGGTATACTCGTCATCGCCTTTCCGGCAGAACTGGCGGAAGGGATCATATTCGACACACGTTCCATATTGCTCAGCGTGGCGGCGCTGGCTTACGGCCCCATACCCGCGGCAATCGCGGGCGCAATCGCAATGCTCTATCGTATATTTGCGGTGGGCGGCGCGGGCACGCTGGGCGGCGTATCGGTGATCTTGTCTGCGGTGCTTATCGGGCTGCTATGGCGGTACATGCTGGATAGAAGGCCTGTCAAACGCCGCTGGCTGTCGTTGTATCTGCTGGGCTTGTGTGTGCATGCGGCAATGCTGTTGTGTATGCTGCTGATGCCTGACCCCGTGTATGTATTGCAAAGCATCGCACTGCCCGTAATCATCATCTATCCGGTGGTGACTGTGCTTCTGGGGCTTGTACTCCTGCGCCAGAAAGAGCGAAACGAAGAACTTGTGCGACTTGCCGAGGCGGAAGACCGGTATAAAAGCCTTTTTCATAACAATCGCGCGGTGATGATGCTGATCCGCCCGGAGGATGGAACCATTGTGGAGGTGAATCCGGCGGCCTGCCGGTACTACGGCTGGGCCAGCGAGGAGTTCAAGTCAAAAAACATATCGGAGATCAATACGTTGTCTCACAACGAGGTACTGGCGGAAATGGCCAGCGCAGTCAGCGAGGAGCGCAGCTTTTTTGAATTCCGGCATCATAAGGCGTCCGGCGAAGTTGCCGATGTTGAGGTATACAGCGGTCCCATTACGGTTAATCAGCAGACGCTGCTCTATTCCATCGTTCATGATGTTTCGGAGCGCGTCGCGTCGGCGCGTGCGCTTGCCGAGAGCGAGATCCGTTTCCGGCAGCTTGTGGAGGCCGCACCCGAAGCCATATTTATCGAAACCGACCAGCGGTTTGTGTTTGTCAATCAAGCCGCGATACAGCTCTTCGGCGCGCAGACAGCGAATGAGCTGATTGGAATGCCGGTAATGTCTCGGTTCCATCCCAACTACCACGATATTATCGCGGAGCGGATAGCGCAGCTGCGCGGCGGAGCACCCTTCGTACCCGTCAACGAGGAAGTATTTGTCCGGCTGGACGGTACGCCCGTACCCGTGGATGTTTCGGCAATTTCTATCCGGTACAACAATAAGGACAGTGCGGTAGTTTTCTCGCGGGACATTACGGAACGCAAGCGGGTGGAGAGCATCCGGCTGGAAATGGAAGCGTACCAGCGTCAGCAGCAAAAGCTGGAGGCCATCGGTACGCTGGCAGGCGGTGTCGCGCACGAGATCAACAATCCCCTGAGTGGTATTATGAACTATGCGGAGCTTATCTGCGAGGACCTGGAGAAGGCGTCTCCCACGGCGGAATATGCGCACTCTATTATTGAGGAGACGGAGCGTATTGCAACCATCGTCAAAAATCTGCTGCAATTCTCGCGGCAGGAGAAGCAGACGCACAGCTACGCCAGCATATACGATATCATCGGGCAGACGGTGTCTCTGATTAAGACCATTATAAAGAAAGACCAAATTCATCTCGATATTCAAATCGACGAGGGGCTGCCGGAGATCAAATGCCGCAGCCAGCAGATACAGCAGGTGCTCATGAATCTTCTGACCAACGCGCGCGACTCGCTGAACGAGAAGTACCCCGATTATGACGACAACAAGGTGATTCGCGTCAGATGCAGCGCACTGGAAGCCGAGGATCGCCGGTGGCTGCGCCTTACCGTGGAGGACGGCGGCATGGGCATATCGGAGCGCATTCGGGAGCGGATATTCGAGCCGTTCTTCTCTACCAAGCCCAAGGACAAGGGCACTGGCCTGGGGCTCTCCATCAGCTTCGGAATTGTGAAGGATCACCACGGACGCATCGAGGTGGAATCGGAGGAAGGCCGCTATTCGCGCTTCATACTGACACTGCCGGTGGATAACGGCTGGCAGTTGTAAACGGAGACATAAAAAGAGCATCAGGAGGCGTTGATGTCAGTAGCCTGGTTGATATGGGCGGCGGCGGAAGCGGTTTTTGCCGCGGCGGCAGTGATGGGCGGTGTATCGGGGAATGAGCCGTTATTGGGCGCGGGCGCGGCGGGTGCTTTGCTTGGCCTTGCGCTGGCTCCTGCAATCGCGGTACGCGCGCGCCGCAGAAGGCAGATTGCGGATAGGCAGGATACGCTGCTGCGCTTCGAGTACAGCGCTGCGGAGGTGCATGCGATTTCGGCGGTGGCCAGGCGTGAAGTACGCGGGCGAAGCGTGCGGCTGTCCCTGTTCTTCAGTGTTGCTTGTGCTGTTTTATTCGCGTTCTTCATCGCCATCTCGGCGGAGGAGGGGGCTGTCTCTCCTGCGCTGACGGGTGCGGCCGCCGCGTGTGTTGTATTGCCATGGCTCAGCGTTTTGATTGCTCCCGCGGTTGCAGTGCATACCGTGCGCCGCACTCCCTGTGAATCAATCCTCGGAAGAAGCAGCCTGCTGGTGGCCAATCGGTATCCCGGCATCAACGATCGGGTGGCGCTGACGGCGGAACAGGCGCATTTTGCGCCAGCTAAAAACGGAGGCATGGCGATGCTGCGCGTGCGTTACCGATATCGGGCCGGGCGGGTGGGCACGGACATCCGGCAATGGGTGGAGATCCCAGTACCGTATGGTCACGAAGCCGAGGCGGCGGCGCTGAAGCTGTAACACGGATCGCGGTTAACAGGGCTCTGCGGGAGCGCGGGCAGGAACGCGCCGCGGTGCGCTGTTCAGGCCTATCAGCGCCATGCCCAGCACGACCAGCGCAGCGCCTGCCCACTGGAACCACGCTATGGCCTCGTGCAGCATCGTCGCGGACAGCAGCATGGCGGTAAAGGGCATCAGCCCGGTGAAAGCGGCGGCGATGTTTGCCGGGCACCGTTTGATTCCGGCGTACCAGCAGATAAACGCGAGGGCGGTGACGAACCAGCCATACCACAGCAGCGCGAGCCATCCCGCCATATCCAGCCCGGCAAGCGCTGCGGCGGGTTGTTCCGTCAGCGCAAGCGGCAGACTGAATGCCAGCGCGATGGCGGTGACCAGCGTGGTCTGCGTGAGCGGATCAAACGCCTTGTCCTGATCGGACCGAACTGCGGCTTTGCGTGAAAGCACGTTAAACACCGATTCGCTGACTGCCGCGCCCAGCACGAGCAGATTCCCGGCAAGATGCGCAGCCGAAAACGACTGCGTCAGCAGACCCTGAATGAGCGCGATGCCTGCCGCCGTGCTGACGATGCCGATGACATTTTTAAGGCGCACCGGCTCCCTGAGGCATATCCACGCGAGCATTGCCGTGACGGCGGGCGTTGCCCCCGTCAGTACGCCAGCCTCGGACGTGCTGGTGTGTAACAGCCCCTGAAGCAGCAGCAGACGGAATACCACAATGCCAAACAGCGCCTGCAGCGCGGCGTGAGCCCAGTCCTTCAAGGACATGCGGCGAATGGCTGAAGCCAGCTTGTTTCGGGAAAGCGGCAGCAGCAAAAGCAGCGCGAGCAGCAGGCTGACTGCCGTGATGGTAAACGTTCCAACCCGTTGGGACACCAGCCTTGCGGAAATAACAGAGCTTCCTGCCAGCACAAACGCGCATGTCAGATATAAATATCCGCCGAGTTTTTTCAAAATGCTTCTCCGTTTCATCCATTGTGGTATTATTATACCGATCGAACTGGTATGGTAAAGAACCGGATATAGATTGAATTGAGCAGTCCGGTTGGAGGATATATGCTGGGAATCGCGTTGGACCGTGGCGGCGAGGTGGCGCTGCGGCGTCAGATCTATATGGCGCTGAAGGAGCGCATGATGGATGGAAGGCTGCCCGAGGGCGAGGCGCTGCCCTCCACGCGCGAGATGGCAAGGCAGCTGGCGGTGTCGCGCAATACGGTTTGCGAAGCGTACGATATGCTGATTGCGGAAGGGTTCGCGCGGAGTCAGACGGGCGCGGCGACGCGCGTGGCACCGGGCCTGTGCCTTCGCCGCACCGAGGACCCCCCGCTTTCTTCGACGCACGATGAGGTGCTGACTTGGGTCGAGGCAGATTTCCGGACGGGGCAGCCGAACTTGCGGCACTTTCCCCGGTTTGCCTTTGCGCAGGCGCTGGCTGGCGCGGCCCGAGAACTGAGTACAGAGCAGATGGGGTATACCGGCCCGCATGGGTTGTACGAGCTGCGTGCCGAGATATCCGCCTGGCTGTACAGAAGCCGGGGCATATCGGCCCATCCGGAAGACATCTGCATCTGCGCGGGCGCGACGCAGGGCCTGCACGTGGTCAGCGATCTGCTTTATACGCCGGGGGCCAAAATCCTCGTGGAGGATCCATGTCATACGGGCATGCTGCAAACGTTTCTGGAACGCGGGTACGAGGCAATCCCGGCGGCGGTGGACAGGCATGGCATCCGCACGGAGCTTTTGGCCAGGCAGGAACTCTCCGCCATTTATGTTACGCCTTCGCACCAGTTCCCGCTGGGCGGCATACTCCCGGCGGGTCGGCGTACGGCGCTTCTGCGCGTTGCGCAGGAATGCGGCTGCTTCGTTATCGAGGACGACTATGACAGCGAATTCCGTTTCGGCGGAGAGCCCGTTGCACCGCTGTATACCATGGACACGCAGCGCGTCATCTATGTCGGTACGTTCAGCAAAACACTGTTCCCGGCGTTGCGCATTGGCTTTGTGATATTGCCGCGCACGCTGCGGGAGCGCTGGGGCGCGCTGCGCACGCATACCGACGTGCAGAATCCGCCCTGGGAGCAGGCGGCGCTGGCGGAGCTGCTGCGCACCCGCCGGTTCGACAGGCATGTGCACGGCATGCGCCGTGTCTACGGGCTGCGCAGGGAGGCGCTGCTGAAAAGCTTGTCGGCAGCGTTTGGCGACGGGTTCGAGCCGTGGGGCGACGCGGCGGGGCTGCATCTTTGCGTGGCGTTTCGCGGGAGGCGGTTTGACGACGCGTTCGCGCAGCGCTGTCTGGCAAGGGGAATGCGCGTCGTTCCGGTGGAGTACCATTGCATCCGGAAAGGGGCTCATGAGGATAAGCTGCTGCTGGGATACGGGCATCTGGAACCGGAGGAGATCGAAAAGGGTATCCGGCTGCTGAAGGACATCATGGAGGAGCAGGCGTAACCATGCGGTATCACTTTCGCATATGCTGAAAGCGGGGGTGAATGTATGCCGCTGTTGTTGCCCTATGATCGCGCAGCCGCTGTGGAGTATGCGCGCAAATGGGCGCTCTCGCGCAACCCGAAATACTACAACTATGATCCGCTGGGCGGGGACTGCACGAATTTCGCGTCGCAGTGCGTTTTGGCGGGCGGCGGCGTGATGAACCATACGCCCACATTCGGCTGGTATTACAACAGCGCCAACGATCACTCACCCTCATGGACGGGCGTGGAATACCTTTACAACTTTCTGACACGCAAGGCGGGAGGCCCCGGCCCCGTCGCGCACGAGGTGGGCATTGCGGACGTGCAGCCGGGCGATATCTCGCAGTTCGCGGGCACCTCTGCGCGGTTCTCGCATACGCAGGTCGTCGTGGAGGCGGGCAAGCGCGGCGGCCTTGAGGACATCCTTGTCTGCACGCACACCTACGACAGCCTCGACCGGCCGCTCTCGACGTACGAATACCTGAAGCTGCGATTCCTCCACATTGAGGGCATCCGGCGGTAAGTTTCCATATTCCGTGAAATTTCTGAGAATGTCACTCCGAAAGGTGGCATTTACCCTTGGGGTTTGCTATAATGCTCATGCGGCATATGCCGCGTCATCACGAATGAATAAGGAGCGTTTTCGGTTGAAGCTGGATAAGGACAAGCTGACATCGCTTGTGAAGGAGTTTGCCCGCTACCTCGTCGTCGGAGGCGCGTCGTTTCTGGTCGATTGGGGTACGCTGTTCCTTACCTTTCAATATGTATTTACAGGCCTGGAGGGGCGGCAGCTCGCCATCCCCACGGCTGCGGGTTCTATTGTCATTGGAGATTGGCGGCTGATCGCGGCTACGGCTGCGGGCTTTATACTCGGACTCGTTTTTAACTACATTTTTTCGCTGCTCTGGGTGTTCAGAAGCGCCCAGCAGCAGAACAAAGGCAAGACGGTGGGCGCCTTCATCATATTCACGGTGATAGGCGTCATCGGGCTGCTGCTGACTGAGGTCGGCATGGAATTGGGCACACGCTGGGTGGGCAAGGACTATTACATGCTGGTCAAGATATTCGTCGCGGGCGTCGTGCTGATCTGGAACTACGTTGCCCGTAAGATTTTGATATTTAAGGACGACAAGACATGCGAAAAACAGCCATCATCATCGGAGCCGGACCCGCGGGCCTGACAGCCGCTTACACGCTGCTCAAGGAAACCGACATACTTCCCGTCATCTTCGAGGAGAGCGAATTCATCGGCGGTATATCGCGTACGGCGGTGTACAAGAACAACCGCATGGATATCGGCGGACATCGCTTCTTCTCCAAAAGCGAACAGGTTACGGCGCTGTGGCAGGAGCTGATGCCCGCGCAGGGCGCGCCCTCCAAAGACGACATCCTGTTGGACCGTGAGAAGCCGCTGGTGCCGGGAGGGCCTGACCCTGAGAAGGAAGACAACGTGATGCTCGTGCGCGGCCGCGTGTCGCGCATATTCTATCTGCGCAAATTCTTCGACTATCCCATCTCTTTAAAGCTGCAGACATTTGCCAACATGGGCCTCGCGCGCACCATCAAGGCGGGCTTTGGGTACATTCGTGCCGCCGTTTTCAAGCGCGAGGAAAAATCGCTGGAGGATTTCTATATCAACCGCTTCGGAAAGCCGCTCTACGAAATGTTTTTCGAGGACTATACCGAGAAGCTGTGGGGCGTGCATCCCAGCCAGATTTCTCCCGACTGGGGCGCGCAGCGCGTCAAGGGCCTCTCGCTGATGAAGGCGGTGCTTTCGGTGCTGGCAAAGCCTTTCCGGAAGGACGCCAAAAAGCAGGAGACCTCGCTCATAGAGCAATACGTCTACCCCAAAAAAGGGCCAGGGCAGTACTGGGAGCTGATGGCGCAGCGCGTGGTGGAGATGGGCGGCGAGCTGCACATGAACGCCCGCGTAACCGGCGTGGACGCCGCGGACGGTCACGTAAAGTCTGTGTGCGTGCAGGAGAACGGTGAGGAAAAGGGATATGAGGGCGACGGCGTATTTTCCAGCATGCCCGTGAAGGACCTTGTGGAGGCACTGGGCGAAGCGGTGCCTGCGGACGTGCGCACTGTCGCGTCCGGGCTGCCTTACCGCGATTTTATCACCGTAGGTCTGCTGCTGAAAAAGCTGAAGATCAAGAACCAGACCAAGCTTAAAACCGTGGGCGGAATCGTGCCGGACTGCTGGATTTACATTCAGGAGCGCGATGTCAAAATAGGCCGCCTGCAAATCTTCAATAACTGGTCGCCCTACATGGTGGACGACTTGGAGCACACCGTCTGGATAGGGCTGGAGTATTTTTGCACGGAGGGCGACGCCATGTGGGACATGCCTTCGGAGGACTTCATCCGCTTCGCGACGGACGAGCTGGCGAAGATCGACATCATCGACAAGGAAGACGTGCTGGACGCCACGCATATCCGCGTGAAAAAGGCGTACCCCGCGTACTTCGGCTCGTACAAGCAGTTTGACGCGGTGCGTTCCTGCCTCGACAGCTTCGACAATCTATACTGCATCGGGCGCAATGGCCAGCACCGCTACAACAACATGGATCACTCCATGATGACCGCGATGGAGGCCGCGAGGCTGTTTGCCGCGGGTTCCGCGGACAAATCGGCGGTATGGGGTGTGAACACGGAAGAAGAGTACCATGAACAGAAGCACGATAAACAGTAAAGCGCTTTGGACGGGTTTTCGCCCGTACATTCTTACCGCTGCGGTCATCGCGGCGGCCTATGCGCTGTACGAAGTGCTGGACGGAACCGAAGCAGCAGCCCGCGCACTGATGTGGCTGGGTCTCGCCGGCTGCGGCTTCTGGCTGCTGCTGCGCTGTTTGTCGAAGAAGTGTTCCTCCCGCACCGAGGCGCTGATCGTGGCGCTGATTGCGGCGGGCATTGTGATGCGCGTGGGCTACATGCTCTATACACCGTTCGGGATGCGAGGCCACGACATCGGCGCGTATGACAGCACCGGTCATTTTGCCTACATGTATAAGCTGTTTTCCTCTGGCACACTGCCGCAGACCAACGAGTATCAATTCTATCACCCGCCCTTCGAGCATATCTTGCAGGCATTGGTCGTCAAAGTATTCTCGTGGTTCCGCCCCGGCGCGGAGCTTACTTCGCTGTTTGAGGCCGCGAAGCTGGTCCCGTGCTTCGCCATGTGCGCACTGCTGTGGGTGGTGCGCAGCCTCGCCCGCACCATGAACCTCTCGCCGCGCGCCACGGCGCTGTCCGTTGCCGTGCTGGCGTTTCAGCCGACATTCTTCATCTTCTCCGCCAGCGTCAATAATGACCCGGTGATGCTCTTTCTGTTTATGGTGGCGGTGCTGTATACCATCCGCTGGTATTACGCGCCCACGATGAAGAACATACTGCTTATAGCGCTGGCCATCGGCCTTGGCATGATGACTAAGCTCTCGGCAGCGGCAGTGGCGCTGTTTACCGCGCCCGTGTTCTTGGCGGTGTTCGTCAAATCCTTCAGGGAGGGCCGGGCAGGCCGCATCTTCGGCCAGTTTGCGGCGTTCCTCGGCGTGTGCGCGCCGCTGGGTCTTTGGTATCCGGTGCGCAACTACCTGAAGTTCGATCAGGCGTTCGGGCATGTGTTCACCATCTCCACGGAGTCCAAGCTGTATTGCGGCACCCGGACATTTACGGAGCGCTTCTTCTCGTTTCCGCTGGATCAGCTGACGAATCCGCTTTACTGCCAGCCGTATGGCGATTACAACCTGTGGCTGTATACCGTCAAGTGCTCCGTATTCGGGGAGTTTGGCTTCGACGCGCCGGAGGGCTTCGCGGCGCTGCTGATCATCGCAAACTTTGCGCTCATACTGCTGTCGCTGGTGGCGATGATCTACGTCATGGTGCGCGGGCGAGAAGTAAATGGGTTTGCACGCTGGGGACTTTTCTGGATCTGGCTGACGCAGATGCTCTCGTTCGTCGTATTTAATGTGCGTTTTCCGTATGGCTGCACGATGGACTACCGCTACATCGTACCCACGGCCATCGTTGGCGCGCTTTTCCTCGGCATTGCGCTGGATCGCATCAAGGCAAAGAACAACGCCTGGGCGAATGCGCTTTTCTATGTCGGCGTGGCGGCGATAGCGCTTTTTGGTATCGCGTCCGCGCTGTTTTACGCGGCATAGCCGCAGGCTCAAGGGTTCTTCAGACTCAGACAGGATGACATGCAAAAAGGGAATGACATCAACAAGGCATCCGCAGCCTCAGGCTTTTTCATGGGCATGCGCCCATATCTGATTACCGCTATCACCATCGTCATCAGCTATATTCTGTTTGCGCTTGTGCTGGACGCGGACGAGCGCGCTGTGAGGGCGGTCATGCTTTCCGGCGCGGGGCTGTGTTTCGCCTTCCTGCTGATAAAACGCATTCCGAAAAGGAACGGGATCAGCGCGGAGACCGTCGTCACCGTGCTGATTATCGCGGGCATCATCATGCGCGTGGGTTACATGCTCTATACGCCCTTTGCGGTTCGCGACTATGACGTTTCGACGCTGGAGGGCAGCGGGCATTTTGCGTATATGTATCGCCTGTATTCCCAGGGCGCGCTGCCCGCAAGCTATGACTACCAGTTCTATCATCCGCCTTTCCAGCATTTCGTGCAGGCACTCGTCGTCAGGGTGTTCGCGCTTTTTCAGCCGCAACGTGAGCTGATAGCGGTGTTCGAGGCTGCGAAGATAGTGCCGTGCTTCGCGTCATGCGCACTGCTGTGGGTATGCCGCAGCCTCTGCGGGGAACTGGGAATGCCGCGCCGCGCCCGTACCGCAGCGATTGCGGTGCTGGCGTTTCATCCGGCGTTCTACCAGCTGTCGGCGCGCGTCAACAACGACGCGCTGACGGTGTTTTTCTTCATGGTATCCGTGCTGTACACGGTGCGCTGGTACCGTGCGCCCGGCATGAAGCACATGCTGCTCATTGCGCTGTCCATCGGACTTTCAATGATGACCAAGCTCTCGGGCGGCCTCGCGGCGTTGTTTACCGCGCCGGTATTTCTTGCCGTGCTGATTAAAGGCTGGCGCGAACGGCGTACGAAAAAACTGATCGGCCAGTTCGCAGCGTTTGCCGCGGTGTGCGCGCCGCTGGGCCTCTGGTATTCCGTGCGCAACTACGTGCTGTTCGGTCAGCCCTTCGGTTACGTGGTGCGTTTTGCCGACAACTCGTGGCTGTACTGCGGGGATCAATCCGCTGTCAGCCGCTTTCTGTCGTTTCCGCTGGAACAGCTTTTTCATCCGTTGTACTGTTCGTCGGGGGAGGATTGTAATATCTGGCTCTATGTGCTCAAGAGCTCGCTCTTCGGCGAGTTCTCGTTCCAGGGTAACGACTGGGCTGCCGCCGCGCTGGTAATACTGAATCTCGCGCTGATACTTGCGTCGCTGGCGGCCATGGTGTATGTGCTGACGCGCTGCCGCGAGGCGGAAGGCTTTGCGCGCTGGGGGCTGCTGTGGATTTGGTTGGTGCAGATGGGCGCTTTTCTCATATTCAATATCCGCTATCCCTTCGGCTGCACCATGGATTTTCGTTATATCATGCCCGCTGCCGTTACCGGTGCGCTGTACCTTGGCATCGCGCTGGATGCCCTCCGCGCAAAGCGCAAAGCGGCCGCGAACGTCATTTATTGGGCGGGCTGCTTACTCATTGCGCTGTTCTGCGCCGCATCGGTGTTGTTTTATGCTCTGTAATCCATCAGGGTTTACAGAAAAATGCTTGTAATCACTTCGCCAAAAGCATATAATCATCTTCGGCTATTTTGGAAGGAGACCGGGGATTTTTATGCAACAGCAAAACATACGCAACATCGCCATCGTGGCGCACGTGGACCACGGCAAAACCACGCTGGTCGATCAGATGCTGCGTCAGACAGGCATATTCCGCGCCAATGAGGCGGTACGCGAGCGCGTGATGGACAGCGAGGATCTGGAACAGGAGCGCGGCATCACGATACTGGCGAAGAATACGGCAGTGGAATACAAGGGAGTAAAAATAAACATCGTCGATACGCCGGGTCACGCGGATTTCGGCGGCGAGGTGGAGCGCGTGCTGACCATGGTGGACGGCGTGTTGCTGCTCGTGGACGCGTTTGAGG
This sequence comes from Bacillota bacterium, assembly GCA_023460085.1. Taxonomy (GTDB): domain Bacteria; phylum Bacillota; class Clostridia; order Christensenellales; family SZUA-584; genus JAEWCC01. The sequence continues at coordinate 229,632 of JAEWRI010000046.1, read as the reverse complement.
GCTGCATGCCGCAGACGCGCTTTGTGCTGCGCAAGGCGCTGGGGCTCAAAAAGCACGTCATGGCGGTGATCAACAAGGTGGACAGGCCGGGCGCGCGGCCCGAAGCCGTGCTGGACGGCATCATCGACCTGTTCATAGAGCTGGGCGCGGATGAGGACCAGCTGGAGTTTCCCGTGGTATACGCTTCTGCCAAGGAAGGCACGGCGTCTATGCGGCCCGACGGACAGGAAAGCGACGTGTTTGCACTGTTCGACGCGATACTGGAATACATTCCGGCGCCGGAAGGTGACATGGAAGGCCCGCTGCAGTTTCTCGTATCGAACGTGGACTACGACGAATATCTGGGGCGCATTGCCATCGGCCGTGTGGAGCGCGGCAGCGTGAAGCGCGGCATGCCCGCTGTGCTGTGCAGCGAAGCAGGCAAGTCTGAAAACGTGAAGATTACCAAGCTGTTTACGTTCAAGGGGTTAAAACGCATCGAGACGGAGATGGGTAACTTCGGCGACATCATTGCCATCGCGGGGCTGCCGGACGTGGGCATCGGAGAGACGGTGTGCGATCCGGAGCACGTGGAGCCCATGCCGTTCGTCAAGATCGACGAGCCTACCGTGTCCATGAACTTTATCGTCAACAATAGCCTGTTCGCCGGGCGCGAGGGCAAGTATGTCACCTCGCGCAACCTGCGCGACCGGCTGATGAAGGAGCTGGAGACCAACGTCAGCCTGCGGGTGGAGGAGACGGATAGCACCGACACGTTCAAGGTATCGGGCCGCGGCGAGCTGCATCTTTCCATACTCATTGAAACCATGAGGCGCGAAGGCTATGAGTTCTCCGTGTCGCGCCCGAGGGTCATCACGAAGGAAGAAAACGGCGTAACGATGGAGCCTTACGAGCTGCTGATGATCGACGTTCCCGCAGAGTATGCGGGCGTGGTGATGGATAAAATCGCCGTGCGCAAAGCGGTGATGGTGAACATGGGCAGCGAGGCGGGTAGCACGCGGCTGGAGTTTAAGATTCCGGCGCGCGGTCTTATCGGCTACCGCAACGAATTTATGACCGATACACGCGGCAACGGCGTAATGAACCATATCTTCAGCGGCTACGAGCCCTGGGCGGGCGAGATTCCGGAGCGTTCCCGCGGTTCCCTGGTGGTGCATGAGACGGGAGAGACCACGGCCTACGGCCTTTACGGTGCGCAGGAGCGCGGTCGGCTGTTTGTCGGGCCGGGCATGGCGGTGTACGAGGGGATGATCGTAGGCGAGAACGCGCGGCAGGACGACATTGTCGTCAATGTGTGCCGCAAGAAGCAGCTCACCAACATGCGCGCGTCGGGCAGCGATGAGGCGCTGCGTCTGACACCTGCGACGATACTCAGCCTGGAGCAGTCTCTGGAGTTCATCGCGGACGACGAACTGGTGGAGGTGACGCCTGTCAGCATCCGGCTGCGCAAGGCCATACTCGGCAAAGGCGATCGGGCGAGGGCAGCCAACCGGGGCTGAGGAAAATCGTATGATTTACTTTGCGCGGCATGGACATAAAGCAATCGGGGATTACTACAATGAGACGCTGCGGATCGCCGACGACCCCTTGAACGAGAAGGGGCTTGAGGATGCGGAGCGCATCGCGGCGCACTTCCGCGATATTCCCATCGCGAAGATTTTCGCCAGTGAATACGTGCGAACGCAGCAGACCGCCGCGCCCGCGGCGCGCATGAAGCGCCTGCCCGTTACCGTAGACAAGCGCGTAAACGAGATCAACGGCGGCGAGTTCCATCGCTTGAGCGAGGAGGAGGCCAGGACAGCCTATCCGGATTTTTGGCGGGAGTTCGTCGCGCATACGCACGACCTTCGTTTTCCGGGCGGTGAAAGCGGCGCGGATGTCATCGCGAGGCAGAACCTCTTTTTAGACGACATGCGGCAGGAAGCGGAGGATGTGCTTGTTGTCAGCCACGACGGGTTTATCCGTGTTCTGCTGTGCAATATCCTTGGCCTGCCGGTATGGATGCGGTATAAGTTTATTACCACCATGGGAGGCATTACCATGGTGGAATACACTGGCGGAGAATGGCGGATACACCGCTTCAATCAAAGCATATAATCGTATATACAACAAAAGCCGGCTTGGTGCCGGTTTTTGTTGTTAAGGAGGTATTGAAGGATGGCTATGGCGCAGGCATAGCATGCGCTGGCCACCCTATTGTGTTCAATGCGTCAGACTTCGCTGCTGGTTTCCGGGGAGGCCATACCGGAAGGAGCCGCACCTGAGCTGTCTGGTCCCCCCATGCCGCCGCCTGGCTGTCCGCCTGCCATACCGCCGCCCAGCTGCATGATGGTGATTGCGGTGACGCTGTTACCAGACATTGTGACGGAGAGGATATCTCCCACTTCGATATCAGAAAGCGCGCCTTCCGTGCTGCCATCCCTGCTTTGTATCGTGATTGCCGTATTGTCGCTTATGGTGATCGTCTGTTCTTCTCCAGTCAGTTCCACGCCGCCGCGCTGACCGCCCTGTCCGCCTGAAGGCATTGAAGGGACCTCGCCAGAGGGCTGTTCGCCTTCCGTATTCTGCGTTGCACTGCTGACTGCGTCAGTATCCTGGCTACCCGAAGGCTGTGCACCTTCGGAAGGGATTGAGCCGTCCGATGGCATTGCGGGCATATCTCCCGACGGCATTTCACCCGACGGCATTTCGCCGGAAGGAGCATTCTGTGACACTGTGGCCAGAGCGAGCGTAATGCTGCTGCCGTCAATTGCTGTGACCTGTCCGTATATCGTTGTTTCTCCCGCGGCGGAGGCACTGATGGTGCTGCCTGCGCTGGACTGGCAACCCGCTGCCATCATCAAGATCAGCGCCAGGCTTGCTGTCGCCGCCCATGCTTTTCGTATCATATCGTTGTTCTCCTTATGAACATTCGTTTTATACGCAGATATGATAAACGAGGCGGATTACAGCAACCTGTGTAATTTTTAATCAATCTGTGAACATTTCAGGCAAAAATAAAAGCTTGGGAAAGCATTTTTGCTGCCTGCCAAGCTGTTCAGTTGTTTTATGCGATAAAAAGCCTTTGCAGGCTGTAAAGGCTTTCAAAGGCTACTCACCGCCGGGGTGACAGCGGCTGCAAGGCGTTTTTCCTTCCGCAATCGCCTGTTCCAGCGACACCGGTATTGCGGAATCGGTGAGGTACGAGCAGTCGGCCGTGTGGTACTTTTCACCGCTTTTCGTAACGTAAACGATGGTTTCATCCTGATAGTAAGATAAGTAGTCCGCGGTTTCACGCGGATTGCCATGCAGCACCACGCCGCCTTCGCGTACGGTTTCGGGTGCGCAAGCCGTCAGCATCAGGCACAGCACGAGTACCAAAGACAGCAGTTTTTTCATAATATTCTCCGCGAGGCTTTTCCCTTATGATACAATAAGCGACAGAATTTTCAACCCCCTTCTGCTCACTTTGCTTTACAAGCGCCGTGACGCGCCGCTATAATAAAAGAAGACGCAGACTGGGGGGGCAACGGACATGAAGGAAAGCGATTACGCAAAGTTCCCGTTCTATATGGCCATGGACGAAGCGGAAAGGGCGCTGCTGCGCAGCAGCGTATCTCCCCGGGAGATTGCCAGAAGCCAAATCATGATGGGGGACAACAGCCGCTGTACGGGCATTCCCATGGTGATGCGGGGACGTCTTCGGCTCTTCCGCACCTCCGACAAGGGCCGCGAGCTGACGCTTTATCGAATCGGCGAGGGCGAGCTGTGCATACTCGCGGCGGTGTGTGCGCTGGGGGATATGGAGTATAACTTTACCATCGAGGCGGAGAAGGACAGCAGCCTGGCCATCATTCCGCCGGACATTTTCAGAGAGCTCCTGTATCGCAGTGATGCCTTTCGCACCCATGTGTTCAACGCGCTGGCTTCGCGGCTGATACTGTCCATCGATACCATCGAGATGCTCATATTCATGAGCATTGAGGAGCGGCTGATAGAATATCTGCAGCGCGTTGCCAATGCGGCAGGTGAGGTGAGAATCACGCACGAGCAGCTCGCGGTGGAACTGGGCTCCTCGCGCGAGGTGATTACGCGCCAGCTTCAGAAGATGGCGGAGAAGGGGATACTCACGCTGAAGCGCGGCAAAATTGTATTGAAATATCTTGTGAGAGACTGAGCGTCAGAGTTCATCCCTCGACGCTTTGTACGCGATCAGCGATCCGATTGCGGATACGAAATTGCCCAATATGTTCATCTGGGAGGGCGTCATTCCTTCGGTCATGATCTCCGTAATCAGCACCGCCAGCAGCAAGCCGCCCTTGGAAGGCAGCACCTCCAACCACATTTTGCAGCTTGATTCCTCATCCTCCTCGTCGACATCGCTGTCCTCCTCGTTTTCATCGGTTTCCGCAAGGCCGGTGTCCTCATCATCGGTGTCTTCATTATCTTTTTCGCAGGCGACCGCAGTATCCGAGTTTTCATGGTTTGCCCCCGGTTTCGTCTTATCGTCTGTGATATTCTTTTTATCATCCGGATAAACCATGCGCGTGCGATATCCGGGCGGGTATACAGGCTTCTTGTTCATAAACGCTCCGCGGGTGTGTGATGGTACGCTACATTGTACTTGTATTTGGAGGATTGTAGACCTGCATCAAAAAAGCCCGCCGGAGCGGGCCTTGGGCTGAGCCGTATCGTTATTTGAGGAATCCCTTCAGTATCGTGTCCTCCGCATCCTTTTCGGAAAGCCCGAGGGACATCAGCTTCAGCAGCTGCTGCGATTCCAGTCTGCCGATGGCTGCTTCGTGCACCAGCTGTGCGTGCTCGCTGAATGCGGAGATCTTCGGTGTGGAGATCACCACGGCGCTGTCCATGATGATGGCATCGCATTGTATGTGGCCGCGGCAGCGGCTGTACCCATCGAGGTTGAACAGGAATTCCTGCCGCGAGTGTCCGCGCGCCACCGAGCGCGAGATCACCTGCGCGGAGGAGCCCTCGCCGTCCATGCGAATATCGATGAGCGAACCTGCGGTCTGGCTGAAATCAGTGAGCAGACGCTCCGTCACAATCAGCTTTGCCCGGTCAGCCAGTTCGATTTTCGTATCGCGTTTTGTGTCGTCCACGCCCATGATCTGTACCAGCTCCAGCTCTACCGTGGCACCTTCCTCCGCGTGTATCAGCGTAACGGGATTCAGTACCCGCTTGCCGGTACCCTCGCCCTGACCGTAGTGCTTTTCCACGTAGCGCACGCGCGCGCCCTTGCGGATGAAAAATTCGTGGACACCGTCGTGCTGTTCGGTTTTGTCGCTGGCGTTGTGTATGCCGCAGCCCGCGACGATGAGCACGTCCGCGCCTTCGCCGATTTCGAATGTGTTATATACCACGTCCTTCATGCCCTCGGCAGAGAGTATGACCGGGATATGGACGCTTTCGCCCTTTGTGCCGGGTTTTACGAGGATATCGATGCCCGGTTTGTCCTGCTTGGTGACGATGTCGATATTGGCCGTGGTGTTGCGTCCCGCGCCCTCGCCGTTACGGCGGATGTTGTACGCGCCCTTGGGTACTTCGTGCAGCCCGGCCACCTTTTCCAGCAGCAGCTTATCCAATGCACTCAGCATGATCCTGTCCTCTCTTTCCGCAGCCGAGGCGGCAATTGCAGCGCGCGTCATACTCTTCGCCTGAAAGTATGATTTCGCGCGGCACACGCGTCAGCAGGCCGTCCTTCATCAATAATATTGCGTCGGCCAGCTCCAATATGCGCTCCTGATGCGATATGATGACGATGGTGGTATCGGTGGTGCCATGCATCTCCCGGAAGGTGTCGGCGAGCTTTTGAAAGCTCCACAAATCGATACCCGCCTCGGGCTCGTCAAAAACCGCGAGCTTCAGGTTGCGCGAAAGCACGGTGGCGATCTCGATGCGTTTTACCTCGCCGCCGGAGAGCGTGGCGTCGGCGTCGCGGTTCAGGTAGTCCTGCGCGCACAGTCCTACGCTGTAGAGCATGTCGCAGATGCCGCCCTTGTCCTTACTGCCGCCGGCTGCCAGCTTCAGCAGCTCGCCCACCTTGATGCCCTTGAAGCGCGGCGGGTTCTGGAAGGCGTAGCCGATGCCAAGGCGCGCGCGCTCCGTGATGTCCATATCGGTAATGTCCTGCCCGTCCAGCAGCATGCGTCCCGCGGTGGGCTGCTGAAGGCCCATGATGATGCGTGCCAGCGAAGACTTGCCGCTGCCGTTCGGCCCGGTGATCGCGATAATCTTTTTATCCTCCAGCGCCATGTCGACGCCGTCCAGTATGGTACGGCCGTCGTCCAGACGCAATGTGATGCCCCTGAGTTCCAGCATTCGTATTCTCCTTTGTCCGCCTTTGCGGCGCTTCTGATTATAATATGGGCGGCGGACAAACACAATACCCGGGCGTGACTCCGGTCGGGATGCCTGTGTGCTTTAAGCGTTTGCACAATCGTCCGCATGGGTGTAATATGAAGGCATCGTCAGAAATCATTTATTCCGTCATCAATATCGAAAGGAGGTTTGCATTAATAAAGGGAACCGCCATCATTCATTTATTTTACAGCGTCCTTTATTAATCCGGAAAAATGAAAATTGTATACGTCATGGACCAGCACGACGAGCGCAACAACGGCACGACCGTCTCCGCAGCCCGTTTTATTGCGCATCTTCGCGAAAGGGGTCACGAGGTGCGCGTCGTCGCAACCGGTTCGCCTGCGCCGGACAAGTTTGTTGTACCTTCAGCAAACTTCGGACCCTTTCAGAAGCTGGTGAGCAGCCAGGGCATGATGTTTGCGCATCCCGACAAGGCGGTGCTTCGGGAGGCGCTGAAGGATGCCGACGTCGCACACCTGTTTCTGCCCTACAAGCTGTGTATGCGCGCGCGGGAAGTCTGCCGGGAGATGGGGGGTCCGCACATGGCGGCGTTCCATTGCCAGCCCGAAAACGTGTCGTACAACATCGGTATGAAGCACTTTACGCTGCTGCCGCACCTGCTGTACCTGTGGTTCCGGCAGCGATTCTACTGCTACATCCGCGATATCCACTGCCCGTCGCAGTTCATCGCGGATCAGCTGAAGGCGCACGGCTATAAGGCGCGGTTGCATGTCATCTCCAACGGCGTGGATGAAGCCTTTAAGCCGACGGAGGTTCAGAAGCCGCCTGAATGGCAGGGCAAGTTCGTGATCATGATGGTAGGCAGGCTCTCCGCCGAAAAGCGGCAGGACCTCATACTGAAGGCGGCACGGCTCTCCAGGCATGCCGACGACATTCAGCTGATATTCCTTGGAAAAGGGCCCAAGCAAAAACAGTACGAACGTCTGGGCCGCAGGCTGAAAAATGTGCCGGTGTTCCGCTACGTAGGACAGGAGGAGATCATACGGCTGTACAATCAGGCGGATCTCTATGTGCACGCCGCGGAGGCGGAAATTGAGGCCATCGTGTGCATTGAGGCCATCGCGTGCGGCGTCGTACCGGTGATCGCGGACGCGAAGATGAGCGCGGCACGGCAGTTCGCCATGGATGGACGCAGCCTGTTTAAAAACAAGAGCGCCAAGGATCTCGCGAATAAGATTGACTACTGGATAGAGCATCCCGAAGAGCGCGCCCGAATGGGCGGGGAATACAGCAAACGCGCCGAGGGTTATGCGATAAGCCGTTCTATCGACAAAATCGAAGCAGTTTATCGCCGCGTGATAGCGGAGCAGCGTCCGGTGCCGGAGGATGAGCGCAACCTCAACCGGCACGTCGTCCACATGCCGACGCCTTTCGCGTGTCCCGTGGACGCGCACTACCGTTTCGTAAACCGCAACGTGTTCTTCCGCCTTGGATCTAACCTGCTGTTCTACCTGATCGCCGTTCCGGTGCTCAGCGTGGCGTCGCGCCTCGTGTTCGGCCTGAAAATCGTGGGTAAACGGAACCTGCGTTACATTCGGGGCGGCGCGGTGACGGTTACCAACCACGTGCACATACTGGACTCTCCGATGGTGGCGTGCACGCTGTTCCCGCGCAGACCGCTGTTTGCCGCGCTGCAGTCGAATTTTGAGATTCCGGTGGTGCGGCGTCTGGTGCGCATACTGGGCGGCGTACCCATTCCGGAGTCTCCCAAGGCGCTGGGCGCGTTCATGAACGCCATGCGCGAGCAGCTGCGAAAGGGCCGTATTGTACACTTCTACCCGGAGGCGTCGCTCTGGCCGTGGAACGATACGCTGCGCCCATTCAAGAACGGCGCGTTTCACCTCGCGGTGCGCTCAAATGTCCCCGTGGTACCGATGGTGTTCACGTTTCGCGAAGCAGGATGGCTGACGCGCAGGCTGCGCAAGAAGCCGCTGGTGACGCTCACGGTGGGGGCGCCGGAGTACCCCGCACAGTCCGGATCGGAGCGTGTCCGCGTGGAAGAGATGCGCGAGGCTGTGGAGGGCGCGATGGAGAGCCTGATGGCGGACGCGCGCAAAACGGCGTCATAACCCGCAACGCACATACAACAGGGACGATCCTTGCGGGCCGTCCCTGTTTCTTTCCGTAAAAATTTCACCGGTGTGGCATCAGTCCTCATCGCCCGTGTCGATGCGCGGAAGCGGCTTCTTTGCGGGGCCGGTCAGCACCTGCCCGTCCACGCCGAAGCGCGAGCCGTGGCACCGGCAGTCGAAGGATTTTTCGAGCGCATTGTATTCCAGCGGGCAGCCGAGGTGGGTACAGCTTCCCTGAAAGGCATGCAGCTTACCCGCTTCGTCGCGGTACACCGCCTGCGCATCGCCCTCCACACGCAGCACCGCCCCTTCGCCCGACGCGATATCCTCGTAGCGGCCGCGCGGCAGCCCGATGTAACCCGCGGTGAAAGCGCCTGCCGACTCTCCCGCCTGCATGAAGAAGTTTTTTGCCGAAGCGCAGGGCGTAAAGCGCAGCGGAGAGAACGCTTCCGCTGTTTCCCGGTCGATGCGCGTGGAGCCCGCGATGCTGTCCGAGAGCATGGCTGCGGCTGCCGCGCTGTTGGTCATGCCCCACTTATTGTATCCTGTGGCCACGTAGACGCGCGGTGTTTCCGTATGCACCGCGCCGACGTAAGGCATGCCGTCCAGCGGCTGACAGTCCTGTGCGGACCACTGGTATTGCGGCTCCTGCCCGGCCTGCGGGAAATCCTCCTGCAAGAAGCGTCCGAGCAGCGAATAGGAATCGCCGACATCATCCTCCTTGCCGGTGCGGTGTCCGAAGCCGCCCAGCAGCAGATGGGTGTGCCTGCCCATGCGTGCAGCGCGCACCGAATGGACGGGCTCCTCGGCAGAGATATACATCCCGGCAAGGCTCAGCGCGCCCGCGTCCGCGCTGATAATGTAAGAACGCTCCTGATGCAGCCTCAGAAAGAAATGGCCGGGAAACTCGATTAGCGGGTAGTTGGTTGCGAAAATGACGGTACTTGCGGTCACTTGCCCGCCCGGTGTATGCAGTACGCAGGTATCGTCGCGCTCGAAGCCCGTGACCCGCGTGCGCTCAAAGCATTGGGCACCGGCCGCCGCCGCCGCGTCCGCCAGCGCGTACAGGTATTTGAGCGGATGAAACTGCGCCTGATTGTCCAGCGTGAGCGCGGCCTTCACCGGGAACGGCAGCCCGGTACGGATGCTAATGCTGGCCTTCAGCCCCAGCTTTTCGTACGCGTCCAGTTCCTTGTCCAGCGCGCTTTCGTCCTCTCCGCCGCGTGAATATACACAGGAGGACTGCTTCTCGTAATCGCACTGTATCGCGTGCTCGCGGATCAGCGCCTCAATGAGCGCCGCGCCCGCCGCGTTGGCGCGCATGTAGCATTCCGCGCGCTGTTCCGAAAGGCCCTGGTAGCACAGCCCGTGCTGTATGGTAATCTTGGCGGTGGTGCGGCCTGAGGTGCCGCAGCCTACCGCGTCCGCTTCCAGCACCGCCACATCCATGCCGGCCTGTGCCAGCAGCAGCGCAGTCGTGATGCCCGTCATCCCCGCACCCACCACCGCGACCTCGCATTTGATATCACCCGTCAGGCACGGAAAGCCATGCCACACGGTATCCGCCTGCCAAATCGATCTGTTTTCCATCGCGTTACTCCCTTCAATGTGCTTATTTTCTGCCTACACAAAAGAAATCATTCGAAGCGTGAAACGGTGCCGATTTTATGGTATGATATGGACACAATACAGGAGGAAATGGGCCATGAAGAAGGTTTGGCATGCAATCACGCATATGAGCCCCAAAACGCTGCGGATCGTGCTTTTCTCGCTGGCGGGAGCGCTGGCTGTCGCCGCCATCGTGGTGTTTACCGTGCTGTGGACCGAGGGCGTCAACGCGGGTCGGAACGCGCAGGCGGTACTGGACGCAAGCGGCCTGACGCCGCAGGCTTCGGGTGCGGACTCGTCGTCCGGAACTTCGCCCTCCGCAGAAGGACAAAGTTCTGCCGCGCCTGCGCCTACACTGACGCCGGAGCTGCAGGGATATGATGTAATAGCCCGGGTGGATATCGACGCTATAAACGCACACCTGCCTGTACTTTCAGAGACCACGAATGCCGCGCTGAAGGTGTCGGCGTGTTACTATGAGGGTTCGCTGCCGGGTGAGGATGGCAACATGGTGGTCACGGGCCACAACTATTCCAACGGCTCCATATTCGGCCAGCTGGACAAGGTGAAGGTGGGCGATACGGTGCTGCTGACCAGCCCGCAGGGGGTAACGCAGCGCTATACCGTATATGCCATCGACCACATCAAACCGGACCAGCCTGAAAAGCTGGACGATACGGAGTACGCCCGGGAGCTGACGCTGCTGACGTGCGAGTCACACGGCAACGGGCGGCTTGTGGTGCGCTGCAATCTGGCGTCATGAAAACCCCATGGGAAAGCGTTTCGCTGGATGACTACGAGACGCACATGGCGTCGGAGCAGGTGGGTCAGCTTCAGGCGCTGAGTGAAATCATGCGCCGTCAACTGCTCCGCCATGCGCCGGAAAGCGTCTGCGTGCTGGGCGTCGCGGGAGGCAACGGGCTGGAACACATTGGCGCGGGCGTGCGCAAGGTATACGGCGTCGACATCAGCGCGGATTATCTGGAGGTGTGCCGCCAGCGTTTCGCATATTTCGGTGACCGGCTGGAGCTGCTGCACGCGGATTTGACAGACGACGAATGCCGCTTGCCTCAAACGGATCTGGTGATCGCAGCGCTCGTAATTGAGTATATCGGCGTGGAAACGTTCGCGCAGAGGGTGGATGAATCGCGGCCGGCGGCGATATGCTGCGCGGTGCAGCGCAGCCGGGGCGCTTCCTTTGTATCGGCTTCGCCCGCTGCGCAGGCACTGCAGTGCCTGGATGCGCTGCACCGGGACGTGGATGCGGATAAGCTGGCACAGGCCATGGCGCGCATCGGCTATCGACAGACCTGCCGGGAGGACTGCCCGCTGCCGAATGGCAAGGAGCTCGTCTGTCTGGACTTTGAAAGATGAGCATGGAGATACGGCTGCTGAAAAGGGAAGATATCCCGCCCGCGATGGCGCTTGTCTGGCGGGTATTCTCGGAATTTGAAGCGCCCGAATACAGCGCGGAGGGCGTGGACACGTTCCGCGCGTTTATCGAACCGGAAGCAATCAACCGCATGAAGGACGCGGGGGAGCTGCGTCTGTGGGGCGCGTTTGCGGGCGGCGAACTGCGCGGCGTGCTGGCGCTGCGCAGGGAAGCACACATCAGCCTGTTCTTTGTGGAAAAGGAGTATCACCGGCAGGGCATCGGGCGCGCACTGTGGGAATGCTGCGCACAGGCGTGCCGGGCGGCGGGCGCGGAGCGCGTCACCGTCAACTCCTCGCCGTATGCCGTGGAAATATACCGCAGGTTGAAATTTACTGAAACGGATGCCGAGCAAACGCAGAACGGCATCCGCTTTGTCCCGATGGAATTTTCGTTATTCTGAATATCCGGATCGCAAAGCGGCTAAGAAGGCAGCGGCTTCACCGTTTGGATTGGCGTTTTCGGTTGCTTGTTCGATATACCAAGGATATTCTAAGTCATGAACTATAATGGGGATTCGTTTACCAAACGTTTGAAGGGTAACGTTTTCCATCTGGAGCCTTTTGGCCACATTGGAAACCGCCATCAGTAATTCGTAGTATCCAACCGGACCTTTTCCAATATAATTCGTGTTTTTATCATAACATGAATCATCATCTTCATATCCGATATTCTCTATTGCGTTTTCCTGATACCATTTGAACAGGGTTCTTATCCCTTCATCGTCAGCGGACGGTTCGATAATCGGAATCATGTGCTGGTTCCAAAACGCAAAATTCCATCTTTCCTCGCTGCCCTGTGACGCGCCGCTGCAGTCCTTTTCTGTATTATAGCCAATCGAAAACTCACTGACATTCTGGCAGCCCTGATATTCATTTAATTCATTGGAATACACAAAGAATGAAATTGCGTAAATGTCGTCCGCTGTCCACTGTTCAATGACCGGTTTAACCCTGTCATACAAATACTGTTCCAGGTCTATCATCGCTGCTCCTCCCTTAGCCCACCAATATACGCTATAACCGCCTACTCAAACCTTCTCGTAAACATGTTCTCGCCCTTGATGAGGCTCTCGATGGTATCAAACCCGAGGCTATGCAATAGCTCCAGCACGTACGGGTTGTCCGCGGGCGTCCGGTAAGCCGCCTGCCCGGCGTATTCGTCCACGTGCTGCGCGCCGAGGTCGCGGTCAATAAGCGCGCGCGGACCGCCGACGCAGCCGCGAACACAGCCCATGCCCTCGAGGAAGTTGGCGTCAAAGCTGCCCGCCTGAATGTCCGCCAGCATCGCCTTGCACGCCGGAACGCCGTCGGCCTGGCGCGCGCGGACGGGGATGGCGCGGTCGGGCTTGAGGCGCTTTACGGTTTCGTCCACCGAGGCGGAGACGCCGCCCGTGCGCGCGTACATGCGCCCCCCTGCGGACGAATGGTCACGCTGATCTTCATCCAATGCGGCCGGGTCGATGCCCGCCGCGCGGAAAATCTCTTCCATTTCGGTAAACGTCAGCACGAAGTCCACCGCTTCCGAGATGTCGGGCTGGCGCGCCTCGGCCTTCTTGGCGAGGCACGGGCCGATGAATACCGTCTTCGCGCCGGGCGTCAGGCGCTTCACCGCGCGCCCGCACGCCGCCATGGGCGACACGGAGGGCGGCATGTGCGGCAGCAGCCGGTTGTATACCTTCTGTATCATCGCCACCCACATGGGGCAGCAGCAGCTGGTCAGCACGAAGTCTTCTTTGGTTTGAACCGCCGCGTCGAATTCCAGCGCCTCCTTCAGCGTCAGTATGTCCGCGAACAGCGCCACTTCAATCATGCCCGCGAAGCCCAGTTGCTTGAAGGCGCTGCGCAGCTTGCCGGGCGTCACGTCGCTGCCAAACTGATTGACGTATGCGGGCGCGATCATGGCGTACACGGGATCGCCCGCGTCCACGCGCGCGAACAGGGGTACAACCTCCCGGATCTCGCCAAGGTTGTGGTTTTCGCACGCGACAATGCACTCACCGCAGCCCGCGCAGTTCTGTGCGGAAACCACCGCATGCCCGTCCGCGTCGCGGGAGAGGGCGTCGAAGAAACATACGCTGGCGCACTTCGGGTCGTCGCCGCAGCGGCACGGGCCCAGACGCACCACGGGCGCGCAGGCCTTGGGATTGGTCAGGCAGGAGAGCTGGCGCTCGTCGTATTCGGACGAACCGAAAATGGTGCCGAGGCTGCGTTTTACCGCGGCTTCCGTCACATCGCGGCAGGTTTCGTCGTAGGGTTTCATTCGGTTTCTCCTTTGTGTTCTTGTGGGCGGATGCGCTGTCCGCCAAAGGCGTGGATGGTGCGCGTACCCGCGGCGCAGCGTCCCCACTGGCGCGTACCGCGCGGGATTATGGCTTCATCGCCGGGACGCAGCAGCTTTTCGCCTTCGTCCGTACAGAGAATATATTCGCCTTCCAGCACGACAATATACTCGTCGAAGCCGTGCGTGTGCGGCGTGGATTCGCGCGACTTATGGCACGTCCAGAAGGCCATCTGGCCTTCCGCGCCGTCGAACCAGTATCCTTCCACATCCGCGGTGTTTTGCTGCGCGGTATCCACCGGCCTGCCCGCGCGCTTCATGAATTCCGGAAATTCACCCATCACTTCGCTTCCCCGCCTTCGGGCAGCGGCAGCATGCGCCGCCAGTCCGCCAGGCGCGTCTCAAACGATATCGCGTGCGCCGGGCTCGTGGAACCGACGCGCACATACTCCATGCCCGGCGCAAAGCCCACATGCTTCTTGAACAGGCTGTACGCCATGCCGCCGTTAAGGTACACGCGGCGAATGCCCGGATGCTCCGCGAAAAAAGCCGGGAAGTCGTTGACCTCCGGCTTTTTGATGTTGGAATCCAGGCTGCCTTCGCGCTCGCAGCGGCGCAGCACGTCCCACAGCGCGATGCCGTGGCGCAGCAGCATCGCTTTTCGTTCGCCGTAGTCTTCGGCAAACGCCTCGTCCAGCAGCGCGGGCATGAGCTTCCAGAACGTATTTTGCGGATGGCCGTAGTACTGCTGCTTGCGCAGCGACGCCTCGCTCGGCATGGAGCCGAGTATGAGGATGCGGCTGCGCGTGTCCGCGATGGGCGGGAAACCGCAGAGAGCGTCCATCAGCCTTTGCGCTCGTCGCGCGAACGGATGACGCCCCGCTGTATCTTGTCGCTGATGGTCTTGGGCAGCGCGTCCACAAATTCCACGATGCGCGGGTATTTATACGGCGCGGTGGTGCGCTTCACGTGCTCCTGCAGCTCCTTCTTGAGCGCGTCGCTTGCGGCGTAGCCCTTGGCCAGCACGATGGTGGCTTTCACCACCTGACCGCGCACGGGATCGGGCGCGGCGGTGACGGCGCACTCCAGCACGGCGGGGTGCTCGATGAGCACGCTCTCTACCTCGAAGGGGCCGATGCGGTAGCCGGAGCACTTGATCACGTCGTCGCTGCGGCCCACAAACCAGAAGTAACCGTCGGCGTCGCGCCAGGCCATGTCGCCCGTGTTGTAGACGCCGCTTGTCCAGCTCTTTTGCATGGCAGCGTCGTCCTTCCAGTAACCGCGGAAGAGGCCCAGCGGGTGCGCTTTGTCGGTATTCTTGACGACGATGGAGCCCACGATGCCGTCTTCGCAGGAGTTGCCGTCGGCGTCGATGAGGTCGATATCGTACAGCGGCGAGGGCTTGCCTGTGGAGCCAGGGCGGATGGGGAACCACGCGAAGTTGGCCAGCAGTACGGAGCTCTCGGTCTGTCCGAAGCCTTCGTGCACCGTAAGCCCGGTAAGGTCTTTTATCTTTCGCAGTACCTCTGGGTTCAGCGGTTCGCCCGCGAGGCTCGCGTGCGCGATGAAGCTGAGGTCATAGCCGGACAAATCCTCTTTGATGAGGTAGCGGTAGATGGTGGCGGGGGCGCAGAAGGTGGTGGGGCGGATGCGCATCACCGCTTCCAGCAGCGCGTGCGGCACGAACTTCTGCGTATCGTATGCGCCGATGGCGGAGCCGCAGATCCACTGCCCGAAGATTTTGCCCCACGCAAACTTGGCCCAGCCCGAGTCGGTCTGCGTCATGTGAATGCCGTCGTCCTGCGCGCACTGCCAGTACTTGGCCGTGACGATATGGCCCAGCGGGAAGGCGAAGTCGTGCCAGACCATCTTGGGCATTCCTGTGGTGCCGGACGAGAAGTAGACCAGCATCATGTCGGTGTTGTCCGGCGCGTCCGGCCCTTGCGGCCTCGGGAAGCCGGGCGCGGTTTTGGCCATCTCCGCGCGGAAGTCGATGAAGCCCTCCGGCACGGTGTCGCCCACGGACATGAGATGGCGCAGTGTTTCACATTCCGGCAGCGCGCCTCGGATGTGTCCGATGATTTCCGGCTCGTCCACGGAGACCAGCACGGAGACGCCCGCGATGTTGCAGCGGTAGGAGATGTCCTTGGGCGTCAGCTGGTAGCTGGCGGGGATACACACCGCGCCGATGCGCATCAGCGCAACCATGCAGAACCATACCTCCGGGCGCTGCCTCAGCACCAGCATCACCACGTCGCCTTTCTTCACGCCATGCGCGGCGAACAGGGCGGCGGCCTTCTCGCTTTCGCGCTTCACGTCGGTAAACGTGTAGCGCTTCATATTGCCCGCGTCGTCCGTCCAGACGAGCGCGAGCTTGTCCGGCTGAAGCGCGGCCCATTCGTCCACGATGTCGTAGGCGAAGTTGAAGCGCTCCGGCTCATTGCAGCGGTAATTTTGTTTGAAGTCCTCGTACGAGTCGAATTCTATGCGGGGACAGTAACGGCGCATCAGTTCACTCATGATGTCTCTCCTCAGCTCTCTTTG
The DNA here is from genome assembly GCA_023460085.1 of Bacillota bacterium. GTDB lineage: Bacteria > Bacillota > Clostridia > Christensenellales > SZUA-584 > JAEWCC01. Next base: position 213,315 of record JAEWRI010000046.1, on the reverse strand, counting down.
ATCACGGTCAGAAACTTTGCCGTGCCGCCCGCCGCTGCCTGCGCGTGCGGTATGCGCGGGTCGAAGTAAACGGAATCGCCCGCGTGGAGATCGTAGCTGTTCTTGCCCAGCGTTAAGCGCACGGTGCCTTCCAGCACGTAATTGAATTCCTGTCCGTCGTGCACCACCGGCAGCGCGGGTTTGTCCTCCGGCGACAACGTCACCAGCAGCGGCTCCATCTCGCGGTTCTTGAAGTTGAACGCGATGCTGGAATACTGGTAGCCCGGGTAGCGCTCGATGTCGATGCCGTGGCCCGCGCGCACGATGCAGTGCGTGTCCATGCGCGGCTGCTCGCCTGTCAGCAGCACCGTCATGTCGGTGTTCAGGTGATACGCGATATCATAGAGCTTGCTGATGGGGATATCAATGCTGCCTGCTTCGTACTGCATGTACACCTTGGGCGAAACGCCGATGCGGGACGCGAGGTCTTCCGCCTCGATGCCGAGCACCTCCCTCAGCTCACGAATGCGGCTGGAAATCTGCAACAGGTTTTCGTTCATGACTGTCCTCCTGAACGGGATTTGTTACTTATATTATGGCAATTTGCGCGGTGCGTCAAGAAAAAGAGGGAGGCTTGCTGGACAACCTTACCATCACCACCTCCGGCGGATTGAACACGCGCAGACGCGTGAGCCTGCCGCCGAGGCCGCGGCTGACCACCATCGCGGTGTCGCCGCGGCGGTACATGCCTCCGGTGTAGCGCGGGAACATGCCCTGCCCCGGCGAGAACAGGGGTATGGGAAAGCGTGCCTGTCCGCCGTGGGCGTGTCCGCTGAGCACCAGCGGCACGCCGCAGCGCGCATAGATATCGAAAAACTCCGGCCGGTGTGAGAGCAGCAGACAGAACGCGGCGTCTTTCGGAAGCAGCGTCTTCAGCGTCTTTTCGCGCTCATGGCGCACCGCATCGTCGGTTCGGCCCGATAGGTTGTTGAAGCAGGCCGGATCGCGCAGCCCGGCAACCGTCAAACGCACTCCGCCGATTTCCATCATTGCCGCGCCGTCGTCCAAAACGCGTGCCCCCGCTTTTCGCAGCAGCGGAAGCAATTCTTCGTACCGCTCCGAGCGGTATTCGTGGTTTCCCGAAACGAAGCAGACAGGCGCGATGGCGGCAAGGGCGCGTACCAGCGCTGCCGCCGCGTCGATATCGGGATAATCCCGGTCAATGAGATCGCCCGTTATGGCGATGAGGCCGGGCCGCTGTGCGCGCAGTGCGGATACCAGCCTCTCCGGCCCGCCCGCGGGGCGGTTGTGTACGTCCGATACATGCGCAATGAGGAAGCCGTCCAGTACCTTTGGCAGGAGGCGGCTGCGGTATTCAATCTGCCGGATTCTTGCCCTGCTGTTCTGAAAAAAGCAGAAGAGCAGAAGCAGTGCCAGAAGGCCTGCGGCTATCCACATAGCTGCCTCGCACGCAATAAATACGTAATCATGCTGCTATCATACCATGAAACCGCCGGGAGGTGGCGCCTTTTGTTCTTCGGGCGCAATGAATATATGATAATATGTGAAGGGGCGTAATCTTTTGCGAAAATTTATCGATATAACAAATATAACCATGGTTTAAGGAGGGTAAATCATGATTGACTCAGTAAAACCCGTAGGGGGAGTCGATTACTCTTCCGGTGTGAAAAGCACGCGGGATGCGGGCGTCGCCGGCCAGAGTGAAGAAGATGCGTATGTTGTGGATTTGAGCAATACGCAGGGAAGCGGCAAGCCGACCGCAGAGCAGATCGCCGCAATCAAAAAGCAGGTGGAGGCGCAGAACGCGTCGCTGAGAGCGCTGGTGGAGAAGCTGCTTTCCAAGCAGGGTAGCGTGTACAACGCGGCATTCGACCCCATTGAATTTGACAGCGAAATGACCCCGGCGGAAGCGCAGCAGGCTATATCCGAGGACGGATACTGGGGCGTTAACGCCGTGAGTGACCGTATCGTGGCGTTTGCCATCGCGGTTTCCGGCAACGACACATCCAAGCTGGCGGAACTTAAAGCGGCAATTGACAAGGGGTTCAAGCTGGCGGGCAGCGCGCTGGGCGGCACGCTTCCCGATATCTGCAATCAGACGTATGACGCGGTGATGAAAAAGCTGGACGACTGGGCTGAAAACGGCGGGGTAGATACACAGGCCTGAAGCCGATAGTAGGGGAGGAAACGGCATGGATGCCACCCCACCTTCACGGGGAGGATGTTCATGCTGTTTTCTCGGCATCGACGGATGAATAAGGGGCCTTGCGCGTGTTATTTTTTCGGCAATGCCCGCAGCCGCAGGCAGGTATCAACTCCTTGCGCCCAGTGCTTCAGATTGCACAGCCTTTCGCCGCGATCGCCGTGTTCCGGATGATCGAAGGCGGCCTGACGCGCGGCACAGGGAAGCGCGGGGCATTCCCCGCAGTGCGTGAAATCGCGGTCCATTGCGCACCGCGCGATGGCGCACTCTCCCCAGAATGGGTTGCCGTGACACGCGGGGCAGCCGGGACAGTTCATTCTGTCCTTCCATTCGCAATAGCCGCAGTACGCACCGCATATCCCTGTCAGGCTTTTATCCATACCCTCAATACTCCAGCTTCATAATATGTTCGCTGCCGAATACCTGCCCGGTGAATGCAAAGCCCGCATGCTCGTAGAGCTTTACGGCGGCAATGCTTTCGGGATGCACGCCCAGGTATACGCAATGGCGGGAGGCGTCCTGCCGGATGACATCCAGCAGAAGCTTCAGCGCCTGTGCGCCATATCCACGCGATTGATGCGCTTTGTCGATCATCATGCGATAGATCCAGTATTCGCCGTCATCCTCGTCAATGCAGTACATCAGAAACCCTACCATCGTATCGCCGTCGTAAACGGCCAGAGGCATGCACTCCGGCTGCACCTTCGCCTGCGCGATGGAAACAGCGTTGGTTGTAACGAACTCCTGCTGCACGTCCGCCACGGAAAGCGATACGCAGTCCCAGAAGTTGTTCCGGTCAATTTCCCGCAGTGTTATCAAACTGAATCCTCCGGTTAGAATATTTCACATTCCAAAAAACCTACGGTGAAAGGCAAGTGGTCAAACTTTCTCATGCCGGTATGGATAAATCCGTTGTCCAGATACCACTGCTTCAGCACCGTGTTCTCCTCAATGATTGCAGCGAGCAGTTTGCGGGCGCCCATGCCGTGCGCCGTTCCCTTGGCGTAGTCCAACAGATTTTTGCCGTATCCGCGGTGTCGGCAGGCGGGCAGCACAGCCAGCTTCTCCAGTATTACCGCGTCATCCCTGCCCTGCTCCAGTTCCATAAAGCCCACCAGCGCAGTGCCCTCGTACAGGCCGAACAGCGCGTTGCCCTTGTCCATATCCGTGGCGAGGCGATCCGCTTTGAGAAAGGCGCCGTTCGTGGGGCAGTTCTCCTGTGTCAATCCGAATTCCTCCGCGACGGTTAAAAAGCTTTCACGGATCAGCGCGGCGCATGCTTCCAGCTGATCCCTGCCGATGCTGCCAAAGTGTATATCCATTGAAACCTCCTCAAAAACAGGATGGGAGCGTTATTGCATTCCGGCTTGTATCGCCTGTGCCAGTCCGGCGGGATTTTCCCATGCCATCGAATGGCCTGCGCCGCGAACGATTTCGATGCGGATGCCGTGTGCAGCCAGCGCTTCCGTATCCGTATCAGGCAGAGACCTCTCCCCGAAGATGAATGTCCGGGGGCAGTCCAGCGAGTACAGCATGTCGCGCCACGAGGGGCGGCGATTTTCTGCGGCACAGCGCGAGAGCCGGTAAGCGGCTTTGGGCAGCCACAGCGAAAGAGAGGCTGCCCATGTTCCGTTTCCTTCTTCCCGGCTGCTCCGAATGAGCTCCCTGAAGCCATTGGTCAGAAATTCCTGCAGTTCAAATCCGGCAATCGTTTTGCTCGTTGAGCCCTCTCCGCTCGCGTCGAGGTTGGCTTCGCTCAGTATGAGCCGATCGACCTGCTTTTTGCTTTTAACCACCAATGTGATTGCGACGGCGCCGCCCAGACTATGGCCAAACAGAACGAAACGCTGAATACCGAGACCCTCCACAAGCTCTGCAAGCGTTTCCGCGTGGTCGTCGGCGGTATAGCCGAAATCCTCCGGTTTGTCGCTGAAACCCGCGCCCAGCAGATCTACAAGTATTCGGCGGTGGCTGTTCAGCTGCGGCTGGGCCGCCACCTGCGGATAGTCCGATGAGCTTGCGCACCCGAGACCGTGAACAAACAGTATGGGGGTACCCTCTCCCGGAAGATCATGAAATCGAAGCGCAGCTCCGGTGCGGCTGACAATGTATTCTTTCATCGGCTATCTCCTGTAATTGCGTGAATTATATCAGAAAGCGTATCAAAAGGCCACGGATATCGTGCGCAGGTTGGCATACGAAAGGATAAAAATATAGATATTTATGGCTGCGTTGGTATATAATCAAAACATACAAGGATATTTTTCTGATTCGGGAAAGAGAGATTCGGATGATCAAGAATCTGTTGATTCGCATGGCTGCCGCGGTGATTATTCTGTTTCTCGCCACAGGGCTTGTTTATTTTGCGTTTTTGCAGGCCATGCCGGAATTGATACCGCTGCTGCAGAGCGGCAATGTTGCCGAGATAGAGCATTATCTGCGCTCAAGCGACAGGCTTTCCGGACTGGTGTGCACCGCGCTGCTTCAGGTGGTGCAGGTTGTCTCCGTGGTGTTGCCGGGCGCGCCGATACAGATTGCCGCCGGTATCGTATACGGCGCGTGGCGCAGCTTTTTCGTGTGCCATCTCTCCTCAGTGGCGGCCAGCGTGATTGTTTTCATGGCGGCGCGGCGGTTCGGGGTGCAGATGGATAAGCTCAGGCCCATAGAAAGAAAGGACTCCAAGCTCGACTTTCTGCTAAAATCCGATACGCCTGCATACATGACGGTGGTGGCCTGCCTCATCCCGATTTTGCCCAACGGCTTTATTCCTTATGTGGCCGCGAAAACGAAGATCCGCACACTGCACTATGCGCTGGCGGTGTACTGCGGCAGTTTCCTTCCGGTGCTCGTGCTTTGCGCTGCAGGCAGCAAGATACTTAAGGGGGGCTATCTGATGTCGGGGATATTGCTGGCTGTGCTGTGTATACTGGTTTTTCTGCTGGCGAAATTCAAGAACAAGATATTGAAGATGATTGGCGCCCTGACAGCGAAGCGCCGCAAGGCCTCGCAGCAAAACTGAGCGCCTTGCGCTTTGACGCTTTACATTGAGGGGAATGAGCTATACGGATTTCAGGAATTCTTCCAAGTAATACAGGGCAGCTCCGGCAGCGGGGGTGTACTGTCCGTATGTTCCTACAAGTATCTGACTCCGCTCTACCGGGAAGGGAGGGGAGTTTGTTGCGTGCAGCAGATAGGTGATATCGTCTTCGACAAAGAACGGTGCCAGATAGCCGCTTATAATGATGTGGCCGTCTACGATGATGCCCAGATTACGTATGGCAAACGCCAGCTTGTCCAGATAGTCCGACCAGATTTGAATGCAGGTGTTGACGCCTTTTCTCAGATTCCCAAAAAAAGTTTGAATGTTCATGCCGGATGAGTTTTCAATCGTGTTTGCGGAGCAATACGTTTCCAGACAGCCGCGATTTCCGCAGTAGCAAAGAGGACCGTCCTTATTGATGCATAAATGCTCGATAGCACCGCCGTGCATATGGGCTCCTTGGTGAATTTGCCGGTTGATGATAATGGAACCGCCGAAATTGCGGTTCAGAAGCAAAACGGCCGCGCTGTCGATGTCCTTGTTTTTCCACAGTTCCAGATACGCTGCCGCCTTACAGTCATGCTCCAGACGGCATGGATAAGGAATGAATTCCGAGAAGCGGGACAGCTTCATTTCGGAGTTATCCATAATGACGCCGTAACTGACAGACTGTCCGTCAGACGAGATAATGCCCTGGGTCGCAATGGAAACGCCCAATACGGATTCGGGATCGATCCGGTTGTCCCGGATAAACTCATTGATTCTGTCTCCCAGCGTTTTATAATAGTCCCGGGTAGTTTCATAGGGAATATTCAATGCAACAGACTGCATTACGGTTCCGTACAAATCGACCGCGACAATAAATACCGATTCCTTTAAAATACCGACTCCGATGGAAACCCGGGCCGTGCGAATAATCTGAATGATGTCCGCCTTGCGTCCGCCTGTGGAATCAAAGGACCCATTCCGTTCGACGAGGCCATCCTCTTCCAGCGTCTTGATGTTCTGACTTACGGTGGATATACCCATCTCCAGCTTCTGAACAATTTGAAGTTTCGACGTGGAAATTTCCTTGTATATCAGGTTATAGACATTATTTCGGTTTATCATTTTTACGTTCAGCGAAGTTACACCTTTATTCTCCACGTCAGTCGCCCCCGGTTCAAGTTGGAAATTACACTTATACTTTAACATAAACCTCTTTATAAACGCAATAAAAAAAGAGAAAAATGTATCTATTCATGGCTTGACATACCGAAAAAGAGGTCCTATAATCATACTTAAAATTAAATGATAGTGTTAAGTATCAACCAAAACAAGTTTCATTTACCCAATACAATGTTGCCTGCGCCCATGTCAGTTTGACAGGCTGCGTGCAGCGAAAAAAGAGGTTGGAATACCGGAAAGGGTTATTGGGGAACGGCTTTCGCAATGTAAAAAAACAAAAAGAGACAGATGGCGAATTTAACCGCTTTCTATCACAGCAATGCGGAGTATATGATGATTGCACGGCCGCCGGTTTGATGCCGCGTAGGCTGCGGCAGCGCATCATACGAGCCGGGTGTATTTCGTTTTGATTTATATTTCGGTCAGCAGGCCGAAGGATGGAAACATAGAAAAAGGAGGAGATTAGGTGTGAAAAAATTTGTTTTGATTGGTTTGGCTGTTGCGATGCTGCTTGTTATGGCGGCTGGATGCGGTGCGAAAGTGTCCGGGGATGGTTCCTCTGCGGCCGTGAGCGCGTCCTCTTCGGCAGCCAATGAAAGTCCGTCTGCGGATGCCCGTCCCGTGAAAATTGGCGTTTCCATGGGAACTACCCAGAATCTTTTCTACTCAAAGATGGTGGAAATCATTCAGGGCCGGTGCGATGAACTGGGAGTAGATGTGGTTGTATCCGATGAAAATTATGATTTGAACAAGCAGATTTCGTCACTGGAAAACTTCATTTCCATGGGATGCACGGCAATCATCATGGTCGTTTTTGACGATGTTGGAATTGCGGATGCTGTTAAGGCCGCGGTCGACAAAGGTATCTTCGTGATGACGTATGATGGTTTTGTGGAAGGCGCGCAGGGCTCGCTGAATCTGGACAACTACCTGTATGGGTATCAGGTGGGAACCATGGCGGCGGACTGGGTAAACGCGAATTCGGAGCTTAAGGCACAGGAAGTCATTGAAGCCGGTATCTTCGATTATCCGGACATCCCCATCATCATCGACAGAGCAAACGGTATTGCCGACGCCCTGGCAGAAAAAGCTCCGAATGTGCAGATTGTAGACAGGCAGAAGGCCGGTGTGGGCGACGAAGGCGTCGTACTCGGAGAGAATTTCCTGCAGGCGCATCCCAACATGCAGATCATCTGCGGTATCAATGACACCGGTGTTCTGGGCGCGTATGAAGTTTGGAACGCGGAAGGACATGTCGGCGATACCATCGGTCTCTTCGGAGCGGACGGCGATCCGAAGGCGCTGGAACTGATTGGGGCGGGTACGTGCTATCGCGGAACCGTGATGTCGGGTGCGTATGACGCGCTGCCCGGTGCTGTCGACATCTGCGTGGCGGCAAGCAAAGGGGAATCCGTTGAAGGAAACATCATCTATGATACGGTGCCCGTGACAATGGCTAACGTTCAGGATTATTTGAACAAATAACAAGCACGAGCTGGGACTTTCTATTAAAAGAACGCCTGTACTGTACGCATTTCGTATGAGGAAATGCGTACAGTGCGGTTTTCGAAATCAGGCTGCGCAGCTTGATGGATCATAGAAAGAGGGAGGAAAGAATGACGAACATCGCAGACAATGTGCTGTCTATACAGAATATTTCCAAACGCTACGCGGGCATACAAGCCCTGGATGATGTGTCTATCGATTTTCACAAAGGGGAGACCCATGCGCTGGTCGGTGAGAACGGCGCCGGAAAATCGACGTTAATCAAAATTATATCGGGCGCGGAGGTGGCGGATTCCGGCAGGCTGGTGTTCAAGGATCAGGTTTTTGAAAAGATGACGCCGCACCTTGCCCAAAATGTGGGCGTCTCTACCATTTATCAGGAATTTAATTTGTTTCCTTCGCTGTCAGTAGCAGAAAACATCTATATGGGTGACGAAAAAATATCGGATGATAAGAGCCGCTTTTATCATAAGAAGAAATATATCGAAAGAGCCCGGAAGGTTCTGGACAGCATGAAAATCAATATCAGTCCCGCGGAACTGATTGAGGATATGACGACCGCCAAGATGCAGCTGGTCGAAATCGCAAAAGCGATTGCCAAGAATGCCAATATTCTGATTATGGATGAGCCTACCGCTCCCTTGTCCACGAAAGAGACCGAGGATCTGTTTGAACTGATAGGCCATCTGAAGCGACAGGGCGTAACCATCATTTATATTTCTCATCGTCTGGATGAGCTTTATCGCATCTCGGATCGCGTGACGGTGCTGCGGGACGGGAAAAAGATACTGACCACCCGTACGGAGGACATCACCCGTCAGGAACTGATTCGCCATATGGCCAACCGAGAGGTGGAGGAAATCGAATTTGAATCCACCTGGGAGAAGGGGGAGGTCGTGCTGGAGACCCAGGAGCTCGGCGGAAACGGGCTGGAGGACATCTCGTTCAAGGTACGCAGCGGAGAAATACTGGGGATCGCCGGTCTGCTGGGTGCCGGGAGAACGGAGCTGGCACGCATACTTTTCGGAGCAGACAAAGCGGAGTGCGGGAAAATCCTTATCAACGGAAAGCCGGTTTCGATAAGGACTCCCAAACAGGCAGTCTCATTTGGCATCGCCTATGTCCCCGAAGACAGGAAGCAGCATGGCGCGATACTTTCCCTGCCAATCTCCTGGAATATCACGCTGCCTATCTTGCAAAGGATTTCGAACAGGGGCTTTCTCAGCAAGAGCCGGGAAAAAGCCATCGTGGATGCTCAAAAGTGCAACCTGATGATCAAAGCGGCGAGCATGAACGACAATGCCGAGAGTCTCAGCGGCGGCAATCAGCAAAAGGTGGTACTGGCCAAGTGGCTTGCCAGCAAACCGGGCATTCTGATTCTGGACGAGCCGACGAGAGGCGTGGATGTCAACGCAAAACAGGAGATTTATCACCTGATCGGGGAGTTTGCCAAACAAGGCATGGCAATCATATTCATTTCTTCAGAGCTGGATGAGCTGCTCAATATTTCCGACCGGCTGATGGTTCTGAATGAAAAAAGAATCGTTGGTTTTCTGGACAGAGAAGAGTTCTCGCAAAATAAGGTGCTCACCATGGCATCGGGCATTGCTTAGGAGGGTTTTATGACACAGACGCTTTCAAGATTTGTAAAGAAATATGCGATTATCGTCGTATTGATATTGCTGGTGGTCGTATTTTCAATTCTGTCGCCCGCATTTTCCACATTGGGCAATGCCATGAACATCGTCCGGCAAATATCCATGATGAGCATTGTAACGGTCGGGTTTACGTTCGTTCTGCTGGGCGGCGGCCTGGACTTGTCTGTCGGTTCGCAGATAGCGATTATGAACATCTCTGTCGCGCTGATGATTGACAGCCTGAAATTCAACCCGATACTTGCCGTCATACTCGGTATTGCGCTGACGACGGGAATAGGATGGTTCAACGGTTTTACGATTAGCAAAACGGGGATACCGCCGCTGATTGCAACGCTGGCGATGATGACCGCACTGCGCGGCGCAACCTTTCTGCTGTCAAAGGGGTATCCGGTATATGGAATACCCGACTATTTGAAAGTGATTGGTCAGGGGTATGTTTTCAAGGTAATTCCCATACCCGGGGTGATAATGGCCGCGGTCATTGCATTTGGTATCATACTGCTGACCAAGACCTATATCGGACGACACTTTTATGCGCTGGGAAGCAATACGGAAGCGACCAGACTGGCCGGAATAAACATTCATTTTACCCGTACCATGACCTATACGCTGCTGGGATTTCTGACGGGTATTGCCGGGCTGGTGATGCTGAGCCGCGTAGGTTCGGGGCAGCCGAATATCGCGGAAGGGTTTGAGATGAACGTGCTGACCGCGGCGGTTTTAGGCGGCGTCAGCGTAAACGGCGGAAAGGGCAATATCCCCGGTGCAATTATCGGCGCGGCGATTATTGGCGTTTTGAACAATGGCATGTCCATCATCGGCGCAAACGATTATTGGCAGAAGGTAATTACCGGTATCGTGCTCTTTGTCGTGGTCGTATTCGACAGCCTGAGCCGGCGCAATAAAAGGGTATAAGCCGGAGACGAACAACATCGTAAAGGAATGGGAGACAGTGGGCATTAAATCTTTCGAGCTGGGCTATGACCGCGACGAAATTGCATCGGGTATCCTGCATTTCGGAGTCGGAAATTTTCACAGGGCGCATCAGGAATATTACACCAACCAGCTGCTGGCGGACTCCGATCAGAAGAACTGGGGTATTTGCGGCGCGATGATACTGGAGAAGGACGAGCCTGTTTTTCGGGGCCTGAAGAAGCAGGACGGCTGCTATGGCCTGACGGTTCGGGGCCGTACGGGGCTTGACGAGTATCATCGCATCGGCTCCATGGTGGAATTGCTTTGGGGGATGGAGGACGCCGCGGCGATTATCAACAAGGCCGCCAACCCGAGCACAAGAATAATCTCGCTGACCATCACCGAGGGAGGATATAACCTCGACAGGAAGAGCCGCAAGTTTGACTTCTCCAATGAGGATATTCTCCACGATCTGAGGTTCCCCGAGCGGCCGAGGACGGTATTTGGATATGTTGCGGCTGGGCTGCGCAGGAGGATGTCTGCACACGCGGGTCCGCTCACGATTCTCAGCTGCGACAACCTGCCTCATAACGGTGCGGTCTGCCGCGATTCCTTCCTTGCCTTTTTTGAAAGGGCGGACGAGCGGCTGTTCCGGTGGGCGATTGATAACATCCGCTTTCCCAACTCCATGGTGGATCGCATCACGCCGGCCACCCTCAAGGGCGATATCCAAATGCTGAAAGCGATGAACGGATGTGAGGACGTTGTTCCGGTATACTGTGAAGACTATGTGCAATGGGTAATAGAGGATGATTTTCCGGCGGGCAGGCCGGCGTGGGAGCGAGTGGGCGTTGAATTTACAGAGGATGTTTCGAAGTACGAGTCTATGAAATTGGGCTTTGTGAATTCCACGCATCAGATGCTGTCTTTTCCGGGCTTTCTGGCGGGATACCGGAAGGTGGACGAAGCCGTAAGGGATGAGCGAATCGCGATCTATTTACGGCAGTACATGGATTCCGACGTGACCCCGTATTTGGTGCCGCCTCCCAACACCGACTTCGAGGTGTACAAGACGACTTTTATGGAACGGCTGGGTAACAAGGCGGTCAGCGATCAGCTTTCCAGACTGTGCTTTGACGCATCCAACAAGATTCCCGTCTATATGGTACCCACGGTTTCCGCCATGCTGAAGGCGGATGCGGATATGAAGCGGATTGCCTTTCTGGTGGCTGCGTACCGGCTGTACCTGAAGCGCGGCAGGGACGACGCGGGAGCTGCTTACAGGGTGGACGATCCGGGCCTTTCGGAGAATGACAGGCGGCTGATAGACAGCGACGATCCCCTGGATTTTCTGGGGCTGTCCTGCCTTTCCGGGTTACCGCTCGACGCATCGGTCCGTTTTGTCGAAGGATATCTGGAGCTTTGCCAGCGGGTTGCGGCAGCCGGTATTCTGGCAACAATCGAAGAGCTGATTGGAGACCGATAAGCATGCAAAAACACATCGATATTGCCGCTATCGGCGAATGTCTGATCGATTTTGTACCGTCATTTCATCAGGAACCCGGCAGGCTCAATTTCACCGGGTGTCCGGGCGGCGCACCTGCCAATGTTCTGGCCTGCGCGTCCAAACTGGGGTTGAATACCGCTTTCATCGGAAAAGTCGGAAATGATGTTTTTGGGAAAATGCTTCACTCTACGCTGAAGGACAGCGGCATTGATACGTCGTCGTTGATTTTGTCCGATCTGTACCCTACGACGCTGGCATTTGTGTCGCTTGATCAAAGCGGTGACAGGTCATTCAGTTTTTACCGTCGACAAACCGCGGACTGTATGATTATGCCGGAGGAGATCGACGAAGCGCTTTTATCGTCGGCACGAGTATTCCATTTTGGTTCTGTCTCCATGACGACAGAGCCCGCCAGGGAAACCACCTTGTTTACAGTAAGGCAGGCGAAAAAGCAGGGTGCGCTTATCTCCTGCGACCCCAACCTGAGGGAACTGCTGTGGGACAGTTTGCCGGAAGCCAGGGAGGTAATTCTGAACGCGCTGCAATATTGTGATATTGTAAAGGTTTCAGAAGAGGAGCTGGTTTTTTTAACTCAAACGGGCGATATCGACAGCGCGCTGACGCGTCTGTTCAGGCAGTATGCGCTGAAATTGCTGGTGGTAACCATGGGCCGGAGAGGATGCAAAGCAACCTTCGGAAGAAATACGGTGACTGCCCGGGGCTTTGACGTGGAGACCGTGGACACTGTGGGCGCGGGCGATACGTTTTGGGGAGCGTTTTTATATCAGGTACTATCCGGCGGTGTTGATCTGGATAATCCGGACGAAGAATCGTTATATAAGGCGCTGACATTTTCCAATGCTGCCGGCGGGTTATCGACCTCAAAGAACGGCGCCATTCCCGCGATGCCGGCGCTGGGCGAAATTCTGGGCTTGATTAAGCGGAATGCCCGATGAAAATTTGTTACTCGGGTATTCCTTTTTCCGGGGTGAGCGGACGCACGCCTTCCGCCTTGTATATTGAATTACATACGGCGAAAAGTCGTCGCGGTGAACCCGGGGCGTCCAAATGGCTGAAAGCGCTGCAGCCTTCATATAACTTTACAGAATTGAATGCAATCATAGAGAGGAGCACATCATGATTCAAGCAGTAATGACAAAACCCGGTGAAATTATCTATCGGGACATAGACGTGGCTGCGGTCGGCCCGGATCAGATAAAAGTGAAACTGAAGCGCATCGGCGTATGCGGTTCGGATATTCACGTCTGGCATGGCAAGCACCCGTTCACCCGTTATCCGGTGGTACAGGGTCACGAGATATCTGCTGAAGTAATCGAAGCGGGAAAGGATGTAGCGGATTTTAAACCGGGGGATAAGGTAACGATACAGCCTCAGGTGGTCTGCGGCAGGTGCTATCCCTGCACGCACGGAATGTACAACGATTGTGAAGTGCTGAAGGTAATGGGGTTTCAGACGACGGGCATGGCCAGCGAGTACTTTGTGACGGAGGCAGCGAAGGCGCTGAAACTGCCGGATACACTCAGCTGGGACCATGGCTCCATGATTGAACCGCTGGCGGTGGCGGTGCATGCCGTAAGGCGTTATGGGGATGTGAAGGGAAAAGGTGTGCTCGTCTTGGGCGGCGGAACCATTGGAAACATGGTGGCCCAGACCGCCAAGGCGATGGGCGCAGACAAAGTACTCATCTCCGAAGTCAGCGAGTACCGGCTGGAAACAGCCCGCAAGGTGGGGTTAAAAACGGTGAACCCGGAACAGGCTGATTTGAAAGAGGCGATTCACAGCTGCTTTGGGCAGGACGGCGCGGATGTCATTTTTGAATGCGTGGGTATCAACTCCACGATGAACCAGGCCATTGAATATGCACGCAAAGGGAGCTATATTGTGGTGGTCGGCGTGTTCGGAGATTTGGCAAATATGAACGCGGCGCTAATTCAGGATCACGAGCTGACTCTGGTTGGAACGGCCATGTATCGTGTGGAGGATTATCAAAAGGCAATCGAACTGGCTGAAGCGGGTCTGATAGAATTTGACTCGCTGATCACGGATCATGTGCCATTCAGCGAATACACGAGAGCCTATCATATCATTGAAGAGCAGAAAGACAAAGCGATGAAAGTGATCATCGTAATGGACGAAGATCAGCGGCCGTAACAGAGCGGATTGGCGCTGAGGATACTATTTACGAGTTGAGGAGGAGAACATGACACCAAGAGAGCGTGTGCTGGCGACCATCAATTTTAAAGTGCCGGATAAGATTCCTTCGGAATTTGGTTCCACCAATTGTACCACCATCGCGAAAAAAGGATACGGCGGGGTGAAGAAACTGCTGGGCATCACCCAGCCCGATGTTTTGTACATGGAAGATTTTCAGTTAAGCGTAATTGATGAAGAGGTACTGCGGCTCCTCGATACGGATACCCGGGGCGTACCGGCGAAGCCGCAGTACTATCCCAAAAGGGTAATTGACGAGAACAGCTATTACGATAATTTCGGTATCAAGTATTTAATGCCGGAGGACGGTCTTTATTTCGACATGGTAGAGAACCCGCTGGCGGGCATGGAAACGCTGGCGGAAATTAAAGACAAGTACGAATGGCCGGACCCGGTGAATCCAAAGGTTGTCGAAGGGCTGCGCGAAAAGGCCAGAAAATTGAAAGAAGAGAACCGGTATGCCATCGTCGGAGATATGGTGAATACGGGGATATTCGAGCCCGCACACTATTTGAGGGGCTTTGAAAACTTCTTGATGGATTTAATGATTAACGAAGATATCGCATGCTATATCCTCGAGCAGATGCTGGCCTATCAAAGCAAACGGTATGAGGCGTATCTGAACGAAGTGGGAGAATATCTCGATGTCGTTTTTGTTGGCGATGATCTGGCCAGCACGCAATCGACGCTGGTGTCTCCGCTGGTGTACAGAAATATCGTAAAGCCGTATCAAAAGGAATACTTTAAATTCATTAAAAGCAAAACGAAAGCGAAATTGCTTTATCATTCTTGTGGCAGCGTTACCCCGCTGATCGAGGACTTAATCGAGATTGGAGTGGATATCCTGAATCCCATTCAGGTCAACGCAAATGACATGGATACCAGAATGTTAAAGGAACGATTCGGGGACCGGTTATGCTTTCTGGGCGCAATTGATACCAACAAAGTCCTTCCTAAGGGTTCGGTGCAGGAGGTTCGGGATGAGGTAAAGCGCCGCATCGATGACCTGGGCCCCTCGGGATATATTCTTGCGGCGGTTCATGATATTCAGGCGGATGTGCCGCCAGAGAATGTGATTGAAATGTACAGGGCCGCAAAAGAATACACGGTTTAGCATGATTTAGCGGTAAAACGGAATATGTACTCGTGACAGCCTCTGCCGCCCTCTGGAGGGAGGCTGTTTCGGGTATATGCGTCTGCACCTTTATTTTCGCTGTTTTGCCCGCGTTTCGGGCAGTCTCCCGGTTTGTCTTGCTCATGCCGAAGCCGGCCTATTCCGAAATAAATGGCTTGATCTCATCGGGCCAGTTCATATTCCGGAATAACTTTTCCGTGCAGCCAAAATTCTCCATATCCGTTTCGGACACATAGAAGATGCGGAGCATATCATAAATGCCGGTGAGTTTATATTCCTTTCTGCCCGCTGCCCGCTCAATAACCGGAATTGCGTCGCGGGAATAAAAGCCGTTAAAGGGCTCCGTATGCCCATTCATTCTTTTTACAACCGCCACGTTACAGTTCGGTTCTTTTTCGAGAATGCGACGTTTCATCCACTCAATGTACGGAATACACACATTCGGCATATCACAGGCGGTGAGAAACACCATGTCGTTGCGCGCACTCATCAGCCCTGCATGCAGTCCTCCCAGCGGCCCCACGTTTCGAATAATATCTTCTGTAACCGTAAAACGCGGATCGGAGTATAGATCTGGCCGATTTGTGACCAGAATGATATCACTGAAAACTGCATTAAGGCGGTTTGCAATGGCAAGCGCAATCGGCATACCGTCCATAGTCAGCAGCTGCTTATCGAAGCCGGCCCTGCTGCTCTTCCCGCCGCAGAGGACTACAGCCGATCCAAACCGCCCTCCCTTATCCTGATCTCGGATAGACCCAGGCTCTTCCATATCCTGCCCCCCCATCACGCGGTGCTGGCACACCGGTGCGGCGCCCCCGGGTTCAGCCGACAATCCAGTCCAGCGCATGCTGTATGTGCACATCCCAGTAGTCCCATGTATGAGCGCCCGGATGCTCCTCGATATGCGCGGAAACATTGATATTCCGAAGCTTTTCTTTTGCGCTCAAATGACAGGGGTATAAAAAGTCCTCTGTTCCGCAGCTTAAAAAGAGCTCCGGCAGCGGTCTGCGCTCCTCCCCTAGCTTTTCGATCAGATGAATAATGTCCGCGTCCGTACCTTCTACGCGTGCGGGGTCTGCAAAGATATCAAAGAGGCGGAAGGGATCCACTTCATTGCCGTCATAGTCCTTAAGCAGGAATGCCAGATCTACCGAACCAGAAAGGCTGGCCGCCTTGGCGTATTGTTCCGGTTTGGAGAGCGCTACCTTCAGCGCGCCGTACCCTCCCATCGACAGCCCCGCCGTATAGGTATCCTCGCGCTGATCGGACAATGGGAATACCGTGCGCGTAAAATCGATAAGCTCTTCCGTCAGGAATGACAGGTACTTCTCTCCGCGATGCATGTTCTGATAATAGCTGTTCTCCACCGAAGGCATCACTATCGCAAGCTTCCTCGCCTGCGCGTACTGTTCTATTCGTGTTTTGACAACCCAGTCATAGCAGTCCCCGCTTGATCCGTGAAACAGGTATACGGTTTTGAACTTCATCCCGGGCGAAATACTCCAGCCAAAAAGATCGTACGAAGGGATGATGACGGTTATATTTGTATTCATACGCAGTGTTTTAGAAAAAAAGTTGCATTGTATAAATGCCATAGCTGCCTCCTGTACAGAATTTATATGCTTCAGCCCATACTGTTTCGTCTTTTCGGGTACGTAGAGAATGCTCTCCCCGCATAATGCGGCCGCGTATTTTCACGGTATTGTTCAAGTAGTATACCGTTTTATCACTGCGGTTTCAAGGGCGGGTATTCAGTGAATTACGGTCAGCAAATAAAAGGAATTTCTGTTTGTTTTGGCGAACAAGATGGTTGTATTGCCTTCCCGTTCGTATTCGGCAAAATATGCCGACTTGACAATGCGGCGGGCCGCGTTTAGGATAAAATACGTGGCAATGAAGCATTTCTCATATATCGTTCCTTTATCGTTTTTATTAGGATTTGGGTCGGCACTACCATACACAGGGGGGAATTTGTTTGAGTATTACAATTTCAGAGATCCTTAAATTGCCATCTCTTCAAGGAGCTAAGGTCGTAGCCGGGAAGGAAGGGCTTGATCGCCGGGTTTCGACCATCAGCGTTTCTGAATATACCTGGGGCCTCCAATTCAAAGACGTCTATTTTGACAGCTATGCCAGCGAGATTGTGATCAGCGCATTTTACGCGGTGAAGGATAATGTCGAAAAGCAATGCCAGAATATCGAAGAATATAACGCGGGCAGGGTTGCCGGTCTTATCCTGTTCTATGTCGGTGTCATTCTGCCGTATGTGGATGATCGCATCGTGGCGCTTGCAAACAAACTGGGGTTTCCGATCATTGTCATGCCGGAAAATCGGCCGGACCTGCGGTATGGCGATGTGATATACGAGGTGACCGAAGCGATACTGAAAAGCCGCATGTTCGATTATGACTTCGTCAACAACATCATCGAGCAGGTATCCCGGTTTCCGGAGCATCAGCAAAGTGTGGGCGCAGTGATGCGCATGCTCAGCGATAAGACGTTTTCAACCATTATTCTGGCGGATTCCGCCGGGGAACCCCTTAATGCGGCGGTATGGCCCAGAAATCTGGCGGTGGAGGATTATCTCGCCAACCGGAAGGTGATATATGGCGATGAGACCGTACAGCTGCATGATGAGACATATAACGTATATGTCTGCTCTATCAAATCCTCCAGCGGCATTCCGCTGCAGACTGTCATTTACAAGCGGGGAGAGCGCTTATCGCCAGATGTGGTCCGGCAGATAGGCGAGACCATACAGATTTCCATGAATCTTTGGGATCGAGGCCATTCGGAAAAGCTGCGTGTCGAATTGGTTGGGGCCATATTGAAGGACGAACCCTATAAGATAAGGCGGATCGCTGCCTTGTTCAGCATTCACATACAGGATATTCAGAACATGTGGATTATCTGCCCCACCAGTGAAGACAAGGCAGAGAGATTTCTGAAGAATGTACCTCGTCTGATCTCCAATGTGTTTTCACAGATGAGCGGGACCGTGGTTTTTGATATATTCGATGGGAATATTATTGTACTAATGGACACAGGAATCAGCGCCGACAAAATGATGAACGCTGCGCAGGATTTTTGCGATCGTCTGAGCGAGCACAACATGACCGCAATCGTTACCATATGCCGGAATCTTGACAGCCTTACGAAGATACGCAAGGCATATCTGGCCAATAAAAGCGCGCTGGCAACCGCCCGGGAGATCTATCCGCTGAAAACGCTGTTTTCCTTTTCGGAGATTAAATTTGCCGATAAATGCAAGAAGATCATCGACAGCGGCGAGAACGCCATTAATCAGAACATGGAGATTCTCGACATGATCCCCAAGGACGGGAGAGTCTCCTCCGATGATATGATAAAGACGATATCCACTTATTATCTGGACGCACAGAGCGATATTACGTTAACGGGCAAGATTCTTTTTCTTCATAAAAATACGATTCAGTATCGGATTCATAAGATTCAGGAGAGGATTTACGACGGACTGGATAAGCTGCCTGAAATCAGCGAGCTGTATTTGGCGCTTGCGCTGAATCGGATATTAAAGGACAGTATGATGAAATAACGACGGCAGTCGTGTATTTGTTTTTCAAGACAAATAGGGACACCCTTGTTTTAGCTCAGGACTAACGATTTTACCGCAGCTTTATGGTAGTATGCAGAATATACACAATGCAGAATCGAATTTCTATATCTGCAACAGACGGAAATTAAGGACGAACTTAACTTCTGATCTGCGGTGGTATTGATTTTCTATCTGTAAATGAAAAAGGAGAGGAATTGTATGAGACGCAGTGTAAAACGAGTTTTGGCATTGTTCCTACTGGCGATTATGATGGTTAGCGCGGTAGGTTGCAGCAGCGGCACGCCCGCGTCGAGCGCCTCGAGTGCTTCCGCAGGCGACACCGCCGGAACAAGCAGCGGCGCAAGCGCCCCCACCTCAATTGTTGCTCCCGTGGATTGGCCGACACTGATTGATCCCGGCGTGGGAAGCAAAGGATCCGATAGCACGGCTATCGCCAACCTTTATGACTCTCTCACATTCCCCAACAGCGACAGTTCAATAAGCCCTCTGGTTGCTACAGATTGGGATGTCAGCGAGGATGGTACGGTTTATACCTTCCATCTGCGGGATGACGTCGTGTTCCACAGCGGCAACAAGCTGACGGCAAGCGATGTGAAGTTCAGTATGGATCGCATGCTGACGCTGGGCGAAGGTTATGGATACCTGTTTGTCGGCACCGTTACCGCCACAGAGGTGGTAGATGACTACACGATCAAATTCACACTCGCAAATCCTTCCGGCTTATTCCCCAACATGCTTATCCGTCTGTACATACTGGATGAAAAACTGGTGATGGAAAACATCAATCCCACCGGCTCTTACGGCGAATATGGCGATTACGGCAAGGAATGGCTGCTGACGAATGACGCCGGATCCGGCCCATACAAGGTGCAGGAGATGCGCACTGAAGAATACCTGATCATTGAGAAGTACGCCGATTATTGGCAGGGCTGGGATGGCAAAGAAGCGGCTCCGGATACGGTTAAGCTGATGGGCGGCATCGACACGACGAATATGCGTACACTGCTTTCCCGCGGCGATATTGATTTCAGCGATGACGCACAGACCATGGAAATGTATGAGACGCTGGAAGCCATGGACGGTATCGACCTCGTCAGAGCGCCCATGGGCGTTAACTTCAATGCTTGCCTCAATACCAAGCTTGCGCCGACCGATGATATCCATGTACGCAAAGCAATGGCTTACGCGACGGATTATGATACCATCATCAACGACATTTATGCCGGCAGCATCAAGGCAACGGGTCCTATCCCGGTAGGTATGGCAGGTTCCCTCACACAGGCAGAGTCGCCCTATACCTTCGATCTGGAGAAGGCGAAAGCTGAGCTCGCGCAGTCTCCGTATTACAATCAGCTGATCAGCGGCGAAATGCATATCTCCCTGACTTACTGCTCCGAGGGCGGCGCCCAGCAGGAAAACCTCGCGCTGCTGTTCCAGGCGAAGATGGCGGAAATCGGCGTTACGGTCGATATCACCAGCAAGCCGTTCGCTACGATGATGACCGATGCGACGACCGTAGAGACCACGCCCAACGCTTCGTTTGTCGCGTTTGCGCCTTCGTATCTTGATGGCAGCGGCTACCTGAGAAACCGCTACAGCTCTGAGACCTGCGGTACGTGGGAACAGATGGAATGGCTTCAGGATGAAGAGATTGACCAGATGATACAGCAGGCCCTGACGGAACCGGATCAGGCGGCGCGCGAAGCCTTATACAAGGAAATCTCCACGAAGCTGGTGGAGATGTGCCCCACCATTTGGATGGCCGACCTCGCCACGACGATTGCGGTGAGAAGCAGCCACGTGATGACTCCCATGCTGGAGATGTATCAGGCGGGCGAGAGCTTCGTTTACTCCGTGGGTTATGGCGGGTATTACCGCGATTTCAAGATTGTAGGATAGTCAGAAGAAAATGTTGTGTCGCATATATTCGTATATGCGACACAACAAAATTATTACCCTTAGGACTTTCAAAGCACAACCGAAAAGCAGAAAGAGGGTTGCAACGATGCCCCAAATAATCAAACGTATCTTTTCCAGTCTGATCGTGTTACTAGGCCTGTCCATCTTTGTTTTCGTGCTCGTCCGGGTCATGCCGGGCGATACCGCCCGCATGGCGCTTGGTGCGCATGCGCCGGAAGAAACGGTTCAGGCCCTGCGCGAGGAGATGCATCTTGATAAGCCTTTAGTTGTCCAGTATGTTTACTGGCTTGGCGGAATATTAAAAGGTGATTTCGGTACCTCGGTGATATCAAAACGCCCGGTATTGGACGATATAAAATCGTATCTGCCGGCCACTCTGGAGCTGGCACTGCTGACGGCATGTATACTCATCATATTTGGTTTATTGCTGGGCGTGATAGCGACAAAATACGCCGGAAAGTGGCAGGACGGCTTCATCCGTGTACTGTCCTACCTCGGCATCGCAGCCCCGGGCTTTCTATGGGCGGTGCTCGCAATGCTGGTGTTCGCTTACCTTATTCCTGTTCTTCCTGTTTCGGGGCGTATCAGTGTCGGCATGACGCCGCCGGAAACGATAACCGGAATGTACACGCTGGATTATCTTTTGCAGGGGAACATTAAAGGAGCACTGGACGCGTTTTTACATATCATCATGCCCGCAACGGTGCTTTCATTCGCCGGCATCAGCCAGGCGGCGCGCATTACGCGCTCCAGCATGGCCGCCAATATGGAAAAACCTTATGCTTCCGCGGAACGGGCTTATGGTATTCCGGAAAACAGGATCTTGTTCAAGTATTTGCTGAAGCCGTCTCTCAATTCTACCATATCGGTTATGGCACTCGATGTCGCGGGTATTTTTGGCGGCGCGTTCCTGGTGGAGACCGTGTTCAACTATCCGGGGCTTTCCCGATATGCGCTGACAGCGATGCTCAATAAAGATGTGTTTACTGTGTCCGCTGTCATCATGGTAACGGGCGTGATTTTCATCGCGTTAACCCTTTTGACCGACATCATCATTACTTTCCTGGATCCCAGGATACGGCACTCATCCTCCACATGATTGAAAAGTGAAACCATAATGAAAGCGAGCGATCCTATGGAAAGTACGGTATCGAGAATCGATGTATCCGGCGTTGATATTTCCAAGCTGCCGAAGAGAAAACGCGGAGAAGATCTCCGAAGGCTGTGGTATAAGTTCTATCTGAAGAAGGTTTCTGTGGTGGGGCTTGCCATCATACTGCTAGTGGCTCTTGTCGCGATCTTCTATAAATGGATAGCGCCGTATCCGGACCACGTCGGCGCAATGGTGGATTTTAAAAACGCGAACATGCCGCCCAGCGCAGCGCACCTGCTGGGCACGGATACGGTGGGACGGGATATTTTAAGCCGCATCATGTATGCGTTTCGCGGCGCTCTTGCGATGGGTGTTGTCGCAATATTGGCTATCATGCCGATAGGCAGCATTCTTGGGCTGATTGCCGGATATATGAAGGGAAGGTTCATCTCCAATTTCATCATGCGCGTTGCCGACGTTTTTCTGGCGCTGCCGACGCTGATTCTGGTCATGACTGTATCCTCGCTGATGACCCCGAGCATGGAGAACGCCATGCTTGCAATCAGTGTGTCGTGGTGGCCATGGTATGCGCGGCTGGTTTACGGCATCGTATGTTCCACCCGAAACGAAATATACGTCAGATCCGCGGAGGTGCTGGGCGCCAGCCGATGGCACATCATGTTCAAAGAAATACTGCCCAACGCGCGGGGACCTATTCTGACGAAGATGACGCTGGACTTCGGCGTAGCCATTCTGGCAGGCGCGACACTGAGCTTTGTAGGCATGGGAGAGCAGCCTCCGACGCCGTCGCTCGGAGCCATGGTTTCCAGCGGCGTAGAGTATCTGCCCGATCAGTGGTGGCTTTCGGTTTTTCCGGCGCTGGCCATTATGCTCATCGTGCTGGGGTTCAATCTATTAGGCGATGGCATCGGCGATATGCTGTCTGATGTGGAGTAATGACATGAGAAATAATGAGCAGTCAACTACCGTTGTGGATGTGCAGGACCTGTTTATTTCTTATCGCACGTTTAAGGGATACACAAAGGTGATCAATGGCATCAACCTTCAGGTAAAGCAGAAGGAAAACGTGGCGATTGTGGGGGAGACCGGCTGCGGCAAGACGACTACGGTCAACGCGATAGCACAGATTTTGCCCAGGCAGGCCCGCATTGATAAAGGGAAGATATTCTTCAAGGATAAAGATACCCTCACAATGCCCGAAAGGGAGATTAAAAAGCTTCGGGCCAGCGGCATTTCAGTCATATTCCAGGATCCCATCGCGTCGCTGAATCCTGTGTTTACAATCGGGGATCAGTTGGGAGAGGTTATCAAATATTCCGGGATCCCGAACGGAAGGGACAAGAAAGTTCAGTTCGAGCGCAGCATCGCGGCGCTGCGTGAGACATCTCTGCCCGATCCGGAGCGGATTATGAAAAATTATCCGTTCCAGCTTTCGGGCGGCATGCGGCAGCGGATTTGCATCGCGATGTCTCTGGCAACACCAAGAGATCTGGTGATAGCGGACGAACCGACGACCAATCTCGATGTGACCATACAGGATCAGGTATTGAAGACGCTTCGGCAGCGCGTAGAGGAGAAGGAAAGCGCTCTCATCATAATCACCCACTCGCTGGGTGTTGCGCGGGAGATTGCCCATCGCATTTACGTGATGTATGCGGGGAACATGGTGGAGATGGCTCCTTCCGCCGAGTTGTTCCGCAAATGTCTGCACCCTTATACGAGCAGGCTGATGAGCTGTATACCAAAGCTGTCGGGCGGCGGCATTGCGGAAGGCATACCGGGGCATATCCCGAATTATCTGGAGCCGCCTGCGGGGTGCCGGTTTGCGCCAAGATGCCCGCATGCGTTTGCTCCCTGTCATGAATCCATGCCTCCCATGATCGAGGCCGCGCCCGGACACTTCGTTGCATGCTATCTTTATAAATAGGGAGGCCCATAGTGGATAACGAAATACTCAGAATTGAAAACCTGAAGAAATACTTCCCTATCAATGTCAAAGGAAAAAAGAACCTGAATGTTAAGGCGATTGACGGGGTCAGCCTGACGCTAAAGCAGGGGGAAACCCTGGGACTGGTGGGTGAATCGGGTTCCGGAAAGAGTACTACGGCCTACAACGTAATAGGCATGTACGGCATTACCGACGGTTCCATCACGTTCAAGGGGCAGGATATCAGTATGCCGCTGAAAAAAAGGCCGCTGAGCATGAAGAAGGAGATACAGATTGTATTTCAGGATCCCGGTACCTCCCTCAATCCCCAGCGCACGGTATATAAGATACTGGAGCTGCCGCTTAAGATACACAAAATATGTCCGCCAGAGGATTATGTCAAGTATGTCGCCGCGCTGATGGATCTGGTCGAACTGCCCTACGAATACATGTTCAAGTATCCCTCTGCGCTGGGCGGCGGAGAACGGCAGATGGTGGCCATCGCGCGTGCGCTTGCGACAGACCCGTCCCTCATTGTGCTCGACGAACCGACGAGCGCGCTGGACGTATCGGTTCAGGCCAAGATCATCAACACGCTGATCCGGCTGCAGAAGGAGATGGACCTCGCTTACCTGTTTATCACGCATGATTTAAGTCTGATGCGCAATGTCGCGGATCATGTCGCGATCATGTACCTGGGGAAGATCGCTGAAATCGCGCCCACCGAGCGCTTCTTTAATAGTCCCCAGCACCCTTATACCAAGATGCTGCTCTCGTCGGTGCCGGTGGTCAGCGAGGAGGAAGAGGCTTTCAAGCCAGAGCGCATTCAATCCCAGGGCGAGATCCCCAGCCCGGTCAATGTGCCCGAAGGCTGCAGCTTCAATACGCGGTGTCCCTTTGCGTTCGACAAATGTTTCAAGCAGGATCCTCAGATGG
Organism: Bacillota bacterium; assembly: GCA_023460085.1. Lineage (GTDB taxonomy): Bacteria > Bacillota > Clostridia > Christensenellales > SZUA-584 > JAEWCC01. The sequence continues at coordinate 188,457 of JAEWRI010000046.1, read as the reverse complement.
TCACCATTGAAAGCGGACACGACGTCAGATGCCACTTATACGCGAAGGAAGGACAACAATGAGCAGATTCGAGTTAAAGACACAACAGGATATTGATGATTTTCTTTCAGGGTGTGCCTTTTACGGCACGGGAGGCGGCGGCGATACCAAAGTGGGCCGCGTCTGCCTCCGAAAGTGTTTGGATCAAGGGGTAGATATTACGCTCATGGATCCTGCAGATATCGACAACGACGCCATATTCTGCAGTGTATTTTTTATGGGCAGCATTGCACCGAAAACGCCGGAAATACTGGCCGAAATGGAGAAGAACGGGTATACCGAGTTTAAGCACGAGCTGGAGGATATTCTGATAGGTGCCGTCAGAAAGCTGGAAGCCTATATCGGGAAAAAGATTGACGGACTGATCGTGGCAGAGCCGGGCGGCTCCAATACCGCCTGCTGCATGGCGGCGGCTTACAAAATGGGGCTGCCGGTGCTCAACGGAGATCCCAACGGGCGGGCCATTCCGGAAATGATACAGGGTTCGCACGCCATCAAAGGATACAGCGGACTGCCTGCCGTATATTTTGACGCCTGGGGCAACAGCAGCATCACCACCGATGCGTTTGCGTACAACGCCATGGAACGCATCGGAAAATACATGAGCCAGGCATCCTATGGCGCGATGGCGGAAGCGGCTTACGTGATGACCGGAAAAGAAGCAAGGGAAATTCTGATTCCCTACTCCCTGTCGAGAGCGCTGGAGGTAGGCCGCGCTATCAACCGGGCCCTTAGCGAAGGAAAGGATCCCCTGCCTGCCGCCGCACAGGCATCGGGCGGCAAAGTAATAGGCAAAGGCATTCTGCACAGCCTCAGCACCAAAGATCAAGAGGGCTACTATTGGGGAACCTATTGTATTCGCGGCGTGGACACATACGAGGGCAACGAATATAAAATATGGTTCAAAAACGAGAACCACATTCTCTGGGTCAACGGCTTGCCGCATACGACCAGCCCGGATCTCATCACGATTGTCAACTATGAGACCGGCACGCCGATACTCAATTCGTACTTAAGGGAGGGCGAGCCCGTCGGCATTATCATCAATCCTTCGCATGAGCTGTACATGTGCGAAAAAGCGATAGAAGTGTTTGGTCCGAGGTCCTTCGGGTTTGAGTTTGACTACGTTCCCTACGGCAGCGTCACCGCCTGAAAGGGCTTCGATTTTCACAGAAACAAAAAACCATGGGAGGTTTGGCTATGCTAACCAGTCAGTATTCCGGTTTTTATAAGATATCTCCTGAGCAGCGTCTGCGGGAGATCGGCGAATTTTCGTCCATGTCCGAGGAGGAGCTGCGCGTATTTCAGGAGCCAGAAACGCTCAGCCTTTCGATGGCGGATCATATGATAGAAAACGTCATCGGCACCTTTACGCTGCCGATGGGAGTTGCGCTTAACTTCATTGTCAATGGACGGGACTATGTGATCCCAATGGTCACAGAGGAGTCGTCCGTGGTGGCTGCCGCAAGCAACGCGGCCAAGATGGCGCGCGGCACGGGCGGTTTCTTCGCGAGCAACACCGGCTCTGTGATGATTGCGCAGGTGCAGCTGATTGGTGTCGCCGATCCCGAATATACCCGGATGGTGATCTATGCCAATAAGGACACCATTCTTGGCATGTGCAACGAAAAGGATCCGGTTTTGGTCAGGTTTGGCGGCGGTGCGCGCGACATTGAGGTGCGTACGCTGCAAACTGCCGAGGGTCCCATGGTGGTCGTGCATCTCAAGGTAGACACGCGCGACGCGATGGGCGCAAACACGGTCAACACCATGGCGGAGTATGTAGCCCCGTATATCGAGCGCATTACGGGCGGCAAGGTATGCCTGCGCATACTGTCCAATCTTGCCGTGCACCGGCTGGCGCGTTCGCGCGTGGTCGTCGATAAGGAAGCGCTTGGCGGCGAAGAGGTGGTGGACGGTGTGATCACGGCGTACCGCTTCGCCGCAGCGGATCCCTTCCGTGCCGCAACGCACAACAAGGGCATCATGAACGGAATCAGCGCGGTGGTGCTTGCCACTGGCAACGATACGCGCGCGATAGAAGCGGGTGCTCACGCCTACGCCTCCATGAGCGGCAGGTATATGCCGCTGACCACGTGGGAGAAGACCGCCGGCGGAGACCTGTGCGGCACGATCGAGATGCCGATGGCTGTCGGCCTCGTCGGCGGGGCGACAAAAGTACATCCGGCGGCGCGCGCGTCGCTGAAGCTCATGGGCGTTACCTCCGCGTCGGAACTGGCGGAGATCATCGCCTCGGTGGGACTGGCGCAAAACCTGGCCGCCGTGAAGGCGTTGTCTACGGAAGGCATACAGCGGGGTCACATGTCCCTGCACGCGAGCAACGTCGCAATCGCGGCGGGCGCGGCGGGCGCGCTGCTGGATAAGGTGGTGGCGCAGATGATCGCCGACAAGACCGTCAACGTGGAGTACGCGCAGGAATTGATTAAGAAATTCGGTGCTTCGTGCTGACGCACCGTAAGTGGAGGGAGGAAGGGCTGTGTCTTTGAAGCTTTCAGCCGAGGAACAGGCGATTCTGGAAGGAAAACAAGGTCTGGCCGCACAGTTCGCGATGGAAATCGTCGTCAAGGTGGCGGAGGGCTCCGGCGCCAAACGGCTCATTCCCATCAGCAGCGTACATCTGGTGCTTCATGCCTACAAGAGCGCGTTTGACGCGGGCGTCATCGCGGCGGAAAAGATCGCCGACATGGGCGCAAAGTTCTCCGTGCCTACCACGATAGACCCGTATGGCATGGACGCCGAGGACTGGCGCGGGGCCAAAACGCCGGAGCAGTACGCGGTGATGCAGCAGCGCCTGGAAAAAGCGGTGATGCGCATGGGCGTCATCCCGGTATGGACCTGCACGCCGTACTACGGCTTCAACTTGCCAAGGTTCGGCGACAACGTCGCGTGGTCCGAGTCGAGCGCGGTGGCGTTTGCCAACACCGTACTGGGAGCGCGCACGAACCGTCAGTCCGCTATCGTGGACATCTGCTGCGGCATCCTCGGGCGCGCGCCCGAAGTGGGGCTGCATCTGGATGAGAACCGCCGCGGAGAAGTTTTGATCGACCTCAACGTGGACAGGCCGCTCAATGATTGGGAATATCCTGCTTTGGGATTCTATATCGGAAGGCTTCTGGGCAGCCGCATCGGCGTGATCAACGGGATGCAGGGGGCCCCGGTAACCGAGAATCTGAAATCGCTTTGCGCCGCCGCCGCGGCCACGGGTTCTGTGGCACTGCTGCATATCGTGGGGGTAACGCCGGAGGCGCGCACGCTGGAGGACGCTTTCGGCGGCAGAGAACCGGCTGAAACGATTTGCGTCGGGGAAACCGAGCTGCTGACGGTGCGCAATAAAATGAATACCCACAAGGGCGACCGCGTGGATGTGGTTGCGCTGGGGTGTCCGCACTATACGATCAATGAGATAGAGAAGGTGCATCGCCTGCTGGATGGGCGCAAGGTTCATCCGAGCGTGGCCATGTGGATTTACGCGAACTCGTACGCCATCGCGATGGCGGAAAAGATGGGGCTGCGCAAGGAACTGGAGGACGCGGGAATCACCTTCCGCGCGGAGACCTGCATGATCATATCGCCGATACGCGAATGGGGCTTCCAGGTGATGATGACCGACTCGGGCAAATGTGTTCATTACGGCCCGATGGAGTGCGGCACGGAAATGGTGTTCGGCAGCGTCGGGGACTGCGTGGAAACGGCGGTTGCCGGGCACGTATGCCGGAAAGGAGCGCGGACATGAGCATCTGCAAGGGACGTACGGTGGTAGAGGGTGCGGTTGTCGAAGGAGAAGCGCTGGTTTCGGCCATGCCCTTTGGCTTCTTCGGCGGTGTCAACCCCGGCACCGGCGTGGTGATTGACCGGTGGCATGACCTCTACGAAAAAAACATCAAGGATAAGATACTGGTCTACCCCGAAGGCCGGGGATCCACCGTGGGCGCGGCGATCATTCTGGAGCTCGCGCGCACCGGGTGCGCGCCCAAGGCGATACTGTTCAACGCGAGCGAGATCATCACCGTGACGGGCGGCGTGCTCGCGAAGAAATTCTACGACCGCGATTTGCCCATGATGGACGCTTTCGACTGCGACATCACCAAAGCTGTTAAAACCGGAGACCGGCTTCGCGTGAATCCGCAGGCGGGAACCGTGGAGATTCTCGGCTGAGAGAACTGCCTTAAGGCAAAGGAGTCAGGCTATGGAATACAAGCTTCCCGAACGCATCGACATTATCGATACGGCGCTGCGCGATGGTTTGCAGAACGAGGAACATTTCGTTCCGCTTGAAGCGAAACTGTATATCGCGAACAAGCTGATAGACGCGGGGTTTCGCCGCATCGAGGTGGGTTCGTTCAGCCATGTAAAGTATGTGCCTCAGTTCAAGGATATCGATCATCTGGTGCTGGAGCTTCCCCGGAGAGACGATGTGGAATATACCGTGCTGGCGCTGAACATGAAAGCGGTGGAGCGCACGGTGAAAAAGCTTCAGGAGGGCGCGCCGATAGGCCGCGTACTCACGGGGCAGATCGCCACGAGCGAAGCCTACGCCAGAAAGAACATGAACAGGACGCACGAGGAGCTGTTCGCGGAAGCGGAGAAAACCGTGGCGATGCTCCATGACGCGGGTGTGAAGCGCGTGGTCGGCAACATCGGCACGATATTCGGGTGTCCCGTGCAGGGCGAGGTGCCCATAGAGCGCGCCTATGAGTTCGCCGACAGGATGTTTGGCATCGGCTTTGACGAGATCGAGCATTCCGATACGGACGGGATCGCCACGCCGCGCGACATTATGAACTACTTCTCCGTGGTGCTCGAACGGTACCCGGATCCCGCAAAGCACTCGCTGCATATCCACGATATCCGGGGAGCGGGCATGGCCTGCTACTATGCCGCAATGATGGCAGGCGTCGCGGTGTTCGACTGCGCCGTGGGCGGCATCGGCGGTCAGGTGGCCAACTTTGTGGACGGCGTGCCGGTCAAGGGAACGGGCGACTACTACTTCGACTCCCGGCGGACGGGACTCGTGAGCAGTGAGGATTTCGTGGCAATGACAAACGGCATGGGTATCCGCACCGGCATCGACAACGCCGCGCTCTGTCGGCTGGGCATGGATATGGAGAAGATACTGGGCAGGCGGCTGCACTCGTTCACGGCTTCGGTCAAATACCGTCCGCAGTCCTGAAGTGCGAAAACCATATTAAAACGGGGTGAACCGATTGGACAAACAAAACTTTGAAATGATTGAAGTGCTGAGGCATGAGCTGCACAGCCATCCCGAGCTTTCCAACCACGAGACGTGGACGAAGGGAAGGCTGATGGCATTCCTTAAGGAACATACGGAGCTGGAGCTGCACGACGAGGGAAAATGGTTTTGGGCCGCATACCGTGCAGGGGAGGGCAAGGCCAATATTGCCTTCCGCGCCGATTTTGACGCACTGCCCATCGAAGAGCTGTGTGATTTGCCGTATAAGTCGAAGTTCCCGGGTGTCAGCCACAAGTGCGGCCATGACGGACACGCGGCCGCGCTGTGCGGATTGGGGCTGGAACTGGGCAGACTGAAGCCCGACAAGAACGTTTTCCTGCTGTTTCAGCACGCGGAGGAGACCGGCGATGGCGCGTATGAAGCGCGCGGATTCATTACAGAAAACGCAATTGACGAAATCTACGCGTTCCACAACCTTCCGGGGCTGCCGGAGGGGACGGTCTTGGCGCGCCGCGGCGTGAGCAACTGCGCGTCGCGCGGCATGATCATCGAAATGATTGGCACACCGACGCACGCGAGCCAGCCGGAGCTGGGGAAAAACCCGGTTTTTGCGCTGGCAGACGTGGTGTGCGCCATTCCCGCGCTGAGTGCGCCGGAGCGCTACACGGGTATCGTGCTGTGCACGGTGATACAGCTCGCGGCGGGCGAGCGTGCTTTCGGCACCGCGGCCAGCCGCGGCAGGCTGCTGCTGACGCTGCGCGGCGAGCATGAGCGCGAGATTGACGCGCTTCAGGCAGAGCTGGAAAAGCGGAGCCGGGAGCAGGCGGAGAAGTATGGGCTGGGCTGCACGTTTTCGTTCGAGGATGTTTTTCCGGAAACCGTCAACGATGCGGGCTGCGTAGACAAGGCGTTCGCCGCCGCCCAAGCGCTGGGCTACCCGGTGATGACGCTGCCGGAGGTATTTCGCGGTTCGGAGGACTTCGGCCACTATCAGAAACTGACGCGCGGCGCGCTGTTGTTTATCGGAGCCGGAGAAGGGATCCCCTCGTTTCATACCGCGTACTATGATTTCACCGATTCCATCATGGAAAATGCCGTGGAGTTGTTTAAAACGGTGATAGCGCTTTAGCCGTTCTCCCGGGCTTCAGACAAAACAAAAAACAGATTTGGAGAAGGATATGGCCATGATCAATGCCGACAGCATCGTGCAGCGCTTTATGCGGTATGTGCGGTGCGGCAGCGAATCGAAAAACGAGCGGGAGATGTGCCTGCTGATGGAGGAGGAGCTCCGCGGGCTCGGATTCCACGTAGAACGCGACGAGGTGGGGGAGAAGTGCGGTTCCAACGGGTGGAACATTTATGCGCGCATGGAAGGCGGGGACGCTGAACCGCTGCTGCTGTGCGCCCATATGGATACGGTGCCGCCGGGCGAAGGCGTCAACCCCGTGATTGACGGGAACGTCATCCGGTCGGCGGGAGATACGATACTCGGCGCCGACGACAAATCCGCGATGGCGGCAATATTGGAGGCGGTAAGCCTGCTGAAGGAGCAGGGCAGGGCGCCGAAACGTACCGTGGAGCTGCTCTTCACGGTATGTGAGGAGATAGGCATGCTTGGTGCGAAGTTTGCGGACTATTCCAAAATCAAGAGCAGGCAGGGGCTGGTGCTGGACGCCGGAGATGTGGGAATGATTATCAACCGAACGCCCGCCTTTTACTTCCTTTCCGTGAACATTACGGGAAAGGCAGCGCACGCGGGCGTATCGCCGGAGCTGGGCATCCACGCGCTGAAGGCGGCGGCGGATGCCGTAGCGAGCATAGAGGTGGGCCGCGTCGACGATATCAGCGTAATGAACATCAGCAACTTTATTTCACCCGGGCGCACCAACGTGGTGGCGGAGAAGGCTTCATTTGATATGGAGTTCCGCAGCTTTAACGAAAAGCGTATGTACGCGCATATCGACGCCGCGAAAGAGAAGATACGGATTGCGTGCGAACGGTACGGCGCGTCCTTTGAAGCGTCCGGATTCCAGACGGTGGGCGCGTGCGATGTAAGCGAGGACTCGCCGCTGATGACCGAGGTAACGGCGGTGCTGGAGCAGATGGGCATTGCGCCGGATGTCCGGCTTTCTTACGGCCCCTGTGACGCTGCGTGGCTGTACGGCAACGGAGTTAACGCGGTCAACGTAGGCACCGGAATGGCCAAGGTACACAGCACCGAGGAGTACATCGAAATCGATCAGCTGGTTAAAGCGGGAGAGTTCGTGCTTCATCTGCTGATGTGAACATAAGCGAACGGGACGGAACACAATATCTGAAGGGCGGTAATCCGAATGGGCTTCGTAATCGACGATAATCCAGAATATAAAAAAACGATAGCACTTTTTGAAAAAGGCGAAATAGACAAAGCGAAACAGATGGAAAAAGAGTTCGTAGAGAACGCGATGCAGGTGAAGGATCATTGTTCCTGTACGATCCCCTGCCGCTGGCACGGCAAGTGCAAAGAGTGCGTCATCATCCATCGGGGGCATCAGGATCACCTGCCAAGGTGTATGCAGGGCATCGTTCTGAGGCAAATGCAGGGGCTCGCGCGCCTGACCGAAATTCAGGTTCCGGAAGAATGCGCCCACTGTAAGCCGATAAAATAAACATTGGAATTTCAACCATAAAACAAAAAAGGGAGACCCCGACTATGAATAAAGTTACCACTGCCGCCGAAGCAATCAAAGCCATACGCGACGGCGATACCTTACTTGTGGGCGGATTTTTATGGGCAGGCAGCCCGGAAACGCTGATTGGGAAGCTGTTTGAAGAGAGCGGAGCGAAGGATCTGACCGTCGTCTCGAACGATTTGGGAACGGCAGAGAGCAATATGTACAAGATGCAGGCCGCGGGCCGGGTTAAGAAAGTGCATGGTTCTTATGTGGGCGCGAACCCCATGACGGGCAAGATGATGTTCAATGACCCGGCGAGCGTCACACTGTGGCCGCAGGGGACGCTGGCCGAAAAGCTGCGCGCGGGCGGCGCGGGCATCAAGGCATTTTATACGCCGGTGGGCGTGGGGACCGTCGTGGAGGAAGGCAAGGAAAAGCGCACCTTTGACGGCGTGGAGTATCTGCTGGAGATGGGCATGCGCGGCAATGTGGCGCTGATCAAGGCTGCCGTTGCGGACAAATCCGGCAATTGCTTCATGAAGGGCACCGCGAAGAACTTTGGTGCCATTATGGCGCGCGCAGCGGATCACGTGATTGCGGAAGCGGAGAAGATCGTAGAGGTGGGTGAGATTGACCCGGAGATGGTTACCGTACCGGGCATTTTCGTCGACGCCGTAGTCCCTTCGGAGGTGTGAAATGGACAATAAGAGCGTAATCGCAAAGCGTGTGGCAAAGGAACTCAGGCACGGCGCGGTGGTCAATCTGGGCATCGGCATCCCGACGCTGGTGGCCAACCACCTGCCCGAGGGCATCGAGGTCATATTCCAGTCAGAAAACGGTGTGCTGGGTTCCGGCCCCACTCCGGAGCCGGGCCAGGAGGATCGCAGCGTTACCAACGCGGGCGGCTTTCCCATCACCGTGGTACCCGGCGCGTCGTTCTTCGACAGCGCCACGTCGTTCGGCATTATCCGTGGAGGGCATGTGGATCTGACCGTGCTGGGCGCGTTGCAGGTGGATGAGCGCGGCAGCCTCGCAAGCTGGATGGTACCGGGAAAGATGCTTTCCGGCATGGGCGGTGCGATGGATCTTGTGGTGGGCGCGAAGAGGGTGATCATCGCGATGGAGCATACGGCCAAGGGAAACCACAAGATATTGAAGGAATGCACCTTCCCGCTGACGGCGGTCAACGTGGTGGATATGATCGTCACGGAGATGGGTGTGATGGAAGTAAAGGACCAAGGGCTTGTGCTGACTGAGATTGCGCCGGGATATACCGTGGAGCAGGTGCAGGCGGCAACGGGCGCGGAGCTGCTTATTTCGGAAGACCTGACGGTCATGGAAATGGAGGCGTGAGTATGAGCCGGGAAGTTGTACTGGCAGGGGCCTGCCGCACGGCTATCGGAAAATTCGGCGGAGCGCTTGCGGACATCCCCGCGGCCGATCTGGGCGCTGTCGTGATCCGGGAAGCGATATCCCGCGCGGGGATAGCGGCGGGCGATGTGGACGAAGTGCTGATGGGCTGCGTTCTTCAGGCGGCGCTCGGACAGAACGTGGCGCGGCAGGCGGCAGTGAAGGCCGGGCTTTCCACAGAGGTGCCCGCGCTTACGATCAACAACGTGTGCGGCTCCGGCCTGAAGGCGGTGAACATGGCCGCGGCGCTGATAGCGGCGGGCGATGCGGAAGTGGTGATTGCAGGCGGTATGGAGAATATGAGCGCGGCAGCTTACGCGCTGCCGAATGCGCGCTTCGGCTATCGCATGAACAACGGTGCCGTCGTGGATACCATGGTAAACGACGGCCTGTGGGATGCGTTCCATAACTATCACATGGGCATTACGGCGGAGAATATCGCTGAAAAATACGGCATCACGCGGGAGATGCAGGATGCGTTTGCGGCTGCGAGCCAGCAGAAATGTGAAACGGCGCAAAATGAGGGCAGATTTGCGGCGGAAATCGTTTCTGTCCCAATTAAGAATAGGAAAGAAACTATTGATTTTAATTCGGACGAATTTCCGCGTCAGGGCGTGACGGTGGAAGGGCTCTCCAAATTGAAGCCTGCGTTCAAGCCGGACGGCACCGTGACGGCGGCAAACGCTTCGGGGATTAACGACGGAGCAGCTGCCATCGTGGTGATGAGCGCGGAGAAAGCCAGGGCGCTGGGCATAAAGCCGTTGGCGAGGTTTGTGGCAGGCGCTTCGGCGGGCGTGGATCCTGCGGTGATGGGCATCGGTCCGGTATCTGCCACCAGAAAGGCGCTGGAAAAAGCGGCGCTGTCCATTGCCGATATAGACCTTATCGAGGCAAACGAAGCTTTTGCCGCTCAAAGCATAGCGGTCGGCAGAGAGCTGGGCTGGGACATGGCCAGGGTGAATGTGAACGGAGGCGCGATTGCTCTGGGGCATCCCATTGGCGCTTCGGGCTGCCGCATACTCGTTACGCTGCTGTACGCGCTGAAAAACCGCGGCGGCAAGCGCGGTCTCGCAACGCTTTGCGTGGGCGGCGGAATGGGCGTATCCTCCATCGTGGAGACGCTGTAGTCCCAGAGGAAAATGTCGCAATATCAGCGCCAGAAAAGCTCTCCCCCGGCTAAAAACCGAAGCAGCCCGTGATTTTAGGGGCTGCTGGAAGTATAAGCACCAAAGTGGTTCCGGATGACTGCCGGGGCCACTTTCAGTTGTTGGCCCAGCTTTGGGTTCAAAGCGGTACTCCATTCTTTTATATGGAGCTGGGGGCATTTGCGCAACCGGAAGCCGCCGGAAAACATACCGATAATCAGCATGCTATTTTGGTTTTTTAAACAAATACACAGACCGTTGTTTTAATCCGCGACTAACGATTTCACAGGGGCAATATGATAGTATTAGAACAGTCAGGAGGGCTTATTGTGATTGGGGTATGATCATGTTAAGTCCTTGTCTTATTGAGATTTCCATTACAATGTCCCATTCTTTATCGCTTTTTGAATGGAATTGCGCCTGAAAACCACGCGGCGGAATACGGCAGTTGGTGCGGCAGGCCTGAAGGAAGGCAGACGAATGAAGTACAAGCTGAACAGAACCTGGGCCGAAGTAGACCTCGATAGCCTTGTACACAACTTCAATGAATTTGTCAGGATAACCAAAACCACAGGGCGTGCAGAACGGGTTAAAATCATGGCGGTCGTAAAAGCGAACGCATACGGGCACGGAGCGGTCACCACCGCGCGGACGCTGGTGGAGGCAGGCGCGGATTACCTGGCTGTCGCGACGCTGGATGAAGCGATTGAGCTTAGGGCGGCGGATATCACGGCTCCCATACTGGTGCTCAGCTATGTGACGCCTGACAGGCACGAAGAAATTGTACGGTACGATATCCTGTCCACGGTATACCAGGAGGATACGGCGCTTGCGCTTTCCGAAACGGCACTGAAAAGAGGAAAGACGGCAAAGGTACATATCAAGATAGACACCGGTATGACACGCGTGGGTTTCAGCTGGAATACCGCCGCGAAAAGCATTGGCGCGATTTCGTCAATGCGGGGGCTGGCGATTGACGGGGCTTTCACACATTTCGCTTCGGCGGACGAACCGGATACGGGCTATACGCGGATGCAGTTCGAACGGTTCATGCACGTTGCGCAGCAATGCGGACGGATGGGGATAGAAATTCCGCATAAGCACGTCTGCAACAGCGCTGCCGCCATTCATTATGGTGAAATGCATTTGGATATGATCCGCCCCGGGATATCGCTCTACGGGTATTCTCCGTCGGGTGAAGACGGCGATTTGGCAGGCAGGATATCGCTCCGGCCGGTCATGGCGCTGAAGACCGAGGTAATACGGGTGAACGATGCAGACGGGGATGTATGCGTCAGCTACGGAAGAACTTTCCGAACCGCGAGGAAAAGCAGGATTGCCACGCTGCCGGTGGGGTATGCGGACGGCTTCAGCCGGATGCTGTCGGGCAAGGCCGCGGTACTCATCGGAGGCCGTTGTGCTCCCGTGATTGGACGGATATGCATGGATCAGTGCATGGCGGACATTACGGAGCTGCCCGGCAATGTCTCGGTCGGGGATGAGGTGGTGCTGTTTGGCGCGCAGGGCGGCAGCCGCATAACGGCAGACGATGTCGCACGGCAGCTGGGGACCATCAGTTACGAGGTGCTGTGCATGGTGGCTAAAAGGGTGCCCCGGTACTACTTTAAAAACCAAGAAATCATCGGGGCTGAAAACTATTTAATCTGAATGCATAGGGTGCCCGAAATCTTATCGCATTGGATATATGAAGAATGAGGAGGAACAGTATGAGGAACGTTAAGGTGATCATATGGGGATTCGGCGCAATGGGCAGTGGCATGGCCAGAATGCTGCTTACGAAGAAAGGTATCGATATCGTCGGTGTTTGCGACAGGAATGCTGCCCGTGCCGGTAAGGATATGTTTGAATATTTGGGCGCAGAGCAGGGGGAACGTCCGTCGGTTACCATCCATAAGGAAGTTACGGAAGTGATTACAAAGAACTCCTGCGACGTGGTGCTTCTCACAACGGATTCCTTCGTGAAAAACGCGTTTGACCGGATCAAATATTGTCTGGAGCAGAAACTGAACGTGGTTTCCATCGCGGAGGAGCTTGCGTATGCGCAAGCACAGAGCCCCGAGCTTGCCAAAGAGCTGGACAAAATTGCGAAGGAAAACGGCGTCTCTGTGCTGGGTACCGGCATCAACCCCGGGTTTGTGCTGGACTATTTGATACTGGCCTTGACGGGAACCTGCGAGAATGTCGAGTCCATCTTCGCGAAGAGAGTGAACGACCTGTCGCCGTTCGGGCGCGCGGTCATGCGCGAGCAAGGTGTGGGCATAACGCCGGACGAGTTCGAGAGCCGTATGGCCGAAGGTACGCTCGCGGGTCATGTCGGCTTCCCCGAATCCATCACGATGATCGCGGATGGTATGGGTGTCAAGCTGGACAGGGTGGACCAGACGAAGGAGCCCATCATATCCAATACGCATCGCGAAACGGAGTATGCCACGGTGGAGCCGGGCAACCTTGCGGGCGTCCGTCAGCGCGGCTTTGGGTATTCCGACGATAAACTGTTTATCGAGATGGATCATCCGCAGCAGATTAAGCCGCAGACCGAGAATACATCAACGGGTGATTTCATTCAGATCAAGGGCTATCCGGACATCAACCTGCAGATCAACCCGGAAATTCCGGGCGGAATCGGGACAATCGCCATGGCCGTAAATATGATACCCCAGGTCATCAATGCGGATCCGGGCCTGAAGACGATGCTGGATCTTCCCGTGCCGCGCGCCATCATGGGCGATTTCAGAGAGTTCATCAAAGTCTCCCTGTAAAAGATCTCCGCGTAATCGGCGATGCCTTGGCTGTCCGGCTGGGGCATCGCGGCTTTACAACGCGCGGTGTATCCCTTCCAAAAAGCGCTATGAGCATAGGCTCTGCTGCCGCCATCGTGTAAGGAGTGAATTGATATGGATGTAAAAAAAGGAGACTGGGTAGAGGTAAGAGACGTTGTGATGCGTCCAGAGGAAAGAGCGCCGCAGGTGCCGGACGACACAAAGAAGACGCCCCTGATTCTGTGGGTGAAAGGGCATGCGCTGGCGTCTGCGAACATAGGCGATATTGTTGAAATCGAGACGGTCACTTCACGGAAAGTAAAGGGCGTATTGACCGCGGTGAATCCCTCCTATACGCATACGTATGGAGAATACGTGCCGGAGCTTGCGAAGGTTCGGGATCAGGTGAAGCAGCTGCTGTTTTAACGGTTTCCCGGGATGAGGTTCAGCTTTTGGGTAAAGGGGGAGGAACGGTATGAGTACAGATATGTCTTATGAAGGCGTGATGTCCCGTAAAAACGAAATCATGAAAAAGTCGGTGGGGATCGATTATTCTATCTTTGAATCCGGGTCTATTGCCTTTGACTATGAGAGAATGATGGAGAATTGCGGCTATTCGCTGCAGGAAATTACGGAGATACAGCGCAGTGTCCATGTGGGCAATACGCCAATCATCGAGCTTAAGAACCTCACAGCCCTGTGCCGTAAATACGCCGGGAAGGGCAAGGGCGCAAGGATATTCATCAAGGATGAAGCGTGCAACCCTTCGGGCAGTTTCAAGGCGAGGCGCGCCGCGGTCTCGGTGTATCATGCGAAGAAGCACGGGTACAAGGGCGTAATTGCCGCGACGAGCGGAAACTACGGCGCTGCGGTCGCGTCGCAGGCTGCCATGCAGGGGCTGAAGTGCATCGTCGTTCAGGAATGCTATGACAGCCGCAAAGTCGGGCAGCCAGAGATACTGGAAAAACAAAGAGCGTGCGAAGCGCTGGGCGCGGAGGTCGTACAGCTTACCGTCGGGCCCGAACTTTTCTATACCTTCCTCCGTCTGCTGGAGGAAACGGGCTATTTTAACGCCTCGCTGTATACGCCGTTTGGCATCGCGGGCGTGGAGACGCTGGGATACGAGATCGCCGGACAGTTCAGAGAGGCACACGGCCGTCTGCCGGATGCCGTCGTGGTCACCCATGCCGGCGGCGGAAACATCACGGGAACCGCGCGAGGCCTGCGCAAGGCGGGCGCGGACAGCGTGGCGGTGGTAGGGGCCAGCGTAGACCTTTCGGGGCTGCATATGGCGTCGGACGGGGATTTCAATCGAAAATCCTTTACGACAGGGCATACCGGCTTCGGAATTCCGTTCGCGTCGTGGCCCGATCGCGCCGATGTGCCGCGCAACGCCGCAAGGCCGCTGCGCTACATGGATCGATATGTGCTGCTGAAGCAGGGCGAGGTCTTTTACATTACGGAAGCGCTGGCGGCGCTGGAGGGCATCGAAAGAGGCCCGGCGGGCAATACGTCGCTGACCGCCGCGTTCGCGCTGGCACAGGAGCTGGATGAAGACCGCATGATCGTCGTGCAGGAAACGGAGTATACGGGCGCCGGCAAGCACCCCATGCCGCAGCTGACGTTCGCAAAGCAAAACGGCATTGACATAAGATTCGGGAATCCTGACGAGGAACAGCCGGGAGCCAGCATCATTCTGCCGGAAGATCCGTCGCTCATCAAGGCGCGCGATTACGATATGCTGAAGCTGCGCAAGGCGTATATCAAGAATTGTGTCCAGAAAAACCCCGCGGGTACTATCACGCCGGAGGACATTCAGTTTTTGGCGGAAGACACGCAGACCGACGCAGCGTTTGTACGGCAGTGTTTGAAGGATCTCGAAGTAAGCGCTTCGTAGAGAAGCGCCCGGAGTTTTGATAAGGGGGCGGTTTGTTGTGAAGAGAAGCGATGAGTACGAGGTGCGCGGGGCGCATTTGAAAGACCTTACAGATCAGCAGTTGTATGATCGATTCTGGGAGCTGGCGGATAAGATAGTGGAGCCGTTGCTGGAGCTAGGCTATCAGTATACGACGCCCGCTATTGAACGCAGCGTGCTGCTGCGCATGGGGTTTTCCAGCCTGGAGGTGAAGCCCATTGTGGAGGGCGCGATGAAACGGTCTCTGATGGGGAAGGGATGCGGTCATATCGTGTGGCGTCTTGCGGAAGAAAAGGGTATTACCATACGCGAAGCGGGCCTTGCGCTGGCTGCCGACACGGAATGGGAGACCGTTCAAAAGATGTTTGAAGGGAAGGAGGCGCAGCAATGAAGCTTGATCCGGAGCAGAAGATTGACGTAAAAGAAATCCTGAAGGATCTTGAGCACTACACACCCAAGAATCGCGGATGGCATTGGCGGGACGGCAAGGATGAAAAGAGAACCATCGGCGACTTTGAGTATCATGAGACATCCGAGCCGCTGAAGAACAGCATCCCGTTGCCGGGAAGCCGGGGCTTTGATTATATCGACCCGCAGCCGGACTGCGTGATCACCACGGAAATCGCCTCCGGCCGGTTCGAAGACGACATCCGCCGGATGCGTATGGCGGCGTGGAACGGCGCGGATCACATCATGGTGATTCGTACCGCGGGTCAGTCGCATATCGACTCCCTGATAGAAGGAACGCCCCAGGGAATCGGCGGCATACCGGTCACGCGCAAGCAGGTGCGCGCAACCCGCAAGGCGCTCGATTATATCGAGGAGGAAGTCGGAAGGCGCATCAACTTCCATTCCTATATATCAGGGGTCGCGGGGCCGGATATCGCCGTGATGTTTGCGGAGGAGGGCGTAAACGGAGTTCACCAGGACCCGCAGTATAACGTGCTTTACCGCAATATCAACATGATCCGCAGCTTTGTGGATGCGTGTGAGGTCAAAAAAATCATCGCATGGGCGGACATGCTGCAGATAGACGGCGCGCACAACGCCAACGCGACCGCCATGAAGGCGTGGAAGGTGCGCCCCGAGCTCATGGTGCAGCACGCGATCAACAGCATATTCTCCCGGAGAATCGGCATTAAACCGGAGAACATCGCGCTGTCCTCTGTGCCGCCCACCGCGCCGCCCGCGCCGTGCATGCGGCTGGATTTGCCCTATGCGGTTGCGCTGCGGGATCTGTTTAAGGAATACAAGATACGCGCACAGCAGAACACGAAGTATATGGAGTCCGATACGCGGGAGGCGTCCGTTACGCACGCGCTGAACATGGTGATTTCGCGGCTGACGAGCGCGGACATTCAGTCTACCATTACGCCGGACGAAGGGCGGAATGTTCCGTGGCATTATAACAACATCGCCGCGGTCGATACCGCCAAGCAGGTGCTGAACGGTCTGGACGGCCTGCGGGAAATGGTCAAAGTAGACCGGGATGGCGTGCTGGGCAGCGACGTGCGTGAGCTGAAGGAGAGGGCGGTACTGTTCATGGAGGAGATACTCTCCGCCGGAGGGTATTTCAACGCGGTAGAGCAGGGGTTCTTTGTGGACAGCGGGTTTTATCCCGAGCGGAACGGCGACGGCATTGCGCGCAAAATGGACGACGGCGTCGGCGTAGGCATGATATTTAAGCGAGATGCCGACTACTTCGCTCCGGTATCGGTGCATTACGGATATAACCATATTCCCGCCCGTTTCAAGAGCGCCTCGGAGGCCATCGGAGGCGACAGCTTTGAAGACCGCACAAAAATCGTCTACGTGGATGAGCTGGACGAAGACGACAACGTGTCAACCCGTCTGAAAGAGGCAGACAAATATTTCGGCACACCCTTACTCAAACCCGAGGTAGAATGGCGCGCAGACGGTATCGTAGTGGTGACGCTGTTTCTGCCGACCGATGAACGCACGGCGGAGTTTGCGGCCATCAAATTCGGCGAAAAGATGGGGCTGGAGGATGTTACGGTCATACATAAGCAAGCCCTGCATCCGTCGGAAGGTTCTTTGCTGGAAATCAAGGGGAAGGTCTGCTTCGATATTGACATCAACACTCTCGTAATTCCCGAAAAGGCCGAGGTGCTGTCCGAACAGGAGGTGCGCGACGATATCGCGTTAAAACCGCTGTTTGTGGTTGCAGCCACGGTGGGACAGGATGAGCATTCCGTTGGACTGAAAGAGATACTGGATATCAAACACGGCGGAATAGAAAAGTACGGCATTAAATATCTGTATCTTGGCACATCCTGCCCGGTAGACAAGCTGGTGGACGCGGCGATAGAAGCGAACGCAGATGCGGTTCTGGCCTCCACCATCATCACGCATGACGAAGTCCACATCAAGAATATGCGTAAGATCCACGAGCTTTGTATCGAAAAGGGTATCCGGGACCGGGTGATGCTGCTTTGCGGCGGTACGCAGGTGACACAGGAGATAGCGCGCAGCGCGGGCATGGACGGGGGATTCGGCAGAGGCACGAAAGGGATTGACGTCGCTAGTTTTCTGGTAAAACAAAGAAGGACGCTGCATGAAGATTGATGTGCTGGTCGCTGAAATCGGGAGCACAACCACCGTCGTCAACGCGTTTGACGGAATACGGACGGGTGAGCCGCGTTTCATCGGGCAGGGCAAGTCATGGACGACGGTTCATGAAGGCGATGTGATTATCGGTCTGGAAAGGGCAGCCGAGGATCTGAAACGAAACCTTGGCATCGCGGATTTCACGTGGGATGAAATGCTTGCGACAAGCTCCGCCGCGGGCGGTCTGCGCATGAGCGTGCATGGCCTCGTATATGACATGACAGTTCGTGCGGCCAGAGAAGCGGCGCTGGGAGCCGGGGCCATCATCAAATTGGTCACCGCGGGAAAGCTGAAGAGAACGGATCTGGCCCAGGTCAGATCCCTCCGGCCCAACATCATTCTGGTCGCGGGCGGGGTGGATTACGGCGAGCGGGATACGGCACTTTTCAACTTTGAACTGCTGGCGAAAGAATGCGGCGGCATCCCCATGATCTATGCGGGCAACATCCAGAACCGTGAGGAAATAGCGCTTTTGGCTTCGGAACTGGGCGTCAGGGTCTATATTACGGATAACGTATATCCGGGTGTGGACATGCTTAACGTGGAGCCTGCGAGGAAGATCATACACAACGCATTCGAGGAACATATCGTACACGCGCCGGGTATGGAAAAGATGAGAACGCTGGTGGACGGCCCGGTTATTCCGACCCCCGGTGCGGTGATGCTGAGCGCAAAGCTGCTTTATGAAGCCATCGGGGATTTGGTGGTATTCGATGTCGGGGGAGCTACCACGGATGTGCACTCGGTCACCGAAGGCTCGGGCAGCATCAGCAGTATTATGTCGAGCCCGGAGCCGGTTGCGAAGCGAACCGTAGAGGGTGATCTCGGCGTCTACGTGAACATTGCACACGTAGCGGAGAAGATAGGGATGGAGTCTCTGCAAAGGGAGTTTCCGGACGCGGAGAGGCTGATGCGCGAGGCAAAGCCTATTCCCGAAAGCCCGCTGGAAGTCCGGTTCGTGGAGCGCATGACGCTTGCGTGTGTGAAGACCGCGCTGGAGCGGCATGCCGGCACGTTAAAGGATCTGTACGGCCCGACAGGCAAGATTACCATCGCGGAGGGAAAGGATTTGACGGCGGTAAAAACCATCATCGGCACCGGCGGCGCACTGACGCGGCTGCCCGAAGGCTTACAGATATTGAAGCAGGCATGCGGCGTGCGGGACAGCCGGGCCCTCTTTCCAAAGCCGTCGGCCGAAATCCTTATTGACCGGCAGTATATCATGGCGTCGCTGGGTGTGCTGTCACTCCGGTATAAGGATGCGGCAGTCGCACTGTTAAAGAAAAGCCTCGGCATCGGCGTGGCTTCGTAATGAGTGGGCCAGCCTGACGTAAAGGAGTGGCTATGCAATACCCCGCTTTGATGATAAACAGGGGAAAACTCTACAATAATATAAAGGTCATCACAAGCCTGTGCCGGGAAGCGGGAATTGAAGTCAGCGCGGTGACAAAGGTGTTCTGCGCCCACCCGGAGATTGTGAAGGTCTTTGCCGACGCGGGCGTTCAAGACTTTGCGGATTCCAGACTGCAGAACCTGAAAAGGATACCCTTCGCCGCGGGACGGAAAATGCTGCTGCGCATGCCCATGATCTCCGAAGCGGAAGAGGTGGTGCGGTTTTCGGATATCAGCTGCAATACTGAAATGAAGACCGTTGAGGCGCTTTCGGCGGCGGCGCAAAAGCATCATGTGACGCACGGGATCGTGATGATGATAGAGATGGGAGACTTGCGGGAGGGTATACTTCCGGAGGATGCGATGGCGTTTGCGCAAATGGCAACGCGGTTGCCGGGCGTGCGGCTGATGGGCGTGGGGAGCAACTTTAACTGTTACGGGGGCGTATTGCCGACCGTGGGCAAGCTTTCGCAGCTGGTATCCATCGCGAAAACCATAGAGACGGCTTGCGGATTGCAGCTTCCGATTATCTCAGGCGGTAATTCGGGTTCCATATACCTGATACGGGAGAAAAAGATGCCGGCGGGCATCAATCATCTGCGCCTTGGAGAGGTGATTTTACGAGGGTATGAGACATCGTTTCAGCAGAAAGTTGAAGGTCTGTACGCGGATGTGTTTACGCTGAGAGCAGAGATTATCGAGCTGAAGGATAAGCCGTCCGTTCCTTACGGCGAAATCGGCCTGAACGCGTTTGGAGCAAAGCCGCAGTTTACTGACAAGGGGAGTATCCGGCGCGCGATTCTCGCGTGCGGCAGGCAGGACGTGCTCTGGGACCATATCGTTCCGTTGGACGGCGGGATCGAATTGATAGGCGCGTCCAGCGACCATTTGCTGCTGGATGTCACCCGTGCGGAGAAACCCTGCTCTGTCGGGGATACCATGGATTTTTCTCTGGATTACGGCGCGATTTTAGCCGCATGCACATCGGAGTACGTAAGTAAAATCGTGTGCTGACAATGGAAGGCGGCATCTGAATAAGGACTTGAAAATACGCGCGGCAAGGCATGCACCTGTGAAACGGTGCGGCACTTGATAAAGTCGCTGTTATTGCGTAAAAAACGGGGCATTACCCTGAATTTAATAAAGAAAAGCGAGGTTTTTGTCATGAAGGTTGGTACTGTAAAGGAAATAAAAATGCACGAATACAGAGTCGGGGTGACTCCCGACGCGGTGAAAGCCTATTGCGCTCATGGGCATGCTATGTATGTTGAAAAAGGAGCCGGCGAAGGGGCCGGTTTTGAAGACGCTGAATATGAAGCGGCTGGCGCAAAGATACTGAGCGGCGCCGCGGATGTATTTAATGAATGCGACATGATTGTGAAAGTCAAAGAGCCGCTGCCCGCTGAATACGCGCTGATGCGCAAGGGCCAGGTCATGTATACATATCTGCATTTGGCGGCCTCGGAAGAACTGACTACGGCGATGCTGAAGGCAGGGGTAAAGGGTGTTGCGTATGAGACGATTCAGGATGCCAATGGCGGGCTGCCCTGTCTGCGCCCGATGAGCGAAATCGCGGGCCGGCTAAGCGTGCAGGAGGGCGCAAAGTTCCTGGAGAAGCCTTTTGGCGGAAGAGGCGTTCTGCTGGGCGGCGTTCCGGGTGTTGCGCGCGGCAAGGTCGCGATACTGGGCGGAGGAACGGTGGGTGCCAACGCATGCCGGATCGCCGTCGGAATGGGTGCGCACGTGACCGTACTGGATCTGAGCCTGGAGCGTCTGGCATACCTTGACGATATATACCGGGGAGAAATAACCACACTTTACAGCACGCAGACGGCCATTGAGGAATCTCTTGCGGAGGCTGATCTGGTGATTGGCGCGGTGCTGATACCCGGCGGCGCGGCGCCCAAGCTGATCAAGCGCAGTTATTTGTCCGGCATGAAGAAGGGCGCTGTCATCGTCGACGTGGCGGTAGACCAGGGCGGCTGCTCCGAGACGACGCGCGCGACCTACCACAACGATCCGGTGTTTATGGTTGACGATGTCGTCAACTACTGCGTCGCCAATATGCCGGGATCCGTTCCAAGGACTTCTACGCTGGCGCTCAACAACGCGACGCTGCTGTATGGTTTGAAAATTGCCGATATGGGCCTTGAAGAAGCATGCAAGGCAAGCAGGAGCATCGCGACAGGCGTCAATGTGTACAACGGTCTTTGCACGTATGAAAACGTGGCAGCGTGCTTCGGGCTGAAGTATACCCCGGTCGCAGAGGTCATCGGCGCTTAAGACGGCGGGAAGACACATTCAAATATACGCAGCGGCACAGCGGTCCCCCTTTCCGGGCACGCCGGAAAGGGAGACTTGCCCACGCCGCGTTGGGTTACGGAAAACGAATATGTACATAACGGCAGCCTTATAAAGGGAGATACACGTGGCAAAACTGGGATTTCTGCACGATATCGGAAGGTGCATCGGATGCAAGGCATGTCAGGTTGCCTGCAAAGACGCAAATGGGCTGGATAGCGGCGAGTTTTTTCGCCGGGTGGATAGGGTGGAGTATGCGGGCAAGACTGTTTTTTATTCCGGCGCGTGCAACCACTGCAAAAGGCCGCTTTGTGTGCAAGGCTGTCCCACCGGCGCGATGTACATCGCCGATGATGAAACCGTACAGCACAACGCCGGGCTGTGTATCGGCTGCGGCGCATGCACCTGGAATTGCCCGTATGGCGCGCCGGTATTCAGTAAAACGAAAGGCATTTCGCAAAAATGCGACGCCTGCGCCAAGCTGCGCGCAATAGGGCAGGAGCCTGCATGCGTGCAGGCCTGTATCTCGCGCTGCCTTCGCTATGGCCCCATCGAAGAAAAAAGCGAATCTCCGTCCTTTTTGCCGCCCGTAACACTGAGCGAACCATCGCTTAAAATCATCGATGTGCGGCAGCAGGCGACGCGTACGGACGATGGCGTGACCGGATTGCCTGCAAGCGGGTTTCCGCAACAACATGAGGTTATATCCCAAACGCCTTTGTTTTCAACGGAGCGCACCGCTTTCAGCAAGGATACGGAGGAGCACTTTGTGATCATCGGCAACGGTGTGGCAGGGGTCAGCGCCGCTGCGGCGCTGCGTGCGCGAAACAGAACTTGCGTAATTACGATTGCCGGGGATGAGGGCGTATCGCCCTACAGCCGCCCCATGATCACGAAAGCACCCCTTCGCGGGTTTACCCCATCGGCGTTTACCATGGTGGACGGCGGATGGGTTCAGCGCAATCGTATCGAAATCATCAATGGCGGCGCGGCGCGGCGAATAGAGCCCAGCGAGAAAGCGGTACTGCTGGA
Organism: Bacillota bacterium; assembly: GCA_023460085.1. Taxonomy (GTDB): domain Bacteria; phylum Bacillota; class Clostridia; order Christensenellales; family SZUA-584; genus JAEWCC01. The sequence continues at coordinate 165,949 of JAEWRI010000046.1, read as the reverse complement.
GGACGGCAGAACGCTGGGTTACGATCGATTAATCATTTCCACGGGAGCGCAAAGCTTCATTCCGCCCGTACCCGGCAGGGAGAACAGCGGCGTTTTTTCGATTCGCACGCTGAAGGATATCGCGGCCATACGTCTGGCGCTCACCCGCGCCCGAAGCGCGGTGTTCATAGGCGGGGGAGTCATCGGGCTGGAAGCCGTGTGGGAGCTTAAAAAGACGGGCTGCCGCCTGACAGTGCTGGAAGCCGCGCCGACGCTGATGTGCAGACAGCTTGACGAACAGTCTGCGCGCCTTTTGCAGGAGCAGATTCAAAAAGCGGGCATCGAGGTTCACACCGGTATTCAGCTTGAACGCATTACGGGAGAGGGCAGCGTCAGCGGAGTGCAGTTGGCGGACGGTACCGTTTTTGAAGCCGATATGGTCGTTTTCTGCTGCGGCATCGCGTCCAACACACGCCTCGCGGCAGAGGCGGGGGTCAGGGTAAACCGGGGCATTGTGGTAAACGAAATGATGGAAACCACGGTGCCGGGAGTTTATGCCTGCGGTGACTGCGCCGAATATGAAGGGATTGTCTTCGGAACATGGCCGCACGCGGCGGAACAGGGGCGAATAGCGGGTGCCAATGCAGCGGGAGAAGGACTTCCCTATCCGCGAATATCCGCGTCCTTGCTGTTTCACGGCATCGGGACCTGCCTGTATGCGCAGGGGGACACGGGCAAAAACCCCGCATTACAGTATGAGACCGTGGTGGGGGCAGGGCCGCTATCCCCTCAGACCTTTTTCGTAAATCAGCCGCGGCATTCCGCCACGGCTTATGAAAAATACTTCTTTGCCGGAGACAGGCTCACCGGCGGCGTTCTGATCGGCGATCTAAGCAAAATGACCCGTCTGCAGGAAGGTATGAAACAGCGCATGCAGCGCGAGGAGTTCCTGCGAATGATGGCAGACTGAAGGAGCGGTATGGATAAGCACGCTTGCGAAATCGGACTTTCGTTTCACCTGGCCGGCGCATTCTTCGAATCGCTGACGGCCTGGCGGAGCGCGCTTGAACAATTGGCGCCCATAGTAAAGCCGGAGACTGCGCGGGCTCAGCACTTTTTTGATTTATGCCGCAGGGTTGATGCGGGTGAGGAGGCGCTGCGTACAGAGTATGAGGCGCTGCTTTATGGCACGTGTGCCGATATCGATGTGACGTTATGGGCTTCTGCCAGCAGAAATCAGGGATCCAGCCTCCTCAATGAGGTCACATTGGAAGTCATACGCTTTTATCAGCGGTGGGGGTATGAGCCGCAGCCGATGCAAAGCAACCCGCCGGACTATATCGGCAATCAACTGCACTTTCTGGAATACCTGTGGGCTTGCGGTGTCCATGCCTCAAAAAAGCAGCCCGGTGGTGAAGGGCCTTATCACGAGGCCATGAGCCGGTTTACGCAGGAGTTTTTGCTGGATACCTTCGCCGTCACAAACGAGGGCGTAAAGCGCCATGCGGAAAGCGAGATTCTCAAGGGCTTTTTCGACTGGATGAGCGGGTTCGTGAGCGAAGGCTTCGAGCCGGGCTTTGTGCTTTGCAGCAATACCCCTCAAGAGTCTTTAACCGGCCTCAGTTCCTTCCATGTGCTCGAAGATGGGCAGCATCCCCCTATCTCCGGCGCGCCTGAAAAAACGGTGCTGACGTCAGGTATCAACGACTGCGGAGGGCGGTGTGTGATAAAGGCCCGTACACAGGAGGGGTGCGTGCTGGAGATCGCAACCGACCAAAGCGCGCGTGACCCGCAGATACGCGCCTGCGTACGAGGCCGCGCCTATCGCCAAACGTATTTCAGCGCGAATCGCCTGCGGTATCCCATGAAGAGGGTGGGAAAACGCGGTGAGGGGAAGTTTGCAAGGATATCATGGGATGAGGCGGTTGACATCATCGCGTCGGAATGGGGACGCATCTCAAAGCAATACCCGCCGGAGGCGAGATTCTTCCTGATGGCCACCGGAAACCAGGCGGTGCTGCGCGGCGACGCCATGGCAGCGCGGCTGATGAACCTGGACGGCGGATTCCTGAACCAATACCACAGCTACAGTATCGCCTGTGTGCATGAAATAGCGCCCTACATCTATGGCGATCTGCTGGGGAGCCACTCCATAGACGATGTGCTGAACACGAAGCTGCTCATACTGTGGGGGCATAATCCTGCCGAAACCGTATTCGGATCGGAGCGTAATTACTATCTGACCAAGGCAAAGGAAAAAGGCATCAAGGTTGTGGTGGTGGATCCGCGCCGCAGCGATACCGCCATTGCCTACGCGGACGAGTGGGTAGGGATACGTCCCTCCACCGACAGCGCGCTGGCCGACGGTATGGCCTACGTAATATGGACCGAAAACCGCTGCGACAGGGCATTCATTGACCGCTTCTGTGTCGGTATGGACGAGGAACATATGCCCGAGGGCATTCCTCCGCTGGAAAGCTACGAGGCGTACCTCCTCGGAAAGAAGGACGGCGTGCCGAAAACCCCGGAATGGGCGGAACGCATTACGGGCGTGCCGAAGGAAACCATTGTGCGGCTGGCGCGGGAATATAGTTCCGCCAAGCCCGCCTGCCTGATGCCGGGACTGGGGCTGCAGCGCACCGGAAATGGCGAGCAGACGATGCGAAGTCTCGCGCTTTTGACCTGTCTCACAGGTAACGTGGGCATTCCCGGCGGCAGCGCGTGCGGCGGGGTTTGGACGGAGGGGCACACGGGCACCTTCTTCCCGTTTCTGGACAACCCTTATCCCGGCAGCATTTCGTGTTTCCAATGGAGCAAAGCTGTCGACAGGGGCCCTGAAATGGAACCGGAAAAGGACGGGCTCAAGGGCGTGGACAAATTGCGGTGCGGCATTAAAATGCTGCTGTGCATCGCCAGCAACACGCTTGTCAACCAGCATTCCAACATCAACGATACCGTTCGCATATTACAGGATGAGAGCAAGTGCGAATTTATACTCTGTTCCGATCTGTTTATGACAGCGAGTGCGCGTTTTGCGGATTTGCTGCTGCCTGCGCCATCGCTGTTTGAAAACGACAACTTCATTGGGCCCTGGGCGTGGGGCAATTACCTTCTGTGTAACAACAAGGTGGTGGACCCGCTGTTTGAAAGCCGTTTTGAGTGGGACTGGGTAAAGGCGGTGGCGGAAAAGCTGGGGTATCTGGAAGCGCTCGTGGACGGCAAGCCCGACGCAGAGCAGTGGCGCGAGTATCTGTATAACGAGCTGCGTCAGGTGGAGACGGAGCTGCCTCCGTTTGAGCAGTTTAAGCGGGAAGGCGGCTATACTTATCAGAACAACCGCAGCTATATTGCATACCAAAAGCAGCGAGAAGACCTCGAAAGCCATCCGTTTTCTACGCCATCCGGAAAAATAGAAATATTCTCGAAACGGATCTACGACATGAATGATCCGGCGGAGCGACCCGCCATTCCGAAGTATGTGCCCTGCTGTGAAGGCCCCGGGGATCCGCTGCGGGAGAGGTACCCCTTGCAGCTGATTGGCTGGCATACAAAGCGGAGAACCCACTCCATTCACGATAAAAACAAGTGGCTGGAGGAGGTGGAACCCCAGCGCGTGTGGATCAATACGGCGGATGCCGCCGCGCGCGGGATTGCCGACGGGGATATGGTGGACGTGTTCAATGACAGGGGCAGGGTACGCATCAGGGCGTGCGTTACCGATCGCATCACACGGGGCGTAACCGGCATGCCTCAGGGAGCGTGGTATACGCCCGATAAGGACGGCGTCGATACGCGCGGAAACATTAATGTGCTGACCTCCACTCATAAACCTACACCCTACGCCATGGGTCCTCCCCAGCATACGAATCTGGTAGAGGTCATGCTGACGCAGAAGTCATAAGATTACTGAGCAGCGCGTACTGCCGGGAACGTACGAACCTGACGAATCACAGGTGATCGCGGGCCCAATGATGATTTTGATAAGGGAAGCTCTGAAAGCCTTCGCCGGTATATATTCGTTAATTGCTGAAAGAAGAGCTTACTCTTGCGTATTAAGTTTTACGGCGCAGCTTATTTTTCGCACTTTGTGACTTTATCCGACCTGTTCTTACCGGTTTAACAGACCGAATCCAAATGAATATACGCGAATCATTTTTGCAGAAATGTTGCAAGAGGTTGACGGCTAAAATGATTATGATATAATCGCCATGACACATTAGGCGTTTTTGCCATATCGCAATATGCTATTTTGCACAGCAGCCATAGGATATATATGGAGATGGAAGAAATTAATGAGATGGGGCTAAAACTATGCTATAAAAACAGCCAATATTGTGGTATAATTGGAACATGCACTGGAAGAGGATGATATGAGTTTATATAAAATTATGATCGTGGACGATGAAGTCGAGGTTCGGGAAGGCATAGTCCGGCGCATAGACTGGGGAGCCTTGGGGTTCGAAATCGTGGCCGAAGCCGAGAATGGACAGGAAGCGCTGGAGAAAGCAGAGTCTCTTGAGCTGGACGTTGTGCTCACGGATATTAAGATGCCTTTTATCGATGGGCTGACCTTTGGTACGCACCTTCAAAGGCTGCAGCCCTCGGCCAAACTGATCATCTTCACAGGCTTCGACAAGTTTGAATACGCGAAGGAAGCGATAAAGCTCAATGTCATCGAATATGTTTTAAAACCGGTCAATGCGGAAGAGCTCTCTCAGGTGCTGATGCGTGTAAAGTCCACACTGGACAGTGAGCTCGCACAGCGGCGCAATATTGAGATGCTGACCGAAGTCTATCAAAAAAGCTTTCCCTTGATGCGCGATCACTTTTTATCCGAGCTGCTGCTCGGGACGGTTTCCGAGCAGGAGATCGAAGCCCAGCTTGTACACTTTAATATTCCCATACAAAAGGCGAAGTATAAGGTTGCGGCGGTGTTTGAGCTGGATCAAAAGGGCTCGGAGACTCCCGCGGTGGACAGGGAGCTGCTGCCCATATCACTAAAGCAGCTTGTGGATGACCGGCTCGGCGACGCCTGCCATTTTGCCTCGTTCATCAGCTTTTCCGCCGTTATCGCGATTACCGCCTGGGACAGTGATCCCATTGGAAATTTGATGAGCATTGCCAACAAGATATGCGCGGACTGCAGCCGGATATTCAAGATAAACGTGACTGCCGGTATCGGTAAAAGCTATGAGGACGTGCTGCATATTCATGAATCGTACTTGCAGGGTAAAACCGCCGTGGAGTACAAGCTGATGCTGGGAAGCGGCAAAGCAATCTACATTCGGGATATGGAACTGATTGAGCGCGACCCCATGGTATTTGACAGCCGGTGGGAGCAGCGCCTTGTCACGGTCGTCAAATTTGGTTCCAGAGAGCAGATTCTTTCACTTGTCGACACCATACTGATGGAGCTTCGAGGCGTCAACATTTCGGAGTGGCGGTATCAGGCATACATCATGGGTATACTGAGCGCGGTCTCGCAAATCGTCAGCCGCTATGACCTGGATGAGTATGAGATCTTCGGGGGCAGGGATGAGTGGAGTGTTATGCCCTCCAGGGAGTTCACGCAGGAGAAGCTGAAAAGCTGGCTTGAGGATACGTGTTTGAGAATCAGCGGCCGCATCAGTAAGAAGCGAATCTCCACAGCCAAGAGCCTGGTGGAGGAAGCAAAGCGTTTTATTAATGAAAAATACAGTTATACCCGTCTTTCGGTGGATATGATATGCGAACATCTGCATATCAGTCAATCTTACTTTTCAACGATTTTTAAGTCTGAAACAGGCCAAAGCTATCTGCAATATCTCACCAACATCCGCATGGAAAGAGCGCTCGCGCTTCTGCGCGAAACGGATGATAAAACGTATATGATTGCCCAAAAAGTGGGATATGACGAGCCGAATTACTTCAGCTATGTTTTCAAAAAAAAGTTCGGGGCAGCGCCTTCTCAATATCGTAAATAACCGCAGCGTGCAGAAACTGAATAGCGTACCTTAGTCTGTTAAGGAGCGTGTATGAAATCCTTGAAGAAGCTCTCCTCAAGAGTCAAGATTTATTACAGCAAGCGCAGTATACGCTACACCATTTTTTTATCCTTTACCTTAACCGCTGTTCTGGCGATCGTACTGGCAGGGCTTACGTTTTATATGCGATTTTCCAACCAGCTGGAGAGCACAGCGCAGGATGAGAACAACCAGCTGGTCAAGCAGGTGAGCCAATCTGTAAATACCTACCTGCGCGATATGATCCGTCTTTCCAATTCACTGTACTATAATGCGATCAAAAATAACGATATCGAACTGGACCCGGTCGTTGATGACATGCAGATGATCTATAACACGTACAGTAATTATGTAGAAAATATCGTGCTGTTTTCAGCTCAAGGGGAGATGCTTGCGGTAGCTCCTTTTGTTACCATGAAGCAAAACGTTGACGTTACACAGGAAGACTGGTTTTTGCAGGCGCTGAAAAAAACTGAGGATTTGCACTTCTCCACACCCTCGGTCCAGAATCTGTTTGTCGATACTGAATATCGCTACAGCTGGGTGATATCGCTGAGCAGCGCCGTGGAAATCACCCGCGGCAAGAACACGCAGCAGGGTGTGCTGCTGGTCGATCTGAAGTACAGCAGCTTTACGGAGCTGTTTGACAATATGTCTCTGAGCAACGGAGGGTACATATACCTCACCAACAGTGAAGGCGCTATCATCTACCATCCCAATCAACAGATGATCGTATCAGGGCTGGCTACTGAAAAAAACGAGCTGGTCAGAAATTATAAGGACGGCAATTATACATTGTCCAGCAACGGGCAGAAAAGCACGATGATTGTACGATCCGTGGGATATACGGGATGGAAGGTGGTGGGAATGATTCCGCATCAGGGTCTGACCTTCAGCAGACTGCAGAATATTTTGTTCATATGCTTCATATTTCTGTTGTTTTTCGATCTGCTCATTCTAATCAACTCCTTTATTTCCGTAAAACTGACAACGCCTTTGAAAAAGCTTGAGATGTCTGTGGAGAAGCTGGAACAGCAGGCCGGGGAGTCTGATATCTATATCGGCGGCTCTTATGAAATCAAGCATCTGGGTAAGTCGATCCACCGAATGGTGGAACAGCTGAAAAAGCTGACGAACGATATCGTTGAGGAACATGAACAAAAGCAAAAGAGTGAGCTAGACGCTTTACAGTCGCAGATCAACCCCCATCTTTTATATAATACCCTGGATATCATCGTATGGATGATAGAAAAAGAACGGCCCGATGAGGCAGTGCGGATTGTTACCGCGCTGGCGCGTTTATTCAGAATCAGCCTGAGCAAAGGCAAAAACATTATTTCGGTTAAAGACGAGCTGGATCATGTGGATAATTATCTGACTATACAAACCATGCGCTATAAAAACAAGTTTTCGTATTCCATTGAAGCGGACGATGCGGCCAAGTCCATGTCCACCATCAAGCTGGTGGTGCAGCCGCTGGTGGAGAACTCCATTTATCACAGCATGGAATACATGGATGGTGACGGGAGGATTCATATCTCCGCAAAAGTTGCGGATGGCAAGCTTTATCTGGCAGTTAAGGATAACGGATTGGGAATGACCCAGGACAGGGTGGACAAGCTGCTTTCGGTAAACGTACCGGTTTCGCGGGGTTCCGGAGTCGGCTTGAAGAACGTGCATGACCGCATCCGATTGTGCCATGGCGATGAGTACGGCGTATTTATTGAAAGCACTCCGGATGTCGGCACGACGGTTACGCTTGTCCAGCCTGCCATAGCCTATCAGGATTGTGAGGATGGTAAGCATGGGACATCTTGAACGAGCCGCATTCTTTGTAATTTTGGGGATCCTCGTACTCATGCTCGTTGTCATGCTGAAGCAGGGAAGCGCAGAGGAAGAGGCAGCTACGATATTTCAGGTCTCAATCATCATCAACGACGAAAACGATGATTATTGGGAGAATTTCAGCAAGGGCGTTGACAGTGCGGCGGTGGACTATAATGTGGACGTCCATTTTGTCACGCTGCTGGGCGGTGCCAGCACAGAAAATCAGATCTATTATCTTGAGCGTGAGATCAGGAACAACGCCGATGCAATTGTGATATCGGCGGTGGATGGCGAAAGCCTGGCCGAATGGCTGGAGGAGGAGTCGCCGGACATCCCCATTATTTCGGTGGGAGAAGAAGTGCGGGCAGACCAGGTGAACATGCACATCAACCTCAATGACTACGCCATGGGACTGAAGCTCGCGCAGGATATTGAAAACGCGGGCGGTGTAAATACGTGTACAATTTTTATGGCGAAAGGCAGCAAGGGGTGTATTCAAAAAAGGCTGTCCGGCCTTCAATACGGGCTTTCCGGGGAGGGAATTACCTATTCGGTAAAAGAGGTCGAGGAGGAATCATGGGCTTCGATGACAGTGGACGAGGCGGTCGCGATCGGGCTGGAAGCTCCGGTTCTGGAGCGACTGACAGAAAGGGCAAACGGAAGAACAAGGCTTCTTGGAATCGGATTTACGAACGAGATACTGTACAGCCTGGATGAGGGGGACATTCAGGGTATCGTGGTGCTCAGCGACTACGCGGCGGGGTACCAGAGCGTTTTAAGCGCCTTCAATGCGCTGGAAGGGATTTCTCAACCGGATGAAGTACTAATGAGATGCTTTTCCGCTAACAGGGAGAATATCTACAGCGGGCCGGTGGAACAGGTGTTGTTCCCAATATCGTGAACTGGAGGTTAATATGAAAATCAAAAGGATCATCATCCTCTTAACAGTGCTTCTGGCTTTAGCCGCACTGTTTGGTTTTGTTATTCTTCCATACATCAGCAGCAGCGAGGCAGAAAGCGCCACCATCAACATCGGGGTTGCGATTTACAGCGCAGAAGACACCTTTATTTCCAGCATGATGGATTCATTGACAAAGGATGTCGCTGAATACGAGCAAAGCGCCAACATACGCGTATATCTGAGGATATTTGACGCACAGGACAGCCAGGCGACACAAAACGACCAGATCGAGCGTTTTATTTCACTGGGTTACGATGTATTATGCGTGAATCTTGTCGACAGGACGGATGCAGCGTTCATCATTGATAAAGCCATGGAAGCGGATATCCCCGTTATCTTTTTCAATCGGGAGCCGGTTGAGGAGGATATGCAAAAGTGGGAAAAGCTTTATTATGTCGGATCCGATGCCAGAGAATCGGCGGAGTTGGAAGCTCAGATAGTGATCGATCAGTATTTGAAGAACCCGAGAAGCATCGATTTAAACGGCGACGGCATCATACAATACATTATGCTGGAGGGAGAAAGACGCCATCAGGACGCCATTATCCGCACGGAAGTTTCCGTGCAAAAGCTGAAGGAGGCGGGGCTGACACTGGAAAAGCTGGACGGGGGTATCGCCAATTGGGACAGAAACCAGGCTGCTGCGCTGACAGAGCAATACTTCACAACCTATGGGGACGAGATAGAATTGATCATCTGCAATAACGACGATATGGCCTTGGGGGCGGCAGATGCGGTGGACCGTCTGGGCATTCGTTTTATCAACATTGTAGGCATAGACGGGACGGCTGCCGGTCTGGACGCGCTTGAGGATGGCCGCATATTAGGCACAGTGGTCATGGACCTTGACGCGCACGCACAGACGATATTCGATATTGCCAGAACGCTGGCGGTGGGTGGTTCTGTAGACGAGGTGGCGGATGTGCAGAAGGATAAGTCGGTTCGCGTACCCATGCACGTCGTCAGCATTAATGGATAAACATCAGAGTTTTTCAAAGAAATTGTGTAGCTTTTTATATGGCAATATATTCTTTGATGCGTTAATATCATAACAAGTGATATTGCTCATTCATTATGAAATTACATCAGTCACTTTGTGTTGCGGATAATATGAATGTTGCGGTCTGGTAAGGACAGATATTCTATTTGGTTTATGCTTTTTTCGCGGTTGTAAAACGCAATCGTTCTAATCAGGAATATATACAGAATTAATACAAAAGTTTTCGCCGGACAGATTGTTTCTTTTCGGCTGAATGGTTCCCAATAAAAAAAGGAGGAAGTTAGACCCATGAAGAAACTGTTAATCGTTCTATTGTCTGTGGTCATGGTGTTCTCTCTGGCTGCTTGCGCGCCGACAGAATCGTCCACGACACCCTCGGGTGAAACGTCAACCGAGCCCAGCGTTTCGGCGCCCGTATCGGAAGGCATCACAGAGATTAATCTCGGTGTGCTCGTTTGGAAGTTTGACGACGCATACGGCTCCACCGTGCGTACCGCTATGACAAAGTATGCCGAGGAAATTGGCACTGAGCTGGGCATCAAGATCAACCTGGAGATGCAGGACGCCAATGACAGTATGGCTACGCAGAACGACCAGGCGGACATCATGTTCGCATCCGGTAAGGACCTGGTTATTATCAACCTCGCTGAAGTTGCTTCGGGCCAGAGCCTCGTAGACAAAGCGAAAGCCAACGACGTTCCGTTCCTGTTCTACAACAAGGAGCCCACGGAGTCTTCTATCATTTCGGACAACGGCTCGATTTTCATCGGAACCACTCCGAGAGAAGCCGGCGACATGCAGGGCGAAATTCTGGCCGACCTGTACGCTGCGGATCCCACCATCGACAAGAACGGTGACGGCGTGCTCCAGTATATCATGTTCATGGGCGAGCCCAACAACGCTGAGGCCATTGCCCGTACCCAGTACTCCGTCGAGACGGCTGAAGCAAACGGCCTTACGCTCGAGCAGCTGGGTGAGACGCTGGTCTGCAACTGGGATCAGGCTGCTGCGCAGGATGCCATGACCGCTTCGTTTGCCAACTTTGGCGAGCAGGTTGAGGTTATCTTTGCCAACAACGACATGATGGCGCTGGGCGCAATCGCGGCGTTGAACGGATTTGGCTATAACACCGGCGTTGCGGGAGATCCGCAGATCGTTGTTATCGGCGTGGACGCTGTGGATGCGGCTACTGAGGCAATCAAGGCTGGCAAGATGACAGCTACCGTTATGCAGGATGGCGATGCGATGGGTCAGGCTGTTATCCGTCTGGCTGTCAACTACGTGCTGAACAAGAGCTGGCTCGAAGGCACCGACTATGAGCTTTCGGCCGATGGTTACTCCGTACGTATCCCGTATGCGAAGATCACAGAATAATGACGGAATGCATGCATAAACATTAAAGGCATGCAAGTCAAGACGAGGGGTGCTGAAAGCACGATAGCTATTGGCACCCCTTTGTCTGGAATGGTGGGGACGAATGGAACAGAGCAATTATTTGTTGGAAATGATCGATATCGATAAGCAGTTTCCCGGCGTCAAGGCATTGAACCATGCCCAGCTGCGGGTCGCGGCAGGTACGGTGCATGCGTTAATGGGAGAGAACGGCGCGGGGAAAAGCACTTTAATGAAGTGCCTTTTTGGCATTTACAAAAAAGATTTCGGTACAATAAAAATGGATGGCAAGGTCGTCAACTTTTCCGATCCGCGCCATGCGCTGGACAATGGGGTTGCGATGGTGCATCAGGAGCTCAATCAGGTGCTTCGGCGCAGCGTGATGGAGAACGTTTGGCTTGGCCGGTTCCCCAAAAAACGGGGATTCATCGATCACAAGAAGATGTATACAGAGACGAAGCGCATATTCGAAGAGCTGGAGATAGACGTCAATCCCCGCGTAATGATTGGCGAACTGTCCGTCTCGAAACGGCAGATGGTCGAGATCGCGAAAGCTGTGTCGTATAACGCCCGCATACTGGTGCTGGACGAACCGACTTCCTCGTTAACGGACGAAGAAGTGAACCATCTGTTCAGAATACTTGACAAGCTGTGCAAAAAGGGAGTGGGCATCATCTATATCTCGCACAGGATGGACGAGATACTGCGCATTTCCACGGAAGTAACGATCATGCGAGACGGACAATGGATTGCTACCCGTGGTGCCAAATCCCTGAGCGATGACGAGATCATCCGGCTCATGGTGAACAGAGAGATGGAGAACCGCTTTCCCAAGAAAGAGAATGTACCTGGGGAAGTGCTGATGGAATGCAAAAACATCACAGGTAAGTATATGCCCAGCTGTGTCGACATCAGCTTTGATCTTCGCAAAGGTGAAGTGCTGGGGGTAGCCGGCCTTGTCGGTTCCCGCCGCTCGGAGCTGCTCAATACCATTTTTGGTACGATGACGCTGGGCAGCGGTGAGATCCTGGTGCATGGCAAGCTTATTCAGAACAGGAATTCCAGCCAGTCCACAAAAAATGGATTCGCGATCATCACGGAAGAACGCCGCGCAACCGGCCTGTTTCCAGAAGCAACAGTGCTTTTCAATGCCACGATTGCCAATGTAAAGGCCTATTTGAAGGGCATGTGGCTCTCGAATAAAAAAATGGCGCGCGATACCACCTGGGTGGTGGACAGTATGAAGGTGAAAACACCCAGCCATAAGACGCATATTAAGTATCTTTCAGGCGGTAATCAGCAGAAAGTTATTATCGGCCGCTGGCTTCTGACGAATCCCGAGATATTGTTGCTGGATGAACCCACTCGCGGTATTGATGTGGGTGCCAAATACGAGATATATCAGCTGATATTGGATCTCGCCAAAGAGGGGAAAGGCATCGTGATGGTGTCATCTGAGATGCCGGAGCTTCTGGGCATCTGCGACAGGATCATGGTCATGAGCAACGGACATATGAGCGGCCTGTTGGAGCGGGGTATCGATTTTGGCGGGATAGAAGCCGAGCAGGAAAAGATCATGCGCTTGGCTGCAAAATACGTATAACGAACTGAGGGATGTGTCATGGAAAAGGCAAAAAAACAACAACCCAAGTTAGGGGAATTTCTGCTGAACAATGCGCTCTACTTTATATTGGGTGCAATACTGATCACGGTAATTGTCATCAAGCCAAACTTTGCATCGCTGTCCAACCTGATCAACATTATTAAGCAGGCGTCCACCAAGGGTATACTGGCGCTGGGCTGCGCGGGACTGATTGTTCTTGCAGGCACAGACCTGTCCATCGGACGTGTGCTGGGTCTGTCCGCTGCCGTCACGGCGTCGCTGGTGCAGTCAGTGACGTATGCTTCAAGGATGTATCAGGGGATGACCGAGCAGCTTCCGCTCATCGTACCGCTGGTCATCGCCATTGCGATATCGGTACTCTTCAGCGTGATAAACGGTATTGGCGTTGCGAAGCTGAATTTGCACGCGTTCATTGTCACACTCGGTACATCGCTGATAGCTTATGGCATTAACTGTACTTATATTGAGAGCCAGCCCTCCGGTTCGGCACAAGCGCTGTCCACGTTTGACCAGAAGTTTCTGGACACTGCCGCCGGTTCTTTTACGATAGGAACAGTGACTATTCCGTTTGTGATGATCTATTTCCTTGTATGCGCAGTGATCATGTACATCATATGGAATAAAACGACGCTGGGCAAAAACATGTTTGCGGTAGGCGGAAACCCTGAGGCCGCGTCGGTATCCGGCGTTAACGTTGCGAAGACCATTATATTGGTGTATCTGGTTGCAGGTGTCTGCTATGGCTTGGCAGCCTTTTTGGAGGCGGCACGCGTGCAGTCGGTGGGTGCCAATACGGGCATCAACTACGAGCTGGATGCCATATCCGCGTGCGTCATTGGCGGCGTCTCGTTTTCAGGCGGCGTAGGTACGATACCGGGCGTTGTGGTAGGCAGTATCATATTGCAAGCCATCAACTACAGCCTGTACTTCCTCGGTGTTAATGCGTACCTTCAGTACGTCATCAAGGGGTTGATCATTATCCTCGCCGTTTCGATCGACGTGAGAAAGTATATGGTGAAGAAATAATGCAGCCGCTCGGTGTTCCAAAGCGGGAGCCCCGGCGCTACGGGCTGTATTCAAAGATCAAAATCCCGCTGCGCACCATGAATTATATTATCGGCGGATTGGTGGCACTGTTGATTATCGCACTCATCGTGGGTATGGTGATCGGGAATTGACACGCAAACAAGGAGACTGAAGTGGAGTTCGAACGGTGCGAAGCGGTGCTTTTCGATATGGATGGCGTTGTGATCGACACAAAAAAAGCCGTAACGCTTTTCTGGAGTCGGCTTACAAAGCGTACCGGGCGGCCTGCGATCACAAAAGAACAGTTCGACAAGCATGTGTATGGGTGCCAGACCCGACATACGCTGGATTTCCTGTTTCCGCATCTGAATTTGCGTCAAATCAAAAAGGTGTACGAAGAGCTTGAGCACCTTGAAAGCAATGCGGCTTATACCGATATCCGGGGAGTTAAGAGTTTTATCAGGAGGCTGAAAAACAAAGGAGTTTCCACGGCACTTGTGACCAGCGCATTCGATAGTAAGGTGGATGTTGCGATGAAACAACTGGGGATTGCCGATCTGTTTGATGCGTATATCACGGCAAGTAATGTGCGCGAAAGCAAACCCGCCCCCCAATGCTACATCACAGCTTCGCTGCGCCTGGGCAAGGCACCCAGCGAATGCGTAGTATTTGAAGACGCAGTCAGCGGTGTAGAGGCCGCAAAAGCCGCGGGCGCCGCCTGCATCGGCATCCACGACCGTCCAGAGCTGCTGACGGAGGCGGGCGCCGATTTTGTTTTTGCAGATTTTACGGACCCTGAATTGATATCGCTGTTCTTTAGAGGGTAATACAGGAATCGCCAAACGAAATACACATCGGCTGCGGCCGATAGAAGAAGTGAGAAAGAAGAATATGAATATAAACAAAACAGTCATTGGCGTTGCCGCAACGAGAAGGGACGTCTTTTCCAAAACGGAAGCCAAAAGATATAAGGATATCATTTTAGAAAAGCTCAAGGCCTACGATGTTGAAATTGTGGATATTGAGGGCATCAACGATGAGGGGCTGCTCTTTCAGGAAGAGGATCTGCAGGCGATCATCGACAGGTTCAAGGCTGCGGGTGTCAGCGGCGTTTTCTTCCCGCACACGAATTTTGGCACCGAATTCCTGGTGGCCAAAGTGGCCAAGGCTCTGGACGTTCCGGTGCTGCTGTGGGGGCCGAGGGACGATGCCCCGTTGGAGAACGGCGTCCGTACAAGGGATTCGCAATGCGGTATATTCGCGACGGGAAAAATACTGAGGAGATTTCATGTTCCTTTCACTTACCTGACGAATGGCACGATAGAAGACCGGAATTTTGTAAGCGGCTTTACGAAGTTTATCGCGGTTTGCGATGTTGTCCGCGCTTTCAGACGCATGAGGATTCTGCAAATCTCTACGCGGCCGGATCCGTTCTGGACGATGATGATCAATGAGGGCGAGTTGCTGGAGAAGTTCGGCATCGAAGTATTCCCGGTTGCCCTGCCCGATATCGTAAAAGGAGTATACGGCACCATAGAAGAAAACGGCGCGGATTTTGTGCAGACGAAAGAAAAAATGAAAAGTGTCAATTGCTCCGCGCTCGGCAGCGAGGATAACATCAATAAAATTGCCGCGTTAAAGACGGTGATGAAGCAGTATTGCATCAATCATCAATGCCAGGGCGTGGCGATACAGTGCTGGAACGCACTGCAGGGAGAGCTGGATATCATGCCATGCATGTCCAACGGGCTGTTGACGGAAGAGGGCATTCCGGTAGCCTGCGAAACAGATATCCACGGCGCGATCTCCGCCGTAATGCTGCAGGAAGCCGCAAAGCGGGTGTCGCCTGTGTTTTTTGCGGATCTGACGGTGAGGCATCCGGAAAACGACAACGCGGAACTGCTGTGGCATTGCGGGAATTTCCCGCTGGAGCTGGCCCGCGATTCTCAGAAAGCTTTTGCGGGAGGCCATTTTGTACTGCCGTCCCATTGCTCCGGTACCGGGGAGTGGGAAGTCAAGCGGGGCGATCTCACGATATGCCGGTTCGACGGCGACAACGGCGAATACAGCCTGTTCATGGGCCAGGGGAAGGCGGTTGACGGACCGTCGACCCGGGGTACTTACGTATGGATGGAAGTGCCGAACTGGAACAAGTGGGAAAAACAGCTGGTTACCGGGCCGTATGTTCATCATTGTGCGGGTGTACACGCAAAGGTATCCGCAATACTGTATGAAGCGTGCAAGTATATACCGGGCCTGGAAGCGGATCCGGCGGAGCCTACAGAGCAGGAAATCGAAAAATGCTGGCTGGAAGGATGACTTGCTGCTTGAAACACAGCTTTTCTTGATAACGAATGGATAAGGCAGAGTCCCTGAAATGCTTGAGGGACTCTGTTTCTTTCTGATGACTTGCTTCTGAGAAAAACAGAAATTGAACCATACGGGTGCGCCCCAACAAGTATCTGAATCGTGAAAAGCATTACTTGCGGGGACATATCCCCGAGATTACGTATTATTATTTCGCTTTCTACTCCGCCCCCGGTTCTCTACTATATAAAAATATCAAAAATCTTCAATTAACTATTTTAAAGGCGCTTGCAAGGTGTAAATATAAATATTATAATTTCAATTGACTTAATAATAAATGTATCGGGGATTTTAAATATGTCAATTAAGGCAGAACAGAGATACTATTTAAAATTAAAGGCGTTATATTATTTATATGAAAAAAGATATACAAATACAGAGATTGCCAAACTCCTTGGTGTGTCTCGGGTAACATTAAATCATTTATTGGATGAAGCCCATAAAGAGGGAATGGTAAATATAGAGATAATTGACAGCAGAAAATTGAAGAGCCTCATCGATATTGAAGAGCAGTTAAAAGCGAGATTTGATCTTCAAGATGTTAAGATTGTAGATGTAAGTGAAGAGGATTCTTCTAACGTAAATCAAAAGTTAGCCCTTGAAGGCGCTAAATATTTTGAACTTTTTCTTCGCAAGGGAATGAAAATAGGCATTACCTGGGGCAGAACTTTAAGGGCTATGGTCAATAATTTATCAAAGGATCAATCAATAAATAACCTAGAGGTGTATACGCTTTTAGGTGGGGCCTATAATGAACCTGATTTCCAGCCCAATATTTTGGCACAGGAATTAATAGAGCTTTATAGTGGAAAAGCATATATAATTAATGCGCCTTTTATGTGTTATTCCGACCACCTTTGCAATGAAATAAAAAAAGAGCCAAGTATTGATCGCATATTAAAGGATACACGCAACCTCGATATTACATTGGTTGGTATAGGCGAAGAACCATGCTTTGAAAGCGTGAAGACAAGCTATTATCATTTTAACGAAGAAATAGTGCAAAGCCTTCTGGACGCCGGCGCTGTTGGTGACATATGCGGAAACTTTTTTGATATCAATGGAAATCCATGTGATTCGATTATCAGCAAACGTATTGTCTCAATTGATATATTGGACCTGAAATCCCACAAAAAAGTCATTGGCATTGGAGGAGGGCCCACGAAGATAAAATCAATTTTGGGCGTATTAAATGGGCACTATCTGGATGTTTTAATTACGGACTTAAAGACGGCTAATAAGATTATAAAACTATTGGACGAAGGAAGGTAGCACTTATTTAAAAGGTAATTGTTAATAGGTTGAATTATATCTCTCCCATCGCGATCTTTGGAGTAAACTTGGTTAATAAAGTTGCTCCGGGTGTTGGCCGAAAGGGCAAATCGTCCTTGGCATTTCCGTGTTATCTCTTTTCTGTATATTTTTAATATCAAAGTAACTGACCTGACTTTCACTAAAGGGCAGGCAGTTATATTTCCTCATGTGTTAAAAAATAAATAAAGGCCATTCTTGCTATTACAGTTGACAAGGCAATATATTATTGTTAATATAAATATACAATAAATAAGTGAGTATACAAATGTAAACTATTCCAAGTAGCCTTCAAGCTTATTTGCCTGTAAAAAATAAATGCAAAATGAGGTCTGCGCATGAAATACAATTATTTGAATGGGACAGGGATACAAGTATCTAATATTTCATTGGGGTCATCTACATTCGGCGATCAATTAGATGCAGAAGCTTCTTTTGAAATTATCAGCGCAGCGTTGGATGCGGGAATAAATATGATTGACACCGGGGATGTATACTGCGGTGGTGAAAGCGAACGAATAATCGGAAAATATATTCATGAAATAAGAAGCAAAGTGATTATAGGTACAAAAGTATTTTTACCTACCGGCCCTAATATTAACGATCGCGGATGCTCAAGATACCATATTATTGGTGCAGTGAATGATTCCCTGAGAAGACTCAACACAGATTATATTGATATTTACTATATGCATCACCCGGATCGCAACACACCAATTGAAGAAACTCTTGAGGCAATGGATAACCTGGTTAGGAACGGAAAAGTAAGGTATATCGGTTTCAGCAACTATTCCGCGTGGGAATCATGCGACCTGATTTGGACTGCCAAAATGAATCATCTGATAGCCCCTGTTGTTGCTCAAAATGTATACAATCTTATTACCCGCGGCCTTGAGGATGAGATGGCATATTTTATTCAAAAACATAAAGTGGGCCTGGTGATATATAATCCGCTCGCCGGGGGATTATTGACCGGAAAGCATACCCGTGACCATTTGATCGAAAAAACCCGATTTGACTCCAAGATGTATCAAGAACGTTATTGCAACGACAATAATTTCAACGCTTTGGAAGAGTTATCCCATGTCGCGCAACAGGCAGGAATGAGCATGCTTGATTTGGCTATAAGATGGAGCATTACTCATGATTATGTGAATTCCGTAATGATGGGTTTCAGCAAAAAGAGCCAGCTCCAACAAAATATCAGTATTGCTGAGAAAGGAGCGTTGAGCAAAGACATTCTGGAAGAGTGCGATAAAGTTTGGAAAAAGCTGAAGGGTAACACTTTTGGATACTTTATACCTCCTAAAGGGGCAACCGGAGTAACCTATGTGGGTACCTTAAAGTAACAGACGCGATTAATGTCTAAAAATTCATGTGTAATAAGGAGGAACTGAGAGTGAAGAAAGCATTAGATTGCTTAGAAAAGTCGATAAAAATTATCACAGGTATACTTTTTGTAGGAATAATGGCGATGATAGCCACGCAAGTGTTTACCAGGTACGTAATGAATAGTTCCCTCTCATGGACAGAGCAAGCGGCGAGAATCATGTTTATATGGATGATTATGTTATACGCCAGCGTTCTTACAAGAAATGTTGCCAATTTAGGGTTTGATCTGCTTGTGAATAAGATGCCGCCAGTTTTGAGAACCATCTGTATATTTTTTTCGGAGATACTCATTATTGCGTTCGCGTTTTTTTGGGCATTTCAGGGATCCAGGTTCTGTATTTCGGTCGCAGATTTCTCTTTCTCGGGGATAAAAATACCATACAATGCCGTATATTCCGCACAACCTATTGGAGCCGCGTTGATAGGGATATTTGGTTTGGAGTTGCTGGTTAATCATATCCTAAAAATCAAGAAGGAGGGTATAAAATAAATGATATCTCTTGTTGTAATAATCTTCTGCGTACTTCTTGTTATAGGCATCCCGGTCGCATATAGCATGGGCATATCGGCGGCGTTTGTAATCGCTATAGACCCCAATTTGCTGGATACGATAATTACCCAAAAGATATTCACTTCACTGGATTCCTTTTCATTCATAGCGATACCGCTCTTCATGATTGCCGGGTCGCTGATGAACTCAGCGGGAATTACAGAGAAAATAATATATTTCTGCAAATCATTGGTAGGGCATTTCAAAGGCGGATTAGCCCATGCGACGGTATTTACCGGGATGTTGATGGCAGGCGTATCCGGTTCCTCCGTCGCGGACAGTTCAGCCATCGCTACGGTAATGGTTCCTTCCTTGGAAAAAGAAGGCTATGACAGGGGATTCGCAGGAGCGTTGATATCATCTGCCGGTTCTCTTGGGCCGATTATCCCTCCCAGCATTATCATGATCGTATACTCCGGTGTGGTCAGTATTTCCGTGGGCAGTTTATTTGTCGCCGGTATCGTGCCCGGTATCCTGCTGGGGATAGGAATGCTCATTTATTCATACATGTATGCAAAGAAACATGGCATTCCTCAGACGAAATTTGCAGGCATTAAGAATATACTCAAGGCGTTTGTGAAATGTTTTGGAGCGCTTATCATGCCGTTCATAATTATCGGTGGCATTGTTACGGGTATTGTCACAGCGACGGAATCCGGCATTCTTGCAATCATATACGGAATCGTATATGGGTTAATCACAAAGAATCTAAACATGACGAAGCTTAAGGGCTGTGTTTACGATGCGGTTAAAAGCGCCACTCAACCTATGATCATTATCGCCTTTGCCGCACTGTTCGGATACGTACTGACATATTATGGGCTGGCCGGATTAATACAGGACTTTATGACTTCATTTGTCACAAACGGCACCCTGGTCCTGTTAATTATATTCGTGATTATCTTCTTTGCCGGAATGTTCATTGAATCGACCGCGATACTTCTTGTGCTTGTTCCGGTATTTGCTCCGCTAATCCCCATTTACGGATTCGATCCGCTCCACTTCGCCATGGTCTGTATTATTTCTCTGGTTTTAGGTGGAATTACGCCTCCGGTTGGGATTGTCATGTATGTAGTTTCAGGAGTAAGCAATACGCCGCTCAATAGAGTTATCAGGCATATATGGCCATTCGTACTGATTTTCTCAATAGGTGTCTTATTGGTGATTTTATTGCCGCAGATCGTGCTTTTCCTGCCCAATCTGTTATAAAAGCGGGCAAATTAAACTTTGTATATCAATACACGTTATTGGTAGAAAAATAATAAAGCGAGGATGAAAAAATGAAGAAGGTAATGGTATTTATTATCGCTCTGGTGTTCCTCTTTTCCCTTGTTGGTTGCAGCAGCCCCGAAACAAGTACTAACTCTGCAGCTCCAAGCGAAAGTGCATCACAAAGTGCAGCACAAAGCGACGTTGCCAGCCAGCCAGCCCAAAAGTACACTTTACGCTTCGCCTATACTCTGGCGACAGATCATGACATGAGCAAGGTTTTTGAGGCTTTTGCGGATGATGTTTATGAGCGTACAAACGGCGGCCTTGAAATCACGACCTTTCCGGCAGGCCAGCTTGGAACACAGCCGGAAAACCTTGAGTCCGTAATGCTTGGATCATTGGATATGTGCTATGCGGATACTTCCATGTTGATTACGTATGTTCCGGAGTATAGTCTGCTCGGCCTGCCTTGGCTGATCACGAATTTTGACATTGCTGATCAGTTGTTCTACAACAGCGATATCGTCGGCCAGATCGACAGCAAGCTGGAAGAAAAGATGAACATGAAAACGCTTGGATGGTGCTATCAGGGATTCCGTGATTTCTGCACGACCATGCCGCTCACATGCCTTGCGGACTGCCAGGGTGTAAAGCTCCGCTCGCCGGAAATCGACTTATATCTTGACACATTTACCCTGATGGGCTTTAATCCTACCGTTATTACATGGACGGAAGCCTATACCGCGATGCAATCGGGAGTTGTCGATGGCGTTGATACGGTGAAATCTTCTATTGATAGCTATGGCTTTACCAGTATTGGCAAGTATGTTTGGAATTCCAATCACATGTTCTCTTCGGTTGGTATCGTTGTAAACAAGGATGTTCTCGCGGGTCTGCCGCAGGAGTATCAGGATGTTCTATTCGCCGCGTGGGCTGATGCAACCGAGGCATCGAACCAGTACGTCAAGGATAAAGACGAAGAATATATCGACATATTTGAGTCACAGGGAGCAACCGTAACCTATACCAAGGATATTACCGAGTTCCATGATGCATTCCGTGATTATTGGTATCAGAACGCTGAGGAAAACGGGTATTCCGATCTTCTGGATCAGCTTATGGTAATAGTTGAAGATTACAGCTAAGCAAATTTGTAAGAGTATTAATAAATGATGTGGGGAGGGATAAATATCCCTCCCCCTTATAAAAAGGATGGTGCTATTATGAAATTGGCTTACGGTATTCCGTTGATTGATGAGTTAAGCTTATCCGAATTTGAACAATACTTGAAGATGCTGAAAGAACTTGGCTATGAAGGAGTCGAGCCTTCGATATGTTATGCGAATAAAATCGATAAAGAAGGAATCGCTGAACTTCTTGACCGATATGACATGAAATTTTCGGGTTTTAGATCGGGCGGTATATATGATATCGGCGGTGTGCGTTTTTCAAGCCCAGATCCGGCAATAAGAAATAAAGCAGTTAAAATGATGAAAGATGTCATCGATTTGTCCGGTTATTTCAAATGCAGCGTGCTTCTGGGGCGCGTGCAAGGGTGGCTGGAAAATGGAGAAGATGTCGACAAAGCAAAAGAATACATCACCGCATGTATGCGCGAGTGTTCAGAATATGCAGGGCAATACGGCATTTATATCTCGTATGAACCTATTAATCGCTATGAGATGAACTATAATCATACTACAAAAGAAATGGTTTATTTTACCAACCATATTAATGAAGGTATCAGTAACAAGGTCAGGCTGCTGATGGATGTTTATCATATGATGCTGGAAGACAACTCGATATGCGCCGCTTTTGTAAGAAGCCGGGAGCTTATCGGCCACGTGCATTTTTCCGACAGTAACCATGGAGTGCCGGGAACGGGGTCTATCAATTTTGCTGAAGCCATAAAAGTATTGGAAGCAATGGACTATCGCGGCTGGATCGCACTTGAAGTGGGTATGAATTTTTGTGATTACAGAGAAGGCGCCGAAGCTTCGTACAAATTTTTGAAGCCAATTATAGACGCCGCCCTATCATCAAAATAAAGATAAAATTATTATCCGGAGGTTATAAAATGGATGTCATTAAAAATGCGAGACTTCGTGAGCTTTTAAACAAACCGGGGCTGGTTGTTGCCCCCGGCTGTC
Organism: Bacillota bacterium; assembly: GCA_023460085.1. Classification (GTDB taxonomy): domain Bacteria; phylum Bacillota; class Clostridia; order Christensenellales; family SZUA-584; genus JAEWCC01. The sequence goes on along the minus strand of JAEWRI010000046.1, from coordinate 143,156 downwards.
ATGACGGCGTAGGTGCCAGAATCATTCAGAAGCTTGGGTTTGAAGTGGCGTATATGGGTGGAAACGGTACGATGGCAAGTCTTCTCGGCAAACCGGATATCGGGCTTGGAACCGCCACCGAAATGATAACAAGAGCCGGATATCTGGCCGAATGCATCGATATTCCTCTTGTATGTGACGCGGATACAGGCTATGGCAATATCAACAACGTATTCAGGACTGTGCGCGCGTACGAAGCGGCCGGCGTCAGCGGAATCCATATTGAGGACCAGACAATGCCTAAAAAGTGCGGCGCGATGCAGGGCGTTACCGTCGTGCCGATAGAAGAAATCTGCGATAAAATCAGGATGGCACTCAAGGCGCGCAAAGACCCGAACTTTCTCATTATCGCACGGACAGATTCTTTCAATACGATGGGAATAGACGAAGTGATAAGAAGATGCAAAATGTATGAGCAGGCAGGCGCGGATATGGTCATGCCCGAAAACCTGATTGAAAAAGAGGATATGCTCAAGGTAACCACGGCCATTAATAACGTTCCTATTCTGGCGGATGTATGCGAATTTACCACGCACCAGATATACAGTGATAAAGAACTTGAGGATATGGGGTATAAGATGGTCATTCACCCGCTTATGTCCATACTTTGTGAGGCAAAGATAATGACTCGGCTGTACAGTCATTATAAGGAACACGGTACTACGATGGAATTGGCGGAGGAAGGCATGTTTATGCCAAGGCCCGAGTATCAGGACCTGGTCGGCTACTCGGACGAAATGAGCATCAGGCGTTTGATAGACTAAGGACAGCATCTTTTAGCAACTGATAGAGATTGCGAGGAGGCCATTGATGAACTGCTTTATGGGTATTGATGCCGGTACAAGCGGCGTAAAAGTAATTATTATTGACGAGACCGGTGATGTACGGGGAACGGGTTACCATGAATGCGATATCATCACACCAAAACCCGGTTGGGTTGAACAAGCCCCTGATTCATGGTGGGATGCATGCCAGAAAGCAGTGAAGCAGGCTGTGCAATTATCCGGATGCGGGAAAAACGTTGCGGGAATCGGGTTTTCCGGGCAAATGCAGGGCTGTACCATAATGGATAAAAATATGGACCCGATCGGCAATTGTATCATATGGCTGGATCAAAGGAGCAGCGAAGAAGTTGCAGACATAGAGCGTATCACGGACGAGGAAGAAACGCTTAAGATTACCACGAATTACTGTCTTAACAGCTTTTGGGCACCGAAACTGTTCTGGCTAAAAAGACACAGGCCCAAGGATTTTGAAAAGATCCACAAGGTGTTTTTCGCAAAAGATTATCTGCGATACAAGATGACAGGAGAGATAGCGGCGGATGTCAGCGACGCTTCGCTATCTTTCCTGATGGACGTTACAAATCGCAGGTGGTCTGATGAGATGTTCAGCAAGCTAGGGCTGAAAAAAGATATCGCACCGGAAAAGCTGGCCGAATCGGCAGAAGTTGTCGGACAGTTGAAGGCTGACGTGGCAGATGACTGGGGTCTTACCCCCAATATCCCTGTTGTTGCGGGCGGAGGAGATCAGCCAGCAGGCGGCGTGGGCACAGGGATCGTACGGCCTGGCATCATAGGGGCTTCGATAGGGACCAGCGGGGTCATATTTGGCTGTACAGCCGAACCGTTTCTTGACGACAAAAAGCGCGCGATATTATCTATGGCACATTCAGTACCGGATAAATGGTGCTTTTTAGGTCTTGTCCTTACCGCGGGGGGGGCATTTAGATGGTTGAGGGATACGTTCTTCGCCGATAAAAAAAGTGAAATGCAGCGGGAGAACCAGGATATTTATAAATACATGGACGGATTGGCTGAGGCTTCGCCTGTTGGATGCGAAGGGCTGACTTTCTTACCATATCTAAACGGTGAAAAAACGCCACATTCCGACGAAAACGCGCGAGGTGTCTTCTTCGGGCTTTCATACAGACATACGATTAATGATATATGCCGCAGCATTATGGAGGGAGTGACTTTTGCGCTGCGCGATACGATAGAAATATGCCGTGAGCTGGGTCAGCCGGTCTCTGAGATACGTGTAAACGGCGGCGGAGCCAAAAGTCCGCTGTGGCGGCAGATACAAGCGGATATATATAAGGCAAATGTCGTAACGATGAATATTGAAGAGGGGCCCGCGGCAGGCGCGGCAATAATGGCAGCGGTAGGGGCGGGCTATTTTAAGAGCGTTGTCGAGGGATGCGACGAACTGCTTAAAATCACCAGCGTAACTGAACCCATCGGAAGGAACGTTGAGATTTATGATCATTACTATGCTGCCTATCGATCCTTATATCCGACACTGAAGGAAGCTTACCGTAAACAGGCGGACATCGTAAGAGATACCATTATATAGATATGTGGGACGCCTGGATTGAAGCGCCAACCACATTACACTACAGTTGCATCAATTTTACAGAGGTTAAAATATGGGAAAAATAGACAAAAACAAGATGTTGGAAATGTACGAAAAAATGCTGCTGATTCGTAAGTTCGAAGAAAAAGTCGAACAGTTCTTCGCAATGGGCAAAGTGCATGGTACGACGCACCTGTATATCGGCGAGGAAGCAACCGCGGCAGGAGTATGCTGTGCGCTTGAGCCGGAAGACATGATAACAAGTACGCACAGGGGGCATGGGCATTGCATTGCCAAAGGGATCGATATTAACCTGATGATGGCGGAACTACTGGGAAAAGAGGTAGGATACTGCAAAGGAAAAGGCGGCTCAATGCATATAGCTGATCTTGAACAGGGGAACCTTGGCGCAAACGGTGTGGTTGGAGGCGGGATTCCGCTGGCGGTGGGAGCGGGTATTACGACGAAAATGAAGAAGATAGATCGCATCGTCGTCTGTTTCTTTGGGGATGGCGCGACGAATCAAGGGACGTTCCATGAATCTTTGAATTTAGCATCCATATGGAAGCTTCCAGTGCTCTTTGTTTGTGAGGATAACAAATATGGTATGTCGATGAGCCGGTACTTATCGATGAATGTTGAGGATATCGCCGTCAGGGCAAGCAGCTACGGCATCCCGGGTAAAACGATAGACGGCAATGATGCTGCCGCCGTATATGAAGAAACGAGGAGTGCCCACGAGTATGTACGGAAAAACGGGCCGATGTTGCTTGTATGCAATACATATCGCTATCTTGGGCATTCCAAGAGCGATGCGAACGTATACCGTACAAAAAATGAAATAGCAGAGTGGAAAGCGAACGACCCCATTAAGCGCTTTCGAACGTATCTGCTTGAGAATAAGATACAGTCAGATAGCGAAATTAAAGAGATAGAGGAACGCGCAAAAAAAGCGATGGAGGATGCGGTGAATTTCGCGGAGAACAGTCCGTATCCATCTATCGATACGATAATGGATGATGTGTATTCGGGGGGATTGCAATGAAAGAATTGACATACGCACAGGCTATTAATGAGGCAATGAGCTATGAGATGCGCCGTGACGAGAATGTGTTTCTAATGGGAGAAGATGTTGGTCAGTATGGCGGGGCTTTCGGTGTTTCTGTAGGCATGTTTGAGGAGTTTGGACCGGAACGCATCAGAGATACCCCCATATCCGAAGCAGTTATTGCAGGAGCGGCCGCGGGCGCTGCAGTTACGGGTATGCGTCCCATAGCCGAGATCATGTTCTCTGATTTCATCACGATTTCGATGGACCAGCTTGTCAACCAGGCGGCAAAGATGCGGTATATGTTCGGAGGCAAGGCAAAGGTACCCATGGTACTGAGAGCGCCTGCAGGTTCAGGTACAGGCGCCGCAGCACAGCACAGCCAGAGCCCGGAGGCATGGTTTTGCAACGCGCCTGGGCTTAAGGTGGTAATACCGTCTACACCGGCGGATGCAAAAGGGCTGCTTATTGCGTCTATTCGGGACGATAATCCGGTATTGTTTTTGGAACAGAAACTCCTTTATCGTACAAAGGGCGAGGTGCCTGAGGGGGAGTACGTGGTGTCGCTTGGCAAAGCGAAAGTGCACCGTGAAGGCAGCGATGTTTCGATCATTACATATGGCAGGATGCTGCCTATGTGCCTGAAAGCGGCCGAGGAGCTGGAGAAACAAGAGGGTATCAGCGTGGAAGTCGTAGACCCAAGGACTCTGGTACCGCTTGATAAAGAGACAATTATTGAATCAGCAAAGAAGACAGGACGAGTACTGATTGTGCATGAAGCCTGCCAGACAGGCGGTTTTGGCGGGGAGATCGCAGCAGTCATATCGGATAGCGATGCATTTTTCTATTTGGATGCGCCGATTATGCGCTACGGCGGCATGGATGTGCCTATACCGTATTGCCCGGAGCTTGAGAAAAACGTCGTACCTACACTGGACAATGTAAAAAGAAAAGTGATTGAACTGGTGCGCGGATAGGGGGAATGGATATGGCATACAAGGTTATCATGCCCAAAGCCGGAATGGCAATGGAAAAAGGTAAAATCGTTAGATGGCTTAAAAACGAAGGGGATACGGTGGAAAGCGGAGAACCATTGCTCGAGATAGAGACGGACAAGGTGAACATGGAAATAGAGGCGATGAACTCCGGGATACTTTTGAAAATACTTGCACATGAGGGAGAGGACATCCCTGTTGTGCAAACGATCGGCTACATAGGAGAAAAAGGCGAGCAGGTTCCCGAAGAAGGTGCCGAACCTGAGGGTAACAATTTAATAGAGACAAAGGACGTGCCAGCACACGCAACAGAAGCGCTGAAAAGCAATGGATACCGTGTGCCGTCTACGCCTGCGGCAAAACGCCTGGCCAAAGAAAAAGGAGTCGACATAAAAAGCGTGCCGCCTACTGGGAAACGCGGGCAAATCAAAGCGGAGGATATTCAAAGCGCAATGGTCAAGCTTAAAGCGACTCCTCTTGCGAAAGCAATAGCTGCAGATCGTGGTATGGATCTTTCCGGGATATATGGCACAGGATTTGCCGGGAAAGTGACCAGAGCGGATGTATTGGGGGCAGACAAACAAACCATACCCGAAGATGCTGAAGTGATACCGTTTACCTCCATGCGTAGCGTAATCGCGAAACGAATGCTGCAAAGTCATCAACAGATACCCCCTGTAACGCAGGACTCCGTAGCCGATGTCACAGAACTCATGGAGTTACGCGCAAAGATCAATGCGGGCGGCATTCATATTTCTGTAAACGACTTTATTATCATGGCTGTCGCGAAAGTGCTTAAAGAACAGCCGTATATCAACGCATCATATACGGATAAGGGGTTGCTGATAAAGAAGCATGTGAACATCGGCGTTGCTGTCGCTCTGTCCGATGGACTGATTGTACCTGTTATCAAGGATGCAGACAGGCTGAGTCTCAATCAGGTCTCGCAGCTCGCAAAGGAACTTGCGGGCAAAGCAAAAGAGGGCAAATTATTGCCTGATGAATACACGGGCGGCACGTTTACAGTAAGCAATCTCGGCATGTTGGGGGTGACTTCGTTCACGCCAATAATTAATCAGCCTGAGTTAGCCATACTTGGCGTTTGTGCTACCCAGCAGGTGCTTGAAATGGACGACGACGGGAAAATCAAGAAGAGACTGAAGATGGGGTTATCATTAACATACGACCACAGATGCATAGACGGCGCGCAGGCTGCCCTGTTCTCGGGCCGTATTGTGAAATTACTTGAGACTCCTGGCCTGATGCTTGTTTAGGAGAAAGATATGGCTTTTAAAGTGATTATGCCCAAGGCGGGCATGGCGATGGATACCGGTAAAATCGTAAAATGGCTCAAAAAAGAAGGGGAGCCGGTAGAGGCCGGCGAGCCATTGCTGGAGATAGAAACTGACAAGGTCAATATGGAAGTTGAGGCGGTGAACTCCGGCGTACTCTTGAAGATACTGGCGTTTGAAGGAGAGACGATTCCTGTCGTAGAGACGATCGGCTATATTGGTGAACCGGGAGAAATACTTGAAGAGCAACCACAACATCGGAACGACGAGGATGGCAACGACAATGTGGAAGAGGCAAAGACGTACGATGTTGTTGTAGTGGGCGGCGGCCCCGCCGGATACATGGCGGCTATACGGGCAGCTCGCCTGGGCGGGGCAACGGCACTCTTTGAAAAAACGGCTATCGGAGGGACCTGCCTTAACCGAGGATGTATACCGACAAAGACGTATCTTAAAACCGCTGAGATCGCAACGCATATCAGACATGCGGCGCAACGGGGTATCATGATTGAAAATGATATGCTTACCATTGATATGCCTAAAGCGGTAATGGAAAAGAATAAAGTTGTCAAACAACTGACAGGCGGGGTCACTTCATTGCTCGGCAGTAATGGTGTAGAAATTTATCGCGGAGAAGCCCGTATCCATTCCGATAAAACCGTTTCGGCAGGCGATGTTAAGGTGTCTGCAAGGAAGGTGATATTCGCAGGCGGTTCCAAATCAGCGAAGCTGAACCTTCCCGGAATGGATTCAAAAAGAGTACTCACGAGTGATGAGATACTTGACATCGACTATGTCCCTGAAAGCCTTGTGATAATCGGGGGCGGCGTGATAGGGGTGGAGATGGCTTCGATATTCGCGGCGTTTGGCAGCAAGGTCACGGTTATCGAACTGATGGATCATGTACTTCCGATGATGGATCCTGACGTTTCCAGTGTCATTAGAAAAGCATTGGAAAAGACGGGGATCAGAATATTGACAGGCACAAAACTTGAAAGAATTGAAGAGACCAGCAGCGGAGTGTTGATATACACTGAAAAAGTGGAGCCGATATCGGCTGAACTTGCATTGCTGTCAATAGGCCGTATTCCGGTTTTATCTGCAATCGAGGAGCTTGATATTATAATCGAGCGCGGCCGGGTAAAAGTGGACGATATGATGAGAACCAGTATTGATTGGTTATACGCTCCGGGGGATATAAACGGAAAAAGCATGCTTGCGCACGCGGCATTCAAAATGGGGGAGGTGGCTGCAGAGAATGCAATGGGAAGCAATAAAGCAGCGGATCTTTCCTGCGTGCCGTCATGTGTATATACGCAGCCGGAAGTTGGAAGCGTGGGGATGAAGGAGCAGCAGGCGAGGGAAAAACATGATGTTAACATAGGGTTATTCCCATTCAGCGCCAACGGACGGGCCCTTGCCTCGGGAGATTCTGAAGGCTTTGTCAAAGTGATATCCGATAAAAAATATGGTGAGGTGCTTGGCGTTCATATGGTCGGACCCATGGCAGCCGAACTGATTAACGAAGCTGCGGCCCTTATGAGCATGGAGGTAACGGTGAAGGAGATTAAAGGGATTATTCACGGGCACCCGACATATGCGGAAGCGTTTATGGAAGCCGCGGCGGACACTCTTTCAGAGTGCTTGCACTTGCCGCTGAAGAAATGATGAATTAAGGTATAAGAATACCTCGGTGACTGGCCGTTGGGCGTATGTTCAAGCGGCTGCAAGGTCAACCCGATAAACCATAGTGCGAAGCTTCCCGGCAGGGAACGGCAGCGTTAGCGAAGCGGCGTAAGCCGGGCAAGGGGGGCATCTGTACGGGCAGCGGCACTTGCGGGTGTGCTCCCGCCGGGATAAAGATTGCCGCTGGTGAGGGCGACGGAAGGGCTAGACAATAATTGTGCTGCCGTTAGGTTCTCGTTATTTATAGCTTGCCAGAATTTAATTTGTCGAAAATGAAAGTCCCCGGAATATCCTTCCGGGGACTTACTTCTGGTGCGAGAAACAGGACTTGAACCTGCACGGGTGTGACCCCACTAGAACCTGAATCTAGCGCGTCTGCCAATTCCGCCATTCTCGCACGGCGTGTTCTCAAAAGTGGTGGAGGGAGGTGGATTCGAACCACCGAAGTCATTGACAACAGATTTACAGTCTGCTCCCTTTGGCCACTCGGGAATCCCTCCATGTTTGGAGCTGATGATGGGACTCGAACCCGCAACCTGCTGATTACAAATCAGCTGCTCTACCGATTGAGCTACATCAGCCTACTGCACGCAACTGGTGCCTCAGGACAGAATCGAACTGTCGACACAGGGATTTTCAGTCCCTTGCTCTACCATCTGAGCTACCGAGGCATACGCCCCGAAGCTGTCTTCGGGGCAGTGACTATAATTGGCGACCCGGAAGGGGCTCGAACCCTCGACCTCTAGCGTGACAGGCTAGCGTTCTAACCAACTGAACTACCGGGCCATGTGTTCCCGAACGATTCGGGGGGGTTCTGGTGGGGCCTCAGGGACTCGAACCCCGGACCGATCGGTTATGAGCCGACTGCTCTAACCAACTGAGCTAAGGCCCCAAAGCCACAGAAATATGAAATTGGTGACCCCTAGGAGACTCGAACTCCTGTTACCGCCGTGAAAGGGCGGTGTCTTAACCGCTTGACCAAGGGGCCGGAATACACGCCATTTTTGGTCGGGGTGACTGGACTCGAACCAGCGGCCCCATGCTCCCAAAGCACGTGCGCTACCAAACTGCGCTACACCCCGCGAGTTTTCGCGACGAACTATAATATACAATATCCCATGATGTATGTCAACTGGTTTTTGACCTGAAACTTATAGATTTAAGCAAGCGAAAAACATGATAAATATGTACAGATGATGGAAATTTGTTGTCACACAGGCCGGAAAGAATTATAATAAAAAAAGAAGCATTGATGGGACAATTGAGGAACAAAGAAATACCTTTGCGCAATTATTGTTTTGCTGAAAGGGGACGCTGTGGAGAAGGATGCTAAGCGTGGCGGAGTGCTGGTAGCAGCCATCGTATTTATCGCTATCGCAGTGCTTGCGGCGGGTGGCGCGGCATTTTTTATGATCGACGGGATGCGCGTCAACAACGCCATTGCAGAGGTGGACTCCATAGAGTACGAGGAGACCACCGCGGAGAAGGGCGAACAGCCTGAAGCCAAAGGAGTGGCGCTGACGGCCGAGGAGACGCCGGAATCGCTCGAGGGGGACATATACCACACGCCTATGGGTTTCTCCATCGTCAGCCATTCTGACGCCTGGGAGGGGCAGAAGCTGGTAGACATTTATAACGAGCTTCTGCAAAACGGCCACGGCGACGAAATCCGCTATCTGTCTGAAGTTGTGCTCTATGGGGGAAATTCTGACTATGCAGCCGTGATGGCAGCCGCGGGAGACAGATCGGACGCGGACGTGGATAAATACGTGTATGTGGATGTTCCCGCGTTGATACCCTCCGGCCTGATGTACGATACGCGGGCCGTGGTCAGCGTGCTCAGCCTTTACAATATGGACGATTACAGCGATGCGGCGGATGTGGCGGAGACGCTGTCTCATGAGTACGGGCATCATTTCACGATGTATTATTTTATGCAGAACGACAGGGCTGTCAAGGACTCGGAATATTATACGCTGCGCGGCTTTGAAAACATTGACCATCAGTTCTTCTACAGCACGGCGTTGGCATATTATGAAAATCATATGTGGGATATTTATGAGATTGCAGCGGAAGATTACGTGCAGCTCCTGGGGAGCCCCGGTACGCGGCTGACGCAGGAGTATATGGATGGGCGCGACCTGCTGGAGTCTGATCTGGAGAGCTACAGCCCGTCCATTCAGTATGAGTATCACAATGTGTTTCCGCAGGAGAACATATTCATCCCATTGGCCGATGAGGTATCGGGCCTGCGGGATTATTTCTATTCGTGGATAGACAAGCCGAATGAATACGATTCGGAACTGCAGACAGTAGATTTTGGCCTGCAGATAGAGAAGAAGTCAAGCAACGGCAAACGGTATTATAACATTACGTGGAATATGACCAACACGGATCCGGACGCACTGTATACGCTTGTGTGCTATACCGAGGAAGGGGATCTGTACTGGCCGGTACGCACCGTCTACGGCAACGAAGATCCGATTGCTGTGGTGGGAAGCCCGACTGTCCGCCGAAACTGGGACGGCGGCTATACGATATACTGGTGGTCGGACGGCGTGCCGGACGAGGACCGCATTTTCAAGCTCTACCTGATGCTGCCCGACGGGCGGATGCAGGCGTCGGATCCGTTTTACGTGGAATTTTAATACGGTCAGCCGGCTGAGCCGGATGGACCGGGGCAAGTTGACTAGCGGGGCAGACAAAGGATTTCTGCCCCGCAGTGCGTTATTAGCAGAAAAGAGGATGTGTGAGAAATACTTCCAAACGTGGCGGCGTAATGGCCGCGGCGATCGTGTTTATCGCAATCGCGGTGCTGGCGGCAGCCGGCGCGGCGTTTTTTATGGTCGACGGGATGCGCGTCAACGGCGCGCTGGCAAAGATAGATGCCATCGGCTGCGAGGAGACGACCGCCAAAAAGGGTGTCCGGGCCGAGGCCGGGGGCGTGGCGCTGACGGCGGAGGTGCCCCCCGAATCGCTTGACGCGGGTGTCTACCACTCGCCCCTGGGGGTTTCCATTGTCAGTCATTCGGATCAATGGCAGGGACAAAAGCTGGTCGATATCTATGAGGAACTGCTCAAAAACGGGCATGGAGACGAAATTTACTATCTTTCCGAAGTCGTACTGGAAGACGGGGGAGCGGACTACAGCGCGGACGCGGTAGCGGATACAAGGGACGCGTCTTTAGATGGGGCGGTGTTTGTGGATATTCCGGCGCTGATCCCTCCGCACCTGTCCTATGATACCGGCGTTACGTGCAGCGTGATTACGCTTTACAACATGGACTACTATGACGATGCCATTCAACTGGCCAAGGCGCTGGCGCATGAATACGGGCACCATTACACAATGCACTACTTTATGCAGGACGACGAGGCGGTGAGGAATTCGGAGTACTATACGCTTCGGGATTTTAAGGGCTATAATCATCAGGTTTTCTACAACCTGTCCTCACCTTCGTATAATCACACCTGGGACATCTACGAAATCGCGGCTGAGGATTACGTACAGCTCATGGGAAGCCCTGACACCAGACTGACGGCAGAGTACATGGACCCGCGCGACCTTTTGGAGGGACGCGTCCAAACGTATGATCCCGAACTCCATATCCGGGATATCAATGTATTTCCGCAGGAGAACATATACATCCCGCTTGCGGACCAGAATCCGGGCCTGCGGGATTATTTCTATTCGTGGATCGACAAAGAGAACGAATACGACACGCCGATTGAAGCTGCCGACTTAAGCTTGCACATTGAAGCGCAATCAAGCTATGGGCACAATTACTATATGATCACCTGGAACACGGTCAATACAGACCCCGACGCGCTGTATACGCTTGTGTGCTATACCGAGGAAGGGGACTTGTACTGGCCTGTCCGCACCGTTCACGGCGACGAAGAACCAAACGCCGTTGTGGGCGAGTACGCCATGCAGATGGATGGGTATGTGAGCTGGTGCTCTAACCATGTCACTGAAGAGGACCGCATCTTCAAGCTGTACCTGATGCTGCCCGACGGGCGGATGCAGGCGTCAGAGCCGTTTTACGTGGACTTTTGATCCGGATCCTCCGAAGACCCGTTCTCTGCCTGTTCCGGGGCTGAGGGCGGGTTCCAGGGCGTCTGGGGAGGATCGTGCGGCTGCATCCAGTCCTGCGAAGCAGGCGCTGCGGGTGCCCACCCCTGCGGATTCGGGTTCCAGTCCTGCGGATTCGGGTTTGCAGGCGCGTTCCAGGTGGGGGGGATAGCCGCCGCTTTTGCGATACGGCGTCTGCGGGCGCGCAGCCCCAGCATTATGGCCGTGGCGATCAGCGCGGCGGCCGTCAGCGCGGCAAACACGATGGCCAGCAGCGTATCACGGCGATGAGCGCCCTGCAGCATATTGTAATAGGAAACGTTGTTTTCAAAAACGAGAGAGCTGGAAAGCTCAATTTGCCTCTCCTCGCCGTATTTCAGGTTCCATGTACATACCCCGCCGTCCTGCGAATCGGCGTTGGTGGATTCCACTTCGCCGGGCAGGGCGATGGAAAGGGTGTATTCACATTTTGCCGCTTCGTTCAGCAGCTTCTCCGCTTCTGCGGCAGGCAGGCCGGAATCCTCGTTGTGGCGGAGCAAATCCTTCAGCGATATACTCGCCTTCAGACTGAAATCATCCTGCAAATAGGCGGGCTCATAGTTAAACTCGACGTTGTATAGAAGGGAATCTTCGCCGGTGAGCATTGCGGCAAGTGCGTCCACCGCTTCCTGCATGCTGCCGCACTGTGTCGATTTTACGCCCGTAAGCGTAATCGTATCTTCCGCTTCCGCAGTTTCCACCGTGAAACCAAGCGATTCCCAGTAGTTTGTGATCTTATCGGTGTATTTGGTAACGTCTTCTCCATCGGGGGTTATCGTCATGGAGTAACCGACATCGACACGGTTATCGTCGCTGATTTGATAGGATACTGCGGTGCTGGCACAGGCGCTTAGTGTAAGCAGCAACGGAAGTAGCAGGAGTGCGGCCCATTTTTTCATGATATGCCCCCATCTTTCACGGATATATACCATAATATTATAATTTCTGCATAATTTCAATAAAAACCGGATTTGCGGCATTTATTGTCGCAGCAGGGCGATAAATTCCGCGGCGCTCCCGACATCCAATGCGTACGACGCTTCGGCGATGCTGCCCAGCGTATGTGCGTCGGAGGAGTGCAGTATGCGGTATGGTTCCGTCAGCGGCGGGAGAGGGAGGGATTCCGTCACTTCGATCCAGCGGAAGAGTCCGGGCGGGATGAATCCCAGGTTGGCGATAAGAGAATAAGAGTCGCGGTTGACATGCGCGGGCACCGCAGCGCCGCCTGCCTCACGCGCCATGGCGGCAAGCTCCTCTGCGCTGAAGGGCGAGGCCTGAAGCAGCAGTTTGGGAAGCTCTCCCGATGGCGCGTCAGCATCGTTCATCAGCAGCTGCCGCCCGAACAGCTCCGGGTGGTTGGCGATATCGGGGAGGCTGTTGTAAAGCGTCTGCGTAAAGCACAGCGCTTCGGGCAGCGCCGCAAAATAGGCCAGTATGTGCACTTCCTCACGCGAGGTAGCCTCTACGCCCGGCACAAATACCAGCCCGGCCTCACGTGCCGCGGCGTCCATCGCGCCAAGGTTTCCTCCGGAGTTATGATCGGTCAGTGCTATCATGCCAAGGCCCTTCAGCCGCGCCATTCCCGCGATGTTGGCAGGCGTCATGTCGTCGTCGGCACAGGGTGAAAGACATGAGTGGATATGCAGGTCGCAGTACATCAGCCTTCGGTTACGCCCAGGCGATGCAGCACCATTGCCGCGCCGTAAGCGGTACAGGGAGCGCTCAGCACGCATACGCCTTTGTCCCGGGCGACGGAGAGCGTGCCCTCCGGGATTTCAATGTCTTCGGGAATGATCACGCACGCAAGGTTCAGCAAAGACGCGATTGCAATTACGTTAAGGTGCGATTGTACGGTTACCCACGCCGCGCCTTCATGCGCGTGCGCCATCACCCAGCTCAGCAGGTCACATACATAGGCGGAGCTTATTTCCGCGTCCGTTGTGCCCGACAGCACCTTCCAGCCTGTTTCCTCCAGCAGTTTGCCTACCGTCATGAGTTTTGCTTCCTTTCCTTTCCGGTCAGTTCCACCATCTGCTCCGCAAGGCTCGTAACCTTGTCGCGCAGCTTGAATATGCAGTCCAGCTCCTTCGCGTCTCCGCGAACGATATCTTCAGCCATGGCGCGGCACGAGGGCGAGCCGCATGAACCGCAGTCCAGCCCGGGCAGACGCGCGGCGATCGCTTCGATCTCTTCGAGCTTCTTCATCGCAACGGACATGTCCTCATCTATCTTCATCACGGGGCGCGCCTCTATGGGCTGCGTGAAATCTACGGTGCCATCCGCAATGTACTTGGCGGCATACTGCGCATCCAGGTCGCCTTTCTTGATGCCCGCGGCGAGCTTGCGGATACGCGTGCGTGCCACGAAGGGATTTTCAAAGGTCAGCGGGCCGCCCACGCAGCCGCCCGGGCACGCGAGCCCCTCAAAGAACTCAAGGTCGGTGAGCTTCATATTCTCTATCTCTTCCAGCACCTTGATGACGTTGGAGATGCCATCCACCGCAAGGCAGTTACCGCTGCCCGACGCGCTGCACTCTCCGCCGGAATTGGCCCAGCCCACGCCGTATACCGAGGCGGTTTCTCCGCTTTCGGTGATGACACCCGGTTTTTTTAGCTGTCCCGAGAGCAGGCCGTAGATATCGATGACCGAAATCGCGCCGTCCACCTCGCTCTTTGCTGCGCCATAGGGGTTTTTAATGGCAGTCATCTTGGCGGGACAGGGCGTGATGAAGAATGCGCCGATGTCGCTTCGTTTTATGCCCATCTTTTTAGCGTACTCGCTTTTGGCGGCGGACGCGGCGACCTCCATCGGAGACTGCAGATCGATGATGTTGTCAATGAGGTTGGGGAAGCGCACCTGTATAAGACGTACCACCGCCGGACAAGCGGAGGAAATGACAGGCAGATCGGACTTTTGGGAAAGCCGCTCGCGCAGCGCGCAGCTCACTACGTCCGCACCGCGCGCGACCTCATACACCTCGTCGAAGCCCATAAGCTTGAGGCCGACGAGTACGCGCTCTACGCTGGCAAGCGCCTTGAACTGGCCGTACAGCGAGGGCGCGGGCAGCGCTATCTTGTATTTGAAACGGTTGATATCGGAAAGAGGATCGGTATAAGCGATTTTGGCATGGTAAGGACATACACGAATGCATTCGCCGCAGTCGATACAGCGCTCCGCAATGATCTGCGCTTTCCCCCCGCGAACGCGGATAGCTTCGGTGGGGCAGTGCTTGATGCAGTTGGTGCATCCGCGGCATTTATCCCGGTCCAGACGCACAGAGTGAAAGTATCTGTTCATAGCCCTCCTCGATTATTCCCGCAGGCGGAAAAACATTTCCAGGCTTGTCCCGCCGCGATCCGACTCGATATGCAGCGTATCGGCATTGCGTTTCATGTTGGGCAGTCCCATACCTGCGCCAAAGCCCATCATACGCACGCTGGAGGGGGCCGTAGAATAGCCCTCTTCCATTGCCTTATCAATATTTTCGATGCCCGGACCGGTATCCCTGCAATGCAGACGAACGATTTCCGGCGTCACGGAGAGCGTCATCTGTCCGCCGTGACTGTGGATGACGATATTCATCTCGGCTTCATATGCCGCAACCGTGATTCGCCGGATGACGACAGGCTCGATGCCTATCATCTTAAGCAGCGCCTTAATCTTCGCTGAGGCTTCTCCGGCGGCGGCAAAATCCAGCGCGGTGATGTTGAACGTCTCTGTGAAGCCTTCCTTCATTGTTACGCCTTTCTGCACGGGCAAAGGCCCTGCGCGTAAAGCCGGCCGCATGCCTCGTAGAGGGTGAGGCGGCTGCACAGCAGTGTAATGCCCATCTCCTGTGAGAGGTCAATTAGCTCCTGCGTGGGGCGTTTGCCGCGAACGAACATTACGCACGGCACGTCAAGAATCTGCGCCGTGCGCAGTACGTGCGCGTTGACCATACCTGTGAGCAGCAGGCAGCCTTCTGCGGCATAGGTCAGCACATCGCTCATGAGGTCCGCGCCGAAAGCCGCGGCGAGGGGCCTGTCCAAACCCTGCTCGCCGCAGGCGACGTCGCAGCCGAGCACGGTGGCTGCTTCCCGAATCGTCATAGTACCTCCGTATACAGTAAAAATATCAACCGCCCAACTTTTTGAGGAAGGCGGAATAGTCAACCACGATACCAATTAAATTATACTTTAACGCGGCTGAAAATTCCACTGCGGATACGGTGCTCGAATCAGGTATATTGTTTATTTTTTCACAGAATTCCGACATATACGTGGTGAGGCTTTGAATAGCGCTCTCATCCGACACAATGGCTGTCTTAAGGTTTTCGAAAGCTTCGGTGGCATCCGCTGCGAGCGCGGCAACCGCGTCGTCCACATCTTTGCCTTTGTCCGCATCAAAGACGATCTGCTGCAGTGCTTCCATCGTTTGCGGAATGGAGGCAAAGCATGCTTTTACCGCCTCCACCTGCGCGGGCGTCGCGCCGATTTTAAATTCCAGTGTGCCGGATTTGAGCTCGAATACTGTGGATGTCACGCTCTGGCCTTCCAGAGAGGTTTGTACATCCTTTGCGTCGGCTTCATTGATGTAACCCGCGGCGAGTACACGATACAGCTCGCCGTCGTAGGCGACATAGCCCGCACCGCCCAGCGCGGCGATGGTATTGGCGGCGCTCTTCGCGTTGGCTTCGTCGGAATAAGCGCCCACCTGCAGGGTGTAGAGCGCTATCTCCTGCGCTGTGATGTTCTCCTCTACGCGGCTTGTGTCCGCAGCGCCCTGCGATACACTGGCCGAAGCGGTTGCCGTTGCGCCCGGGGTAGCCGTAGCGGAGCTTCTCGGTCCGAAGACCGGCTCGATGACGTTCTTGGCAAGCCATCCGCCCGCCGCGCCCGCGCCAATAAAGTAAGCCGCGATGCCCAGCACCACGGCGGCGATGATCCAGTTGGCGTATCGGGGCTTCCTCCGGGGTGCCGGCGAGGATGCCATTCTTGAGTACCTCATATTCCTCCTCCTTATCGTTGGTTGTACCATCTATATGTATAAAGAAGGTGGAATATGAAACGAGGTTGTCCGGCTGTACAACCTGTTCGCGAATACCTCGGGCACGGCCGGAAAGCCAAAAAAAGCCCCGGCTTATCAGTGCCGGGGCTTGAGAGAAAACGGGTTAGCGGGATCTGCCCATGAAAAACAACGCGATGGTGCCTGGCCCTGAATGTGCGCCGACGACCGCGCCGATAGGGTTGATGGTGATATCGCTGATCTCCGGAAAGCGCTCGTGAACCATTTCGGCCAGTTTCTTCGCATCCTCCACATCGTCTCCGTGACTGATGAAGATGCGCTGCCCTTCGGATTTATAGATATTCGCCGCCATCTTGTCTACGAGGCATTTCAGCGCCCTGCGACGCCCCTGCTCCTTCTCACGCGGTATCAGGTGGCCTTCGTAGTCCACGTTGAGCACGGGCTTGATGTGCAGCAGGTTGCCCACAAACGCGGCGGCGCCCGTTACGCGGCCGCCTCGGCGCAGGTGGGAGAGGTTGTCCACGGTGAACCAGTGGTTGAGGCCCAGTTTGTTGGCCTCCACCCACTTGGCAGTTTCTTCAATGCTTTTGCCCTCATCGCGCATCCTGACGGCGTAATCGACGAGCAGTCCGAGACCCATGGAGGCGCACAGGGAGTCAACGACGTAAAGCTTGCGCTGCGGATATTTGGAACGCAGTTCCTCGGCAACAAGCCGGACATTATTGTAGCTGCCCGAAAGGCCCGACGAGAACTCGATGTGCAGCAGGTCGTTACCCGCGGCCAGTACCGGTTCGAATGTCTGCGTAATTTCGTCCGGGGTCAGCTGGGACGTGGAGGGAAGGTTGCCATCCCGCTCCAGATCGTAGAACGTTTTGGGATCCATGTCTCCGTCCTTGTATTCCTTGTGTTCCAGTATAAAGGTGTACTTCATCAGGAGCAATTCATGCTTGCGTATATAATCAAGCGGCAGATCGGAGGTGGAACTGGTTCCGATGACATAGCTGGCCATACCGTCGTTTCCTTTCCTTTTTTGAGAATTCTATAATGTTTTTAGCCGCCTGACAAGGTATCCGAGGTCTTTTCATAGATATTTCATAACTATCTCCCTATTTCCACGGAAAAATGCTATGATTCGTAGCACATTCGTAATATTGACATAATTCGGGCCATGTCCGGATTCCCTTCAAATATATGCTGATGATCGCTGAAGAAGGCGGGCACAAGTGCGTGCGGATAATCCGCGCCTTCGGGGCTTTCGTCACATACATAGCGGATGTCGAGCCGGGCAAACCGGGGTTCGCGCTCCAGCGCACGACGGATCAGCATCTTTGCCTTTTTGCAATAGGCGCAGTGCTCCCCGCACAGCACAACAAGCTGCTTCATATTCCATCACCTCCATACATACATATGATTCAGCGCTCTAAAACGTCAGCAGGCTTGTTTGCAATATATTTTTCGCAATCATGCAAAATCATCTTGAAAAGGCCCTTGAGCTATGCTATCATGGTATGAAAATGAAGGGTTAATTTTCTTAAACTTCATATCGACATTCCAATGGAGGAACACATGAAATTATCTGCGAAGGCGCTTGGGATATCACCGTCGATAACGCTCAAGGTAACCGCAATGGCTAAAAAGATGCAGCAGGAAGGCCGTGATGTGGTGGGTTTTGGCGCGGGCGAGCCAGACTTTGATACGCCTGCCAATATTGTTGAAGCCGCCAAGAAGGCGCTGGATATCGGCTTTACGCGGTATACGCCTTCCTCCGGCACTGCGGAGTTGCGCAAGGCCGTAGCGGCGCGGCTGCAGCGCAAGTGCGGTCTCAGCTATGCGCCGGGTGAAATCATCGTCTCCAACGGCGCGAAGCACTCGCTGTTCAACGCGTTCGCCGCGATACTGAATCCGGGCGATGAGGTCATCATACCGGTACCTTACTGGGTGACGTATCCCGAGCTTGTGCGAATGAACGACGGCGTACCCGTATTCCTTGAAACGGGCAGCACCTTTAAAGCCACCGCGGAAGGGATCCGCAGTGTGCTGACGCCCAATACCAAAGCGCTGATACTCAACTCGCCTTCTAACCCGTGCGGTACGGTGTATACGCGCGCGGAGCTGGAAGCCATTGCGGCGCTTGCGGTGGAGAAACAGTTTTTCATCGTTTCCGACGAGATTTATGACGAGCTGATTTACGAAGGAGAGCATGTCAGCATCGCGTCGCTGGGTGAGGAAATTAAGAAGCTGACCATTCTCGTCAATGGCTTGTCGAAGACCTACGCGATGACGGGCTGGCGCATCGGCTATACTGCCAGCACGAAAGAGATTGCCGATTTGATGGATGCCTATCAGTCTCACGCGGCTTCGAATCCGAATTCCATTGCGCAGTACGCGGCGGTGGAGGCACTGAACGGTTCTCAGGACGCGGTGGAGCAGATGCGGCAGGCGTTTGACCGCCGCCGTAAGCTGCTGAGCAGCCTTATCAATGACACGGAAGGGCTGTCCTGCGCGGTGCCTGGCGGCGCGTTCTACGTGATGATGGACATCTCGAAGACAAAGGGGAAGTCCTATAACGGCGAGGTGATTACGGGCTCGCTCGATTTCACAGAGCTGCTGCTGAAATACGCCGAGGTGGCGGTGGTGCCGGGGGTATCCTTCGGCGCGGACGACTATGTAAGGCTGAGTTACGCGACAAGCGAAGACGCCATACGCACCGGACTGGAGCGCATACGCGCTTTTGTGCGGGCGCTGGCATAGGAGGGAACATGATAGAAATGGATAATCGCTGGAATCTGCTGGTGGAGAACGACTATAAGTTCTCGTTTCAGGATGTGGAGGAGCCGCAGCTCTTCCGCGATATGTTTGAATACGATTCGGTGCCGAAGATCACGTTCAACAATCGTGTGGTGCCCATGTGCATGCCGGAGAACATCTGGATCACCGATACCACCTTCCGGGACGGGCAGCAGTCCCGCACGCCTTTTACCGTAGACCAGGTGGTGGACCTCTACAAGATGCAGCACCGTTTGGGCGGCCCCAAGGGGATTATCCGGCAGAGCGAGTTCTTTGTATACACGCAGAAGGACAAAGAGGCGCTGGCGGCGTGTCTCGATCTGGGCTACGAATTCCCGGAGGTTACCTCGTGGATTCGTGCCAGCCAGAAGGATTTCGAGCTTGTCAAGAGCCTTGGCATCAAGGAAACGGGCATACTTGTGAGCTGCTCGGACTATCACATCTTCAAGAAGATGGGGCTGACGCGCAAGCAGGCGATGGAGAAGTATCTGGGCGTGGTCAAAATGGCCATAGATTACGGCATCCGCCCGCGCTGCCATCTGGAGGATATCACGCGCGCCGACTTCTACGGCTATGTCATTCCGTTTGTCGACGAGCTGATGAAAATTATGCAGGAGACCGGAGTGCCCATCAAGGTACGGCTGTGCGATACGCTGGGCTATGGCATCACGTATCCGGGTGCCTCGCTGCCCCGCAGCGTGCAGGGCATCGTATACGGCATGCATTTCTATTCGGGCGTGCCTTCAGAACTGCTGGAATGGCACGGACACAACGACTTTCACAAGGTGGTTACCAATTCGGCCACGGCCTGGCTGTATGGCGCGTCCGCGGTCAACTGCTCCATTCTGGGCATCGGCGAGCGCACGGGCAACTGCCCCACCGAAGCGATGGTGATGGAATACTGCGGCCTCAAAGGGTCGGACGACGGCATGGATCTTACGGTGATTACCGAGATGGCGGACTATTTTGAGAACCAGCTCAGCACCGAGATCTGTCCGCGCACGCCCTTCGTGGGACGCAATTTCAACTCCACCCGGGCGGGTATCCACGCGGACGGGCTGCTGAAGGACGAAGAGATCTACAACATCTTTAATACGGAGAAGCTGCTGAAGCGCCCGGTGACGGTTGCTATCGACGCGCATTCGGGCCTTGCGGGCATTGCGCACTGGCTGAATTCGCACTTCAAGCTGAAAGGCGAGAAAGCCATGGCGAAGACCGACGGCCTCGTGGCAGGCATCAAAGCGGAAGTGGACCGCCAGTTTGAGGAAGGACGCACCACTTCCGTAGGCGACGACGAGCTGGAACTCATCATCAGCCGCGTGGATAACGACGCGTACATCGCGCTCTGCCACCACCGTACGGATTGGCTGGAATAGATAAACCTTTCATACAGAAGCGAAGCGCCGGAATGCCCGGCGCTTTTCAATACCCTGCGCGAACCGCAGTGAAAAAGCGCCGGATTTTCCGGCGCTTTTCGTATCATGCGGATTGGTTCTGGTTATTTGCCGAAGGCATCCTTGAACGCTTTACCCGGCTTGAAAGCGGGGGCGCTGAAGGCAGGGATGTCGATCTGCTGACCGGTGGCGGGGTTGACGCCCTTGCGCGCCGCGCGGTTGCGGAGCTCGAAAGTGCCGAAGCCGGTCCACTGTACCTTTTCGTTCTTCGCCAGCGTTTCGCTGACCACGTCGATAAATGCCGAAAGGCACGCATCCGTATCCTTCTTTGTAAGATTCGCCTTCTTCGCGACGGCCTCGATCAATTCGGTTTTGTTCATAATGTACCTCCTAGTATATTTCATGGGTAAACTTTTCAGCCCTGGCTGACGGATCGTCCCGAAAGACCGTGCATTCGGGCTCAGAATTCAATCTTCCCGCTTTGGCGGGTGCTCATACATGGCGCGAATCACTTTTTCTGCGCAGCCTTGGCCGCTTCCCAGAGCGCATCCAGCGTTTCCGGGGCGCAGCTGCGCATGTCCACGCCGCGCTGTACTGCCAGTTTTTCCGCGGTCTCAAACCGGCGGATGAACTTGTCCACTGCGCGCTGAAGCGCGATTTCGGGCTCCACGCCCGACAGCCGGACGATGTTCACCGCGGCGAAGAGCAAATCGCCGCATTCTTCCTCGAGCTGTGCGCTGCCCGCAGGGGCACCGCGCACCTCCGCAAGCTCCTCGCGAAGCTTGTCCTCCGCTTCCTCGATGCGCCGGAAGTCCATGCCGGACTTTGCAGCCTTGTGCTGCACCTTGCCGGCGCGCATTGCGCCCGGCATGCTGTGCGGCACGTCATCCAGTACTTCCGCAGCCGTCTTCTGGCCCTTCTCGCCGCGCTTGATGGCGTCCCAGTTCTGAATCACGGCATCAGGCGTCTCGGCAATGGCACTGCCAAAGATGTGCGTGTGGCGCGATATCATCTTGGCGCATACCGCGGTGGTGACATCAAAGATGTCGAACTCGCCGCACTGCTGGCCTATCCGCGCGTGGAACACCACCTGCAGCAGCACGTCACCCAACTCGTCGTAAAGCGCGTCCATGTCGTTCGCGTCGATGGCGTCCAGCACCTCGTAGCCTTCCTCGATGAGATAGCGCCGAAGGCTTTCGTGCGTCTGCTCCCTGTCCCAGGGGCATCCGCCCGGCGCGCGCAGATGCTCCATGATGCGCACGAGATCCGGGAAGGTATAACGCCCCTTATCCGTCAGAGGGACGGGGGGGAGCACTACACTCGTATAATACCCGTATGAAGCCGCCGCGTCAAGCGCCCAAAGAGGAACAATTTTCCCTTTTTGTTCGCGCCTGTCGGCGAAATAGACGGAATGCTCATCGCGATAGGAGCGCAGCAGCTTCAGCTTCAGTTCGCCCGCTCCAAGGCGCGTATCAACCTCGTGGATAACCAGCGCGCAGTCTGTATCACCGGCAGAAACGAAGGACGCCGCGGTATACGTGGTGACGCCTGAGAGTCCGTCGGCGGTTCCTGCAGCGAATGCCAGGCACATCGCTTCATCGCCGAAGGGAATCACAGAGACCTCGCCGCCTGCTTCGCGCATCGCCTTCGCGGCGCGCACCGCGATGCGGTTCAGATACGCCTCGCCCAGCGCGATAAAGAGTACGCCGTCCGTGGCAATACGGGCGCATGCCGCGTCACAGAGCGCGTCAAAATCCTCCGTGCCCTGATAGAGATCGTCCAGCGTGGCATAGGGGATGCCCATGTCTCGCAGCGCGGCGCACATATCGGTTTGTACGATGACGCTTAAGGCGGATTGCGCGGCTTCAAACACTCCGACGGAGATGCCGCCGCGCGCATCCATGGAGGCGAGGGTCAGCTTCATGTCATTCCACCCCGCCCGACGCAGCGCCGGAAGAGCCGCGGCGTCCCGAAATTTCCCGGATGTCGCTCAGACGAAGCCCGCCGGTCAGCAGCAGCAGCGCGAAGTAGACTACCCCCGCGGCCACGATGGCAATAAGCGCAGCTTTGGTGTTGCCCATGGATCCGGAAAGCTGGTGATAGGCCAGAAACGCAGCCCCGCCCATTGCGGCGGTGGCGACCAGCGGCATCAGCACATCCTTCGCCGGTTTCACTTTGGGCTTGGTGAAACGGATGACGTACAGGGTGTTGAGTATCGCGGCGATGCCGTAACACGCGGCGGTGCCGATGGCCGCGCCGTGAACGTTGAGCGAAGGAATGCGGATCAGTACGATGCTGAGTATAATTTTGACGCCCGCACCGATAGCGAGGTTGACAAGCGGCACGAACTGATGACCCGCACCCTGCAGTATGCCTGTCATCGTCTGGAGCAGCGTCAGGAAGAACACGCCCAGAGAAAGGGTTTGAAGCAGCTGCGTACCCAGCAGTATTTCATCGGCGCTCAGACTGCCGCCGTACAGCAGGCGGATGATAGGCTCGGCCAATATAAACATGCCCACGGCACAGGGCAGGCCTATCAGCAGCGCCAGCTTTAAGCCCATTGCGGAGCGCAGGCTGACGAGCTGATTGTCCTTCTGCGCGCGGGCGGCGGAGATGGCCGGCACAAGGCTCATGCACAGCGCGATTGACAGTACGGCGGGCATATTGATTAAGGGATTGACGAAGCCGGTAAGCACGCCGAATTTCGCCTGCGCCGCTTCCTCCAGATAGCCGATGGACATCAGCGAGCGCGTCACAATGGCGGTATCGGCGATGTTGATGGCGGGCATGATGCAGCCGCCCAGCGCAATCGGCAGGGCGATAACCAGCAGATCCATGCCGATGGAACGCTTCGCCTGATACGGCACGTTGGGCAGCATTGCGCGCTTTTCCTTCAAGCCGCCGCGTTTGAACTGATAAACGATTACCACGAAAAGCAGCGCCACGACCTCCGAGAGCGTAATGCCGATCAGTGCGCCCGCCGCGCCATATTCCACGCCGCGCGGCAGCATCAGCTGGGCAAGATAGAGGCCTGCCGCAAGCTTCACGACCTGTTCGATGAGCTGTGAGACCGCCGTGGGCCACATCATCTGCAGCCCCTGAAAGTAGCCGCGGTAGGCGGACAGTATTGAAACGAAGAACAGCGCGGGGGCGATCATCATCAGCGAAAGATATGCGGTGGGGATTTTTACGCCGATGGCGACGGATTTTGAAATGAGCAGCATCACGCCGGTGGTGACGATGCCAACGATGAGCAGTACACGGAAGGCCATGATGAAGACCTTGTGCGCGCCCTTATAGTCGTCCACGGCTACGCGCTCCGAAACCATGCGCGATATGGCGGTGGGCAGCCCGGCGGTAGAGATGACCACAAGCGCGGCATAGACGGGGTAAGCCGCCTGATAGTTGGCCATGCCGACCGAGCCGATGACGTTTCCGAGCGGGATGCGGAACACTGCGCCGATGACCTTGACGATAAGGCCGATGATTCCCAGTACGGCGGCTCCTGCCACAAAGCTCTTTGTTTTTTTGGACATCGCTTCTCCTATCCGGCATACAGTATTGCCGCCCGGGGACGGCGCGATGCGGGATCGATACCGGCATTATATTATAAAACGGGGCGTTTGCCAATATTCCCAACCGGGCTTGCGCCCGCCTCTTTACGGGCGGTATAATCGGGGGCGTACAAAGGAGGAGAGGCCATGTCTTTTCATGTGGTGCTTGTAGAGCCGGAGATACCCGCCAATACCGGAAACGTTGCGCGTACGTGCGCTGTTACCGGCGCACAGCTGCACCTTGTAGAGCCGCTGGGCTTCGATATCTCGGACAAGCAGCTGAAGCGTGCCGGGTTGGACTACTGGCCGGAGCTGAATGTGCAGGTTCATGGGGGGTTGGACGAGTTTTTTACGCGCACGGCAGGCGGCGTCTACTACTATTGCTCCACCAAAGCCAGACACAGCCATACCGAAGTGTCGTATCCGGACGGCTGCTATCTGCTCTTCGGCAAGGAAACGAAGGGGCTGCCGGAGCGGCTCGTGTTTGAAAATCCGGAAACTGCGGTGCGCATTCCGATGCGGCAGGGCCTGCGCTCTCTGAATCTTTCCAATTCCGTCGCCATCGTACTCTACGAGGCGCTGCGTCAGCATGGCTTTGAAGGACTTTTATAGCCAGAATCCGGAATTGTGCTGTCTCCGGCTGCCTCTGTCAACTGAATCTGTCGATCATACTTTACACAGACTTAACATTACTCGCTGAACTTTACATTGACTTAACACTTTTTTTGCACGTAGAATATGTACTATGTGAAAGTTTTGATTTTTTTTGAGGTGCGGGATGAATTTTCTGATGATTGTTAAGCTCGTCGGCGGTTTGGGGCTTTTTCTGTATGGCATGAAGCTTATGGCCGATAGTCTGGAGAAGGCTGCGGGCACAAAGCTGCGCCGGGGGCTTGAGGTTTTAACGACCAACCGGTTTGCGGGCGCGTTGGTAGGCTGCGGGGTTACCGCGCTGATTCAAAGCTCGTCGGCGACGACGGTGATGGTGGTGGGCTTTGTGAACGCGGGGCTGATGACCATCCTCCAGGCTGCGGGCGTCATGATGGGCGCAAACGTGGGTACCACGATAACGGCGTGGATCGTGAGCTTCGATCTCAAGGCGATAGCGCCGTTGTTTGTTTTTATCGGCGTCGTCATGATGTTCCTGAAAAAGCGCAGCGTAAAGCGCATCGGCGGCATTGTGCTGGGTTTCGGTCTCATCTTTGTCGGCATGGAGATGATGTCCGATGCAATGGCGCCGTTAAAGGACATGCCTTCGTTCCAGAGTCTGCTGGTGTCCTTTAAGCATCCTGTCATTGGTATATTGGTTGGTACGCTCATCACAATGCTGATACAGAGCTCCTCCGCCACCACCGGCATGCTCGTTGGCTTGGCGAGCGTGGGTGCCATCACGCTGGACTCGGCGATGTATGTCGTGCTGGGCGCAAACCTTGGGACATGCATTACGGCGATACTCGCGAGTATTGGCACCAGCAAAACCGCACGGCGTGCGGCTCTGTTTCATCTTTTCTTCAATGTGATCGGCGTGCTGGTGTTCTCCATACTGCTGCAGTTTGTTCCCATCGCAGCCTGGGTCAGCGAAGCTGTGCCGTCTACGGCGACGCAGATCGCGCTCTTTCACACCATATTCAATGTATTTACGCTGCTGCTGCTTATCTGGTATCCGCAGCCTGTCATCAAGCTTACCGGGCTGATTATCCGCGGTGAGGACGCGATGGCCAAAAGGCGTCGTTTTCAGTATATCGGAGAGAATCTTCTGGAGACGCCGTCCATCGCCATCAGCCAGACCATCAAAGAAGTGGCGCGCATGGGGGAAATCGCGAGGGAGAATTACGAGCTCTCCATGCAGGCCTTTCTGACTCCCGATGAAAGCAAGGTATCCCTTGTGCTGGAGCAGGAGCAGCTGGTGAATTTCCTCAATCATGAGATTACGGGTTATCTGGCAAAGGTGACGGCGCAGGAGCTTTCCGCAGAAGACGCGAGTATCGCGGCAGACCTGTTCCACATCATCAACGACATCGAGCGCATTTCCGATCATGCGGAGAACTTTACCGAGTATGCCATGACACGCATTGAAAGCAAAATCCCCTTCTCCGACGACGCGCTGGCGGAGCTGCGCGAGATGCACAGCTATGTGTCTCAGGCGGTGGAGAAATCTGCGCTGGCGTTCGAGTATAACGATAAAGAGCTGGCGGATGAGGTGATACGCATCGAGAAGATTGTGGACGATTACGAGGGCAATCTGAAGAACAACCACGTAACGCGCATCGCGTCCGGGCGCTGTACGCCGCGGGCCGGAATGATATTCACCGATCTGGTCACCAATTTAGAGCGTGTCTCCGACCACGCAACCAATATCGCGTATTATGTGACGCAGGGCATCTATCGCTGAATCGCCCTGCCGTCCTTCGTTTTTCGGGTGGTATGGCGCGCTGAATCGGAAAGATACCTATTGCATTTTGAGGTTCCATCGCATAAAATGGAAGCCGATTCGACTGGCCTTTAAAGGCCGCAAGGAGTGGAAAGATGAATAAGAAGACCGTAACCGACATCGATGTCAGAGGCAAGCGCGTACTGGTACGCGTGGACTTCAATGTGCCGCTGAACGACAAGAAGGAAATTACTGACGAGACGCGCATCGTGGCTGCGCTGCCTACGATAAACTACCTCATTCAGAACAACGCCAAAGTCATACTCTGCTCGCACCTCGGACGCCCGAAGGGCGCACCCGATCCGGCGTATTCGCTGGAGCCGGTCGCAAAGAGGCTTGCCCAGCTGCTGCCCTGCAAGGTGACCTTTGCGACGGACGTCGTGGGCGAGAGCGCTCAGGCTGCCGTGTCCGCGCTGCAGGAAGGCGAAGTGGTGCTGATTGAGAACGTACGCTTCCACAAGGAAGAGACCGCCAACGATCCCGAGTTCTCCAAAAAGCTCGCGTCTCTGGCGGACATATTCGTTAACGACGCTTTCGGCTCCGCGCACCGCGCGCATGCCTCCACCACGGGTGTCGCCAGCTACATCCCCGCCGTTTCGGGCTTCCTTATCGGCAAGGAGCTGGACGTGCTGGGCGGTGCGCTGGACAACCCTGCGCGTCCGTTCGTCGCCATTCTGGGCGGCGCGAAGGTGGCCGACAAGATAGGCGTTATTGACAACCTCATCAACAAGGCGGACGTCATCCTGCTGGGCGGCGGCATGGCGTACACGTTTCTGAAGGCCAAGGGATACGAAGTCGGAACCTCGCTGGTGGACGAAGAACGCGTCGAACTGGCCAAAGGCCTCATGGCCAAGGCCGCGAGCAAGGGCGTCGATCTGTGCCTGCCGGTGGATACCGTGATTGCGGACAAATTCGACGCGGAGGCGGAAACGCAGGTCGTTCCCGCGGAGCACATCTCTGCGGGCTGGATGGGCCTTGATATCGGACCTTCCACGCGCATGCTTTTTGCCGACAAGATTCGTACGGCCAAGACGGTCATCTGGAACGGCCCCATGGGCGTGTTCGAGATGAAGGCGTTTGCGGACGGCACGCGCGCCATCGCAAAGGCTATGGCCGAATGCGACGGCATCACCATCATCGGCGGCGGCGACAGCGCCGCGGCGGTGCAGCAGATGGGCTACGCCGACGCGATGACGCACATCTCCACGGGCGGCGGCGCGAGCCTCGAGTTCCTCGAGGGAATCGAGCTCCCCGGCGTGGCGGCGCTTCAGGACAAATAAGAGGGACGCGTTACAATACGGGTTGTTTCGGGGCCGCCCTCTGTTGAGGCGGCCCTTTTGACAGGATAGAAACAGGGGCTGAGGCCTTAAAAAATTTTTATTCGGAGGTACCAATCATGAGAAAACCCATCATCGCAGGCAACTGGAAAATGAACAAGACGCCGGACGAAGCGAAGGCACTGATTGCCGCGCTTGCGCCTTTGGTGAAGGACAACAGCGAAGTGGACGTCGTGGTATGCCCGCCTTTCGTGTGCATCCCGGCCGCGGCGGAAGCGCTGAAGGGTACCCATATCCACCTCGGCGCGCAGAACATGCACTTTGAGCAGAGCGGGGCGTTTACCGGCGAAGTATCTCCCGCCATGCTGGTATCGCTGGGCGTGGAGTTCGTCATCCTGGGCCACAGCGAGCGCAGGCAGTATTTCGGCGAAACTGACGAGGGCGTGAACAAGAAAGCCAAGGCGGCGCTGGCGGCAGGCATCACTCCGATTATCTGCGTGGGCGAGACGCTCGAAGAGCGCGAAACCGGAATCACCGCTGAAATCGTATGCAAGCAGACAAAGCTTGCGCTGCTGGGCATGACGGAGGAGCAGGTTGCGGGCCTGGTCATCGCGTACGAGCCCATCTGGGCTATCGGCACCGGCAAGACGGCGACCTCCGAGGATGCCAACGAGACCATCGGCACCATTCGCGGCGCGGTGGCCGAGGTGTTCGGCGACGACGCAGCGTTCAAGGTTCGCATACAGTACGGCGGCAGCATGAAGCCCTCCAACGCGGCGGAGCTGATGGCGATGCCTGAAATCGACGGCGGTCTCATCGGCGGCGCGGCGCTGAAGGCGGAGGATTTCTCGGCGATCGTCAACTATAAAAAATGAGGCGGCTTTCATGGCAAAGAAACTGACGGCACTGATGATACTCGACGGCTTTGGCGATTGCGACGAAAAGCGCGGCAATGCCATTTGCATTTCCGGCGTGCCGCATATCACCAAGCTGCGCGCGGAGTATCCCACGACAGACATTAAGGCGTCGGGGCGCGCCGTAGGCCTGCCCGAAGGGCAGATGGGCAACTCCGAGGTCGGGCATTTGAATATCGGCGCGGGGCGCATCGTATACCAGGAGCTTACGCGCATCACCAAGGACATCGAGGACGGCGGCTTTTTTCAGAAGGCCGAGTTAATCGCCGCGATGGAGGGTGCGCTGAAGAGCGGCGGAAAGCTGCATACGTACGGCCTCGTTTCGGACGGCGGCGTGCACAGCCACATCGAGCACCTGTTTGCGTTGCTGCGCATGGCGAAGGATCGCGGACTGCCGCAGGTCTTTGTGCACTGCTTTATGGACGGACGCGACGTTCCCCCGGACAGCGGCAAGGGTTATATCGAGCAATTGGAAGCCGAGATGAAGAAAATCGGCATCGGTAAAATCGCTACGGTGATGGGCCGCTACTACGCGATGGACAGGGACAACCGGTTCGAGCGCGTGGTCAAAGCCTACGACGCCATGGTGAAGGGCGAGGGTGTGCCGGCGGACAGCGCCGTGCAGGCCATGCAGCAAAGCTACGATAAGGGTGAGATGGACGAGTTCGTGCTGCCCACCGTCGTCATGGAGGGCGGCAAGCCCGTCGCGACGATTGGCGGCGGCGATTCCGTCATTTTCTTCAACTTTCGCCCGGATCGTGCCCGCGAGATTACGCGCGCGCTGACGGAGCCGGATTTTACGGGCTTCCCGCGCGAATACTTCCCGCTTCATTACGTATGCATGACGCAGTATGACAAGACGTTTTCGCATGTGTCGGTGGCGTACAAGCCCGAGCCGCTGAGCAATACGCTCGGCGAATACCTCGGGAAAAACGGGCTCAAGCAGTTTCGCATCGCGGAAACGGAGAAGTACGCGCACGTAACGTTCTTCTTTAACGGCGGCGTGGAAGCGCCGAATCCCGGTGAGGATCGTTTCCTCATTCCTTCGCCGAAGGTGGCGACGTACGACTTGAAACCGGAGATGAGCGCCTACGAAGTGGCGGAGGAAGCGGTGAAGCACATCGAGTCGGGCGAGTATGACGTGATGATTTTAAACTTCGCCAACTGCGACATGGTCGGCCATACGGGTGTGCTGGACGCGGCGGTGAAAGCCGTGAACGCGGTGGACGCATGCGTGGACAAGGTGGTTTCGGCCATCCGGCGCTGCGGCGGCGAGGTGATAATCACCGCCGACCACGGCAACGCAGAGAAGATGTTCGACGAGGATGGCGGGCCGTTTACAGCGCATACCACCAACGAGGTGCCTTTCATACTGGTCAGCGAACGCTATAAAAACGCGAAACTGCGCAGCGGCGGCATCCTGGCGGATCTGGCGCCCACAATGCTGGGGCTGATGGGGTTGCCTGTGCCTGCGGAGATGACAGGCAAAAGCCTGATAGAAGAATAGGCGTATGGCGCTCCGCCTTCGGACGGAGCGCTTTTTTACCCGGCTCTGTGGATATATTGAATTGGATGGCCGCGCATTTTTGCGAGATTTGGGTATAGATTAATACAGGGAGCCAATGTATAATGTTAAAAAAGCGTAAAGGAGTGGTGCCCGATGATACGATTGATTTACGGTAAGAAGGGCAGCGGAAAATCCAAGAAGCTGCTCGATTTAGCCAACGCAGAGGTGAAAACCGCCGCCGGCAACCTCGTTTATCTCGACGACGATAACCGCTGCATGTACGACCTTCAGCATGAGATTCGCTTCATCAACACCAGCGACTACGGCATTGACAACATTGACAAGCTTTACGGCTTTGTCTGCGGTATCCTCTCCGGAGATTTTGACATCTCCTCTATTTATATTGACGGCCTCAAAAAGATGATTAAGAAGCACGACGGGGATCTGAAGGCGCTGCTGGAGCGCTTCGATGAGATTTTCACCGACATCAATGCGCACCTCGTCATCAGTGGCAGCGAGGAGCCGCCGGAATTCCTCCAGAAGTATATCGCGGAATAGCGGACACCGAATTATCACCTGCGACGCGCGGGCGTTCCGTCTGCAGCCGGCAGACGGAACGCCCGTTGCCGTGCAGGTTTTTTTACAGAAGCTCTGAAAGGCCGCGGTCTTTTGGACGGTTAATTACGAGGATGGACTCATGGAATTGATAAGCACCCGAAACAGAAACGAGAAAGCGGACGCGTTGTCCGCGGTGCTGCGCGGCATCGCGCCGGACGGAGGGCTGTATGTGCCTTCGTCTTTTCCGGAACTGCCGGATATGGCATCGCTGCTGCCGCTCCGCTACGATGCGCTGGCAGCGCGCGTGCTGGGGCTATTTTTCGAAGGCATCGACGACATGGCGGCGCTGACGCGCGCAGCGTATACGGATTTCAGTGACGCGGACGTCGCGCCGGTAAAACGCATCGGAGAAGGCCGGTACGTGATGGAACTGTGGCACGGCCCGACGCTGGCGTTCAAGGATATGGCATTGTCTGTGCTGCCGAGGCTGATGACGGCGGCGATGCGCCGGGAGTGCGGCAGGGATGTGCTGATACTCGTCGCGACCTCCGGGGATACGGGCAAGGCGGCGCTGGAGGGGTTCTGCGACGTGCCGCACACCAAAATCGTCGTGTTTTATCCCAATGAGGGCGTTTCTGATATGCAGCGGCTGCAGATGACCACACAGCGCGGCGACAACACCCATGTCGCGGCGGTGCGCGGCAACTTCGACGACGCCCAGAGCGGCGTGAAAGCCATCTTCGCGGATTCCGCGTTTGCAGCGAAAGCCGCGGAGAAGGGATATGCGCTCTCGTCTGCCAATTCCATCAACTTCGGGCGGCTTGCGCCTCAGGTGGCCTATTACGTCTGGGCGTATGCGCAGCTATGCGCGCGCGGCGATGTAGCCGAAGGCGAAAAGGTGAACTTTGTGGTGCCTACGGGCAACTTCGGCAATATACTCGCGGCGTACTATGCCAAGCGCATGGGGCTGCCCATCGGCAGGCTCATCTGCGCGTCCAACCGCAACAATGTGCTGACCGACTTCTTCCGCCGCGGCGAGTACACGCTGAAGCGGGAATTCTATAAGACCATGTCGCCCTCCATGGACATCCTGATCTCGAGCAATCTCGAGCGACTGCTGTTTGAACTGACGGGCCGCGACGAAGCCGCTGTGCGCGATATGATGGCGCAGCTGAAGCAGACGGGCCGCTACGACATCGGCGACGCTGCGCGGCAGGCGCTGGAAGCCGACTTCTGGGCGGACTGGTGCGGCGAGGACGAGACGCTGGCCGCTATACGCCGCACGTGGGAGCAGGACGGCTACCTTGCGGATACGCATACGGCGGTGGCGCTGGGCGTGTACGAGAAGTACCGCGCGCTGGGAGACACCACAAAGACGGTGGTGGTTTCCACCGCGTCCCCATATAAATTCCCGGGAGATGTGCTCTCCGCGCTGGGCGGCGGCGAGGCAATCTCGCCGTTTGACGCGGCAAAGCGGCTGGGAGAGAAGACCCATACGCAGGTGCCGCACCAGCTTGCGGCGCTGGAGAAAAGCGCCGTCCGACACAATACCGTCGTCGATATCGCACACATGCCCGACGCGGTGCTGCGGGTGCTGTAGCCGTGCATGCGGCGGTATTTGAGGCAACGCTGGCCATACCGGGCGCTCAGAGCCTTAAGGACAAGCGCATGGTGGTGCGCAGCGTGAAGGAACGGTGCCGCTCGCGCTTCGGGGTGTCCGTGGTGGAGAGCGGCGAGAATGACAAGTGGCAGCGCTGCAGGCTGACGTTCGCGCTGGCTGCGGTCAGCGAAAGCGCGGCGCGGCAGGGTCTGCAGGACATTACGGATTTTCTGTATGCCGACGGGCGCTGTGAAGTAATTGAAATTGATACTCTTGTGGAGGAATGAATATGCAGCCGGAAAAGAAGACCATATTCTCGGGCGTGCAGCCCTCGGGCGTGCTGACCATCGGCAATTACCTTGGGGCGATTAAGAACTGGGTGAAGCTGCAGGACGAGTACAGCTGCTATTATTGTGTAGTGGATCTGCATGCGCTGACGGTGCGGCAGGACGCGGCGGAGTTCCGCAAGCGCTGTCTCGATACGCTGGCGCTGCTGCTGGCGGCGGGGCTCGACCCGGAAAAAAACATCGTTTACTTTCAGTCGCACGTATCGGGCCATGCTGAGCTGGCGTGGATACTGAACTGCTTCACGTACATGGGCGAGCTTTCGCGCATGACGCAGTTCAAGGAAAAAAGTGAGCGTCACACGGATAATGTCAATGCCGGGCTGTTTACGTACCCGGTGCTGATGGCGGCGGATATTCTGCTGTACGCGGCGCATCTTGTGCCGGTGGGCGCGGATCAGAAGCAGCATCTCGAGATCACGCGGGATATTGCCATTCGTTTCAACAACGTCTACGGCGACGTGTTCGTCGTGCCGGAGCCGTACATTCCCAAGGCGGGCGCACGCATCATGAGTCTCGCGGACCCGGAGGCAAAGATGAGCAAGTCGGACGACAACGAAAACGCCTACATCTCGCTGCTGGACAAACCGGAAGCCATTCAGCGCAAATGCAAGCGCGCCGTCACCGATTCGGACGGCGTTGTGCGGTTCTCCGAGGACAAGCCGGGTGTTTCGAACCTCATGTCTATCTACGGCGCGGTGACAGGCAGCACGATGGAGGCCATAGAGGCTGAATTTGAAGGACAGGGTTACGGCGCGCTGAAATCCCGCGTGGCCGACGCGCTGTGCGAAGAGCTTTTGCCGCTGCAGCAGCGATATGAGAAGATCCGCACGGACAAGGCGTATCTGCAGCAGGTGATACAGGCGAGTGCGGAGCAGGCCGGACGCAATGCGGCGCGCATGCTGCGCAAGGTGCATAAGAAGGTCGGCCTCGCGCCGCGGGAGCTTTAAGCGCATGGTTGTAAGCAGGCGGTACAGGCTCTACGTTTTTGATCTGGATGGCACGATAGTCAATACGATCAAGGATATCGGCGAGGCATTCGCGGAGACACTGGTGCAGGCGGGGTATCCGCGCCCCACGATGGAACAGGTAACTGCGGCTGTCGGCGGCGGCGCTAAAATGGCGCTGAAACGTCTGACGGGCCTGGACGCAGCGCAGGCAGAACCCATGATTGCGCACTTCCTGGAGATTTACGGAGAAACGTGTACGGCGCATGCCGCGCCTTATCCAGGCGTGCCGGAGCTGCTGGCGAGGCTGGCGGGAGAGGGTGCGGTGCTGGCACTGGTAACGATGAAGGCCAAGGTGCCCACGCACAAAATACTCCGCGCACTGGGGCTTGACGTATTCGATGAAGTGATTGCTTACGAGGATGCGGAACGCCGCAAGCCCGATCCGGAATCGCTGCTGCGGCTGATGGCAAAGTACGGCGTCAGCCCGGTGGACACGCTGATGGTGGGCGACGCGGTGACCGACATTCAATATGCCGAAGCGGCGGGCGCGGACTCCTGCGCGGTGCTGCAGGGCTACGGAGAAACCGCCGCGCTGCTTGCCGCGAAGCCCACGTACGCGTTGGATAGCCTGAGGGAGTTCTGACGGCATGTGAATGAACGGCAAGAGGGCGAACGCCGCAGAGGATTTGATTGGTTTATGCCGGGGTATAATCCCGGCTTTTTCATTGGGCGCGTACCCGTACCAAATACATCCCTGTGAATATACATGATAACAGGGGGTGAAACCATGTTTTCGGAATTGTTTGGCGGAGGTCCGTGTAACACGGGGCTTTGGCCGGGGGTCTGGCGCGGAGGCTGGGCGGACGGATGCGGAGAAGGCGGCGGCGTGCCCGCATGCAGAAGCTGGGGGCCGCCCGCGGGCAGCGGGTATTCATGCGGCTGGCCTGCCGCGGGGCCGGGCTGCAATGCGTGGGGCTGGAACGCGCCGCACGGCTGCAATACCTGCGGATGGGATGCGCCCGCGGACTGCGGCTGCGGGCCATGGGGCTGGAACGCGCCGCGCGGCTGCAATACCTGCGGATGGGATGCGCCCGCGGACTGCGGCTGCGGGCCATGGGGCTGGAACGCGCCCGCCAGATGGGGTTGTGGCAGCTGCGGCTGCGGCGCTCCCCTGGGCTGCGGCTACCGCTGGTGTGAATGCGACGAATGCAATATGCTGGGCGGCTACGGGGATGGCCCGTGCGGAGGATATATCAGCTACCGGGATCGCTTCGGCTGCCGCTGATGCGCTGTAACGAGGGCACATATGCACCATCACTGGTCCTGCACACATATATATAACAGCAGGGGGTGATTTTTCAATGTGCTGCAGATGCGGATGCGGATGGGGATGCGGATGCGGATGCTGCTGGCCGGTGAGCTGCTGCTGGGTAACCCGGTGCTGCTGGAATCCGTGCGGATGCGGCTGGAATCGATGCGGGTGCTGCTGGTAACCGCCATGGGCGGCAACCGCGCCGCCCTACATATTTTCAATTTTCCAAATCGAAATTCAAATTTATACCATGATAAATTCGCCCGTGTAGTTTTGACAGGCGTTTTTATAATGCGCCCGGGCAAAATAATATCAGAAGGAGGTGCGAACATTGTCAAATCAGAAAAAGAGCGCTGGCTCGATGGATAAAATGAAATACGAAGTTGCGGGTGAACTGGGCGTCAATCTGAAGCAGGGATACAACGGCGACATCACCTCGAGAGAGGCAGGAAAAGTCGGCGGCAACATGGTGAAAAAAATGGTGCAGTACGCAAAGGACAATATGCCGGGCGGAAGAAGCTGAAGCCATCCATCCCTTTAATATCCCTTTTTGGGGAAGAAGAGCTGGAATCAGCTCTTCTTTTTTATGACTGAGAAGCGGCTTTGCCGCGTTGACGTGGTGGAGCGCTTGCGGTATGATCGCGATTACAAAGCCGCAAAAGGAGCAACGAATGGAGTTCTATCCGATAGAAGATATTAATGCCGCCACTGTTGACGCACTGCTGTCCGTCTATAAAGAAACAATGGATAAAATGGTTGAAAAATACGAAAATGAAAATGGATCCTGCGGGGATGAGGCCAAAACAACGATGGAACAGGAATTTGCCGATTTTATCGCGGATTTTGCCGCGCAGGATGGAAGGCATATCTTTGCGCTGAGGGACGGAGATACCATGGCGGCGGCGCTGCGGGTTATCGAAATGGCGCAGGGCGGATGGTATCTGGAGGCTTTGGAGACCGCGCCGGAATACCGCGGGCGCGGCTGTGCGCGCAGGCTGCTGCTGGAAACGGTGCGCTGCCTGAAGGCGCTGTCGGCGCACACCATCGTCAGTGTGGTGCGCCGGGAGAACGCGGCTTCCCGCGCGGTGCATGAGGCCTGCGGCTTTGAGGATACGGGCCGCGTAGCCCGCGATATGGAAGGCACGCCGCTGGAGGACTGCATGATATATCGGTTCAGTTGTGCCGATGAACTTTTTGAAAAAAAGCGTTGACATTGACGCAGCGTCATAGCCTATCATGCGGATTGAAAGGAGGCGGCAGATATGGAATATACCGTAGGAAGGCTGGCAAAGCTGGCGGGCGTAACGACGAGAGCGCTGCGTCATTACGAACGCATTGGGCTGCTGAAGCCCGAAAAAAATGCGTCGGGATACCGGCTGTACAATACAGTACAGGTGGACCGGCTGCAGCAAATCCTGTTCTACCGCGAAATGGGCGTGGCGCTGGAGCCAATCAAGCGGCTGCTGGATGCGCCGGAGGACGCGCAGACGGAAGCACTGGAAGCGCATCTGCGCGTGCTGTCGGCAAAGCGGCAGCGCATGGATGCGCTCATCGATACGGTGAAAGCCACGATTGCCGCCCGGAAAGGAGAATCGGCGATGACCGACGAAGAAAAATTTGCGGCTTTCAAACAGGGTCTGGTGAACGAGAACAAACGTAAGTATGGCGAAGAGGTGCGCGCGCGGTACGGCGATGCGGCAGCGGATGAAGCCAACGCGAAGCTTTTATCCATGACGCAGGAGCAGTACGAGAGCACGGAGACGCTGTCCGCGCAGGTGAACGAAGCCATCAAAGCGGCTTTTGCAGAAGGCGATCCCACGGGAAAGCTTGCGATGAAAGCGTGTGCATTGCACAAAGAGTGGCTGATGCGCCACTGGACGCAGTACAGCCCGGAGGCGCATATGGGCCTCGCGCAGATGTATGTGGACGATTCGCGGTTTACCGCGTATTATGACGCCATTGCGCCGGGATGCACACAGTTTCTGCGGGACGCCGTATTCGCTTATTGCGGCCGCACGGGCGAATAACGAAAACGCAGTAGGCCGGGCTCAGCCCGGCCTTTTGTGTGCTGTCATGAGCGATGAACCCCCTGCGTATAAATGGAAGGGCGGTGCCGGAAAAAAGCGTGCGCGCAGGAAAATTTTAAGGCATGATTGCATTTGAATACCGGACTATAGTACAATAAACTTACTTGTAAAGTGTAACAGGGGGTGACACATTTTGGCGATTATTGATGTCATACAATTCAACGGCATACCCAACCGGAACTGGCTGGTGTACCACTATCCGGGCGACAGCTTCGTCTGGGGGACGCAGCTCGTCGTCAAGGAAGGGCAGATTGCGGTTTTTGTAAAAGGCGGCCAGGCGCTGGACTATTTCTCCGCGGGTACCCACACGCTGAATTCGCAGAACATTCCGCTGCTGCAGGGGCTTATCAACATTCCGTTCGGGGGCCGCACGCCTTTCACGGCGGAAGTGTATTACCTTAACAAAACGGCAAAGCTCGATATGCTGTGGGGTACGAGCGATCCCATCAGCCTCATCGATCCGAAGTACTCCGTGCGGCTGCGCGTGCGCGCTTTCGGGCAGTTTGGTATGCGCCTTTCGGATTACCGCGTGTTCCTGACCGAGCTTATCGGCGCGGTGGGCAACGCGCAGGTCGTGAAGTATGAGCTGGTGCTGAATTACTTCAAGGGCCTTATCGTGACCAAGGTTAAGAGCATACTTGCCGATATCATCATCAACCAGAAGATATCCGTGCTGGAGATTACCCCCCGGCTGGAGGAAATATCCGGCATGGTGCAGCAGCGTCTGACGCGCGAGTTTGAGCGCTTCGGCATCGAGGTCGTCAATTTCTTCCTTTCGTCCGTCAACTTCCCGGACGAAGACTTCGAGATGATCAATAAGATACTCGGAGAGAAGGCGGCCTTCGATATCATCGGCGACAATCGCTACAACGTGAAGCGTTCCTTCGACGTAATGGAAACCGCGGCGGGCAACGAAGGCAGCGGCAGCATCGCGGCGGCGGGCATCGGCCTTGGGCTGGGCGCGGGCGCGGGCGTCGCGGTGGGCGGCACGTTTGCGGGTGCGGCAGGCAGCGTGATGAACACCCCCGCACGCAAGGTGAACTGCCGGAAGTGCGGTGCGGAGAACCCGGAGAGCGCGCGCTTCTGCTCCGGCTGCGGCGAAAAGCTGGCCGTTGCGCAGGTGAAATGCCCTGCCTGCAGCGCCATGGTGAATGAGGACATGAAGTTCTGTCCGATGTGCGGCGTGTCGATGGCCCCCATTGTGTGCCCGAAATGCCAGAACGAGTGCGCTTCCGGCACCAAGTTCTGCCCGATGTGCGGCGCGAAGTTTGAGG
Source organism: Bacillota bacterium (assembly GCA_023460085.1). Taxonomy (GTDB): domain Bacteria; phylum Bacillota; class Clostridia; order Christensenellales; family SZUA-584; genus JAEWCC01. The sequence goes on along the minus strand of JAEWRI010000046.1, from coordinate 104,634 downwards.
AGGCCTGAGATGAACGATTCGAGTCTGTCGGTTTCGAGGATACTGCGCTTGGTCGGAGCACTGCTGCTGGACGCCGTGGCGATCATCCTCTTCGTGAAGACGTTTTTCTGGTTCACGGTGATGATGCCCGCGGGTGAATCGGTATTGATGCTGTTTGTGCTGCTGCTTGGTCTGGCGGCGGTGAACGTTGTCATCATCGCGCCGCCGCTTCGGCGCGCAGGCATCGCGTATTCCACTGCGGTCTGCACGCTGCTGGTGCTGTACGCGGTCGTTGCCAATGTGGTTTCCGCAATCACCATCTGGACGCTGATGCTGCTGTGGTACGCCGTATGGCAGCTCCTGATACTCGCGGTATTCGTCATATTGTTCGCGATCGTGCTCGCGTTTGCACGGCGCGCCTCCCAGAGCGCTGCTGCAGGCGATGCAGAGCGCGCGGCACGCGGCAACGTGGCGCTGATGCTCTCCGATATGCAGGCGGCATTGAGCGCGAAAACGGCGGATCCCGCTTTCGCGAAGCTCACGGCGGCTTTTTCCGCCCTGAAGGAGCGCATTGGTGCATCCACGCCCTTTGGACGCATACAGGGGAATCCCGGGGTGGCGGATCTGGAATACCGTATCATGGGCAACCTGAACTTCCTGCTGGGAGAACTGAGAGGCGGGCTGACCGCCGAATCCGCCGAGAGGCTGGAAGCCGTGATGGAGGAAACGCGCCGCATGGTGATGAATCGTGAAGCGCTGAACATCCGATAAATCATCTACAAGGAGAAATATATGAGCACAAAGAATTGTCCGTATTGCGGTGCTCCTATCGACATCAACGCCATGGATTGCCAGTATTGTGGCGCGAAGATGCCGGTAGCCCCGCCTCAAGCCCCGCCCCAGGCTGCGCCCCAGCCTCAATATGCCCCGCCGCAGTATGGCGCCCCGCCGCAGTACGGCGCTCCGCCGCAGTACGGTGCCCCGCCGCAGTACGGCGCTCCGCCGCAGTACGGCGCTCCGCCGCAGTATGGCGCTCCGCCGCAGTATGGCGCGCCTTACGGACAGCCTGCGTACGACCCGGCGATGAACTCCAAGAGCAAGACCACCGCAGGGTTACTGGCTATCTTCCTGGGCGGCGTTGGTGCCCATAAATTTTATTTGGGCAAGCCGGGTATGGGCATTTTGTATATTTTTCTGTGCTTTTTATTTGGAATCTCGGCACTCATTGGCCTGATAGAGGGCATCATTTATCTGTCCAGCTCCGATCAGGACTTCTATTACAAGTACGTGCGCAAATAAGCGCGGGAGGACTGCAGAATGTCCAAGGAGTATACCGACTTCATCGTCAACCGGCCCGTGCTGGAGGTGTGGGGATATCTCACCACGCTGCCGCGCATCGCGGACATCAAGGTGGATTTTATCGACCGGCAGCGCTATCAGATGAAGCTTTCCAAGGGCTTTACGCTGATGTCTTACGGCGAGGATATCACGATTTCGTTTTTCGACGCGATGAACGGCACGACACGTATCCTTGCGGAATCAAAGCCCAAGATGCCCACGCAGCTGATAGACGGCGGCGTGAACCGCAAAAACGTGGACAACATCCGCGGCTTCATACTCTCGATGTACGGGCAAAGCTAGTAAAGCAATGCACCAAGGCGGAAGGCTTACAAAGGCTTTCCGCTTTTTTCTGCTTGAGGCGCTCATTGACAAGTACCGCCGCATATACTACAATCGGATTAAGATTTGCACTGCATCAAAAATACAGTACAAACTGAGCAGGCGATGGGACTGCGGCGAAGCGATGAGCTTCGGGGCAGCCCGTGGGGCTGGGCCGTTTATGCGGCAGCAGGTGAAGCAACCATCTGCGGGACAGTGAAAACGTTCCGCAGGTGTTTTTTTATCTCTCGGAACGGGTGGAGTGCCATAAATCTATCTTTCAAAAGTGGGAGGTACCTTTATGACAAACGGTACGGAAAAACAGATGGATGATTACCGGCGCGGTGAGCGTATCACCGTGGCGTGTATCATCGGCAACGTGCTGCTGACTGCGTTCAAGCTGCTTGCGGGCATATTCGGCAGGAGCCAGGCGATGGTATCCGACGCGCTTCATTCGGCTTCGGATATTGTGGCGACCGCGGTGGTGCTGGTTGGCCTGCGAATCGCGCGTAAGCCGGTGGACTCGGGGCATCCGTACGGCCATGGCAAGGTGGAACCCATCGCCGCGGCCTTTGTAGGCGTGACGCTCGTATTCGCCGCCATCGTCATCGTGGCGGGTATTGTCGAAAGTATCGCGGCGCATACTTTTACGGAGCCTACGGTGCTGGCGCTGGGCGCGGCGGTGCTGTCCATTGCCGTCAAAGAAGCGATGTACCGCGTAACGGACGCTGCGGGCCGCCGCATTGGCAGCGAGGCGGTGCGTGCCGACGCGCTGCATCACCGTTCCGACGCGTTTTCTTCCGTCGCTACGCTGGTTGGCATCGGAGGCAGCATGGCGGGCCGCTGGCTGGGCATCGGTTTTCTGCAGTATCTGGATCCGATTGCGGGCGCGGCGGTAGCCTGTTTCATTTTCAAGGTCGCGTATGACATCCTGAAGCATGCCGTGAAAGGGCTGATGGACTCCGCACCGGAAAAGGAAAAACTGCGCGGCATCCACGAGGCGGCGGTCGCTACGGAGGGCGTTTGCGGGGTTTCGGCTGTCAAAGGGCGATACATCGGCCACCAGCTGTTCGTGGATATGGAGATAGAGGTGGCGTCCGCGCTGACGGTGGAAGAGGGGCACGATATCGCCGTGCGCGCGCGGGAGCGCGTACTCGCGGCCTGCGCGGATGTGGCGGAGGTGCTGGTGCACGTGGAACCGGTGCCGCCGGGCGGACAATGATTGCATACATTTCGTATCCGGCTTCCATGCGCGCCGCAAAGCGCCGGTGCAACCGTGTGGAAAGCTTAACACGAAATGTGTTTGACAAACGCCCCGGTTATGCTACAATGAAGAAACATGAGCGGCTGGAAACCGTTTCATGCAAATATCAGGCCGAGTAAAAATGCCCATCGGACAGGGCTGGCCGTTGCCGCGCGTGGCGTTCAGCGTCACATTATTGATTGAGTTAAAGACTCAAATTTTATAAGTTGGTTACTTTATAACCAGTGCGTAAAGCACACCACTTGTGAAACGGTCAATAAGAGTAGCAACAGTATATTTGCTAGATAACTCTGAGAGAACGGGACAGTCATAATATCCCCGGCGGGTTCGCCGGAGGAAGATTGCTATGACGACAGGTGGTGCATTATCGCCGCCTGTTTTTGTTTGGGCTTGAAAGGGACGGACTATGGATTTGGAGCAGCAAAAAAGCGCACCCATCTATGAGGCACTGGATAAGTTCCGCCGGCAGCGGGTGGTCCCGTTCGACGTGCCGGGACACAAGCGCGGACGCGGCAATCCGGAGCTCGCGGAGCTGCTGGGAGAGCGCTGCGTCAACATCGACGTGAATTCCATGAAGCCGCTGGACAACCTCTGCCACCCCGTTTCGGTGATCAAAGCTGCGGAAGAGTTGGCAGCGGATGCGTTCGGCGCGGCGCACGCGTTCTTTATGGTGAACGGCACGACTTCCAGCGTACAGAGCATGGTGCTGTCCGTCTGCAAGGCGGGCGACAAGATTATCATGCCCCGCAATGTACACAAGAGCGTCATTAACGCGCTGGTGCTGTGCGGCGCGGTGCCGGTATATGTGGATCCGCGTGTGGATCAGAAGCTGGGTATTCCGCTCGGCATGGAGCTGGCCGATGTCGCCGCCGCCATCAAAGCGAACCCGGACGCGGTGGCGGTGTTTGTCAACAACCCCACGTATTACGGCATCTGCTCTAACCTTCAGGCCATCGTGGATCTGGCGCACGCGCATGGCATGCGCGCGCTGGTGGACGAGGCGCATGGCACACACCTCTATTTCGGGCCAGAGCTGCCGCTTTCAGGCATGTCGGCCGGGGCGGATATGGCGGCGGTGTCGATGCATAAGTCCGGCGGAAGCCTTACGCAGAGCTCCATGCTGCTGCTGGGGCCGTCCATGAATGCGCGCTATGTGGACAAAATCATCAACCTCACCCAGACCACGAGCGCGTCGTATCTGCTGATGGCGAGCCTTGACATCTCGCGGCGGAACCTTGCGCTGCGCGGGGCGCAGTCCTTTGAACGCGTGAGCGAGATGGCGGAATACGCACGTAATGAGATCAACGCCGTGGGCGGATACTATGCCTATGGGCGGGAGCGCATCAACGGCGACAGCGTTTTTGATTTCGACGTCACCAAGCTTTCGGTGTATACGCGGGACATCGGTCTCGCCGGCATCGAGGTGTACGACCTGCTGCGCGACGAATACGACATCCAGATCGAGTTCGGCGACATCAGCAACATTCTTGCCTACATCTCCATCGGCGACCGCATTCAGGACATCGAGCGGCTGGTAGGGGCGCTGGCGGACATCAAGCGGCTGTACGAGAAAGAGCCTGCGGAGCTGTTTCTCGCCGAATATATCTCCCCCGTGGTGGCGGCAACGCCCCAGGCGGCGTTCTACGCGGATAAGGAGTCTGTGCCGGTGAGAGAGGCCGAGGGACGCATCTGCAGCGAATTCGTCATGTGCTACCCGCCGGGTATTCCCATACTCGCGCCGGGGGAGGTGGTCACAAAGGCGATCATCGAGTACATACTGTACGCGCAGGCAAAAGGCTCCTCCATGCAGGGGCCGGAAGACCCGGATATCCGGTATCTGAACGTGCTGAAGGAGGCAAAGAGATAAGTTGGAGTTCTGGTTTAACGACATGCACACCGAAAACGTGCAGATGTCCATCCGTGTGGAAAAGCAGCTGTTCAGCGCGCAGAGCGAGTTTCAGCGCATCGACGTGTTCGACTCGCCGGAGTTCGGGCGCTTTCTCGCCTCGGATGGCACCGTCATTTTTTCCGAGAAGGATGAGTTCACGTACGACGAGATGATTGCGCACGTGCCCATGGCGGTGCATCCGCACGTGAAGCGCGTACTGGTTATCGGCGGCGGCGACGGCGGCGTGGCGCGCGAGCTCTCGCATTACGAGGAGATAGAGGCCATCGACGTGGTGGAGCAGGACAAGCTGTTCGTGGACGTGTGCCGCACGTACTTTCCGAACAACGCGTGCGGGCTGGACGACCTGCGCGTGACGGTGTACAACCAGGACGGGCTGCGCTTTTTGCGCTCCCGGCAGGACGAGTATGACCTGATCATCAATGACGCCACCGACCCGCTGGGGCATACCGCGGGGCTCTTCACCAAGGAGTTTTACGGCAGCTGCTATAAGGCGCTGCATGACGACGGCATCATGGTCTACCAGCACGGCAGCCCGTTCTTCGACGAGGATGAGGCACCCTGCCGCGCGATGCATAAAAAGGCGTATCGCAGCTTTCCCATCAGCCGCGTCTATCAAGCGCATATTCCGACGTGCGCGGCGGGCTACTGGCTCTTCGGCTTCGCGTCGAAGAAGTACCACCCGCTGGACCACTTCGACCGCAAGCGCTGGGAAGCGCGTCACATCAAGACGTGGTACTACACCCCCAACCTGCATGTCGGCGCGTTTATGCTGCCGCGGTATGTGGAAGACTTACTCGAAGAGGAGGAGAACTGACATGAGCAGGCTTTTAGTTATTGGATGCGGCGGCGTTGCGTCTGTCGCCATACAGAAATGCTGTCAGAACAGCGAAACGTTCACGGAGCTCGTTATCGCGAGCCGCACGAAATCCAAGTGCGACGCGCTGGCGGAAAAGCTGGCGGGCAAGACCGCGACAAAGATAACCACCGAACAAGTCGACGCGGACAACGTGGACGCGCTGGTCGCGCTGATTCGCGCATGGGAGCCTGCGGCGGTGCTCAACCTTGCGCTGCCATATCAGGATCTGGCCATTATGGAGGCGTGCCTGAAGTGCGGCGTGGACTACATCGACACGGCCAATTACGAACCGGAGGACACCACCGATCCCAAGTGGCGCGCCGCATACGAGAAGCGCTGCGAGGAGGAGGGCTTCTCCGCTTACTTCGACTACAGCTGGCAGTGGGCGTATCAGAAGAAGTTCGCCGACGCGGGACTGACCGCGCTGCTGGGCACCGGCTTCGACCCGGGCGTGACGAGCGTGTTCGTGGCGTACGCGAAGAAGCACTACTTCGATACCATCGATACCATCGACATCCTCGACTGCAACGGCGGCGACCATGGCTATCCGTTCGCGACCAACTTCAACCCGGAGATCAACCTGCGCGAGGTTTCCGCGCCGGGCAGCTATTGGGAGGACGGCCGCTGGGTGGAGGTTCCGGCGATGAGTATCCAGCGCGAGTACGACTTCCCCGAGGTGGGCAAAAAGGACATGTACCTGCTGCACCACGAGGAAATAGAGGCGCTGGCGAAGCACTATCCGGAGGTGAAGCGCATCCGCTTCTTCATGACCTTCGGGCAGAGCTATATCACCCACATGAAGTGCCTCGAGAACGTGGGCATGCTGTCCACAGAGCCCGTTAAGTTCGACGGCAAGGAGATAGTGCCCATACAGTTCCTGAAGGCGCTGCTGCCCGATCCCGCCTCGCTGGGGCCGCGCACCGTCGGCAAGACCAACATCGGCTGCATCATCACGGGCCAGAAGGACGGCAAGGCGCGCACGATATTCATCTACAACGTGTGCGACCATCAGGCGTGCTACCGCGAGCTGGGCAGCCAGGCCATCAGCTACACCACCGGTGTGCCCGCCATGATAGGCGCGGCGCTCGTGGTAAAGGGCGTGTGGAAGAAGCCGGGCGTATACACCACGGATGAGTTCGACCCGGATCCCTTCATGGATATGCTGAATCAATATGGCCTGCCGTGGGTGGTGGACGAAACCCCGGCTGCGGTGGAGTAATGCGCAGGGAAGACCTGCCCACGCCGTGCTACCTGGTGGACGAAGCCGCGCTGATCCGCAATCTCGAGATACTGGCGGGTGTGCAGCGCCGCACGGGCTGCAGGGTGCTGCTGGCGCAGAAGGCGTTTTCCATGTACCGCGTATACCCGCTGATCGCGCAGTACCTCTCCGGCGCGGCTGCGAGCGGCTTGTTTGAGGCGCGGCTGGCGCACGAGGAGATGGGCGGGGAGAACCACGTGTTTTCACCCGCGTATACCCAAGAGGAAATGGCGGAGCTCGTCACGCTGTGCGATCACATCATCTTCAACTCGTTCGCCCAACTGGAAACCCACCGCCCGGTATGGCATAACGCCGCGGTGAGCGTGGGCGTCCGCGTGAATCCGGAGCACTCCACACAGCAAAGACATGCAATATACGATCCCTGCGCGCCCCTCTCGCGCCTCGGCGTGACGAAAGCGAATTTCCGGCCCGAGCTGCTGGACGGCGTGGAAGGGCTGCATTTTCACACGCTCTGCGAGCAGGACGCGGACGATCTGGTGCAAACCTTCGCCGCGTTCGAGCACGCCTTCGGGGAATACCTGCCGCGCATGGAGTGGCTCAACCTCGGCGGAGGCCACCACATCACCAAGCCCGGCTACGACATCGCCGCGCTGGAGCGGCTCATTGGAGAAATCCAGGGGAAGTACGGTGTCACTGTCTATCTGGAGCCGGGAGAGGCCATCGCGCTTGGTGCGGGGTGGCTGCTGACCACGGTGCTGGACGTGGTGGAGAACGGCATGCCCATTCTCATACTCGACGCGTCCGCGGCGTGCCACATGCCGGACGTGCTGGAGATGCCTTACCGACCGCCGCTGGAGAATGCGGGGCAGCCGGGAGAGAAGGCCGTCACGTGCAGGCTGGCCGCGCGCACCTGTCTTGCGGGCGACGTCATCGGCGACTACAGCTTCGATGAAATGCCGCGCGTGGGCGACCGGCTGGAATTCGCGGACATGGCCATCTATACCATGGTGAAAAACAATACGTTCAATGGTATGCCGCTGCCCGCCATCGCGCTGCGGCACGCGGATGGCGAATGCGAGATCGTGAAGCAGTTCGGCTATGCCGACTTCAAGGGGAGGCTGTCGTGACGCTGCTGCATACGCTGCCTGCTGAAGACGGGTTTTCCATGCCCGCGGAATTCGCGCCGCAGCAGGGCGTGATGCTCATCTGGCCGATGCGTCCGGGCAGCTGGGGCAGGGATGCTTCCGCCGCGCAGCGCGCGTTCTGCGAGGTAATTCGGGCGGCGTCGCGCAGCGAGGCGGTATATCTGCTGGCGGACAGCGCGCACTTTGCGCAGGCGAAGGCTGCCGCCGGACAGTACGCAACTGTGCTTCAAATCGAGAGCGACGATGCGTGGGCGCGCGACGTGGGGCCGACGTTCGTGAGCGATGGACAAACGGTGCGCGGCGTCAGCTGGCGCTTCAACGCGTGGGGCGGCGGCGTGGACGGGCTGTACGCGCATTGGGACAAGGATGATGCGGTGGCAGCCGCTTTCTGCGATGCGCTGGGCTGCGACTGCTACGACGCGGGCTGCTTCGTGCTGGAGGGCGGCGCGGTGCATTCGGACGGTGAAGGCACGCTGCTGGTGACGGAGAGCTGCCTCTGCAGCGCCGGGCGCAACCCGAACATGAGCAAAGCGCAGATTGAGGACACGCTGAAAGCGTATCTCGGCGCGCACAAGGTGCTCTGGCTGCCGCGCGGCATCTATCACGACGAAACCAACGAGCACGTGGACAACGTATGCGCCTTCATCGCGCCGGGCGAGGTCGTGCTGGCGTGGACGGATAACCGGGACGATCCGCAGTACGCGCTGAGTGCCGCCAACCTTGCGTATCTGGAGAACGAAATCGACGCGAAGGGACGGCGCATCGCGGTGCACAAGCTGCCCATACCGGACGTGCCGGTGTGCGTATCCGAAGCGGACTGCGAAGCCTACGCCTTCGAAGAGGGCGAGGACGTGCGCGAGCCGGGCGAACGGCTGGCGGCAAGCTACGTCAACTTCGCGTTCACCAACGGCGCGGTGCTGCTGCCTCAGTTCGGCGGCGAAAACGCCGTTTCCGACGCGCGCGCGGCAGAAACGATGGCGCGGCTCTGCCCGGAGCGCGAGATCATACGCATCGACGCGCGTGCCATACTGCTGGGCGGCGGCAACATCCACTGCATCACCCAGCAGATACCGAAAGGAGCTTTCCATGCCTGAAGTCACGGTGGCCGCGCTGCAGATGCGGTGCACGGCGGAGCCTGAAGAGAACATCGCGCGGGCCGAGGTGCTGGTGCGCGAAGCGGCGGCGAAGGGCGCGCGGATTGCGCTGCTGCCCGAGCTGTTCGAACGCCCGTATTTCTGCCAGGAGCGCCGCTATGACGCCTACGCCTTTGCCGTGCCGGTATCGGAGAACTCCGCCGTGAGGCGTATGGCCGCGCTGGCCGCGGAGCTGGGCGTGGTGATTCCCGTCAGCTTCTATGAGCGCGACGGCAGCGTGCTCTATAACTCCGTGGCGATGATCGACGCGGACCGCAGCGTACTGGGCGTGTACCGCAAGACGCACATCCCGGATGACCATTACTATCAGGAGAAGTTCTACTTTACGCCGGGCAACACCGGCTTTCGCGTGTGGGAAACCCGCTATGGACGCCTCGGCGTAGGAATCTGCTGGGACCAGTGGTTTCCGGAGACGGCGCGGTGCCTCGCGCTGGCGGGTGCGGATCTCATCGTGTATCCCACCGCTATCGGCAGCGAGCCCATACTCGGCTGCGACAGCGCGGCGCACTGGCAGCGCGTGATGCAGGGGCACGCGGCAGCCAACATCGTGCCCGTGGCCGCGGCCAACCGCACCGGTACGGAGTCCGTTTTGCCCAGCGCGGAAAACGGCGGACAGGCAAGCAGCCTGAATTTCTACGGCAGTTCCTTCATCACCGACGAGACGGGCGCAATCCTTGCGGAGGCCGGGCGGGAGGACGACGCCGTGCTGACCGCGTCGTTTGACTGGGAGCATATCCGCGCAGAGCGTCTGAACTGGGGGCTGTTCCGCGACCGCAGGCCGGAATGCTATTCTGCCATCGTGCGCTAGCCGACGCAGCTTTTTACACAGCTCACTTTCTTTTGAATCCCTTCCGCTTCCACAACAAAATCAAAAGCCGCTTCCGCGGTTTTTTTTGTATGGGCAAGTAAATGATTCAAGTAAAAGAGCTTCGCATATTTGTTTCCTTTTTGTTCATGATTTAGTTTTCCAGCTGTAAAGTGAAAATGAAAAAATGGCTCAGACAGGCATGAAGCGCCTGAAATCCGCCGGGCTTTGTCCCGATTCGGCAAAGCATGCGGAGGTTGCACCGCGGGATATTTGAAGTATTTGATAAAAGGAGACTTTTTATGAAGCATGACAAGACGGTCAGCCAAGAGGTGGATCCGAATTCCGTATTGAAGAAGCACCTTTCGGCTGCCCAGCGAAGAAAAAGAAAGAAGCTCATCACGATCATCGTGGTGACCGTGCTTATCCTTGCGGCGATAACCGTTGTCGTTGTCAAGCTCAGGGATTCCGTATCAGAGCGGTATGCCTCCGAAGAGGCAAGCGTGGAGAGCGCTGCGGTGACGGTGGGCAGCATCAGTACGACGATATCGGGTTCCGGAACGCTGACGGACGACGATGTTGAGGATGTGGAGATCCCCGCTTCGGTTGAAATCGACACGATGTGTGTGGAGGAAGGCGACACGGTTGCGGAGGGAGATCTCATCGCCACCGTAGACACCGCGTCCGTCGTCAGCGCCATGGCGGACATACAGGATCAAATTGATGACATCGACGCGGATATGGAGGATGTCAGCGATGAAACGGTGAGCAGCAAAATTACAGCGGGTATCGCCGGACGCGTCAAGAGGATATACGGCGCGGTGGGTGACGACGTCGCGACGGTGATGTATGAGAACGGCGCGTTGATGCTGATTTCTCTGGACGGATTGATGGCGGCGGATATAGAAACCGACGCGGCGGCCACAGCGGGTGACACGGTTTCCGTAACGCTTTCCGACGGCAGCGTGATTGACGGTACGGTTGCGGGCATTGCGGATGGTATCGTTACGGTAACGGTGACGGATAACGGTACGGAATTCGGAGATACGGTAAGTGTGGCGGACGAAAGCGGCAGCACGATAGGCTCCGGCACGCTGTACATTCACAGCGAGCTGAAGGTAACAGGGTATGCCGGAACGATAAGCAAGGTGAACGTGGCGGAGAATAAGAAGGTTTCCGCGTCCACTACACTGTTCCAGCTGACGGATACGTCCTATACTGCCAACTACGATACGCTTCTGGAGGAGCGCTCCTCTCTGGAGGACGACCTGGAAGCACTGATTAAGCTGTATAAAGAAGGCGCTGTGTATTCGCCGATTTCAGGCGTTATTTACAGCGTGGACTACGATGAGGACAGCACAGATACCTCTGCGTCGGCTGACAGCGCTGCCGCCGGAGAAGCTGTGACGGGAACGACTGCGGATACGACCGCATCCTCTGGCGACGATATCACGATTGTGACGGTGTGTCCTAATGCGACGATGTCCGTAACAGTCGATATCGACGAGTCGGATATTCTTTCGCTGGAGGAAGGGCAGGAAGCCACGGTGACGATTGATTCCATCGGCGACGACGAGTTTACGGGTACCGTGACCGAGGTTAATACCATCGGCACGAGCTCCGGCGGAGTTACCTATTTTACGGTGGAAGTGACCATGGATAAGACGAAACAGATGCTGGCCGGTATGTCCGCGTCCGTAGACATCGTGATAGAAGGTGTGGAGAACGCGCTGCTCATTCCGGAGGATGCGCTTCAGCAGACGAGCGCCACCTCATATGTCTATACGGAATACGATGAGGAAACCGATGAGCTGGGCGGAATGGTTGAGGTAACCACAGGCCTTTCCAACGGTACCTATGTAGAAATCACAGAGGGCCTTTCCGAGGGCGACACCGTGTATTATGACGCGGCTGACGAAGAGGAGACGAATTCCGGGTTCCCCAACATGGGCGGAAACTGGGGCGGACAGGGCGGGGACATGCCCTCTATGCCCTCCAACATGGGCGGCGGCGGACAGCAGGGCGGAACAATGCCCGGCGGTCAATAAGGAGCACAGCGATGATCGAACTGAAAAATATCTCTAAGGTGTATCAGGTGGGCGACGAGGCTGTATGGGCGCTGGATCACGCGACGATGCGCATTGATGCCGGCGAGTTCGTCAGCATCATCGGCCCGTCCGGCAGCGGCAAATCCACGCTGATGAATATCGTGGGATGTCTCGATATAGCGGACGAGGGCGAATACTACCTCGACAACATATTGATAGAGGACTATACGGAGCTGGAGCTTGCGCATATCCGCAACCTGAAAATCGGCTTCGTGTTTCAAAACTTCAATCTGGTACAGAAGCTGACGGCGGAAGAGAACATCGAGCTGCCGCTGATTTACCAGAATATCCGCAAGACGGAGCGCAAGGATAGGGTAGCCGCCGCCCTTGCGCGGGTGAAGCTGGAGAACCGGGCAAAGCATCTGCCGACGGAGCTTTCGGGCGGGCAGCAGCAGCGCGTTGCCATTGCGCGGGCCATCGTGACCAGTCCTTCGCTGATACTGGCTGACGAACCCACCGGCAATCTGGACTCCAGAACGAGCACGGAAATCATGGAGATGTTCCATGAGCTGCACGGTCAGGGGAATACCGTGGTGCTCATCACCCATGACAAGGCGGTAGCCCGGCAGGCCGCGAGAAGCATCAACATTCTTGACGGCAAAGTATCGGAGGTGGCGATATGATTCAGTCCTTCAAGATGGCGTTGAAATCCATCGCGGGCAACAAGCTCCGCTCATTCCTTACAATGCTGGGTATCATCATCGGCGTAATGGCGCTGGTGGTGCTGGTCAGTATTGCCAACGGCGCGACGAGCTCTGTGCAAAGTTCGATTTCCAGCCTGGGAAGCAACCTGCTGACCATATCGATTTCGGACGATAAGGGCGCGCCGGTGAAGCTGGCTACGGTGAACGAATGGGCGGAGACGGATGGTATCGGGGAGATTGCGCCCTACGCGCAGGCGAGTGTCACCGGCAAATATGATACCGCAAGCGATTCTGTGCAGGTGTATGGAACAACGGCAGGATATGCGGACATTCAGGAGCTGACGCTGGAACTGGGGCGGTTCATCAAGACCACGGATGTAGACAACAACAGCTATGTCTGCGTCGTCAGTCAGGCGGTGGCGACGGATCTTGTGGGTTACGAGGACTGTGTGGGCCAGATACTCTCTCTGGACGGCATGAAGTTTACCATCGTGGGAGTGCTGGAAGATGATGATACTTCACTGACATCGGTGTTTGGATCGAGTTCGCTGGTTGCTTATATTCCGTATACCACGCTGATGCGGCTCTCCTCGGACGTTTCCTCGGATGTGACATCATTCTATGTCAGCGCGGAAGAGGGAGGCACCACAGAGGAGGCGGAAACAGCGGTGACGGCCCTGCTGATGGATCGCTTCGAACAGGATGACGACGCCTTCGAGGTAACCAGCCAGGACGCGCTGGAGTCCACGACGAGCAGCATCACCTCTGTGCTGGAGCTGCTGCTGGGGGGTATCGCGGGCATTTCGCTGATCGTCGGCGGTATCGGCATCATGAATATCATGCTGGTGACGGTTACAGAGCGAACCAAGGAGATAGGCATCCGCAAGGCGGTGGGCGCGGGCAGGGGAGTGATACTGCGGCAGTTCCTGGTGGAAGCGGTGGTGATCTGTATGCTGGGGTGCCTGATGGGTATCGCGCTGTCGTGGATCATACTGCAGCTCATTACGGTGGTCGCTTCCAGCCTTTCCATCACCTTCAGTCTGGATGGCAGTGTCGTGCTGATCGCCGTGGCGTTCTGCTTCTTTATCGGCATCGTATTTGGCCTGTACCCGGCGAACAAAGCTGCCAAAATGAAACCGATCGACGCGCTGCATTACGGCGGCTGAGTCAGGAGAGGTGAAAAATGTTTAAACGAAAATCTATCTATATTATACTGCTGATAGTGTTCACGCTGCTGCTGTGCGGGGATGTTACGGGGTATATCCTCATAGCCAACGCCTCCTCGGGCAGCACGGGCACGCAGGGGGGCCCAGGCCAGATGCAGGGCGGATTTGACGGAGTTATGCCAAGTGATGGCACAATGCCTGACTTTGGAAGCGGTTCCATGCCGAGCGATGGCACAATGCCTGATTTTGACGGCGCTATGCCCAGCGATGGCACAATGCCCCAGTGGGGCGATGGTTCTATGCCGCAAACGAGCGACGACGCTTCGGCGGAGGCCAGCGGCGGCACGAACGATATGCAGGGGTTTGAACGTCCTGACTGGGCGGGTACGACCGGAAGAACAGCTGCGGTCTCCGGCTTTGCCAGCTTCATCAGCGGTTGGTGGATACCCATTGGGATATTCTGTGTGCTGGTTGACGCCTTCTGCGTGTTCATGCTGATACGCATCTCCAGGAAGGCAAAACAGGGAACGGAAGAAGCGTCTCGCGACAGTGCTTCGGAGGAACCCGTGAAGGAGCGGAAGCCTCAGGTGTCGGGCTACGAGAAGCGGCGCCGCAAAAGGCGCAGGACGATAGAAGTGGTGAGCATACTGCTGGCTATCGTGCTGGTCATCGTGCTGGGCTATAGCATTATTCAGAGTATGTACGCGGCTCAGGTCGCGAAGGAGGAAGCGGTTCCGGTGGTTTCCGCTGAGGCTGCGGACGCTGAAATGACCACGGCTATTTCCGGTACCGGCACGCTGACGGATGCGGATGCGGAAGAAGTAACGATTCCCAACGAAGTGAAGATCTCGGCATACTACGTGGAAAACGGGGATATCGTGGCGGCAGGCGACGTGCTGGCGGCAGTGGACCACACCTCGGTGATGAAGGCGATCGCCGACTTGCAGGATGCCATGGATTTGCTGGACGCGCAGATAGAGGACGCTTCTTCCGACGCGATTGCCAGCAAAGTGACCGCCTCGGTGGACGGCAGGGTGAAGGTGATCTACGCGCAGGAAGACACGGGAGTGGCCGATACGATGTATGATGACGGCGCGCTGTTGCTGATTTCCCTCGATGGGCTGATGGCGGCGGACATCGAAACGGACGCGGATCTCACTGCAGGCAACAGCGTCATCGTGCGGCTTGCGGATGGCACGGAGGAGAAAGGCCGCGTGGACAGCGTCTCCGAGGGGGTCGTATCGGTAACGGTATCGGACGACGGAACAGATTTTGGCGAAGAGGTTACGGTACTGGATGAAAGCGGCACAACGCTGGGGAGCGGTACGCTTTATATCCACAGCGAGCTGAAGGTGACCGGGTATACGGGTACCGTACTTAAAATTAAGTGCAGCGAAAACGAGGAAGTCAGCGCCGGGGATACACTGCTGACGCTGACGGACACGGAATATACGGCGGATTACAATCTGCTGCTGGAGAAGCGCAGCGATTATGAAGAAGAAATGATGACGCTTTTTACGCTTTATCAGGATGGCAGCCTCTACGCTGAGTATGCGGGTACGGTATCGGGGATTGATGAGGACGCGGCGGCGAGCATGAGCACGAGCGCGGCTGTAAGCGACACGGACTACTCGCTGGCCTCCAAAACGGTAGCATCCCTTGAGACCACGAACCGGATGTCTTCGGCGGTGGAACTGGGGAATAACCCGTCGGGTGCGGACGACGCCACGGTAACGGCATACACCAATTACGCGGCAACCGTCTCCAAGGTGGCTTACAGCGCCATCACGGTGCTGGAGTATCCTACGAGCCTGTCTATTACGGATTACTCCAGCTTCTCGGCGCTGGGGGTTACCTCCGCGATGATGACTTCGGAAACGGCACTCAGCCCATCGGCAAGCACGCCGGTATATATGTATAAGGATGGCGCGTGGGCGTCGTACTCTGTGGACGATATCTCGGCAGGCGACGTGCTCATACTGACGTACGATCCGAGTGCGGGAAGCGACCCGCTGTGGATTATCATCGCCAGCAAAGGCGAAAGCCAGAGCAGCGGCGGATACTCGGGCGGATCGCATACATCGGGCAGCACGACCTCCTCTACGACAGAGGAAGAGGAGGTCGAACCCGAGGATCTTTACGCCATATCCGAAACCAAGATGATGTCCCTTACGCCCCGCGACGCGGTAAGCGTCACCATCACCGTGGATGAGCTGGATATTCTCGCGCTGGAGGAGGGACAGGAGGCGACGATCACGCTGGACGCGCTGCAAGGGCAGACATTTACCGGCTCGGTGACGGATATCGACGTCACTGGAACCAATTCCGGCGGCAGCACGAAATATACCGCAGTGGTGACGCTGGACAGAACCACTGATATGCTGGCGGGAATGAACGCCGCAGTGAGCATCACGCTGTCCCAGGCGGAAAGCGAAGTGACGATACCCGTTGCTGCCCTGATGGAATCTGAAACGGGTACATACGTCTATACGAGCTACAATAAGGAGGAAGGAACGCTGGGTACTCCGATGAACGTGACGACTGGGCTTTCCGACGGCACCAGCGTGGAAATTCTCTCCGGCCTCAGCGCGGGCGATACGGTGTACTACACCTACGACGATACGGTCGATGTCTCCTCCAGCTCGGTTTCTTCTTCGGGCAGCGGATTCAACCTGATGCGCATACTGGGCGGCAGAGGGTAGAGAATTGCAGCCGGATAATCAATCAAGTTAAATCGGAAAAAGGCAGTATAGCGCAAGGGGCATACTGCCTTTTGTTTGATGAAAAATCATGCTGCAGGACCGCAGCCGCAGAGCTCAAAGCGATTGCAGTGCCTCGTGGACTGCCCGCAGGTTTTGTGCAGGAGTATGAAGCGGGACCTCGCACCCGGCGGCGACGAACGTCGCATCGTTTCCGGCCTGGACGCATTGTATCACTGATTTACGAACATCGTCCGGGCTGCCCTGCAGCAGAATGCTGACGGGATCAAAATTTCCGCATACGGAGCAGATTCCCTCCATGCATTGCGCTGCCTGATGAAAGTCCACCATCCAGTCCGCGTCTACGATGTCTGCCCCGGAAAGCGCAACCTGATTCAATATCGGGGTGATGTTTCCGCAGATGTGCAGCTTCACTTTGGCGCCCGCGTGGTGTACTGCGTCACAGATTCTTTTTTCAAAAGGAAGCGCGAACGACTCGAAGTATTTCGGGCCAATCAACGAGGCGGCGGCGTCGCCGATTCCGATAAAATCGGCACCGGCTTTTATCTGCTCTGTGGCAAACGCGATGGCCTGTTCCGTGCAGATTTCGAGCAGGTCGCGCACGAATTCCGGCTCCGTGGCAATATCCACCATCATATTGCTGAGGCCGCGCAAATCGCAACTTTCCGCGAATGCGCCCTCCACCCAGCCCAAAACAGGGTAATCCCGGCCCGCAAGCTGACGGTACAGCTCGATTGCCTGTATCCTATCGAGCATTCTTCTGCCTTCCCGGGGGGGAATGGGTTTCAATGCCGCGATATCCCCGTAGTCCTGTATCAGCACGCCCTGAAGCATGGGGATATCATCATCCGGGAAGCTGACCGGTGCGCCGAGATCGCCGGCCTCGCGGCAGGGATCGGAAATCGCGCTGACCATATCGATGCCGAAATCCTCACAGCAGCGGATATTGCCTTCTGCCAGCACGCGGTAGTCAGTCGCGTACTGACTGTATTTGACGCCGATATGCCTTGCGGCGAATGCCATCACTATATTCAGGTTGGGGATCTTGTCCACCGGATCGCCCGTCAGCCTCCGAAGTACTCTTTCACGCGGAGTCAGCGGTGTGTCCACGCGCATCTGTACGGCCTCCTCTCCTCGATTCGTCCTATACGAAGCCATCCCTGCGGTGCTTGGTGACTTGACACCAGTATACCACACAGGGATACAATGTAAATATTGGCTGCATGCGGTTTGGCACCATGCCGGATTTGTGAATGAATTCATCCAGATCTGTGAATAATCAGTTAAAATTTAACGAAACAGCGTGTTTGCGTGGTATAATCATGAAAACGTGGTCAGAACCGCGCAAGTACTGGTGCGACGCAGATAACACCGGCAAATGAGGTAAGCATGCGTAAGATGATTTCACTTGGCTTGATATTCGCGGCTGTGCTCCTGCTGATGAGCTGTTCGGCTCCAACGATGGCGTCGGGCGGGCAGGTTTCCGGTACCCCGGCGACGCCCGGTATATCCGCCGCGGACTCCCTTGCTCCCACGCCTGTTCCCACGCCTGTTCCCACCACAGAACCGGACATCGTGCCCTCCTTCGAGTCCGCAGCGACCCCAAGCCCGTCCACATCCATCATCCCCGCGGGTATCGTACGTAACAGCGGCACGATTATCGGAACCGAGGTTGCCCTGCGCAAGGGGCCCAGCGCGGATTCTGATCTGCTATGCAGACTGAATCAGGGCACGTATGTGCAGATAGTGAAGACCAATGTGGACGCACAGTGGCATCAGGTGCAGTATAACGGTCAGACAGGCTATGTCAACAGGATGTACATCTGCCTCGATTCCTCGCTGGACGGCTACGCGCAAATCAATTACGTGGGCACGATAGCGAACTGCAGCAGCGATGTGAATGTGCGCAGCGGGCCATCCACCGATTCCGAGATAATCGGCGTCGTCAACAAAGGCAGCGAGCTGACGATACTGCCTCAGGATACGTATGTCGAAGGCTGGTACATGGTGGAATATCAAGGCCAGAACGCGTATATCAGCGCGAATTATTTGAGCATCGACGCGGTGGTGGACGACAATCAGCTCTCCGGCCTTACCGTCTCGGGCGGCGAGCTTTACCCCTCGTTTTCGCCCAGCGAATACGGCTATGTCATTAAAGCCACGAGTTCCAGCGTCACCATCACAGCAAAAGCCAACAGCGGCGTGAGCATCAGCGTGGGCAGCAGCGGCAAAAGCAGCGCCTCCGTCGAAATCCCCGCCTCCGGCATGAAGACCGTGCGCATTTCGCTGGACGGGCAAATCCGGTATTCGCTCTATATTTCGCGGGATATACTGACGGTGGGCACCTGGAACATCAAACGCGGCGACGGCAAGCTGCTGATGCAGGGGCGGCTCGTTTACGACCAGCAGCCCGACATCATGGGCATACAGGAAGCGTTTCAGAATCTGAAAGCCGACGATATCGTCGACAACCTTGCCAGCCTGAAAACCCGAAACATGCCTTACAACGTGCTTTCGCCGACGATCAACTACTCCGGCGGCGGCGAGTACGGCAACGGCCTGATCTCGCATTATAAGCTGACCAATGTGGAGACGTTCCCGCTTTACAGCGGAAGCTACGAGAAGCGCATATTGCAGAAAGCCGAAGTCGTGATCGACGGGAAGACGGTATCCATCTACAACACGCACTTTTCGTATAACTCGGAATCCATTCGGAAGCGGCAGTTCGAGCAGGTGCTCGAGATCATGGACGCCGACCCCAACAAGTATAAGATACTGACGGGCGATTTCAACGCGGGCTTCGACGAATTCTCCGTGTTTCGCAATTATACCGTCGTTAATACCGAGGACACAACGTATTATGATTACGCCAAGAACGAGATCGACTATTCGGCGCTGGACAACATCATCGTATCAAAGAACATACAGGTGGTGAATTCCCGGATCATCATCACATCGTTCTCGGATCATTTTCCGGTGTTTGCGTATCTGGTGCTGAACTAGAGAGTGCGGAGAGTCCGCTTCGAATCCAGCCGCCTTGGACCGAAACAAAAAAGCCCAGCGGGCTTTTTGTTTTTGGTAGCGGCGACTTATGATTATATGGCTGATACCGCGCCCCAACTGCCCTGCCTGGAGTTATACTTCGGAACTCCGTCTCGCTGAAAACGCCCACACTGGGGCGTTTTCTTAACGCTCGCTTCGAATCCAGCCGCCTTGGACCAAAACAAAAAAGCCCAGCGGGCTTTTTGTTTTTGGTAGCGGCGACTGGATTCGAACCAGTGACACCCCGGGTATGAACCGAGTGCTCTGGCCAACTGAGCTACGCCGCCATATATAAGCGTTTGCTTATTTCTTTTTCGTAATAACGCGGGCCCTAGGGCCCGCGCTTACAATGGTGGTTGCGGGGGTGGGATTTGAACCACACGGCCTCCGGGTTATGAGCCCGACGAGCTACCAGACTGCTCTACCCCGCGACGAGAACGCAAAAAGTATTCTACATCAAATTGAGCACATCGTCAACTGTTTCTAGTAAAAAAACTTATGAGGAATTAAAAAGAGCGAGGCGAGCGCTACGGTTGCCGGAATGGAGCAAGCTCCATTATAATGTTCCATAATGGTATTTAGGAGGTGTGCGGTGCGTATCGGAGCGTATCAGTTCAAAACCGGAGGGGATATATCGGACAATGCCGGAAGAATGTCGCGGGCGATTCGGGAAGCGGCGGACAGGGGAGTCCGGCTGCTGGTATTTCCGGAATGCGCGCTGTGCGGATATCCGCCGGTTGAGATACCTTCCGTAGACGGCATCGACTTGGACCTTATGGAGGAATGCCTGGAGGGACTCAGGCGGCAGGCCAAAGCGTACGGCATGTATGTTGCTGTGGGGGTGGTCCGCAA
This sequence comes from Bacillota bacterium, assembly GCA_023460085.1. Classification (GTDB taxonomy): domain Bacteria; phylum Bacillota; class Clostridia; order Christensenellales; family SZUA-584; genus JAEWCC01. The sequence goes on along the minus strand of JAEWRI010000046.1, from coordinate 84,112 downwards.
GGCGACCCGCTGCTATAATTCCACGGTGCTGCTGAGCCCGGAAGGCGGCGTTGCGGGCGTCTACGATAAGCGCGCGCTTTGGGGATGGGACAGAGACAATTTTGAGTCCGGCTGCGGCGACGGCATATTTGAAGTGGACGGCATTCGCGTTGCGTTCCGGATCTGCTTCGAGGTGCGCTTTCCGGAATACTTCCGCGAGGCATTCCGGGCGCAGGCGGAACTGTGTATCGTAAGCTTCTGTGATGTGTCCGTCAGCCCGAATCCACTGCGCTATGACCTTCTCAAGGCTCACCTGGCCACGCGGGCCAGCGAGAATGTGATGACGCTCGTGGCTGTCAACAGCGTCTCACAGCATCGTACAGCGCCCACCGCCGTGTTCAGCGAAGAAGGCATCGTGTGCTGTGAAGCGCCGCCGGATACGGAATGTTTGCTGGTATACGATTACGAAAAGCCGGCGGAGCCGGGCATGGGGGCGGCAGGGCGAAAGTTCTGGTCAGAAAAACTGAATAGTCCGCAGTGAAGGATGGTTATAAGCTCCGGGGCGTTACTGCACCAGCCGTGCGTGGATGACGAAACGCGCGTCGTCGAACTCGTAGGTGCAGGTGGAAAGCGTAAGCACCACATCGTCTGCGGTGAGCTTGGTTGCGGTGGGGTACAGGCTCTTCTCCTGTATGGTCTGCAAAAAGGCGAGCCACTCCGCGTCGTCCGCAAACGCCGTCTGAATGTAATAGAAATCCGTATCGGTGACATACGCCGAGAAGATTTCCCACTTATAGTCCTCGTAAAGCGTATCAAAGCGGAAGGTACGATGGGCGTAGAAGAAGTCCTCGTCCTTAAAATCCATGAGATTGTGAAACATCGAACCGTTCTTCATGTTGTGCCCGTAGAGTATGTAGTGCCCGCTGAGCGGGTTGGCGGCGATGTCACAGCGGTAGTCGAGGAATATGGCTCCGCTGCGGCTGGACTGTCTGTCGTACCCCACGGAGAGATACATCTGGTTGTCGTCTCCCTGCGTCACGAGGTATTCAATGCCGCACGCATCAATGGTGATGCGGCCCACGATGTCGGGGTTTTGCTGCAACGCGGCGGAAAATCCGTCGCGGGGGAAGCGCAGCACGGGCGTGGGCTCGGTGCCGGGCTGCTGGAAGACCGCTTCAGAGGTGGGCTGGGGCGTGCCGAGATCCTGCGTGACAGTCAAGTCATACAGCTCCTGCGCGAGGTTGTGTTCCTCCACTTCGCGGTTGACATCCGAAATGACCGAAGGCAGTATGATATACGCGCTGACGACGAGCAGCGCGATGCCCAGCGATATGGCAACGCACACCACGGTGATTTTCGCCTTCAGTCCGGCCCGCCCGTGAAATATTCCCTTCTCGGAACGGCGGCGCCAGTTTTTCCCGCCCGTCCGGATACAGCTCATTCTTTGTCCCCTTCAGCCTGTGTACCCGCGTGCAGCCTGTCCCGCGGGCCGTACTTAAGGATATGAAGAAAAGCGGTATCTTAGCCGCATACCGACAAAGCCTTCCTTCCTTCGTCAAAAAAAGCGGCATTGACATTGCGAGTCTATCGTAGCAGACTGAGCGTATTACTCCAGTCTATCGAGATAGACTGAGAAGAGGCGGTAAATTTGGAGGAAAAGCTAAAGCTGTATGACGCGGAATACAGGCTGGCAAGCATCGTCTGGGATAACGAGCCTATCCATTCCAGAGAGCTTGCGGAGAAATGCGCGGCCGAGCTGGGATGGAAGCGCACCACCACCTATACCATGCTGAAAAAGCTGTGCGACAAGGGCGTATTGCGTAATGACGACGCGCAGGTGACGGCACGGGTGAAGCGTGCGCAGATACAGCGGGCGGAGAGCCGCGAGGTAGTGGAGCGCAGCTTCGGCGGTTCGCTGCCCGGCTTTGTTGCCTCGTTTTTGTCTGAGCGCACACTCTCGGAGGAGGAAGCGGAGGAACTGAGGCGGCTGATAGAGAGCCACCGGGAGGGATAAGCGATGTCAACGCTCACTCATGTGTTTATGTCGGTGCTCAACATGAGCATTACCGGCGCCGTGGTGACGGCGGCAGTGATTATGCTGCGCGTGCCGCTGCGGCGTGCGCCCGGACGGCTGCTGTACGCGCTCTGGATTGTGGTGCTTTTCCGGCTGGTTTGCCCGATATCCTTCACCGCGGATTTCAGCTTGCTGAACGGCCTGCCAACCGCTTCGGGCGGAAGCGCGGTCACCTATGTGGCTTCGCAAGCGCAAGGCGGAGAAGAAAGCGAAGTTGCGCCGAAGTATGCCCCGGCGGCTTCAACGGGGACGCTGTCTCACGATACCAGTGCGCCTGCTGTATCCGGCGCGGGGCAGCAGACCACGGAGGCTGCGGTGCCGCTGCGCGCGGAGAATATCGCGGCGCTCACTTGGCTGTGCGGCGCGGCGGCTCTTGCTTTGCAGGGCGTGCTTTCCTGGGCGCGGCTGAAGCGCCGTCTGGCAGCCGCGGTACGCACGGAGGCGGACGTATACGAAACCGACGCTGTCGATTCGCCGTTTGTGCTGGGTATACTGCGCCCGCGTATCTATGTGCCTGCGGGGCTGAAAGGGATGACGCGCACGGTGGTGCTGGCCCACGAGCGCACGCATATCGCGCGGCGGGATACGCTGGTAAAGCCGCTGGCTTTTGCGGTTCGCTGCATGCACTGGTTTAACCCGATGGTATGGCTGGCGTTTAAGCTGATGAGCCGCGATATGGAGCGAAGCTGCGATGAACGCGCTATCCGGGAGTCGGGGTTTGACAGGGGAGTATACAGCATGGCGCTGCTTCAATTTGCGCTGCCCGGACGATTGGCCGCAAGCCCGCTTGCGTTTGGCGAGGTCGGCGTCAAGCAGCGGATCCGCGGCATCATGAATGCGCGCAAGCCCGCGCTTTGGCTAATTGTCGCGGCGGTGATCGTTTGCGCGGCGGCAGGCGTAATATGTCTTGCCAACCCGGCAAACGGAGAGAAGGAGGACTACGCGGCACAGCTGGCGGCGCTTCGTACGCCGTATATCGGCGATAATTCCGCGGTGGGGGCGCTGCTGGACGCGCTGGAGCTGCCGGAGGGAATGTATGTGGACAGCTTCCAGCTTCAAACCGGACAGCCGCCGTACCAGCTGACCATCTACTACGGGTATCAGGGCGAGACGCCGGCTGAACACTCCGATCTGGAGGCGGACTACTTTGCCAACTCCGCGCTGATCATGAGCCTCGTCGGCAACGCGGACATCGTGCGCCACGTGGGTCAGTGGAGCAACCGGGAGCTGTCAGGGCACTATTTCGACTATACGCACACGCGCGAGGATGCGCAGGCATACCTCGACGCCGACCTTGCGGAATACGGGCAGAGCGCGAGGGGCGTGGAGCGCCTGCTGGCGCTGCTGGAGGATAAAGCCGATGCGTACGTGGTGCAAAGCCCTGCCCCGGACAGCGCGGCCTCTGCGGTGCGGCAGTCCGCCTACGCGCAGGTGTACGCGATGGGGGATACCCTGTTTGCGGACCTTGACGGCGACGGCAAGGAGGAGGAGATCTACTATGGCGCGGACGATCTGCGCATTGACGGCGTCAGCTTCAAAGCGGACATTGCGGACGTGGAACTCAACGTTCCGTCCCGCGACGTATTTCTCGTAACGGACATTGACACGGCGGACGGGCAGCGGGAGCTTGCGCTGCGCTGCGACGGACCCAGCCAGGATCCGCAAACCTTCTTTTATGCATGGAAGCAGGGCAGGCTTTTCGCATTGGGCGGTGTGCCGTGCCATACGGATGATTTGGACGCCTCATTCGACGGCCGGGGAACGGTTAATGGCGCGATGCGGTTATCGGTGCTGCAGACATGGTGGGCGTCCGCACAGTGGTCGCTGAACGCAGGAACGATATCGCTGGTGCCGCAGGCGGCGTACAGTACGGGCAACTGCCCCGCTATTCTCGAAACGGCGCTGCCCATTTATGCCCGCGCGGGTGACATGGAGCCATCGGCCACGCTGACGCCGCAGGCTGTGACGCTGACTGCCACCGATAACGAAGCCTGGGTTGAAATCAGCGGCGCGGATGGTGTGCATGGCTGGTTCCGGGTGCAGGACTACGACTGGCTGCCCGATATTGAAATGAGCGCGGACGAAGCGTTTGGCGGACTCAGCGCGGCGGACTGAACCGCGCAAAAAAAGGAGCCGCCCCATGGACGGCTCAGCTTGATGACAAACCTTTCACGAGGGCGCTGCCCTCGCACACCTGCTTCTTTTCTTGAAGAAAAGAAGGAAAAGAACGTGGGAGATGCATTTTTAAAGCATTTCCCTGATGGGATTCTTAAGGGATGTATCCCTTAAGCGGTGGTTTGGAGGCAGAGCCTCCAAGAGATACCTTTGTCAGCAGTCTGAGCCGCCCCATGGACGGCTCCAGGCTGTCGAAAAAACCGGTTATGTCATGCTGAGCCAAAGGCGAAGCATCTTAAAGTAACTTAATACGCAAAGATTCGCTTGTGCCCAGAATGGGTATCGGGTGCTATGCGCCCACAGAATGACACGAGGTACTTTATTAACATCTGGAGCCGCCCCATGGACGGCTCCTTTTGTGTACGGTTATGGATTGTAATGCTTGACCTCCTGCCAGGCATCGGAATAGATTTCCGTCATGTCTCCGAGGTCGTGGAATACCGTGCAGCGCCCGATGACGTCGTCGCCGGGGTTGAACGCGTTGTTCGCAAGGTAGTCCTCGCTGATCATGTCCATCACTTCCGCGTTGGGCGTGGAGTAGCCGATGTACTCGATGTTCTCCGTCGCTGCCTCCGGGTCCAGCAGATAATTGATAAAAGCGTATGTCTCGTCCGGATTGTCGCATGTATCGGGGATGACCATGCAATCGAAAAAGATATTGGAGCCTTCATCCGGCACTGCGTACGCGAGATCCGGATTCTCCTGCATACAGTATACCGCGTCGCCGGAATAGGTGAGGCACAGCGCGCCCGAGCCCCCGATCATTGAGTCGCGCATTTCATCGCTGCCGTAGCTTTTTACGAGAGGCTTCTGCTGCTTGAGTGCTTCCACGGCCTCTGCTATCTGCGCCGTGTCATTGGTGTTCACTTTGTAGCCAAGGCGCATCAGCGCTACGGCGATGGAGTCGCGCATGCTGTCGTACATGAATATCTCGCCCGCGTAGTTCTCGTCCCAGAGTATGTCCCAGCTCGTAACCGGATCGGTGACCAGCTTCGTATTATAGAGTATGCCCAGCGTACCCCAGGTGTAGGGCACGGAGTACTTGTTGCCCGGATCATAGCTTTCGTGCAGGAATCGGGGGTCGAGATATTCTACGTTGGGCAGCTTGTCGTAATCGATGGCCTGCAGCCGTTCTTCCTTTATCAGCCGTTCCACAAGGTAATCGGACGGGAATATCAGATCAAACGAAGAACCGCCGGTCTGTATGGATACGTACATCTCCTCATTGGAGGACGCGGATACATAGTTGATGCGAATGCCGTATTTGTTTTCGAAAGCGTCCACCACTTCTTCCTTGATATAATCGCCCCAGCACAGTACGTTGAGCGTTACGGCGGCGGTGTTACCGCCCTGAGAACCGCATCCGCCCAGAAAGACGGTGCTCAGCACCAGTACGGCGACGATCGCCGCCAGCAGTCTTTTTTTCATGGCCTTCTCCTTTAAACTATTTCTCCGATCCGATGGCGGGTTTTATTCTCTTTTTGTGTCGCGATTACGTCGGGACTGCGCCGGTTGATTACGATCAGCAGTATCATGACCACGATGAACATGATGGCGGACAGCGCGTTGATCTCGGGCGTTACGCGGGTTTTGGCCTTCGAATAGATGTAGATGGACAGGTTGGACAGCATGTTCTGCGCGGAGAACAGGCTGATGACGAAGTCGTCGAACGACAGCGTAAACGCAAGTATCGCCCCCGTCACGATGCCGGGCATGATGTCCGGCAGCACCACGCGGCGCATTGCCTGACGCGGCGTCGCGCCCATGTCCAGCGCGGCCTCATACAGAGCGGGATCCATCGATTTCAGCCGCGGCAGCACCGACAGCACCGTATAGGGCAGGCAGAAGGTGATGTGCGCGATCAGCATCGTCGCGTACCCGCGCGGAATCTGCAGCAGTATAAACAGCAGCAGCATCGATATACCCGTCACGATGTCCGCGTTGACCATGGGAATGTAGGACAGCGTCATCATCACAGCCTTGGGCCGCTTTTTATAGTTGTGAATGCCGATGGCCGCGAGCGTGCCGATAACCGTGGAGATGAGTGCCGCCAGCACCGCGATGCTTACCGTGACACTGAGCGCCTGCAATATCGTGGTGTCGGTGAACAGTTCGCCGTACCACTTCAGCGAAAAGCCGCCCCACTTCGCCATCGTGCGCGACTCGTTGAAGGAGAAGGCGATCAGCGTAAGTATGGGCGCGTAGAGGAAAACCAATATGAATGCCAGATAGAACCGCCTGAAAAACGTCTTCACAGCAGGTATCCCTCCCCGTCCTTGTCAATTCGCCGGATGATGACCATACTGACTGCCATCAGCAGGAACATGACCACCGCGAGTGCGGAGCCGAAGTTCCAGTCGCTCGTCTGCAGAAACTGATCCGTAATCAAATCGCCGTACAGGTTGAACTTGCCGCCGCCCAGCAGCTTGGTAACAGCGAACGTCGTAATCGCGGGCATGAACACCATGATGAAGCCGGTGATGATACCCGGCAGGCTCAACGGAAAGATGACACGCGTGAATGTCCGGATTCGGCCCGCGCCGAGGTCGCCCGCGGCCTCCAGCAGGCTGTTGTCAATTTTCTGCAGCGCTGTGTAGATGGGCAGTATCATGAACGGCAGGAAATCGTACGTGAGGCCCATGACGACCGCGCCCTGCGTGTACAGTAGCTGCTGCGCGGGAATGCCGATGGTCATCAGCAGCTGGTTAATCAGGCCGTTGTCGTCCAGCAGCACGCGCCACGCGTAGGTGCGCAGCAGGAAGTTGATCCACATGGGCAGCACCATCAGCACGATCACCAGGCGTGCGCCCTGCGTCTTCATACGCGACACGATATACGCGGCCGGGTAGCCCGCCACGAGGCAGACGCCCGTGACGATGAGCGCGGTCAGCACCGATTGCAGGAATATGGAGAAGTAATCTCCTGAAAATGCCTTTTCGACGTTGGCCAGCGTAAACTCACCCTGACCGAACGCGTAAAAGAGCGTGATCAGTATGGGCCCGAGTATGAACACGGCAGCCCAGACCACGTAGGGGAGCGCGACGCTCTTACTCTTCACTGCGCAGCCTCCTTCTCCATGATGTGGATGCAGTCGTCGCCGATAAACAGCCCCGTGCGGTTGCCTTCGCCGGGCGTTTTGGTGGACTGCACCAGCCACTCAAAGCCGTTGTCGTCGGTGAGACGGATGTCGTAATGCACACCCATGAACACCGACGACGTGCAGAGCCCGGAAATCGGCGCGCCGTCCGGAACAAGATCGATGTCCTCAGGCCGAACCACCACGTCCACGTCCATGCCGGCGGCAAAGCCGTGAGGAAGACAGGGAAGCTCTGCGCCCGCGAAACGCACGAGCGTCGGGGAAAGAACAGCGCCGGGGAAGATATTGCTCTCGCCGATAAAATCCGCTACGAACGCATTTTTGGGTTCGTTGTAGATATCCTCCGGCGTACCCACGTGCTGAATGACGCCTTCCTTCATCACCACCACGGTGTCGGAGAGCATCATGGCTTCCTCCTGATCGTGCGTGACGTAAATGAACGCGAGGCCCAGCCGCCTGTGCATGTTTTTGAGTTCCAGCTGCATGGCCTTGCGCAGCTTTAAATCGAGCGATCCCAGCGGCTCGTCCAGCAGCAGCAACTTCGGCTCGCAGACCAGCGCGCGCGCGATGGCGACACGCTGCTTCTCGCCGCCCGAGAGGCGGTTGATACGGCGCTTCTCGAAGCCTTTCAGGCCGGTTTGAGATAGCGCCTCCGTTACCTTGGCGCGGATGTCTTCCTTGGAAAGCTTCTTGATGGTGAGCCCGAAGGCGATATTGTCGAATACGTTCATGTGCGGGAACAGCGCGAAGTGCTGGAACACCGTGTTGACGTTGCGCTGGTAGGGCGGCACGTCGGTAACGTCGCGCCCTTCAAAGAATACGCGCCCTTCGTCGGGGTTTTCAAAGCCCGCGATGATGCGCAGCAGTGTGGTTTTACCGCAGCCGGAGGGTCCCAGCAGCGTCAGAAACTCGCCCTCGCGGACCGTTAGGCTGATGCCCTTCAAGACGCCGTCTTTGTCGAAATCCTTGCGGATATTTTTAAGTTCCAGTACGCTGTTTTCCATTTCGACCTCCGTCAGAAGGAGGGCGGCGCGGACACCCAAAGTACGCGCGCCTCCTGATTGCCTGTATTCTCCAGATAATGCATTTGCCGCGGCGAGTAGTAGAAGCTCTCCCCACGGCGCACGCGGTGCTGTACTTCGCCAAGGTGCAGCAGTATGGATCCCCCCAGCACATATCCGAACTCATCGCCCTCGTGGGGCGCCTGCGGAGCGGTACCACCGCCCGGCTGAATGGACAGCAGTATGGGTTCCAGCTGGCACCCTTGAGCGCCCGGCAGCAGCCATACGACCTCTGTGCCGCGCTCTTCGTCCGTCTTCACAAACATGTCGCCCTTCTTGTACACCGTCTTTCGTTCGGGCGTGTCGGAGAAGAAGCCGTTCAGGCTCGTGCCGAGGCACTCCAGTATTTCCTGCAGTGTCGCGATGGAGGGCGAGGTCAAATCGCGCTCTACCTGAGAGATAAAGCCTTTTGAAAGCTCTGCGCGGTCTGCGAGTTCCTCCTGCGTCAGGCCCAGGCGCAGCCTTAAGTTTTTGACTTTCTTACCGATTTTCATGTCCTCACCTCCTGTCGGAAAAGCACACTATATTAAACAAAAAGTTTACTCTTTCTAAACAAAGCAGCTCTATTAAAGCACACCTTGAAAGGCAAGTCAACAATAAAAATACGTCCCGGACGCGATGCCCGGGACGTATTTTCAGGGTGGCCCGAAAACTGGCCTGAAAGCGCTGCAGGGCGACGGTTATGCTTTCCCGCCCGGCCCCAACGCCCTTAGTATTCGTATACAATGGAGTAATCCACAGGTTCTTTTTTCATGTCGTAAGCGGTGTGGGACTGATACAATGTTGCGTCCCGCGTCGTATCCACCACGATCCAGGCGCCGTCGATATACACCTCATTCCACGCGTGATATGTTTCCGGCGCGTAGCTGGCGTAGCCTTTTACCAGCTTGGCAGGAATGCCGATGCTGCGCAGCATCGCGGCAAACAGCGATGCATAATCGTAGCAGATTCCCTCGCCCGTGGTGTAGACGTCCACGATGTCGGGCAGGTAATCGTACAGCAGATCGAACACTTTGTCCGAATCATAGCGAATATTCTCCACGACGAAGTTGTAAATATCCTCGGTGCACGCGTCCTGCAGGTCGTTTTCTTCCAGCGAGTCCGCAACGATGTAGCGCACGTCGCGTATGGGCTCCATGTCGTAGTCCCAGTGGATATTCTGCACGGAGTTGAGGTATACACGGTTCTCATCCTCCAGCGTGACATCAAAGGTCTTGAACTCCTCGGCGTAATAATAGTTGCCCTCGGTCTGCACCATGATGCGCGCCGTATATTCGCCGTCGCCGTATTGCAGCGGAAAATCCTCTATCTCGCCCATGCCGGAGAGATTGTAGCGGATCACATCTTCCCCGTGCAGCACCTCCAGCTTTAATTTCTTGCCCGAATCGTTGAAGTAGCAGATGCGCAGCAATCCCAGCGCGGTGTAGTCGGTGCAGATGGTTTCGTCCGGTTTTTCGTCGGGCGGAAGCTCCGGCCCCTGCAGCTTTTGGGCAAACAGCGCGTCGAGATCGTCCGGATATTGGGTATCCTGGATAGCGTCGGCGGGGGAGGTGCCGCCGCCGGAGCAGGCGCACATCAGCGCCACGCCCGCTGTCAGCAGCGCGAAAGCCGAGCGTTTCCAGAATGCCTTCCGTGACGCCATCCTCATGCCAATCCTTCCTGCTGAAACTCCTGCCACTGTACGACGCTCAGGCTTCCGTCCGAGAAGCTCATCGCCAGGGTTGCGTGTATGCCCACCGTGCCGTCGTCTGAATAAACCTCGTAGGCGATGCGCAGCCCGCCGTCCGCGGCCTCCACCTGCGTATCAAAGCTTAGTGTTGTCAGCGCTTGTTTCGCAGCCGCGGCATCGGTGTCCGGGCCGGGTTGAACGGCTTGCAGCGCACCGTCGATTTCGGCACAACACTCCCACGCCGCCGCTTCCGCCTGATAATAGCGCGTGTTCCAGTCGGTCACCTTCTGCGCGAGACGCATGCCCGAAAGCGCCGTGGTCAGCGCCGCGACGCCAAATACCACCAGCACCACGAGCAGCAATATGACGAGTATGGAGGATGCTCCCTTTTCAGATTTCAGCAGCCGCTTAACCACCGTTTGGCCCCCAGTAATATTTTGTCGTGTCTATCTCCGCGAGCAGAGCTTCGCCGGACCAGGCCTGCACCGCGATATCGCAGAGCGTACCGGGGTACTCCCCGCGCGGCGTGATGTTCAGCGTGATGTCATATCCGTCCTGCGTACAAGCATATGTTCCGTCCGATCCCTGAGCGTCCAGCATTTCCAGCGCTTCATCCAGGCTGTTTACGCAAAGCAGTGTCTCTGCTGCCGAGGCGGCGGCCATTTCCGCGCGCTGTCGATCGGCAGCCATATCATTGGTGTTGCCCGCAACTACGAACAGGCGCAGCAGCACCGCGCAGATGATGCCCAGCGCGCCGATGGAGATGATGACTTCAACGAGTGTGAATCCCTTGGTATTCTTCATGATCTGAGCCCCACTGTGCCTTTTACGGTGAGAAGGCTGTCCCCGTTTCTGCATACGCAGGTGATCTGAATATAGAAGCCGGTTCGGGAAAGCCTGAAGTCCTCCAGCGATGTGATGCGGTTGGCTGCGGCTACAGCCGGTTTGCCGTCCGCGGCGGTCACGCATTCCCACAACGCACCTTCGCTGAAGAACAGCCACGTCACGTATTCGCCGCTCTCGGACTGTATGATCAGCGTATCGCCAAACTCCGTCTGGCCCACCTCGATACGCCCCTGCACGTCGTTCTGCTTCAGCTTCATATTGACGTAGGAGTAAGCTACGCGCGCGGCCTGCGCATTTTCTTTTTCGTCCAGTATGCCTTCGTACGCACCCGCGCCCGCACTGATGAGCGAAAACACCACCAGCGCAAAGATGACGAGCACGAGCATCACCATCACGGTCTCCACCGAGAGCGCCCTGCTGCGGGAATTCATATCAGCCACGCTCCTTTCCGCTTTGGGAAGCTTTTTCAAACACGCGCACGTCGGGTATAAAGTTGGCTGCGTACAGATCATAGAAGTAGGTGTAGTGCTCTGTGTCAAGCTGCAGCCCGTAGTTATCCGCCAGATATTTAAGGTCGGGCGGGTATGCGCCCTCCAGCGCATAACATTGCGCAACATAGGCCAGCACGGTTTCGCGCACCTGAGAGGTTTGGTTTTCGCTGTAGCCCTGCGTGTAGTCCGTCAGCACGATCAGCAGCGCCACTGCGGCGACTGCGATCACGAGGAGGCTGACTATCAGGCTGACGAGCGGCATTTTATGACTCATAGACTCATCCTACGGCGTTCATGATACGCGCGACAGGTACGATGACCGACACCAGCACGATTCCGACAATCAGCGACAGCACGATGATCAGCGTGGGCTCCAGTACCGTGGTGAGTCGCGCCAGCCGTTCGTCCAGCCTGCGCTCCATCGTATCGGCGGCCTTGTCCAGTACGTTGTCCGTGTGTCCCGTGCTCTCGCCCACGGCAATGATTTTAAGCAGCAGCTCGGGGAAAAGGCCCAGCGGAGTCACTGCCTGGCTGAGCGTCCGGCCCTGCTCCACATCCGTCGCGGCCTTGCGCAGCCGCACGCGGATGTACAGGTTGTTTACGGTTGCTGCCACCATCCGGAGGCTTTCGGATATGCCGATGCCGCTGCGCAGCAGCAGCGACAGGCTGCGCGCAAAGCGCACGCACGCGATGTCGCGCTGTATATGTCCGCGGATGGGGGCTTTGAGCGCCCACCCGTCCAGCAGTTCACGCCCGTTTTTGCTTTGGCGTACCATGATGACCGCAATCACGAAAATCGCCACGATGCCCAGCAGTATGTAGAAGTATTCTCCGATGAAGCGGCCGATGTCCAGCAGCGCGCGCGTGATGGCGGGAAGCTGCCCGCCGAGGGAAGTCAGCACCTCCTCAAACATGGGCAGCACCTCCACTATCAGCAGCACAATGACGCAGAGCATCAGCGCGGACAGTATGATGGGATAGGTAATGGCGGATACTACCTTGGCGGAGATTTCCGCATCCTTGTCGTATGAGTCGGCAAGGCGGTAGAGTATCTTCTCAAGGTTGCCGCTTTCCTCGCCCATGCGGAGCATTTCAATGTAGAAATCCGGCAGACTGCGCTCCTGCGCGAAAGCTTCGGCCAGCGGTTGCCCTTCGTTAAGGTGTCCGGTGACCCGGGACAACAGCTGCCGCACCGCGGCGGAGCGCGTCTGCGCTTCCACCAGCGCGAATCCTTCCTGCAGCGACATGTCTGAATCGATCACCAGCGCGAGCTGCCGCGAGAGGGAAGAGAGCTCCTTGCCGGACAGTTGCTTGCTCATAGGTACTCCTTTATCAGCGTTTGGCGAGACTCAGGTATTGCTCGAACAGCCTGACATCCTGCGCCTTATATTTCGCATATCCTTCATCGATCAGCCCGGCGGCGGCGAGATCCGAGAGGCTGCGCTCCATGGAGCACATGCCCGCTTCCTTGCCGGTCTGAATGATGTTGTGAATCTGATAATGCTTCTCCTCGCGGATCATGTTGCGTACCGCAGGCGTCACCACCAGCACCTCGCACGCGGGGACAAGGCCGTTGCCATCCTTGCGGGGCAGCAGCTGCTGGCTGACGATGCCCTCCAGTACGGTGGCAAGCTGGCTGCGGATTTGGTTCTGCTGGTCGGCAGGGAAGGAATCCAGCACGCGGTCGATGGTTTTCACCGCGCCTACCGTATGCAGCGTGGAAAATACGAGATGGCCTGTTTCGGCGGCGGACAGCGCGATGGCCATGGTCTCCTTGTCGCGCATTTCGCCCACCATGATGACGTCCGGGTCCTCGCGCAGCGCACTGCGGAGTGCCGAAGCGAACGATGGCGCATCCTCGCCGATTTCACGCTGGGTTACGAGGCTGCGCTGGTGGCTGTGCAGGTATTCCAGCGGGTCTTCGATGGTAAGTATATGGTAATCATTCTCGCGGTTGATGATGTCAATAAGGCTGGCAAGGGTGGTGGATTTGCCGCAGCCCGTCGAACCCGTGCACAGCACAAGGCCGTTGTTCTTCCGGGTAAAGCGAAGTATCGTTTCGGGCAGGCCCAGCGTATCAAACGCGGGGATGGACAGCGGCAGCATGCGTATCGCGATCGCCCAGGTACCGCGCTGCATATAAAAGTTGCAGCGAAACCGCCCGAAGCCGTGCATGGAGTACGACAAATCAAGCACCTTGTCGCGTTTGAGGCGCTCCAGCTTGTCCTCGTCGAGGCTGCCGGTTACGATGCTCAACACATCGTTCGGGCCCATTACCGCCGTGCCGGGAACCTGCAGCAGACGCGAATTGACGCGCATCATCGGCGCCGCGCCCACACAAACGTGCAGATCCGTAGCGCCATGCTCCAGTGTCTTCTCGAGCAGGCTGCTGAGAATATTGAGCTGCAAAGAATGCCACCGCCTTCCATAGCGTTGCACCGCACGAAAACAGCCCGTCATGCGGCACATAAACATCCGTATCAAATGTATCGGTATTTTACAGGAGAAACTTAAGCGGAAATCAAAAAGCGCTGAAGCAGCGCCGAAGGTTTTTAATGGAAATATTATTTGCTGTTTCGCTTCCGGGCGGGGCGGACAACGATCTCGCGCAGCACCGCGCCGCCCACGTAAACCTTTGCGATGTACCGCCTCTCGCAGACAAGGGGACCGAAAACAAACTCCCCGTCGGCATCGGTGAAGGCGTCGCCCGCAGGAACGAGCCGGTCGTCATCGCACAGAAACAGTCGCACCACGGCGTCCTGCACGCGGCTGCCATCCGCGTCGTACACCGTGCCGTGCAGCAGGCTGCGGGACTCGCCCGGCAGCGTTACCACGGCTTCGATACGTTCGTTTTTTTCAGGCGTTACGGAAAAACGCGTCGGATAGAGTGGCATAGCCTTCCTCCCTGTGCTATGAATATTCACAGACGAAAGCGAAAATGTATGGTACAATCATGCAAAAGCGCGGGAGAAGGATATGATTTTCGGCATACGCGAAAAGACAACGGTGCTGGGCCGGTTCACGAGCGATCGGTGCGAGGCGTGTAAAAAAGAGCGCGAGTACCGCATGGAGAAAACGGTGCGCTACCTCGTTGTTTTCGGCGTCAATGTGGTGCCGCTGCGCGTGCGCTATGCCGGCGTCTGCGAAGGCTGCGGCGTATCCGAACCGGTGAAAAACCGCACCGCGCGGGAGCTGGCGGGGAAGCACTTCAAAGCGGCCCAGCGAAAGCAGCAGTTTTGTATGGCGCTGCGACTGCTGGCGGCTGCGGCGGTGATTGCCGCGGCGGTGGTGCTGCCACTGACCATCAGGGCTCCGCTGAGCCGTGATACGGAGACCATCAAGGCGCTGGTCAGCGCGGACGGCACCTACGCCATCAAGAGCGCGGACGATGAACTGCTCGCCATCGTGCACGCGGAGGGCGGTACCAAGACAATCATCTGGTACGACGAAGTCAGCGTACTTGCCAACACGGGCAGCCAGGGCGGCAAGTTCTATATGCACGAGACCTATGAGGAAGCCGCCGACGCCTCGGGCAAAACCATACTGATACGAAACATCGACGATCCGGGTAGGCTGCTGGACCAGTACGACTCCATCATCCGGCAGTACAGCTATAACGAGGATACGGGAGAACTCAGCTTCTATCAGGGCGTGGAGGATCTGTCGGCGATTGAGTATACACCGGGCAAGGTGACGTACCCTTATACCTATTTCAATGAGGAAGGGGAGAAGCAGCAGTACGTCTCTGTACTGTACCTGCTCAGCAACGCGCGGATGAGCGTGCAGTTCGCGGAGGCGTCGGACGGCAGCTTCAGCAAGCCCGTCGCCGTGTTTATCGATTCCATGAGCGGCAGCCGCGTGACCGACCAGCGCTGCTACTACCTCAGCGACGAACAAATAGCGCTGGCCCAGCAGGCTGGGCTGACGCCGGACAACAGCGCGCAGGATTTCTCCGATTTTCTGCAAAGCAATGGCGTGGAGCCCACGTTGACGTACCACTATGAATTTTACGGCAGCACCGGCGTCATTGCATCGGAGACGCATACGGTGCCCGATGAAAATGGCGACATGCAGACCAGCGCCGTCACATATACCATTACGGCAAAGGACGGCTACTACATCATCCAATAGGAGCCATGATGAAACAGGGCAGGCGCAGAATGAAAAAACGGTGGATCGTACTCATCGCCGCGGCGGGAGTGCTCGCACTGGGCGCGCTGGGCGTATGGGGTGTGAACGCGCGCATCGCGGCCATTTCATCGGCGTATGTGTATAGTGCAGACGATACCGATGCGCTGCCCGAGGCGGACTGCATACTGGTGCCGGGCGCGCTCGTGCGGGACGAGGATCAGCTGTCAGGCGTGCTGCAGGACAGGATGGACGCCGCCATTGCGCTCTACGAAGCGGGCAAGGCGGACAGGATGCTGTTCAGCGGGGACCACGGACGCGTGGAGTACGATGAAGTAAACGCGATGATGGATTACGCCGTAGAGCGCGGTGTACCAAAAGAGGATATTTTCCTCGATCACGCGGGATTTTCAACCTATGAAACCATGTACCGCGCACGGGATATTTTCTGCGTAAAAAGCGCCATCATCGTGACGCAGGGAGTGAACCTTTCCCGCGCGGTATACGATGCGCGCAGGCTGGGGATTGAGGCGTACGGAGTGGATGCCGACGCGCACGTATACGGCAACGAACGCCAACAGGCACTGCGCGAAACGCTGGCCTGCGTGAAGGATTTTCTGTACGTGAACGTGTTTCTTCCGGAACCGAAATACCTGGGCGACGCCATTCCCATATGGGGAAGCAGCGCGCTGACGCATGATAAGGCTTAGTTTTTCATCAGGAAGCGGCGCATGTTGTTGAAGTAGTAGCCTGTCACCTTGGTGAACAGAAAGTCGTAGAGCACAAAGGCGATCTCGGCAAGCGGTATCAGCAGCCACAGGGAGATGTTGAACGCAATCAGGTTATCAAGCGCCTGACTGCTCACCACCTGCGCGATGAGGTAAACCAGTATAAGCGCTACATTATAATAGAGCAGTTTGACGATATAGCGCACTATTTTGTCGCGGATGTGGGTTTCGATAAAGAATTTGCCGATACCGTAATGGCCGAAGAAGATGATGTAGGGAATTACCATCAGCCGGTCGGGCATCAGCAGCAGCGACAGCAGCGAGACCGCTGCGAACATCAGGAACGCAAGGCCGATCTCCTCCTCCAGCACAAGCCCCATCACGAATACGGAGCTTAAAAAATACATGGCGATGCTCACCGGGCTGCCCGGTATCGATGCGATGTACAAAAACAACAGCGACATGGATGCGAACATCGCGGTCAGGCTTACGCGGTGGGCTGTGCGTTTAAACCGTGGCATATGCGGTTCTCCGTATCATTAATCTCTTCATCCAGTTACCCTTAACAGCAGGGGATGCAGTCTCCGCCCATGCATTCGCAGCAGCAGTCCGCGCAGAGCAGGCTGGAGCAGCAGCTGCACACGTCGGTATTGCTGGTTCCCTGGTTGCCGTAGAACGTTTGGCCGTACCCGCTTGCGCTTCGGTTGACGGTGTTGTAGGCGTTTGCATATTCGGCGTTGCCGGGATCCATGCTGCATGCCGTCGAGAAATGCTGCCGGGCCCCGTCGTACCAGCCCTTGCGCAGCAGCACCGTGCCCTTCCAGTAGTGCCATTCGGCATTCCGTTCGCTCATGGAATCCAGCAGCGCGTCGGCGCGTGTCAAATCGCCTGACTGCATGGCACGCCGCACCTCCGCAAACTGCGAGGAACCCGAATATCCCGAGGAATACGAGGACGAACCGGAGCTGTATCCCGAACCGGCCCCGGAATTGCTGTAGTGGCCGCTCTGGCGTTCCTTCTGTATGATGTCGTATGCCTCGTTGATCTGCTTGAGCTTTTCGCCCGCGAGATCCTGCAAATCGTGGCCGCGGTAGCGGTCCGGGTGATACTTCTTTGCCAGCTGCCGGTAGGCCGCCTTTACTTCCTCATCCGTCGCGGACGGGCTGACCCCCAATACTTTATACGGATCCATTCGTTTTTCCCTTCAGCACCTCTTGTGTTTTCTTTGCCAGTCCCAGATACATGATGTTATCGAGCAGCGGCTTGTCCCGCTGAATGTCCAGGAGCTCATACGCTTTGCACGCCTCCGAAAGCGAGTAGTGCAGACTGAACTCCGCTTCCTCGCGGATGCTGCCGCGCAGCGCCGAGATGTCGGTGAAAGGCCGCTTGAGAAAGACGTTGTAGCTCTTGCCCTTCCAATCCTTTTCGAGGTCGTCCAGCGCGTCGGCGAGGTATATCCACCGCCCGAGGTTGTAGCCAAAGTGCCATAACGACTTTTTCGCCGTTTCTTTCACGAAACCAAAGGGCGCAAGCGCAAAGGCGTCGGCCAGCAGCTGTCCGAACTCTCCCGCCACGGCGTCCGCGCTGTCCGTGCCCTGTATCTCCAGCTGCTCCAAGGCGGCGAGGTGCGTCTCAAAAGAGCGGGCCGTCTCGGGGAAATCTGCCTTCGCACGGGCGTTCACACGCCGGTAGAACAGCGACAGCGCGCCGGCTGTCAGCCGATGTTCGTCCCGCGCGGTATCCTCTATCTTTGCGCAGCCCAGCAGCACATTGATCGCGGCGGCATAACGTGCCTCGCCCGATTTCACTACGGTCTTCTTTTTCAAGGGGCTGGCCACGCACTTTTCCCGTACGACAGTCGGCATCTCCGGGCTCATAGACGAGAGCAGCAGAAGCAATACGGCGCAGTCGTAGTTCAGCATCAGGCGCGCCGCATTGGTATAGTTGTGTTTTATCGCCTTGCAGAGTCCGCAGTAATAGCCTTGAAACGCTTCGTTTTCCTTGACCTTCAACTCCGGGCGCAGCGGCAGCACATATCCGAACATGCGTGTCTCCTGCCTTCAACTATAGCATTTCACATTTCGTTTCACAACTTGCGCGTGCGAAATTCATCGTAAGTTCATGATTTTCTCCGGTATCAACGGGCGGAGGCGGGGAGGCAATATTGATTTGGTTGACAAAATGTTATATGATAACGCCATCTGGGATAAAGGCGGTACATTACTTGGTCAGAAAAGCGATGGATGAAGGGCGGGTTGCGGAAGAAAAGGCGCGCATACTGCTGCAGGCGCAGGGCCTGGTGGAGCAGAAAGGGTTCAAGGATCTTTCGATGCGCAAGCTTGCTTCGGAACTTGGCATCACGGCAACGACCATATATCGATATTTTACAAGCAAGGACGAGCTTTTTCTTTCACTGCTGGTGGTAGGCTTTAAGCGCCTTCGCGATATGATGACGGCTGCCGTCGCCCAAGCGGCGGAGCCGCGCGCGGCTCTTCGCGCCGCGATGGAGGCGTACATCGGCTTTGGGCTGGAGCAGGGAGGCTATTACAGCATCATGTTCGCGAGCGACTACCCGGAGTGCAAGCCGTATGTAGAGCCTCAGGAGCAGGCTGTTGCGGGGGAGGCCACGCGCATATCGATGGAAGTGCTGGGCGTACTCTATGGGGCGCTGATGCAATGCGAAAAGGTGGATGAACCGCAGCAGCGCATCGCAGCCGCGTGGGCGATGCTGCACGGCTTTGTGGCGCTCTGTCGGTACGGATCCATCGGCAGCATCGTGGAGGACAAAGACGCGGTGCGCGAGCGTTGTATAGCCAGCGCGCTGGCGCTGCTGCTTTCGTAAAGGCGGCGCAACGGCTTGCCGAAGCACGTCCGATGGGGTATAATGGAAAAAACACAGAGGAGCACAGGGGGGCGCTATGAGTGATTTTTTCAGCAGTCTGGGCGGAATCATCAAGGGCATGCAGCCGCTGATGGGAGAGGAAGCCAAGAAGGACGCTTCCGTGAATGCGTTTTTGCTTCAGGGCGATCTCAATGAAATGGAGCGCAAAAGGCAGGAGGCTTACGCCCGTATCGGCGAGGCGGTCTGCGAAGCCCATAAAAGCGGAAAGTATCCGGAATTTGCGGATGCCTGCGCGGAAGCCGCGGAAGCGGAACGGGCAATATCGCGCAAACGGGCAGAGCTGGAGGATGCAAAGCGTGCCGCCGAGGAGAAGCAGCGCGCGGAGCAGCAGGAGCTGGATGCGCGCACCTGCCGGAGTTGCGGGCTGGAGAACCCTCCCGGTACGAAGTTCTGTCAGGAGTGCGGCGAGAAGCTGACGGCGCCGGTATCGCCCAAGTGCCCGTCATGCGGCAGGGAGAACCCTCCGGGAACAAAGTTCTGCCAGGAGTGCGGCACGAAGCTGGCTGCCGAGGCGTCGCCCAAATGCTCCGGCTGCGGTGCGGAGAACCCTTCTGGTACAAAATTCTGCCACGAGTGCGGGCGCAAAGCTGTAGCGGGACAAGCATAGTGAGAAGCGTCAGACCGTCCATTTATCGGGGCGGTCTGCTTATTTTTATGGTATATCTGAATAATCCAACGTTTTTTTCTGTTTGAAACTGTACAAAGCGGGGGATATATGGTATAAGTAATGGTGTAATTGTTACAATTATATTTCACGAGTATTACGAATTTTTCCGGTCTGCAGGACCGGCATCCGGGGGATAAAATGCGTCGAAAGCTTCTGTCAGTAGTACTTTGCACGGGTTTGGTGATAAGCCTGCTTGCCGGCGTGCCAATAGCGGCCAAAGCGGCTGCCGCCAGCAGTGTCGTGCGCGTGAAGCTTTCCATTGAAACGACGACGAGCCTTTCGTTCTTTGCCGACGGCAACTATACGGTGGGCGACACCGTGCTGGCGCGCCAGCTCTATACCGCAAAGGTGGAGGGCAGCAGCGTGGGCCTGTATTACGGCAGTACGCGCATCGCCTCCGGTACGACGGTATATGTGGCGCAGCGCGCCGCCACTGCGGGGTACAACAACTTCGCATGGCTCGAGGTGGGCGGATCCGCCCGACGGTACCTGGGCGATCTGTGCTTTTCCGTGAGCGGCGGCAACCTCATGCTGGTCAACTACATCGACCTGGACCAGTATCTGTACGGCGTGGTGCCTTATGAGATGAGCGATTCGTGGCCTGCGGAGGCGCTGAAAGCGCAGGCCGTTGCTGCGCGCAACTATACGGTGAAGCGGTTGGGCAGCGGCGGCAGCTACGATATTACCGATTCCTCCTCCACCGATCAGGTGTACAAGGGGTACGACCCCGGCGCGACCAACGCCATTGCGGCGGTGAACGCTACGGCAGGACAGGTGCTGTTGTACGGCAGCACGGTTATCGACACGTACTATTCAGCGTCCAACGGCGGCTGGACAGAGCTTCCATACCATCGCTGGGGCGGCGGCAAGGACTGGGTGTATTATCAGATTACAGAGGACCCGTACGATGTGCTGAATCCCTCCAGCCGTTTCGAAACCATCTTCTTTCCGGTCGCTATCGACGGCGCGCACCCCATCACCACAGACAACAATATGGATGTGACTATCGACGCGGGCAAGGCGGTTACGATTATCTGTCAGGCGATACTGGACAGCGGCAAGCTTTCCGGCGTTTCCTCCCTGAGCGACTTTACGCTGACGGGGGTGCTGGATCTTTCCACCAACACCTACGATACCTCCAGCGGCCAGGATCACAGCGCCACGCCCGGGGCGGGCGTCAACGGCGGCGTTAACCTTTGTGTGGATAAGATTATGGCGACGGGCGACTTCACGGTATCAGCAGGGGGAACTGCCGTCACCGTGGAGGATGTAACGTTCGACATGCGTAAGCTCTGCAGCTCGGACGGCGGCACGGCCTTTGTGCACAAAAGTCTGGGTATTTACGTCGTGGAACCCGTAACCGACGGCGGAACGCTGACCGGCTTCGCGCTATCCATGCGGCGCTACGGGCATGGCTGCGGCCTCTCTCAGCGCGGTGCCCAGCAGCGCGCGAAAGCGGTATCGGACGGCGGCGCCGGGCAGACTTACGCGGAGATACTCGATTTCTACTATCCGAATACCACGCTGACAACGCTGGATTTTACGCGGCCCACGCTGACAGCCGTAACACCCGCGCCCGATTATTCCACCGCGACGGTAACGGCGACCGACTCGCTGAACGTGCGCTCCTCGCCCAGCTCCTCCAGCAGCACCAACATCGTCGGTTCGCTGCCCGGCGGCGCGCGTATCGAGGTCACGGACGACTTTTACACTGGCGATTGGCACCAGATTAACTTCGGCGGGGCTGCGGCGTATGTACACAAGGATTACGTCACGCTGGATTCGCCCGTGGTGCAAAAGCACGTGAGCGGCGTTTCACTGGGCATCACGACGGCAACGCTTGCGCCCGGCGATACGGTGACGCTGACGGCGGCGGTTCTGCCTTCGACCGCGGTGAACAAAGCCGTAAGCTGGACCTCCAGCAACACGGCGGCGGCAACCGTTTCGGGCGGGGTGGTAACGGCGGTGGCGGAAGGCACGGCGAACATCACGGTGAAAACCGCCGAGGGCAGCTATACCGCCGTGTGCGCGGTGGCGGTGAAGTCCAACGGCATCACCTCCGTGAAGTACAGGATTAATACGGATACGGTGACGGGGGTCACCAAGAATACGGGCGTCGCACAGTTTATCGCCAATCTTGGCAACGACGCGGCCAGCTTGCACGTTTACAAAACGGACGGCACGGAAGTGAGCACCGGCAACGTGGCGACGGGCATGACGGTAGCGCTGATGAAGGACGGGGCGGAGGCGGATCGGCTGACCATCGTGGTGCTGGGCGACGTGTACAGCGACGGCGTGGTGGATATCCTCGATTACACCAGCGTCCGCTTGCATATTCTCGGCATGAAACCGCTCAGCGGCGCGTATGCGCTGGCAGCGGACACCTATGCGGACGGTGTGGTGGATATACTGGATTATACTGCGATACGGCTGGATATTCTGGGGCTTAAGACCCTGGGAAGCTGATACAGAAACAGGCAGGAGTATTTGAGGGATGAAGAGAACAACCCGGAAATTGCGGTACATGAGCGCCGCGATAGCGATGTCCGCGCTGACCGCGTTTGCGCTGACAGGCACGGCTTTTGCGGATGCGGAAACTGCGGTGACGTTCAATGACGCCACGCTGGAGGCGACGCTGCTTGCGCTGCCCGGTGTGGACGCAAACGGCGACGGAGTGCTAAGCGAAGGCGAACTGAACGCGATGACGGGCGGACTGGTGCTGCACGACCTCGGCATTACGGATGTAACGGGAATGCAGTACCTCATCGGCATTGACTGGATGGATCTCTCCGGCAACGGAATACGCGACATCACGCCTCTTGCGGCGCTTGACCTTGATACCCTGGACATCACGAGAAACTATCTGGACATCGCGGAGGGCAGTGCCGACAGAATTGCCATCGCGGCGCTGGAGGCGGCGGACTGCGAGGTCAGCTGGGATCCGCAGAGTGAAGTTCCCGCGGACGGTATTTCGCTGGATGCGGAGAGCGCCGAACTGTGCGCCGGGGATACGCGGACGCTGACGGCATCGGTTTCTCCCTCGGATGCGGCGAATCAGGCGGTATCGTGGGCATCCGACAACGAGGGGGTTGCGACGGTGACGGACGGTACGGTGACGGCTGCCGGGGTGGGTACGGCGCATATCACCGCGACCGCAGAGGACGGCGGGTTTACGGCGGTGTATACCGTTACGGTAAAACCGGACAAGCTGGCCTCAAGCATCTATACCATTAAAAGCGGCTATGTAACCGGCGTGGCGGAGTTTACGGTTGCGAACGTGCTGACGTCCAACTTTACCAATGCCAGCACCGATATCCGCGTGTGTACCGCGGCCGGCGCGGCCTATCCCAGCGGCAGGGTAGGCACCGGCATGCGGGTACAGCTGTGGGTGGGCGGCACACAGCGCGATGATTTACGCATTGTGGTAGGCGGCGATGTGGATGGCACCGGCGAGATTGATATCATGGACTATACCTATACGCGGCTGCACATCCTCGATATACAGCGCCTGTCGGGTGCATTTTCATCAGCGGCGGATGTGAACGGGGACGGCACCGTGGATATACTGGACTATACGGGAATACGGCTGAACATACTGGATCTTTCGCCGATTACCGATACGCTGCCGGATTTGCCGGAGGTCAGTGACCCGCGCATCCGTGCTTTCCTTGATATTGCGCTGGCGCAGCAGGGCAAGCCGTATATATGGGGCGACGAAGGAGCCAACGGCTTTGACTGCTCCGGCTTCATCTACTACTGCCTCAATCAGTCGGGCTACAGGGTGGGGCGCACCACGGCGGACACCTACAGCCGCCGATCGAGCTGGGCGTACGTCGACAGGGACGAATTGCAGCCGGGCGATTTGATGTTCTATTACTCGGATACCCCGGATGATGGCGATCACATCGGACACATCGGCATCTATCTCGGCAACGGCTACCACATCCACGCGAGCTCGGATTACGGCTACGTCGTCATCTGCCGTGTGGAGGGCTGGTACGACAGGATGTTGAGTCATGGACGAAGGGTGTTTCAATGAAGGTGGCTGGTGACAAACCAATGACAAAAAGGGAGAGGGCAAATATGAAGAAGTTTGTTGCGCTGCTGATTTCGGCGGTGCTAATCGTTTCGATGGCAGGGATCATGACCGCATTCGCGGGCGCATCGATTTCGGGCAACAGCGAGGTTCTGAAGGGCAAGAGTTATAAATACACGGCCAAGGTGAGTGTCACCGGCCTCGATATGGTGGCAAAGATTGAGGGGCTGGGGCAAAGCGCGTCAATGGATAAAAATTCGGGAGGTGGGGCGAACGGCTCCCTTTCGGCATCAGCCTCGATCACTGTTTCGATTCCGTCCAGTGCACAGGTTGGAGATAAGTATACCATTACGCTGACGGGACAGTATTCTTATTATGATGATGCAGGGACTTTAAAAGCAGGTAAAATAAACGAGAGTAAGACAATCACAGTTGTCGCCGCGTCCACCTCTACGCCGAAGCCAGCCACATCTTCGTCGAGCAGCCACAGCCAGGCCCCGGCCACGCCGACGCCCGCGCCCACCGGTTGGGCACTCGCGGCCATCGACGTCGCGGCGCTGGCACAGGGCGGGGAATACGACATGGATGCGCCCGAGGACGGCGTGGTTCCCGGCGCGGTGCTCTCCTCGCTGAAGGACAAGCAGGGCGTGCTCAGCGTGGATTTCGGCAGCTACTCGTGCATTATCGACGGCGCGTCGCTGGGTACCATACCCGAAGACTTTGCGGGCATCGACCTTGGCCTGACGACGGAAAAGGATCCGGCGCTTTCCACGGCGGCAGGCGGCGCGGATGTGTATCAGCTGCATTTCAAGTACGAAGGCGCGCTGCCCGGGCGCTTCACTTTCCGCTTCAAGGCGGAGCAGTCCAGCCCCGGCGATACGGTGTACCTGTATTATTACTATGACGCTTCGGGAATCATCGAGGGCAAGCAGGCGTGCGCCGTAGATGACGAAGGGTACGTCTCGGTGGAAATCTACCACTGCTCGGATTATTTCCTGTCTGAAAAGCTGCTTGAGGGAGCTGCGGGCATCATCGCCCAGCCGGAGCCCGCGCCGTCGGTGGAACTGCAGCCCACGGAAGCGCCCGCGGCGACGCCCGCCGTGCAGGCGGAGGAATCCGCGAAGAGCAATATCGGCGTTTCGGCAATGAGTCCCGTGGAGCAGTGGTTCGGCGTTCCCTATGCGCCGCTGATAGCCGCGCTGGCGGCGGCCATGCTGCTGTCCATGCTGCTGACGATGCTGACCACGCGCTCCGGGTTGTTCAAAAAGCGTGTCCGCGCGGGAGCGGGGGATTGCGTAATCGATGTTCCGGAGACTGCGGCGGATAAAACAGACGATGATATGAAGGACGGAATCGAATAACCCATGCCGACAGGCCCCGCTTTCGCGGGGCCTTTTGCTTTCTCTGAGAGAATAATCAGTATTGGCACAACATTAAGAAATTATTTATAAAATAATATTGACAATAGTGTATGACACACAGTATAATATGCGCGAGGTGAAGTGAATGGAGGACATGGAAAGCGTATTCTCGGGGTTGCAGCAGGAGCTGCGGCGCGGCGCGGTGGTGCTGAGCGTGCTCGCGTTGCTGAAGACGCCTCGCTATGGCTACGCGCTGACCGAGGCGCTGGAGCAACGCGGCATGCGCATCGAGCCGGGGACGCTGTATCCGCTGATGCGGCGGCTGGAGAAGCAGGGCCTTCTGCAGAGCGAGTGGGAAACCTCCGGCGCGAAACCGCGGAAGTACTATGTGCAAAGCGCTGAGGGCAAAAAGGTTTACGCCCGGCTGTGCGCCGAGTGGCAGGACATGGAGAGAACCATGGACGCAATGATTGAAGGGAGAGAAGACGATGCAGGGCGATAAGAGCGCCAGGAGCGATCTCATCGATCGCTATGTGTATCAGGTGGTGAAGCGGCTGCCGCAGGCGCAGCGCGCGGATATCGAAAAGGAACTGCGCGGGCTCATCGACGACATGCTGGCCGCCCGCAGCGGAGATCCCACCAAAGAGGATGTGGAGGCGGTTCTTCAAGAGTTGGGGAATCCTTCGGTGCTGGCCGCAAAGTACAAGGGCAATGCCCGATCGCTGATAGGCCCGGAGTACTTCGACATGTACTGGTTTGTGCTGAAGATTGTACTTTCGGCCGTGGCGCTGGGTATGTGTGTCGCGCAAATTGTCGGCAACATCACGAACCCTCCGGAGACGGTGTGGACGGCGATAGGCATGTTTTTCGGGACGATATTCTCCGGCCTCGTGCAGGCGTTTGCGTGGGTAACCGTAATCTTCGCGCTGGCGGAACGCTTTGCGAAGGGGAAGCCCTGGCAGGAAGAATGGAAGCCTGCCGACCTGCCGCCCGTGCCCGTACAGCAGGCGGTAATCAAACGCAGCGAGCCTATCGTCAGCATCGTGTTTTCGATACTGTGGCTTATACTGATTACGTCTGCGCCGCAGCTGCTGGGTGCGTATATCGCACCGGCGGGAGAAGTCACCGATATTATGCATAATCTGCCGTCCCTGGTGCCGGTATTCGACCTGACCGTACTGCGCAGCCTGATGCCGTTGGTTGTGCTCATCACCGGTCTGGGCATTCTCAAGGAGGTGCTTCGGCTGGCGGAAGGACGCTATACGGTGCGCCTTGCCGTGGCGATGACCGTGCTGAACGCGGTTTCACTGATGCTGGTCATCTGGGTATACGGCAGCTCGGCCATCTGGAATCCGGATTTTGCAACTTCGCTGAACGCCGCGTGGAGCGCAGGCAGCGTTGCCGCGAATATTTGGAGCGTCGTGCCCAAGGTGATAGTGGGGCTTACGGCATTTGGTATTGTGGTGGAAAGCATCACGGCGTTTGCGCGGGCGTTGCGCCATCGGGAGGCTGCCGGGGTGTCTGCCTGAGGGAAAACCGGAGGCGGCTCCCGTCTGCGAAGGATGCCAAAGCATAACTCTTGGGAGAACAATAAAAAAGTGGTAGTAGAAGTATACAGGTTATGGTATACTATCGGGGCGGCATTGCTGCCCCGATTTTTGTACTGTCTCTGTGTTACGCTGGGAGCGGGAGGTGGTATGAATGAGCAAAGCGGTAATTACCATTACGGGGCTGTGCCATTACTACGGCATGCGCCCGCTGCGGACGGGTGCGCTGGTGCTGCTCGTTAAGGAGCCGCAGAACTTTTTTGATGCGGAAGCCATCCGCGCCGAGATAGCCCCCATCGGCAAGGTGGGCTATGTCGCCAACAGTCCGCGCACGGTGGCACGCGGTACGCTGAGCGCGGGCCGCGTGTACGACAGGATGGGGCGCGCATGCTTCGCGCGCGTCATCTCCGCGGAGGATGATTTCGCGATTGCGCAGTTGGAGCCGCAGATTCGCGAATCCATGGTGGTTACGACACTGGTTACTGAAGAATCGCAGGGCGCGCCGCAGCGCTTCTGCCGAACCGCGGAGGAATAGGGATGCGCATTACGCCGGATAACGTGGAAGAGCTGTACGCACGGCTGAAAGCGATGCCGTCGCGCCGCAGAAAGCAGTTCGACGCGTTGGTCTCTTATCTGGAAAAGGAAACGGAATGGCTGTACGCACCCGCTAGCACACGATTTCACATGAGCTGCGAAAAAGGGCTGCTGATGCATTCGGTGGGCGTAACCTATCAGCTGCTGGCCATCAAGGACGAGCTGCTGCCTTCGGCAGACGATGAAAGCGCTGTTATCTGCGGCCTCTTCCACGATACCGGGAAACTGGGAGATCCGGGTCAGCCGCTGTATCTCAAGGGAGAGGAAGGCTACGCCTATAACCCGCGCGTCACGGCCATGGGACTGGGCGTGAGGAGCCTGTACTTGGTATCGCGGTACATTCCGCTGAGCCCGGATGAGGCGCAGGCGATCTGCTGCCACGACGGGCAGTACATCCCGGAAAACGAAACGGTGGCGCACCGGGAGGCCCCGCTGACGCTGCTGCTGCATTATGCGGATTACTGGCAGGCGCACATGTACGAGGATGAGGCGCGCTGGCACAGATATATCAAATCGGAGTGAAACGTATGGACGTAAGAGACGGCATATTCGGTCTGGCCGTGGCGGACGCGCTGGGCGTTCCGGCGGAATTTACGGAACGCGGCGTACTGCGGGAAAGCCCGGTAACGGAAATGCGCGGTGGCGGCGCTCATTGCCAGCCAAAAGGCACATGGTCGGACGATACCTCCATGGCGCTGTGCCTGGCGGACAGTCTCGCCGCAGGCTGTGTTGATTATGTGGATATCATGGAAAAATTCTGCCGCTGGTGGGTTGGCGGGGAATATACACCGCACGGTTACGCGTTCGATATCGGCGGAACCACCGGCGCGGCGCTGAGCCGCTTCCGCGAGGGTACGCCGCCGCTGCTATGCGGGGGCAAGGCCGAGCGCAGCAACGGAAACGGCGGGTTGATGCGAATACTGCCCGCGGCGTATTATGTGCGTCCGATGCTGCTGGAGAAGGGACTGGACATTGTACATAACCTGACAGCGCTGACGCACGCGCACCCGCGTTCGATCGTTGCGTCGGGGATATACGTGCGCATTTGCATCGCGCTGATGGAAGGGGATGCGCCCGCGGACGCCGTTCGCCGCGGGATGGAGGAGTGCGCGGAGTATTATCAGGATGCTCCATACGCCGGGGAATGGCGTCATTTTGCACGGCTGGCGCAGGGAATTGCGGCGCTGCCCGAAGACGCGATTTGCTCCAGCGGGTATGTGGTACATACGCTGGAAGCCGCCGTGTGGTGTCTGCTGACCACGGACAGTTATCGAGAATGCGTGCTTCGTGCCATCAACCTTGGGGGTGACGCGGACACGGTGGGTGCCGTTGCGGGCGGACTTGCGGGTATCCGCTTCGGCCTTGCGTCCATTCCGCAGGAGTGGGTGGAAGCGCTTGTACGGCGGAATATAATCGAAAGCATCTGCGCGTCGCTGCAGCAGAGGCTGGGATGACCGAAACAGGCCGGGAATACGGCAAAGCGGTGTGAGGACCGCTTTTTTTGTGCTCCCGGCATGCTTCTCCTATACCCGCAAAGGCGGACGGGGCGATATGTGTGGTGGGGAGATGGGAGATATTCACCCGCCACCCTGACAACTGAATCATACTAAAAACATTGTACCAAAATGCGTTCTCGCGCAGGAAAAGCATCCCAAAGCACAGAATTAACAGGTATCACCAAAGAGCGAAAGGGGAAACGGTATGAGCGTGGTGTTGTGCTACGGAGATTCCAACACATGGGGGTATATTGGCGGCACGGAGGAGCGGTTTGCGCCTGATGTGCGCTGGCCGGGTGTGATGCGGCAAGCGTTGGGTCAAGGGTATTGGGTAATTGAAGAGGGCCTTTCCGGGCGTACCACCGTATGGGATGACCCTATCGAGGGTGACAAGAACGGAGAGACATACCTCCGGCCCTGTCTGGCGACGCATAAGCCGCTGGACGCGGTGATACTGATGCTGGGTACCAACGATTTGAAGCGGCGCTTCTCGCTGTCCGCGTGGGATATTGCCGCAGGTGCGGAAAAACTGGTGCGAATCATTCAGGACAGCGGCGCGGGCCCGGGAGGCGCGATGCCGCGCGTGCTGCTGGTATGCCCGGCGCAGGTGCACGGTATCACGGGCTTCGCGGAGATGTTTGACGAGGATGTGGAGGAGCGCTCGGCGCGCATGACGGCGCATTATCAGGAGGTCGCGCAGCGGTTGGGCTGCGGCTTTTTTGACGCCTCATCGCTGCCGGTATGCGCGGAGGACGGAATTCACCTGACGCCCGAAGCACACACGGCGCTGGGGCACAGTCTGGCTCAGGCCGTGCGTGAGCTGCTCCGGTAAAGGAGTTTCAAAAGATCAGCAGATCCCGGATATTGCGTAAACCGCAGACAGCAAAGCCGGCAGGAGGAGGCCGGCTTTGCTGTAATGTGAAATGAAGAAAACCTGGGCTTTCGCCCGGAGGATACCCTTACGCCTGAAGGTTGGTGCCCTGTCCGGCGAATTCGTGGTCGCACAGCAGCGAAGGCACGTCGATGACATCTTCCATGTAGAACCAGCCCCTGCGGCCCGTAATGAATTCGGCCGCCATCAGCGCGCCCTGAGCAAAAGCCCGGCGCGAGAACGATTCGTGAGAAATGGAAATGCGCTCGTAATCGCCCACCGCCATAACTTCGTGCACGCCCACGTAGCCGCCTGCGCGCACCGAGTTGATGGGCACATGGCTGACGGGGATGTCCGGAAGCTCGCTCTCAATGGCTTCCGCTATCCGCTTCGCGGTGCCGGAAGGCCTGTCGGTCTTGCGGCTGTGGTGGATCTCGGTGATCTGGTAGTCGAAGAAGGGCAGCGCCCGAGCCACCGTTTTGAGCAGCGACATCAGTACGTTGATGCCCAGTGTTACGTTGGGCGCGTATACGACACCCATCTTACCATTGCGCACTACCCGCTGCATGCGCATCAGATCTTCGTCTGTAAAGCCGGTGGTGCATACCACGCAGGGGATTCCACATGTTTTGCATGCGTCCAGCATCTGCCAGCTCGCTTCGGGATTAGAGAAGTCGATGACGACGTCCACGCGTGTTCCGCTCAGTACTTCAGATGCCTGCGATACCGGGGTCGCGGCGATCCCCATCCGTCCTGTCAGCGAGAGTTCTCCGATATCGAGTCCCGCCTTTTCGCTCTTGTTCCGGCAAAATGCCGCCACGATATTGAATTTGCGGCTATCGCGTATGGTTCGGACTACTTCAAGTCCTGCGCGTCCAACTCCGCAGATTGCAACGTTGATCATAAGGCTGCTCCTTTCCTGGCGTTGCCGCCATAGTGCGTTTCCGCGCTGTCGGACGCGTCGCCTTAAACAAAAACGCGCCCGCCGAATAAACAGCAAGCGCAGGAATCCGTTTTTAGAATACTAAAAAAGCTCCCCTCTCATGCGCTTACGAGATTAGCTGACGGGTTCGGGCTGAAAGGTGCCCTACCGGTTTCCCGGATTCACCCCAAAGTTGGTTCTCCCGTTCTCCGATATTCCGGAGATTAAGCAACTGGATGATAATACTATTATATTGTTTAATAATAAATATGTCAAGGTAATATTGAATATGCGTGTAAAATGCATACAAACGGTTGCCGAGGGTATCATTTTGATTTATGATAGGTTTAAGGCGAAAAACGACAAAATACGGAGGATTTCGATGGCACTGAAGGAAATACGCACCGAAGGCGATGAGGCATTGCGCGCAAAATGCCGGCCCGTAGCGGAGGTAACGCCCCGCATTGTGCAGCATCTAAACGACCTGGAGGATACCCTGAAAAACCATGGCAACGGAGCGGGACTTGCCGCGCCGCAGATCGGTGTGCTGCGGAGGCTGATCGTTGTGGACACCCCGGACGGTTTGCTCCGTTTGATTAACCCGGAAATCACGAAAGCCGAGGGCGAGCATGAGGTAGAGGAGGGATGTCTCAGCGTACCCGGCGTATGGGCCAAGCTGAATCGGCCCATACGTGTCACCGTACGCGCGCAGAACGAACAGGGCAAGGAAGTGGAGCTGGAGGCGGAGAACGATTTAGCCAAATGCTTCTGCCACGAAATCGACCATCTCGACGGCATACTGTTCATTGATAAAGCGACAGAGTTTCTGGGTGAGGAAGAATAGCGAGGCGCGGTTACCCTTGCGCATATTTGCCTGAGAAATTTCTCCAACGTTGTTTGATACACAAGGTATTTGTAATTTCTTGTTGAATTATGTATGTGACGTGGTCTGTCCGGCATAGCAGGACGAGGGTGCGTCAGCTTGACTGCACCTGCGGTTATGGTGCTGCCGCACGGACGATAAATGCCGGGTACAGGTATGCGGCGAATTCACGGTGCTGTCTTGAGAACAGTGACTGTAACCGGACGGAGGAATAGACCATGCCAGGCATACTGATTGTGGATGACGAAAAAAGCCTGCGGATAACGCTGGGGGAATTCTTAAGGCGCGAAGGGTATGAGGTGTGTACCGCCGAGAACGCCGAAGTGGCCTTGGAGTTGCTTAAAGAGCATCCGGTGGATGCGATTATTTCAGATATCGTGATGCCCAGGCAGTCGGGCATGTCGCTGCTGAAAGTGATTCACAACATCTATCCCGATATTCAGGTGATACTGATAACGGGCGAACCTACCGTGGAAACCGCGGTGGAAGCGGTGCGGTACCACGCGCGTGATTATCTTTCCAAGCCCATCGGCAAGGAGGAGCTCATCAAGGCAGTGCGCAACGCGGTGGGCTATAAGCTGCTGCTGGACGAGAAGCGCCAGCTGGAGAAGGAGATACGCGCGCAGAATGAGAGCCTGGAGCGGATCGTAGAGGAGAGAACCAAGAAGCTGAGGCAGGCGATGATCAATACCGTGTATGCGGCTTCGGCGATGATAGAGCTTCGCGATCCGTATACCGCGGGTCATCAGCGCCGCGTAGGGCACCTCGCGCGCGCGATAGGCGCAGAGATAGGGCTGACGGAAGATACGCTGGAAGGGCTGTACATGATAGGGTGCATCCATGACGTCGGCAAGATCACGGTGCCTTCGGACATTCTCAACAAGCCGGGGCGGCTCTCTCTGCCCGAATACGAGCTCATCAAGGAGCATCCGCAAAAGGGGTATGAGCTGCTGAAGGATTTTGAAATGCCATGGCCCGTCGCGGATATCGTGCACCAGCACCATGAACGGCTGGACGGCAGCGGGTATCCGCGCGGACTTACAGAGGAGGACATCCGGTTTGAAACGTGCATCATCTCCGTAGCCGATGTGGTGGAAGCCATGATGTCCCATCGCCCGTACCGCGCAAGCCTGGGGCTGGATATGGCGTTGAACGAGATCAGCGCGGGGCGGGGCGTGTATTACCACCCGAATGTGGTGGATGTCTGCGTCCGGCTTTTCAAAAAAGGATATCAACTGGTGGATTAGCGCTGCTGGGAGCGCACAGAGTGCAAGGAAGGCGGAGCGCGAATCCGCCTTTTTTTGTACGAACGTTCTGCCGCCTCCATCCGCACATGGGCAGGGGCTCTGCAATATACTGTATCATCTGATTTGGAGAGGAGGCGCCGCCCATGATGCCAGGCAAAGAGCTGTCGGCGCTCGTGAATGCGCTCATGCAGACGCCGGAATACACGGAAATGATGCGCGTACGCAAAAAGATTACGGAAAACATGCAGTTGGCGCGCAGTATGAACGCGTTTGAGCGGGAACACGCGCGCATTCAGTCAATGAACATACCGGAGACGGAACGTGCAGAAAGACTGAAGCGGCTTTTCGCGGAGTATAATGCGATGCTTGAACGGGAGGAAGTGAAGGGGTTTACGGCGGCTGTCCGCCAGTACCAGAAAATGCTGTCGGAGAGCTTCGCCTACATCGATCGGCAGCTGGACCCGAACTATCCGCCGCGTCCACGATAAAAACCATGTAAAAGGCGCGGCCTGTTGATACCGGCGCGGCATCGAGATGCCGGCCGGTATTTTTGACGCGCGCATTCCGGCAGCGCAAGCCGCGCCCCGGCAAAGCCGGTTGCATGGACAAACCAGGCTTCTAAATGTCCTCGCTGTCCGGGCCCATTCCGGGCATCGTATCCCATACGCCGGGGATACCCTGCCAGCTGCCCGTCGGTGCCGCTGCCGTTTGCCCCGCAAAGGGAACGCCGACAGCCGGACTGCAGCGTCCGAACTGATCGCAGCACCAGCCGCTGTTTGTGCAGCATCTTCCAAACTGATCGACCCAGTCGCAGCGGTTGCATGGCCAGCCGGTGCAGTTGGGGAAAAACAGGAACCACGGAAATTGCCCCGGGGGCCATCCGCCCGGAGGACGCCATCCGCCTGGAGGAGGCCATCCGCCCGGGGGTCTGCCGCCGCCCGGCCAACCACCGCCACCCGGGGGGGGCCATCCACCCGGAGGCCTGCCGCCGCCACCACCCGGAGGCCTGCCGCCGCCACCGCCCGGAGGCCTGCCGCCGCCACCGCCTGGGAATTGAACGCCGTTGGGCATAACGCTCTCCTTTCGCGCCGAGAAACGCCTTTTCTGGTGTATAGTATGAACGGGCCGTCGCATGTGTTCAGGTCTGCGGGACTGTGAACATTTTGCGTTGAAAGTTTACAGAGGAGCAGGAAAAAGGTATAATAATGTATAAGCGCAAATGATAAAGGAAAAAGCAAAAATATGAACCAAAACGGCAAAAATTCTTTTTTGGATGATGATTTCCACAGAGCGCCCCGCACCGCGCCTCGCAGCGCGCCGACGCGCCCAACGGGAACGCGTCCGCCGGGTGCGCCGGGAGTGCCTCGCAAACCCAGGAAGAAACCCGGGCTGCCCATTGCGGCTTTGATTGGGATCGACGTCGTGCTGGCAGCGCTGCTGCTACTGGTGTTCTATTTAGGCACATATGTGCTTCACAAGGAAGAAGGCCCGAGTGGATCGCTCCCCACTCCGTCTTGGATGGTGACGGCATCCACGGAAGTTTCGGCTTCCTCCAGTTCATCTGTATCAACCGAAACATCCAGTCAGCCGACCAGTTCTACGGCTATTGTCGATCCCAATGACTGGAGGACGAAGTTTGCGGACAAGTTCACCGACGGAGAGATTGAGCAGACGGCGACTTCCTACCGAAGCGCGAACATCAATGTGACGATTAATAAGGTGCAGACGGAAACCCTCAGTTATTTCGTGGCAGATATATACGTTGCGGAAATGAAATATCTGCGTACGGCATTTGCCGAAAAATCCGATACGATGGGATATACGGGGCTCACGACTACCGTCGCGCAGGAGAACAACGCTATCATTGCGATCAACGGTGACTTTGCCCTGAATAACCATGCCACAGGGGTTATCATACGCAATGGCCAGCCTTATAAGGAACATAAGCCTTCCGCCGATCAGTTCGTACTGTATTACGACGGCACCATGGAATCAATTCCTCCCGAAGAGTTTGATTATGACGCGGTGGTTGCGCGGGGCGTATACCAGGTCTGGTCTTGGGGGCCGATGTTGCTGCACGACGGTCAGCCTATGACGGAGTTCAACATGCCGGATCAGTTCGGTGCTGCGAATCCGCGCACGGCCATCGGTTATTATGAGCCGGGCCATTACTGCTTTGTGGTTGTTGAGGGAAGGCAAGTCGATACCGAAGGAGCAAAGCTTTCCGAACTTTCACAGATTTTCTACGAACTTGGCTGCACAGAGGCGTATAATCTGGACGGCGGTCGGACATCTGAAATGGCCTTCTTCGGAGAACTCGTCAATCGACCGCTTTCGGACGGCAGGAGAGAATGCAGCGACATCATCTATATTGGTGAATAAGGAGGCGCTTCCATGCTAAAAAAAATAATCCCTCATATCTGCATAATACTCTCATTGTTCACCATCACTTACGTGATACTGAACGAATTTAATCCTTCGTTTTTCAGTATGGGCTTTTTCAAGGTAACGCTGATCATCTACTGCGTGGTTACGCTCATCGCGTCGGCAATCCTCATTGCCATCGACCGGCGCTCATAATTGACAGCATCATAAAAGGCGTCCCGCGGGACGCCTTTTCACATTGTTCCGGTTACGGCTGGCCCAGTGTCAGCACGATCTCTGTTCCCTTGGCGACGGTGCTGTTTACAGGCAGGGATTGCGCAATGACAACGTCGCTTCCATCTCCCGCGTATGTGTCGCCTTCTTCAAACGTAATCCGGAGAATGCTGCTGTAAGCGGCTAAGGCCGCTGATTTGGTCATGCTGCCGGTCACGAAATCGGGTATTGCAGTGGTAGCAGAGGGGATATAGTAAAGCTTGATAGTATCTCCCTGCTTAGCCTCGGTTCCAGCTGTAAGGCTTTGCGAATATATTTCGTTGGGCAGCCGTCCGGAGCTGCTGCCCGAGACGAATACCGGCACGAGCCCGGCTGAATCACACATTTTCATCGCGTCCTCGCGGGTGATGGCGGTGGCATAGGTACCATCATAACCTGCGCCGTCCGCCACGAAGTCAGGGACGTACACCACCTTGCCAGAGGAAACCGTCACATAAACCGTTTTTTTGTAACTGATCTCTTCATTGGCCGGAGTCTGGCTGAGGATTGTCCCCGCGGGGGAACTGCTCGTGGTTTCCGTTTTGCTGATGGTGATGCTTGCGCCCTGCGCGTTGAGCCCCAACGCCCACGATTGGAGCGAATCCAGCGTCTGTCCGACATAAGAAGCCAGCACGACTTTGTTGCCCAGAGAGTACTTGAGCTCCAGAATATCGCCGGTTACGTATACGCTGCCCGCGTCGATGCTCTGCGAGATGAACGCGCCCGCCGAAGCCCCGGAATACCTTTCCGTTACCGTCACGGGGATGCCCAGCTCCGCAGCCTTTGCGGAAGCCCCTTCCTTCGAATAGTCCGAGAAGTCCGGCACGGTGATTTTCTTGCCCAGCGACACCACGAGCGTAATCTCGCTGCCCTTGGAAACCTTCTCCTGCGCCTTTACGCTCTGGGAGATGACTGCGCCTGCGGCGATGTAATCGTCGTACTGCTGCTGTACCGTGAGCGTCAGGCCGTTTTCGTTGGCGAAAGCGTAGCACTCCGAAAGCGTCATCGTCTTAAAGTCCGGCACGGTAACCTGCAGCGCCGCCTCGTCCTCCGGACCCTTGGATACCACCACATACACTGGCGAATCGCGGCGGACCACTTCGCCCGTCACGCGGTCGTCGTTAACGGTGTAGCTGATGACGCTATTCAACGGCACCGTGTCGCTGAATTCGGTAGTGATGCGCACCTTGGTCATAAAGTTGGCGTCGGCCCAGGCCTGCACCTCGTCCATCTTCATGGACTTGATGTCGGGAAGCTCCAGCGTTACGGAGAGGTCATGCCCAAGGGATACCTTCACATCGACAAAATCGCCCTTCTTGACGCGATCGCCCAAAGGAACGCTCTGCCAGAAGATGACACCCTCGGCATACTCGTCGTTGTACTCCTCCGCGGGCTGCAGCGTAACGTTTTGATCGCTGGCCCAAAGCTGCGCTTCGGTCAGCTTCTTGCCCGTAAGGTCTATCATTTCGGCGCCCCGCGTCAGCAGCAGCACCAAGACCACCACTACGATGATCAGCGCCAGCACACCCGCGCCGATACCGATGAGGAGGTTTTTGCGGCTGGGCGCCGAAGGAGGCGCGGTATCGCGCCTCTCCGGCGGCACAAAGCCGCTTTTCTGTTCATACTTGTATGACGAGGGCAGCGGAGCATCCTGGATTACGATCTCCGTCTGGCCCTGTTTGTCCCGGCCGTACTGGCTCAGGAAGTCGTTGTTATCACTCATATGCTATTCCTTATCAGTTGGTAATATCGCGCTTGCGGAAAGCCAGCAGGGAAACCACCACGCAGACAACCGAGAGCACACCCATCATGATCATACCATAAGTAAGGCTTAAAGGCACGCCATTTTGCAGCATGTACTTGACCATTGAATTGTCGATGAAGAACGATGAAAGCTGCACGTATGGGATAGGCGTCCAGGCCAGCCAGCGCGCGCCGCTGTAAGCCATCACGGCCATCGCGATGTAGCAGCCCACATAAGCCACGATGGGAGCGGCGATGGAAATCGCGATGTTCTTGGTCAGCACCGAGAGCATGAACGAGATGCAGAACGCGAATATGATGGTCAGCATGCAGGCGATGAACTTGGGCAGGTAGAAGGCAAAGAAGCCCATCTGCCCGGCAATTGTAAAGTTCGGGTTGCCGAAGTCCCCAAAGCCCAGAAGTATGCCGTTCATGACGATATTCAGAACCGCGCACACGATGTACAGCGCCAGCGAAATAAGCAGTGCGGCCAGGAACTTAGACATCAGTATTTTGGTTCGTGTCCTCGGGCGGATCATCAGCAGGCGGATGGTGCCGAACTGGAATTCACTCGCCAGGAGCCAGCCGCCCAGCAGTATGGCAAACATCGCGACGATGACTGAGTAGTCCAGGAAGCTCACCGTGTTGTAGCGCGCGCCGTCCGTTACGTACTTCATATCGGGCTTGCCTGCGTCCAGGCAGTCTTCAGCTATGGAGATGGTATTCTGCAGCTCGGCCTTCTGCTTATTCATCGCGTCCATGTAATTCTGATAGGAGCCGTACTGCGATTTTGTCCACTGATCCTGATTGAACTGCTCCTCCGACATGACATACTGATCGAAGTATTCCAGCTGGTACGCATTATTGGTGATGTCGTCGATGGCACGGTTCTGCCAGATATCGACGTACGGTATCACGTTGTTTTCGAGGCGGTATTGCAGCCACGGTATCGTGCTGTTCTCGATAATCGCGATCTGCTTCTTGCAGTCCTCGATGCTGGCGTTGAGGCTCTCCTCCTGCTCCGGGTGCTCGCGCAGGGT
This sequence comes from Bacillota bacterium, assembly GCA_023460085.1. Lineage (GTDB taxonomy): Bacteria > Bacillota > Clostridia > Christensenellales > SZUA-584 > JAEWCC01. The sequence goes on along the minus strand of JAEWRI010000046.1, from coordinate 45,918 downwards.
TTCCTCGTACATGTCTATCTGCGCCTCAAAGTTGGCAATGCTGTCGTTTTGCTGCTGTATCATTAAATTGATATAGCCAGTGAAGTCGCCGTTCTCGACGATGCCGAACAGGGTATCCAGCTTGGTCTGGGCGGCGTCAATGGCCGCCAGCCGGTCGGTCGCGGAGACGTTGATGTACTTCGCGTCGAACGCTTCGCGCTCCATGTAGGTGCGATAACTGTACGCCTCATAAAGAATATCCGCATTCTCCGTATCCACGTGGGAGTATACGAATACATCGTAGATAGAGCTTACCCCGTTCCAAGCAAGGTCGCTGCGGTAATCCGGGGAGGTGGTCACCACCGCCGCGAAACGCGCGTAGTAGCTGAGCTCCTGATCCATGATATCCAGTACGAGATCCAGAACCTCCGGGCTGGTGAACATGCTGCTGTCGGTTTGCAGGTAATCCATCTGGTTTTTGATATCGCTGACATTCCAGTAAAACGGATTTTCGGGTTCGATGATAACGCCATCAACCTCGATGGGTTCCTGCCCCTCATAGTAACCAGGGTAGTAATCGCCGCTCATCTTCGCATAGGACGCAGCCTGGTATACGATGGGTCCGCCGCCGCCGCCCGAATAGTAGGTGGTACCGCTGTTGATAGCCGTCAGCACCGACGAGACGATGCTGAACGCGATCAGCAGTATGGCGGCAATCAGTATAAACTTCGAGCCGAATATGTTTTTGGCTTCGCTTTTTATCTGTCTTAAAAACTTCATAGTAATGCCCTCTCTTTTCTGTGCCGCGTCAGCGGATCTGCGTCTTCGTGCCGGTTGTCATGGAGATGAAATCCTGCTCCAGCGTGCGATGCTGCTGGTTGACCGCGTAGATGCCAATACCCATACCCACGATGGCGCTGATGATATCGGGAATCTGCGCGCGGACCATTACAAGCGTGACATTGCCGTTCTCCTGAGCGCAGTTGGCTTCAAGGCTCTGGAAGTACTGGAGCACGCGCTCGTTGTCGGTGGTGCTGAAGGTGTAACTGTAGATGGAATCGTTGTCGTCCTGCACCTGCACCTGCTCGATGGTCTTTTCGCCGATGATTACGCCGTTGTCGATGATGTAGATGCGGTCGCACATCAGCTCCATCTCGGAAAGCAGATGGCTGGAGATGAACACGCCCACATCGGCGTTTTTAGAGAGGTATTTCAGCAGGTCACGCAGTTCCTTGATGCCGATGGGATCAAGGCCGTTGGTCGGTTCGTCCAGCACAAGCAGCTTTGGCATGTGCAGCAATGCCTGCGCAATGCCCACGCGCTGGCGCATACCGAGCGAGTAGCGCTTTACCTTGTCGTTTATCCGGTTGGACATCTTGACAAGATTGATGACCTTGTCGATGTTCTCCTTCGCGGATTTGTCGTACATCGACGCGAAGTATTCGAGGTTCTGGCGCCCTGTCATGCGCTTGTACAGATCCGGGTTTTCGACGATGCCGCCGATGTTTTCCATCGCGCCCTCAAAGTCCGTCACGACGTCGTGTCCGCAAACCTGTATTTTGCCGGCGGTGATCGTGAAAAGCCCCATGATCATTTTGATCGTTGTTGTTTTGCCTGCACCGTTCGGTCCGAGGAAGCCTACGATCTCGCCCGAATTCACCTTGAGCGATACGTTGTCGAGTATCTTTTTCCTCCGCATGACCTTTGACAGGCCTTCAATATTCAGCAGTTCCAATGGTGTATCCTTTCCCGCCGCGTTTTGGCGTTGAATTGATCCTATGGTTAGACGCACCGTACATAAAAAAGTTCCCATACATATTGTATTGAATCATAAAGTGTCAAAAATTTTACCCAAAAACAATGAAGATAATTCAGCGCTCGCAGTAAGGAGCGCTTTTCTGATGTTTTTCACGGCAGGGTGTGCATCGCCCGTGGTTTTTACACTTCAGCTTGGGGCAGGGGCAATCCTCCCGGACGGGGCCGTCCGCCGTCGTACATGGGGCCTGTTTATTGACTGCGCGCAGATCAGCGCGCTTCCCAGGAACCTGTCTGCTCAAACCGTTTCACCAGCCTTTCCGCTTCCTCGAGGACGGATGCGTCGAATTCCATATGCCCCAGCAGCCGGATGGCGTTGCGCGTGCGCGAGGGGCCTTCGCGCAGCCGGTAATCGAATGCCATGCCCGCGTCCGTCATCTGCTCGGCGAAGTGATAATTATCCATGCTCCCCGCCAGCAGCCGCGTCAGCTCGATGTCGTGCGTGGCAGCCATGCACAGGCTGGGCTGAGCGCACAGCCAGCCCAGCACGGCGGCGGAGGCGGCGATGCGCTCGATGGTGTTGGTGCCCTTCAGTATTTCATCGATATAGCAGACGCAGTCGGTGTGTCGTACAGAGTCAAGCACCCGCCGCAGCGACTTCAGCTCCGTGATGAAGTAGCTTTCACCCGCTTCAATGTCGTCCCGCACCGCCATGGACGTAACGACGAGCACAAAGCGCGTACGGTATGCGCGCGCGGCGCAGATCCCTATCGTCTGGGCGAAGATGCCGTTCACTGCCAGCGCTTTGATGAACGTGGATTTACCCGAGGCGTTCGAGCCGGAAACCAGGCTGGAGCGCGTGAGCGAGATGTCGTTGGCAACGGGCGAAGTGAGCAGCGGGTGATACACCTCCTGCGCTTCGACGGCGCGCGCTTCGGTGAACTGCGGGCGGCACCAGTGCGGCAGGCTCGTGCGGAAGGACAGCACGGCGGCGGCGGCGTCCAGTGCGCCTACGGTATCATACAGCGAACGGAAGTCCGCGGCGTGCTCGCCTATCAGGCGCAGCGCGCGGTTGAAGTTGCGGATATCGGTGAGCAGCGGGATTTTTACATAGTCGGCGAGCATGTCCGCATCGGAAAGCTTTTCGCGCGTGAGCGAGGCCATCTTGCCCGAGATGCGGCGGAACACGCGCAGGCGGGGTTCCAGAGACGCGGTGATCTCAGGCGAAAGGCCGAGACGGCAGATTTTCTTTGCGCACCACAGCAGCGAAGAGAAGCTGCGCAGCGCTGCCAGCTCACGCTCGATGGAGAGCTTCTTCAGCGAATACACGACGATGTTTACGATGAATGCCGCCAGCACGGCAAACAACCCCAGCGATGCGTTCACGAAGAAAAGCCCCGCGCAGAGCAGCGGCATCAGCGCCAGCAGCGTATACACCGCGGGGTATTTCAATCGTTTGGATTTCGCGCCGCAGCCGAAGGGAAGCAGCCCGGCGGCGGGGGATTTGCCCATCTTTGTAAGCAGCACCTGAAGTGCCAGGCGTTTATCGGGCTGTGCTTCCAGCGTGTTCAGCAGCGTTTGCCAGTCCCGCAGCGGTGCCTCATCCATCGCGGGCGTGTGAAGCCGCGCGTAAAGGCATTCCTCGCCTGTAGAAGTGCGGCATGCATTGACGCGCGAAAACACCTTGTCCATATCGAGATCGTTCCATGTCGTATCATCGATAAAGAATGGGATCTCGTCGTGCGACTGACGGAAGCGCCAGCTTTCGGCGAGAAACTGCAGAGTGGCTGCTTCTGTCGCCTCCGGAATTTGACCAAACCGCGCGGCGATGCGCGCGCGGAATGCGCGCCTGCGGCGCAGCAGCGCCCATACAGCAGCGCCAAGCAGCAGTACGGATACAAGCACGACGAGGATTATCTGAGTGGCAAGATTCAGCTGATTCATAGCGGTTCTTCCTTAGCCTGAATGGCGTTATTCCTGCGCCTGAAGAGACGAGAGGCAGGCTTCATACGCCGCCTGTGCATTTCCCTGCCAGCCGGGCCATGCCTCGGTGACCGGGATTTCGCCCGCTTTCAGGCCGGGTCGCGAGGAAGGCTTGCTCGGAAATACGAGCTGCTCCTTGATGGCTTTCGACTCCGCGTCGTTTTTGTTGCCCTTGACGATTTCGCAAGTGGAGCCGGGAGCAATATGGTAGTAGACCCAGCGCGCGTCGGGAACCATCATGCGGATGCAGCCGTGCGATCCGCGTCTGCCAAGGCGGGAATACGAGTTGGTATAGCTGTTGGCGTTGCGGTGCAGGTACAGCAGAGAATGCGTGTAGATGGAGCGCGTAATCTGACGCCAGTACTGCCCGTATACGCCTACGCTGAACAGGCCGAATCGAACATAGTTGTCTTCCATATTGAATACGCCCTTGGGCGAGGGAGTATCGCTCGCGCCTGTGGTGACGATCATATAGCGCACAGGCACGGTGTATTCTCCGGCCTCATCACGTGTGTAAACCGTGGCGATTTGCCAGTACTCGTTGATGACCAGCTTGTAAGTGTCGGACGAGGGCAGCGGCGGGATTTCGGTTTCATCCTCGTATACACCGTTGTCGCCTACCAGTTCGGCGAAGGTCATTGTGGTGGTGGGCGCAAGCTCCGCGAAGGAAAGCGTCTGTTTCTTGATGCCGAGCGGTGCCGGGTCGGGCGCGGGCGAGGGGGAAGGCGCGGGTTCCGGCGCAGGCTCCCCGGCTGCGGCTTCGGTTTGCGCTGGGGATGCGGATACGCTTTCCTGCGCCAGCGCGGCAGATGGCAGCGGTGCGCACGACGAAAAACACAGCAGTGCGAGAAACAATGTGCAGACAGCGGCGGGTTTCAACTTATGAAATGGTATCAACGGCGTCCTCCCTGAAAGAAAAGTACCATTATGCGGTATTTTCCCCTTCAATATAGTACAACATGCGCTGCGCGTCAATTCTATGCCAAAAGCAGCGCGGATACTGGCGTTTTGCGGCTGCGGCGGGTATACTGTGGGGGTGAGGTGACGTTATGGATTATTCATGCAGCATTTCGGACGATGGCCTGCGCTACGAAGAATATGCCCCGGAGGACGATGCGCGGCTTTGCGACATCGCCCGCGGGAAGGGTTATACAAACATCATCTGCGCGCTGGTGGACGGCGCTATCGTATCCCTTGGCGAGAAAGCGAAACCCGGAACGCGCATCCGCTTTCTGTCGCCTTACCAGAACGAACAGGCTTCGCGTGTGTTTCTGCGCGGCGCCACGTTTCTGCTGTACTGCGCGGTGAAGGCGTTGTACCCGGAGCGGCGGCTGGTAGTGGATTACGCGCTGTGCGGCGGTGTTTTCTGTGAGTTGGAGGGCGTGACAGGGCCCGAGCTGGCCGCGCTTCAGGCGAAGGTGGACGAATACATCGCGCGCGATGAGGATTTTGTGCTGGAGAGAATGCCGGTGGAGGAAGCCCGCCCCATCATGCTCCGCGAAGGGCTGACGGACAAAGCGGAGCTGTTGAAATACCGCCCGTTTGATTATTATCGGTTTTACGCTTTTGACGGACGCCGGAACTATTTTCATGGCATCATGCCCAAAAGCTCCGGATATCTGACGGACATGAAGCTGCACGCGTACGCGGGCGGAGTCATGCTCAAGTATCCGTCTCCTCACGTAGAAGCGCGCACGCCCATTATTGCGCAGCCCAAATATGCGGCGGTTTTTCGCGAAGCGGAGCGGTGGGCGCGCGTGTTGGGCGCATCTACGGTGTCCGATATCAACGACATGTTCAGGGGTGGTGATATCGGCGAATTTATCAGCGTCAACGAAGCGCTGCATGAAAAAACCATCGTGGACATCGCTCAGCGCATTGTGGACAGCCCGGATGTGCGTATCGTGCTCATCGCGGGACCGTCGTCTTCCGGCAAGACCACGTTTGCGCATCGGCTCTCCATCCATTTGCGCGTGCTCGGAAAGAAATGCCGGCCCATTTCGGTGGACGATTATTACAGGGACCGCGCCGATATTCCCAACGACGAAGCGGGAAAGCCCGACTTCGAGTGTGTGGAGGCGCTGGACACCGGCAAGCTGGGCAGCGATCTCGAAACGCTGCTTTCCGGCGGAACTGCGGAGCTGCCGCTGTTCGATTTCGTGGCGGGACGCAGAAAGCAGCAGGGAATGGCGCTGCGCATCGGCGGGGAAGAGATGCTTGTCATCGAGGGGCTTCATGGCCTGAATGACGCGCTGACGGAGGGCATTCCGCGCAGCGTCAAGTTCAAGATTTTCATCGCGCCGCTGACCACGCTCAATCTGGACGATCACAGCATCGTGATGCCGGAGGATATCCGGCTGCTGCGCCGCCTCGTGCGCGACAAGCGGACGCGCGGTTATTCCTTTTCACAGACGTTTATGATTTGGGATTCGGTGCGGCGCGGCGAGTTCCGCTACATACTGCCCTATCAGGAGAGCGCCGACGTGATGTTCAACTCTACGCTGATCTACGAGCCGCTGATACTCAAGAAGTACTGCTACGGCGAGCTCAAGCGCTTCACGCCGGATATGCCGAATTACCCGGAGGCACTGAGCCTGCTGAAGTTTTTAAACTACTTCCTCAGCATGGACGACGAGAGCGCCATCCCCACGCACAGCCTGCTGCGCGAATTCATCGGCAAGCCATGAGCTGATTACGGCAAATTCCGCTTTATCGCAGCAGAGAAAGGTATGTCTGAGCCGCTTTTGCGAAAATGACGGGATTTGACTATGTTTCTGACCGTTTTCATGACGCCCTTGGTTGAAAGAGAGCGTATTCCTGAGTTACAGCCAACTAATAATCAGGAGCGCTCTTCTTTATATCTTTACTTCCCCATGGATGAATCTGCGCTTTTATTAAGGAATCCCTGAATGAAAGTTCGTCACCTATGCGATTTTCGCGGAAACGTCATTTTTTTTGACATTTTGTCTTGTGCACCAAAATGATGACATCGTCTCCGAGTAATTGACATGTTCCGGCAAAATATTTTAAGTCTAAAAAGTAAAAAATAAAACAAAGGAGGAGAGCATGCATGAAAAAATTGATGTTGGTGGCGCTCGTTATCATGCTGATCGCGGCGCTGTTTGTCGGTTGTACCAATAACAACAACAGCCCGCAGCCTACGACAACGAAGACGACCACCGTACCTTCGGCGACAATCAAGCCGAGCGTAACAGTCAAGCCGACAACCGCGCCCAGCGTTTCCATCAGCCCAACAAATACCCCGTTGATGACGACACCGAGCGCAACAACCACGAAATAACCGAAAAGTCGGCCATATAAGAAAATGCCTTGAGAGAGGCATTTTCTTTTTCTGTGATTGATATTCCTGCATCACGGATGCGGCAGCGGGCCTATTTTTTGGTTTTGGGTTTGAATATGAGCGCGACGAGATAGCCAAACAGCACGGCGGCGGTTATGCCGCCCGCGGTGGCGGTAACCCCGCCCGTCAGCGCGCCCAGCAGGCCGGATTCGTCCACACCCTGAAATGCTCCCTTGGCCAGCGAGTACCCGAAACCGGTCAGCGGTACCTGCGCGCCTGCGCCGCCCCATTCCACCAGCGGCTCGTAGACGCCGATTGCCGTCAGTACCACGCCCGCCGTGACATACACCACAAGGATTCGGGCGGGCGTCAGCTGCGTCTTGGACAGCAGCACCTGGCCGATGGCGCACAGCACGCCTCCCACGATGAAAGCGCCCAGATAATTCATGCTCCACACCCCATTTCAATTGCGATTGCATGCGCGATGGACGGCACCGACTCGCCCTGCAGCGCGCTGGTCGGACTGTGGAGCGCGCCTGTCGCCACAAAGAGCACCCGCTTTACGGCTCCTTCCATCATGCGTTTGTAAAAGTGGCCGGTCAGCATGGACGCGCCGCAGCCGCACCCGCTGCCGCCGCAGTGCATCAGCGCGTTGCCCGCGTATATCATCGCGCCGCAGTCGAGGTGGTTAGGCAGCGGAGTACCCGCGGTGGAGGCCATCTCGCCCAGCAGCTGGCTGCCGAAGGTGCCGAGGTCTCCCGTAATGATATGGTCATAGTAGTCGGGTGTCCGCCCCGTTTCCTGCAGGTGAGACAGTATCGTTTCGGCGGCAGCGGGTGCCATTGCCGCGCCCATATTGTTGACGTCGTTCACGCCGAAATCCACGACGCGGCCCGTCGTAGCGTGCGTGACGGCGGGGTAGGCGGCGTCACGCACGGACGACAGTACCACCGCGCCCGAGGCCGTGGCGGTATTCTGGGAAGTCGGCGTCTTGGGCGTCCCGAGCTCCAGCGGCATGCGGAACTGACGCTCCGCGGTAGCAAAGTGGCTTCCCGTGGCGCACAGCAGGTAATCGGCAAAGCCGCCGTCCACGATCATCGAACCCACCATCAGCGATTCCGACATCGTGGAGCAAGCGCCGTACAGCCCGATGAAGGGAAGGCCGAGCTGCCTTGCCGCAAACCCGGAAGAAATAATCTGGTTCAGCAGATCGCCCGCAAGCATGTACGAGATATCGTCCGTCTTCAGCCCGGCACGGGCGATGGCGGCTTCGGCGGCTTTGACCAGCAGCTTGCGCTCCGCCTTTTCGTACGTTTTCTCGCCCCAGAGATCATCTTCTACCGCGATATCGAATTCCGCTCCGTACGGGCCTTCGCGCTCTGACTTGCCCGCTGCGGAAGCGGCGGACAACAGTATGGGCGGCTTTTCAAACCGCACAGTCCGCGGCCCTACGCGCTTGCTCATCGGCCGCCTCCAAAGAGGTAATACAGCACCCCAACGATGACGGAGGAGCTGATGCCATAAACCAGAACCGGCCCGGCGATGGTAAAGAGCTTCGCGCCCACGCCGAGTATGAAGCCCTCCCATTTGTATTCCAGCGCGGGGGAGACCACGGAATTGGCAAAGCCCGTAATGGGTACGATGGAACCCGCGCCCGCGATGCGTCCCAGTACGTCGTATATGCCGATGCCGGTGAACAGCGCCCCGAGGAATATGAGTGTGGCGGACCGGAAGGTACCGACGCCGTCCTTGTCCAGCATCAGCACCTTTTCCCCGAGGTCGTTCAAGGCTTCGCCCAGCACGCAGATAAGGCCGCCTACAAGGAAGGCCAGCACGATCTCCTTGAACAGCCGGCTTTTGGGCATGGTCTTCTTAACGTGCTGCTGGTAGTTGGTTTTTTCGACGACGTTATTGATATCCATGCTCACACCTTCTGCTGCTTTTCGGAGATGGTTTTCGCGTATTCCTCGTTTTCAATCATATTCGGCATGTGCCCTGTATTAAGGGCCGGAATCTTCTGGTATCTCATGATGCCATCCTTTCTTACTTAAGTATCAGCCAATAGACAAGGGAACCTGCCAGCTTGCCCAAAGCAAACGCAATCAGTATTTTGGCGATGATGCCTGCCGGGATGCCGAAGCGCCTCAGCAGCGGTATGGAATCCGCCACCTCGGCAAGGCACGCTATCAGCACTCCGGTGTAAATACCCGCGAACAGTCCTGCCGTCCCTGCGAAAAAGCCGCCCAGCGGCAGGGATAAATCCGTCAGCGTCACCAGTGCGCCTGCTGCCGCGCCCGCCGCGCCCGCCACGCCCTCCATACGCCCGGGGGAGAGTCCCAGCCGCATCGCGGGGCGGGTGAATACGCCCAGCGCGATATACAGGGCGCACAGCGCCGCGCCGGAGACCAGCCCCGCGCTTAGCGCCGTGAATGCGGCGCCCAGTTCAGCCATCGTCTTCCCGGTCGGCAAGGTATTCCCGTACCGCCTTGCGCTGCTCGTGCGCGCTCAGCTCCAGCAGCGTGGGTTTATGCCGCTTGCGGTGCACGAGGCCCAGCAGTATGGCAAAGCCCGCCACGATGCCCAGCGAGTACGGGATGCTGACGACGGGTGCGCTCTGCGCGGGATTACCGGTAAAGAACGCGTAGATGTCACCCAGCACCGCGGGCATGTTGACGTCCTCGTGGAACGTCATGATGGCTATCGCCCCGCCGAAAAACATCACTGCCGCCAGCAGCGCCGATTTCAGCACCGTGACCACGCGCGAGGGCGGCTTGTCGCGCAGGTAGACCAGGCATTCCGGCGCGCCCACGCTCAGCGGCAGCCTGTCCGGATACAGCGCCCGCAGCCGCTCCGCAGTCCAAAGAGCGGTGACGCGAGTCAGGGGCTTTTCCGTCCGGATGCGCACGCCCGCCAGCGCATTCTTCGACGCATCCGACAGGCTGCAGATGTCGCCCAGCGCCACGCCCGCCCCGTCGGCATGGGCTGTGCTCTTTAAACTGAAATACAGCGGCTCATACATACCACGCGTTAAGGTACGTCTTGCCGCCCGGCAGCAGCGCCAGTACGACCGCCAGCGTAAGCATCGCGATGAGCAGCAGGCTCAGCACCAGTATGACGCCCCGCCGGTGTTGTTGCAGCCAGTACAGCAATCGCTTTCCCCTTCCTGAGCGCACGAAAAAGCCGTGCGTCGTTTTACGCCCTTCCTGTTTTCGGGCGCAACGTTATTATTTGCAGCACGGCTTGAAATATTGAATTATTCGATGGCTTTTTTAAGCTTGGAGATGGTTTTGGTGATGAGGCGCGATACCTGTACCTGAGAAACGCCCAGAATCTGTGCTATTTCCATTTGCGTTTTGTCGCTGTAGTAGCGGAGCATGATAAGCTGGCGCTCCTTGGGAGTCAGCTTGCCCAGCAGCTCGCGCAGCAGTATCTGGTCTATCATGTCGCTGTCGCTGTTTTCACACATGGTGTCTATCAGCAGCGTTTTGCTCGTGTCGTCGTCAAACGCGGGTTCAAATATGGACACCGGCGTGCGGACGGCCTCCATGGCGAACACGATGTCCTCGGGCGACATTCCGGTGCGCGCGGAGAGTTCTTCCACGGTGGGTTCGCGCTGCAGTTCTTCCTTGAGCTTTGCCTTGACGCTGAAGATTTCAAACGATTTTTCGCGCAGAGAACGGCTGACCTTAATGATGCCGTCGTCTCGCAGGAAGCGCTTGATTTCTCCCGCGATCATAGGCACCGCGTAGGTGGAGAACCGGACGTCGTAGCTGTCGTCGTAACCCAATACCGCCTTGACAAGCCCCAGACTGCCAATCTGCATGAGGTCGTCGAATTCGACACCCCGATTCAGGAATTTTTTGACGATGCTTTTCACAAGCGCCGTATTGCGGACGATCATGGTCTCCTTCGCTTTCTCGTCGCCGCACTGTGCGGCCTTTATCAGCCGCAGGCTTTCCTCGTGACCCAGCACGTTGCTGCCTGACATAATACCTACCGACCGATGGCCTTGACCATCTCCACCGTGGTGCCGCGCCCGGGCGCGGACTCCACGCTGACTTCGTCCATGAACGTCTCCATTACGGTGAAGCCCATACCGCTGCGCGCTTCGTCGCCCGCTGTGCTGTAAAACGGCTGCCGCGCCTGCGCCACGTCTTTTATGCCCACACCAAAATCCGTGACACGTACGATGATGCGCCGCTCGGACAGCTCCGCCGCGATCAGAATTTTGCCAACTTCGTCGGGATATGCGTGTACGATGCAGTTGGTGACGGCTTCTGATACCGCCGTCTTGATATCCGCAACCTCCTCGAGCGTCGGGTCCAGCTGTGTGGCGAAAGCGCCCACGACGCTTCTGGCAAAGCCCTCGTTCTCCGAGAGGCTTAGCAGCTTTAGCTCCATTACATTGTTCATATGCGCCCCCGCTATTTTATTTTGGGTATGATGCGGTAAATACCGCTGATGGTGAAAACCTTCTCGATCTGCTGCCCGACATTTCTTACATACAGCCCGCGGCCGCGTGCCTTAAGCTGCTTATAGCGCCCCAGCAGCACGCCCAGTCCCGAGCTGTCCATAAAGCTTAAATTTTTCAGGTCCAGTATCAGGTCCGCATCGGAGAATCGCCTCAGCGCGTCATCAAGCGCCCCTTTGACCTCGGGCGCGCTGTGGTGGTCGAGTTCTCCTGACAGGCTGGCGGTGACGCAGCCGGAATCATGTTGCAATTTAACCCGCATGCCATACTTCCTTTCATGGTGATTTAGTGCCTATTCGGGAAAGGATTGCCCATTCCTTTAAGAGGTTTTAGCGGAAAAGCACTTCTTTTGTTGTGATATTTTGGATTGTGTCGAAATTCATATTCGATGCCGCTGCGGCACAGCATAAATTCAGCGAAAAAGCATAAAGGACGCAAAGCGGTATGGGCAGGCACGGGCTTCACGCAAAATCGGAAAAAAAGAAAAGCAGGGTATGGAAGTGGGTAAAGCGGGTGATGCTGTCGGGCATGCTGCTCGGGCTGGCCTGCTTCATTTTTTTCTTTTCGTATCTGATGGGGCTGGACGAGTGGAAGGAATTCGATCCGGAAGCCATTGGAGAGATGCAGCAGACGCTGCTGATTTATGACACGGAGGGGACAGAAACCGCCGCAATTCACGGTCTGGAAAACCGGGTCTATGTCACCATCGACAAGATCCCGGAGCACGTTAAAAACGCGTTTCTCGCGGTGGAGGACGCGCGCTTTTACGAGCACAACGGCGTGGATATCATCCGCATCGCGGGCGCATTCGTGGAGGACTTGAAGCACGGCAACCTCTCTCAGGGCGCGAGCACCATATCGCAGCAGCTGGTGAAGCTGACGTGCCTTACGGGCGTCAAGACCATATCGCGCAAGCTGCAGGAGGCTGTGATGGCCTACGAACTGGAGCAGGTATATTCCAAGGATGAAATACTCGAGATGTATCTCAATTACATCTACTTCGGCAACGGCGCGTATGGCATTGAGGCGGCGGCAAAGGTGTACTTTGGGGAAACGGCGGAAACGCTGAGTATCGCACAGGCCGCGCTGCTGGCAGGCGTCATCAAGTCTCCCACAAACTACGCGCCGCATCTGCATCTCGACCGATCCGTAGAGCGGCGCAACCTCGTGCTGTCGCTGATGGCGCAGCAGGGCTTCATTACGGCAGAGCAGGAAACACAAGCAAAGGCGGAGGACGTCGTGCTGGTTCCGGAGGTGGAAACAAAATACGATTATTTCACTGACATGGTGCTGTGCGAGGCGGAGGACGTGCTGAACATGGAGACCGAGGAGCTGCTGGCCAGCGGCTACCGCATATACACCACACTCGATCAGGATTTGCAGAACGAGGTGGAGGCGATATTTGAGAACAGCGCAAGCTTTCCGGACGCAGCGGCGGATGGAGAGCAATGTCAGGCGGCAATGGTAATACTGGACAGCAAGACCAGCGAGATCCGCGCCATCATGGGCGGGAGGCAGTACGAGACACGGCGCGGACTCAACCGCGTGCTGGATATGAAACGTCAGCCGGGCTCCACCATCAAACCCGTGCTGGTGTATGCGCCTGCGATGGAAAAGCTGGGGTTTAACCCTGCCACGCTGGTGCTGGATGAAAAAGGCGACTTTAACGGGTACGTCCCAAAGAACTTTTCGGACAGTTACGCAGGTTGGGTGACCATGCGCGAAGCACTCGCTTCCTCGCTGAATCTGCCCGCGGTGCGCACGCTGGAAGCGGTAGGCGTGGAGACAGCGAAGCTTTACGCCTCACGCGTCGGCATTCCGTTCGAGCAGCAGGATACCGGGCTGACGCTGGCGCTGGGCGGTTTCACCAAGGGTGTGACGCCGCTGTCGCTGTGCAACGCCTTCACGCCGTTTGCCAACGGCGGCTACTATTCTTATCCCAGCTGCATATCGCGAATCGAAGACGCGCGCGGCAATGTGATCTATGATCGCCCGGAGACCAAAACGGGCGTGCTCTCCGAGGATAACGCCTTTCTGATGGCTTCCATGCTGCAAAGCGCAGTACAGGGCGGCACCGCGAGGCGGCTCGGCATCGACGGCGTCAGCATCGCCGCCAAAACCGGAACCTCCGGCGGCGATAACATCAGCGGCAATAAGGATGCCTGGACGGTCGCTTTCAATCCGGAGTACACCATGTGCTGCTGGATGGGCTTTGATTCCACCGATGAAGAACACTGCCTGCCCGCCGACGTGACGGGCGGCACATATCCCGCGATGCTTGCCAAGCAGGTGTTCGAATACCTGTACAAGGACAACGCCGCGCCCGCGTTCGTGCAGCCGGACGGCGTGGTGGAGGCGGAGATTGATAAGAAATCGCTGCTCGCCGCGGAGGAGCCCCAGCTCGCGAGCGCCTATACACCCTCCGATCAAACGCTCACCGAATATTTTCTAAAGGATGACGTGCCCACGCAGTACTCGACCTATTGGTCGGTACCGCTGGCGCCCTGGGACCTCAGTGTATCGACAGGAGCGGGCGGGTATCCGCTTATCAGCTTTACGCCGCTGGAGAGCTTCATTATCTATAGGCTCATGCGCGCGGATATCGCCACGGGCCAGACCGTGAAGGTGGGTGAATTTTCAGGCAGTCGTGACAAGGTAAGCCTGCGGGACGATACCGCGCAATATGATCATACCTATCAGTACTACGTGCTTCCGGTGCATCCGGAGATAGAAGTGAATGGCGAGCCGCTGACCGGCACGCCCTCCCTGCCGGAAGAAGTGACGCTGCTCGAAGAAGAGGATTATATGCCGTAAGCCGGACAGGCACATCCCTTTCTCCGTATTGCTCAGCTCCCGCTGTTCCATAGTTCATTATAATCCAGAGAGCCCGGGCTGCTGTAAAAATCAATAAGCCCCGTACTCCACGTATTTACGCCATCACTGACGACCGCGGTCAGCAGAAAGCTTTCGTAATAATACGCGGTGACACGGCAAACGCAGACGCCGTCAGTATAGGGTGCCGGATAAACGGTTGAATCGCCGTCCCCATCGGTTTTTACAATGGTATAGGTGAGGCCTTCCCGCGAGATATTGGGACTGAATACCACATTCAGCGTGCTGTATTCGCTGGAAGAATCGACCATGGAAAAGCGGAACCCGGAAATCTTCATGTTTTCCGGCAGTATATCCGCCGTGCTGGCTGCGGCGGATGGAGTGGTTTCCGCGATTGCGGGCGGAGGAGACACGGGTTCTCTTTCGAAGGCGAGATACCCTGCCGCAAAGCCTGTCAGCAGTGCAGCCGCCAAAGCCAGAATAGGCAGAACGGGCGACCGTTTCTTGTACGGGGGCATTTCTGTATGACCACTGTCTGCCGCGGCGCTGCCGCAAAGCTCATCCAGCGAAATCCCCAGCGAATTGGAAATTAACAGCAGCTTGGGCATATCGGGCTGGGTTTCGCCTGTCTCCCATTTGGAAACTGCCTGCCGGGATACCTCGAGTTTTTCCGCGAGCTGTTCCTGAGAAAATCCCTTTGCTTTACGCTGCTGATACAGCCTTTCACCAAACGTCATGATTTATCCTCCTGCGTCAATGCTGCGCTCATTGTACAGCAACCTGCGGTTGCAATCCACCAATCGCCGCTGGAAGCGCCGCAACCCCCGGTTGCATTGTAAAGATTCCATAGAAAAAGGCTGCCACCTGCCAGACAGCCTCTCTGAAAAGGTATGGTTGCTTGAGGGGACCTATTTAGGGTCCCGTGCCGGAATATAGCGTCTCCAACTGATTGGTCAGCGTTTTTAAGTCGACGGTTTTTTGCTCGACTGCGCCTGCGGTGGCGGTGTCCGAGGCGATCAGCGCTAAGAGGTCGTCTATCATGTCCGAGAGTCTCTGGCGTTCCTCCAGCGGGATGGACAGCGCAGTATCCGCGAGGACGCCTCTGGAGTCCACAATCTGGCTGTTGGCGGCGTCGACGGCGCTTTGCAGCAGCTGCTGTCCCGACCACCACTCGGGGGTGTGGACATTACAGAAATAATCATAATACTCCGGCAAATCGGAAGTAATGTCCTTAAGAGGAATGCTCGGTTTCAGGAAAGCCCCCGGCAGATACTTATCGCGCTGTGCCTGCGTGAGCTTCCAGTAAATCGAATCCTCGTCCAGCAGCAGTATGGTACGCTGCGAGACGGTATCCGTCGGGCAGTATTCGGTGGCAAATTTGCCGCTTGTGCTGCAGATGGATACATTCTCGTGCACATCGCAATAGTCGGTGGGCTCCGTGCCCTGAACGAACCAGCCCATAACGGGTTTGTGGCCGCCCGGGTCGTTTTCGCAGGCGTCGGTGGCTCTCAGCCCCGAAACGCTGCAGACTTTTACCTGTACGAGGCCCAGCTCAGTGGGCGTCGCGTCGATGATGGCACCGCCTTTGTTGGGATACTTGTTGGTTTCCTCACCCGCTTCATAGATGCTGGACATCACGTATTGCCACAGCGGGGCGGCGGAGGTAGACGCGGCGACATCGGTGGCGAGCGGCTTATACTTGTCGCTTCCTATCCACAATGTTGCGGTGTAGTCGGGCGTGATTCCCGCGAACAATACGCCCGTGGAATCCTGTACGGTTCCGGTTTTACCGCCCACCGTAACCCCTTCTATCTGCGCCCGCTTGCCGGTGCCGCTTTGCACCGCGTTGACGAGCATATCGGAGACGATCCATGCCGTGGTCTCCTTGAACACTTCCCGATGGTCACGAATTTTATCCGCGTCGAGAATGATGTTGCCTTCTTTATCTTCCACCGTCGTAAAGGACAGAGGCTCCAGATATACGCCGCTGTTGGCGATGGTGGCGTACGCCCCGGCGAGCTCGATGGGCGTGATGCCCGAGTCCCCAAGCGCGAGGCCCGAGGGAGTCTTGCTGATGTGCGTGGGGTTAATGCCCATGTAGGTCAGATAGTTATAAGATGTATCGACGCCCACAAGGTTCATCAGCGTCCATGCCGTAGCGCTGTTGAGCGACTGTACGAGCCCCGTACGCAGCGTAACGGGGCCATAATATGCGCTTCCGCCCTCCGGATAACCCGTGCCGGACGCGTTTTCCCAACCTTCGATGGCAAGAGGCAGGTTGGGTACGACGGTGCCGTCGGAATATCCGAGGTCGATAGCCGGCGCGTATACGGCGATGGGCTTGATGGACGAGCCGATGGGCATGCGGGTCTGGTAGGCGCGGTTGAGCGTCTTCTTCGCCTCGGGCGTTGTCCGCCCGCCCACGACCGCTTTCAGCTGTCCGGTATGCTGGTCGATGATGACGAAGGCGGCCTGCGGTTGCAGGGTATCGCTGATCGTGCCGTCGTCGTTCTCGTAATGTACCACGGCGTCTTCGGAATTTTTCATTTCCGGGTAGTCGTCCCAGTTCTCCAGACACTGCTCTACGGTTTTCTGTACGTCGGTATCGACGGTGGTGTAAATCTTGTAGCCTTGCGTGCGCAGCTCGGTTTCGATGGCCGCACGGTTCGCATCCGTATCGTCCTTGCCGCGCTGCTCCAGAAGATGCGTGATCACGTCGTACACCACGTATTCTACGAAATAGGGCATTTCGTACATCTGGTTCACGGTGGATTCCGCAAATACGTATACCGTATCCGAAAGTGCCGAATCGTACTCCTGCTTGGTGATGAAGCCCGCGATGTACATTTGCTCCAGTACGCGATCGGTCCGATCGTTGATGATGGAAGGGTCATCCACGACGTAATAACAGCGCCGCGGGTTGTATTTGTACGGATATTGCGTAATGCCCGCGAGCATCGCGCATTCTCTGAGAGAAAGCTCGGAGAGGTCTTTGTGGAAATAATCCATCGCCGCGGCCTTGACGCCGTAGTTGGAGCCGCCGAGGCTGATGGTGTTGAGGTACGCCTCCAGGATTTTATCCTTATCGTATTCCTGTTCCAGCTGCATTGAGAGGTAGGCTTCCTGAATCTTGCGTTTGTATGTCCGCTCGGAGGAAAGCAGGCTGTTCTTGACGAGCTGCTGCGTAATGGTGCTGCCGCCCTGTATGTTGTTGTTCATCAGATTGCTGATGAATACGCCCACCAGGCGCTTGATGTCCACGCCGGAATGGTAGTAGAAGCGGACGTCCTCGATAGCGATAACGGCTTCCCGAAGGCGCTCGGGAATCTCATCAAGCGATGCCCAGTCGCGGTTTTCGCTGCCGGTGTACATGGTGATAAGCTCTCCGCTGCTGTCGTAAATATAAGACGTTTCGGCCTGCTCCTCGATTTCAGCGGTATCCAGGGTAGGCGTGGTTTCCATATAAGCTTTGGCGATGCCGACGAGCGCGCCGAATCCCGCCGCGCCTATCATAAAAAGCAGCACGAGCGTCAGCCGGAAGGAGGTCAGCAGTATGCTGATAACAAGCCCCGGCTGACGATGCCGTGGCCGGAACATGGACATATGCTCTTTGCCCTCGCCGGAGAGGTGTTCCTTCGAGATGTGGGGCAGCTCTCGCGCAGGCTGCGCTGCAGGCGTTTTGCCGCGCTTTAAAAGTGCGGTTTCCACGCCATCCAGCGTTCGCGTTTCGTCACTGGCGTATTCTGACCGCACACCGCGCCGCGCAAGCGCGGCTTCCACGCCGTCCAGTCTCCGCGTCTCTCCGCTGGCGCTGTCCGCCTTTTTGACACTAAAAAGTGCGCCGATACGCAGTGCGGCGCGACGAAAGAAGGCAGCCGCTCCGCCCCATGCGCGGCGGAGAAGCATGCGCAGCTTTATAAAAACAGACGCATGGCGATCCGAGCGGTGCCCGGTCTCGCGATCTTCGCTCATAAATCGTATCCTTTGCGCTTTTTTTTGCATTATACCACAACGGCGCTCGCCTTGCACGCGCAGAACAGGGATTGTTTACAAATCTGAAAGGTTCATCCGCCTGCGGGTGTATCGCGAAAACTCACCGCGCATAGTGTATATAGGGGGCTCATTATGGCGGTTAGGCGGAAACGGTATCGAAAGTGGATATTCATCGTGCTCGTGGCGCTGCTGCTCACGGGTTATATTCTGATCGACAGTTCGGTGCGGCCTTCCATACTGACGCTGACCGAAGCGCGCCTGCGCGCTATCGGCGTGAAAGCCATGAACGACGCCGTACAGGAGACATTGGGAAGCGGCCTGGTTTATACCGATCTCATCACCATACAAAAGGACAACGAGGGCAATATTACGCTGATCACCGCGAATACCGCGATGATGAACAGTCTCGCCGCCAAGACGGCAAACTGTGCGCAGGATAAAATTCTGAACATTGGTGAGCAGGGCATCGGTATTCCTATCGGAACGGTCATCGGCGGTCAGCTGCTGACGGGCCGCGGGCCTTCCGTGAGCGTCAGGATAGAGCCTGTGGGCTCGGTGACATCTCAATTTAAAACGGAATTTGAGGATGCGGGTATCAACCAGACGCGGCATAAGATCTATCTCTTGATGACGGCTACGGTCAAAATCGTGCTGGGCAACACCTCGCAGTCGGTGGATATTACCTCCGAGGTGCTGGTCTCGGATACCATCATCATCGGCGACGTGCCGCAAAGCTATTTTCAGGGTACGCAGGATCAGCTGTTGAATCTCCTGCCGGGCGATTCCGGTTAAAGGTTGAACGCGCTGGGGTTTTATGCTATGATATGCCGGTAAATCTTGAATGCAGGAGAACGGTATGTCAGGACACTCGAAATGGGCCAATATCAAAAATAAAAAAGAGCGCACCGACGCCAAGCGCGGTAAAATCTTCACCAAGATAGGCCGCGAGATTGCCGTGGCGGTTAAGGAAGGCGGCGACAATCCGAACGCCAACTCCAAGCTCAAGGATGTCATCGCCAAAGCCAAAGCGAATAACATGCCAAACGACACCATCGCGCGCTCCATCAAAAAGGCGGCGGGTGAACTGGGCGATATCAACTATGAGAATATCGTATACGAGGGCTACGGCCCGGGCGGCGTCGCCGTCATTGTGGAAGCGCTGACCGAAAACCGCAACCGTACCGCCAGCGATGTGCGCCACTGCTTCGATAAGAACGGCGGCAGCCTTGGCGCGTCGGGTTGTGTGGCCTGGATGTTTGAGCGCAAAGGCGTCATCGCCATCGAGAAGGCGGACGGCGTCGACGAGGACGAAGTCATGCTGCTGGCTATCGACGCAGGTGCGAGTGACGTGCAGGCGGACGACGACATGCTGGAAGTCATCACCGACACGGCATCCTTCTCCGCAGTGCGCGAGGCACTGGAAAAAGCGGGGCTGTCGTTTGTGGAAGCGGACGTTCAGATGGTTCCCTCCAATACCGTGGATGTCACGGAGGAGACGCAGGAGAGCGTGCAGAAGCTGCTGGATATGCTGGAAGACAGCGACGACGTGCAGAACGTGTATCATAACGCGGTCATGTAACTCTTATTCATCCAGAAAACACGCGTGAACTGTTCCAAAGAAAGCGTTCGAAGGGGCTTTTTTGCGCAGGTTATCATGGCGCGGCAGTGACATAAAAGCCGCAAAACAGACAAACACTATCCCAAAGGAACAGAAACCGGAGGGATATTTTTTTGCGCAGACATCGCGGACATATTGTTGCGCTGCTGGTATCGGTGGCGCTGCTGGCGGGAGCGGGCACGACGGGGTATCTGATGGCCCGTTCCGAACCAAGGCTGCGTGCGGAAGCAGAGGCCACGCAGGCTGCGGTGGAAGCGAATAATCAGCGGATTTCGGGCGCAGCGGTGGTACGATGGGAATATGAGTACGAAATGTGCGGCCATGTCGATATTGTGGAGGGGCCTGCCGACGAGAACACCGCGGGGCTTACATTTTCCCAGCTGCAGCAGGCGTATCCGGACGCACGCATCGTTACGTTTGAGACGAATCGGGTGGTGCTGCGCATGAGCTTTCCGTGCTATTGTCCGGAACACTATATGCTGAAAAAGAATTCCGATGAGCTGGCTATATTCCAGACGCGGGAGGGAACGGGCGAGCAGCGCGTCTTCCGACT
The DNA here is from genome assembly GCA_023460085.1 of Bacillota bacterium. Classification (GTDB taxonomy): domain Bacteria; phylum Bacillota; class Clostridia; order Christensenellales; family SZUA-584; genus JAEWCC01. The sequence continues at coordinate 25,433 of JAEWRI010000046.1, read as the reverse complement.
GATTCACCTGCGTTTCGACAGCATCGACGCGGGCGAACAGCCCGTTCTCCTTGGGGGGCGCGTTTTCGACAGTGTGGAGGACGCGGAGGCGTATATTGAGAAACTGGCGCAGTAAACGCTGATTTTTGACAGCCTTTAATGATGGGCGGACATATGCGAAAATAGTTCAAAAATTGAAATGGCGGCTGAACAGGTTATTCTGGCTGGTTGCCATGCGGCGGCTCGCAGCAATTCCCAATTGACGCGGCGCATGTTGCGTAGTATCATGAAGGCAATTGAAATTAAGTTTGTCTTCGGGGCAGGGTGAAATTCCCTGACCGGCGGTAACAGTCCGCGAGCGTAAGCTGACACGGTGCAATTCCGTGACCGACAGTAAAGTCTGGATGGGAGAAGCAACACATTCCTTGATGTGTTATGATGCCCCGAAGCTTTTCGGGGCCTTTTATTTTGTCCCGAAGGAAGGGAGTAACAGATGAACGGACGTTCCAAGGCTTCGCGCAGGGTGCTGCTCGTGGTGACGGTGGGAATGCTGGCCGCCATCGCAACCGGGCTGCGGTTTCTGGAGACAGCGCTTCCGCTGCTGCCGGGATTTCTCAAGCTGGATTTCAGCAATGTTCCCGCGCTCATCGGCGGCTTCGCATTGGGGCCGGTGGCGGGTACAGCCATACTGCTGATCAAGAACCTGATATACCTGCCGTTTTCCGGGACGATGGGCGTGGGGGAGATCGCGGACTTTGTGATCAGCGCGGCGCTTGTCATACCCGCTTCGCTGATATATAAATACCAGAAGTCCCGCAAGGGCGCGGCGTGGGGCATGGCGGCAGGCAGCGCGGCAATGTCCTTTATAGCGGGACCGCTGATGAACTACTTTGTATTGGTTCCTTTCTATGTGAAGCTGTTCTTCAACTCCTCGGTAGAGGGGCTTATCGGTCTGGCGTCGGCAGTCAACCCCGGCATCACGAGCGTATGGACCTACATCCTTTTTGCCGTAGTGCCTTTCAACCTCGTCAAGTGTCTGGCTGTTTGCCTTATTACAGGGCTGCTGTATAAGCCGCTGTCGCCGCTGCTGCACAAGTACCGCTAGGCGGGTACGGCAGCCGGTGTTCGTAATTACCCTGACGCGTGAATGCCGCAGCGCAGCGGTTTTCGATACCGCTTACACTGCGCTCGCTTGCTTTTTCGCACCGCTGGCATTTGCATAAACGCGCCTTTTCGGGTATACTGCACAGGAAAGGAAGCGGATATGCGAAGCAGGTTCGAGACGTTCAGCGCGCAGGAGACGCGCGCCCTGGGCCGCGCGCTGGGTGAAACCCTGAAGGAGGGCGATATCGTCGCGCTGACGGGTGAACTGGGCGCGGGCAAAACGGTGTTTGCCAAGGGCATCGCCGAAGGGCTGGGCGTGGCCGACGAGGTCGTGAGCCCTACATTTACATTGCAGCGAACGTATACAGGGAACCGTACGCTGCATCATTTTGATCTGTATCGCATTGAGGAAGAGGAAGAACTGCTGCACATCGGCTTCTTTGATACGCTGGGCGACGGCATATGCGTCGTGGAGTGGGCGGAGCGCGCCGAAGCATTGCCTCCCTGCATCCGCGTGCGGCTTTCCGGCACAGGCCCGGATCCGCGCGCCGTCGAGATCGAGGATACGAGAGCATGAACATACTGGCACTGGATTCTTCGGGCAACGTCTGCACGGCGGCGGTGCTGCGCGACGATCGCATTCTGGCCGAAAATTATGTGGACAATTTGAAGACGCATTCCGAAACGCTCGCGCCCATGGCGGAGGGCTGCCTTGCCGCCGCGGGTATTTCCATACGCGATATGGATCTGTTTGCGTGCGCAATCGGGCCGGGATCGTTTACGGGGCTGCGCATCGGCGCGGGGCTCGTAAAAGCCTGGGCGCATGTGTCCGGCAAGCCCGCATTGGGCGTCAATACGCTGGACGCGCTGGCGTTTACCGCGGGCAGCGGGGCTTTGCCCGTTTGTCCGATCATCGATGCGCGCCGCGGGGAGGTATACACGGCGGTGTATAAAGAAGGCGAACGCACCGGAGAGTACCGGGCGCTGGCGCTGGCGGCGTTGCTGGAGGAGCTTGCCGGGCAGGAGATGCTCTTCACGGGCGATGCTGCGCTGCGCTATGCCGCGCAGATTCAAGAGGCGTCGCCGCGGTTCCGCGTGGCGCACCCGGGGATTGCGCTGCAGCGCGCCGGGTCGGTGGGGCTGCTCGCGTATCGGCAGTATCGGCAGGGCGCGCGCGGGGACGCCTATTTGCTGGAGCCTTTCTACCTGCGCGAATCGCAGGCGGAGCGGCTGCTACGGGGTCCCCAAAAAGCGTAGCTATTTGGGGTGTAGGTTACGGGGTCCCCAAAAAGCATCGCTTTTAGGGGTGTAAAAGGAACTGAAGCATGGATATCGAATACCGCAGGGCACTCAGCGGCGACGCGGACGGCATCTATTTTGTAGAGGCGCATTGCTTTGCCGTACCTTGGTCGTTTGACTCCATTCATCAGGATGTATGCCTGAATCCGGACACACTTTACGTGGTGGCGCTGGTGCGCGGTCACGTCATCGGTTTCACGGGCATGCATGTGGTGTGCGACGAAGGGCATATCATGAATATGGCCGTACTCGAGGAATACCGCGGACAGGGTGTGGGGCGTCGGCTGATGGAAGAGGTTTTATCCGCTGCGCCCGAGAAGGTGCGCAGCTACACACTGGAGGTGCGCCGCTCCAACGAGGCGGCGATCCGGCTGTACCGGCGGATGGGCTTCTACGCGGTCGGGTTTCGGCGCGGATATTATACGCAGCCTCCGGAGGATGCGCTCATCATGTGGCGCACCACGCGCGCGCTCGGCAGCGATGCGCAGGATGCGCAAAACACACCTTAAACCATGGCGCGATATGCTGATATAAAGGAATCCAATTAATATTATTATAAAGGGCGGTAATGGCTGATGAATATTGTCGTATTGGCGGGCGGGCTCAGCGGAGAGCGTGATGTGTCGCTGACGTCCGGGACGCTCGTATGCAACGCGCTGCGGCGCAGCGGGCACAGCGCGATATTGGTTGATCTCTTCTTTGGCGTGGAGGACGTTCCCCGGAACATTCAGGACGCTTTTGCGGTATCGGGAGAGCTAAAGCCTTACAAGGTGCCGCCTGTAGCGCCGGATCTGAATAAGGTGCGGGCGATGCGTGAGGACAGCGGGTACGGCGAGATAGGACGGAATGTGATTGAACTGTGCCGCGCCGCGGACATCGTTTTTTTGGGACTGCACGGGGAGACGGGCGAGAACGGCAGACTGCAGGCAGTGTTCGATGTGCTGGGCATCAAATATACCGGCTCCGGTTATCTCGGCAGTGCGCTGGCAATGAACAAGGGCTTGTCGAAACAGGTATTTACGAACAACGGGATTCGGATGGCCAAGGGCAAGGTCTACGCGAAAGCGGACAGGGCGGGAGTCGCCGCGGACTTCTCTCTGCCGGTGATCGTTAAGCCCATTTCGGGCGGCTCAAGCATCGGAGTGACAAGGGCACAGACGCCAGCGGAGCTGCAGGAAGCCATCGATGCCGCACTGAAATACGAGGATGAGATACTCGTGGAGGAGTTCATCACGGGCAGGGAGTTCTCCTGCGGGATACTGGGCGAAACGGCGCTGCCCATCGTGGAGATTATTCCGAACGACGGATTCTACGACTATGAGCATAAGTATCAGGCCGGAATCACGAGAGAGGTTTGTCCGGCCGAGCTTGACGAGGAGACGACCCGGAAGATACAGCAGATCGCGCTGAAGGCGCACAAGGCGCTTGGCCTTAACGTATACTCGCGCGTGGATTTCATACTCGGCAGGGACGGCGGCATCTATTGCCTCGAAGCCAATACACTGCCCGGCATGACGCCGACAAGCCTTTTGCCGCAGGAAGCAGGGGCAGTGGGAATGTCGTATGAGGCGCTGTGCGAAGAGATCATCCGGCTGTCTCTGAAAAAATACTGAGAGGACGCTTATGGTTCCGTTCACCCTTGCGGCCGCCGCGGATGCGTGCGGCGGACAGTTTTTCGGCGATGAACGCCTGCTGACGCACAGCGTTCTTGGGGTGTCTATAGACAGCCGGTCCGCAGGGCCGGGCACTTTGTTCGTGCCCATCCGCGGCGAGCGGTTCGACGGGCACGACTTTATTCCCTCCGCCATGAGCGCGGGGGCGCTGTGCTGCCTGTCGGAAAAAGCTGTGGAAGGCTGGCCGTATATCCTCGTTTCGTCCACGCAGGACGCTTTTCAGAGTATCGCGGCGTATTACCGCTCGATGTTCGGGATTCCCGCGGTGGCTATTTCGGGGAGCGTGGGGAAAACCACGACCAAGGAGCTGGTCGCCGGGGTGCTGGCGCAGCGATACAACGTGCTGAAAAATGAGGGCAACCTCAATAATCAGACGGGCGTGCCGCTGACGATATTTCGCCTTGAGCCCCGCCATGAAGCTGCCGTCATCGAGATGGGCATGAATCATTTCGGAGAGATACGCAGTCTTGCGCGCATCGTGCGCCCGGACATCTGTGTGATTACGAATATCGGGGAAGCCCACATCGAGTATCTGGGCTCCCGGGAAGGCATACTGAAGGCCAAAACCGAAATGCTCGAGTTCCTGAAGCCCGGGGGACATATCGTGGTCAACGGCGACGATCCGCTGCTTGCGCCGCTCGCCGCACAGTATCCCAATGTGATCACGGTGGGCACGGGGAAAAACAACCGTGTGCGCGCTGAAGACATCATCGATTCGGGGCTGCAGGGTACCCGCTTTATGGCAAACTGCGACGGGGAAAGAATCCCCGTACAGATTCCCTGCCCCGGTCCCCATATGGTGATGAACGCCCTGACAGCCTTGGCCGTGGGCAAGCTTCTTGGCGTTGACAATGCGCAGATTCAGGCTGGCATCGCGGACTACACGCCGCCTTCGGGCAGAATGCATATCGTCGAAGCGGCATCGCTGACGGTGATCAGCGACGCCTATAACGCAAACCCCACTTCGATGGCTGCATCGCTGGGCATTTTGGCCAAGGCAGAGGGAAGAAAGGTTTGCATACTCGGCGACATGTTTGAATTGGGCGAAGGCGAAAGGCAGTACCATCGCGACATCGGGCAATGCGCGGCAAAGCTGGGGATCGATCTCATACTTTGCGTCGGCAAGCTGGCCGGATATATCTTTGAAGCGGCGAACGGGCAAGGCGCGAACGCGCGGCACTTTGCCGACAAGGAACAGCTGATAGGCGCGCTGCCTTCCCTCGTCAAGCCGGGGGATACCATTCTTGTGAAGGCCTCCCACGGCATGCGCCTTGATACCGTCGCGGACTGGCTGATTCAAAATTATTAAGCATATTACCCGGCGGATGTTGGCGAATGATGCGCGGACACCGGACCGTGCCGAAAGGGTGAGGCGTAACTGGATCCCCTGCTTTATCGCGTCCGCCGGCCGATTCGGTGTGAGCTCCGCGGTTTGCTGGGATGGTTGTGCTATACGGGGAATGGAGAAGCAGATGCGAGAGAAAAACGCAGGGGGGTTGCCATTGATTCGCAGACGTTGCAGAAGGCGGCGGTGGGTGTAAAAATCTCCAAAATACAGTTTACAGCAATATAGGGATCATATATGATGATCATAGGCTTCGGCCAAATTTAGCGGGGAGGCATTATACATGGATAAGAAAACGGCAAGTTGGTTTGCGTATCTCCTGAGCATCCTTAGCGCTATCATTGTATTGGTTACTGTAAAAGACGACAAGCAGGTGCGCACACACGCGTGGCAGTCATTGTTCCTGGGCGCGGTTTACTGGGTGCTGGTCATCATCCTGAGCATTATCAGCGGGATTGCCTGGGCGGCGGCGGGTGGCTGGAGCGCTTTATGGCTGGGGCCTATTCCGGTAGGAGTTACGATTGTAAGCGTGATCAGCTGGCTGCTTGCGTTGGCGTTCCTCGCGGTGACGGTGATTTGCATCCTCAAAGCCACGCAGGACAATATTTTCAAAATCCCGGTTATCTATCAGCAAGCGGAGAAGATGAAGTAATCTGCGGGAATACATCCAAGGATAAAAGGGCGGGAAACCGCCCTTTATTGTACCCTTGGTTTTTCAGCTGCGGGGGTATACAACGCGGAAGGCATGCGCCTTATTATCGCGGCGGCCAGCGGCAGCGCTACGGCGAGCTTGGCAATATCGATGAATACGAATACGCCCGTGCCCGCGATGATCACGTCGGTCCATGACCTGGGATCGTTCATGTAGAAGTTTTTAATCAGATACATGTAGATCACACCGATGACGTACATCGAGACGATTCCGGCAAGCCCCGCGAGAGAGGCGAGAACGGCGTTGCGGACGCGGCCCTGCTGCTGCGAGATGAGGGCACGCAAGGGCTTTCTTGCCAGCAGGCTGATGATCACGGCACAGACGATGAACCCCAGTAAAAAGCCGAAGGATGGCGCGACCACGTAAGAAAATCCGCCTCCCGTCGAGAAAACCGGCAGGCCCAGCAGCCCCACGGCAATGTATACCGCTTGGGAGAGCGCGGCGTACGATGGCGGCAGCATCAGCCCGGCCAGAAAGACGACGAGGGTTTGCAGCGTGAAAACGAGCATGGTGCCCGGTACAGGGATGCGCAGCTGTGCGGCGACAGCGGTCAGCGCGGCGAAAAGCGCGGACATGATGAGATAACGCAGACGCATGGAGAACCTCCAATATGTAAACTAAATAACATAGTAGAGTTTACAATAGGCGGACGGTTTTGTCAATCGCCGCATTTCGGGCGGTTTTGCCGGGGGTTGAAATGGTTTGCAACGAAACGGAAAATCATGTATAATGCCCATATATCAAACGGCGGAGGGTTCCTTCGGTATGCCCGTAGACGAGGCGCTTACCATCAAACGCGCGCAGAATGGCGACGGTACTGCTTTGGAAGAGCTGCTGTTGGCATACGAAAAAAAGGTGTACACCATCGCGTACCGTTTGATGGGCAACGAGGCCGACGCCGCCGACATGGCGCAGGAAGCGCTGATCAAAATCTACCGCGGTGTCCGCGGCTTTAAGGGAGAAGCCTCTTTTTCTTCGTGGGTCTACCGCCTGACGGTGAACGCGTGTATGGACGGCCTGCGCCGCCGCAAGCGCGCGCCGCTTTCGCTGGAGATGGTCATCAACAACGGCGCATCGCTGGAGGACGCCGCTTCCGATACGCCCGAGACATGCGCGTTGTCGCTGGAGCGTGGCGAGGACATTCAAAAGGCACTGCTTGTTCTTTCTCCGGAGCATCGTGCGGCGGTGGTGCTGCGCGACATCAACGGCCTCACCTACGAGGAGATCGCGGACAGCCTGCAGATCAGCATCGGTACCGTCAAGTCTCGCATCAGCCGCGGACGGCAGCGGCTCAAGGAACTTCTGATAGAAGCCTAACGGAACAAACCGCATTTTTCATGCGTCTTAGGGGTGTCAAACGCCCAAATAATCCCGGCCTCAGAAAGTGGAGCTGCTGCGGATAAAGCGTTTGCCGCGGAACTGAGGCGTATTTTATATTATTGGAGGAATGGCCATGAAGAGATTGTGGTGGATTTCGATGGCGATGGTACTGCTGGCGGCGATGCTGCTGGCCGGGTGTGCATCCAAGGCATCTGAAAGCGCTGCTGAGGGTGGGAGTTACTATGGTGAGGCGGACTATGCGGCACCGCAGGCGGAGGACGGCAAGGCGGCTGAAGGGGTAACCGGCGATTCGGGCGGCGCGGGCGACGTGCTGGATTACGACAACGCCGTGCTGCAGCCGGGGGTCAACCGTAAGATCGTCTATTACGGTACGATAGAAGCGCAGACGACGCAGTACAAACAGGACTACGATGCCATACTCGCCAAGCTGGATGAGCTGGGCGGATATGTGCAGGATACCTCCAGCAACGGTACGCCGCCGGAGGATTGGCAGGACATGGGGCGCACCGCACAGATGACGCTGCGCGTGCCGAGCGATCGATTCAGCGAGTTCATGAAGTACCTTGGCAGTCTGGGAGAGACATTGTCCACCCAGATGAGCGGGCAGGACATATCGCTGCAATACTTCAACACCGAGCAGCAGCTGGAGACGCTGCGTACGCGGGAGTCGAGGCTGCAGGAGCTGTTAACGCAGGCTGCGACGATGGAAGATATCATTGAGCTGGAGGCGGCGCTTTCCGACGTATCGAATCAAATACAGTCTATGGAGACCGACCTGCGCAATTACGACAGCCTGATAGACTTCTCAACCATAACGATTACGCTCTATGAAGTCAATGAGATAGACAGAGTCACCCCGTCGGAAAGGACGCTGGGCGAGCGCATTTCGAGCGGGTTCTATTCAGTGCTTAACGCGCTGGCGGACTTCGGCGAAGGGCTGCTGGTGTTCCTGGTTGCGGGTTCGCCGATATTGCTTCCGCTGGCGGCGATCATCGTGTTCATCATCTGGAGGGTTCGCAAATCGCGCCGCAAACGCGGGGAGAAAACGGCGCATGCATTCGTTCCGCCTGCGGGCGCATACTATGATCCGATGACCGGGATGCCGTATAGTGCCCCTCAGAAAACTCCGGCAGTCAAGGCGGACGATGCGAAGAAGGAGGACAGCAAGGATGAAAAATAAAACATGGATGGCGGCGATCGCCATCGCGCTGGCACTCACGCTGGCGGGATGCTCGGTAAATCCGGGCGCGCAGGGCACTCAGCCCATCACCGTCAATCTGCAGAACAGCGCGGCGCAGAACGTCATTTCGGTGAGCGCGACGGGTACCATCAAGGTGATGCCGGATATCGCGTACGTGAGCGCGGGGGTGGTGACGCAGGACGCCGACGCCGCAAAGGCGCAGAGCGACAATACAGAAGCGATGACCGCGCTGTTTGAGGCGCTGAAGGGCGCGGGTCTTACAGAGGACGATATCGACACCACGAACTACACCGTCTATCCGATGTACGATTACAGCGAAGGCGGCAACGGACGCATTACCGCCTACGAGGTGACGAATACCGTCCGTATTACGGTACGCGACATCAAACGAGTGGGCGAGATCATCACCGCGGCGGCGGAGAATGGCGCGAATACCAACTTCTCTATCGCGTTCACGCTGGAGGATGAGGATGCGCACTATAACGAGGCGCTGACGAAGGCAATGGAGGAGGCCAAGGCCAAAGCCGATGCCATCGCAACGGCGGGCGGCGTGAGCCTTGGCGGTGTGCTCAGCGTCAGCGAGGGCAGCTACAGCTATTCCCCGGTATACGAGTACGCGGCACAGCCTTCTATGGCGGCGGACGCGGGACAGGAAACGCCGGTATCGGCGGGTGAGCTGGAAGTAACGGCCACGGTTTCGGTGGTATATTCCATCGGATGAGGCTTGTGTGAATTGAAAAGGTCTCCTGCCCGCGGGCGGGAGACCTTTTGCGTCAGGCGGGGTTCGGTTTTACAGCGCGATGACCTGCTCATGGAGCTTCACCATCTGCTGCAGCAGCGCGATGCGCTGTTCCTGAACGGAGAGAACTTCATCGTACGCGGCGATGATTCCTTCGTAATTGCGGCTGCGGCGCATGCTGCGCAAACTCAACCGGGTTTGGCGCATCTCTTCATTGGTGGCCGCCAGCTGCTGGCGCACGGTTTTAATTTCCGCTGTCAGACTCTGAGCTGCCGCTATCTGTTCATCCGTGACGGTGTCCGGGTTGTCGCACATCTCCTGCAGATGGGTGCGGGTCTGATCGCGCAGCGCGATGAGCTGTGATCTCAGCGCGTCGATCTCCGAACGGTTTGCCAGGACCTCGCTCACCTGCTCCCGGATACGGTCCATATACTGCGCCCTCTCCTGAGCGTTGCCGGCGCCCGTTCCGTTCGCCGCGTAGGCCACGGTGCCGGTGAATAACGACAGCACCAGCACGACGGCGATTATCAATGCCAATTTCTTTTTCATGGTTTCTTCCTCCTTTTAACCGATATCGTCCGTGCCAAGATCGGAGTCGTCCAGATCTTCCAGACTGTCGATGCTGCCCAGCGCGCTGTCGATTTCGCCCATCAGATTGTTAAGCACCTCCTGCTTTTCGGCGTCGGAGATGGTGTTGGACGACTCCGCGATGATCACAGAGTCGGGCGATGCGCCGGGCTCGGCGCTTTCCGTGGCCGAAGCGGTTGTATCGGCGGCGGTGATGGGTGAATTCGAAGCGGCGACGGAAGCGGAAGCCGGGATGGATGGCGAGGCCTGCGAGACGCCGGAATTTTTCGGCACGCATGCGCCCAGCAGCACCACGCAGAGCGCCGTTGCCAGAACGATGGGTATCACTTTCTTCATATCAAACTCCTTTCTCTCAGCGATACACGTATTCTATGGGGTGGTTGTAAAACGCGATCAGAGAGAATGTAATCAGTTTGTAAACGTTAACCGGGGAGCGTAAAGCAAATGCGCGTGCCGTTGTCCGGCCTGCTTTCCGCGGTGATGCTGCCGCCGTGTGCTTCTATATACACTTTGGCGATACAGAGCCCCATGCCGTACCCTTCCGGCTGGTTCAAACCGGCGCGGTAAAATCGGTCAAAAATGTGAGGCAGTCTTTCGGGATCGATCCCCGGGCCGTCGTCCGCCACGCAGACGCGTACGCCGCCCTCCAGCCGTTCCGCGCCAACCGTGACGAGGGCGCTTCTGCCGCAGTATTTCACGGCGTTTCCGATAAGATTGCTGAGCACCTGTTCCAGCTTCTGCGCTTCTGCGTTCACCATGAGGCTGTCGTCTACACGGGCTTCGATGCGGATGCCCTTATCGGCTGCAAGCGGCGCATGGGCGGCGAGCGCCGCGTCCACGGCTTCGCGCAGCGCAAAGCGGCTGCGGCTGAGTTCCATGCTGCCGGCGCGCACCTTGGCGGTCTGCAGAACCTCGTCTGTGAGGCGCATCAGGCGCTGCGTCTCCTGCCGGATGACGCTGAAATAACGCGGGTAGTCCTCCGGTTTGATGACACCCTCCGCCATGCCGCTGAGGTATCCGTTGATGCTGGTAACAGGGGTGCGCAGGTCGTGCGAGATGCCCGCGATAAGCTCCTGCCGCAGCGCCTCGTTCTGCTCCAGCTTGTGCTTCATGCTGTTGAAGGAGCGTGCCAGCCGCCCCGCTTCATCGCCGCCGCGTACCTCGACGTCTTCCGCTGCTTCCCCCAGCGCCATGCGGCGCGACGCCTCGTCCAGCGCTTTGATGGGGCGAACCACGCGCCGCGTCACGAAGAATATGAGCACGCCGCCCAGCAGCACGAACGCTGTCGCCGTCAGCCAGGTCGCCAGGCGGACGCCGGATACGATGGCGGAGATATCTTCCTCGGGAGAGAATATCAGCAGCGCGCCGCGGATGGCGTCGCCGTCGTACCAGGGGTATGCCGCGAACAATACCTGCGCATCGAACCCTTGGGAATATTGCCGCCGGAGGAATACACGCTCACCGGAGAATACGGTTTCAAGCGCGTCCCGTATGTACTGGCCTTCCAGCTTGCCGCTGAGGTCTATTCCCTCCACCGCGGCCTTGTTCGCCTGCAGTACGTAAATCTTCGCATTGGAAACATAGGCCAGAGAATTGATAATCTCCGTCAGTGCTGTCTGACTGATTTCACCCGCTATGAACCGGTCTGCCGCTGCTGCTGTTTTTACCGCTACGCTGTCCAGCAGATCGTGTTTGGAATTATACACATAATTATCCGCAAGCGCGGAGACGACAATGGAAAGTACCAGCGTTACGAGCACCAGTATGGATAAATAGAGGATAAAGAGCTTCTGGAACAGGCTTCTGAACATCACCGCTCCTCGAGCTTATAGCCCACGCCCCAGACGGTTTTGATGTCCCAGGGCTCGTTTTCGTCGAGCAGCTTTTGGCGCAGTGTATTGATATGCACATCCACCGTGCGCGTATCGCCCGCGATGTCGTAGTTCCAGACCTTCTGGAGCAGCGTCTCCCGGGAAAGCACGATGTTTTTGTTGCGCAGCAGGAAGTGCAGCAGCTGCACTTCGCGCGGCTTGAATTCCACGGGCGTGCCGCCTTTGCGCACTTCGTACGCGGTGATGTTGACAGTGACGCTGCCGATGGACAGTATCGGCGGTTCCGGGGCGCTCTCCGCCCGGGGCTTGCGCAGCCGCGCCTGTGCCCGGGCCACCACCTCCGCCGGCTCAAAGGGCTTGACGACGTAGTCATCCGCGCCGCTGTTGAAGCCCCGGATCTTGTCGTTCAGCATATCCTTTGCCGTAATCAGTATGACGGGGATGTCCTGCTTTTCCTTGACGGCGCGGCAAAGCTCGAAGCCGCCCATATCGGGCAGCATCACATCCAGCAGCGCGATATCGAACCTTTCGGCGCGCAGCTTATCGAGCGCACAGCGCGCATTGCCGCACAGCCCGGTTTCATAACCCGCGTTCACAAAATAGAGCTCGAGCAGTTCGCGAATATGTTTGTCGTCATCCACAATCAGAATACGGCGCGTTTCCATGCGTTTATTTTACCATAAGTGGCTGAGAAGTAAAATAAGCACGCCGCATCGGGCACACGCCTATTTTCTGCTGCGCTGCTGCGCAAACTAGTACACAGGAGGATACTATGAAGCCGTTTGTGCCGGAAAATCTCTATATCGAAAAAGGGTGCGAAAACTACGCGCTGGGCAGAGAACTCATCGAAAAGTACGCGGATACGGAGGCAGTCTGGATAGACGATCACAACCGCATCCCGGAGCTGCGGGAACGCCCCGACCGCGATTTCCCAAGGCTGAAGCGATACCTCGTGCTGGGTGTGCGTAAATCGCTTGCGCACCAGCGCAACAACAAAACTTCGGACTTCCTCGTGCCGTATACTTCATCGGGATGCAGCGCGATGTGCCTGTACTGTTACCTCGTCTGCACCTATTTTACGAGCGCATATCTGCGCGTTTTCGTCAACCGCGAAGCGATGATGGCGAAGCTGAAAAGGGCGGCGGAAAAGTACCCGGACAGCGTGTTTGAAATAGGCAGCAATTCCGATCTCGTGCTGGAGAACAGCGTGAGCGGCAGTCTGGAATGGACCGTTGCACAGTTCGCGGATGTCCGGAACGCGCGGCTGACGCTGCCCACGAAGTTCGACATGGTGGATCCGCTGCTGCCGCTTGCGCATGGAGACAACGTTACGGTGAGGATGAGCCTCAATCCGGAGGAAGTCATCCGGAGCGTGGAATTCGGCACATCCGGGCTGCACGAGCGCATCGCGGCGCTCAATAAGCTATATCGCGCGGGCTACGGCGCAGGCATACTTGTCGCGCCCGTGATATTGCTGCCGGGCTGGCAGGGCATGTATGAGGCGTTGTTTGAAACCATGGCAGCGGAACTGGACGCCGGCCTGCTGGAAGCCGCGCCCCTCGAAATCATATTTATGACGTACGGTATCAACACGCGCCAGATCAACGCGCAGGCGTTTCCCAATGCCGTGCCGCTGTACGACGAGCACACCATGGGCTTTTGCGGCCGCGGGCGGTATGGGTATACGCAGGACGTCAAGCGGCAGTCCTCGGAGTGGCTGCGGGAACAAATCGCGCGACGCCTTCCGGAGGCAAGCATCGCATACATCGTGTAGGGGCAGGCGGCGTGAGAGCCAGCCGGTTTTTGCTTGTTGACAATGGGCGTATTCCGTTCTATCGTAAGGGCAGCAGCATAGGTGCTATTTTTTGCATTAGTTTCGTCAGGAGTTATAAAAAGTCTCAAAGAAAGTTGCAGCGATGCATTCCGAGCAGCTTAAAGTTTCTCTTTATTGGCTGAATAAAAACAGGAGATGCGTGAGATGAACGGGAAACAGAAGGTGTCACAGGCGATCCGGCGCGTGCCGGTGGAAATCGTTCCGTATCAGATTGGCTTTACGCCCGAGGCGTACCGCAAGATGGCAGACTATTATCACGAGGAAGATTTTTTATCCGCGCTGGGCAATTGCATGGAGTTTATCGACCCTCGTCCGCCCAAGGTGGTTCCAAGGGAAAACCACGTACAGGACGAGTTCGGGGTTATCTTTAACAAGACCAAGGACAAAGAGATAGGTGTGGTGGAGGAATACCCGGTGGACAGCGGGAACGTAAATCAGTACGCATTCCCGGACAAGGAAGGCTCCGGCTGGTTCACAAAGTTTGACCGTTTTACGGAAGGCGGACGGTATAATGTCGCGCAGTTTTCTCACGTGTTTTTCGAACGGGCGTGGATGCTGTACGGCATGGAAAACGTGCTTTCCGATATGATACTGAACCCCGGCGCTGTCGATGATCTGATGGACAGGCTGCTGGACTATTTTCTCGCGCTGGTGGACAGGGCGTGCCAATATCGTTTTGTGGACTGCTGTTATTTCGGAGACGACTGGGGTCAGCAGCGCGGGCTCATCATGGGGCCGAAGCTGTGGCGCAGGTTTATCAAGCCCCGCCTGAAAATACTGTTCGATCGCGTCAGGGCGCACGGGAGGACGGTGTATATTCATACCTGCGGCGATATCCGTGAAATACTGCCCGATATCATCGAGGTCGGGGTGGACATCTACGATCCGTTCCAGCCGGAGGTTTTCGATATCGCGGCGCTGAAGCGTGAGTACGGCAGGGACATCACATTCCTGGGCGGCGTCAGCTTGCAGCGCGTGCTGCCTTTCGGCACGGTGGAAGAGGTGCGCGAGGAAGTTGTCCGTAAAATCGATATGGCGAGAAGCGGCGGATATATTGTCGGGCCGTCCCATGCGCTCACAAAAGATGTCCCGGCGGAAAACATCGTCGAGATGGTGGCGATACTGAAGAATCAGGGTTGAGCGCCGCGGTGTTGGGTGTATCGTCTCGGCGGAAATGTGGTATAATGCCTCAAACGGTACGGAGGAAAGCGGTGGTCATAGCGGTATTGAGCGATGTTCATGGCAACGCGAAGGCGCTGAGCGCAGTGGAAGCCGATATCGCGCGCTGCGGAGCGGACGGCGTCATTTTTTTGGGCGACCTGCTGTTCGGCGGGGATGCGCCGCAGGCCTGCTTTGACATCATGCGGCGCATGAAGCCGCTCGTATGGCTGCGGGGCAACACCGACGAATGGCTGAATGAAATCGGTGAAGACTTTGTGCCGAAGAGCGACATCGAAAGGCGGTGTCAGGCAGACTTCCTGCGTCAGCGTCCGCTGATGTCGGATGAGGCCGCAAGTACGGTGGCGGCCCTGCCGGAGCAGCAGCGCATCAAGCTTGGAACATATCGGCTGCTATGCGCGCATGGCTCTGACAGGCGCATCAACGAGGGCATTGGGATTATGACGCCGCGGGAGGAATTGTGCGCGATGGCGGCGCGAATGGACGCGGATATTCTGCTATGCGGGCATACGCATTCGCCGTTCGCCGCGTCGACGGATGACGGACTGATCCTCAACGCGGGCAGCGTGGGCAAGCCCCAGCACTCGCTTGGGCCTTGCTACTGTGTGCTGTGGCTGGGGGATACGCTCGAATACGGTTTCAGAAAGCTTCGGGGATATGCTGAATAAAAACGATGCAATTGAACTGACCATAGATGACCTTACGGTGGAGGGTGCGGGCGTGGGCCGCCATGAAGGTATGGCGGTTTTTGTGCCGCGCGCGCTGCCGGGAGAAGCAGTCACTGCACATATTGTCAAAACGGCGAAGAATTACGCGGCAGCGAAGCTCTCCGCACTGCACCGGTCATCACCGGAGCGCGTGGCGCCTGTCTGCCCGGCGTTTGAACGATGCGGCGGCTGTACGCTGCAGCACCTTTCCTACGCGGGTCAGCTTGAGTACAAGCGGCGGTACGTGCGGGAATGCTTCCGGCGCATCGGCGGCATCGATATTGAGCTGCCGGAGATTGTGCCTTCGGACGCTGTGCAGGCGTATCGTAACAAAGCCGCCTTTCCCGTGCAGCATACGGACGGGGGAGTGAACGCGGGGTTTTTCGCGCCGCGCAGCCATCACGTCGTTCCGGCCGACTGCGCCATACAGCGCCCTGCGCTGAACGCGGTGAAGGATGCCGTCGTACAGTGGGCGCGTGAGAACGGCATATCCGCATACGATGAGGAAACCGGCAGGGGCACGCTGCGCCATATCGTGGCCCGGCAGGCCTCGGACGGCCCCGTGATGGCGGGAGTCGTGGTGTGCGAGGGCGTGGATGAGGCGTCTCTGGTGGAGGCGCTGAAGCGTGTGCCGGGCATCAGAAGCGTAGTACTCAACCTCAACCGCGACAAAGGCAACGCGATTCTCGGCGCAAAAAGCCGCGTGCTCTGGGGCGATGAAGCCCTGACGGAGCGTTATGAGGACCTCTTCTTTCGCGCGGGGCTGACGAGTTTTCTGCAGGTGAATCACCCGCAGTCGGAAAGGCTGTACGGAATTGCCCTGGAGTATGCGGCGATTTCGAAAAAGGATACGGTGTTCGACCTGTTCTGCGGCATCGGCACGCTGTCGCTGCTGGCCGCGAAGCGCGCGAAGGCTGTAGTGGGTATCGAGTACGTGGAAGACGCAGTGGAGAACGCGCGTGAGAACGCGAAGCTGAACGGCATTGACAACGCTCAGTTCCTTGCGGGTGACGCGGGCGCGATGCTGGCTGAAGCGGTGCATACAGCGGCAAAGCCGGATGTCGTGCTGCTCGATCCGCCACGGAAGGGTTGCGAAAAAAGACTGTTGGAAGAACTGGCGGCAATGGAACCCAAGCGCATCATTTACGTCTCGTGCGATGCGGCTACGCTGGCGCGCGATGCGGCGGTATTATGCACAGGCGGGTATGAGGTGAAAGCAGTTAAAGCCGTGGACATGTTTCCGCAGACGACGCACGTTGAGTGTGTGGTATTGATGTCAAGGGTGAAAGATTGAGTGTGTGAAAAGCCCAGTAAATAAGCCGTTTCTGTGGTTTTGCAGTTTTCAAACTGTACGCTCAAAACGGTTTTTTACCTGTGCATGGGAATCAATCTATCGGGTCGGATTCCGTTCGCGAGAGGACAGGATTGATAACGGGCTTTCACGACAGGACAGGATAGATGTTTTGCGTTTTCGGGGCTGGTGTGTGGACAGGATTGATGTTTTTTGGTTTTTGACGTATGCGTGGGAACAGGTCGGATATTCGTGTATCGATAAGCACTTGGGAGAGAAATATGAAGGATACCATCAAAGAGACAATAGACAATTTAGGCAAAAATCACATGGCCGGATACTATGTGGAATCCATCTTTCAGTTACATGAGCTGATTCGGAAATTGATGCCCGAAGGGCAGACCGTGGGCTGCGGTGATTCCGTCACGCTGGAGCAGACCGGCGTGTATGAGTATGTCAGGAATCATCATTACGATTTTCTGGATAAGCACCAGGAAGGCTTGAGCCACGAGGAAAAACGGGAAATTTACCTCCGAAACTTCCGTGCGGACACGTTTCTAACGGGAGTCAATGCCGTGACCGCAGACGGCAAACTGTTTAATATCGATGGAAACGGCAGTCGTATTGCGCCGATGATTTATGGACCAAAACAGGTGATTGCTGTTGCAGGAACGAATAAGATTGTAAAATCTGTAGATGACGCTATTCTGCGTACTCGCCAGATTGCCGCACCGCTGGATGCGAAACGACTTGGAAAAGAAACACCGTGTACAACATTGGGCCGGTGTATTGATTGTCATCATTCCCAGCGGATTTGCAATGATTTCGTACTGATAACCGGTCAATTTGTGAAGGAACGAATTAAGGTCATATTCATTGATGGAAATTATGGCTATTAAAGTTAAGGGAGATTTCGGATCATGAGGCGGGTACTATGATAATCAGAGAATACAAGCCTAACGATTGCCCTTTGCTGGCACAATTATTTTATGATACCGTTCATACAGTCAATGCGAAGGATTACACAGAAGATCAGCTTGACGCTTGGGCCACAGGAGATGTCGATGTGGACGAATGGAATCGCTCCTTCTTAGAGCACACCACTTTGGTGGCTGTGCAAAGTGGTGTGATTGCGGGTTTTGCCGATATGGACAGGAATGGCTATCTGGACAGACTCTATGTGCATAAGGATTATCAAGGAATCGGTATTGCAGCAGCACTGGTAAAGGAATTGGAACGTCGTGCCATAGATAAAAATGTTGTTTTCTTTGAAACGTACGCCTCTATCACGGCAAAACCTTTTTTTGAAAAGCTTGGATATATCGTGCAGGCTGAAAATATAGTAGTTAGAGGAGACATTTCCCTGGCTAATTTTCGAATGACAAAAGTTTATAGAAAGGCTACGAGGTTATGGAACTGCAAACAAAGCGATTGATATTACGGACTTGGCAAGAAGCGGATGCCGAGAGTTTATACGAATATGCAAAGGATCCGGACATTGGCCCCATTGCCGGGTGGCCATCCCATAAAAGTGTTGAAGAAAGTCGTTTGGTGATAAAGGAATATTTTAATGGGCAGGAATGTTATGCCGTTTGTTTGAAAAAGGTCCCTGTGGCGATTGGCTGTATTGAGTTGAAGCTTAACGGTCACACGGATATGACGGATAAAGATGATGAATGCGAACTTGGTTACTGGATCGGAAAAAGGTTCTGGGGGCAAGGGCTGATTCCTGAAGCAGCCAAAGAACTGCTTCGTCATGGATTTGAAGATTTGGGAATGAACACCATCTGGTGCGGGTATTATGACGGCAACGCAAAGTCAAAACGAGTACAGGAAAAACTGGGGTTTCTTTATCATCATACGTGTGATAAGGTGCCTGTTCCACTTTTGAGAGAAACCAGAACAGGACATACGAATTATTTGACAAAGGAGCGCTGGCGTACAGAGTCGTTATGAAAAATATTTATTTAATCGGCGGCACCATGGGCGTTGGTAAAACTACAATCTGCCGCATTATGAAACAGAAACTTGAAAACAGCGTATTCCTTGATGGAGACTGGTGCTGGGACATGCACCCGTTTCAAGTGACTGATGAGACGAAGCAAATGGTAATAGGAAATATCTGCTTTCTCTTAAACAGCTTTATCAAATGCTCCGCTTTTGAACATATTGTGTTTTGCTGGGTTATGCATGAGCAGGGCATTATTGACGAAATTCTTTCACATCTTGATACGACGGGATTCCGTGTTCATCTGATATCTCTTGTCTGTGATAAGCAGGCGCTGCAAGCTCGGTTAGGCAAGGATGTGGATGCCGGTATCCGAGCGGAAGATATAGTCAGCAGAAGCACAGAACGTATTCCTCTTTACGAAACATTAAGCACAGTTAAAGTTGATGTTTCAAACAGGAGTCCGGAGCAGGCGGCGGATTTTATTATTGAGAATTGCCAAGCCGGTGGGATACAGGGTAACCGAAAGGCTGGTGTACCAATGCGTAAACCATTGTCGGAAATGACGCTTCAGGAACTGTGGAAACTATTTCCCATTCAGTTGACGAAGCATAAGGAATACTGGGAAAGCTGGTATCAGGCGGAGCAAGTTTTTTTGTCCTCCTTTCTGCAGGGAACCGTTCGGATTTATCATATCGGAAGCACGTCTATTAATGACATCTGGGCCAAACCTATTATTGATATTTTAGTGGAGGCTCCGATTGCAGAGCATGAAATCATTAAGGGACTGCTGCTAAAAAACAGATATGTTTGCATGGCACAGAGTAAAAATCGAATTGACTTTAACAAGGGCTATACGCCTGACGGCTTTGCCGAGCGGGTGTTCCATCTGCATTTGCGGGATTTTGGTGATCACGATGAGCTATATTTCCGGGATTATCTGAACGAAAATCCTGAAATTGCAAAGGAGTATGAAAAGCTGAAGCTTTCCCTCTGGAAGCCCTTTGAGCATGATCGGGATGGCTACACAGAGCGAAAAACTGATTTTGTTCGGAAGTATACACAGATCGCTATTGATCAGTACGGAAAGGAAAAATATCAATGAGTGATTGGTTCACTACAGACCGCGTTGACGCGGATACATATATCATCAGCGAATACAAGCATTGGGAAGAAACACACTGCTACCTTTTGAACGGAAGCAAACGAAGCTTGCTCATTGACACTGGGCTTGGCATTTGCGATATTTCCGAAGAAGTGAAAAAGCTGACGGACAAACCGGTTACTGCCGTTGCCACCCATATTCATTGGGACCATATCGGAGGGCACAAATATTATCCGGATTTTTACGCCCACGAGGAAGAGCTGGACTGGCTTTCCGGCGGATTTCCGCTGAGCATGGATACGATTCGCGCCATGGTGGTTGATCGCTGCACTTTACCAGATGGATATGATGTAAGCACTTATGAGCTTTTTCAGGGTACGCCCACACGGGTTTTGCATGAGCACGATGTGATTGACATTGGTGACCGGGTGATTGAAATTCTGCATACTCCAGGACATTCGCCAGGACATATGTGTTTTTGGGAAAAAGACCGGGGCTATCTTTTTGCTGGGGACTTGGTCTACAAGGACACGCTGTTCGCCTATTATCCTTCCACAGATCCAACGGCTTATCTGGAATCCTTGGAAAAAATCTCTGTTCTGCCTGTACAGAAGGTATTTCCCGCACACCATAGCTTGGACATACAACCGGAAATTTTAACTCGAATGCGAGATGCTTTCCGGCAACTTAAAGTGGACGGCAAGCTGCATCACGGCAGCGGAACCTTCGATTACGAAGACTGGTCGGTGTGGCTGTAAAACTGAAAATGAGCAAGGCACCCTACGTCAAATCTCTCGTAGAGTACCTTGCTCATTTTTATCTTTATTCATCCACATCCACCGTCACGCCGGACTTGAACTACAAAGTGAAGAGGTGCCTATGCCGGTGATACAGCTTTTTCTGCTTGTCCGCCAGCCGCTTGTCTACGTCAGTAAGCGGCTGGCCTTTTTCGTCTTAATCCCTGTATTAACTTTCGTATAGGGTAGCTATATCCTGTATTCTACGTTTCATTTCTGTGCGGATATGTGGAGGCTCTAAGCACTCGCATTTATCTCCAAAACCTAAAAGCATATCATAGTGGTAGTCGTTCTCTATAAACGGAAAATGAACAATGTAATGCTCATCACCGTCTGGCAAAAAATCTTGATAAGAGCAAAAATCAAGCACCCTGTCCATTACAGATTTATGAATACGTATTTTGATGTTTGTTTGCATTGTTGACAGCGTATCGGCAAAATCCAACTGAGGTTTTTGATAATCTCGTGGTTCAAAAGCTTCCTCTCGCATTTGGAGATTTGACATGCGAGATAGTCTGAATAAGCGAAAATCATTCCTTTCATGGCAATACCCTTGTAAATACCAATGACTGCTTTTCAATACAAGCAGATACGGCTCGGCTGTTCGAGTAGTTTTATTTCCATGAAGGGCTACATATTCAAACGAAATCAGCCTGTTTTCCTGTAGAGCTGTTTTGATAATGTCTAAATATGGTTGTATGTTACTGTTGCCTATCCACGGACTTAAATCTATGTAAATCTGATTTGCTTTTAATTCAATATCTTTCGCTTTGTCGGCAGGGATAAAACTTTTGACTTTCGCAAGGGCGTTTACCAGTTCATTACCCCGTATCATGTTGGAAAGACTGGAAAGCCCCATCAAGATAGCGGATAGGTCGGCAGTTGAAAAAACCTTTTTATCAATCTTGTATTTCTGCATAATTTCAAAGCCGCCGCCTACTCCCGATGTTGAGCAAACAGGAATGCCCGCCATGTTGATCGTGTCTATGTCACGGTAGATTGTGCGGGGAGAGACTTCAAACAGATCTGCCAGCTCCTGTGCGCCGACCCGCTCTTTTTCAAGGAGTATCATAATGATACTCACAAGCCTGTCTACCTTCATCAGACGGCCGCCCTTCAAAATTTCTATTTTTCATTGCAGATTGTTGCCATGCTGTTGTCAATAATGCCATGGTACAATAAGTCCATAAGAAACGCAATGAAAACGGAGGAAATTTATGTTTACAGTCTATGTTTACGTTCTGGATACCTTGGCCGACTGGGAAATTGGATACGTCACCGCGGAATTGAATTCCGGTCGTTTTTTCAAAAAAGATGCCCCAGATGTATCCTTGAAAACGGTGAGCGATTCCAAAGAACCGATTCATACGATGGGTGGGCTGACGGTGGTGCCCGATTGCCTGATTGATGAGATTGCTGTGAGCGATACCAGCGTGCTGTTGTTGCCGGGGGCCAATACATGGAACGACCCGAAGCATGGCGCGATCATCGAAAAAGCACGGGAACTTCTCGTGGCAGACGCTACGGAGTGTGCAATCTGCGGGGCGACCGCAGCCCTTGCAGGTGCCGGGCTGCTGGATAACCGCCCCCATACCAGTAATGGGCCGGGATTCCTTGAAATGTTTGCTTCTGGATATCAGGGCCAAGACTTTTATGTGGATCAGACGTCTGTGGCGGACGACAATCTGATTACCGCAGGCTCCACCGGTGGTTTGCTGTGGGCCAAGCAGATCATCGAGCACTTGGGCGTTTTACAGGCCGACACGCTGGAAGCCTGGTATGAATACTTCAGCACCGGTAAGCCTGAACATTTCTTTGCCCTCATGCAAACCCTGCCGTCCTCAAATTCTGCGCCGCAATAAACAAAGAAAAAGCCAGTTTTGAGAGCTCTCGAAACCGGCGGCAGGCGCAGATGCAAAATTCAAACTTTTTCAAAGAAAAAACCTCTGAAATCAACTAATTTCAGAGGTTTTTGGTCCGAGTGACAGGGTTCGAACCTGCGGCCTGATGGTCCCAAATTTTTCTCGAAACTTTTTTCTACTCATTTGTAGCCATTTATAGCCGTTTCTGCTCGGTTTTGCTTACTCTTTGGCACTGTTTAAAGCACTGTTTCCGCGTGTTCCGCGTCTGTCTGTGGTAATCTATGTGGTCAAAAACCATTGCAGCACAATGGTTTTCACTGTCCGCATTATCAAAAAATAGTAATTGAAGTGGTCAAAACGCTTCTTTCCGCAAAGTTGGTGTTTTTCACCAACTCTGGGTTGGAAGCGTTTTGCGTTTCAGCTTTTTGTTTCTGGGCGGTTGGATTGTAACTCTGCCGGAGCGGTTATGCAAGGAGTATCTGGCAGACACCGCGCTCAAAATCTGGGGGGCGGTAATCAAAGAAAAGACAGACCGCCGATATAGTGGCATCTCGGATTCAAACCGAGCCCTCCCGTGTTATGAGCACGATGCCCCCAGGTCTCTTAGCTATACCAGCAGTCTAAAATTATTATATCATTCGTCGAAATATACGCAAGTTTAATGTCGCCCCAAATTTCGATAATCCGCAATATTAGTACTATGCAGTTTGGGCTGTAATGCGAACCAGCTTGTAACTTTCGACCTGCGGCTTGAGGTTAAAAACTGCGGGGCTGTAATCAAAGAATACAACCATTAAGAGTCGTCCTTCACACTCCTTTTTCTTGCGACAGGCTTTTGCCCGGAACCACTACAGGATAACAAAATGATTTTTCCAGGGCATTTCCATCATTTGATTTACACACCGAGTCATCGTATCGACGTGCTGCGGCTGCATGAGAAAAAAATAGTATCGCTGAGAGGTGGTTTTGAATTTCAGACCAAGTTCCTTCGCACCGGGAAACGCCCCTGACAAAAGCAATCGTTTATTTTGCTCCACATAGAACTCGTCCGGCCTCCGGGCCTTGTGCTGATAATATATCACGCTGGCGCCGGCACGGTAGTATTCAGACAGTTCAAAGGGCAATACGAACTTATTGCTCTTTGGCCTATCTTCGGCAGATGGAACGATCAACCCATTATCAGGATCAGCAAAGACAATCTCACACCCCCGCAGCTGCTGCATGGCCCGGTTATGCCATTCCCGGCGGCGGAGCTGCCGTTCCCCCTTGCTTTCTCCTGTAAAATCAAGCATCTGCGAGTAAAAGGCACCCTGTAAAATCTCCGAGTTCTCCAGCTCGCAAACCTGGCGGCTTCCGGATTTTACAATCTGACCTAATGCAGACCACAGCTGCTCATCACAAGAACGGAACACATTGTTTTCCAGATATCCAACATGCCGCCCGTCGCCGTTATGTGTTTCGTCAGGAGTCAAATACCAGTTCACACCAATGGATAACCCAGTTTGGCGAAGTCGCCGAAGCAAACCGAGTTTCCCGAAATCGCCAATATCCCCGGCATAACGGTTTTGCATAGCATATACCTCCTTGAAAGTAATTTTTGTTTTTTCTTTGGTGCTACATTAGATTATAATTGTAGCACCAAAGGAAGTGATCTGAATGAATAGACAGGAGCTGCTCGACAAACTGCTTGCCGAAGGTGATGGGATTCTCCAAACACCGGCTGTAAACATGTTGAAGATTCGGGTTCTAAAAGTACAGTTCTCCTATCACAGGTGGTTCGTTATCATGTATTGATGTTTGCTTTTCTGGCCTGTGATATCAGCTGACGGACAGGAAGCTGATACAGCTTTCCGTCCTTCACGAAATTGCTGCCGCACTGGCGAAATTCAAACTTCACACCCTGCCGCAGGCACTGCTCCCGCACATCTAAGACCCAAGCATAGTCCAGTGGTCTTGCATTTCGGTCGGACTCGCCGCCCACTACCACAAGCTCCACATCGCCCAGGTGCCGCTCAATGTTCATCTTCTCCAGCATGGGCTGAAGAATGATGTTTTTATGAACGATGGGAAGCGTATCAAAGAGGGGCAGCCGTCTATACGCCTCCGCTTGGTTTTCCACGGTGCAGCCCAAGGTCACATTCTCGTAGCCGTCGCCCCAGTCGGGTAGGATGCAGTCCATAAACCGCTCAATGCGTTTCGTCAGAAATAGAAAGTTCAGATCGGGCCGCTCACGCATCATGAGCCAGCAGTCGCTGCGCCACTGGTCCGCGTCGGGCAGCAGGAAATCGGACGAAAAGCAGAGATAGACCGTTTCTCCGCTTTTCATCTTGTATTCACCCTTCTTTTCGCCCCGCTTGTACCGCTCTACGGGCGCAAAGAAGTTGTCCGTTTTCACCACCACATCGGTGTCCACGCCCCGCCGGGCGTCCCCCTTGTGGATGTAACAAAACCGACAGCCCTCGCTGTATTTGTGGCAGCCCTGCCACGGATTCCACATTGCCATGAAAAGCCTCCTGCGTCTATATGCCCAGCTCGTCCATTATTTTCTCAAATTTCTTTTCCGACTGGATCTCGTGGGTCAGAAAAGCGCCGTTGTAGTAGAGCGCGAAGGTGGTGAACGGCGACGGCGCGCTCTGCGCCTGCTCTGCGGTTTCGATGTGAATCGCCTGAAGCGGCACGTTTCTTACCTTGGCAACCTGCTCTAAAAGCGGGACATACTTTGCCGTAAAGGGGCATTGGCTGGTGTAATAGAGCGTAAACCCCTCTGGCATTTCCGTATGCTGCGGCTCCCCCACCTGCGGGCGGAAGGACGGCTTTTCCCCGTCCACTACAAAGGGCAGCGCCAGCAGCTCAAAATAGGGCGGCGCGGAATCCACTGCCTCAAAGCCCTTGTGCTT
>JAEWRI010000045.1 GCA_023460085.1 Bacillota bacterium | reverse complement strand
ACGGGCGGCTCAGGGGAGCCGCCCCTACGGCATACGCCTTCCGCTCAGGCGAAATGAGGCCGAGACAGCGGTACGGACGCCTGAAAGATGCTTCTGGAGGTGGACTGGATTGCTTCGTCGCTGCGCTCCTCGCAATGACGGTAGGTTATATTGTTTCACCTGTCATTGTGAGCAAAGCGAAGCAATCCAGCGCGAGTTCACGTCGGAATTGCTTTGCCAGCAGCCTGCGGACATTTCATAGGGCCCTACGTAGAGCGGTATCCGCGCCGGCGAAATGAGGGTGTGCCAGCGGCGCGGATGGTTTCGGGCTGTCGGCTCTCGTGTCATCCTGAGAAGCGAAGCGACGAAGGATCTTAAGGCGGAGCGGGCGTCCAAAGGACGCCCCTACGGGATACGCCTTCCGTCCCGGCGAAATGAGGCCGTGAAAGCGAAGCGGATGTTTTTTGGCTGTTAGCCACTTATGTCATCCTGAGAAGCGAAGCGCCGAAGGATCTTAAGGGCGGGCGTCTCTAAGACGCCCCTACGGGATGCGGTATCCGTCCCCGGCGAAATGAGGCCGTGACAGCGGAGCGATGTTTTCGGGCTGTCAGCCACTTATGTCATCCTGAGAAGCGAAGCGGCGAAGGAGCTTAAGGCAGGGCGGGCGTCCAAAAGACGCCCCTACGGGATTCGGTATCCACATTGGCGAAATGAGGCCGTGACAGCGGTACGGATGTTTTTGGGTTGTCAGCCCATGTGTCATCCTGAGAAGCGGAGCGACGAAGGATCTTGGAAGCAGGGCGGGACGTCAGGGATGCCGTCCCCTACGGGATGCGGTGTCTTCCTCGGCGAAAATGAGACCGCTGGAAGAGGTGCGGATATTTTCGGGTGCCAGCCCGTGTGTCATCTTGAGGAACGAGCGACGAAGGATCTTTGAGGCAGGATGTCAGGGATGCTATCCTTGCGTGACGCCGTGTCTTCCTTGCAAACGAGACCGTAAGGAACGCCCCCCTGTGGTTTCGCAAGTATATGCAGTGCGGCGCATCTTTAAAGCTGCGCCCTACGGGATAGCTTGGATAGATGCTGCTCATTACTTTTGTAAAAAAAATATGACCTTCCTTGACTTATTGTTTGGGCAGTGGTATAAAATAATCAAAAGGGGCTAGCACTCGACGAACGAGAGTGCTAACAAATATGTGAGTAAAAGGAGTGATCAAAATGGCAAATCTGGTACCGAGCAGCCGCAAAGGCAGAGGCGTAGCGAGCACGGGTTTTGAGGATCTCTACAATATGTTGGATGACTTTTTCACCGACCCGTGGCTGAGTGGCAGTCGCGTATCGCGGGACACCTTCCGGGTAGACGTGCAGGCCGCCGATAAGGAGTACGTCGTGGAAGCCGAGCTGCCGGGTGTCAAGAAGGAAGAGGTGCAGCTCGAGATGAACGATGGCAACCTTTCCATCACGATACAGCGGGAGGAAAAGGTGGACGACGAAAGCAAGAATTACATCCACCGGGAGCGTCGTTACGCCTCGATGAGCCGCTCTATCTACCTGGGCGATGCTGCCGCCGAGGGTATTCACGCGAAGCTGGAGGGCGGTGTGCTGCACGTTACGGTGCCCCGTCAGGCGCAGACCGACAATGCGCGCCGAATCGCAATCGAATAGGCTGTATAGTCCTTTGAAGACGCTGGCTTTCATACCGGCGTCTTTTCTTTTAGGTGCTGCCCCCATGTGGTACGCCGGGGCATTGTCAATTGACGGGCGGGGTTGCATATATTATAATTAACCGAAAAACAGGGCAGGAGTGGGCTTTTGAAGATTTATAATACACTGACGCGAAAAAAAGAGGAATTGAAGACCGTCGAGGAAGGCGTTGTCCGAATCTACGCCTGCGGCCCTACGGTATATAATTTCTTCCATATCGGAAACGCGCGGCCTTTCATACTGTTCGATACACTGCGGCGGTATCTCGAATACCGCGGCTACCGGGTCACGTTCGTGCAAAACTTTACCGATGTGGACGATAAGATGATTGCGCTGGCGGCGCAGGAAGGCACGACCCTCAAGGAGTTCGGAGAGCGTTTCATTCGTGAATACTATAAGGATGCGCAGGCGCTGGGTATTCGTGCAGCGGACGTGCACCCCAAAGCGACAGAGCATATTGCGGACATTATCGCGCTGGTACAGCGGCTCATCGACAAGGGCCATGCGTACGAGGTTGGTGGCGACGTGTACTTCGACGTGGCGAGTTTTCCTGCGTATGGCAAGCTTTCCGGTCAGTCGGCGGAGGAAAGGCAGGCGGGCGCGCGCATCGACGTTTCCGAGATGAAGCGCAGCCCGGAGGATTTCGCGCTCTGGAAGGCGGCCAAGCCGGACGAGGACAGTTGGGACAGTCCGTGGGGCAAGGGGCGTCCGGGCTGGCACATCGAGTGCAGCGCGATGAGCATGAAGTACCTCGGAGAGACCATCGATATCCACGGCGGCGGTCAGGATCTCATCTTCCCGCATCACGAGAACGAAATCGCGCAATCCGAGGCCGCGACGGGAAGGCCCTTCGCGAACTACTGGATGCACAACGGTTACATCAACATCGACAACGAGAAGATGAGCAAATCCAAGGGAAACTTCTTTACCGTACGCGACATTTCCGAAAAGTACGATCTGATGGTCGTGCGGCTGTTCATGCTCTCGGCACACTACCGCAACCCTGTCAATTTCTCGGAAGAGCTGATCATGCAGGCGGCGTCCGCGATGTCGCGCATCAAAAACTGCCGTGATAACCTGATGCATATCAGCGAAACGAAGGGCGGGCGCAGCGCGGACGTGACAAAGGATGTCTGCGAGCTGCGGCAGCGCTTCAAGGACGAGATGGACGACGATCTCAACACCGCGGGAGCGCTCGGCGCGATATTCGAATACGTCCGCGAAATCAACCTCAAGTTTGAGGGCTGCGGCAGCTCCGCCAGTGCGGCGGAGGCGCTTGCCGCGTTGGACGAGGTGCTGGGCGTGCTGGGTATCGAATTTAAAACCGAAGAGGTACCGCAGGAAATACAGGCGCTCGCGCAGCAGCGTCAGGAAGCGCGCGCGCGCAGGGACTACGCAGCGTCGGATGCGCTTCGCAACGAGATACTCTCAAAAGGCTATGATGTCAAGGATACGCCGGACGGCGTAAAAATAAGCAAAAGATAAGCAAAAGATAAGGATGGGTGGAATGGGGAGTGTTTTTTTAGAGGCTGTGGCAACTGCCGCTGCAACGGCCACGGACGGAACCGGTGCCGGGACAACCATGGATATGAATCGTATGCTGTCGGGGTTTACGATTATCATCGGGTTATTTGCGTTATATTCCGCGATTACAGGCAAAGGCCCCGCGTACAAGAATGATTACCCCAAGGCGATACAGGCGGAAGCCAATAAGCTGATGCGTTTATTCTGCTGGGTGCTCGGGCCGGTGATTACGGTATTTGGCGTGCTGGATTATATGGGCCATGTATGGGCTTCCTACGTAAACATCGTCTTCACGATTGGCGCGATTGTGGTCTATATGATCATTTTCCGGAAGAAATTCGGGAAGATTCTGAAATAGTGAACACACGCCCCTTTGCGGCGCATATGCTGTAATTGCGCATCAGATGCAAAGGGGGGAATCGCTTGAGAGGGCTGTTTTTTACCGGACAGCACGAGTGGGTGCGCTTCACGGATACCACGGCACAGGTCGGCATCACGGGGGATTTGAAGGGCGATGTGGTGTATATCGAGCTGCCGGAGATAGGGCGGCACGTGGATGAAGGGGAAATCTGCGCGCGCGTGGAGGCTGTAAAGGCCGCCGTGGAGGTATGCTCGCCAGTCGCGGGCATCGTCAGGGAGATCAACGACTCGTTGTATGACGATCCTGATGAGGTTGCACGGCACCCGCTTGACGCCTGGCTGTTTGAGCTGGACTGTCAGGAAGGTACGAATTTGGATGGACTGCTTACGGAGTCCGAATATCGCGATAGTTGATTTGCATCCCCGGGGTTGCCGGGGTGAGCGACGGGCGGCCTTCGGGCCGCCCTGTATATTTGCGGGCGTAACGGGTACAAAGGAGAAGGATATGGAGAATGAGATGGACAAGCGCGGGGGAACAAGGGCGGCGTTGACGGCGCTGGCCAGCGTACTGCTGATTGTGGGGCTGCTGATCGCCAGCATCGAGATGTTTGCGATCAACCAGGGCTTCTTTGAGAGCGAATACGCCAAGCTTAATACCAAGGACGACATCGGCGTGACCCAGGAAGACCTGTCGGATATGACGAAGGTGCTGCTGGACTACACGACGGGCAAGGCGGAAAGCCTCGATATGCAGAAGGAAATCCAGGGACAGATGCAGGAGGTGTTCGGCGAACGCGAGAAGGCGCATATGGTGGACGTGAAGGCACTGTACCTCGGCGCGCGAAACCTGCGGACGATATCGCTGGCGGGCGCGGTGGTGCTGATCGTGCTGGCGTTTATACTAGGGCGAGGACGGACACTCCGTACGCTCTGCCGGTCATTTCTGTGGGTATCGCTGGGGTTTCTGATTGCGGTGGGCGCACTGGCGGCATACGCGGCGATTGACTTCACGAACTTCTGGATATCGTTCCATCATATATTCTTCGCAGGCAATGACCTGTGGCTTTTAGACCCCAGTACGGATGTGCTCATTCAAATGGTGCCGGAGCAGTTCTTCTCGGATCTGGTGGCGCGCATCATCATTCGCTTCGTGTCCATCTTCCTGACGCTGAATATCGCCGCTGCCGTGGGGCTGGGCATTTTCCGTGGCAGGGAACGCAGGCAGGCGCAAGGGGCATAGCGGATGGACAGGACGATACTCGCGATTGAGACCTCGTGCGACGAGACGGCCGTCGCGGTGACGCGCGGCAGGCAGGTGCTTGCCAGCGCCGTCTACACGCAGCCGGAGCACGAAAGCTACGGCGGAGTGGTGCCGGAGATCGCGTCGCGCAACCACATCATGAAGCTGCCGTATATTGCGGACGAGGCGCTGCTGCAGGCGGGCATGGGCTGGGCGGATATCGAAGCGGTCGCGGTTACGGACGGGCCGGGGCTCATTGGAGCGCTGCTTGTGGGTGTGTCGTATGCCAAGGCACTGGCGCACTATCTTTCCGTGCCGCTCATTCCGGTGCACCACATCGAGGGTCATATCTGCTCTCTGTATATCTCCAACCCGGATTTAAAGCCGCCCTTCCTCTGTCTGGTGGTGTCGGGCGGGCATACGCATATTGCGCTTGTGGAGGACTACGGGCGCTACCGGCTGTTGGGTAAAACGCGTGACGACGCGGTGGGAGAGGCGTTCGACAAGACGGCGCGCGCGCTGGGTCTTGGGTATCCGGGCGGCCCGTTGCTGGAGAAGCTGGCGGCGCAGGGCAAACCCATTTATACCTACACGCGCGGCTTCCGGGGTGAAGCCCACCTCGACTTCACCTTCAGCGGCTTGAAAAC
Source organism: Bacillota bacterium (assembly GCA_023460085.1). Classification (GTDB taxonomy): domain Bacteria; phylum Bacillota; class Clostridia; order Christensenellales; family SZUA-584; genus JAEWCC01. Next base: position 23,018 of record JAEWRI010000045.1, on the reverse strand, counting down.
TGCGGTGATTAACCAGATGCATACCCTGGATCAACGGGGCGAGAGCTACAGCAGGGCGGATATTGCGGCGAGCTTCCAGACTGAGGCGATCGCGTTTCTTGCGGACAACACGTTTGAAGCTGCGGCGCGCGAGGGTGCGGATGTCGTGGCAGTCGCAGGCGGTGTTTCTTCCAACGGGGCGCTGCGGCGCGAGTTTTCAGAGCGCGCGGAGCGTCACGGGGTGAAGCTCTATCTGCCGGAACCGCGCTACTGCACGGACAACGCCGCGATGATAGGCTGCGCGGCGGCGTTTGCACCGCCCTGCGCGGAGCCGCTGCGTCTTAACGCGGACGCGTCCAAGGCATTGTTCTGACGGTATAGCACGGCATCGGTTGAAATATAGATGATATAACGGCGGAGGTGCGGTATGAAGGGTACTCGGCGTTATATCATTTTTTTCATTGTCGTTTCAGTGATTGCGGCGTTGCTGCTGGTGCCTCAGGCTGCCCAGCCCGCGATGCGCATTTCCAAGGGGACCGTGGTGATTGATGCGGGTCATGGCGGCTTTGACGGCGGCGCGGAGAGTGATTCGGGCGTCAGCGAAGCGGGGATCAATCTTGCCGTGGCCAAAAAGCTGCAGACGCTGCTCGAACGGAATGGCTATACGGTGGTGATGACGCGAGAGGGAGAGGATGCCATCGGGGACACAAAGGACGCGGATATGGCGCGGCGGCGGGAGATCATTGAAACCTCCGAGGCGGATGTCGTGGTGTCCATCCATATGAACAAATTTCCGTCCGCCTCTGTATCCGGGCCGCAGGTTTTTTTCCATGAGGATTCCGCCGAAGGCGCGGCGCTTGCCAAACTTGTACAGGATGAGCTCAATGCGGCACTGGAACCGCCAAGGCCCCGCGTGGAGCATCCGGAGACGTATTATATTCTGCGATCGGGCGACTGCCCCGCGGTGATCGTCGAATGCGGCTTTTTGTCCAACGAGCGTGAAGAGACGCTCCTGCAGGACGATGATTATCAGCAGGAATGCGCCAAGGCCATATATCGGGGGATCGATGCATTCTTTTCACAGCGAACGCAAAGCGAAGCTCCCAAAGATTTAAACAATTCTATGTAATTAAATCCACATGCAGCAAGCGGAGCCCATATCATGAGTTGTCTGATCCGCACGGGTTCCAGCGATGGAATCTTGGTGAAACAGTTGCAATTTTGGCATGAGGGTGTATAATAACGTTAAAGGTCAAAGATAGTCAAAGGGGACGATGGGATGTCGGTACTGAGCGATACGATCGAAAAGTTTATCAAGAGCCTGATGAGCGAGTACGAAGGGCGCATCGAGCTGCAACGCAACGAATTGGCGCAGCATTTCAACTGCGCGCCGTCGCAGATCAATTACGTGCTCGCTACCCGGTTTACGCCCGACAAGGGCTATATCATCGAGAGCCGCCGCGGCGGCGGAGGCTATATCCGTGTGGTACGGCTCCGTGTTGACGCGGGGGATCATCTGGTGAAGCTGGTAACCACACGGATTGGAGAGGAGATATCGGAGCGTGACGCGCAGGACGTCGTCTGCAGACTTGTAGAGAGCGGCGCGGTGAACGAACGCGAGGGCGCGCTGATGGCCGCGGCGGTTTCGGACAAGGCGCTCAGCATTCCGGCGTCCATCAAGGATACGGTGCGCGCAGGGATACTGCGGCAGCTGATACTGGTGCTATTGAGCAGGGGGAATAAATAATGCTGTGTGATGAATGCCTGAAGAATCCCGCGAGCGTACATATGACGACGTTTGTGAACGGTCAGGTTAAGACGGTGCATCTCTGCGCGCAGTGCGCGGCGAAGAAGAAAGCGCCCGTGGTCATATCGGGATTTTCTTTCAACGATCTGCTGAGCGCGTTTTACGAGGACGAGGAAGAGCAGGATGTGGCATGCCCGCAATGCGGCACGACGATGAGCAGCTTTACAAAGACGGGACATCTCGGCTGTGCGCACTGCTATAAGGCCTTCGAGGCAAGCCTGCTGCCTGTGCTGAAGGGCGTACATATGAGCACACGGCATACCGGCAAGCACCCCGGCGAAAGGGTCACCATCGATCTGGGCCGCGAAGCGAGCAGCTTCGAGAAACGCGAACAGTTGAAGCGTTCGCTGCGCATGGCCATATCCACCGAGAACTTCGAGGAAGCGGCGCGGCTGCGCGACGAGATCGCCCGGATGGAAAAGGAGGGGGTATAATATGCCCAGATGGCTTATGGAGGGAGCGCCGGAAAACGATGTCGTGGTGTCCACGCGCGTGCGACTGGCGCGAAACCTTGCGGACGTACCCTTTCCGGCGCGGATTCACCGTGAAGCGGACATCGAGCGTGTGCACGCGGGCGCGCGGGACAGCTTGCTCGTTTCACCGCAGTTCCGGTATTCACGGCTGGCGGAAATGCCGGAGCTCGCCAAGCGCGCGCTGGCGGAGCGCCACATCATCAGCGCGGAGCTGGCGAAAAACCGCTTCAGCGGACTCATCACCAATGACGACGAGTCGCTCAGCGTGATGATACTGGAGGAGGATCACTATCGGCTGCAGTCGCTGGCCTCCGGCCTCGCGCTGGAGAGCGCCTTCGAACAGGCGGATGCCTTGGATAATCTGCTTTCGGACGGCGTAGAATACGCCTACGACGAACAGCTGGGATTTTTAACGAGCTGTCCCACCAATGTGGGCACAGGGCTCCGGGCATCACTGATGCTGCATCTGCCCGCGCTCACCACGGCGAAAGGCATCCAGCGCATGGCGGGCATGATAGGCAAGCTGGGGATGACGGTGCGCGGCGCGTTCGGAGAAGGCAGCGCGGCCACGGGCGCGTTCTACCAGATATCGAATCAGGTGACGCTGGGCGTGTCCGAAAAGGAAATACTGTCGCGGCTGCTGGCCACCGCGCGCAAGGTAATAGACTTCGAGCGCGGCACGCGCAAGGAGCTGCACAGCAGCCTTGGCGTGGTGCTGGAGGATCGCGTATGGCGATCCATCGGGGTGCTGAAGTACGCGCGGCGCATGGGCGACGTGGAGGCGCAGAAGTTGATTTCAGACGTGGCGTTCGGTGTTTCGCTGGGCATCGTGCCGGGTCTTACCAGCAGCGCACTCTACGAAGTGATGATGAACACCCGACCCGCGGTGATCGCGGAGCAGTATGGCTGCCCCCAGCCCGCGGCGCGGGATACCGTGCGCGCGGATATCCTAAGAAAGGTTTTCAGCGTTTAGACAAGGAGAATACCATGGACTTTTTTGCAAAGTTTACAGAAGGCGCGAAAAATGCGCTGAAGTTCGCGGAGGAGAAGGCCCGCGAGCTGGGACACAACTACATCGGCACGGAGCATCTGCTGCTGGGGCTCATCTGTGAGAAGGAGGGAGCCGCGGCAAATCTGCTCAGCCTTTCGGGAGTCTCGCAGGAAGCGGTGCTGGAAGACGTGATGCAGCTTATCGGCAAGGGCGATTTCGCGTTCAACCAGGGCTTTGGCTATACGCCGCGCTCGAAAAAGATACTCGAGCTTTCGCTGACGTACTCGCGCCAGCTGGGCCAAAGTTATGTCGGTACGGAGCACATACTGCTTGCGCTTATCCGCGAAAAGGAAGGCGTGGCATTTAAGATTCTGAGCGACCTCGGCGCGGACTTCGGCGAGATTGAAAACGGCATCAATAATCTGACGGGCGAGGGAGAAGCGCAGGGAGAGGCGGACCCCAAAAAGGGCGGAGACAAAACGCCCAAGCTGGACAAGTTTGGCCGCGACCTCACCAAGGCTGCGCGCGATGGAGAGCTCGATCCGGTCATCGGACGCGCACAGGAGATTGAGCGTATTACGCAGATACTTTCCCGGCGCACGAAGAACAACCCCGTCCTGGTGGGCGAGCCGGGTGTCGGCAAGTCGGCTATCGCCGAAGGACTGGCCCAGCGCATCGTCGAGGGCAATGTGCCGGAGCTGCTGCGCGATAAGCGCGTGGTATCGCTGGATCTCGCGGGAATGATCGCGGGCACGAAGTACCGCGGCGAATTTGAGGACCGTTTCAAAGAGGCGCTGAAGGAGCTGCAGAATTCGGGCCGCGTTATCCTGTTCATCGATGAAATCCATACCATCGTGGGCGCGGGCGCAGCGGAAGGCGCGATGGACGCGGCGAGCATATTGAAGCCTGCCCTCGCGCGCGGAGAAATCCAGGTGGTCGGCGCGACCACTTTTGATGAGTACCGCAAGCACATCGAGAAGGATGCTGCGCTGGAACGGCGCTTCCAGCCCGTCACGGTGGGGGAGCCTACAGTGGAGGAAACGGTAGAAATTTTAAAGGGTCTGCGCGACCGGTACGAGGCGCACCATAAGGTGAAGATTACGGACGCTGCGCTGCGGGCTGCGGTGGAGCTTTCCGACCGCTACATCTCGGATCGCTTCCTGCCCGACAAAGCCATAGACCTGATGGACGAGGCAGCCTCCAAGGTTCGGCTGAGCCTGTATACCGCGCCGCCGGATCTCAAGGAGATGGAAGAAAAGGTAGACCAGCTGCGCAAGGAGAAGGAGCAGGCGATTACGCACCAGAATTTTGAGAAGGCCGCATCTCTGCGCGACGAGGAGAAGAGCCTCGAAAAGGAGATGGCAGCGCGCAAAAAGGACTGGGAGAAGGATACGCAATCCCGAGAGGGCAGCGTAACGGAAGCCGAAATCGCGCAGATCATCTCCGTATGGACGCATATTCCCGTGGTGAAGCTGACGGAGGATGAGGCGCACCGCCTGCTGCATCTGGAGGAAGTGCTGCACAAGCGTGTAATCGGGCAGAACGAGGCGTGTGTCGCGGTTTCGAGGGCCATCCGCCGTTCCCGCGCAGGGCTGAAAGACCCCAAGCGCCCGGTGGGCTCGTTTCTGTTCCTCGGGCCTACGGGTGTGGGAAAAACGGAGTTGTCGCGCGCGCTGGCGGAGGCGCTGTTCGGCGACGAGAACGCGATGATCCGGCTGGATATGAGCGAGTACATGGAAAAGCACACAGTTTCCAAAATGATAGGGTCGCCTCCGGGTTACGTGGGTTTCGATGAAGGCGGACAGCTGACGGAAAAAATCCGCCGCAACCCGTATTCGGTGCTGCTGCTGGACGAGATCGAAAAAGCGCACCCGGATGTGTTCAACATACTGCTGCAAATTCTTGACGACGGGCGGCTTACCGACTCCAAGGGTCGTGTGGTGGATTTCAAGAACTGTGTCATCATCATGACGAGCAATCTGGGCGCGCAGGGAATGGACACCAAACGCATCGGCTTTACGGCGGACACCGGCGACGGTGGGTACGCGCAGATGAAAGAGGTCATGCTGGAGCAGCTGAAGAAAGCCTTCCTGCCGGAGTTTTTGAACCGGCTCGACGACATCATTGTGTTCCACAAGCTGAGCCGCGAGCACACGCAGGACATCGTGCGGCTGATGCTGGGAAATGTGATAAGGCGGCTGGCTGAGAGGGATATTCACCTTGCCTACGCGGACGATACGGTGGAATACCTTGCGGGTAAGGGCTTTGATGAACAGTATGGCGCGCGCCCGCTGCGGCGCATGATTACGCAGCTGGTGGAGGATGAGCTCTCCGAGGAGATTCTTCAGGGGACGATCAGCATCAGCGATAAGGTATACATGTACATGAAGGACGGCAAGCCCGCTTTCAGAAAGCAGGAAGCGCCTGTGCTGGAGACGGTTTAGCCGGAATGCGAAGGGGCAGCCCTATGCCGTCCGCACACCCCATGCTTAATCGAAACCGCGCCCTGCGGGATGTCTCGCAGGGCGCGGTTTTGTTGATCAGTATACCCAGCCCAGCGCGCTGGCGAGGATGTTCATCACGATGGGCACTGCGTAAATGATACCCAGCATCGTCAGTTTGCAGCGCATTTTCTTCAGACCGATCATGATGATGGCACCGACGAAAAAGTGGAAGTAGCCGATTAACAGTATGAGCCAGATGCCCGCGAAGGAGAAGTTCCAGAAGGGATATTCCCACACGAGCAGCCCGGCCTGGTTGAGCGCGCATTCCACCGCCACGCAGACGATGGTATAGCCGATGGCAATCGCCCATTTTTCATTGAGGCCCAATATCTTTTGGTCTCTCGTTTCAGACAGCGAATGATAAAATACGATGCCCAGCAGCAGGAACATGAACATAATCTCGATGTTCCAGCCTACCGTCGTGCGGAGTGCCGTTTCACCCGGTGCGGTCCACAGCGCCGATCGGCCCGTCAGCACCATTACCCAGCCGTTCCAGGTTTCGTTGAAAAAATCCAAACCGAATACGGTGAGCCCGGCCAGCACCGCGTCCCAATTGCGTGTTCGGCGGGCTTCTTTAATTTCCTTCGTGTAGACATAGAATACGATGGCGAGCAGCGGAATGACGTACCATTTCAGCGTGGAAAGATCGCGCAGGCCGACGAGAGCCTGCTTTGTGGCTTCCGACATGGAATGCACCTCCGTCTATATTGCAGTCCGCGATGCGCGGAATGCTTGCGATTGGGGTGATGAGAGCGAACGGATTACTGCTGTCAGCTCCGCGATGCAACGAAGCAGATTATGGGAAACGACGCAGTGATGTCATCATCGGGGCAACGCAATTATACCATATTGCGGAAGGTACAGCAAATGGAAGGGCTTTATTCCGTGGTTTTCTTTCGGAGGCGCTGCAGAAAACCCGGCAGTTTGAGCAGCCGGGTTTCATACTTGTCCACGTGCTGGCCTGTGCGGAAGTAATGTAGCGCCGCGTTGACCTCGCCGCCCAGCATTACTATCATGCTGCTGAGATAGAGCCAGAGCAGCAGTATGATAATGCCGCCAATGCTGCCGTAGATGCGCGTGTAACTGGAAAAGCCGTTGATGTAAAACGAGAATACCAGCGACGCGGCTGCCCAGCCGAAGGATGCGATGACCGCGCCGGGGAGTACATACTTGAATTTCAGACGGCAGTTCGGAACGAATTTGTACAGCAGCGAGAACAGCAGCAGCATCATGACCAGCGGCACGACATAGCGCAGTACGCGCCATAGTTTCGTGAAGGCTTCCGCACCGTCCAGACAGCTGAATATGTCGCGCGCGAGCACCTGGCCGAATATCAGGAACAGCAGCGCCGCAAGCACCATGATCGCGATGGCCAAGGTAAATACGATCATGATCCCCGCCACTTTCCAGAAAGGACGATCCTCGGTTTTGTCGTAGGCCTTGTTGAGGGCGTAGCTGACCGCGCTGATTCCGCGTGAGGCGCTCCATATGGTCACCACAGCGCCTACGGACAGCAGCCCAGTGCTCTTTGAGTTAAGTATCTCATTGACGGTACTGCGCAAAAGCTCGCCCACCTCGCCGGGCAGAAATCCAGCCACGTTGCTGAGCAGCGCGCTGGATGGGATTGCGGTAAAGCTTAGCAGATTGAGCAGAAACAACAGAAACGGGAACAGCGCCAGCAGCAGATAAAACGCCAGCTGTGCGCTCAGCGCGGATACGTTATCGTCCTGAAACCGGATATACAGCTGCCGGATGAACCTGCGCATCTGCCGATGATTTGCCGTCAAAAGGTTTTCACCCCGCCTGAAAGTATCGTGTCGGGCTTAGTATCCGCCTTGTCCGCATTTATATCCGCTGCGCGTGCGCAAAACGCCGCGCTCTCGCACTGCTCAGTTGCCGGATGCATAGTATACAGCATCATTCGGCGTTTTTTCGCCATGCCAGGAGGGATGTCCGCAATGCAGTTTGTCGATTTGCACAGGCAGTTCGGCGCGATAGAGTTGGACGTGCGCGCGCGCATAGAGACCGTTTTAGAGCACAAGCAGTTCATTATGGGGCCTGAGGTGAGGGAGTTGGAAGGCCGTCTGGCGGAGTATGTCGGCGTAAAACATGCGCTGTCCTGTTCCAGCGGCACAGACGCTCTGGTGCTGGCGTTGCTGGCGCTTGGCGTAAAGCGTGCGGACGCGGTGTTCGTGCCGTCGTTCACCTTTTTCGCGACAGCGGAAGCGGTAAGCCTCGCCGGCGCGACGCCGGTTTTCGTCGATTCCGACGCGGATACAATGAACATTTCGCCCCATGCGCTGGAGGTGGCGGTGAGACGGACGCTGGCGGAAGGGTGGCTGAGGCCGCGCGGCGTCATTCCGGTGGATCTGTTCGGCCTGCCCGCGGACTATGCGCGCATCCGGGAGGTAGCGGACCGATTCGGCCTGTTCGTTCTGGAGGACGCGGCACAGGGCTTCGGCGCGGATTATGGCGGCGCGCGTGCGGGCAGCCTCGGGGACGCTGCGGCTACCTCCTTCTTTCCGGCAAAGCCGCTGGGCTGTTATGGCGACGGCGGCGCGGTGTTCACGGACGATGACGCGTTGGCGGCGCGCATGGCTTCGCTGCGTGAGCACGGCAAAGGAGCGGACCGATACGACAATGTGCGCGTCGGCATGAACGGACGCCTGGATACGCTGCAGGCGGCGGTGCTCTTATGCAAGCTGGATGTGCTGGATGCGGAGCTCGACGCAAGGCGCCGCATTGCGCATGCGTACACGGCGGCGCTGGACGGTGTACTGCGCACGCCCGGAGAGCCTGAAGGGTACATCAGTTGCTGGGCACAGTACACGCTGCGCGCCCGGGACTTACGGCAGCGCGACATCATCGCGGGTCACCTAAGAGAGCAGGGCATTCCCGTCATGATCTATTATCCCGTGCCGATACACCTTTCCATCGCGTATGAAGGCCTGGGTTATTCGAAGGGCGCCCTGCCTGTATGTGAGGCGCTCAGTGAGACGGTGCTGAGCATCCCGGCGCACCCGTACCTTACGGACGCGGAGAGGGAGCGAATTGTCAGCGCGATTGTGGAGGCGGCCGATGAGTAAGCTATGGATGGGGGTTATCGGCGCGGGCAGCATGGGGAAAAACCATCTGCGCGTCATCAGCGGGATACCCGCTTTTCAGCTGACGGGGCTCTATGACGCCGACGCCGAGAACGGGAAGCAGGCGGCGGACGCTTTCGGGACGCGCGCCTTTGATGATTTGGATACGCTGCTGAAATCGACGGACGCGGTGAGCATTGCCGCACCCTCCTCGCTGCACTGCGAGATTGCGGTGCGCGCCGCGCAGGCGGGCTGTCATGTGCTGGTGGAGAAGCCCATTGCGCTGAATACGCAGGACGCGCAGCGGATCATCGACGCGTGCGCAACAGCGGGTGTTACGCTGATGGTGGGCCATATCGAACGCTTCAATCCCGTGTTCGGAGAGCTGATCAAAGTGCTGCGCGACGAGCGCATATTCACGCTGAGCTTTCGCCGCCTGAGTCCCTTCGATCCCCGGGTGAGCGACGCAAGCGTTGTGCAGGATCTCATGATACACGATATCGATATGCTCTGCGCGCTGGTGCAATCGCCTTTGCTGCATGTTTCCAGCCAAGGGCTGCGGGTGTATTCCGATAAGCCCGATCATGTGCAGACGCATCTGCTGTTTGAAAACAGTATGCTTGCGGATTTGACCGCCAGCCGCATCACCGAATCCAAGGTGCGCAGGCTGGAGGTGACGGCGCAAAACGCCTATGTCGCGGCGGATTTGCTGAACCGTTCGATAGACATCATGCGGCAGACGCGGTTTCTTCCGGAGCAGGGGATGAGCTATCGGCAGGAGAACATCTCGGAAAAGGTGTATGTACCCATGGCGGAGCCGCTTCGTGCGGAACTGACGCACTTTGCCGAATGTGTCGCTTCGGGCTCCAGACCGCAGACTGACGGAGAGAGCGCAAAACGCGCGTTGGAAATATGCGAACGGATCATGGAAGGGCTGAAGCCGGGAGGCGGTCAATGAGCATAACGATTCATCCTACGGCGGAAGTCAGTGAAAGGGCCGTCATCGGCGACGGGACGAAGATATGGAACCACGCGCAGGTGCGTGAAGGCGCACACGTCGGCGCGGGCTGCATACTGGGGAAAAACGTATATATCGACGCGGGCGTCACGATGGGCAGCGGCGTTAAGGTTCAGAACAATGTCAGCGTATACGCGGGTGTCACGGTGGAAGACGACGTGTTTCTGGGGCCGTCCATGACGTTTACAAACGACATGTATCCCCGCGCGTTCAACGCGCATTGGCAGGTCACCGAAACCCGCGTCAAAAAAGGCGCGAGCGTCGGCGCGGGGGCGGTCATTGTCTGTGGCGTGACGATTGGCGAATACGCCATGGTAGGCGCGGGGGCGGTAGTTCCGAAGGATGTGCCGTCCTATGCGCTGGTGGTGGGGAACCCCGCGCGCGTCATCGGTCGCGTGTGCCGGTGCGGACGCAGGCTGGATACGGATGGCGTCTGTACAGACTGCGGATTTCGGCTGCCGCCGGAGCGGCAGCCGACTCCGGAACTACCATAGCGCGTAGCCGCCGTCAATGTGGAAATCCGCGCCGGTGACGTAATCGGCGGTGTCGGAACACAGGTAAAGCGCAAGCGCGCCGATTTCCTCCGGATCGCCCCAGCGCTGAAGCGGTATCTTCTCCGTAATGGCGTCATAGAAGCCCTTGTTTTCCTTGCTGAACTGCCGGTTGATATCGGTGAGGAAGAGACCCGGAGAGATTGCGTTGATGCGGATGTTATATTGCGCCCACTCCGCCGCCATACAGCGCGTCAGACACTCGATGCCCGCCTTGGAGCAATCGTATGCGCCGGTATAAACGCCGTAGAGTACCGTGCGCATGGCGAGCGACGTGAGGTTGATGATTCTGCCGGAGCGCTGCGCTATCATAATTCTGCCGAAATACTTCATCGCGAGGAAGGTGCCGGTGAGGTTGGTGCTGATGGCGCCGTTCCATTCCTCCGGCGAAACGTCCTGCAGCGGGGTGCTGCCGCGGCCCACCGCGGCGTTATTGATCAGGTTGTCCAGACCGCCCATTTGCTCGCCGACAAACGCTGCCGCATGCTCCACGCTGGCTTCATCCGTCACGTCGATGGGGCAGATGAGGCACTTGGCGTGGGTTTTCTGATGGATTTCTGCCGCAGCCTCTTCCAGTGCGGAAACGTTGCGCGCCATCAGACATATCTCCGCGCCCGCTCCTGCGAGCGCTTCGGCGAACACCTTTCCGAGGCCCTGCCGCGCGCCGGTGACCACCGCCCGCTTTCCGCTCATGTCGAGTAAGTTTTTCATCGCACCCTCCTTTTCGGTTATATCCGTTCCACCGCAACGGGTCGAGGATGCGGGTAAAATCAGACAGGTGTATGCGTGCGGGCAGTCCACCCAGAATCTCGCCAAGCCCGGTATGGAGTCCGGTGCCTTCTGGGAGCCTCACTTCGCCGCGGAGTTTGCCTCGGAATCGGCGTGGAGGTGTCCGACGCATCGCCTTGGGGCAAAGCTTCATCCGCTTACAATAGAACAGAACGCGCTGACAAGCTTCAAGAGCCGGTATACGCTTGTTCCCGCTACCGCCAATACGATTGGCCCGGGACTGTTCCTGAAGTCCGATAAGGTCGTCGGAGGCTGTGACGGCATATTTGGCCGCGGCATGCAATGGCAGGGCGTATCGCTGAAGGTCACGCTGCAATACGGGCCGGATATATGGGTTCCGTCCTCTTTTATGCCGACACTGCCCGGGCGCTTGTTCTTCATGGAGGAGCTCGCCGGTTCGCTCATAGCCGAGTGTAATTAAGAACGTCCCATGATAATGCCTTCTGCCATTCCTCCGGCAGGAGGCATTATCATGCACGGAATGTCTAAATTCCGAATTATTAAGGATGCTTTAGCCCCAAAAGTTATGAGCCTAAAATTGAATCCGTTTGTTGACATCGGTTAGTGTTTGTATTAGAATATCTAAGCGTCGTAAAGCGAAACATGTGCCCGTAGCTCAGCTGGATAGAGTGTTTGACTACGAATCAAAAGGTCATGGGTTCGAATCCCCTCGGGCACACCAAACTCAAAAGCCACCCTATACGGGTGGCTTTTGAGTTATCCGAGGGGTATTCGAAGCGAGTATAAGGAAAATGCCGCACTGCGGCGTTTTCAGAGAGACGTACAAGCTCTCAACCTCAGTGTTTTACCGCCACTCCATCAGCGCGTGATTCAGCGCGGATTCCACACGGCTCTGAGGATTGCCATAATAGATGAGGCCATGGCCCGGCAGCATGATGTCGGGCCTATATTGTGCGAGGCGTGCAAGAGTGCTAAGGTACGCTTTCTTGTCAAAGTCGAAGGAGCCGTTCCAGCCAAAAAAGCCGCTCAGCAGGGTACCGATGACGTCTCCGCTCACAAGGATCTCTTTCCCCTCTTGGTGAAACCGATAAGCGGTACAGCCCATGGTATGGCCAGGGAGGTGCAGCGCCTCGATTTCAATTCCGCAGATGGTTGTGATATCGCCGTCCTTGAGCAGTACGTCCGTATTGCAGGGGATAAACGGCTTGTGATACAGGTATCCGCAGCAGCGCTCGTCTCCGGAGGCCATTGCGTCCGCCGTATATTCATGGGCGTATACTTTAACGCCTCGGCGATTCAGTTCGTGGCATCCTCCTGCATGGTCCAGGTGGGGATGGGTGACGAGGCAGGCTGCGATGGAATTGGGATCCAGCGACCAGTATTCCAGATTCATGAAGATCTGACTCAGCGTTTCTCCATTGCCCGAGTCAAACAGTATCAGCCCTTCGTTGGTTTTAAGCGCGTATACGTTGCAGTCGGACCAATCTGCGGCATCATCGTAATCACTGCAGTGGGTAATGCCGTTCAGACTGCCGCCAACCTGGAAAAAATTCTTGAGAAACTGCATGCCGTCACCTCATTCAAATATCGTATAAGCTTATCTGCACGATCCTGGCGCGGTGGAATTACGCGATCTCAAACAGAAGGTATCGAAACTGCGGCGACTCCGAGTAGACGCGCCAGCTTCCGGAGGATATGGGATAGGCACCACCGAGTGTTATGGCAGGATACCTGTCCTCCCTTTCCTTCCAGACCAGACTGCCGTGAAGAAGCCTCGTTTTCGTGGATTCGTACAGCAGGAAGTCTTCGTAGGAGGGATTTCGCTTGCCGCCCGGTTCATAATAATACGGATCATTGGTCAGTATGATTGTGAAACCGCGGATAAATCCGGGCTCCCGTTTCATGCCCTCGATTCTGGCGATGTCTCTGACAAAATGGTAGCACCCGAGATCCTGAGCGCTTTGATCCAGCAGCGTGTAATCCCGGCCATCCTTTTCCCTGACGACTGCCTTTTTGGTCTTGTATTTCAGTTCTATGGGGATGAAGTGCTCTCCGTCCCGAAGAATGATGTCGATATACTGCCTTTGCGTATTGCCTGCCTGCCCGGCAGGGAGATCGAACCGCTTTTCGAATATGACTTCCTTATTATATTCTTCTTGCAATGCCCAGCCCAGGCAAAACTGAAAGTCCATTTCTGAATAGAAGAAAGGCCGCTTACTGCTTAAATCGGCAAGTATCGCGTACAGGACGTTTCCGTTGATGTCAAACAATTGCGGCTGCATAAATTTATCTCCTGTCTTGCGTTTTAAGGTATACTATCACTATAAGGGAATATTGCGTTCACAGGCAAGCGGATTTCTGACATGGAATTCATTTATGCGTTCCGTTGACACCGCTGAAGTGCGTATGTTACTATGCTACCATATATTTTTGAAAGGCATGACATGAGACACTGGAAGAAGCTGGACGTAAACGAAAAAGGACATCTTGTGCTGGGCGGCTGCGACGCGGTGGCGCTGGCGGAGGAATTCGGCACGCCGCTCTACATCATGGAGGAGGATACCGTCCGGAGCGTCTGCCGCGGCTATGTGGAAGAGATCGGTAAATACGCGGGCGGCGGCAAAGTGATGTTTGCGGGCAAGGCGTTTTTGAATACCGCGATGTGCAAAATCGTGCAGAGCGAAGGAATGGGATTGGATGTCGCGTCCGGAGGAGAGCTTTTTATCGCGCTGAGGGCGGGCTTCGACCCGGCAAAGATATACCTGCACGGCAACGTCAAGACGCTGCCGGATTTGCGCATGGCGGTGGAGGCCGGGATCGGACACATCGTCATTGACAGCATCAGCGAGATCGATATGATATCGCGGCTGGCACAGCAGATGGGACGCGTGCAGGACGTGTCGGTGCGTTTGAAACCCGGCATCGAAGCGCACACGCATGAATACATCAAGACCGGTCAGATGGATTCCAAATTTGGATTTGGCATTCCGGACGGCGAGGCCATGCGCATCGTCAAGGAGATACTCGGCAAACCGGGTATCAACCTCGTGGGCATGCACTGTCATATCGGATCGCAGATTTTCGAGCTGACGCCCTTCCGCGATACGGTGGACGTAATGCTGAACTTTCTGCTGGATGTACGGCGCGAAACCGGGTTTTCCTTCACGGAGATCAATTTCGGCGGAGGATACGGTGTTCATTACCTATCGGCGGATAAGCCGCTGCGCCCGGAGGAATACGTACACGCGATGCATGAGGAGTTGGAGAGGCTTTGTGCGGAGAAGGGGATCGATACGCCTGTGTTTGCCATAGAGCCGGGCCGCTCCATCGTGGGCGAAGCCGGCACGACGCTTTACACCGTGGGCGATATCAAAGAAGTGCCCGGTATCCGCACCTATGTCAGCGTGGACGGCGGCATGGCGGACAACCCGCGCGTGGCACTGTATCAAGCGGAGTATACCTGCGCGCTGGCGGGCCGCATGAATGAGCCCGACACGCAGGTGGTTTCCATCGCGGGGCGCACTTGCGAGAGTGGCGACATGCTGATTTGGAACGCGGAACTGCCCGAACCCAAGGCAGGCGACGTGCTGGCCGTGTTCACAACCGGCGCGTATCATTATTCCATGGCCAGCAACTATAACAAGCTGCCCATGCCCGCCATCGTGCTCGTAAAGGACGGCCGCGCGGAGCTGATGCTGCAGCGGCAAACCTATGAGCAGCTGGTCGAAAACGACAGGGTGCCGAGCTGGCTGTAAGGGCAAGCTTCACTATATACACACAGGGAGCCTTCACCGGCTCCTTTTATTGTGCCGTGCACGGGGTTATATTTTTTGTTACTTGGGAAGGCGTATGGACGGTGCGCTTTTCAGGACGCGCGGAACGTGTTATGATGAGGAAGATTAAAACAGGGATAAGGCATATGAACGAGAAAGTACTGACGAAACTCGAATTTGATAAAATCCGTGAACGGCTGGCGGAGCGCGCGCTGTCGGAGCCGGGGAAGCAACGGGCGCTTGGGATAATGCCCAGCACGGACTATCGGCAGGTAGAGCGTTTGCAGGCGGAAACGCTGGAGGCCGAAAGCGTGCTGATGCGCGCCGCGGCAAGCCCGATGGGCGGGTTTTCTGATATCGCGGGGGAGATAGCGCGGCTGAAGGCGGGCGCGGACATCGGCTGCCGGGAGCTGTTGCGCGTGCTGAGCGTTCTGAAAGCGGCGCGTCGCGCACGCAAGGGAATCGAGCGCAGCGAGGACGGACCGAACACGCTGTTTGATATGGCACAGACGCTGTTCTATACCGATGCGCTCATTGCGGATATCGATAACGCCATTGTCAGCGAAGATGAGTTGGCAGACAGCGCTTCACCGGAGCTGGCGAGCATCCGCCGCCGCATGATTCGCGAAAACGACGGTATCCGCGAAAAGCTGAACGATATGATTCGCTCCGCGCAGCATAAGGAGCACCTGCAGGATGCCATCGTCACGATGCGCAGCGGGCGCTATGTAGTGCCCGTCAAGGCCGAACACCGGCGCAATGTGAAGGGGCTTGTACACGATCAGTCCGGCAGCGGGCAGACGCTGTTTATTGAGCCAATGGAGGTTGTGGAAGCCAACAACCGCCTGCGGGAGCTGGAAATGGCCGAACGCGCGGAGATCGAGCGCATACTGCACGTTTTCTCTGAAAGGCTGCGCGGCGACTGGCACGCGCTGAAAGATGATCTGGAGACACTGACGGCGCTGGATCTCATATTTGCCCGCGCGTCCCTGGCGTCGGCGATGAAGGCGTCGCCGCCTGCGCTGACGCGGGATGGGCGTATTGAGATCCGCAATGGACGTCACCCGCTGATCGATCCCAAAAAGGTGGTCCCCGTGTCTCTGAGCCTGGACGAAGGCCGCAGCGGTCTCATTATTACCGGCCCCAACACGGGCGGCAAGACGGTGACGCTGAAGCTCACCGGGCTTTTGGTGCTCATGGCGCAGTGCGGCCTGTTCGTCCCCGCGGATGGCGGGACGAAGCTGCCGGTGCTGTCCGGGCTGTACGCTGACATCGGCGACGAGCAAAGCATCGAGCAGAGCCTGTCCACGTTTTCGTCTCACATGCGCAACATTACGCTGATTACAAAGCATGCCGACGCCCATTCTCTGGTGCTGCTGGACGAGCTGGGCGCGGGCACCGACCCGGCGGAGGGCGCAGCGCTGGCAATGGCCATTCTCGAGACGCTGGCATCGCGCGGCTGCCGTGTGCTCGCGACGACGCATTACAGTGAAATCAAGGCGTTTGCCATGGCGAGCGGGGCCTACGAGAACGCCTGTATGGAGTTCAATGTACAAACGCTGTCGCCGACATACCGGCTGATCATGGGCGTGCCGGGGGTATCCAACGCGTTTGAAATCTCGAAAAAACTGGGGCTGGACGATGCCATCATTCTGCGCGCGAAGGAGCACATGAGCGAGGAAACCGTCAAGTTCGAGCAGCTCATCAGCGAGGCGCAGCGCCAGCGTGAACTGGCACAGCGCAAAGAGGAGCAGGCCGAAAACTTTCGGCGCACCGCGCAGTCCTTTAAGGATAAGTCGGATACGGAGCTGACGAAGGCGCAGGAGAAGGCGCAGAAAATCGTGGGGGATGCCAACGAAAAGGCGTTGCAAATTCTTAAGGAGGCACGCGACGAGGCGGAGCGCGTAATTACGGAGCTGAAGCGGGCGCAGAGCGCGCGGCAGGAAGACATCAACGCTGCGCGCAAAGCGCTCTCCGATAAAATTGGAGAGAAGGCAGGTGCCCTGCGAAAGAAGCAGACACGGAAGAGCGATCTTACGCCGGAGCAGCTTTCCGAAGGCGATACCGTGCGGATCATCGAAAACGGCGTGGCGGCAACGGTGCTTAAAGCCCCGCGCGACGGCAAGGTATACATTCAGGCCGGGGCACTGAAGCTCACGGTGGCGCTCTCTGAGGTGGAGCGCGCGCTGCCGGAGAAGCAGCCGCAGCGGTTGGGACGCGTGCAGCGCGTGGACAAGCCGGTGAGCATGAGCATCGATGTGCGCGGCATGACGCTGGACGAGGCGGAAATGGAGACGGATCGGTATCTCGATGAAGCGTATCTCTCGGGGCAGACTGAAGTGATGGTGATCCACGGCAAAGGGACGGGCGTGCTGCGCACCGGGCTGCGCAGTTTTCTGAAATCCCATGCTCATGTGGAGGGATTCCGCCGCGGAATCTACGGCGAGGGTGAAGACGGCGTGACGGTGGTGACGCTGAAGGCGAAGTAGGAGGGGACATGGATATCTGCAGCGCGTGCCTGACAGGAAGTAAATGCCGCTACGACGGCGAAGCACGGGAAAACGCGGAGATCAGAAAGCAGTATGACGCAGGGGAGTTGAAAGCGGTTTGCCCCGAGTGCCTCGCGGGCATGCCTATTCCGCGCTGCCCGTCCGAAATCGCCAACGGAGATGGCGGGGACGTCTTGGAAGGCCGCACGCGCGTGATGGGGGAGGATGGTTCCGACAGGACGGCGGAGTACCTGCAAGGCGCCCAGAGGACGCTGGAGGCCGCCCGGCGCTGCGGCGCGGAACGGGCTTACCTTAAATCCAAAAGTCCCTCCTGCGGCTGCGGGCGTATCTACGACGGCACCTTTTCCGGCGTGCTGCGCGACGGCGACGGTGTGACAGCAGCGCTGCTGAAAAGGAATGGCATAGAAGTCATTGAAGTATGAAACAATTATGAATATTCGGTGAAAAGTAGGGAGCGCGGTATTTTTCTTCCCTAATAATTGGACTATAATGCAGGTAAACCGCATCAAATCCGTATCGGAGAGGTGAAAGCATGTCCAAGAGTATACTAGTCGTCGACGACGACAAAAACATCTGCGAGGTCATTAAGCTTTATCTGCAGAAGGAAGGCTACAAGGTGACGCTCGCCCACGACGGGCAGGCGGGTATCGATGAGTTCGAACGCGATACGCCCTCTCTGGTGGTTCTGGATATCATGATGCCGCGCAAGGACGGATGGGAAGTGCTGAAGCACATCCGTAAGACCTCCTCCGTTCCGGTTATCATGCTTACCGCCAAGGGTGAGACCTTCGACAAGGTGCTGGGGCTGGAACTGGGCGCGGATGATTACATTGTGAAGCCCTTCGATACGAAGGAGTTCATTGCGCGCGTTAAAGCGGTTTCGCGCCGCGCGGGCAAGCAGGAGGAAGAGGAGAAAGAGATCTCCTACGAAGGCCTGACCATCAACATTTCCAATTACACCGTGCTATACAAAGGCGAGGTCGTCGAGATGCCGCCCAAGGAGATTGAACTGTTGTATTTTCTCGCGTCACATCCCAACAAGGTATTCACGCGCGAGCAGCTGCTGCAGCAGGTGTGGGATTTTGAATTCTTCGGCGATTCGCGCACGGTGGACGTGCATGTGAAGCGCCTTCGCAAAAAGCTCTGCGACGAAGGAAATCCCTGGGAGATCAAGACCGTTTGGGGCGTCGGATATAAATTTGAGGTTCGCTGATGAGGAAATCGCTTTTCTGGCGCATGCTCTCTGTATACCTGCTGATCATCGTGATAGCGTTCACGCTGGTGGGCGGTATTTTCTTTGAGAACCTGAAAAGCGAGTATTTCAACTCCCAGATGAGCGATATGATTGCCAACGCGCAGGAGATTAACGGCTGGTACGAGGACTACTATAACGGAGCTGTCACACAGGACGATCTTTACGATAAAATGATGCAGAAGGCATCGAGTGAGCACACCATAATCTGGATCGTGAAGATGGGGATGATTGATAAAATCTTCGATCCGGAAGGTAAAGGCAACGTTGAAGAAGCGTCTTCCTCGGAAAGCATACGGCGGTTCTATACGCTGGCACGTGATGGGGTCGCTGCCAAGCAGGTTTCCAACATGGACGAAACCTTCAACAGCTCTGTAATGACCATTGAAATACCGCTGGAGATCAACAATATGTTTGCGGGTGCCATCGTCGTTCATAAAGAGGTGAGCGAGGCCGGCGCCGCGCTGAACTCTATATTCCGGCAGGTGTTCTTTCCGCTGCTGATCTCCGTGGCCTTTGCGGCGGTGCTCGTTTCCGTGCTGTCGCGGCACATTGTGAAACCGATACGCGACATCTCTCATGCTTCGCGGGAACTGGCGCGGGGCAACCTTGATTTTCGCGTCAAACCGACGACGAGCGACGAAATCGGAGAGCTTGCGGTATCGTTCAATCGTATGGCGGAAGAACTGAAGCTGCAGGACGGTCTGCGAAACACATTCATCGCCAATGTGTCTCACGAGCTGCGCACGCCGCTGGCGGCGGTACAGGGTTTTATTCAGGGCATATTGGACGGTGCTATCGACGAGCAGGACAGAACCAGGTACCTCGAAATTGTGCTGGGCGAAACCAAACGCATGAGCACGATGATCAGCGACTTTTTGAATCTGGCTAAAATTGAGTCCGGCAAATTCCCGATGGAGTTTTCCGAGTTCGACATTAATGAGCTGCTGCGGCGCTGCCTGCTGATGTTCGAGCAGCAGATAGAGGCGAAGAAGCTGGAGGTGGATATCCGGCTGGACGAGGACAAGACCATGGTTTGGGCGGACGAGGACAGGATGTCTCAGGTGCTGACCAACCTCATTGACAATGCCGTAAAGTTTTCTTACGAGGGTGGGCTGCTCAGCTTATGGACGGAACGGCTGGACAATAAGATACTCGTCAACATCGCGGATACCGGGGAAGGGATTCCCGAGGACGAGCAGCCCAGCGTTTTTGAGCGGTTTTACAAGGTGGATAAATCACACAGCCGCAGCAAACCGGGTGCGGGTATCGGGCTGCATCTCGTCAAACGCATCGTTGCGCAGCATGGGGAGAAAATATGGCTGAAGTCCGCGCCGGGCGAAGGGACAACATTTACATTCTCGCTCACACAGGCCTTCCCGAATCGGAGCGGGAAGGTGTAACGCAATATTTACTCCTTGTTTGTTATTTGTTCAAATTCTTACTATAAAATACAGGTATAGAAGGAAAGGGTGGGTGGAATGGAAACCAACGATAACAGAAATAATAACGGGCAGCCCTATACGTACCAGTATGGCTCGGATCAACCGGGTGGCTATTATTATAACCCATATAATCCATACGGCGGGGCACCAGGCGGCAAGCCGCCGGAAAGGAAGGGCCTGCGGCGTGCGCTGATCGCCATCTTCATGGTCCTGTGCCTGATCATCGGAAGCGCTATCGGTGTATACGTGCTTTCTCCGGACTTTGGTGCAGGCAGAGAATCAGAAGTGGCGGCGGCGGAGCCTACGGCTACTCCGGCCACGCAGACGAGTGAGAAGCCCAACGCGACGCCCGACAGCGCGCTGACCACAAACGACCCTCAAATCGGCGGGGACACGCCCAGTATCAGCGGTGGCGACAGCCCCATCGTACAGATTGTGGCTGCAATCAGTCCGTCGGTGGTGGTGGTGCGAATAGACGATCCCAGTGTGCCGGACGATTATGACGCGCAGGGAACCGGCTTCATCATTACTGCAGACGGGTACATTGTAACCAACAATCACGTGGTTGCAGAGCGGGGAAGCTATAACGTTGTGGTCAAAATGAGCGACGGCACCGAGTATAAGGCGGGCGTGGTCGGCGGAGACGAAGCAACGGACGTTGCGGTCATCAAAATTGACGCGAAGGATTTGACGGCAGTGGCGCTGGGAGATTCTGATACGCTGCGCGTGGGAGAGGAAGTAGTTGCTATCGGCAACGCACTGGGGCAGGGCTATGGTACGGTTACTTCGGGCATTGTAAGCGGGCTCCATCAGGACATCACCAACGAGGACGGATATACGCAGGAGTACATTCAGACTGACGCAGCCATCAATCCGGGCAACAGCGGCGGCCCGCTGATCGATATGAGCGGTGAAGTTATCGGCATCAATACGCTCAAGGATACGGTGGCCGGCATCGACGAGTACGGGCAAACCATATCCGCGGAAGGTATCGGTTACGCGATACCCATCAACACGGCTAAGCCGGTTATCGAGGAATTGATGCGCAATGGCAGTGTGGAGCGCCCCGGTATCGGCATATCGTGTCTTGTGGACGAGTATAACGAATACAACCCGAGCGGTTCGCCGGAAGGCGTTACGGTGGTGTCTGTGACGGAGGGTGGTCCCGCGGCACTGGCGGGCATCATGGCCAACGATATCATCATCAAAGCGGACGGCAAAATTGTAAAGACCGTGGAGGAACTGACGGACATTATACGCGGGCACGCCGTAGGCGAAAAACTGAGTCTGACGGTATGGCGCGACGGCAGAGAGCATGAGGCTTCTGTGACCGTAGGCGATCTCAACAACATGAGCTGAACGGGCAATATAACAAAAGGCCGGTCCCCCGGCCTTTTTTCTGTCCGCCGGAGGTTCAGCCGCCGGTGGTGACCTGTATGGTATGACCGTCAGAAACGAACAATATGTCACCCGAGATATCAGTGCGGTAGGGGGTAATCCCGTTTTCGGCAAGCAAGTCGAGCGTCTCTTCGTGAGGATGACCGTAGGAATTATCTTTCCCGCAGCTAATCACGGCATATTCCGGAGATACCGCGTCGAAAAATTCCTCGCCTGTGCTGGTGGAAGACCCATGATGCCCGAGTTTCAGTATATCCGCATCGATATAATACCCACCGGCCAGCACTTCCTTCTCGGCGGATTCCTCCATATCTCCGGTGAACAGACATTCCGTATCAAGATAGTCGAGGAATATCACGACGCTTTCATTGTTGGCGTCGTTATCGTCTTCCTGGCCGGGAGAGACGATGGTGCATTGGGCCGCGCCGAGGGAGAACTGTTCGCCCGCATACGCTTCGACGACGGGGATGCTTCGGGCCTCGACGGCGTCCATGAGGTTGCGATACACCCGGGAGGTGCTCGTCTCGTCCGGCATGTATATCGCGCCAATGCTGTAATTTTCAATGATGTTCTGCATACCCCCGATGTGGTCGGCGTGCGGGTGCGTGGCGACGAGGATGTCGATGGTATCAATGTTGCGCTCGTCCAGCTCCTCGTGGATGGCGGCAACAGAATCGGATTCGCCCGCGTCTATCAGCATCACCTCGCCGGTGCTCATGGTAACGAGTATGCTGTCTCCCTGGCCCACATCGATAACCAGCACGCTGAGGGTAGCGCTGCCGTTTTGCGCAGCAGGTTCCGGCGCATCAATTTCTGTAAGCAGAATGTAGAAAAGTGCCGCACAAATGAATAGAATAAGGAGTGTTAATATGAGCTGTTTTTGGGTGAGCTGCCTGCGCTTTGAAGCACTGCCCTGAGAGCGCCGCACGCTCCTGCCTTTATGCTTTGCCTGCATCGTCTCCGCCTTTCCGGCAAATCAGTCATGCCACACTGATTCTACAGAACGAAGCGTTGCGCTGTCAACGGAGGAATCGCATCATTTTTGCGGGTATGAAACTGCAGATGGAAAGGCAAAAATAGAGCAAAGCAAGGCAATCGAAGCAATGAATGAGAAGTCTTTCGCGGGGAATATGAATGTCGTTGGTTTTTTATAATTTCATTCTTAAATTTCCCGAAAAACCGATTGACAAAGAGAAGGGGTTTTGTTACTATGGTTGAGCGCCACAAAAAGGCGCGCAATGAGAACTTTGGGAAACTGAAAAAGGTATTGAAACAGGCATTTCTGCCGCGAGCTGTATGGTTACCGGAAGAGAGCAGGGGCAGAGAAAAGTTTCAAAATTCGGTGTTGACAAACCGAGAATGGTTTGTTAATATACAAGTCCGCGGTTCGCAAGGACGGCGGGAGGAGAACCTTGAAAACTGAATCAGCACTATACTTTAGAACGCTAGATTTGTGAAGAGGAGCCCGGGCAAACGAAAGTTTG
>JAEWRI010000044.1 GCA_023460085.1 Bacillota bacterium | reverse complement strand
ATCTTGACTACTACAATAATCGCCGCATTAAGGCAAAGCTAAAGGGCTTACCGCCCGTTGTTCATAGGCAGCAAGCCCTATCGACTACTTAAATAAATATTTGTCTAACTTTTAGGGGTCACTTCATAATGCAGCCGGGTTTTTATTTGCCATAGTAAATCGGATGCGGGAGCAGCGCTACCCTACGCTGCCCGAAAACGTAAGACAGAGCAGCGCGACGTTGAGTACGAGGATTATGGCAGCGATGGCCCAGCCCATCCAGCGCGTTACAGGCTTGTTGACGAAAGGGCCCATGATATCCTTACGGCCCGTGATCAGCAGCATTGGAATAATTGCGAAGGGCAGTGCGAAGCTTAGCAGCACCTGGCTTAATATAAGCGCCTGCATCGGGTTGAAGCCTACCAGCAGCACCACGAGCGCGGGCAGCATCGTGATGGCGCGCCGCAGGTTGACGGGTATCTTCAGGTTTACGAAGCCGTCCATTACTGTTTCGCCCGCCATGGCGCCCACGGCGGAGGACGAAAAGCCCGAGGCCAGCAGCGCGATGCCGAATGCACCGCTTGAAAGGCGGCCTAAAAGCGGTTCCAAAGAGTGGTGGGCGAGCTCGATGGAGTCTACGAAAAGCCCCTGCCGAAAGAACACTGCCGCGGATACGATGACCATAGCCGCGTTGATGACAAAGGCGATGTTCATGGCAATGACGACATCTATTTTTTCCATCTTCAGATGGTGCCGCCGTCCCTGCACCGAGGTGGCACCGTTGCGGTGCTGCACGAGCGATGAGTGCAGAAAGATGACGTGCGGCATGACGGTGGCGCCCAGCATCCCCGCCGCCAGCAGCACGGCCTGCCCGTCTGGCAGGGAGGGCAGTATGGAGTGCAGTGCGACCGCGCTCCAGTCGGGCTGTGCGAGAAACATTTCAATTGCGTAAGCCGTACAGATTACGGCTATCAGCGCCGCGATGATAATTTCGACAATTTTCTGGCCAAAGCGTTGCAGGTAGATGATGCCGAATGTGACGGCGGCCGTCAGCAGTCCTGCCAGCGGCAGCGGTATTCCGAAAAGCAGGTAAAAGCCCAGTGCGCCGCCCAGAAATTCCGCCATGGTGGTTGCCATAGACGCGACGACCGATATCACCCACAACCCCCAGTTTACAGGCCGGGAGAACACCTCCCCACACATGACGGAGAGGTTTTTACCCGTGGCGATGCCCAGTTTGGCGGAGTTTATCTGCAGGAACACCGCGATGAGGTTGCTGGCCAACAGCACCCAGAGCAGCGTATAGCCGTATGTCGAGCCGCCGCTGATGTTGGTGGCGAAGTTGCCCGGGTCGACGTACGCGACGCTGACGATGAAGGCGGGCCCCAGAAATTTCAGAAGCTGTGCGATGCAGTATTTTACCGACGAGCGCCGGGCAGGCCGTTTATCACAATGCGGCTTAAGTAAAAGCACGTTGTATTTCCCCCATATTTTTCGGTTGTAACGTCGTGCAACAAAGTTAACATGCTATAAATTATGCCGTATCGGTTGAAGTGTGCATTTTCCGGCGGTGATAAAATAAACATAACCATATAGGAGGTTGCCTGTGAAAGATTTCTATACGTTCCGCCAGTATATGAGCCGTATGGACGAGAAGCTCACCGCGTCTACGGAGGATTACCTCGAGATGATATGCAGGCTCTCCGAGGGAAAAGGGTATACGCGTGTAAGTGAGCTTTCCGGCGCGCTTAACGTACAACCGCCTGCCGCTACGCGCATGGTTCAGAAGCTGGCAGAGATGAAGCTCATTAAGTACGAAAAGTATGGCGTTCTGGTGCCCGATGAGGAGGGCAGGCGAATCGGGGATTATTTGCTCCTGAGACATGAGATCATTGACAGGTTTTTAGAGATGCTGGGCGTGGAGGATGCGCACCGGCTGGAAGCCACGGAGAAGATGGAGCATACGATCAGCCGCGAGACGCTGCGATGCATCTCACTTTTCCTGGAGTTCACAGGGGAAAATCCGCGCTTCGTTGCCGCTTATACGCTTTTCAAAAAACAGAGCGATATCACGTGAACGTATTCAGAGGTGCTTTTTTTAGTCTGCTTTCTTACAAAAAAGTAAAATAAAATTGACGCATTCCATATTTCTCGCTGTAATGATATAATGCAAAATAGCGGATATTTTACATATACCGCGAATATGGCGATCAGGGGATTGGCGAAGACAAATGCAAAAGATAACGCACTGGACCCTATCAGGGCGAAAAGCGGGCGAATGGCTTCAAAGAGGCTTAAGCATCACAATGGCGGTGGCTTTGCTGCTGGCGGGATGCAGCGATCCCGCGTCCGCGAACCCGTCTTCCAGCGGGCTGTATATTTCCGAAGTTGTCAGTTCCAATTCGGATTCGCTCAAGGACGGCACCTATGGTTCTCCGGACTGGGTAGAGCTTTACAATGGAACCAATGCGGTCATCAATCTGGAAGACTACGTACTGGCGGAGTCCAACGGCAACCGGTATACCTTCCCGGCGGTTGATATCGCCGCGCACAGTTATTTGGTCATCTATTGCTGTCTGCCAATCCAAACCAGTGAAGAATTAGAGCAATCCGCCGCCGCGGAAGCCTCGGCCTCTGCTTCGCAGAGCGTTTCGCCTACAGCGACCGAAGCGCCTATTCCGGATGTGCTTTGCACAGGATTCAAGCTCTCTAAGGACGGTACGACACTCACGCTGTCATCGCCTTCCGGAAAGCTGCAGGATCTGGAAGTGTCCGCGCTGGATACCGATATTTCCTACGGTTTTTGCGAAAACGGAAGCTACGGATATTTTATACAACCCACGCCCGGTGCAGAGAACACCACGGTTTCCTTTGCGACGATGGAAGAACTGCGCAGCGGAGAGAACGTTGCGCTGAAGATCAGTGAGGTGCTTCCCAAAAACGTTTCAAATACCGAACCCTACGCCTGGGTGGAGCTTTACAATGCGGGCACTGTGCCCATTGCCCTCTCGGATTTCTACATTACGGAGAACCTGTCGAACCTGAAGAAGGCCAAGCTGCCCACTATGACCCTCAATGCAGGGGAGTATGTTATCGTCAAATTTGCCGATAACGGAGACAGCGATTCCGTACCGTTCAAGATAGGCAGCGATGAAACGACCGTTGCAATAACGGACGCTCTGGGCATTGTCGTCGATAAGATTACATGGGATGCGGGGATACTGCCGGGGCTTTCCGCAGGTCCTGGTGAGGACGGGAGTACGGTATATTATACCGTTCCCACCCCTGGCGCGGCCAATAGCGCGGTTTCACTCAGCACCACAGAGTTTGCGCTGACGGAAGGCCGGGGCGATGTTTACATGAATGAGCTGCTGCGCGCCAACACCTTCTCTATCATCGATAAGTATGGTGAGCGCAGTCCCTGGGTAGAACTGTACAACGGCTCTGATCAGGCGGTTACGCTGTCCGATTACGCGCTTTCGGACGATGCGGAAAGCTTGTGGAAATGGAATCTGCCCGGTATTACCCTGGACCCGGGGGCATATACGGTCGTATACCTTTCCGGCAAGGACCAGAAGGAAGGTGAGCTGCACGCAAACTTTAAGCTGGGCAGCGCGGATACGGCGCTTTACCTTACGAATCTCAATACGCAGACCGTTCAGACCATAACGCTGCCGACGGAGGAAAAGGACAACGTTTCGTACGGGCTCTCGGAGGCCGGACAATGGCAGTACTACTACCAGCCCACACCGATGGCCGCCAACACGACGCAGGGCTTTGCAGAGCTTTCCAGCATCACGGGTGAAGCGGAGGGAGTGTCCATCAACGAGGTCTCCAGTGTCAGCGCGGCCCGTTCGGGAGACGCGGATTGGGTGGAGCTGTACAACGGTTCTTCCAATTCCGTCAGCCTTGCGGGATACTGCCTTTCCGATTCCAAGAGCGACACGCAAAAGTGGCCCATCGGGGATATTAACATAAAGGCCGAAGGGTACGCGGTGATAGACGAGTATGATGGCTCGGACGGCTCGGGAGAATTGACCATATCGCTGAGCGGTGAGAAATTGTACCTGTTCAGCGCCGAAGGACTGTTGCTGGATGAATTCAATACCGGGGTGCTTCGACCGGGTATATCACGCGGAATAGTTTCTGAGGGCGGCGAGAGAAGCGTCGCCTTTTTTGGCCAACCCACGCCGGGCACTGCCAATGGAAGCGACACGCTGAGCGGATACTGCGCCGCGCCCCAGTTTTCTGTAACGGGCGGTTATCACAAGGAATCGTTTGCGCTGGAACTGACAGCGGGTACTGAGGGTGCTGCCATCTACTACACGACGAATGGTGCCACGCCCACGACCAGTTCGTCCAGGTATTCCGGTCCCATCACCGTGTCCGGCTCGCAGACGGTGCGTGCCATTGCCATAGCCGATGGGCTGATTACCAGCGAAGAGACTGTTGCCACCTATATTTTCGGGGATACACATTCCCTGCCGGTGGTCTGTCTTTCCATGACGCAAAGCGATCTCAATACCGTGTTCAGCAGTACGCGCAGCAACAAACGCGAACGTGAAGGCTATGTGGAATACTACGAGGCGGACGGTACGCTGGGTGTCAGCTTCCCCGCGGGCTTTCGGGTAGCCGGGGCGGGTACGATAGCCGCGAAACAGCGTTCCATCAACCTGTATCTGCGCGGCGGATATGGCCGCAGCTCCATCACGTATCCTTTCTTCGAGGGCTATGACATCACCACTTTCAAGTCGCTCTGTCTGCGCAACATGGGTGCGTGGCAGGATCCCACGCGGATGAAGGACGTATTCGTATCCATGGCGGTGAACGGACTGAACGTGGACAACGCGCAATCCAAGTTTGTGGTGGTTTACATCAACGGGTCATACTGGGGGCTCTACGAGTTTAAGGAAAATCAGAACGAGGATTATTTCGCTGCGAGGTATGGCATCGATACCGACAATGTTGTCATGATACGCGGAAATAAATACGACATCGAAACGGGCCGTTCCGACAGGGACATCGTGGATCTGTACTATCTGGCGCAGCAGAACATGAACAATGATATCAACTATCAGGAATACATCGGCCTCGCGGATCCGGATTACTTCATGGATTACCTGATCGCGGAGCTGTATTTCGGCTGCTATGACACCTACAATCAGAAATTCACGCACACCACGGACGACGCGATGCGATGGCGGCCCATATTCTACGACTTCGATATATGCATGAACAGTAAGTCAATAGACCTGTTCGACACGTTCTTCTGCGGGATATATACCCGGCGGGAGGCGGATTCCACCGGTATGAAGCACGAGACGTATATGTACCTGTATAACGGTTTCGTGCACAATGACGAGTGGAAGCAGAAGTTTATCGAGCGGTTTGCCGAGGTGCTGAACACCACGCTTTCTACGGAGAATCTGCTGAGTCATTTTGACGCGCTGGTAGACTCCATTGAGGACGAGATTCCGCGTACTGCCGCCAAGTGGCCCGATCCTTCGTCGGCCAGCCAATGGCAGAAGGATATCAAAAGCCTCCGGGAAATCATTGCGGAGCGTAGGGAGTATATCGTGGAGGATTTTCAGAATTACTTCAATCTTTCGGATGAGTATATGAAACAGCTTTTCCCGAACGGTTAACAGACTGCATAAAAATAAGTCGGCGCAGGCGGTACCTGTGTACGGCTTATTTTTGTGTGAGGAGATGTATTTACATGAAAGTGGAACCGGCGGTTATGGCCCAGGCACCCAGCAGAGCAAGCAGGAAAGAGCCGACGTATACGCGCCCTGTTCGCCTGTAGGCATAAGTGGAAAGGAAGAAGAACAGTATGAACTGCGGGATAATCACGATTAAGAACGAAATGAACGGCCCTCCGAACGTGCTCGAAAGGAGAAGGTCCATGCCCGCTCCGATGCCGAGAAAATAGGGGACATATTCCACCAGCGCCACGAGGAAAAGCCCGCCCAGCATCACCACGATGCAGCGCAGCCACCAGACCAGCTGCGTTTTTGCGGGCGAGGCCAGCGGCTTCTGGCGCATCTGTCCGTACAGCTTCACGCCGCCGTTGACGAGAAAGAACAGAAGATAGAAGGGCAGGTAAACAAGAAGCTGCCACGCGCGGCTGCCGCTGTAGGGCCTCAGCAGCGGCCAGACAAACCGGAAGTCCAGCCCATAAAGCGCGGAGAACGCGCAGGTGAAGCCATACACTGCCGCCACCAGTATGAGTGCGAGCAGCGCTGATTTGCCAATCACACCCCATGGAAGCTTGTCGGGCCGCTCTTCACTTGCGAGGCCGAGGTCGTACAGCGTTACACCCATGCGCTTGCCCGTGCCGCGCTTGCGCCAGTAATGCAGCATGAAGATAGCCACCAGCGCAAGGAACAGGAACCATGTGATCACACCGTTACCCGCCGTCATTCGGAATATGGTTTCCGGTACCGGCACAAGACCATGGCCCAGCTGTGTAATGAACGGATACGAGAGGCCGCTGATGAGTATGGCGACGAGCGCAGCCTTCCACCACTTGCCGCGGGACAGACGTGTTTCGGGCCGGTCGGGCAGTGCCTGCGCCACGGCGGCAAAGAATCTGCTTTTCGTCAGCAGCACCAGCAATGGCAGCGTGGACGCAAGCGCCGCGAGCAGTCCGATGAGTGTGAGCGCCTCTTTCCAGAAGGCAATCTGGTTATCCGGAGAGATTGCAGGGTTTTGGTCAAAGGCCTGCGAGAACCAGCCCATCGCGGTTGCGATGCCTTCGTGCGATACGGTTGTGAGCCGGTGGTTGGTGTCCAGCAGCTGGATGCGCCGCGCGGATCCGTTCGCAAAGCTGCCGTAGGTCGTATCCCAGCTGATGGGGCTGTCCTGCCCGGCAAATTCGTGGTAGCGCAGCTCAGTTTCCATCAGGCCGTCGGTGGAGTGCGTGTAGTCGGTGAACGCCGTGAACTCCTCGATTTTCGCCTGCAGCAGCAGTACATTATTGAAATGGATATTTTCGCTGTCATAGTAGCCGGAAGGGAAAAGCTCGCCGCACTGCAGCACCACTGCCTTGTGGTTCTGGTAGGTCTCAGCGACACTCCACGCTGCCCATGTGCCCATGGAATGTCCCGTAACACCCATGTTGTCCGCGTCGACGAAAGGCATTGCCTCCAGCACCTTCCACGCAACGCGCGCACCCATCGAGCTGTCCATACCGCTTTCCTGAACGTCCGACAGCGTGTAGAAGTCCATCGTGGAAAAGCTCATCATGATGAGAAAGCGCTCCGGGCCGCTGACCGTTACGTTCCAGTCCGGCAGCTTGTGGCGCGTATAGCCGCGCGCCTTCAGCCCTGTGGTGGTATCGCCGTGGCCGTATGCGTCGATGCAAAGCGCCACGATGCCTCTGCGCGCCAGTTCAATAGCGTAGGCGCTGGAGGTGTCTTTGTCGTTTTGATACCCATGGATAAGCAGTACGGCGGGAGCAGGCGTTTCCGTCGTGGCGGTATCCGGCACATAGAGCTTGCCTGCGATCACGCCTTCGTCCGTCTCGAAGCTCCATGACGATACATCGACGCGTCCAAAGTCCGTCGTGAGCGCATACGCCGCGCTCATCGACGCAGTCATCACAAGCAGGCAGACGATGAGCGCTATCAGCGGTTTCCTGATCTTCGGTTTCATACAGCCCTCCTTACAGCCGCATCAGGCTGACGGCGATCAGCAGCTGCCCGATGTAGTAGGCGGACAGGTTGAGCGCGCGGAATGCCCGGTGCTTCTTTTTCCCAAACAGATGGAAGATGAGAATGACGTCGCTCAGCGCAAACAGCACGGCGCCGATGGTAAACAGCAGATGCCCTTCGTTATAGGGATGCAACACCAGCAGTCCTCCCGCGCAGCCTGCCATCAGCAGCACCAGCGCGACGTAGATAATGCCAAAGCTTTTCAGCTTGCCTTCCACTTCGATTCGGCGCAGTATGAAGAATGGCAGCAGCGCGACGGACAGCACAGCGCAGGCGGGCAATCCTATCCACAGCGCGTCGGAACCGCGCGTCAGCAAGGCCGCGATGTAGAGTATATGGCCTGCCAGAAAGGCGGCGATGCCTGCCATGAATACCTTTTGCGCCGCCTTGCCCGCCAACACGCGAATATTGAGCAGCACGTCGCCCAGCGCCCCCAGCACGAGGCCCGCGGAAACGAGCAGCGCAAACCGCGCGTCTTCACATACGGGGAGCAGCGCAAAGCCCAGCAGCACGAAGAACGCCGAGGCGAGGCCCTTCAGCACCACCGCGGGAATGGGGCGCTTGCCGTACTCAAAGCCGATGAAAACAGCTTCGAGTACGCACCCGCACAGTACGAACAGATACCAGTATTGTGCCATGATGCCCTCCTATTCCGGCCAGATTTCGATGGCGAGGTCGGAGAGCGGATAAGCACAGCAGGGATGGATATGACCTGTGGCGATATCGGCCATGCGCCGCGCCTCAAGCTGCGGCGGGATAAAAATCTCGCCCTTATCGAGACGCGCGCGGCACCAGCCGCATTCGCCGCCGCGGCAGCGTGAGGGAGCTTCAACCCCCGCGCGCTCCAGCGCCGCCAGCACCGCTTCGGATGCGCGCATCGGCACCGTTGTTGTCTCCCCGAAGCGTGTTACAGTCAGCGAATACGCCTTCGCGGCGTCGCCGGGATAGCCCGTGATGTCTGCGGGAGAGGACGGCGCGGCAAGCAGCTCGCGCCGAATGAATTTGCGCTCCAGTCCAAGCTTCGCGAGTTCCTTCTCCGCGAAGGCGTACATCGCCGCCGGGCCGCAAAGGAAGACGCTGAACGGTGCGTCGCCGCCGTGCTTGCGGATCAAATCCGCGGTGATGAAGCCGTGCTCGAAGCATTCGCGCTGCTCCTCGGAGAGCACGTGCACCACCTTTACCTTGCCGCAGGTCGCTTTTTCAATGCCGTCCAGCTCCTGACGGAACAGGATATCGTCCTCGCGGCAGCTGCCGTAGAGCAGCGTCATACGGAAGTCTTCCAGCCCGTCGCGGATGGCGCAGGCCATAGAGAGGAACGGCGTAATGCCGCTGCCGCCCGCAAGCGCCACCACGTGCCGCGCGTCGCGCAGAGGCTCGTAATAGAACGTACCCTGCGGCCCGGAAAGCGTTACGGGTGTGCCCACCGCCCACTCAGAGAGTATCCGGTCCGCCGCAAAGCCGTTTGCCGTGCGTTTCACCGTAATGGCGTATTTGCCTTCCGCGGCCAGCTTCGGCGAGCTCGAAATGGAGTAAGGCCGCGTCAGCACCGCGGCGCCAATCTTCAGCCGGACGGAGACGTACTGACCCGCGCGGAAGGGCGCGAGGCTCTTTCCGGAGAGGATGTATGTTTTGGCAAGGTCACCCTGTGAAATCACCTCCGTTACCGTTGCCTGCTGTACGGCAGGATGAAGCGCATCCGCCAGCCGGTTGACGCCGTAGCGGGCGGTTACGGCTTCCGGCGAAGCCTCCGAGAATTTTCGCGCACGGTTCGGAACGAGTTTTTTGAAATGCAGCATGTCGAACAGGCCGATGGGCTTGACGTGAAATTTGAACTGCTTCATTTTGCTGCCTCCTTCATATCCGCCATCGTCAGCCTGGCGGTCAGCTCGCCATTGAGGTAGGTGGAGCTGTAGCCGTATACACGCGGCCCGTAGCCGCCCGCAAAGCGAATGCCTGGCAGCACGTTGTCATCCTTCAGCATCATCAGCCGGGCGAGCATCGTATCCCAGTCGCTGCATTCATAGGCGTATATCGTCCCCTGCGGGTTCAGCGTGTAGCGCGCCATCGTCGCGGGGGTTGCGATTTCAATCTCTTCGATGTAAGGCGAAATCTGCACGCCCACATGCGCCTCAAAGTCGCGGATAAGTTTTTGCGCTACATCGCGCTTTCGGGCGACGTATTCGTCCGCGCTGACGCCGCCCCATGCGTCTTCGGTATAGAGCGTGGTAAAGCTCATGATGCACGTTCCTTCGGGAGAGCAGCTGGGATTGGCCGCGTTCAGGCAGACGGTGGCCTGCATGGGGTGATCGCTGAAGCCTTTTGCGCGCGCATATTCCTTGCGCGTATTGAGCGACTCGTAGATAAAGTAGCTGTAATCCTTCAGTCCCAGCTGTTCCGCGGTGCGATTGAGTCCCAGGTACAGCACGAAGCCGCGCCCTCCGAAGGAGCGCGCGTTGGTCATGCGCCGCGCGTTTTCCGGCACGTCGTCCGGATCCAACATGGAGCCGATGACGGCGTTGGGCGAGCAGCACGCGACGACGTGCTTACAGGCAATCTCGCCGTGCGTTGTGACAACGCCCGTCACCCGGCCGTCCTTCATGAGTATCTTTTCGGCGCGGGTATTGTACCAGATGTCGCCGCCCAACTGGCGGATGCGTTTGTCCATCGCGGCGGACAGCTCGTGTGAGCGCTGCCTCGGGATGTACGCCCCGCGCGTCAGGTACTTGTAGACCATGGCCGCATAGATGGCGAAATTGAGTCTATCGGTGTCCACGCCGAGATAGCACCAATAGGCGCTGAGTATGCGGCGCGCCTTCGCCGGCATGTGCAGTGCCTTCAGTACGCGATCCACGCTGTATCCGCCGCACTTCAGAAAATTCGGGTGCTCCTTCATCATCACCTTGGGATCGGCCTTGCCGGAGGACTTCCCGATGTACGCAAGCGCATCCATGATGGCCTCGCACAGCGTGATGAACTTCTCCATCGAAGGGCGGCTGCCGGGTACATACCGTTCCATCGCGTCGATGTAATCCTTGACGCCAAAGGGCATCGTGACGTCGAGGTTTTCTCTGTCCTCGGCGATGGTGATCACGCGGTACGCCTCCGGTATGGGCACCCAGTCCACCTGCACTCCGAGGCCGCCCAGCAGGCGGCGCACTTCGCCCGGTTCTTCCGCCGAACCCACGTCGCACAGCTCGTGCAGCGACGGCTCGAATTCGAATCGTCCTCGGGTAAAGCTGGTGGCGAAGCCTCCGGGAAGGTTGTGCTGCTCCACGAGCAGCGTACTCAGGCCATTTTTGGCCATCGTGGCGGCAGCGGAAAGACCGCCGTTGCCCGCGCCGATGACGACAACGTCGTATGCGTTTTTCAAAACAGACCACACCCTTTCGTGATATTTGAAAAGTTATGGCTTGAAAATATCGGAGAGTACGGCGATGCCCGCGTTCAGCGTACGGCGGATGGCGTCCATTGCGGCGGCTTCGTCCCTGCGTTCCAGCGCGTCCAGCAGCGCCCGGTGGGAGTGCAGCGACTCGTCACGGCGGCTGTCGCCGGAGAAGTACTGACGGATAAAGAAGTGTAGCGCGTGCCCGAAGGAGTTGAAGATCATGGCGTAAACCGCGTTGCCCGAAGCTACGGTGAGGGCATGGTGAAAGCGGAAATTCCCGTCCACAAAGGCTTCCGCGTTTTGCGCCTGTTCCATGTCATACAGCGCGCTTCGGATGGCCGCGATGTCCGGGCCCGTGGCGCTTTTCACCGCCAGCCGTGTGCACTCGCATTCCAGCAGACTGCGCGTATCCATCATGTTGCCGAACAACGACCAGTCCATTTTGTCCGAATCAAAGTTCATCAGAGACAGCAGCATCTGCGGCGTTCCCTGCTTCTTGTAA
Organism: Bacillota bacterium; assembly: GCA_023460085.1. Classification (GTDB taxonomy): domain Bacteria; phylum Bacillota; class Clostridia; order Christensenellales; family SZUA-584; genus JAEWCC01. Next base: position 214,881 of record JAEWRI010000044.1, on the reverse strand, counting down.
TCGTTGACGAGGGTGCCATGCCGGGGTACAATGCGCACGAAGCCGCGGCTTTCCATTTCCAGTATGGCGAGGTTCACGAGGCTGCGGCTGACGCCCATGGCGGCGGCCAGCTCGCGCTCGGGCGGCAGTCTGTCACCCGGCTGAAGGTCGCCCGAAAGTATGCTTCTTTCAAGCTCACGGAGTATGCTTTCCTTGACGCTGAGGTTGTTCAGCCGGTGAAACGATACGCCCATAACCGCTCCCGTATATTCATATGGTGTAACGATGAAAATAGAACTGTGGACTGGCCACCAGCCAACAGTACCATATTTCGACATGAAATGCAATATGCGTCCAAATTAAAAGCCCCGCGGCTGCGGGGCACACGATTTGCGGTTACAGCGCTTTTTCGAACCACCGATAGCGGCGGTAGACCTTACCGCCTGCGCCCTCTACGGCCTGCAGTGAGCGGATGTTTTCTTCTCCGATGGTGGAGGCCTCGCCCCATCGGTAGCCCTTCTGAATCGCTTTTTCCATGATGGCGAGGTAAGCGGATGAAACCGCGCCTTTGCCCTCAAAGTCGCGTACGGAGAACTGCATGAGTATGCGCAGCCCAGTGATACGTTTACGCCAACGCAGGAATTTGAATACGCCAAAGGGCAGCATACGCCCATTCATGTGAATGAGCGCCTCGTTATAATTGGGCACGCTTACGACGAAAGCAAGAGGACGGCCTTCGTTGGTGCGTACGATATAGACGAAGTCAGGATCGGCCAGCGTCTTCATTGCGCCCGCCGTTTGCTCGATGAGTTCCCACGAAGGGATGCCAGTATCCCATTCGTCGATGGCGGCTTCCTGAAGTATGCGCTGTATGTCGCGCAGCTCACCCTCCAGGTGGTTCATATCGATGCGGTCCGCGTGGAAGCCGTAGCGCTGCTCGGCATAGTGCACGATTTTGCGGAAGCGGTCGAGCGGCAGCTTGTCGGTTTCGAGAAGAAAGGCCAGCAAATCGTTGGATTTCTCCATGCCGAAGCGTATGAACACGTTCTGATACCACTCCGGGTTGTAGGCGGTGTACAGCACCGGCGGAAAGCCGAAGCCCTCGATGAGCAGCGCGCGCTCTTCCTCGCCGTTGGTGGGGGACTGCGGTCCGAAGAAGCGAGCCGCGCCGAGGGACTTGCAGTAGTCGGCGGCAGCGTTTAGTACCGCGAGGCCGCTCTCCTCGTCCGCCGCTTCAAACAGTGCAAAGTAGCCGTTGGGCACGCCGGTCTTCTCCGACATGGGTTTGTTGTAGCCCGCCAGTACGCGCGCGACGGCTCGATTGCCCCGGAAGGCCATGAAATATGCCGGGCGGCTGTCGCCGAGAAAGTGATTCTTTTCCGTGTCGAGCATCGACTTCATTTCGGAGAACAGCGGCGGTACCCAATGCGGGTCGCTTTTGTACAGCCGAAAGGGCAGGCGCAGGAAACGCCCCATTTCCGATTTATCAATGCGGCGTACGGTAATGTCCATCATGCGTCATCTCCTTCCGATGGTTTCAGGCTGTTCTTCCGCAGGCCGTCCCGCCCGATCCCGAAGCGTGCCGCCGCCACGATGCCGAAGACGAGCAGTACAATGGGCACGATGGCGATGATGATGTGGATCGTGTCGATGGCGGATTGGGGCTGCGCCACAAAAACATTCTCCTCAGAGGGGATGAAGCCCGCCAGCGCGAGTATGCCCGATATTCCCCATATTGCCAGCCCATTGATCGTCTTGTGGATGAAGGTAAGGATACCGTAGTGTGCGCCTTCGCCGCTTTTGCCGGACGAAGCGGCTTCAATGGCTTCGGGGAGTATTGCCGTGGGCATGACGTGCAGCGAGGAAAGCGCAACGCCCAGCAGAGGTACGAGCCCCCAAAGTATCGTCCGTACCGCGGAGGCGGACAGCAGCAGTGCGCACAGCAATACGGCGAAGCCCGCAGCGCCGATGATAAAAGCCTTTCGTTTGTCGAGCTTCTTGCTTAAGAATACCCACAGCGGCAGTGCGAGTATCGCCACACCGAACATGACGCCCGCAACCAGCGAGAAATCTTCATACAGGTCGACGACATATTTGAAGTAGTACAGCAGCACGGCCTCCACCGCGCCGATGCCTACCCACGAAGTGATGTAGACGACGGCACCCTTGCGGAAATCACGGCTCTTCAGTGCGCTTTTGAAGTCCTCGGAAAAGTGGCTTTGATGAACCGGCAGTTCCGTGGGCTCGCGCCACGCAAAAAAGGGAAACAACGGCGAGAGTGCAATGGGCACTGCAAATATCAGCGCCATAACAAAGTACCCCTTTGAAACGATGGGCGCGGAGTCCCATATCATCGGAGGGACGACCAACGCCACCAATCCGAACGCGATGGAAAAGAACATGCGCCATGCGGTTACCGAGGTACGCCCGTCGTAGCTGCGTTCTATCTCCATGCCGAACGCGAGGTACGGCACCATATAAAAAGTGGAGGCAGTCATAAAGGCGAGGTATGCCAGCGTGCAAAGCGTGAATTTCCAGGCAAGCGCCAGCCCCACAGGCACCGAGAAGATGAGCACAAACGTGATTCCGATGGGCAGCGCCATGGCGAGAAAATACGGCCGCCGCCGGCCAAACCGTGTGCGCGTCTTGTCGGAGAGATACCCCGCGAGCGGATCGGTGACGGCGTCCCAGAAGCTGCCCAGAAAGATAATCAGCCCAGCCAGGAATGCAGGGATTCCCATGACCTCGGTAAAATAGAACAACAGGAACGTTGCCGTAATGGTAAACGCTACAGTGCCCATGATATCGCCCGCGCCGTACAGCACTTTCCGGCCTGTACTGATGCTCTGCTCCATAAAGCCTCCTTGGCTCGATATGATGTTGTCGGGATGAATATTGATTTGATTGTATCACAGGCACGATAGTTTTCAACATATTTCGGCAGCTTATGCCTGACGGCGGCGCCGCTGTCTGTTGCAGCGCTGGTTGACAATTTATGGTGAACCGCGTATACTATTGGTATTATATTCGGAAAGAGTACGCCATGAAAAAACATATATTCCATTTACTCATCGCATTGATCCTTCTTTCCGTACTGTGCGGCTGTTCCTCCGAAAAGAGCAGGGTCGAGGAGGCGTTGAATAAGCTGAAAAGCCAAGATTCCTTTTGCCTCAATGTCGATATGTCCGCAACGGCGGATGCGGAGAATCTGGGGACAACGGAAGTGAAACTGCACTACGACATCAACACCGAGGCGGGCACGGGCAGCGCCATAGCGATGTGGATGAACATGGGCAATGTGCAATTCAATCTGGACGAGGAAATCCGCATGGATATCTACATCATAGGCGATAAAGTGTATGTGCATTGCCCGCAAATCACCGATCAATACATCGATCACACGTCCATTTATCCGCAGATAGCAAGCGAAGTACTCGGGATGGATATGGCGGCGCTTGATTTTGATATTGATTCGGCCAAACTGAACTACAGCGAAAGCACCATCACTTATCAGGACAAGGAAACCGATGTATTGATGGTAGGGGTGGTGCTCAATGATGTACAATTGACGGAACTGATTCAAACTCTTGCGCGGCAGAGCTTCAGTTCGGATACCCTTCTAGTCGGTTCCAGTGAGGCCGCGGAAATTTATGAAACCCTGGAAGTGGAATCGGGGGAGTACATTCTTTACCTTGACGACGAAGACAACATCCTCAGCTTTTTCGTTCATGCTGTATTCTCGCTGGACGTGTCGGGGCAGGACGTCCGGTACGACATGGGGATACGGTACGATATTGTGGCCACGGGAGACGAAGTTACCGTCGAACTGCCTGATATCCGGCCTGAGGACACCATTTCGTATGAAGCCCTGCAGGAATACACGGCCGGATAAGGCTCATTCCGCCTCCAGCCTGGCCTTGAAGCTGATGTTGCGCGGCGTCTCCAGCGCGTCAAACTGTACGGCGTAGGTGCCGCGTTCCTCGTCGATGCCGACGATTTGCCCCGCGCCCATGATGGAGTGCAGCACGCGGTCGCCGACCTGAAAGCGCGGTGCGGACAAGCCCTGCGCCAGCGCGCTTTCGCTGCTGCGGATGCGCCACTCGGCCTCCCGTACGAGGCTGTCGGGCAGTTCGTTGGTGTACTGCAACGCGTCCTTGCCGATATCGAACAGGAAGCGGGACGGCACGCGGTAGCCGCCGTCGAGGGTTCTGCCCTCCGCGTCCGAGAGGTAAAGCGTCTGCCGCGCACGCGTCAGCGCGACGAACGCCAGCCGCCGCTCTTCCTCCATGCCCTCCGCCGTCGCGGTCTTCTTGGACGGGAACATGGCCTCCGACAGGCCGCACAGGAAAACGTGGGGGAATTCGAGGCCCTTCGCGGCGTGTATGGTCATCATCTTCACCGCGTTTCTGCGCGCGTCGGCGTCGGCGTTGGTCATCATCGCGATGTGCGAGAGGTAGCTCTCCAGCGTGCTCTCCTCGCCGCAGGACACCTCGTATTCATGGATAGCCTGCTTTAATTCCGCGAGGTTGTCCAGCCGCTCCTGACTGCCCTCGGTGCGCAGCATCATCTCGTACCCGCTCTCGTCCAGCACGGCAGAAAGCAGCTCCGACACCGGCATTTCAGCGTAGCACGTATGGAAACGGCTGATGAGGGACAGCAGGCGTTTCGCATCGGTACGCTGGAAGATGTCGTCCTCCGCCGCGCGCTCCAGCGCCTCCCACAGCGTGCAGGCATGCTGCGCGGCATATTCCTGCAGAAAGCGCATGCGTCGCTCCCCAAGGTTGCGCTTGGGCTGGTTGGCGACGCGCATAAAGGAAAGGTCGTCCTTGAACGCAATCAGCCGCAGGTAGGATAGCGCGTCCTTCACCTCCATGCGGGCGAAGAACTGCACGCCGCTGTAGATGACGTACGGCAGCTGCTCCTTGAGAAACACCTCCTCCAGCGCGCGGGAGATGTAGTGTCCGCGGTACAGTATCGCGACGTCGGAGAGCGCCGCGCCTTTCTCCTGCAGAGCACGGATGCGCCCCGCTATCCACTGCGCCTCGGCCTCGGCGGTTTTGGCGTGGTGGTAGAGCACCGGCGCGCCGTTCGGCAGCGTGGGCACGAGGTCCTTGCGGATGCGGCCCAGATTCACCGCGATCAGCGAATTGGCCGCCGCAAGCACCTGTGGTGTGGAGCGATAGTTGGTGTTCATCATCACGGTACGCACATCGGGGAACTCCTTGTCGAAGTTGAGTATGAATTTCACGCTCGCGCCGCGCCACGTGTAGATGGTCTGGTCGGGGTCGCCCACGATGAACAGGTTCTTGTGATACGCGCTGAGAACCTTCATCAGACCGTACTGGAGCTCGTCGATGTCCTGATACTCGTCCACCATGATGTATTCGAGGCGCTGCTGCCACTTGGTGCGGATGTCCTCATCGATGGTGAAGATGTGCAGCACGTATTTAATGAGGTCGTTGTAGTCGAGGCCGAAGCATTTTTTTTGCTGGTAGAGGTAGCCACGGAAGATGATGTCGTCGGGCTCGGAGGCGTCCATGTACATTTCGCGCAGCCGGTCCAGCGGCATGGCGATCATGTGCTCGTAATAGTCCGGCTCCTTTTCGAGCTTGCAGATTTCAATCATCTCCCGCGCCTGCGCGAACGTCTTGTGGCGCAGCGTCAGGCCGCGCTCTTCGTATACGGTTTTCAGCATGGCGTCGATGTCGGAGTTGTCCAGCACGAGAAAACTCCTGGGGTACTGCACGGCGTGGCTGTCCTCCTGCAGCACCGTCACGCAGAAGCTGTGGAACGTGCTGATGTAGCCCGTGTCGTTGTCGCCCGTGAGCGCTCGAATGCGCTGGCGCATTTCCCCGGCAGATTTATTGGTGAACGTGACGCAGAGTATCGCCGAGGGCAGTATGCCCACCTCCTGCACGAGATACGCAAACCGGTGCGCCAATGCCCGCGTTTTGCCGGAGCCCGCGCCCGCAATCACGCGAACGTACCCTTCCGTCGCCGTTACGGCCTCGCGCTGCTGCGCGTTGAGATCCGCCAGTACTCCGCCCATGTGTTCACCGCCCTTCCGCTCCATTATGCACCATCCCGGGGCTGCCGCGCAATAGTATGACAGAACATATGTACGGAAGTATGGCCGGACGTGGGAATGACATCGGGTCGCTTCCGTGGTAAAATGATGCTATATTCCGATGGGAGGGTAGCTTATGCCTTTTCAAATTGTACGCAACGACATCACGCATATGGAGGTGGACGCCGTCGTCAACGCGGCCAATTCCGAGTTGCAGCAGGGCGGCGGGGTGTGCGGCGCGATATTTGCCGCGGCGGGCGCAAAGGAGCTGCAGGCGGCGTGTGACGCCCTTGGCCGCTGCGAGACGGGCGAGGCGGTGATTACGGACGCTTTCGATCTGACCGCACGCTTTATCATTCACACCGTCGGCCCCATCTGGCGGGGCGGCGGCGCGGGGGAAGAGAGCCTGCTGCGCAGCTGCTATACCAGGTCGCTGCAGCTCGCGGCAAAGCATGGCTGCACGTCTGTCGCCTTTCCGCTCATCTCGTCGGGCATCTACGGCTACCCCAAGCGCGAAGCGTTTGCCGTCGCCGTGTCCGCAATCACCGAGTTTCTGGACGAGCACGACGACATGACGGTATCTCTGGTGGTGTTCGACGCGGAAGCCTCGGCTCTTGGCGAAGCGCAGCACTCCGCCATCGAAAAATACATTGACGACCATTACGTCGAGGAGCACATTGATAAATACAGGTCGCTGACCAACGAGCGCCGGACGGAACCAGATTGGGAGGCGCACGCGATGCCGAAAGCGTTCGTGCAGCCATCCGCCGCGGTACCCGGCGTGTCCAGACGCCGCCTGGAGGACGTACTCAGGCACACGGAGGAGACGTTCACCGAAATGCTTCTCAGGCTGATCGACGAGAAGGGTATGGGGGACGTCGAGACCTACAAGCGCGCCAATATGGACCGCAAGCTGTTCTCCAAGATTCGCAGCAACCGGAACTACAGCCCCGGCAAGCCCACCGTGCTGGCGCTCGCCGTCGCACTGCGCCTCACGCTGGACGAGACGCTCGACCTGCTGGGCCGCGCGGGGTATACGCTTTCGCACAGCAGCAAGGCGGACATCATCGTGGAGTACTTCATCCGCGAGGGCAATTGCGACATCCATCAGATCAACGAGGCGCTGTTCGCCTTCGAACAGCCGCTGCTGTAATTGTCGCCCTGCAGGCGACCACACGCTATTCGCCTTCTGCTATGATGGTTCCATCAAACGTGGGAGGGGATAACGATGAAAACAAACCGGACGGAGCTGGCGTTTATACTGGACAGGAGCGGTTCCATGGGCGGGCTGGAGAGCGACACCATCGGCGGCTTCAATTCGCTGCTGGCCAGGCAGCAGGCGGAGCCGGGCGAGGCCATCGTCACCACGGTGCTGTTCGACGACAAGTACGAGTTGCTGCACGATCGCATCGACATCAGGGGCGTGCGGCCCATGACGGAGAAGGAGTATTTCGTACGCGGCTGCACGGCGCTGCTGGACGCCGTGGGCATGACGATACGGAAGACAGCGGAGGTGCAGCGGCAGACGAGCGCGGACATGCGTGCCGATAAGGTAGTGTTCGTGATCACCACCGACGGGCAGGAGAACGCGAGCCGCGAGTACAGCTTCGCGCGTGTGAAGGAGATGGTGGAACTGGAGCAGCGGGAGTACGGCTGGGAGTTTCTTTTCCTCGGGGCCAATATCGACGCCATCGCCACCGCGGCGCGTTTCGGCATCGGCGCGGACAGGGCGGCCAACTATCACGCGGACGCCGCGGGTACGAAGCTGAACTACGACGTGGTCAGCGACGCGGTGAGCCACGTGCGCGCCTGTGCCGCTCCCCTCGGGGCGGGCTGGAAAAAACGCATCGATGACGATTACCGTACACGGAAATAGCGTCAACCCCGGCCCGTCGCCTTGACTTTAAAATGCTATGCATGTATAATAGATAAAGCCGTATGATGCGGCGGTTGCCTGCTGAAGCAGGTATGGTTTCAAACGGTACACCCCGGGATATATAGAGACAATCATGAAGATTGTTGATTCGCGGATGCGGGTCGCAATCTTTTTTTTGGTTGCCGGGGTGTGCAATATATTCAATTATATTCAGGAGGTATTCATTATGGCATGTTTTCTGGCACCTGTGGCGGAAGCGATCGTCGTCACCATCGTGAAGAAATCGCTGGAGAAGAAGGAAAAGCTGGCGGCGTCATCGCCGGAGCAGGCAGAGGTGTCTGCGGCCGCGGTTCCTTTTTCCCGCAAGCTCGGCTGGCTTACGAAGCTGCTGTGGGGCGGCAGCTTTTTGCTGGCTGTCGAGCATATCTGGCATGGCGAGGTGGTTCCGTGGCCGCCGTTCTTGACTGCGATGAACAATCCGGCGGATGTGGGGCCGATGCTGCTTGAAATCGCCACGGTGGGCGTGACGATGGCGGTGCTGATTACAGCGGTATGGGGCGTGATGGTGCTGGTCTCCAATCGTCTCGAAAAGAAGGCGAAGCAGCCCGCTGCCGCCAAAGCGATGGAGGTGTAACCATGTGCTTGATTATTACCGCGTTCGCGGCGGTGGCTGTTACGCTGGTCTGGTATTTTAAGGCCAACCAGAAGGAGCTGAAGCTGGGCGTGCTCGCGCTGATGTATTGGGGCGCTTCGCTGATGTGGCTGGTGGACGCGTTCTACTGCGTGGCGGAAGGGGAGCCTTTTCTGGATCTCAGCGCGAATGACGCGCTGCTGGGCCTTGTGATCGTGCTCTGCGGACTCGTCGCCTGGGTGGTCATGCTGCTCATCAGCGACCCCAAAAAGGTGTTCAAATCCTTCCTGTTGAAGAACTGATGTAAGTCAGGCTGGGAGCAAGGCATCAGCTTGGCGCGGGGCTGGGCTGATGCTTTGTTATAATCGGAGAATATGAAACGCTATTTTGATGCAAATTGCGCAAGCAAGGAAAGCCAGCTGTACGGACTGCCGTGCAGCGTGCAGGACAACGAAACGGTGGCGGAGCTTCGGCAGGCGATATCGAAAAGCCCGGACGACGGGGAAGCATACATCCGGCTGGGTGACGCGCTTTCGTATCAGCTCCGGTATATGGAGGCCATACGTGTCTATACCGAGGCCATTGCCCGCTTGCCCCAAAGCATGCTGCCGTACCAGAAGCGCGGCGGAAGGTATCTGACCACGCTGCAGCTGGCGCGGGCCGCTGCGGATTTCGACACGTGCGCTGCTTTCGGGCAGAATGCCGAAATTGCGATTCTTTCGGGACTCACGGCATACCTGCGGGGGCGGTACGACGAGGCGAAGGCGCATTTTTCCCGCTGGATCGCGCTGGCCGGAGACGATACGGAGGAGCTGATATCCGTACTATTCTGGAACATACTGTGCTGCGTCCGGAGCGGAGACGACGGCGGTATCCGGGAGTCGCTGGCGACGTATTCCCCGGACATGGAGGCGGGCCATCATACGGCCTACCGGTGCGGGATAGAGCTTTTTCGCGGCGGCATGACGACGGAGGAAGCCATGGCGGAGGCGGAGGCGGCGGAAGGCGAGGACCGCGATCTGGAATACGGCATGATCGTGTATGGTGTGGCAAACTATGAATACTGGCGCGGCAACGCCGAAGCCTATGCCGCGTGTCTCGACGCGATACTGCTTCGGGATACCTTCTGGGCAGGCTTTGCGTCGCTGGCCGCGCTGAATGACAGGCATCCGGAGGTGGTGCGGGAAGCGGAATTGCGCGGGGACGCAGTCCGGCGGGCCGAGGCGCTGGAACGCTTTTTTTCAGCGCACCGTCGGGTGGCGCTGGCGTTTTCGGGCGGCGTGGATTCGTCCTATCTTCTGTACGCCGCGAAGCAATGCGGATGCGATGTGCGTCCGTACCTGATACAGACGCAGTTTCAGCCGCGGTTCGAGCGCGAGGAAGCGGAGCGGCTGGCGGCGGAGCTGGGGATTGCGCTGACGACGGTGGAGTATGATGTGCTTTGCGAGCCGGAGGTGGTGCAAAATCCCCCGGATCGATGCTATCGCTGCAAGCAAACGCTCTTTCGCGTGATTCGAGAAGCCGCGGCGCGGGACGGCTGTGACGTGGTGATAGACGGTACAAACGCCTCGGACGATCCGGCGGACAGACCGGGCATGAAAGCGCTGAAGGAACTGGGCGTGCGCTCTCCGCTGAGGGAGTGCGGCCTCACCAAGCACCAGATCAGGCTGCTTTGCCGTCAGGCGGGGCTGGCCGTGTGGAGCAAACCTGCCTATGCGTGCCTGGCGACCCGGATCCCTGCCGGAACCGCCATCACGGCGGATATGCTGGGCAAGGTGGAAGGCGCGGAGGCTTTTCTGATGACGCTGGGCTTCAGCGATTTTCGCGTCCGGTATTTTCACGGCGCCGCGAAATTGCAGCTGCATGGGGAACAGTATGAGCGTGCGCTGACGCTGCGGCGCGAAATTGCGGAGGGGCTCGCGCCTTTCTTTGAGGAAGTGCTGCTGGACATGCGCGCCAGAGGCTGATGGGAGGGAACATGGGAAAAACCGAAATACTTGCGCTGCTGCGGGAAGTGGAGCATGGCGCCGTTTCCCCGGAAGAGGCGCTGCTGAGGCTGAAGCGCGAACCGTTTGAGGATCTGGGGTTTGCGCGGGTCGATCATCACCGCGCCGTACGGCAGGGAACTGCCGAGGTGATTTACGGGCAGAATAAAACGCCGGAGCAGATAGAACATATCGCGAAGGCGCTTATCGGCGGCGGCGCGTCGGATATACTGATTACGCGGATGTCGCCGGAGACCGCCGCGCAGCTGGAGCGCGCGGTTCCGCTGGAGTACGATCCGGTAAGCCGGATAGGCGTTGCCGCACGCAGCGGCAGGCCGCAGGCCGGGTCGGTGGTGGTAGCCTCGGGGGGCACCAGTGATATCGCCGTGTGCGAGGAGGCCGCCATCACGGCGGAGACGCTGGGCAGCAGGGTGACGCGGCTGTACGACGTGGGCGTTTCGGGCCTGCACCGGCTGCTTGCGCGGCTGGATGTGCTGATGAGCTGCCGCGTAGTGGTGGCGGTGGCAGGCATGGAGGGCGCGCTGGCCAGCGTAATAGGCGGGCTGGTGGACTGCCCGGTTATCGCCGTCCCCACCAGTGTCGGTTACGGCGCGAGCTTCGGGGGCGTCGCTGCGCTGCTTTCCATGCTGAATTCCTGCGCGAGCGGTGTGAGCGTGGTCAACATCGACAACGGCTTTGGCGCGGGATACCTCGCGCACAGGATCAATCAAATGGAGACTGCAAAATGAAAACACTGTACATTGAATGCCTGATGGGCGCGGCGGGAGACATGCTGGCGGCGGCACTGCTGGAGCTCTGTCCCGAACCGGATACCTTTATTGACACCATGAATTCACTGGGACTTCCCGGCGTGCGTGTTTCGCGCCGCACGGTGTCGAAATGCGGCATTCAGGGCACCGGTTTCTCCGTCCGGATGGATGGCATGGAAGAGAGAGAGCCCCGCGAAGCGCAGGAGCATACGCAGGGGCATGCCGACCATGGCGATCACGGCCACGGACATGACGGCATGGACGGGCATCATGCGGAGCATCATGCCGGCGTGAAAGCGCATCATCATCATTCCTCTCCGGGCGATATCACCGCCATCATTGCCGCCCTGCCCGTATCCGACAGCGTCAAAACCCACGCGCAGGCGGTATACGATCTGATCGCGCAGGCGGAGTCCGCCGCGCACGGCGTGCCGGTTCATGATATCCACTTCCACGAGGTGGGTACGCTGGACGCTATCGCGGATATCGTGGGCGTTTGTCTGCTCATCGAAGCCCTCGCGCCCGAACAGATCATCGTTTCGCCGGTGCATGTGGGCAGCGGTCATGTCAGAACCGACCATGGAGTACTGCCCGTACCCGCGCCTGCCACCGCCCATATCCTCCGGGGAGTACCCTGCTATTCCGAGGGTGTCCGAGGGGAGCTGTGTACGCCCACCGGCGCCGCGCTCCTGAAGCATTTCGCCGGGGAGTTTGCCGAAATGCCCGTGATGCGCACGGAGAAGATTGGGTACGGCATGGGAAAGAAGGATTTCCCCAGCGCCAATTGCGTCCGCGTCTTTTGGGGCGAAGCGCTGCCCGGCAGCGAATACAGGGACACCGTGGTGCAGCTCAGCTGCAACCTGGACGACATGACGCCCGAGGCGATTGCGTTTGCCGCGGGGCTGCTCATGGAAAATGGCGCGCGCGATGTATTTACCGTTCCGATTTACATGAAGAAGAATCGCCCCGCATGTCTGCTGGTGTGCCTGTGCGCGCCGGACAGGGCACAGGAAATGGCGGTGCTGATGCTGCGGCACACGTCAACCAACGGCGTGCGGCAATCCGAGTGCTGCCGGTACAAGCTGGAGCCGGAATATGAAATCCGTCAAACCCCTTACGGCCCGGTGCGGGTGAAGATATCATCCGGCTATGGGGTGACCAAAACCAAGCCGGAATACGAGGATGTTTCGGCATGCGCAAAAGCGCAGGGGGTACCGTTTGAAGCCGTTTCTGCCGCCGCGATGAGAGAAGGAATCGTAAAACAAAGTTGACAATAATAAAAAAATGTATTATAATTCCTGTAATTGAATATGCATCAACGATCATACCAGATTGACACCACAATGAGAGTAAACGGCAAACGCGGCTGAAAAGCGCGGGCGCAAAGCATGAAGTCTAAAGCCCTTGGGCTACGATGGTTCGGCTGCCTCCTGAGTTGAAGGCAGCCTTTTTTAATGCGGTGGATTGCGTCGCCTTTTCGGCTGATATATCAAAAAAGCGGAGCCTCGGCTTCGCTTTTTTGTGCTGTGCGCCTGTTCGCGGAGGGCATATGTGACAATGCACTTGGATTTTAAAGCTTTCTTTGATACAATCAAAGCGGACGGAGGCTTTACAGCATGGAAATTACATTCATGGGCGCGGCCCGGTGCGTTACCGGCTCGTGCACGATGCTCGAGACAGCGGGCAAAAAGCTGCTTGTGGACTGCGGTCTGCGGCAGGGACGCGACGCGAAGGCGGTTCCGGTGACGGACGGCTTTACGTTTGACGCGAAGGAAATCGACGCGGTGCTGCTGACGCACGCGCACATCGACCATTCGGGGCTTCTTCCGCTGCTGGTGAAGAAGGGCTTTGCAGGCAGCATATACTGCACGGACGCCACCGCGCGGCTGTGCTCCATCATGTTCCCCGACGCGGGGCATGTGCAGGAGATGGAAATTGAGTGGCAGAACCGCAAGCGTCAGCGCGCGGGCAAGCCGGAAGTACAGCCTATCTATACCGTGCAGGATGCGCTGCGCGCGATACGTTCTCTGAAGCCCGTAAGCTACGGACAGCGTGTTGATGTGGTGGACGGGGTGTCGGCGCGCTTTGTGGACGCGGGGCACCTGCTGGGGTCCGCATCGATAGAGATTTTTGTGACGGAGGGCGGAGCGACCAAGAAGCTCGTATTTTCCGGCGATATCGGAAACAAGGGAATTCCCATCATCAAGGACCCGACCTATATCAGCGAAGCCGACATCGTGTTTACCGAGAGCACCTACGGCGATCGACTGCACGACGTGCGCAACACGCGTGAGCTGCTGAAGGATGTGCTGGCACGCGCGATTCAGGCAGGCGGCAACATCGTGGTTCCGTCATTTGCGGTGGGACGCACGCAGGAACTGCTGTACGAAATCAGCGTGATGCTGGACGAAGGCAGCGTGCCGGGGCTGGAGAAGGTGCCGGTGTACATCGACAGCCCGCTGGGTATCGCGGCGACGGAAATTTTCCGCGAGAGCAGCAAGGGGTATTACGACGAGGAAGCCATGGCATTTCGTGCGGAGGGCGTGGAATTCTTCTCCTTTGATACGCTGAAAATCGCGCAGACCGTGGACGAATCGAAGGCGATTAACGAGGACACGCGCCAGAAGATCATCATTTCCTCCAGCGGCATGTGTGACGCGGGCCGCATCAAGCACCACCTGAAGCATAACCTCTGGCGTCCCGACGCCACCGTGGTCTTCGTGGGGTATCAGGCGGTGGGCACGCTGGGGCGCAGCATACTCGACCGCAGCAAGAGCGTGCGCATATTCGGAGAGGACATCACGGTGCGCGCCAATATTGAATATATCGAAGGCTTCTCGGGCCATGCGGACAGGGCGGGCCTGCTGGAGTGGATAGGCCACTTCCCGAAGACCGTGGAGCATGTTTTCGTGAACCACGGAGAGGAGGGCATCGCGGAAAAATACGCCGCCGATTTGCGGAACCTTGGGTATAACGCTTCCGCGCCGGAGCTGTTCGAGAAGTACGATACGCGGACGCTGAAGGCGACGGTGCCGTTTGCCGCGCCGCAGGCGGAGGATACGGCGCAGACGCTGCTGGAGCGCATGAAGCGCGCGCTGGAGGGGCGGGATGCCCGCCGCGCGCAGCAGCTTCGTCGCGAGCTCTCCGAACTGCTCTCCCGCTGGGAAGCGGAATAGAATTTGGCCTTCACAAACAAGGCTTGTCCAAAGAAACGACGCAGAGCGGCCGCAGGGCCGCTCTTTCCATGGGATCGGCCAAGGCCGATGCCGGGAGATGAAAGCACTAATCGATAAAAATTTTCGGGCGTCCGAACCGGTTCCACGCGCTGCGCGTCAGGTTGCCCGTGCCCACGATTTTGGGCGCGGTGCGATCGTTGACACTGCTGCCCATCACTACCCCCGTGTAGCCCGACATGGCTTCGTATACGACGCCGCCTTCGCCCACGATGCCCATGTGGGTAATTCTGCCGGAGCTGTTGTAGAATACGCAGTCGCCCGCACGCAGGGCCGCCTTCTCTATGGGTGTGCAATAGCTGGTGTAGAACGTGTGCGCGGTGGAGTCGAGGCTTTTGCCGTAAACCCCCGCCTTGTTGGCGCTGTACCACCAAAGCCCGCTGCAGTCCCACGCGTAATCGCCCGGGAAGCTCCATGATTTTGCGGCGTCGCATTTTTTTCCGAGGGCGAGCAGGTATTCAAACCGTCCGTTGGTGAAGTAGGAGGGATTGGCCTTCTCCCGCGCGCGCACATAGCTTTCGGTGATTTTCGTACCCTGACCGCCGAGGATATACTTGCCGCCCACACACGACGCGACGATATCGAGCACCGCCTTCACTTTGTCGGAAACCGTACCGGAATCGGTGATGAACCGGATATATTTGCCGTAGGCGCTGTACGCGTAACCGGTGCCGCCGTTCCACGAGATCATTGCATACTCCCGATCGAGCGCGGTATCCAGCACCGTAATCTTGTCGCCGTTGTTAAGTGAACCGAGCTTGGTGCCCGCGGCAGAGCGGGAGGCGCGCACATTGATGGTGCCCGCGGTGACTACCGCGTTGGGTTCAGAGGGTTTTACGGGTTCTTCGTCTTTAAACTGCAGATATTTGCCCTTGGCGGAATAAGCGTAGCCTATCTGCCAGATGGTTTTTGCATATTCCTGATCCAGCGCACTGTCGAGTATCACGACGCGATCGTCCTTTTGGTAATACCCCAGCCGGGCATAGCTGACGCCGCGCCCAAGGCGCACGCTGATGGTATTGGCGGTCACGATGGCGTTGGCGCTGGGCGGCGCGGACGCGTTATCCAGCAGTTTGATATACTTGCCGGACTCGGAGTAGGCATAGCCCGTCTTCCAGATGATCATCGCGTAGTCCTGATCGAGCGCCGCGTCCAGTACGATTACGGAGTCGTTTTTCTGCAGGGTGCCCAGCTGCTTGCTGCTTTGGCTTCGGCTTTCCCGCACGCTGATTTTGGTTGCGTTTACTACCGCTTCTTTCATAATTTCCACCTGTATCGGATTTGTATAATACATCCTATTCAGGCGAAGCGGATTTGTGCTTTCAGAACTCGAAACGCTCCGGGTCGTCGATGTCGAGGTGTACCTTCCAGTCGTCGCCTGCGCCGAAGCCCTCGGAGATTCTATCGATGGACATCTTGACGTACTTGCCCCTCGCCGTGACGGCGACCTCTCCGTCGGGGGTGAGAATTTCCCCTTCGGCTTCAAACAGCAGCCGGACTTCCCGCGTGATACGGCCCACGCAGCGCAGCTCCACTTCGTAGGGCAGCGGCTTTTTGTAGGTGACGGAAAGCTCTCCCGTGACGCCCCACACGTCGGGCTGGCCTATCTGTATGGCACGCCCCATCGTTTCGTCCAGTATGCACGCGGCAACGCCGCCGTGGACGCGTCCCGGATAGCTTTGATGCAGCCGGTGGGGTGTAAACACCGCCACGACTTCTCCGGTGTCGGTTTCATAAAAGCTCGCCTTGAGGCCCTTGTCGTTGTCCAGGCCGCAGACGAAGCATTCGGCTGAGTTGGGCTGCTTTGCGGTCACGCGCTTCATGTTGAATAATCCCTTCATTTTTGAAGAGTATTATACCATAAGGCGTGTGCTTATGCATTGACTTGAGTTGGTTTTATGGTATGATAGGCTGGATTGCGGACAATGGAAGACGCACGCGGGTGAAAATCCGTGACATGACATTCTTGATAACGATAGGAGTGCACATGGAGATTACCATTGATACCCGCCTGATTTGCATCGAGGAAGGCGAAAAGACCCATTACGGCGCGGACCAGCACTGGTATGCGTCGCAGCGCCATCGCATGTCGGGCTGCGGGCCTACGACGGCCGCGCTGATGACGATGTTTATGGCCGCAGCTTACCCGGAGCAATGCGCGTCACTGTATCCGCACCCGCTGCCCGCGAAGCGGGCGGATTTCGCGGAGCATATGGCGCAGGTGAGGGAGTTTGTGAAGCCCGGGCTGATGGGGCTGACGGATCCGAAGGAGTTTGCGCGCGGTGTGCTGGCCTTTGCCGAGCAGTGCGGGGCGGAGATACTCGCACAGCAGATTTCACCCAAGTTCAGCAAGGGCGTGGCGTTCGGCTTTTTCCGTGAAGCGCTGCGGCACGGTTATCTGCCTGCGCTGCTGATGCTGCGCAACCCGACGCCGGAGCTGGACGAGTTTACGTGGCACTGGATGGCCGTCACGGGCTGCGATGATGAGAAGCGCACGCTGACGATTTCTACGTATGGGCAGCGGTACGATTTGCCATTCGACGGCGTATGGATACAGGACAAGCCGTATTTCGCAGCAGGCGTGTATTTTTATCCGCTTTAACGCGAAAAATCCGCTTGTCAGGCCATAAATGGCTGTGTTATAATGCAAAGGTTGATTTAGGGCGGTCCGCTTTCCGCAATGCGCAGAATTTTGCGCTGATGAATACGGTTAATGAACGCCTGAGCAGGGAGGAGGAATCAGCATGAGCAATATTATCAGGGCAATCGAGAAGGAGCATATGCGCACCGATCTGCCGGATGTCCGGATCGGCGATACCGTGAAGGTATTCGTGAAGGTCATCGAGGGCACGAGGGAGCGTCTCCAGGGCTTTGAAGGGTATGTGATCGCGCGCAGGGGAGGCGGCCTTAAAGAGACCATCACCGTTCGCCGCGTTTCGTTCGGTATCGGTATCGAGCGCACGTTCCCGCTGCACTCGCCCAAAATTGCGAGCATCGAGGTCGTTCGGTCCGGTAAGGTCCGCCGCTCGAAGCTTTACTATCTGCGCGAGAGGGCAGGAAAATCCGCAAAGCTCAAAGAGAGAAGAGGACAACACTAAGAAGCCTTCAAGGCTTCTTTTGTTTTTCGCCGGAAAAGAGAAGAAGGCGGGTGACACATGGACATACAATGGTATCCCGGTCATATGGCCAAGGCCAAAAGGCTGCTTGCCGACAAGCTGAAGCTGATCAGCGTTGCGGTGGTGGTGGTGGACGCGCGCGCGCCGCGGAGCACGCTCAATCCGGATTTCGCGGCGCTGCTTTCCGGCAAGCCGTGCGTGCTGGTGCTCAACAAACGCGACCTGGCCGACGAGGCGGCAACCGCGCAGTGGCTGAAAACGCTGGGCGGACAGTACGGTGCGGCGCTGGCGTTCAGCGCGACGCAGGACAAGCCCGCGGTGCTGCGCGCTGCCATCGCACAGGCGGCGGCACCCCTCGTGCAGCGCTATGCGGACAAGGGCATGAAAAAGACGGTGCGCGCGCTGGTGGCGGGCATTCCCAACGTGGGAAAGTCCGCGGTAATCAACCGGCTGCTGGGACGCAAGAGCGCCAAGGAGGGCGACAAGCCCGGCGTGACGCGCGGGCTGCAGTGGGTGCGCCTGACGGAAACGCTGGAGCTGCTGGATTCGCCCGGACTGCTCTGGCCCAAAATCGAATCACAGGCGGACGCGGCGAAGATTGCGCTGTGCGGCAGCTTAAAGCAGGAAAATCTCGATCTGACGGAACTCGCGCTGCATCTTATACGTCTGATAAAGGACATCGCCCCGCAGGCGCTGTCCGCGCGCTACGGCGTGGAAGCGGAAGAACCGTATGCCACGCTCTCGCAGATTTGCGCGAAGCGGGGGTTCCTGCTGCGCGGCGGAGAGCCGGACATCGAGCGCGGCGCGAAGGCGCTGCTCGACGAGTACAAAGGAGGCAAGCTTGGCAGGATCACGCTCGAGCGTCCCGACGCTGACTGAGGAGGAGCGCGCGCGGCTGGAAGGCATGTGCGCCTTCGAACAGCCCTATTGGCAGCGCGGGCAGCTGGTGGCGGGCATCGACGAAGCGGGCCGCGGGCCGCTGGCCGGGCCGTGCGTCGCCGCGGCGGTGATATTGCCGCCGGGCCTGCTGATTGCGGGCGTGGACGACTCCAAGAAGCTTTCCGAGAAGAAGCGCGAGGCGCTGTGCATTGAAATCAAGGCGAAGGCGCTGTGCTGGGCGGTGGGCATCGTAGACAGCGATATCATCGATGAAATCAACATTCTCAATGCCGCGAGGCGTGCTTTCGCGCGTGCGTTCGAGGGGCTGGAGCCGCGGCCCGCGTATGTGTTCTGCGACTTCATCCGCGGCATCGATATCGACACGCCGTATGAGGAGCTGGTTCATGGCGATGCGCGTTGCTACAGCATCGCGGCGGCCTCCATCGTCGCCAAGGTGACTCGGGACGCGCTGATGCGAGAGTACGAGCGGCTATACCCCGGCTACGGCTTTGCGCAGCACAAGGGGTACGCCACGGTACTGCACCGCCAATGTCTGCGGGAGAAGGGGCCCTGCGCCATCCACCGGCGCTCGTTCCTTTCGGGACTGGAATGAACGCGCGCGGCCGGGAGGGCGAGGATATCGCCGCGAAATATATCGAGGCGCAGGGCGGACGCATACTCTCCCGCAATTACCATGTGCGCGGCGGAGAGGTGGACATCATCTACGCGGACGGGGATACCACGGTGTTCTGCGAGGTCAAGCTGAGAACCACCGCGCGCTACGGCCTGCCCGCCGAGGCGGTGGACGTACGCAAGCAGCGGCGCATCTGCCTGGCCGCGCTGGACTACGCAACACGAAATAAAAGCGTTGATGAAAAATGCAGATTTGATATAATAGCCATATATGACGGAAAAATAAGTCATATGCGCAATGCTTTTGATTATATTGCGCCACTGCAGCGGGAGTAACATGCAAAAGATGAAACGGATTGCGCTGGCCGCCATTGCCGTGCTTTGTATGGCGCCGCTTACGGCGCTGGCGGACGATGCCTTTAAGCCCTCCAACGCGAGCGCGTCTCAGACGCTTTTTGCGACTGCGCTGGTTTTCATCAGCGGCGTTATATTCCTGATCGTATGCGCGCTGCTTTTCGTGCGTATCGCGCGCCCCGCCGCGGAAGAGGACGTTCAGGCCTGGCCGACGCTGGTGCTGGTCGTCGCGCTGGCGCTGGCGCTGCGCGTGTTGGCCGCGACGATGTTCGAGGGGTATTCCTCCGATATTGCGTGCTTCAAGGGCTGGGCCATCGCGGCGTACGAAAACGGCCCGGCGGGCTTCTACGACCCGAATATGTTTGCGGACTATCCCCCCGGGTATATGGGGGTGCTCTGGCTGCTGGGGTTTATCCGGAGCGCTTTTCAGATCGACGCCGGTGGCGCGCTGTTCACACTGTTAATCAAGCTGCCTGCCATACTGGCGGAGGTGGGGCTGGCGCTGCTGGCTTACCGCATCGCCTCGCGGCGGCAGGATAAGACGTTTGGGCTGCTGTGCGCGGCATTTCTGCTGTTTAACCCCGCGATGTTCTTCGACAGCAGCGTGTGGGGGCAGATAGAGCCCGTACTGACGCTGTTCCTGGCGCTGGCGCTCTGGTTCCTGTACGAGAAACGCTATATCGCCGCGGCGGCGCTGTACGCGCTGGCGGTCATCTTCAAGCCGCAGGCCATCATGTTCGCGCCCGTGATAGGGTTGGCGTATCTGTACGGGGCAATACAGTGGGCTGTTAAACAGGAAAAGAAAAGAAACGCGATACTGCTGCTGTGCGGCACGCTGGTGGCGCTGCCGCCGGTGGTGCTGCTCATCGTCGGCGCGCTTTCGCAGGGCGGCGTGCAGCTGGGGGCGCTCACGGCATGGTCCGACGCGGTGTGGACGGCCTATGGTTCGCTGGGTATGCTCTGGCGGATACTCATCGGAGCGGGCCTTGCGGCGGTGTCCCTGACGCTGATGGGACTGGGTGCGGGCATCCGCAGGCTGGCTTATGGCCTCGGCTGCGTGCTGGCGGCAGCGGCGGTGCTGGCACTCTTCATCGGGCCATTCACCGGCGATCAGTCCGCATTCTGGATCATCAAGAAATACACCGGCACCATCGATTACTACAGCTACGCGTCCATCAACGCGTTCAACGTCTATACGCTGCTGGGGCTCAACTGGGGCGCAATCCCGACGTTCGCGCTTTTCGGCGCGGAGATTGCGTGGGGCACGGCTGCGCTGGTGTTCATCTGCATGGGCATCGTTGTGCTGCAGTGGCGCACGCGCGCGCAGCGGCGCTTCTTCGACCTTGCGGCGTTGCTGGTCATTTCGGTATTCATGCTGGTGCACAGCATGCACGAGCGCTACATTCTGCCCGCGTGCATCTGTCTGGTGTTCGCGTACATTGAATCGCGCGACGCCTCCACGCTGTTCTTCGCGGCGGCGTTCTCCATATACGCGCTGCTAAACCAGATGCTTACGCTGTACGCACCCACCGTCACCGCGCCGGAAACGCCGACCGTGGTGCTTTCCGCCGTGGGCGTGGCGCTGTACGGCGTATACGCGGTGCTCTCAGTGCGTAAGCTCTGGAGCAACAAGGTGCTCATCAAAACCCCCGCCATGCAGGGGTGAGCACACACAAACGGGCAAGGAAGCCTTGGAAATCATGATTAAGATATCCGCGATGACGCGGCTTTAGGGGTAAGACATATGAGCAATGAAACGGCACCACTGAGGATGTGGCAGAAGAAAGCAAAAAAAAGGCTGTTCTTTTCGGAGGAACGGACGAGGTTTAGGCTGCGTGACTGGGCGGTGATGCTGGCCATCACGCTGGTGTACGCCGCCGTCGCCTTTACGAACCTGGGCGCACACGAGATTGCGAATACCTATTACGCGATGGATACCGGCGACGATATCCTCGTGACCTTTACCCAGCCGGAAGAGATTGCTGGAATCAAATACTTCACCTCGTTTGGCACGGGTAAGTTCTCGTTCCAGTACTCCATGGACGGTGAAGGATACCATCAGATAGAATGGCAGGTCAGGGGAGAGGATCCCACCTCGGAACAGGCCAAGAAGTTGGCAGAGTTGATGGGAAATGTACAATTCAAGGACCGCCACTTTTTTTCCAATAAACCCACCACCATGTCCCTGATCAGCAAACAAGAGCATGTGGCGACGGATATGTACGAGTGGCAGTTTGTTGATTTTGACCGGGATTTCAGGCATCCATTTACCTATAAAAAAACAGAAGCGCAAAAACTGGAAGCTAAGTATATCATTATCCATGTGGATAAGGGCGATCTGCAGATGCTTGAAATGGCCTTCTGCGACAGCTCGGGCGCGCCCGTCAAAGTGGCTTCGGTGCAAAGCCTCACCGGCGGCTCCGCGGACAGCGGCGATGTCGCCAACCTGTTCGACGAGCAGCAGTTCGTCCCCATCCAGACGTACTACATGACCGAGATGTACTTCGACGAGGTGTACCACGCGCGCACTGGCTACGAATACCTGACGCATCATTCCATCTACGAGGTGACGCATCCGCCGCTCGGCAAGAACATACTGAGCCTCGGCATCTATTTCTTCGGCATGAACCCGTTCGGATGGCGTTTCATGGGCGCGCTGTTCGGGGTGCTGATGCTGCCTGTGATGTACGTGTTCGGCAAGCGCCTGTTTAAGAAGACGCTGTTCGCGTTCATCCCGACGTTTCTGCTGGCGGTGGATTTCATGCACTACACCCAGACGCGCATCGCTACCGTGGACAGCTACAGCGTGTTCTGGATACTGCTGATGTACCTGTTCATGTACATCTATACGGAGAAGAATTATAACCGCGAGCCGCTCATCAGTACCCTGTTTCCGCTGGCGCTGTCGGGCGTGGTGTTCGGCCTCGGTGCGGCGACCAAATGGCTCTGCATCTATGCGGGCGCGGGGCTTGCCATACTGCTGTTTGTGCAGCTGGCCAAGCGCTTCCGCGAATTCGCCTATGCGAACCGCGTACTTTCCGACGAGGCGCAGTCTTCCGCGCTGAGCGGGGAGCGGCGTGCCTTCCTGAAGTCCGTGGTGCGCGGCTACATCCCGCGTACATTGGTGACGCTGCTGTGGTGCGTAATTTTCTTCATCATTGTTCCGTTGGGCATTTACGCAACGGCGTACGCGCCGTATCTGGCGCCCGCCACGGAGGCGACGGGATACATGGTGCGTTACGCGTTCTTCGCGTTTGCAGGCCTGTTGGTACTCGGGCTGTTCGTGATTGCGCTGTTTAAGCTGAGGGCCGACAAGCGTACCGATGCCAAAGCCGAAGCCGAGGCGGAGCTGAACGCTGCGGCGGCTGCGGCCGCCGAAGCGGCGGGAGCACCCGCGCTGCCTGCGGAAGGACAGCCGGGGCTGCTTCAGCCCGACTCCGCGCTGGAAGCGGATGCAGTAATCCATGAGGAAACCGCGAAACCCGAAGCCAGACCGTCGGCGGCGCTGAAGGCCAAATACCGGCGGAAGCTGGCGGTGGCCATCGTGCTGTGCGTGCTGGCGCTGGCGACGGCGGGGCTGTTCATCTACTATACTTCCTTCGTGCTCTATACCGACGTGGATCAGGGCGCGTACGATTTGGACGGCATACTGAAAAATCAGGAGTACATGTTCAACTACCACAGCAAGCTGAACCCCGACCATGTGCATCCCTTCTCGTCGAAGTGGTATACCTGGCCCATCGATTACCGCCCTGTGTTCTTCTTCCAGGGCAAGGGCTACACGGGCGAGATGATGTCCTCCATGTCCACCATGGGCAACCCGGCGGTATGGTGGGGCGGCATCGCCGCGGTGCTGGCGATGGTGGTGCTGCGCATCCGCAAGGGGCGGTTCGGAAAGCGCACGTTCTTCCTGTCCGTCGCGGCACTGTCGCAGTTTCTGCCCTATGTGTTCATCACGCGCGAGATGTTCATCTACCACTATTTCGCGACGGTGGTTTTCCTGATGCTGCTGATGGGCGTGCTGGCGAAGTACCTCATCGAGCGTACGAAGTACGGCAAGACGTTTGTGTTTATCTATCTCGGCGTGTGCCTGCTGCTGTTTGTGATGTTCTATCCGGTGACGACCGGCACCGTGGTATCGCACGCGTATTCGGATGTGTTCCTGCGCTGGTCGCCGATGTGGCCGTTCTATTGAGAGAGGGCGTATGACTGAGATGATAAAGGGGCTGTACCAAAAATACAAGAAGGGCTTCTGGCACTTCGTTAAGTTCCAGTGCGTGGGCGTGGTCAACTTTCTGGTGGACCTCGGCGTGTTTACGCTGCTGCATACCGCGCTGGGCTGGGGAGTCGGCATTGCCAATACCGTCTCCTATTCCTGCGGCATCGTCAACAGCTTTCTGCTCAACCGGTACTGGACCTTTAAAATGCATCTGACGTTTTTCACCGTCTATACGCTGCATACCCGGCAGGGGAAGACGGTGCGGATTCGTTTCCTGTCGCCCGACTTTATGAAGTTTATATTGATCAACGTGCTGGGCTGGGGCGTAAATACGCTGGCGATGGTCATTCTGGTCAACGGCTATTCGCTGACGGCGAAGAGTATGGGCGTGCTGGAGAATTTCGTTCCCAAGCTGATTGCCACGGCGTTCTCCTTCACCATCAACTTTGCGGGAAGCAAGCTGCTGGTGTTCCGGGACAGCCGAAAGACGGATGAGGCCGAAAAATAATCCGGCTTGGTCTGCCGCCGCCGGAACCCTGGCATGCGGCAGCGCGGGCCGGATATGTTATGGACACTGAGCATAAGGGGGGCAGGCAAAATTAAAAGAATCGTCTATATTGTTTTACTTACCGCCTTCATTCTGGTCATGGCAGCGGGATGCGCCGAACAGTACGATGTGGGGTATCGTGTGGACGGCACTACTCAGGAATATTTCGTCGATGGGCAGGAGTGTATCGGATATTATGTCGCTGTTGACCTGGACACTTTCGATTTATCTCAGGGCGAGAAGGATTTCAACAAACAGATAAGGTATGTTTACGATCAAGTCATCAAAGACGATGGCTACTATCAGCATACGGTGTGGTTCTATGAGGATGAGGCGCAAATCGGAGAAATGGACTTCACCATCGCCATGGTAGACGATGGCCACGAATGGAGATCCGGCTGGCTGATAACCCCCAACGAAGACTTTTATTCTGAACATTTTGACGGTTTCGGGCGGCAGCGCAAGGGCTAGGCGTGATTGCCGCTTATCCATATCATCCGGAGATATCACTATAGTATAATGAAATCATCATCGGACTGTTGATGATGATCATGAAAGGGGCCGAATTGCTTTCCAAAATCGCCAGCTTTGGTCTGCTGGGGCTCAGCGGTTTTCCGGTGTTCGTGGAAGCGGACATCTCTTCCGGTATGCCCTCGTTTGAAACCGTGGGCCTGCCCGGTGCGGCGGTGAAGGAGAGCAAGGAGCGCGTACGCGCGGCGCTGCGCAACTCCGGCTTTGAATACCCCGCCCAGCGCATTACGGTGAACCTTGCGCCTGCCGACAGACAGAAACACGGCCCTATATACGACCTTGCCATCGCGATGGGGCTGCTGGCCGCCAGCGGGCAGATTCGCCCGCCGGGCGACAAAAGCGCTTTTCTGGGCGAGCTCTCGCTGGATGGCGGAACCCGCAGCGTATCCGGCGTGCTGCCCATGGCCATCGCCGCGCGGGAGTCGGGTTTTACCGCGCTGTTCGTCTCTGCGGACAACGCCGAGGAAGCCAGCTACGTGCAGGGGCTCTCCGTCTATCCGGTGCGCAGCCTGTCCGAAATCGCGGCCCACTTCGCCGGAGGCCCGGCCATCGCGCCGTGCGAGACGCGTGTATTCGCTCCGGCGGCGGAAGCGGTCTGCGCGCACGACATCTCCTACATCCGCGGGCAGGCGCACGCCAAACGCGCGCTGGAAATCGCGGCGGCGGGCGGACACAATCTGCTGTTCGTCGGCCCTCCCGGCACGGGCAAGACCATGCTCGCGCGGGCCGTGCCCTCCATACTGCCCGATTTAACCTTCGAGGAAGCCCTCGAAATCTCCAAAATCCATTCGGTCTGCGGACAGAGCAGTGGACTTGTATCCGCGCGGCCCTTCCGCAGCCCGCATCATACGCTCTCCGTCGCGGCGCTGACGGGCGGCGGACATCACGTGATGCCGGGCGAGGTGAGCCTCGCGCACGGCGGCGTGCTGTTTCTGGACGAGCTGCCCGAGTTCTCGCGCAACGCACTGGAAGCCCTGCGCCAGCCGCTGGAGGATCGGCAGATCAGCATTGCCCGCGCCAACGCCAAGGTGGTTTACCCGGCCTCGGTGATGCTCATCGCGTCCATGAACCCCTGCCCGTGCGGGAACCTCGGCAGCCGGGAAAAGCAATGCCGCTGCACCCCGCGTGAAATCGCGTCGTACCTATCGCGCATCAGCGGCCCGCTGCTGGACCGTATCGACATGGTCGTGAGCATGGACGAAGTACCCTACGAGGAGATGACCGGACAGCGCGGGGGAGAGACTTCCGGCACGGTGCGCGCACGCGTCAACGCGGCCCGGAAAACCCAGCAGCAGCGCTATGCGGACAGTGGTCTGTACAGCAACGCGCAGCTGACCGGCCCCATGGCGGAACAGCATTGCGCACTGGATAAGGCGTGTTCCACGTTGCTTGCCACGGCTTATAAGGCCATGGGCCTCTCGGCGCGCGGCATGACAAGGGTATTGAAGGTGGCTCGTACCATTGCCGACCTTGCGGGCGCGGAGGATATCGGCACGGCGCATCTGGCGGAAGCGTTGCAGTACCGCGCGCAGGACGAACGGTACTGGGGAAAATAAAATAAGGAGCGTGCTTTTATGCGCGGAAGGATGGTTTTCGTGGGGAAACGGCTGGCGGCGGCAGCGCTTTGTCTCTTTGCGCTTACCGCGTTTACGGGCTGCGAGTGGCTTAACTCGAAGGAAGTGCAATCCTACTCGCAGGAATTCGGCAAGCAGGTGGAAAGCGCGATGAACGAGCTGGGCGAGGCGGTGGACAGCGCTGTCGCCGAGGCGCAAAGCAGCAATGACAACGTATCCTCCGGATGGGCACAGCCGCTGTCGGGTGCATACAGAATAACTCAGCACTTCGGAGATGTATATGATGACAAGGGAGGTAAACGCCACCTTGGAATCGATGTGTGCGCGGATGGAAGTGATATACCGGTTTATGCGATTTATGGCGGGACGGTGCTCAAAGCAGGGTGGGTTTTGGATAAGGACGGGAACATTGGATATAACGGAGAGATTGTTGTCATCAAGCATGATCTGAACGGAGATACTTTTTACTCGGCGTATTGCCATCTGAAAGAGAATTCCTTTACGGTAAAAGAAGGGGAAACGATATCGTCAGGGCAGCAGGTTGGGATTATGGGTAATACGAGTAAGGAGAAAATAGAGATACATCTGCATCTCACTGTGTATTCAGGGCGGAGCACACTCGATCCGTATGGCTATATTGATAACGCGAATGACGGCAGCTATATTGATTATACGGATGAACGCGGGACTTATCGCTTCTATGATCCGGAAGCCGTGCTGGCGGACAACGGGCAGACGATTATCAACAATTATTTTTACTGATGCGACGGTTCGATATCGGCACGGTGCACATTGCGGAAGCGCTGCAAAACCGCGCGCAGGACGAGTGTATTGGAAGGCAGACGATGCTCGGGCTACCTGTCATTGCGAGCACAGCGCGGCAATCCAGACCGAGAGTACGTTTGCCATACAGCGCTTATGGCGTGGACTAATGCTGGGCGGATAGCGCCGGGCCGCCGCGTCGCTTGCGCTCCCCGCGATGATGGGGCATGTACGGAATGAAAAGAAGCCCTGGTATCGTCGTCGCCGTCGATCCGGGGCTTCTCTCTCACATAGGCTTTGGGGTTTTGCGGCTTGCGCGTGACCGGGCTTAACCCGCCCCACGTCTGGCGCTGCGCCGCGGCTTTCTCCCGCTTGGCTTTCTTGGATAGCTTCTCCTTCGGAATAAATTTGTCCATAATGTCCTCCTTAAAAAAATGATACCTGTGATACCCATTTTTTATTTGGGGAATGCCTGCTAAGGCATTCCCCTGACGGGATTCTTAAGGGATGTATCCCTTAAGCGGTGGTTTGGAGGCAGAGCCTCCAAGACTTTTAAACTTCACTTCTCCTCGTCCCCGGCCTTGAAGTTATACACCGCGCGGACGATGCTGACGATGTCCGCAGTGTCGCCAATGTTGCGCACGATATCGTCCATCGTCTTGTAGGCCATGGGGCACTCGTCCAGCGTGTCGCGGCTGACGGAGGTGGAATATACGCCGTCCATCTCCGCCTTGTACTGCGTCAGCGTGAACGTCTCCTTGGCTTTCGAGCGGCTCATCAGCCGCCCCGCGCCGTGCGGTGCGGAGCAGTTCCAGTCCTCGTTGCCGCGCCCTACGCAGATGAGGCTGCCGTCGCGCATGTTGATGGGGATGAGTAGCTTTTCCCCGGCCTTCGCGGACACCGCCCCCTTGCGCAGTATCATGGCGTCCGTGTCGATGTAGTTGTGTACGGTCGTAAACTGCTCCTCCGCGTGCAGCCCCATGCCGCGCACCAGCTCCTCCATCATCGCGCGGCGGTTCAACGCCGCGAATTCCTGCATCCGCTTCATGTCGGCGATGTATTCTTTGAATAGCCCGCCCGACACATACGCCAGTGCCTTGGGAATGTCCGTGCGGTTGACGCTTTTCAGCGCCTTCACCGCGGCGGTGATTTCCTTCTGCCGCCCCTGCGCCTTCAGCTGCGCAATCAGCGCTTCTTCGTCCTCTTTCGTGCAGCTATTCAGCTGCTTGTACGCCTGCTCCTGATAGTACTGGGCCACCTGCAGCCCCAGGTGGCGGCTGCCCGAGTGGATGACGAGGTACAGCGCGCCGTCGTCGTCCTTATCCACCTCGATGAAGTGGTTGCCGCCGCCCAGCGTGCCGAGTGACAGCCTGCCGCGCGCGGTATCCACCTGCTTGCGGCAGTGCAGCTGCTCCAGGTCAATCTGCTCCGCGAAGCGGTGCGGCTTCTGGCGAATGTTAAAACCGGACGGTATGGCGCTGTAAATCAGCTTATCCAATCTGCCCATCTCGATGCGCGTCTCGCGCAGCTTCACCGTCTCCATGCCGCAGCCGATGTCCACGCCGACCAGATTTGGCACCACCTTGTCACGAATGGTCATCGTGGTGCCGATGGTGCAGCCTGCGCCCGCGTGCACGTCCGGCATGATGCGGATGCGGCTGTCCGCCGTAAACTCCTGATTGCACAGCGAGATAATCTGTGCCGCCGCCTGCTCCTCCAGCACGTCCGTAAACACCTTCGCCGTATTGTATTTTCCCCTGATTTCCAGCATACTCATTCTCCGTTCTGACGAATAAAAAAACGCTTCCGATTGAAACCGGAAGCGCGGTGCGTGTTTCAGTGCTAAAAAGAGCAGCGTGGAACGCGCGGACATACTCGCTTCCGGGTTTCGTTTCGATTCAGTTTCGGGTAACTTTGGGTCATTCCGCGCACTCCTTTCTGGTTATTTCCAACTTATTATATGCGAAGCGTGCCGGTCTGTCAACGAATACCGCTTGCCGGCCACACTCGCGGCGCTTTCAGGCCAAGCGACGGCATGAAAGGACTGCTTTCGATTGAAAACAGATGAAAGAACCCGCAACCTTTCCGTATAAAATCGCAAGACTGCCAAAGAATAGTAATAAAAGACAGGAGGCGAAGCTATCATGGATACCATACCCGCAAAACCAAGCCCTGAAAGCGAAAAGCAGAACCAGCTTAATTATTTCAGGGCAGGCAACGAAAACAGCGCCCTGACCACCGACCAGGGGGTGAAGGTCAACAGCACCGTGGATTCCCTGAAAGCGGGAGACCGCGGCCCAACGCTGATGGAGGACTTCCATTTCCGTGAAAAGCTGACCCATTTCGACCATGAGCGCATCCCCGAAAGGGTGGTGCATGCCCGGGGGTTCGGGGCGCACGGCTTTTTTCAGGTGTACCAGCCCATGGTTGAGCTGACGAAAGCGAAATTTCTGCAGGACCCCAATGTGAAGACGCCGGTGTTCGTGCGCTTTTCTACGGTCGTGGGTTCAAGGGGCAGCGCCGATACCGTGCGCGATGTGCGCGGATTCGCGGTGAAGTTCTACACGGAGGAAGGCAATTACGATTTGGTGGGAAACAATATGCCCGTATTTTTTATTCAGGATGCCATCAAGTTTCCGGATTTCGTGCACGCGATTAAACCCGAACCACATAACGAAATTCCGCAGGCGTCTTCGGCGCACGATACGCTCTGGGACTTTGTGACCACCAACACGGAAACGGCCCATATGGTCATGTGGCTGATGTCCGACAGGGCGATACCGCGCAGCTACCGCATGATGGAGGGGTTCGGCGTGGACACATACCGCCTTGTCAACGCGCGGGGCGTGGGGCGCTTCGTCAAGTTCCACTGGAAACCGCTGCTCGGCGTTCATTCTCTGGTATGGGACGAAGCGCAAAAGATTGCGGGCAAGGACCCCGACTACCACCGGCGCGATATCTGGAACGCCATTGAGATGGGGGAATACCCGGAGTTTGAGTTTGGCGTACAGGTGATTGAGGAGAAGGACGAATTCGGCTTCGATTTTGACATCCTTGACCCTACGAAAATATGGCCGGAGGAAACGGTGCCCGTGCAGATTCTCGGCAAAATGACGCTGAACCGCAATGTGGACAACTTCTTTGCCGAAACGGAGCAGGTTGCCTTCCATCCGGGCAATGTGGTGCCGGGCATCGACTTCACGAACGACCCGCTGCTGCAGGGCAGGCTGTTCTCGTACCTTGACACGCAGCTGATACGGCTCGGCGGGCCCAACTTCCACGAGATACCCATCAACCACCCGGTTGCGCCTATACACAACAACCAGCGGGACGGATACCACCGGATGCGAATCGACGTAGGCAACGTGAGCTACTCGCCCAACTCGCTGCAAAATGATTTTCCCAAGACCGTACAGGAAAGCGAAGGCGCTTTCGAACACTACGCCGAAAAAGTGGACGGCCGAAAAGTAAGAGCCAGAAGCCAGAGCTTCATGGATCACTTCTCTCAGGCGACACTGTTCTGGAACAGCATGTCGGCTGCGGAGAAACGCCACATCGTCGAGGCATTCCAATTCGAGGTGGGCAAGGTGAAGGACAAGGACATCCGTCAGCGCGTGGTGGATATGTTCAACAACGTGGACGGCAGCCTCGCCGCGCAGATTGCCGCGGGTATCAGCGCGAACCCGCCCGCCGCGCCCGCCGCGAATACGGTCGGCGCTTCGTCTCCCGCGCTGAGCCAGGAGAACACGCTTAAATCGGCGATGACCCGAAAGGTCGCCATACTCGCGGAGGACGGATTCAATTACGACGAAACCGCGGGCGCGATGGATGCGCTGAAGAATGCCGGAGTCGCGTCGGAGATTGTCAGCAGCAGACAGGGGCAGCTCACGAGCGGGGACGGAAGGCACCTCGACGCGTGCCAGAGCTATCGCACGGCCGCGGCGGTGCTGTATGACGCGGTGTACATCCCCGGAGGGATGGACAGCGCCGAAAAGTTGAAGACGCAAAACGAAACGAGCATGTTCATCACCGACATGTTGATGCACTGCAAGGCGATAGGCGCGGTCAGCGAGGGCGTGGATGTGCTGTCGGCCATCGCGCCCGTCAACCGCGTCTCACTGTCCGCCTCGGAACTGAGCACGCAGGACGGTGTGGTCACCATGCGGCAGAACAATATGGGCAGTTTCCACCCTGAATTTATCAGCGCCATTGCCGCGCACAGGCACTGGTCCAGATACACCATGGTTTAACGGTGAATGATAGGTAACCTCCTCCATACGAGGGGGTTATTCTTTTGCCCTTGTTTTCAGCAAAAGCAGATGCGCGGTAACGGCGATGCCCACGGTGATGAGTATCAGTTTCACCGCCAGCCCCTGCAGCAGGAGGATGGAGAGGAGCAGCACGGGCCACAGAAAAGCCAGCCCCTGAATTTTGCTGCGCAGGGGCAAGCCCGCGCGGGATCGATAGCTTTCGATATACGGGCCAAAGTACCGGTTCCGCTTCAGCCAAGTGCCGATGCGCGAAGCGCTGCGGCCATAGCACAGTGCGGCGCCGATGACGAAGGGGGTGGTGGGCAGTATGGGGACAAAGATACCGACAGCTCCCAATGCCAGCAGCGTGGAGCCCGATACAATCAGCACCATCCTTTTGAGTTGCCCGGCAGGCTTTTTGTCCGATTGTCTTTCCATTGGATTAGTATATTGTAATGACTCCGCTTTTAAACGCAAACCCTGAGGATGCATTCCCCGCTGTCCTATGGATTGTCATTGTGTGGGTTTCGGTGTAAAATGGAAAAAGCATTGGCGTGGGTGGAATCACTGCATAGAGGTGGGCATGAAGACATTCGAAGGGGTTGCGTTTCGCGGCACGTTCCGCGACTACCAGCAGCATGTATTGTCCGGCATGGACGCGTATATCGAGGACAGGAAGGTGCACATCGTGGCCGCGCCGGGAAGCGGCAAAACCATACTGGGGCTGGAAATCATACGCCGCCTTGGCGGGCCCGCGCTGATACTGTCCCCGTCCGTGGTCATCCGGCAGCAGTGGAGCCAGCGCTTCGAGGAACGGTTCCTGCCGCAGGGCGGCGATATCGGCGACTATGTTTCGTGCAGCCTGCGGGATATGCGGCTGCTCACTTCCGTCACCTACCAGAGCCTTCATTCCGCGTGGACGCGCCAGACGGAAGAGCGGGACGAGGACGCCGAGGACGGCGCGGAGGAGGGGTGCGCGCAAACCGACTATGCCGACTTCGATTTGGTGGGCGCGGTGCGGGCGGCAGGCATCAAAACCATCTGCCTCGACGAGGCGCACCACCTGAAGGCCGAATGGCAGCGCGCGCTGGAGGGTTTCATCGCGGCGGTGCAGGGCGAGATGTTTACCGTGGCGCTGACCGCCACGCCGCCCTACGACAGCCAGGCGGGCGAATGGAAGCGCTACATCGCGGTGTGCGGAGAAATCGACGAGGAAATATCGGTGCCGGAGCTGGTGCAGCAGCGCACGCTCTGCCCTCATCAGGATTACATCTATTTCAATTATCCCACGCGCGAGGAAGTGGAGAAGGTCAAAGCCTTCCGGGAGCAGGCGGCGGCCTGCACGCGGGATATCATCCACGGAGAAGTATTCGGCGAAGCGCTGCGCGGCAGCGGCGTGCTGACGAATTACCGCACGATGGAGGAGCTGCTGACGGAGAACGCCAAGGGGTTTATCGCGGTGCTGTCGCTCGCGCAGGAGCGCGGCGAGGAGGTGCCTTCGCGGCTTGCGAGGCTGCTGGTGCCGGGCGGAAAGCTGCCCCCCGCAAAGCTGGCGTTCGCGGAAACCGCGTTCCAGTTCATCATCGACAACCCGCTGCTGTTCTCGCCCGACGCGGCGCAGGAACTGCGCAAAACGCTCTCCAAGGGCGGCTTCTACGAGAAGCGCAAGGTTGGCCTGCAATACACCGACCGATTGCAGCGCATGCTGCTTTCCTCCAACGGCAAGCTGGACAGCATATGCCGCATCGTGGAGGCGGAGAGCGCCCAGCTGGGCGGCGCGCTGCGCATGCTCATACTCACGGACTATATTCGCAGGGACATGATGAGCGCCGTGGGCACGCAGGCGCCGGTGGGCGCCATCGGCACGGTGAGCGTATTCGAGACGGTGCGGCGCGCGGCAAAGCCGGGCATGCGCGTGGCGCTGCTTTCGGGCGGGCTTGTCATACTGCCGGATGAGGCGCTGACCCCGGCGCGGGACGTCAGCCGCAGGCTGGGCGTCGCCATGGACGAAAAGCCCATCGCGGGCACGGCGCATACGGAGGTCATCTTCGGCGGGGCCAATAAGCACAAGGTCGCGGTGGTGACGGAGCTGTTTGAGGCGGGGCAAATCCACGTGCTGGTGGGTACCAAGGCGCTGCTGGGCGAGGGCTGGGATTCCCCCGGCATCAACAGCCTCATACTCGCGAGCTTCGTGGGCAGCTTCGTGCTGACCAACCAGATGCGCGGACGCGCCATCCGCACGGACAAAAACAACCCCGACAAGACCGCCAACATCTGGCATCTTGTCACCATAGAGCCGGAGATGGGCCTGAAAGCGCTGCTGGGCGGAGTGATGCCGAAGGACAGCTTTGCGTCGCTGGATTTCGACACGCTGATTCGCCGGTTCGACTGCTTCCTCGCGCCGTCCTACGAGAGCGACACCATACAGAGCGGCATCTCGCGCGTCAGCATATTGAAGCCGCCCTTCGGCCGGGAGGGCTTCGGGCGCATCAACGAACAGATGCTGCGCTTCGCCTCGCAGCGGGATGCGCTGAAGGCGCGGTGGCACGGCGCGCTCAGCGGTTCCCATCCGGAGGTGATGGAGGTGACGGAAGCGCCGCCGCAGGTGGTGCCGCGCGCCTTTGTACTGACCAACCTGCTGTATGAGACGGTGCTGGGTATCATACTTTCCATCATCATCCGGGGTATTGCCAGCGCGATGTCGGCGACCGATTCCCTGCTGCTTGCCGTTTCCGGACTCGCGGTCATACTGCTGATGGGGCTGGGCTTCAAGAAGCTGCTGGCGTTCATCTCGCCCCGGCGCACGATTGAGACACTGTCGCGCTGCATACTGGAAACGCTGCGGCAGATGAAGGCGGTGCGCAGCTTCGAGGCCGACGTGGACATCCAGGCGGATGAGACCAACGCGTATATTCAGTGCGGCATACAGGGCGCGACACTGCGCGAGAAGAAGCTCTTCGCCGACGCCGTGCGGGAGCTGCTGACCTCCATCGACAACCCGCGCTACCTGCTCATCAAGAAGCTGCGGCTGCCATTCCATTCCGTCTGGCGGTACAGCCAGAGCTATGCCTGCCCGTCCGTCATCGGCGCGAAGCAGGAGTACGTGGATATACTGATGCGCCTGCTGAAGCGCAAATCCGGCGCGTTCGGCTACGTCTATACGCGCAGCGAGGCGGGGAGATGGGCGCTGCTCCGGTGCCGCAGAAGGTCGTACATCAACCGCAACGAAGCCTTCGTAACGGGCCGGAAGGTAGTCCGGAGCCGGTGGGAATAAAAGGAGACAACGCATGAAATACAAATGGTTCGACGCCTACTGCCTCGCCAAGCGCGGCACGGTGAAGGATTATAAAGAGGAATGGGGCGCGTTCCGCTACATGGTGGGCGGCAAGTTCTTCGTGCTGCTGGGCGGCGACAAGGCGGGCAGACCCATCGCGTCGCTGAAGGCGGAACCCGCGCTGGGGCTGATGCTGAGGGAGCAGTACTCCGACATCGTACCGGGCTATTACCTCAATAAGGAGCACTGGAACTCCGTATCGATGGAAGGCGACGTGCCGGACGACGTGCTGCGCATGCTGGCGGACGAAAGCTACAAGCTCGTATTTGCCAGCCTGACGAAGAAGCTGCAGCGGGAGATTGAGGCCGGGTAGCGGCGGCACGCCGCGCGGGGTGATGCATCCTGCGGCGCAACGTATTTATTGACATGAAGCGCAGCAACTCTGCGCGTTTTTATGGGCTGATTAATAAACATGGAGGTTACGTAGCAAATGACGGCATCGTTGGTTTTAGGGCTTGTCGGAGGCATACTCGGGGTATGGTTCAATGCGGGGCTGTTCAATATGAGAGGGTCCCTGCCGGCAATACTCAATCTCCTCATTGCGGCTATGGTGATCGTCAGCGCGTGTATCGTAAAAAAGCACGGCAAAACAAGCGGACTGATCCGGATCTTTGCAGGCGCTTACTTTATCATCTTTTCAGTTATGTTCCTTGTTTCATTTTCGGGCAGCCATATGATTGGGATCGGTTTTATCGATCTTGTGGTGAGTGTGGTAATTATTCTCAGCGGTTTATTGGGATATCGCTGGGGGAAGAAGCAGGCAGGCGGAAACGCAATCGCTGCTGGCTGCTGTCTGAGATGCGGTTCGCCCCTTGCTCCGGGGAATGCGTTCTGCATAAAATGCGGGAACCCGGTGAGCGCTGGCGGCGCGGCTGTGCACGCTCCCAAGCCCGGAAAGACGTATATCCGTACAGCGATCTGCGCAGCCGCTCTGGTGCTGGCGGTCATCCTTGCGGCTGTCGGTATGGGCGGGCTGGGCAGATGGGTATCTGAAGACCTCGGAAGCCACAACCGCATCGAGCTGAGATTCAGGGACGACGGGCTGATGACCTTCCGGCAAGGCACGTATACCGACACGATGAACTATGTCATTACGTATGAGAGCAGGGACATGATCAAGGGCTATGTGGTTTCGGCGCAGGATAAAGACCAGGTGACCAACTTCGAGATGTACCTTGATGAAGGGGCGATGATCATGGACGCCGTGAGTCACGAAAAAGGGGAGAACGCTCAGGATTGGGCCGGAACCATCACATTTAACCGGGATTAGAAGACCAGACCATTGGAGGCAACCCGGGAGTATAGGGCGTTGGCTGCATCCGATTTCGAATATTGACAAAGCATCGCCTGCGCAGTATATTGAACGAAGCAGAACATACTTTCGCTTTTTGAGGTTTTCATGCAGCCCAACGCATACTGGGTATGGCTTTCCTCCATACCCGAGATAACGCCTAAGCTCTATTATCAGCTGCTGCGCGAATACGGCAGCCCGAAGCGGTTTTTTGCCGCGCTGGAGGGCGGGGGTGAAACGCCGGGCTTTCTGCCGGAGAAGGCACGCGCCGCGCTGTGCGCCGCCGCCTCCGAACGGCGGGTGGCCGAAGTGGTGCATGACATGGAAAGCAGGGGCATCCGCGCCGTCTCGCGGCTGGACGCGGAGTACCCCGCGTCGCTGGAGATACTGGAATATCCGCCGCCCGTGCTGTTCGTGCGCGGGAGCCTCGCGGGGCTGAAGAAGACCATCGGCATCGTGGGCACGCGGCACTGCACCCGTAAAGGCGCGGAGACCGCGCGGCGCATCGCGGCGGAGCTGGGCGAGGCGGGCTATACCGTGGTGTCCGGGCTGGCGCGCGGCATCGACGCGGCGGCGCATCAGGGCGCGGTGGACGCGGGCGCGCCTACCGTCGCGGTTTTAGGCTGCGGCGCGGACGTTATCTATCCGCCGGAGAACGCGCTGCTGTATCACGCGGCCATCAACGGCGGCGCGGTCGTATCGGAGCTGCCGCCCGGAACGCAGCCGCTGTCGGGCAACTTCCCGGTGCGCAACCGCATCATCGCGGCGCTGTCGCGCGGGCTGCTCGTCGTCGAGTCGGGCTTGAAGGGCGGCACGGCCATCACCGCTTCCATGGCCATCGGGCTGGGGAAGGATATCTTCGCGGTACCGGGCGCGCCATACCTCGAGGGCGCTGCGCTGCCCAACCGGCTGATTCAAAAGGGCGCGGTGCCCGTCACCTGCGCGCGCGACATCTTGGAAGCGTGGGGCGAAGCCGGAAGCGTTCAGACTGCCGCCGCCTCTGCGGATGCGTCGGCGCTGCAGCTCGATTTTTTGCAACAGCAGATTTACGCGCTGCTGCGGCAGGCCGACCAAAGCGCGGAGATGCTCTCCGAGCAGACGGCGGCATCGCCGGGCGAAATCAGCGTGGCGCTCACGATGATGGAGCTTTCGGGGCTCATCAAGCGTGTGCCGGGCGGAAAGTACGGCGTGTGAGGCGCTATTATTATTGAAGGATGCGGCGGCGCAAAAGCCGCTGCCTGCGGGGACACCATGAACGACTACGCGATACATCCCGATTTTGAGAAATACCGGAACGTGGGGGCGGCAATGCCGCTGCCGTTGCTGCCCGCCGTCAACGCGTTTCTGACGCTGGGCTTCCGCGCGGCGAAGCCGCTGCCGGGCGTGCGGGAGCGCCGGATGCGCATTCCGGGGCGGATTGGTCTTACGCTGCTGGAGCCGGAGGACGCGGACGCGCAGGCCCCGTGCCTCGTCTACTATCACGGCGGCGCGTTTATGCTGAAGGGCTCGCCCATACACAAGCGGCTGGCGTGCGAATACGCGCTGGGCGCGCGGTGCCGGGTGGTGTTCGTCGATTACCGGCTGGCGCCGAAGCATCCGTATCCCGCGGGCGCGGAGGACTGCTATACCGCCTACGCGTGGGTGCGCGATAACGCCGAAGCGCTGGGCGTGGACCGCCGCCGAATCGCGGTGGGCGGGGACAGCGCGGGCGGCGCGCTGGCTGCCGGGGTGTGCCTGATGGCGCGGGATCGCGGCATCGCACCGCCGTGCTTTCAGATGCTCATTTATCCCGTGACGGACGCGCGGCAGCAGACGGAGTCCATGCGGCGCTTTACGGATACGCCGCTGTGGAACGCAACGGCGAACAAGAGGATGTGGCCGCTGTATCTGCGCGAGGGCGCGCCGGACGGCGGGAAATACGCTTCCCCGGCGGAGGCAGCTTCGCTGGCGGGGCTGCCGGACGCCTACGTCGAGACGGCGGAATATGACTGCCTGCGCGACGAGGGCGCGGCTTATGCACAGGCGCTGCGCGGGGCGGGCGTCCGCGCGGAGCTGAATCAGACGGAGGGTACGGTGCACGGTTTCGAAATCGCGGCGCGCAGCGCGATAGTGCGCGAGGCGGTGGCGCGCAGGGCGGCGGCGCTTATCGAAGCGTTCCGTTTGTAACCATTTTTGAAATTCATCAGTCTGACCGCGACATTTCACCCAATTAGAGGAATTTTATATTGATTTTTTTGGGCTCCCCCTATATAAT
This sequence comes from Bacillota bacterium, assembly GCA_023460085.1. Lineage (GTDB taxonomy): Bacteria > Bacillota > Clostridia > Christensenellales > SZUA-584 > JAEWCC01. The sequence continues at coordinate 176,596 of JAEWRI010000044.1, read as the reverse complement.
TTGCACTTGCAGGGCGCAGGAAGCATGTACATGCGGTCTGTCCGCATACACTAATCACAACAAAACAAGCGGATGAGACGCTGCGCTCACCGGGCGCAGCCCAAAACGCGAACTGGGAGAACGTATGGCGACACGGAAAACGACCGCGAAAAAGCCAGCAGGGAGAAAAAACTACGACCTCGTGATTGTGGAATCCCCCGCAAAGGCAAAAACCATCAGTAAATTTTTAGGCGCGGGCTACAAGGTGCAGGCCAGCGGCGGGCATGTGCGCGATTTGCCCAAGAGCACGCTGGGCGTGGATGTTGAGCACGGATTTGAGCCCAAGTATATTCAGATACGCGGCAAGAAGGACATCATCAGCGCCATGAAATCGGGCGCTGCGGGCGCGAAGAAAATCTATCTCGCGACAGACCCGGATCGTGAGGGTGAGGCCATATCGTGGCACATCGCCTCCATGCTGGGCGTGGACGCGGGCAGCGTGGACCGCATCGTATTCAACGAAATTACCAAGAACGCCGTAACGGGCGCGATACAGAACCCGCGCAAGATAGACCTCGCGCTGGTGGACGCGCAGCAGGCGCGCCGCGTGCTGGACAGGCTGGTGGGCTACAAGCTTTCTCCGCTGCTCTGGCGCAAGGTGAAAAAGGGGCTCTCCGCCGGGCGCGTGCAGTCCGTGGCGGTGCGCATCATCTGCGACCGCGAGGAAGAGATAGAAGCGTTCGTGCCGGAGGAATACTGGACGATTACCGCGCTGCTGAAGAACAGCGGCCTGACAAACGAATTTGAGGCGAAGTTCGTCAGCCGGAACGGCGACAAGGGCAAGCTTTCCAGCAAGGAAGACGCGGACGCCATACTCGCCGCCGTCAAGGGCAAGGATTTCGTCGTGGGCGAAATCAAGAAGGGCGAGAAGCGCAAGGGCGCGCCGCCGCCGTTCACCACGAGCTACCTGCAGCAGGCGGCTTCCGGGGCGCTGGGCTTCACCGCGAAGCGCACGATGCTGGTGGCGCAGCAGCTCTACGAGGGCGTGGAGCTGGAGGGCGAAGGCTCCGTCGGACTGGTCACGTACATCCGTACCGATTCCACGCGCGTCTCCGACGAGGCGCTGGCCGCCGTGAGGGAGCACATACTGGGCGCGTACGGCGCGGACTATCTGCCCGAGAAGCCCAACTACTTCAAGAAATCCAAGAAGGCGCAGGACGCCCACGAGGCCATCCGTCCTTCGCATATGGAATATGACCCGGAGAAGCTGAAGGGCGCGCTGACCAAGGACCAGTACAAGCTCTACAAGCTCATCTATAACCGCTTCGTGGCGAGCCAGATGACGCCCTCCGTTTCGGAGACCATGGCGGTGACGCTCTCCGCGGGCGACTGCGCCTTCCGCGCGACGGGCAGCCGCGTGCTGTTCCGCGGCTACACCGTGGCCTACGCGGGCGAGGACGACGAAAGCAAGGACAGCCTGCTGCCGGAGCTGCACGAGGGCGAGGTGTGCCCGCTGCAGAAGCTGGATTCCAAACAGAACTTTACGCAGCCGCCCAGCCGCTATACCGAGGCGACGCTGGTGCGCGCGCTGGAGGAGAAGGGCATCGGGCGGCCCAGCACCTACGCGCCCATCATCTCCACCATACAGGACCGGCGCTATGTGGAGAAGGAAGGCCGCGCCTTAAAGCCCACCGAGCTGGGCATCATCGTCAACAAGCTCATGAAGGAGAATTTCCCGGACATCGTGGACGTGGAGTTCACCGCCGACCTTGAGAACAAGCTGGACGACGTGGAGAGCGGCGGCACGGAATGGCGCAAAATCATGAAGGACTTCTACGGTCCGTTCGAGGAGACCATCGAAGCGGCGGACAAGAAGATACCGCATGTGGAGCTGCCCGTGCGCGAGAGCGACGTGGTGTGCGAAAAGTGCGGGCGCACTATGGTGTACAAGGACGGGCGCTTCGGCACGTTCCTCGCGTGCCCCGGCTACCCGGAGTGCCGCAACACCAAGCCGGTGGTCAAGTACATCGACACGCCCTGCCCGAAATGCGGCAAGCGCATCGTGGAGAAGCGCTCCAGCAAGACCAAGAAGACATTCTACGGCTGCGAGGGCTACCCGGAGTGCGACTTCGTTTCGTGGGATATGCCGATTGCCGACAAGTGCGAGGCGTGCGGCTCCATGATGGTGCTGCGGCGCTTGTCCAACGGCAACAGCTACAAGAAATGCTCCAACGCGCAGTGCGTGAAGAACCAGAAAAAGAAGGCGGATGAGAAAGAATAACGTCGTTATCGGCGCGGGGCTGGCCGGGTGCGAGGCTGCGTGGCAGCTGGCGCGGCGCGGCGTGCCCGTGACGCTGATGGAACAGAAGCCGGGGAAGATGTCGCCCGCGCACAAGGACGCGGGGTTTGCGGAGCTGGTATGCTCCAATTCGCTGCGTGCCGACGGCATCGAAAACGCCGTGGGGCTGCTGAAGCAGGAGATGCGCGAGCTGGGCTCGCTGATCATGGAGGCGGCGGATTCCGCGCGCGTGCCCGCCGGGGGCGCGCTGGCGGTGGACAGGGTCGCCTTTTCCCGTTATATCACCGACAAAATCACATCGCATGCCCTCATCGAGGTCCGCGCGGAGGAGGCGCTCTCGCTGCCGGAGGAGAGCGGCTGCATACTCGCGCCGGGGCCGCTGGTGGAGGGTGCTTTGCTGCACGCCATTGAACAGGCCGTGGGCGGGGAGATGCTGTCGTTCTTCGACGCCGCCGCGCCCATCGTGACGGGGGAGTCCGTCGATATGGGCAAGGCCTTTTTCGCGTCCCGCTACGGCAAGGGCGAGGGCACGGATTACCTCAACTGCGCGATGGACGTGGAGCAGTACCGCGCCTTCTGGGAGGCGCTGGTGGGCGCGGAGACCGCACACCTGCACGAATTTGAGGATGGCAGGGTGTTCGAGGGCTGCATGCCCGTGGAGACCATGGCGGGGCGCGGCTTCGAGACGCTGCGCTTCGGGCCGCTGAAGCCCGTCGGCATCACCGCGCCGGACGGCAGCAAGCCGTATGCCGTGGTGCAGCTGCGCCGCGAGGACAGCGCAGGGCGCATGTACAACCTCGTGGGCTTTCAGACGCACCTGACATTCGCGGAGCAGCGCCGCGTGCTGCGCATGATACCCGGCCTCGAAAGCGCCGAAATTGTGCGCTACGGCGTGATGCACAAAAACGTGTTCATTCATAGTCCGGCGGTTTTGAACCGATATTATGAAATGAGGGAGCGGCCCGGCGTATTCTTCGCGGGGCAGGTAACCGGCGTGGAGGGCTACGTGGAGAGCGCGGCCTCCGGGCTGCTGGCGGGGCTTTTCGCCGCGTGCGACGCGCTGGGGCGCCCGCGCCCGGAGCTGAGCGCGGAGACGGCGTGCGGTGCGCTGGCGGCGTATATTTCGGGCTACGCGGGCAATGATTTTCAACCGATGAACATAAACTATGGTATAATCGGGGCGATGGATACGAAGGCCAAGGGCAGGGACAGGAAGCGGCTGACTTCGGAGCGCGCGCTGGCGGAAATCCGCCGCATTGCGCCCGGACTGTAAAGGAGCGGAACATGATGGAGGGCACAACCATCGTCGCGGTGCGGCGGGACGGCAAGTGCGCCGTCGCGGGCGACGGGCAGGTAACGGTAGGACAGAACACGATTATGAAGGCGAGCGCCGTCAAGGTGCGCCGCATCTACCAGGGCAAGGTGGTGGTGGGCTTCGCGGGCAGCGTGGCGGACGCCTTTACGCTGACGGAGCGCTTCGAGGCCAAGCTGGAGCAGTACAGCGGCAGCCTGCAGCGCGCGGCGGTGGAGCTGGCGCAGGAGTGGCGCAGCGACAAGATGCTGCGCAGGCTGGAGGCCATGCTCATCTGCGCGGACGCGGAGGAGCTGCTGGTGGTGTCGGGCAGCGGCGAAGTGATTGCGCCGGACGACGACATCGCGGCGATAGGCTCCGGCGGGAACTACGCGCTGGCGGCGGCCAAGGCGCTGCGGGAGAACACGGAGCTGCCCGCGCTGGACATCGCGCGCAAGGCCATACTCATCGCGGGGCAAATCTGCATCTTCACCAACGACCATATCACGGTCGAGGAGGTTTAAATGTCTCACCTCACGCCGAAGGAAATTGTAAACGAGCTGGATAAATACATCATCGGGCAGGATAAGGCCAAGAAGGCCGTGGCCATCGCGCTGCGGAACCGTTACCGCCGCCAGCAGCTGGATAAGGAACTGCAGGACGAAATCACGCCCAAGAACATCATCATGGTGGGCCCCACGGGCGTGGGCAAAACCGAGATTGCCCGGCGGCTTGCCAAGCTGATGAACGCGCCGTTCATCAAGGTGGAGGCCACCAAGTTCACCGAGGTGGGCTACGTGGGCCGCGACGTGGAGTCCATGATTCGCGACCTCGTGGAGGCGTCCATCCGCATCGTCAAGGCGTCCCGCCGGGAGTCCGTGCAGGCCAAGGCGGAGCGGCAGGCGGAGGAGCGCCTCGCGGACGTGCTGGAGCCCATGCCGAAAAAGCCGACCACCAACCCGCTCCAGGCGCTTTTAGGTCAGGGGCAGAGCGCGCCCAGTGAGACGGCGGAGGAGCGTCAGCGCCGGATGACGAAGCGCGAGGAGACGCTGGCGATGCTGCGCGCGGGCCAGCTGGACAACATGATGATTGAAGTCGAGGTGGAGGACAATTCCGGCCTCGGCATCGAGATAGCGGGCCTCGGCAGCGACATCAACCTCGGCGACATGTTCGGCAACCTGCTGCCCAAAAAGACCAAGCGCCGCCGCGTCACGGTCTCCGAGGCGAAGAAGATATTCACGCAGGAGGAGGCCGACAAGCTCATCGACATGGACGAGGTGACGAACACCGCCATCGAGCGTGCGGAGCAGGACGGCATCATCTTCATCGACGAAATCGACAAGATTGCGGGCAAGAACATGGGCGCGGGGCCCGATATCTCCCGCGAGGGCGTGCAGAGAGACATCCTCCCCATCGTGGAGGGCAGCACGGTGGTCACCAAGTACGGCCCCGTCAAAACGGACTACATGCTGTTCATCGCGGCGGGCGCCTTCCACGTGGCCAAAATCAGCGACCTCATTCCGGAACTGCAGGGCCGCTTCCCCATCAAGGTGGAGCTGAAGCCCTTAACCTGCGACGATTTGAAGCGCATACTGACGCAGCCCAAGAACGCGCTGATTAAGCAATATCAGGCGCTGCTGGAGGCCGACAACGTGCGCCTCATCTTCAAGGACGACGCCATTGACGCGATTGCCAAATACGCCGTGATGGTCAACGAGACCAGTGAGAACATCGGCGCGCGGCGCTTGCACACCGTTATCGAGAACCTGCTGGAGGACATCTCGTACAACGCGGGCGGCAACCACCCCATGATCGACGTGGACGTGGACGCGGCGTACGTGAAGGAACACCTGAAGGACCAAATAAAAGACAACGATTTGCAGAAGTACATACTGTAGGGAACGGTCTCGACCGTTCCGTTCAAAACCGGAGCATACGCGTAGGGGCGGCTGCCTTCAGCCGCCCGTGCAATGAGACATACAGGGGGCGGCGATGAACCGCCTCTGTGTTGATACGGTGGAGGTTGCGGAAGTGGGAAGAAAGTTTGCGTCGATCCATGTTTTCAATACAGATAAAGACAAAGTAAGCATCTGCCTTGGGGTATGCCAGGGCGACGCGGCGCTGGAGCGGCAGAACGATCCGCGGCTATTGGAAATATTCGCGGACAAGAACGATATCGCAAGCTTCATCAAAGCATTGAAGAGCGTTGCGGTAGAAAAAACGCTGGATTTCTATCTTGTCGAAAGCCATGGCTGGGTGAGCGTATATTCGGAGCAGTTCAGCTTCGAGACCGTGAAGGAGTACGCGTGCCGCTACTTCAAAGAGGTCGACAATCCGGTTTTGACGGTGGGGTATTTCGACGATGACGTGCTGGAGATCGCCTGCCTGTCCGCAGGCGAGGCCGTGACCGCTCTCGTCAAGGGGCCGAATATCGGGGCCTATGGGTTGAACGAAGCGGATATGGATGCGGACGCATTCTCCGGCCTTTTCCACGCGGACGCAAAGAAAGCGACGGAGGCTTTTGCGCGGGAAGATATCGATGAGATATGCGCCGCGCTGGCGCGTCTGCTGGGTATCCCGCTGGACTTAAGCCTGCGGGATGTGAAAAAGGACGCGGAGTGCGTCACGTTTAACGTGTGATCGATTGTTGCACGGAGGGGCGGCGAAAGCTGCCTCTTTTTCGTTGCGTGCGGGTACATATGAATCACCGATACTTTGCGATACTTTGCGATACTGGGAGTAGCCGTAAGGCCCCCTCCGACGAGGGGGCTGTCGCCGACAGGCGACTGGGGGAGGGAAAACCGTGCTTTTCTATCACTCCCTCCGGCGCTGCGCGCCACCTCCCTCGTCTGAGGGAGGCTTTGTCTGCGGACGAGTGGCGGCGGGGGAAAAGAGGGTGTGTGTGAATCACCGATACTATGCGATACTTTGTGATACTGGGATAGCCGTAAGGCCCCCTCTGATGAGGGGGCTGTCGCCGACAGGCGACTGGGGGAGGGATAGCAGTGCTTTTTTATCACTCCCTCCGGCGCTGTGCGCCACCTCCCTCGTCTGAGGGAGGCTTTGCCTGCGGTCGTGTGTCGGACGAGGTGTGTGTGAATCAGCGATACCCTGCGATACCCGTAGGGCGCGGCATCCCTGACGCGCCGCCTGTATTTGTGTTGCTTCGATATTGAACCGGCTTTTCGGGACGTGCAGGAGCCCGTCCCCTGCGACGGTGACCCTTTGCGATACTGTGGACAGCGTAAGGCCCCCTTGCGTACCACCCCACAAAAGCCGTTGTCTTTGCGGGGGCCCCGGTCGGGGGCTGGCACCGAAGGTGACTGGGGGATACGGGTTTTCACGCACTATGTTTACTTTCAGCATGCCCATATCCCTCCGGCGCGTCCGCGCATAACACCACACGTGTGGTGTTATGCCCTTTAGGCAAGGGAGGCTTTGCCTGCGGTCGTGCGTCGGACGGGGGTATGTGTGGCAGCGATACTATGCGATACTCGGAGAACTGAAAGCTTTTTATAGAGGGCATGAGGCGGTACCGTGAAATAATTTCTTGTTAATATATACTATATAGTTTATATTTAGCGTAACTTTTGTCACATTCGTATTTACCTCAATTTGAAACACATTGGAGGAAGAGCCAATGAAACGCAGACTGTTGATACTCGGCATTACGATCATATTTGCATTGACGCTGCTGCCGACGGCAGCACTAGCTAAAGATACTGTGCCTAACGGATACAACGAACATGATTACAATGCGATGGTGAACTTTTTGAACCAGCCCTCGCCGGTTCCCGGGCAGACAAACGCCCAGAGGCTTGGCTATGATATTAAGCGGCCCGAGACGTGGACTGATGTGGTCTGGAGTTCGGACGTGGAAAAACGCATTGTAATTATCGGATACTCGTTCGACAACAGCGACAGAATACTGGCGGGATCACTGGACCTCTCAAACTGTACGGCGCTGGAAGAACTGGATTTCATTAAAACTGAGGTGACAGAGCTCAATGTGAGAGGATGCACGGCTCTTACCGATCTGGATTGTGAGGAAAATTGCCTGACAGTGCTCGACTTGAGTGGATGTACGGCTCTTCAATCACTGCAATGCTGTAAAAACGGTACGCTTGCAACGCTCGATGTGAGCGCTTGCCCGAAGCTATTGTCGCTGGCATGCGGCGAAACAGAGCTGACCTCGCTCGATGTAAGTAAAAACACGGTACTTCAAGATTTGTATTGCAGGGCTAATCAGCTCGCAACGCTCGATTTGCGTAAGAATACGGCGCTTCGGAGCCTTGATTGCGGTGTTAATCAGCTGACATCGCTCGATGTAAGCTCAAACACGGCGCTCGTAGAACTGAATTGCGATAATAATCTGCTGACTTCGCTCAATGTAAGTAACAATACGGCGCTTGAATCTCTGGTTTGCTCGGCTAATCAGCTGGCTTCGCTCGATGTGTACGGATTATATTCTCTTGAAGTTCTGCGTTGCGATGAATCAGTTACAGTAACTAGGCAATCTCCTTCTACAGCGCCTGTGAATTCAGCGTTTCCGACTCCCTTGCCGCCAGCGGACGATACCCTTATATATCTGCTGTGCGGCTTTGGGCTGCTTGTCTTCAGTGGGACAGCAATGATACTAATCCACCGTAGGCGGAAAACACGTAATCAGTGATGATGCTTGCCCAGTTCTCGATTTTCAATGTGCTTTAGACTAAGACTCACACGTCGAGTGCGCAGTATTAAAGTCAAGGGTAAAACAGTAATTGTCAACGTCTATACTTGGCAGGTATTGGCAAATGGTATTGTGCCCATACTGATAGCTATTAACGGACTTAATGGTACATCAAAATCTATTTTAATTTGGACTGTAGCGCCTGTTCTGTATGGTTTGTGCTTTTGAATTGTTGAAGATAAAAGGAAGATGGCTGTGCCGGCAATGGGTTTTTGTAGTTCATGCCGACCAACCGTCATCAACGAGCAATGCAGAAAACCAGCCAACCGCACTGGATTGCGATTGCATTACCCACCGCAACTGACTATTTATTACACTTAATTAGTAGAATATCCCGCAAAGCGATTGCTCATACTAATGCCATACCACCACGGAGGCATTTTTGTATGAAAGCAATTGTGATGGCGGGCGGCGAAGGCACGCGCCTGCGGCCGCTGACTTGCGCCGTCCCCAAGCCCATGGTGCCGCTGCTCGATAAACCGATGCTCGAATACGCCGTCGAGCATCTTTTGCGTTTCGGCATCACCGACATGGCGTTCACACTGGGGTACAAGCCCACAGTCATTACGGACTGGTTCGAGGACCACACCCCCAAGGAAGCGCATATCGAATACTTCATCGAGGACACGCCGCTAGGCACAGCGGGCAGCGTCAAAAACGCCTCGGGCTTCGTGGACGGCACCTTTCTCGTGTTCAGCGGGGACGCGCTGACCGACATCGACGTCGCGGCGGCGGCGGACTTCCACAAACGCAACGGCGCGGCCGCCACCATCGTACTAAAGCGCATGGGAAACCCGCTGGAATACGGCGTGGTCATTTCCGGCAATGAAGGCGGCGTGGAGCGCTTTGTGGAGAAGCCGGGCTGGGAGGACGTTTTCTCCGACACCATCAACACGGGCATTTACATCGTGGAGCCGCACGTGCTGGAGCTGATTCCCGCCGGGCAGCGCTTCGACTTCGCGAAGGACTTGTTTCCGCTGATGATGCAGCGAAAGCTGCCCATCTTCGGCTACGTGGCGGAGGGCTACTGGTGCGACGTGGGCAACATCGACGCGTACATCAAAGCGCACGAGGACATGCTGAAGGGCGCGGTGAACGTGAAGATTTCCGGCAAGAGCGTGGGCGGCATCTGGGTGGGCGAGGGCGCAAACCTCAGCAGCTCCGCGCTGGTGCAGTCGCCCAGCTTCATCGGCGCGGGCGCGGTCGTCGGCGAAGGCGCGCACATCGGGCAGTATTCGTGCGTCGGCGCAGGGGCGCGCGTGGGCGCGTACGCCAACATGAAGCGCAGCATACTGCTCTCCGGGGCGCGCGTGGGCAGGCACACCAAGCTGTCCGGCTGCGTCGTGGGCGCGGGCGCGTCGGTGGGAGAGCGCTGCAGCGTGTACGAGGGCGCGGTGGTGGGCGACCGGTGCAGCCTCGCGGGGGATAACCGCGTGTCTCCGCACGTGCGCATCTGGCCGGAGAAGTGGCTGCACGCGGGCGCTGCGGCGGGCGAGAACATCATCTGGGGCTTTGGTGAGCGCATGGGCTTCATCGGCAAGAACGGCTTCACGGGCGACCTCGGCGAGGACCTGACGCCGCTGCGGCTGGGGCGCATCTTTGGCGCGGCGGCAGAGGTGATGTCCGGCAGAACGGTGGCGCTGTGCACCGACGGCAGCGATTTCGCCTGTGCCGCGCTGAAGCAGGCGGCGGGCATATTCACCCTGAGCGGCACGGACGTGCTGGGGTTCCGCGGCGTGCCGCGCCCGGTGTTCGCGCACGCGGCAGCGCTGCTGGGCGCGGAGTTGTGCGTATCGCTGCGCAGCTTCAAGGGCCAGAAGCTCGTCGCGGACCTCTTCGAGCCGGAGCTGTTCCTGCTGTCCAAGCAGATGCGGCGGCAGATGGAGGGCAAGTACTTTCAGCAGGGCGAGGTGCTCTCCGACCTGCGGTGCGGGCGGCAGTCCTGGGTGGACACCGCGGAGAGCCTGTACGTGCACACCGCGCCGCTGAAGCTGGACAAGGCCGCCATCCGCGCGGCGGATATGCGCGTCATCGTGCGCGGCGGGCGGGACATCGACGCGCTGGCGGAGCGCGCGCTCACGGCGTGCGGCGTATCGGTGCAGCACCAGACCTCGGACGTGCAGCTGGACGCGGCGCAGCGCATCACGGCAGAGGGCGCGCATTTCGCGGTGCGCTTTTCGCGCAACGCCGCCCATGCCACGCTGCATCTGGCGGACGGGCGCGCCGTCGACGCGGACGACTTCAGGGCGGTCTGCTACTACCTCGTGCTGGCCGGGCTGGAGCGCAAAACCGTAACGCTCCCGACGGGCGCGCCGGGCAGCGTGGTCTCCATGGCGCGGCGGCTGGGGCTGGAGGTCTCCTTCGCTTCGGAGCAGGAGGCGCTGCTCTCGCTGTCGGTGGAGCAGCGGCGAGTGCTGTTCGACGCGGTGTACGCCGTCTGCCGCCTCGCGGAGCACATCGCCCGCACGGGCGCGACCATCGAGGAGATAGCCTCCATGGTGACCTCCGGCCATGTGCGCGTGCGCGAGGTGGGCTGCGATTGGGAGGACGTCGGGCGCATCATCGGCGGCATGTACCGGCAGGGCGCGCACGCCAGCGAGGGCCTGCGCTTCGAGGAGGGCAAGGGCTTCGGCTATATCTGCCCGCACACCACGCACCCGCGCATCATCATCCGCACCGAGGGTGACACGGAGGAGTTCGCCACCGAGCTCTGCGAGAAGTACACCGACATGATAAAGCGCATACTGAAGCAGCCGAAGGACGGCGCGCCCGCGCAGCGGGAGGAGTAACCGCCGCGCTGGCTTTCACCGTATATTAAAAGCCGCACCCGCCGTGCGGCTTTTTTCGTTGCACTGCGGAAATGCGCCTGCCGCCATCTGCTTCTTGATTAATAAGAGCAATGCTTTATAATGGAAAGCAACGGATTCATACAAGACACAGAATACAATCACAAAGCGTTCATCCACTGGAAAACTATCCGCTTAGGGGGGTGCTTATGGGCCAAACCGTCGCTTCGGGAGCGGCATATGCTCCGGTGTATTTGGCATATCGGTGTTCAAAATGCGGCGCACTTAACGCGTATCTGGTATTGCTGACGGAAAAAAGTGAAGTAACGCAGTCGGGCATCGTATTCAGACAAAGCAAGCGGGATGAGATGCAAGAGGAGGCGTTGGAGGAAGCCCGGGGTGCGATGGGCGTCCGGCTGAGGCGTGTATTTGCAGAGTCAAGGGTACGCCGGTATCACGCCGCCGAATTCCATTGCAGGTGTGCCAAATGCAGAAACAAAGAAGCATGGTCTAAACTGCGGTTCTCAAGGGTTGAAAGCATCATGATTCCGGTAGTGGCTACGGCGGTCTTCTTTGCCATCATGGCGCTGATTTTCGGGGAGTTTCTTATATTTGGATGCATATTGGGGGGCTGCGGTTTAATCGTTGGTCCGTGGAGCCTGTATAAAAAGCTGCATATAGAAGCCATGGAGAAACGCATCGCTGAATTGCCGGAGGATTCCATACCCATTATTTCGCTGAAGGAATCGGAATTAAAAGACAAGGCCAGGGCTAAATTCGGTGATGCTCAGGCTTTGCCCCGTATTGATTATGTGGAGTAATCGATTGACAGGCAGCCGCTGGCCCAGTTCCGCGCGGTGTGCACTGAACGAGGGTATGTGTGAATCGGCGATACGGGTACAAATCGGCTCTCAATAGTTACAGAATAGTGTGATATTGGGTACGATAATACGTCTTTTTTAAGGGGGTAACCTTTGATGCTGAAGAAAGTGGCCCTTATACTCGGTCTTATCGGAAGCGGGTATGTGCTGGTACAAAACCTGTGGACGACAATTCCGTTTCTGATGGATTCAGGCGCAATGGATTGGACAGACCCATATGCGTCCGCCTCGCTTATCTATTTTTCGGGCATGGTGTTGCTGTCCGCCATCGCCATTGCCGGAAGCCTGTTCGTACGCAAAAAGCGTATCCTTGGGGGAGTCCTGCTTTGCGCATCGGGGCTGTTGATGTTTCTGACCGGGCTGTTGTTGTTTGGCATCATGATGATAGTTCCGGTACTGATAATCATAGCCGCAGGCATACTCTCGTTTATGGCGGAGGACGATGGACCCGCCACGCAGAATCAAACCGCGCGGTAAAACCCGGCAGGGGAGCGCGTGTGTGAGTCAACGATAATTTGAGATGCTGACGATATCAGGCAATTCTCAGTCCCGCTATAGATAAATATGCAGAACATACATCGTGCCACTGTAAATTTGCTTGAAGCTGTTATCGATTAAATCGACCATGAACAGGCCGCTCTCATTGCTGTCAATATAATAGATACGGTTGTCACATTCGATAATCGTTTTGATGGGTGTTAAATAGGGCAATGCAGAAATGGCCTCTTTTTGCCCGGCCAAAATGTTGTATCTGATAAATTCGGGCGTTTCCGCTATGCTGTAGATGTATATCCATTCACTCGAAACCGTTGCGTATTCAACATACTCAAAAGGCAGCTCTGCCTGATGGATTAGTGTATCTCCCTCAGCAACGGTCTCAAGTATCTTGCCGTCCATCAGGTAGTATTCGCACTCCTCATAGCTGCCGATATATTCCCCTGCGATATTTTGATTATGGTCCTCTAAATTCTCAAAGGAATAAACCTTGAATTCGTTCCCCGTTTCGACGTCTCTGCTGTAAAAACCGTCGTCTCTTTTTACAATCAATATGGAGTCTTTCATGGAATGATAACCTCCGTCGCAGCAGTATGCCTTCACTCCATTACCTGTTAGGGTATAGATTTTTTGATTGTCCTGAAAGTAGACCTTTCCATCATAATATCCGATGTAATCGCTCCAGTATCCCATATCATCCACGCCATTGGTTTCGTCAAACCAATCGGAGATGAACTCAGCGTTTTCTCCTGATACCGGTTTCCTCCAGATATCAAGGCCATCGGTATAATAGATATAGCCGTCAGCGCAAAATAACATGCTTATTCGTTTCAGCACATCGATTTCATTACCGGCATAATCCATTGATACTATCCGGTTGTTGAACTGGACATAAAGCAAATCCGCATATTCAAGAATACACAGGATATCCGCTTTGGAAGCAAATAGGGTGGTTACTTCTCCGGTTTGATGGTTCACGCTGTAAACATTCCTGAGGTCTGTGAAAAAGGTATATCCGTCCGCTTTCGCGGCATACCCCGGCGCTGAGAAGTCATCGGATTCGGAGGTTGTTTCTGTAAACGCTGCCCCATCCGCAGAAACGGCTGGCAGCGGATTTGCAGTGTCCGCGGAAGCGGTGCAAACGCAGAGGGACAGCGCAACCATCAAGGCTGCCATAAAACCCCGCAATCTTTTCATCATTACCTCCAAGGGAGAGATGTTGCTTATATATTATACCATCGGCAGAAAATAAAGTAAACGCATCGGGGCTGCAGGCAGCTATTCACCGATACTTGACGGCTCTGGTGCAGATGTCAAACCTCCCGCCATTCCCACGATACCGCTTCGGCGCTGCGCCTTTTTTTTCCCGCTGAATAAAAGCGGCACATGAAGAAGACTTTGCACTGCGGCTGTGCGTTGTATAGGGGTATGCGTGGTGTGGCTGCCCGCAGAGGTACTGTCGGCGGGTGACCACCGGGGCGACGCTCGCTGCGGCTAAACAAAAAGTGGAGTCGGTACCCTTCAGAGTAAAGGACTTTGTACCGATATAGGAAATATGGGACTTTCGTCTCTTGTTTTGCATTTTGCGAAATAAGACGAAAAGGCAAAGCCGCCGAAAGGCGGCGACGCAAAGCTACAGGGGCTAAAGCGGTTTCGCCATGCCAGCCAGTTGCCGAAATTATAAAAAGGAGACGAACCATGAAACAAAGAAGACCTTTGAAGAAGGTCCTGTTTGCCGTATTTCTTGCAACCGTACTGACTGCAATGATTGCGGCAACGGCGTTTGCCGCCGGAGAAAGCGGCGTAACGCTGACCGGAGACACGCTTTCCGGAGGGGCCATCACATTCTCGGATTTCAGCGGGGTTACCCTGAACGGTCAGCAGCAGACGACCACCGCCACCTGGAGCATCGCGGACGTCGTTGACTCCCGCGGCACGGGTGCAGGCTGGAATCTGTCGCTTACGATGACGCAGCTGAAGCAGTACGACACCGGGGAGAGCGCCTACGTACCGGACGGCTACACCATCCCGACAAGCTCCGTCACGGTAAGCGCGGCGCCGGAGGTTACGCTGGCGGACGGAACCTCTTCTCCGGCCAACACCATTACGACAGTCAGCACATCGACAGCGCTGGATACGGGCTCGCCGGTCACGCTGCTTTCCGCGGCTGTCGACGGCGGCATGGGCAGCTACAACATCGGCGACCTGACGGCAACGCTGGCAATACGCGCGGACGCGTACGCGGGCACCTACAAGACGGATGCCACGGTTGCGCTGGTGACCGGCCCGTAATCAGGCCAGCTTTCAGACAAAGCAAAACTGCACACAGCAGGGGCTGCCTTCCCGGCGGGAGTGCAGCCCCTCTCTCTGGTGTGCCCGCGCGGATGCGATGGGCCATAGGATGGAGGCGGGCGTATGAAACGCTTTTTCGCGGCATGGATTGCCCTGTTATTGATATTGACGCTTTTTCCCGGTACAGGCCTTGCGGCGGGAGATGAGTATCCGTTTCTGGTGGAGGTTATCCTGCCGGAAAACAACATTGACCGGCTGGGATATTACCACGTGCCGGGAACCCCCGGCGACATCCTCGTTCTGCAGGCGAAGCTGACCAACCTGACGGACGAGGCGCTGGAGGTATACGCGATTCCGCTTAACGCCTACAGCAGCCCGGAAGGAATCGTTTACCAGAGCGCGGAGGACGTCGACGCCCGAACGTGCGCGCTGGATGATGAAGCGTACGGTATGGCGCAGTACATCAGCACGCGGCAGTCGTACAGCATAGCGCCCAAGAGCACGGTTACGGCAAATATTCGCATTGAGGTGCCGGATATCGAAGCCGGGACGCTGCTCGGCAGCATACGCTTCCGGGTATACAACGGTACGCAGGAGGTTCAGAGCGAGGACGCCGACGGTTCAACGATACTGATTGACGAATATCTCGCGGTGGACACGGCAATACAAATAGACCTGCCCGGCACAGTTCAGCCCTCTGTATCGGCGGGAGTCCCCAGCCTCACGGACGCGGGCCTGCGCATCCCCGTGGTCAACCAGGCGGCGCTGATTACCGAGGACGTTTCGGGCACGTATGAAGTCCGGGACTCGAAAGACGCCGTGGTGCTGCAGGGAAGCGCCGCGTTGCGGAAGATGGCGCCCAGAACGGTATGGAATCTGCTGGAACCCTGGAACAGCGCATGGAAGGAAGGGGAGTATACGCTGACGATGCGCCTTACCGTAAACGGTCAGGCTGCCGACGTCACGCAGCCGTTCACCGTAGGGGAAGCAGCGATATCCCAGATGATTGAAAGCCAGCAATACGAGGCGGCGCAGCATGGGGCGGCAGACCCCGCGTCAGCGTCCTCCGATGCCGTCCAGGACATCGTTGTGAAGGCCGCGGTGATTGGAATCCCTGCCGTCTTCATCTGCGTACTGCTGGGGCTGCATATCCAAAGACGAAAGAAAAAGAGGCTGCGGCAGCTCAGGTTGCTTTCAGAGAAACGCTGCGTCCGCGAAGCTTAGCCGAAGTGCCTGGAGAAGGTGTGCTCTTCACGGATATGATAAAGGCCGCACAGCGCTGCGGTCTTTTGTTTACGGTTGATTTACCGCATGTCGGCGCTATAATGAAAGCGAGCGTCATATAGTGGTAAGGAGGAAAGCCGCGTGGAGGTAGTGAGGGCATTGCTGACCGACCAGTATTTTCAGGAACTCAATACGATAACGATACTCGTGCGCGTGGGCCTCGGGATGGTGCTGGGCGGCCTGCTGGGGCTGGAGCGCACGCGAAAGCGGCGCGCCGCGGGCCTGCGCACCTACATCCTCGTGTGCGTCAGCTCCGCCATTGTGATGATGACGGCGCAGTTCATGCTGGGCCGCTTCGACAGCACAGACCCGGCTCGCCTCGGCGCGCAGGTCATCAGCGGCATCGGCTTCCTCGGCGCGGGCACGATACTCGTCACGGGCGTCAAGCAGATTCGCGGCCTCACCACGGCGGCGGGGCTGTGGGCGGCAGCGTGCATGGGCATCGCCATCGGCATCGGCTTCTACAGCGGCGCGGTCATCGTCTGCGTCGCCATATTCCTTGTGATGACGGCGCTGGAATGGGTGCAGACGCGCTGGGTCTCCAAGATGCGCCGCATCCGTCTCTACATCGTGTTTGAGGGCATTGCCAACATTGGCGATTTCCTTGCGCTCTGCGGCACGCTGGGCATCAAGATATCGGACTTTGAGACGGTGACGCCGGAAGCGGGCGCGGGCGTCGGCGCGGTGTTCATGCTGGAGTTCAGGGAGAAGAAATCCCACGCGGAGATTATCGAAATGCTGCGCCCCTGCGAAGGGCTGAGGCTCATCGAGGAGATTTAAGCGGCAGGCTGCTGCGGACGAGGAAAAGCGGGCGGAGAAGCCTGCTTTTTGCATACTTTGGAAGCAGGCTGCAACCAATTCGCCCCGGCGCGCGTCTATGGAGTGAACGGCCGTTCAAAATACACAAGGAGCGATGCGGATGCATGACAGCGCGACAAAAGAATGGTTCGTGCGAAGCGTACAGGAGATGCGGCACGCGATGTTTCGCGTGGCATACGCGATACTCGGCAACGAGAAGGACTGCGAGGACGCGGCGGCCAGTGCAATCCTTCTGGCGTACCGCAAGCTGGAACAGCTGAGCGACCGGCGCAGGTTCAACGCGTGGCTGATGCGCATACTGCGCAACGCGTGCTTCGACATACTGCGGAGCCGCCGCGACGACGCGGAGCTGAAAGAGGAGCTTGCCGCGCCGGAGCCGGGGTATGGAGAGCTGTATCAGGCGATACGGCGGCTGAAGGAAGAGCCGCGAACCTGCGTCGTGCTGTATTATCTGGAGGGCTACAGGGTAGCGGAGATATCCGGAATCATGGATATCCCCGCGGGCACGGTAAAGAGCCACCTGTTCCGGGCCAGAGCGGAGCTGAAGCAAGCCCTTGGCGAGGAGGACGGAGCATGAAGGATATGAAATTGGCCCGCAGCCTGTCGCGGGCGTTTCCGCAAACCCCGGCGTCGTTTTTGGGCCGGGTGGATGCGGCGCTGGATGCGCTGGAAACCTCCGGGGCAGGCGGCGCGAAGAAGCCGCGCCGGAAGCGGCTGAGGGCCGCCGCGGTTGCTGCCGCCGCGTTGCTCGTGCTCGTCGCGGGCTGCGGCTGTGTATTCGCGGTACGGCCCGCGCTGGCGGCGGACATCCCGGTAGTGGGCGATATCGTCTGCGCGCTGTCGCCTGCCGTAACGCCCGATACGCAGACGCGGGAGCGCATTGCGGATACGGCACAGCGCGTGCTGGACGGCTTCTTCAGCGGCAGCCTCGAGACCATCGGGCAGCAGTTCAAGTCGGGCGGCGACTGGGTACTCGGCGACGATACGCTGCTCGCCGCGTACTATCTGCAGTACGAGGGCGCGACGCTGGCGCTGCTGGGCGGCGGCGAAATACCCGCCGTATCCGGCATCCGCGTCACGAATGTCGAAGCCACGCAAAAGGCGTTCCGCTATACCGCCGAAGTCCGGTACGACCTGACGCTGGACGGCGGCACGGAGAAAACGGAGACGGCGCATATGACGCTGGAGGATGCGGGGGAAGGCATGGCCGTCGTCGCGATGAGCCTTAACGGCGCGGACTTCGAGGCGTACCGGGCGCGCATCGCGGAATACCAGACGGCGGACGGCGGCGCGCTGGCGGAGGAGATTGTGCACTGGAACGCGTACCTCATCGCGGAGGCGATAGCGGAGCACGAGGCGCAGGAGGCCGCGCAGGAACATGGCGATGTGCTCACCGAAGAGGAACGGATAGAAGACATCGCAGCGGAGCTGCGGTATCAGTACTATCTGGCGGAGATGACCTGCGAAGCGCCCGACCTCTCCGCGCTGATGGAACGCAACGAAGATACGGAGCTGTACTTTCTCGCGCTGGACCTGCATATCCGCATGGCACAGGGGCGGATGCTGACGCCCCCGCCCTCGGTGGAAAGAGGCTACGCCGACATACTGACGCTGGAAAGGGACGGCAGCAGGATTGAAGCTACGGTGTATGTGAAGACCCTCGTCAACGGCAGCGTGGGCGAAACGATAGGGCTTACGCTGAAGCCGGTGGACGGCGGCTATATCGTCATCGGGTACGAAAACCGGGACAAGGACGGCATCGATGCCAGCCTTGCCGTCATGGCGGAGGGATATATGGCGGAGGGCTGCACGCGCATGGAGGCGTACGATAAGGCCTATCGGGAGGTGCTGGAACGGGTGGAGTGGATATCCGCGGCCATCCGCGGGTACATGGCGCAGGGCCTTTCGCGGAACGACGCGAGCTCACAGGCGCTGATGGACTGGTTCGACGCCCACAGCCCGGAATGAGCGGCGGGGCGGCGGTTATAAAAGCGCTTAATGAAAAAGCATCTTGCGCCCATATGCAGTTGCGATGGATTCAATCGATACGTCCGCGCGGCGCGTCCGGGATACCCGCAGGGCACTTGGCCGCGCCCTGCGGGCGAAAATTCACAGGCGCGGACAACTGTCCGATGGGTATTTTGGCCCGCAGCCCGGAATGAGCGGCGGGGCGGCGGCGGTTATAAAAACAGGGCGGTATCGCAGCCGCCCTTTGCGTTACTTCGCAATGTGCTCATAGACCTCTTTGGCGAGGATGAGCTCCTCGTTAGCTGGGATGACCGCAATCCTCACGGGGGAGTCCGGCGCGGAGATGAGCGCCTGCGTACCGTGGCAGGCGTCGTTGACCGCTTCGTCGAGCCAGACGCCCATGTGACGCAGCGGTTCGCACACGGCTTTGCGCACCGTGGCGGAGAACTCTCCGATGCCGCCTGTGAAAGCCAGCATATCGAGCCCGCCCAGCTGCGCGTAATAGCTGCCGACGTAGGAGCGGATGCCGAAGCAGAACGTGTCGATGGCGAGCTGAGCGCGCGCATTGCCTGCGTTTGCCGCTTCCTCGATGTCGCGCAGGTCGTTGCTGACGCCGGAGATGCCCTTGATGCCGCCGTTTTCCACGAGGCCCTCGGTCAGCTCGTCCAGCGTCATGCCGGATTTCAGCAGGTACACGAGGATGTACGGGTCAAGGTCGCCCACGCGGTTGGCGTGAAGGATGCCGCTTTGCAGCGAGAATCCAAAGCTGTTGTTGATGGATTTGCCGTTCAAAATGGCGCAGATGGAGCCGCTGCCGCCAAGATGGCACGAGATGATGCGCTCGGCTTTGCCCATTGTCGGCGCGGTCTCGGAAACAAAGCGATGGGACGCGCCGTGATAGCCGTATTTCCTGAGGCCGTATTGCTCTGTCCACTCATACGGGATGCCGTAAACGCGCGCCTCCTCCGGAATGGTGCGGTGGAAATTCGGCTCGAACACGCCCACCATGGGCATATCGGGCAGCAGGCTTTTGAATGCCCGGATGGCCTGCAGGTAGGCGCGGTTGTGCACCGGCGCGACGTTCATGTAATCCTCAAGGCCCTGAATGCACGCGTCGTCCATGTCGTGCACGGCGGCATAGCCCTTGCCGAGCACGGGCTTGAAGCCTACGGCGTCCACCTCTTCGATGGAGGAGAGCACGCCCGCCTCCGCGCCGGTCAGCGCATCGAGGAAGATGCGGATGCCTTCGCGGTAGTCGGGGATATCGACGCCCTCACGCTTTATCGAAGAAGAGGTGGTTTTATAGCTGAATACGGAGGCGCTGCGGGAACCCACCCTGTCCATTTTGGCTTCGGCCAGAATGACTTCGCCGGGCATTTCGTACAGCTTGAACTTGAGCGAGGTGCTGCCCGCGTTGCATATCAGAATCCGCATTCGTTTCTCCTTTTCGGTGGGGTTGCTGCTATTCTATCACGCGGTGCGGCTGGCGCGCAAGGCGTGCGCGGAGTACGGCAGACAGCCAAACTTCCCCGAATACCGCCCATATAGGGCATCCTTCCCCTTGTTTTGTAAATTCGATTGCGATATGATATAATGGAGCGACGAAAGAGAGGAATGACACAGCTTGTCAAAACAGAAAACAATACGCATCATCCCGCTGGGCGGCGTCGGCGAGATAGGCAAAAATATGTACGTCATCGAGTACGCCGAAGAAATTATCGTGATAGACTGCGGATTATGCTTCCCGCGCGAGGACATGCTCGGCGTGGATTACGTCATACCGGATATCACCTATCTGAAGAAGAACAAGGACAGAATTAAAGGCGTGTTCATCACGCACGGGCACGAGGACCACATCGGCGCGACGCCATACCTGCTGTCCGAAATGGGCGCGCCGGTATACGGCACCGATTTGACGCTGGCGCTCATTGAGACCAAACTGGCGGAGCACAAGGCCACCGGCATCAGTATGAACGTCATCAAGCCGGGAGAAACGGTGACGGCGGGCAGCTTCCACGTGGAAGCCATCAAGGTGACGCACAGCATCGATGCGGCGGTGGGCTTCGCCATCCACACGCCCGCGGGCACCATCGTGCATACGGGAGACTTCAAAATCGACCATACCCCGGTGGACGGCAAGGTGATGGACCTCGCCAAGTTTGCGGACCTCGGGAACAAGGGCGTGCTGGCGCTGCTGTCGGACAGCACCAACGCGGGCAATCCGGGCTACACCATGTCCGAAAGCCGCGTGGGAGAGATGTTCGAGAACTACTTCAAGGCAGCGACCGGGCGCATCATCGTGGCGACGTTCGCGTCCAACATCCACCGGCTGCAGCAGGTGGTGAACGCCTCCAAACGCTACGGGCGTAAAATCTGCCTCTCCGGGCGCAGCATGCTGAAAATCGCCAAGGTTGCCAAACAGCTGGGGTATCTGGAGCTTGACGAGGATTTGCTCGTGGAGCCGGAGGAGCTCGAGAAATACAAGAAGAACAAAATCGTGATACTTACCACGGGCAGTCAGGGCGAGACCATGTCCGGACTCGTGCGCATGGCGGCGGGAGAGCATAAGAAGCTTTCGATGATACCGGGAGACCTCGTCATCATCTCGGCGACGCCGATTCCCGGCAACGAGCGCTATGTCTCCGACGTCGTCAACATGCTGTTCCGCAAGGGTGCCGATGTCATCAACGAGGGCGTCGCGGACGTACACGTATCGGGCCACGCCTGCGAGGAGGAGCTGAAGCTGATGCTGTCGCTCACACGGCCAAAATACTTCATCCCCGTACACGGCGAATACCGGCATCTGTACCGGCACGCCGCGCTGGCGGAGCGCACGGGCATCAAGCATAATCACATCTTCATTCCGGAGATTGGCAAGGTCATCGAGCTGGGTCAGCGGTTCTCTCAGTTTACCGACACGGTTCCGTCGGGCAGCGTCATCATCGACGGCCTGGGCGTGGGCGATGTGGGGCAGGTGGTGCTGCGTGACAGAAAGCTGCTTTCTCAGGACGGGCTGTTCATCGTGGTGGTGACGCTTTCCGCAGAAACGGGAGAGCTGGTATCCGGGCCGGAGATCATCTCCCGCGGGTTCGTGTACATGCGGGAGTCCACCGATTTGCTGGAGGCAGCGCGGCGCATCATACTCGACATCGTGGAGGACTGCGTAAAGAATAAGGTAACGGAGTGGACGACCATCAAAGGGCGCATCAAGAAGGCGCTGCGCGGGTTCCTGTATGACAACACCAAGCGCAACCCGATGATACTGCCCGTCATCATCGACATTTAAAAAGGAGGCTGTTTCATGCTGGTTTACGACAAGGCGCACGAGCTGGCCGCCGAGATCAAGAAGAGCGCGGACTATGTGGAATATGCGAGGCTGAAGGAGCAGGTCACCGCCGATGCGCAGACCAAATCGCTGCTGGCGGATTATAAGAAGCTGCAGCTGGAAGCGCAGGCGGCGTACCTCACCGGCAAGGAGCCGGAAACCGAAACGATGGATAAGATGAAGAAGCTGGGCGAGGTGCTGGCGTTCAACAAGGACGTGACGGCTTATTTCGCCGCGGAGTACAAGTTTCAGACGCTCATCAGCGACGTGTACCGCATCATCGGCGACGCGTGCGACATGGGGCTGGATTTTTTAAGCGAGTAGGGTAAGGGATGGCCGACGATCGAGATCGCAACGTTTTCATCATAGAGGACGACGAGCCGGTTAGCCGGGAGAGCGCGCCGCCGGACGGCAGTACGCGCGCTTTTGTTATGGAAACGCCCGGCAAGGAGCCGTCCGAGCGCTGCGAGGAACGCGGCTCCATTCCGGAGCAGTCCACCGGAATGTTTGTCTGGCGCGTGCTCCGGCCGCTTGTGATACTGATCGTCAGCGTCGCGCTCGTCTGGCTGGTGGGCAGCGGCGCGTACCACTACGTGGTGAACAATTACATTGCGCCTGTGGAAGGCGACACCTCTGTAACGAAGACCGTCGAAATCAAGGCGGGTTCTTCACTTTCCAAAATCGCCACGCTGCTGTACGAGCAGGGAATCATCCGCAACAAGCTGGTGTTCCAGCTTTACGTGGATTTCAACGACATGTCCTCCAAGCTGCAGGCGGGCACCTACGAGCTCTCGCCCGGCATGGAGATTAAGGACATCATGGCCGCACTTGTCGCGGGCGACGGCGAAGAGGAGGTCATCCGCGTGACCCTGACCGAGGGTATGACCGCCTATGACATGGCCAAGACGCTGATGGCGAAGGGCGTGTTCAACGACACGGAGCGGCGCGAGTTCTTAAAGCTGTGCAACAATCTGGAAGCCTTCGATGATTACGACTTTATCGCGGCGCTGCCCGATACCACGGTGCAGGATGGACGCCGGTTCCTGCTGGAAGGATACCTATTTCCCGACACGTACGATTTCTATGCGGACGCCACGCCGGAGGAGGTTATCCGGAAGCTGCTTTCGGGCTTTGATACGAAGTTCTCCCTGCAGTTTGAGGAACGCGCCGCAGAGCTGGGGCTTACGGTGGATCAGGTGATGACGATGGCTTCCATCATTGAATGGGAGGCGGTGCCGGGAGACTTCAAAAAGGTATCGGCGGTGCTGCACAACCGGCTGGATAAATCCATGAAGCTGCAGTGCGATTCCACGCTGCGCTACGTCACCGGCGAGAAGAAGCTCACCTATACCCCGCAGGAGCTCGCCCTCGAATCGCCCTACAACACCTACCAAATAAAGGGACTGCCCATCGGGCCCATCGCGAATCCCGGACAGCAGGCCATCGAGGCAGCGCTGTATCCCGACGAAGAGTACGTGGCTGACGAATACCTGTACTTCTGCAACAAAAGCCCGGACTCCAGCGAGCTGGCCTTTGCGCGGACACTGGAAGAGCATAACGCCAATAAAGCGGCGTACAACGAAGCGGCAGGCAACGACGTATATGATACCGACAACTGAGCTGCTGGCCCCCGCGGGCAACCGCGAGTGCCTCGAAGCCGCGGCGCGTTTCGGCGCGGACGCGGTGTACGCGGCGGGGAAAACCTACGGACTGCGCGCGTTTGCGGACAACTTTACGCTGGAGGAGCTGGCGGACGCCGCGGCGTTTTTACACGGCCTCGGCAAAAAGCTGTATATCGCGCTCAACGCGGTGTTTCACGAAAAGGATTTTGAAGGGCTCGAGGCGTATGTCTCGGGCCTTTGCGATGCCCGTGCGGACGCGCTGATTGTCTCCGACCCGGGCGTGATGGCGCTGGTGAGGCGCGTCGCACCCGCCCTGCCGCTGCACGTCAGCACGCAGGCCAACACCTGCAGCGCCGCCAGCGCGGCGTTCTGGCACGCGCAGGGCGCCAGCCGCGTGATACTCGCGCGCGAACTGTCGCTGGAGGAAATCAAAAGCATCCGCGAAAAGACGCCCGCCACGCTGGAGCTGGAAGCCTTCGTGCACGGCGCGATGTGCATCTCGTACTCTGGACGCTGCCTGCTGAGCGGCGTACTCACGGGGCGCAGCGGAAACCAGGGCTCCTGTGCGCAGCCCTGCCGCTGGGAGTTCGCGCTGCAAGAGAAGGGCACCCCGGACGAGTACTTTCCCATCGCGCAGGACGAGCGCGGCACCTATGTGCTAAACTCGAGGGACCTCTGCATGCTGCCGCACCTCCGGGGAATGCTGGACGCGGGCATCACGTCGCTGAAGATTGAGGGGCGCATGAAGTCGGCCTATTACGTCGCGTGCGTGACGCGCGCTTACCGCAAAGCGCTGGACGCGCTGGCGGCGGGGAAGGACCCGGACGCAAGCCTCATGGCCGAGGCGGAAAAGGCGGGAACCCGTGCGTTCACCACGGGCTTTTACTTCGGCAACCCGGGCAGGCACGGTCAGGAGACCACCCGGGCCACCATCGAGAGGACGTATGACTTTGTGGGCGTCATCAAGGAAAGCCTGCCGGATGGCTGGCTGCTTATGGAGCAGCGCGGCAAGTTCTGCGCCGGCGATACGCTGGAAGCGCTCACGCCGGGAGACATCGGAGAATTCACCGTGACGGATATCCGCACGCCGGAGGGTGAGCCTCGCCAGTGCGCGCCGCATCCCAAGGAGCTGCTGCACCTCCGCTGCCCGCTGGCGCTTGCGCCGGGCGACATGCTGCGGATACGGAGGAAATAGATTCAAGCTTTTCAGCCCAGCGGGATACTCATTTCAATCGTGGAATCCTCATTTTGCAGATCGATTATTTCCACATGGACCGTATCGACAATCGTTTGAAACTCATCGGTGATTCCCTTCAGTTTGTTTGCGGCTAACCCCCAGCTCGCATCATCCTCGAAGCGGCCCACCGTCATGTGCGGCAGAAAAGTGACGGACTGTAGCCAGTTCGGATAGAAGGGCCACAGCAAGCCGGTATACAGCTTTTCGTGCAGCATTGTGATTTCGGCAACGCCTTTCTGTACATGCAGGAACAGGTAGCGGTCCGGCGCGGGAGCGATATTGCGCAGCACAACCTCAAACGGAGAAGTCCCTGTCAATGCGCTGGTCATATGGGCGCGGAGTTCCGCGGTGGAGATGTCGCTCTCAAACGGGAAGACGAGGGTGATGTGCGGCTGTACGAGCTTTGCGACCGGATCGTACTGCTCCCGGATGCGGTCAATGAGGTGCATATTCTCAAACTTTGGGAACAGCAGGATGCATCGGTTTATCATTCTTTCCTCCTTGCAGGATACAATTTTCAGCGCGATAAGGGCCTCGGTTTCCCCAGCTCCGCGTTGTGCCTGCGCCAGTAGCGCGCGAAGCGCCCGCGACCGGGCATCTCCGCCCAGTCCGCGCGAGAGAATTCATCGACCATGTGCTGCTCCTGAGCGGCCGCACGCTCCGCAAACTCTGCCAGCGCCGCCGTATCGGGAGTGCCTTGTGCAAACAGCCGCTCCTCCTCCGCAATCCATGCCGCCTCCAGCGCGTCACGACGGGCGCGCAGCGCCGCCGCGTCCACTCTGCCGGAAAGCACCGCGCGGTGCAGCCGCTCGCGCTGCAGCCAGTACTGCCTCCCATCGTTTTCACCGCCGAATACGGGCGCACCGCTCTCTATGCCGAAGAACACCGGCTTGAACGCCGCGATGCATGGCACGGATGCGCCGGTGGCCCAGACCGTCATGGGCTTGCCTTCGCGCAGTACCGCCACAAAGCTGCCTGTCGTCTGGTCTCCGACAAGCCCGCCCGCGTGCATACACACGCTGCCCACGTCGGCGCGGCGGAACTCGTCGCCCTCGTGCCGGTGGGCGCGCAGCGCGCGCATCAGCTGCGCCGCGCTTGCGGGCGTTTGTGCCACACCGCACATCGACTGCGCCCGGCGGTACTTCGCCTGCGAAAAGTGAGAGTACAGCGGATCGGAGAACTTCGCGGCGAAGTCCTCTCCTTCCTTCAGGCCGCTCCGCAGGGTATGCTCCCCATGGATGAACAGCCGGTTGGAGATGGCGGCTTTGTCCTTCGCCTCGTACGCGGCCCAGCTTTTACCCGCCGTTTCGAGCACGAACGCGGTCTTGGAGTCCGCGATGAGAAAGCTGTTGTCGTAGCGGAAGTCGTGTGTGTAGCCGCAGTTCCCTCCCTGCCCGAACGCTTCGAGCAGCGCCGTGATGGTTTCGAGCGCGGCTTCTGCGGTGTCGGCACGTTCCAGCGCCAGCCGCAGCAGATCCATGCCCGTGAGGGCGTCGGAGCCTTTGGGCGCTTTGGTGAACACGGCTTCGTTGCCGATGGCGACGCTGTATTGGTTGACACCCATCTCCGCGCCCCATATCCAGTCGGGCTTGAAGAGCAGCACGGCGTTGGTGCGCTCTGCCTGCGGTACGCGGATATAGGTGCACTGCACGCTGCCGCCCGGCGCGTGCGTCTGCGCGGGCACATAGCGGATGACATGCGGCTCATTTGGTTCCCGGTCGCTGTTCTTAGCCAGCAGGGTGCTGCCGATAAAAGAAGACTGGGGCAGTATGCAAAGGGTATCGCACATGGGGCACCTCCATAGCGGCAGTATAGGATATTCATATTGTATACCCTGACGCGTGCGCGAATCCATAGGCCTGTGTTATTTTCCTGTAATTCGCCGCCCCTTTGAATTGAAAAAGGAGCCGGAAAATGGTACAGTATGAATATACATATCAAGGAGGATTATAGAATGAAGGCTGCCGCGTTTTTCGTTCGGGTCTCGAAGCAGATAGCCAATGTAATGCGCTCCTACAAGTTTATCATACTCACGGGTCTTGCGTTTCTCACCATTTCCGCCTTCTGGCAGCTGTACGATTACGTGATTCCCTTGATACTGAAGTATTCGCTGAGCCTTGGCGATACCGTCAACGGTGTGATTATGGCGCTGGACAACATCGTCGCGGTGGTGATGCTCCCGCTGTTCGGTGTGATTTCAGACAAGACGAATGCCCGGATGGGCAGGCGGAAACCATATATACTCTACGGCACGCTGGCGGCGGTTGCCTTTATGATGCTGATACCCCTGGCGGCGCACACGCGCCAGACGTGGCTGTTCATACTGGGCCTGGGGCTGGTGCTGATTTCCATGGCAACGTACCGCTCGCCGGCGGTGGCGCTGATGCCCGATATTACCCCCAAGCCGATGCGCTCCAAGGGCAACGCGGTTATCAACCTGATGGGGGCTGTCGGCGGCGCGCTGATACTGCTGATCAACGGCTTTCTCGCACCGGATTCGAAAAACCCGGACACGGCGAATTACTGGCCCATCTTTCTTACCACCGCGGGGATTATGCTGGTAGGTACGATTGTGCTGATGTTTACGGTGAATGAGCCGAAGCTCGTCAGGAAGATGCGCGAAGACAGTGCCGCGATGGGTATCGACCCTGAAGAGGCGGTGGAAACGAAGACCAAGGCCAGAAAGCCGCTTTCACGGGGTGTACGCATCAGCCTGGTGCTCATTCTGATTTCCATTTTCCTGTGGTTTATGGGATACAACGCCGTTACCACCGCTTTCTCGCGCTACGTTACCCAGCCAGGGTTTGGCATGACGGAGAAGCAGGGCTCGTTCGTTCTGATGGTGGCGGTAATTTCGGCTACGCTGGCATTCATACCCATCGGCGTCATCTCCTCCCGCATCGGCCGAAAGAAGAGCATATTGGGCGGCATTACGCTGCTCGTGCTCGTTTTCGGTACGGCAACGCTTTATAAAGGGCCTTCTCCGCTGATGTATGTTTCCTTCGCGCTGGCGGGTATCGCGTGGGCAGCCATCAACGTCAATTCGCTGCCCATGGTGCTGGAAATGTCCAAGGGCGCGGATGTGGGCAAATTTACCGGGTTTTACTACTTTGCGTCCATGGCGGCACAGATCGTCACCCCCATACTATCGGGCGCGCTGCTGGAATACGGCTATACCTTCCTGGGGAGCACCGATTCGTTTGCCGGGTATATCTTCCTGTTCCCCTATGCCGCCATATTCATCGCGCTGGCCTTCGTGACGATGATGTTCGTGCGCCACGGCGACTCTAAGCCGGACGCGCCCAAGAGCAAGCTGGAAGCCCTGAACGCGGGGGACTGACAACCATGATCATCATTTACAGTGTTGCCGCTGCGCTGGTTGCCCTGCTGGGCGTTTACGCGTTTTTGATAGCGCCGGGCAAGCTGCCCAAAACCGCGCCGGAGATACTCTGGCGCACGCGATACGCGCATCGCGGACTGCACGATCAAAAGCACGCCGCGCCGCCCGAGAATTCGCTGGCGGCGTTCCGGGCCGCTGTCGAAGCGGGCTATGGCATCGAACTGGACATTAACCTCACGACGGACGACACGGTGGCGGTGTTTCACGACGACAGCCTGCTGCGCATGTGCGGCGTGGATAAGCCCGTCGCGGACTGCTCCTGGGAGGAGCTGCTGCAGTACCGGCTCTCCGGCACGGAGCAGCGCATCCCGCTGTTCACCGAAGTCCTGGCGGAGGTTGCCGGGCGTGTGCCGCTGATAGTGGAGCTGAAGAGCACGAAGCGCAATACGGCGCTGTGCGAAAAAGCCGCCGCCCTGCTGGATGCTTACGCCGGGCCGTACTGCGTCGAGTCGTTCCATCCCGGCATTGTGGCGTGGTTCAAGAAGCATCGCCCGGACGTCGTGCGCGGGCAGCTGGCTACGGGATATAAGGACTACGGCCGGCGGGCCGCGTGGCAGCGCATGATGCTCTCCGGGATGCTGGCCAACGCCGCCGCCCGCCCGCATTTTGCGGCGTTCCGGCATGAGAACGCGCATGGACGCTTCAAGCTGTGGCTGTACCGCCTGCTGGGGGGAAAACTGGTGGGCTGGACGGTGCGCGATACCGACGATATCGCGTGGTGCCAACGGTTTTTTGACGCGATCATATTTGAATACTTCAGGCCCTAAACATTTCCGCGCCGCTTGGAGCGGCGCTTTTTGTTTACTGGGAAAAAATCCAATCCGGGTTATTGCAGTGCGACAATATATTATGTAGAATAGTGCCCGTACGGGTATCGGTCTCTCGCGGAAACGGCGGCGGATACCGCTTTGATGGAATTGCCCTGGGTACTTTACCGGGCGTTTTGTTTTATGGGGGTCGGTATCGCTTTCGAGTCTATGTCCAGCCTTCCTTACCCTTGCCAATAATTCACTCGTAACGGTGTTTCACACGATTCACTGCGGTTTATATAAAATATGCGTTAAAGTATCTTTCTGCAAAAAAGGCTAACAGGGGGAGTATTATGATTACGGGCATTGGGGTCAATACAAAAAGCTTCAGGACAAAGGTGATTGCGCTGCTCGTCTGTGCGACAATGATCGTGCAGCTATTTTGGACGGGCGGTGTGGCCCATGGGGCCAGCCCATACTACTTCCGCGGATACGATATCGAGAATATCACCGCCAGCACCTTCCTGTCGTCCGGCGCGACGATCAGCGGAAGCACCATTACCATGACGGATTCGGATGAGGGGGAAGCGGTGGGAAGCATCGCGCTCAACGAGACCGGGCATGACATCTCCACGTCCATTGACCTCGGCGGGCTGGAAATCGACTTTTCCACCATGACGACGGTGACGGAGGAAGGAACGAGCGGCGCGCAAAACGATGTGCCCACCGTGCAAATCGCGTTCTGCCGGGCCAACTACTCCAGCGTTATTTCCACCGTGGATCTGGCCAAGCCGAACAACGCGGTATCGGGCTCCGTAGCGCTGGGATCCACCGCCCCGATTCCCGTTGGGACGCGCACTGTGCTCATCTATCTGCGCGGCAAGAACACGAGCGGAAGCAATACCGTCGTATTTCAGAACACAAGCTTTATCATCCGCGACGCGGCTGCTCCCGCATGCAGCGTGGGATACAACGATAACTGGACCAATCAGTCCGTCACCGTTACGATAAGCGCTTCGGACGGAGACAGCGGGCTCGAGGGCATCTATAAGGACGGCGTCAGGGTCAGCACGACCTCTCCCTATACGTTTACAGCCACCGCCAATACGAGCTTTACGGCATACAGCAAGGACTACGCGGGCAAGGTATCGGATACGCGGAACATCACGATCGGCAACATCGACAAGACCGCACCCGCCGCGCCCGCTTCGCTGGTGCTTTCCAATACCGCCTGGACCAACACCGACGTCTCCGTAACGGTGCCCGCGCTGGGAACCAGCTCCGGCGCGCCGGAACGGTATGTCTATCGGCTGGACAGCGGTTCGTGGACGAATATGCCCGCGAACTTCGCGATTACCGCGAGTGGTCAGTTTGCGCTGGAAGTCGCGGTTGAGGACGCGGCAGGCAACCGATCCTCCAGCCTCAGCGGGACGGTGAAGATTGATAAGATAGCGCCCAGCATCGACGACGTGGACATGACGGTATCCTCCGGCAACGTGGATGTGACGGTCACAACCAGCGAGGGAGGGCTCTCCGGCGTCAAGATGCTCCGGTACGCGGAAGGCAGTCACGACGCGGCCTACTTTACGGGCGGCGGCGGCACAGATATTGCGGGAGGGCATTTCGCCGTATCAGCGGGTGGACTGTTCACCATTTACATCGCGGACAACGCGGGCAACTATGACATCGGCGGATATACGCTGAACACCGCACCCACGCTGGCTCACACCGGCGACGTTGAAATGACCGAGGACGTGCCGGAGACGGTGGTGCTTACCGCCAAGGACGGCGAAACGTCGCTGAGCGGTCTCACCGTGCTGGTGGGCGCTTACGATACCAGCCTTATCAGCAACGTGCAGACAAGCCAGAGCGACGAACAGATCAGCCTCATCATCACCCCGGTCGCCAACAAGAGCGGCGGTCCGGTGGCGATCTCCGTGACGATCAAGGATCCGCAGAACGAGTCGGTCAGCGACACGTTCTATGTAACCGTGCAGCCCGTCAACGATGACCCGGTGGCGGTAGACGATGAAGGCATCGTGACGGACGAGGACGCGAGCGTAAAAATCGACGTGCTCGACAACGACTACGATACGGCGGACGGCGATACGCTGAGCATTACGGATGCCGGCACGCCCGAGCACGGCACGGCGGCCATCGCGGGCGGACAAATTCGCTACACCCCTGCGGCGGACTATAACGGTCTGGACGAATTTACATATACCATTTCCGACGGACACGGCGGAACCGCGAGCGCGACGGTATACATCAGTGCCACGGCGAAGAACGACGCGCCGAAAGCGGTGGCGGATACCGCCACGGTGGACGAAGACGATACCGTACTGATTGATGTCATCGCAAACGATACGGACATCGACGGAGATGATACCCCGGACGGCGTAATTTCGCTGTACTCCGTTACGAACGGCGCGCATGGTACGGCGGTGATAGATGGAACCGGAGTGCGCTACACGCCGGCCACGAACTTCTTCGGCAAGGACACCTTTACCTATGTGGTGACGGACGGCGGCGGCCTTACGGCTACGGGCACCGTTACCGTTACGGTGAAGGGCACGGAGGACGCGCCCTATTTCGAAAGCCTCAATACGGAATATACCATCGCGGAGGACAGCAAGAACGCGGAGATTACATTCTCTCTGCACGACGCGGAAACGGAAGCCGCCTCGCTGATGCTGCAGGCGGTATCGATGGACGAAACGCAGACGCTGCTGAAGGACAGCGGCATCGTCATATCCGGGCTGGGCGACAGCAGCGCGTCGGTGACGCTGAAGATTACGCCCGTAGCCAACGCCTATGGCGACGTCACGGTAAGCCTTTCGCTGGGCGACGGTTTTGCGTCGGTCACGAAGACGTTCCTGCTGCATATCTCCAATGTCAACGATGCGCCCACAGTCAAACAGGATGAGGTCACCTATGCGGAGGACAGCGCGTCGGTACTCATCAACACCGCCGACCTCATCAAGAATGATACCGATATCGACGGCGATACGCTGAGTTTCGGCGGCATCAGCACCACGACGACGGTGGGCACGCTGATAGTGCTGGATGGCAACACTCTTCAGTATACGCCGAAAAAGGATTACGACGGCACGGACAGCTTCACGTATATCGTTTCGGACGGCAAGGGCGGCACGGCTGTCGGCACGTGCGTGCTGAAGGCCACGCCCGTCAACGACGCGCCTCTCATCTCCCTGCCTGCCGGGCCTTTCTCTACGGATGAAGACACGGTAAGCGCGGGCATCGTCATCACCATCAGCGACAAGGAGACGGACGCCGCCGATCTGGTGGTGCGCGCTTCCTCCGGCGACACCGACAAGGTGGATCCGGACGGGCTCAGCATCGTCAACAACGGCGACGGCACCTGCACGCTGAAGATTACGCCGATGCTCGACGCCAACGGCACCGCGACGATTACCGTGACGGTGAGCGACGGATCTGCCGCAAGCTCCGAGCCGCTGCAGATTACCATTAACCCGACACCCGACGCGCCCGTCGCGATGGACGATAACATCTATGTGCCGCTTTCCGGGCGGAGGGTGTTTACGGTGCTGGGCAACGACCACGACGCCGACGGGGACCCGCTGACGGTGGTGCTGGACAGCTGGCTTCCGTATTCGTTGAACGGACAGCTGACGTACAATGAAACGACGCAGCAGTTCACCTATCGCGCCGCCAACGGCGAGGTGGGAACCGGCACATTCAGCTACAAGGTGACAGACGGCGCGAACGTTTCGGAAGCCGGAACGGTGACGCTGACGATAAACAGCATGATGCACGCCCCCGAGCTCAGCGAAATCGCCGCGCAGTACGTTTTGGAGGACGGCACCACAAGCCCCATCTCCATCACGGTAACCGACGAGGATCTGGGCGACGAATCCGTTCTCACCGTATCCTCCTCCAACACCGACCTGCTGCCGGTGGATTACGATGTGAACACCGTCGTAACGGTTTTGGGCGGGGGCAAATTTACGCTGACACTAAAACCGGTTAAGGATGGAAGCGGCACGTCGCAGATCACGGTGACTGCTACGGACAGCACCGGCAATACCGACAGCGCTTCGTTCTGGCTGACGGTTTATGCCACCAACGACGCGCCCAACGCGGTTAACGATGTGTATTTGCTGGAGGAGGACAGCAGCGTAACGCTGAAGCTGGCTGCCAACGACAGTGATCCCGAGGGAGATACCATCTGGGTGAACGGCATGGCCTGGCCCGCGCACGGCTACCTCTACCGCAGCGGCGGGGATTATGTCTATGTGCCGTACGGCAACTGGAACGGCACGGAGGTGCTCTCCTACAGCGTGACGGACGGGCAGAGCTCGGATATCGGCGCGGTCACCATTATGGTAACGCCCGTCAACGACGCGCCCGTCAATTACAGCAACTGGGTGGAGCTGCCCAACGCCGTGGATGCGAGCGCGACGGCGACGGTGAATGTACTCTCGGGAGACTATGACCCGGACGGCGACACAGTGCGCCTGTACGAGATCGTTTCCGGGCCGAGCTACGGCGAAGCGGAGATGGACGCCGCAACTGGAAAAATTACGTATACCCGCACAGAGGTTTCCCCCAACGATAACGGCGCGGACGAACTGACCTACCGCATTATCGACCGGGATACGATGACGGGAGATTGCCTGTATACCGACGCGAAGCTGTATATCGGCATCGATTTCAACAGCTCGCTGTATACCTACCACGATTATATCGACTGCTACGAGGACGATCCGGCGTTCACCTTCGATCTGTCCATCTATAACCCCAACGAGGTTACCTACACGCTGGAGCTGCACGACACCACGGCGCTGGGCACGCTGGCGGTGGTGGACTGCAACACGGTGTGCTTTACGCCCAAGAAGGACGCGAACGGCGACGTGTGGATCGACTACACCGTGGCGGGCGGCGGCGAGAGCGCGGACGGCTCCTTCCACATCCGCCTGTATCCCGTCAACGACGCGCCGGTGATAGAAAGCGATTCCGCAACGGCTTCGTGCGCCGAGGACAGCGCGGGTGCCAGCTTTACCGTTACGTTCAGCGACGTGGACAACACGGACAGCAGCCTCTATTTCTACGCGTATGCGGAGAATGCCGACAGCACTTCTCCGGTGGCGCTGACGCTGGCCATTTCGGTGAACCGTACCACAGGTCAGGCGGTGGTCACTGCCGTACCCGCGGAGAACGCCAACGGCGCTGTCGATATCGTCGTGGGCGTAAGCGACGGCATGGCGGCGGCAGAGAAAACCGTCCGGCTGACGGTGAGCCCCGTGGACGACGACCCCGTGCCCGCGGTGGTCAGCCGCACGCTGTATGAAGATACGGAGGTTACTTTCTCCGTGGTGACGTCCGAAAGCGATGTCGACGGTGATACGCTGCAGGTTTCCATCGCGGACGGCGACGGCCCGGCAAACGGAACCGCGGTGGTGAACGAAGACGGCACGATTACGTATACGCCCGACGCGGATTATTACGGCGGCGACAGCTTTGTCTTTACCGTAACGGACGTGACGGACACGGCGAAGTCGGCCACCCAGACAGCATACCTTACCGTTGTCGGGGTGAACGATCAACCGGAGATTTTGGACCTTGACTATTACCAGACGACGAAGGAGGATACGCCCAAGGAGGTTACGCTGACCGTGACGGATGTGGACAACGACCTCTCCGAGGCGTCCCACTATACGATTACCTCCGGCAACACGGCGCTGATTCCCAACGCCAACATCTCGATTGCACACGTTTCCGGCGATGAGATGAAGATTACGCTGACGCCTGCCGCCAACGCGTACGGCAGCGCCATCATCACTGTCGTCGCAAGCGACGGGGAGCTCAGTGCGCAGGAGCAGTTTAAGCTGACGGTTCAGCCGGTGAACGATTCCCCTGTGGCGGCGGACGATACTGCCGCAGTGGATGAGGTCGCGGGGGATACGGATGACGAGACCAGCGTGACCATTGACCTTACGGACAACGATACCGACGTGGAACCCGGCACGCTGAAGGTGATAGCGATCACCGATATCTCCGAAGGTACGGTGAAGAACAACGGCGACGGCACCGTCACCTACAGCGCGGACGGCGACTATAACGGCGTCGCGACGTTCCGCTATACCGTCATGGACGCGGGCGGCGAAACGGATACCGCCGACGTGACGGTCACGGTGAACGCAATGAACGACCCGCCGCGCGCGGAAAACGATACGGCAGCGACAAACGAGGATGACGACGCGACCATCGCGGTACTGACCAACGACAGCGATGCCGAGGGCGATACGTTGTCTATTACCGCCGTATCGGATCCTTCCCACGGCACCGCCGTCATCAGCGGAACGAATATCGTGTACACCCCGATCAAAGACTATAACGGCTCCGATAGCTTCACATATACCATCAGCGACGGACACGAAGGGACGGATACGGCTACGGTTACGGTTTCCGTCAAGGCCGTCAACGATGCCCCGGAGATTGCGAAGTATCCGGAGGACGCGGGCGAATGGGAGATGGACGAGGATACCACGGAGTCATTCCTGTTCACGGTGGGGGACGCGGAGACCGCGGCGTCGAGCCTCATCATTACGATTGACTCCAAGGACAAAACGGTAATCGCGAACACGGGCATCGTGCTGTCCACCAACGAGTACGGACAGAAGGTGATCACCGTGACGCCGCTGGAGGACAAATACGGTGTGGTGCCGGTGCAGTTCAAGGTGTCGGACGGCGCGCTCGTCACCACGGTGCAATGGAACATCACGATCGCCCCCGTGAATGACGCGCCGAAGATCAAGACCACGGACGTAACGACGACCGAAGACAAGCCCGTATCGGGCACTGCCACCGCGACGGATGCGGAAAACGACGCGCTGACCTTCAGCGCCGGAAGCACCGGACCTGAGCATGGCAGCGTGGTGGTGAACGCGGGCGGCAGCTATACCTATACCCCCGCCGCCAACTTTTCCGGCACGGACAGCTTCGATATCACCGTCAGCGACGGTAACAAGAGCGCCACGGGTACGGTGAATGTGACGGTGACGCCGATAAACGACAAGCCGGACGCGGTGAACGACACGGATACGGTGGATGAGGACAGCACCGTCGTCGTTCCGGTGACGGCCAATGACACAGATGCCGATTCCGCATACGGCGACACGCTGACGGTAATTGCGGTTACTGCGCCCGCGCACGGC
This sequence comes from Bacillota bacterium, assembly GCA_023460085.1. GTDB lineage: Bacteria > Bacillota > Clostridia > Christensenellales > SZUA-584 > JAEWCC01. The sequence continues at coordinate 140,238 of JAEWRI010000044.1, read as the reverse complement.
ACCGCATCCATCGTGGAGGGCGGCGTACTATACGCACCCGCCGGAAACTATAACGGTACCGACTCATTCAGTTATACGATAAAGGACAGCGACGGCGAGAAGGATACCGCGACGGTGACGATGACGGTGAATCCGAAGAACGACGCGCCCGCCAACGGCAATATCTCCGAGGCGACGGACGAGGATATTGCCGCGACGATAACGCTGCCGGACGGTATCGATATCGACGAGACGACGAATCCCGCACTGGAGGATGTACTCATCATCGATGTGGACGATCCGGCGCATGGCTTGGCGTCCATCGCCGGGGATGGCAAGAGCATCGAATATACGCCCGACAGCAACTGGTTCACCACGGCGGAAGAGACGGAAGTCTTCAACTATACCGTAAGGGACGCGGGCGGCGTCGAAGTGGAGTTCACCATCACGATGACGGTGAACCCTGTCAACGATGTGCCGGTGTTTGTATCCAATCCGGCGGACATGGCGCTGACGGAGGATGGCGATAACGGCAGCAGCGGATTTACGGTGGGCGATGTGGAAACAGCGGCGGCCAGCCTTACCGTGACGTTGATAAGCAGCACCAATACCGCGCTGGTGGATTCGGGGGACGTGGCGATCATCGGGGGCACGGACGGCGTGCGCACGGTGACGGTGAACCCCAATGACAACAAGAACGGCACGGCGAAAATCAAGCTGCGCGTGACGGACTTGGACGGCGGCTATTCCGAATACACCTTTACAGTGACGGTGAGCGCGCAGAACGACAATCCGAATGCTCAGCCCGATACCGCCGAGACAGGCGAGAATACGCCGGTGGAGATCGACGTGCTGGAAAATGACGACGTGGATACCGATAACGAGGGCGATACGCTGACGCTGTTGACTGTCAGCAACGCCACCTACGGGACGGTGGGAATTGAGGGCAACAAAGCGGTGTATACGCCTGACGCGGATCTCCCGGCGACCGCCGTTTATACCGACAGCTTTACCTATACCATGAAGGATGCCTCGGGCGCGACTTCCGGATCTACCGTGACGGTGACGGTGACGCCGGAGAACGACGCGCCGGTGATTACCGATCCCATTGAGGACGTGACGGGGATACCGGAGGATTCGGATGTCGGCACGGGCGTGATCTCGTTTACCGTGACCGATGAGGAGGACGACGACGATACGCTCACCGTCACGAAGGCCTGCGACAACACGGTACTGTTCCCGCTGTCCAGCATCACCGTGCTCAACCCGGAAGGCGGCACCGGCGCGGAGCGCACGGTACAGGCCATACCGGCGGCAAACGCGTTCGGCACGGCCCGCATTACGCTGACGGTGAAAGATTCCAAAGGCGCAGTCGATCAGGTTACATTCTCCGTGACGGTGGATTCCGTGGACGACGAACCGTCGGGTTCCAACGATGTGTATGAGGTAACCGAGGATATTGAAACGGAGCTGGATGTGCTTGCCAACGACGACCCGGACTACAGCACCAACCCGGAGCAGCTCGCGATTACGGCGATTGCCACGCAGGCTTCCCACGGCACCGCACGCGTTGCGGAGGATGGCAAGTCGGTGTTTTACAAGACGGCGCAGGACAGCAACGAGGACGACTGGTTTACCTATACGATGCATGACTCCTTCAGCAATAAGGACTACACCTTCCGCGTGGATATCACGGTTATACCGGTGAACGACGCGCCGGTGGTGACGATGACGGGCGGGACGAGCTTCTCCACGTACGAGAGCGTGGCGCTTAACGACATCGCGTTTACCGTAACGGATGTGGATAACGAAGTAGCCACGCTGACGCTGTCCGCGGCAAGCGAAAACGCGATACTGGTGCTGAACGGCCTGCATATCGATGACGGTACGACCAGCAACCGCACCATCGACGTGCAGCCTTACCGCAAGTGGAATGGCACGACGCTGATCACGATTACGGCGGATGACGGAACCGATGAAGGAACGGCGAGCTTCACGTTCATCGTCAATAACGTCAATGAAGCGCCTGTGGCGAACAACGATACATTGAACGCGCCGGAGGATGCGAAGACCTTCCTCGATGTGCTGGACAACGATACCGACAACGACCTTGAAACCAACTGGGAAACGGAGTTCATCATCGTGTCGTCTGTGACGGATACCGACCCCAACGCGGAGATTACCAAAGCGGAGGACGGCAGCGGCGTATATATCCAGCCCATCACAAACTATAACGGCCCGGTGACGTTTACCTACAGCATTGAGGACGCGTCGGGCGAGCCCAGCAATACCGCGACGGTGACGGTCGCGGTAACGCAGGTGAACGACGCGCCCGTGGCGGACGACGAGGTGGAGACAACGGCGGAGGATACGCCCATTACCATCGATGTTCTGGACGGCGATACGGACATAGACCAGGACTCCGTTCTCAACGAGTACCCCGGGGCGGAAACGCTGAGCATATCGCTGTCGGGGGCCACGGCACCCCTGCACGGCGCCGTCGTGATTGCGGACGGCAAGCTTAAGTATACGCCCGCGGCGAATTACAACGGCCCCGATTCGTTCACCTACTACGTGACGGATGGTGAAGCGAGGGATGAAGGGCATGTATCGGTGACGGTGACACAGGTGAACGATGCCCCGGTGGCCGTGAATGATACGCCTCAAACCGACGAGGATACCCCCGTTTCCATTGACGTGCTTGGCAATGACACCGATGTGGACACGAACAGTACGCTGAACAAGCATACGCAGCACAGCCGGGACGACTTCACCATATCGCTGGATTTCATTACCGAGCCGCTTCATGGAGATATTGATGTGGTCAGCGGCGAGGTGCTTTATACGCCGGATGGGAACTGGTTCGGCATCGACACGTTTACCTATTTCATACTGGATGGCCACGGCGGCAGCGCCCAGGGTACGGTCACGGTGACGGTTAACAGCGTAAATGACCTGCCGGTATTTGTGACGAAACCGGCGGATATGGAGCTGACGGAAGACCTCGCGAATGGCAGCGGAGATTTCAGCGTATCGGACGTAGAGACGGCGGCAGCCAGCCTCAGTGTGACTGTGTACAGCAGCAGCAACCCGACGCTGGTAGCCACCACCGATGTCAGCGTAACCGCGGGCATCGGCGGCGCGCGCACCGTGATAGTCGATCCAAAGAATAATCAGAACGGTACGGCGAATATTACGCTGCGTGTTTCCGACGGCAACCCCGACGGCTATACGGACTATACGTTCAAAGTGGATGTCGCTGCGGTAAACGACGCGCCTGTAGGCGACAACGATTCCGCCACCATTGAAGAGGATACAAGCTATACGGTGGCATGGGCGGATTTGACGCACGACGTGGATATCGCGACGAACGCGGATGTTCTTGGTGTCACGATTACGACACAGGCGGCGCACGGCACCGCCGAAGTGGTGGGCGGCGACATCGTTTACACCCCGGGCGATGACTGGAACGGGACGGACACCTTCGTCTACACCGTAAAGGACAGCAAGGACGCGGCGGATACGGGCACGATCTCGGTGACGGTAACGCAGGTGAACGACGCCCCGGTGGCGGATGACGAGACCCTGACGACGGCGGAGGACACCGCGAAGGCGATCAATGTGCTGGAGGGGGATACGGACGTCGACCAGGACGGGAGCTTGAACGCAGATCCGGACGCGGAGGTACTGGACATCACGCTGACAGGGGCGGCAGGCCCTTCGCACGGCACCGCGGAGATCACGGCGTACGGTGTCATCCAATATACGCCCGAGGCGGATTATAACGGGCCGGATTCCTTCGAGTACTTCGTGACCGACGGCGAGGCGCAGGGCAAGGGCGTCGTTACGGTGACGGTAACGCAGGTAAACGACAACCCGGTGGCCGTCGCGAACGGTGAGACGACGGAAGAGGAGACTGCCATCGAGATAGACGTGCTGGCGAACGATACCGACGTAGACACGGACGATACGCTGAACAAGGGTACACTGCACAGTCGCGACGATTTCAGCATTTCACTCGACGGCGTCACGTATCCCCTGCACGGGGATATCGAATTGGCGGGTGAAAAAGTGGCTTACACGCCGGATGAAGACTGGGCGGGTACCGATACATTTACGTATTTCATACTCGACGGCCATGGCGGCAGTGACGAGGGTACGGTTACGGTGACGGTAGGCGGTGAAAACGACCCCCCTGTCGCAGCGGACGACAGCGCGTCCGCAAAAGAGGACAATACGGCTTCGGTGAATGTGCTGGACAACGATACGGACCCGGACCCCGGTGATTCGCTGAGCTTTGTCGGGTTTACGATGGATACCAGCGGCCTGCACGGAACGCTGACCGGCCTGATGGACGGAACGGTGACGTTCGTCCCCGAAACGAACTGGAACGGCAGTTTTACGGTAGGCTATCAGATGTGCGATGAGGAAGGCGTAACGGACGAGGCGGTGATTACCATCACCATCGAGGCGGTCAACGATGCCCCGACCGCGGGGGACTTCTCCGACTCGACCAGCGAGGATACGCCCAAAGGTCTGGACGTGAGCACGCATATCGGCGATGCGGATACCGCGATCAACGGGGACAGCCTTACAGTAACGGTGGAAGCGGGCGACGGCCCCGCGCACGGCAGCGTGTCGGTCTCGGGTACGGTCATCACCTATACGCCGGATGCCGATTGGAACGGCACGGACAGCTTTACCTATACCGTGACGGATGAAGCGGATGACAGCGACACCGGCATCATCACAGTGACGGTGTCGGCGGTCAACGACGCCCCGGTGGCGGACGAGGACGAGGCATCGCTGAACGAAGACGCACAGGTTACGGTGGATGTGTTGGACGGCGACATGGACGTGGATACGAGCGTGACGCTCAACGTGATACCCCAGGCCGCGATTACGCTCACCGGCGTGGGTACGCCGGGGCATGGCAGTGCGGTGATTCTGGAAGGGAAGATTGTATACACGCCGATTGCCGATTTCAACGGTACGGACAGCTTTACCTATACGGTGAGCGACGGTGTGCTGACCGATACCGGTACGGTGACCATTACGGTTCGCCCGGTGAACGACAACCCGATAGCGGAGGAGGATGTTGCCGTCACCGACGACGAGGATGCCGTCACCATCGACGTACTGGATAACGATACGGACGTGGATACGGACGAGCTGCTCAATAAAACGCCGGACAGGGAGAGCGACTTTGTCATTACGGCCGTGGGTACGCCGGGCCACGGAACGGCAGTCATTACGGACGGCAAGATCACCTATACGCCGAACGACCGGTTTGCGGGCGAGGACAGCTTTACGTATACGATGTCCGACGGGCACGGCGGAACCGCGCAGAGTACGGTGACGGTGACGGTGCGGAGCGTCAACGACCCGCCAGAGACGCCGGTGGTGCATACCCCGGAGGGCGGTGAGCGGTACGGCGGAGCATCCACCGTAAACGTGACGTGGAGCGGTTTCGACATCGATGGCGATGTGCTGGGCTATACACTGGAGTACTACGACGGCTCCGCGTGGCATGTGGTGCAGGAAGGGATGACGGATACCGAATATAACTTCGATATACCCGAAACGCTGACGAGCATCACGGATCTGCAGTTCCGCGTAAACGCGTCGGACGCGGAGTTCACGAGCGATTATGGTTATTCGGGCAAGGTGGAAGTGGATAAGGAAATCCCGAGGAATATTCTGGTGACGATGAAGACGGCGGACGGAAGGCCGTACGTCGCAGGCACGTGGACGAATCAGAGTGTGACGGTGACGGCGGTTTCGGTAGAGGATGCTTCCGCGGTGCTGTTCAGCTACTCCATAGAGGACAAGGTGTTCCGGATAGCGGACAACTATGTGGTGACCTCAGGTGTACATACGGTGTATGTGCGCGCGACAGACGAGTTCGCGAACATGAACGAATTTGGAGGGTATCTGGCGCGTGTTGATAAGCAGGCACCATCTGTTCCGGGATCCAGCGTAACAGTATCCGGCCCGGCGGCGCAGATAGTGCTGACGCTGAAGGGTGATCCGGGCGGCAGCGGTAACAGCTACCTGATACTGCCGGACGGCTCCAAAGCGCAGGCAGCGTCCAGCGTCAGCTGGAAGGCGGGCGGCAACGGAGAATACGCGTTCAAGCTGTACGATGTGGCGGGCAACGTGACAAACTTCACCGTGAAGGTGGAAGGCATCGACGAGTCCGCGCCTGTGATCACGTGCGACAGCGGCAGCTACAGCATCGGCGATACCTCGCCGAACCCGCTGTCGGCCACGCTGAGCTTCACGGACGGCGAGTCTGAGATTACCGCAAAGGGATATGCCGTAAGCACGAGCCCCACCTACGGCGGGGCGTACAAGAGCTACACGGGCGCAATAGAGTTCGCGGAGGCGGGAACGTACTATATTCACGCCTACGCGCGCAACGCGGCGAATATCACGGCCAACGAGACCTTCGGTCCGTTCATCGTCGCGCTGGAGGAGAACCCGGGAACCGGAGAAGAGCCCGCGGAAGAGCCTCCGGTGGGCGACGTTACCGTGGACGTAACGGATGTGGCGGAGACTGCGGTGAAGGTGCGTCTGCCGGGCGGCGAGTGGACGGATACGCTCACGCTGGAAGGCGTGGAGCCGGGCACCTACATCATCGAAGTGATGGATGAAGAAGGCAACATTACCACGATGGAGATCACGATCACCGATGAGGAGATCGCGTCCGGTCAGTGGAAGCCCGCAACGGCGGGACTGCGCTGGTACGCCTGGGCGCCCGCAGGGTTTGGACTGCTGCTGTTGCTGCTGCTGCTGTTCTGGCGCAACGTAACGGTGACGGTATACGCCGCGGAGGGCGAAAAGGCGCTGAGAAGCACGCGCAGGCTGAAACGCCGGAAGGATGAGGTAATCGTATCGGTGAGCAGGCAGACCGCGCGAGGCGGTGCGAGCGGCACCGTCACGCTGAGCAAAGCCTTCACGAAGCGTATGCGCGGCAAGACGCTGATCGTGGAGCAGGAGGGCACGGAGCTGTTGAGAACTCAGGTGCCGGAGGATGCGGACGATCGCTTCACGGCGCAGATAGAGCGCTGGGTGGACTGACGCGGGAATGACGGAGAGGGGACAGGGTGACAAGCTCTGTCCTCTTTTTACCCTGATCAAATTAATAGTAGTCGTTTTAGAGCAACGACTTTCTGTTCCATGCAGGTTGCGATCAGTAAGTTATCTAGGGACACTTGAAATTAAAGATGAGTCATAGACTCTCTTGGATTACATAATAAAGAAAATTATCAAAAGGAGACGTATGCATATGAATCCTCAACTCACTGGTATTTGGCAGCACATGAGAGAATTGGGGTTATGTGCCTTAGCCCATGCTAATCGCCATTCTGCCTATCTTGATATAGAAAATGGTGCTTGGGCGGAGTTTTCGGTATTACAAGCGGCGCATGCCGCTGAAATCTTGATTAAAGCAAGAATAGCGCAAGAACATCCTTTGCTCATTTTCGAGAATTTGCCAAAAGAATCTGCCGAGGAACTATCGATTAAAACTTTATTTGAAAAAGGGAAAACTATTGAGTGGAACGATCTTCCTGATAGGCTTTGGGCGACAACTGGTATTACCGTACCGGAAATTGAAAGATTCAAAAAATTTGGGAAGTTAAGAAACGGAATACAACATTTTTCGCCTCCGCATTCAATAGATGTATCAGGTCAAACTTTAGAATTTATATTTAATGTAATCGACCCATTTATAAACCAATGTTGGGGACTTTTTGCTGTAGACTATGACGAGGATTATGATGCTTATATATATTTTATTCCTGCCCTTATTCAACGCAGAATACCATTTTTAGTATCAAGAGAAGCGGCTGAATGCTTTGAGAATTGGGATATTGATTGGAAAGATGTTAATGAATCTTACAAACATCTGATAACTGAAAGAGTTCAAGATGCTCTAATAATATAAATTGCATTTATTATATTTTTCTGGATGCAATAAACCAATTAGCGAATTCCCCATGATCACTTCCTTGATAAAAAATGTACGCATTTTTACAGGGAATTTCTTTTTTCTTGACTAAGAGCTTTGACTACGCTATATTAAATGTAACGTAACAATAATTATTATGATTGAGGATTAATCCAATGAAAACGATCCATCTGGACGGCGAGGAGCAGCTGCGCATATTTTCGCTGCCGCTGCGCCAGCGCATACTGAAAACGCTGGAGAAAGCGGGCAGGCCCATGACGGCGAAGCAGGTAGCCGACAGCCTTTGCATCACGCCTTCTTCGGCGCAGCATCACATTAAAAAGCTGGAATCCATCGGCCTTGTCGAGCAGGACCATATCGAGGTCATCAACGGCATACAGGCGCGCTTCATCCGCGTCTGCGACGTGATCGTCAGCATTGGCCAGCAGCTGAGCGATGAAACCTCCGGGCTGCGCGACGCGCTGGCGAAAAGCAGTCTGGCGGAGGCGTATGAGGGGTACCAGCGCGTGGTGGATACCGCGAGGGCACGCGGGGAAGGCCGGACGGACAGCGGCAACGACATCTTTCTGGAGATTGCGCACCTGACGGAAGCGGAGGCGCGGGAGCTTCGCGAAACGGTGATGGCGTATACGCACAAGCGCAAGCGCGCGGGAGAGGGGACAACGCCGTGGCGCATCGTCTACATGGCCTACGATATGGCACTTGCCGAAGGGGACGACGGACACCATGATTAAATGGCGCTATGTGGCGGTGCTGACGCTGTCATACTTTTCGCTGGGGCTGCTGATACCGGTGCTCAGCCTCATGCTGATGGACAAAGGCGTCAGCCTGGGCGGACTCGCGCTGGCGATGGGCGTCTACTCGCTGACCGCGGTGCTGCTGGAGCTGCCCTCCGGCATCGCGGCGGATATGCTGGGGCGCAAGCGCACCTTTCTGCTTTCGCTGCTCGTATCCTGCGCGGCGTTCGTCCTTCCGCTTTTTGTGAGCGGGACGGCCTGGATATTCGTCGTCATGGTGCTGGCGGGCGCGGGCCGCGCAATGTCCTCGGGCACCGTGGAGGCGCTGTTTGTGAGCCGCCACAACGCGGCGTACGGCATGGACAGCCTGCCCAAGGCGATGCGTGCGCTGGCGCTGACGGAGTCGGCAGGTGCGGCCACAGGGGCGCTGCTGGGCGGATTCCTGCCGAACATCCGGGCGGCGCTGCTGCCCGCCATGGGCACGTATGACCTGAATCTGGCGCTGCGCGTGGCGCTGGGGCTGCTGCTGTTGGTTTTGACGGTGATATGGATTCCTTCCGACAACCGGGAGGGGCAGGCGCACGTACGGCTGCGGGAACACCTCCGCGAGAGCGTGCGCACCGTGCGCGTGAGCCATGCGCTCAAGTGGGTGCTGCTGGCGACGGTGGGACTGGGCGTCGCGCTCAGCGCGCTGGAAGCTTACTGGCAGCCGCATTTTCTCGGCTTGCTGGGCGGCGAGGATCGGGCCGGTTTGCTGGGTCTGCTGTCCACACTGTATTTCGGCGCGGTGACCGCCGGAAACCTGCTCTCCGAGAGGCTGCTGTCCAAGCATCGTGTGGGCGAGAAGGTGATGTACCTTGCGGGACGCGCGGCGATGATTGCGTGCATGGCCGGGGTGGCGCTGGCTGCGTCGCCTGCGCTGTTTATGGCGCTTTACTGCCCGATGTATTTCTGCCTTGGCGCTTCGAACATTTCCGAAGGCTCGCTGCTGCACCGCGAGGTGCCGGACGAAAGCCGCGCGTCCCTGCTTTCCACACAGTCCCTTTCGCTGCAGTCCGGCTCGATTGCCGTCGCCATAGGCGGAGGCGCGATAGTGGTGGGCAGCTCTATACAAACGCTGTGGCTGATTGCCGCGGCGGCCTCGCTGCTGCTGCTGGCCCCGGCACTGCGGATAGTGCGCAGGCGCAGGCCGGAGGGGGAGGCCGCTGCCGCGGACGGCGGCGCGCAGGCAGAGCAAGGTATAAACTGAGCGCAGGTTCCACTGGAAATTATCTCAGAATTGATGCATGGCTCTATACCCTTGATATCGCCGAAAAGCGTGCAAATCCGGGATAATCAAAGCCTTGGCGAGGTTTGAAAACACATGTGATTCGCATGCGTTTTTTTGCAGATTAATTCACAAATTACACCATAATATCCGATTGACTTTAACCGGTGATTGGCATACACTCACGGAAGAATTTGCGATCAAAAGGAGGGTGATTTCGGGATGGAGGAAGCGGCCAAACCGGAGCCTGGGCCTCTGCGAGTAGGCCTGACGTATAATCTGAAAAAGCATATTGCTTCCGAAGTGGCGGACGCCGAGGCGGAGTATGACAACCTCGAAACGGTGCTCGCGATCAAGGAGGCGCTGGAAGACGATCACTGCCGTGTGGAGCTGATGGAAGCGGATGAAACGCTGCCCGACAGGCTCGCGAAGCAACCGGTGGACATCGTCTTTAATATTGCCGAGGGCATACAGGGCCGTGGGCGTGAGGCGGAGGTGCCTGCGCTGTGCAACATGCTGCGCATTCCCTTCACCGGATCGGACGAAACCACGCTTTGCATCGCGCTGGACAAAGCCCTCACCAAGCGGCTGCTTGCCACCTACCGTATCCGCACCCCCAAATACCGCGTCATCACAAAGGACGCCGCGCGCATCGGCGGCGGCTTTAAATTTCCCGCCATCGTCAAGCCCAACGCGGAAGGGTCCAGCAAGGGGATATCGGACGTTGCCATTGTATCGGACGGCGTGGCGCTGCGCACGCTGGTGCGGAAGAACATCCGCGACTACGGGCAGGACATGCTCGTGGAGGAATATATCCCCGGGCGCGAGTTTACCGTGGGCATCGTGGGTAACGGCGCGGATACGCGGGTGTTCCCGCCCATGGAGATCATCTACCTCGATAAAACCAGTGAATACAACATTTACAGCTTTACGGTCAAGCAGAATTACAAGGAGCTGATTCGCTACAAGAGTCCGGCGGATATCGACGCGCGCACGGAGGCGGAAATGATCCGCACGGCGCGCAAGGTGTACGACGTGCTCTCGTGCCGCGATTTGGCGCGCATGGATTTCCGCCTTGCGCCGGACGGCACGCTGCACTTCATCGAAATCAACCCGTTGCCCGGCCTTGCGCCCGGCTACAGCGATTTCCCCATGCTGGCGGAGATGAGCGGCGTGGATTACAAATCGCTGGTGCGCGGCGTGCTGAAGGCCGCGCTTAAACGGTATAACCTCAAATCCCATCTGTAGCGAGGGTAGCATTATGAGCAGCACCTATACTTTGGAGGAACCTGAACCCCACGCGCCCCAGTGGTACGACTGGAAATGGCAGCTGAAGAACCGCATCACGACGGCAGAGCAGCTCGAGAGCTACATTCAGCTCAGCGATAAGGATAAGCAGGATATCAACTGCTGCCTGAACCTGTTCCGTATGGCGATTACGCCCTATTACGCGTCGCTGATGGACCCGCTGAACCCCGGCTGCCCTGTGCGCATGCAGGCCGTACCGACCATTCATGAAACGCAAGTGCTCCCGTGCGAGCTGGCAGACCCCCTCGACGAGGAGCGGGAGAGCCCGGTGAAGAATATCGTCCACCGCTACCCGGACCGCGTACTGTTTCTGGTGACGCGCACGTGCTCCATGTACTGCCGTCACTGCACACGGCGGCGCATGGTGGGCGAGGAGGACTGCTGCATCTCCGAAGCGGAGATTCGGGTTGCCGTGAATTACATCGCGAAGAACCCGCAGATCCGCGACGTGCTGGTTTCGGGCGGAGACCCGCTGACGTTGAGCGACAGCAAGCTGGAGGGCATCATCTCGCGCCTTCGGGCGATTCCGCACGTGGAAATCATCCGCATCGGCACCCGCGTGCCGGTGGTGCTGCCCATGCGCATCACACCGGAGCTGCTGGCAATGCTGCGCAAGTATCATCCCATCTGGATCAACACCCACTTCAACCACCCGAAGGAGCTGACGCCCGAGGCGGTGAAGGCCTGCGGTGATATCATGGACGCGGGCATTCCGCTGGGCAACCAGAGCGTGCTGCTGCGCGGCGTCAACGACAATGTGGAGACGATGAAGGAGCTGCTGCTGAAGCTCGTCAAGGCGCGCGTAAGGCCGTATTACCTGTACCAGTGTGACTTAAGCCAGGGCCTTGGCCATTTTCGCACGCGCGTGGAGAAGGGCGTCGAAATCATCCGCGCGCTGACCGGCAACATTTCGGGCTACGCGGTGCCAAAGTTCGTCATCGACGCGCCGCACGGCGGGGGCAAGATACCCATCAATCCGGAATACGTGCTTAACATGAACGACGAGGAAGTCGTGATGAGAAACTATGCGGACAGGCGCTATACCTACCCGCAGCCCCAGGAATTCTGACCATACAATATCAAAGAGCGGCCGATGCGTTGCAGCACAGCCGCTCTTCTTGCGATGTTTGCGCAATCACTTTTCCGCGAGTATCACCTTGTCCGCGTATTCGCCCAGCGCTTCCAGCTGGGAGGAAGTCAGCCCCGCGTCTGTGATGATGTGGGCCATTTCGGCAAGCCCCGCCACGCGCAGAAAGCTGGAACGGTCGAATTTGCTGTGATCGGCGAGCAGCCAGGTTTCGGCGGCGATGGCGATCATCTTCTGCTTGGTGAAGGCGACCGTTTCGCTGGCGTCGCTGATGCCGTGCTCCCGCTGTATGCCCTTGCACGAGATGAACGCCTTCCCCACGCGATACATGTCCAGCATGGTCTGCGTGGCGCGTCCGTAGAAGCCCTGCGACTGATGCAGCATGGTGCCGCCCAGCAGCACCACTTCAATCTGGTGCTTGCCCGACAGCTCCGCGGTGACGCGGAAGGAGTTGGTCAGCACCGTGAGCGGCATATCGGGGAGCTCTCGCGCAACAAAACCACATGTGGAGCTCGCGTCCAGCAGTATCTGATCGTACGGCGCGATGTAGCGCACCGCTTCCCGCGCTATGGCGGTCTTGTCGGAAACGTTCATGATTTCCCGCCGGGCATACGGCTCGTCCATCTGGTCGCTTAGGACCGCGCAGGCGCCGCCGTGTACGCGAATGACTTTTCCATCCTGCTCCAGCTTGCTCAAATCCTGCCGAACCGTTTCGGAGGAAATCTCAAAGATACCGCTCAATTCCGATACCTTGACGGTGCCCCGGGCGTTGACGATTTCCAGCATTTGAAGCTGTCTTTCGTTTGCAAGCATGGAATCCTCCGAAAGCTTTTTGTTCATTGTACCCTAAAACAGTTTAGTTTTCAATGTAAATCTGTGATAATATCTGTGAATCAAACATATGTGAATAAAAAACAGATAAAAAAAGAAATAACAAGGCAAATACAGATTTATTCTTGTTTGGCGTATTGGATGCGTGTATAATGAATGCTGGCGCGAAGATGCGCCATAAAGATGGGGAGGGAAACCATGGGTACTGCTAATTATATGCGGCTTAGGGACAAGGTGGCTGTAATCACGGGCGCGGCGCAGGGCCTGGGACAGGCGTTGGCTATCCGGCTTTCGGAGGAGGGCGCGAAGGTCGTCGTTGGCGACGTCAATCTGGAGGGCGCGCAGGAAACGGCATCGAAGCTGAACGGCGGGCTGGCGGCAGCCGTGGATGTGACGGACTATGCCAGCTGTGAAGCGCTCATGAAGACTGCCTTTGACGCGCACGGGCGCATCGACATATTGGTCTCCAACGCGGCGATATTGATTTCCGGCGCAATCACAGAGTTTGAATCCGCCCGGTGGAAGAAGGTCATCGACGTCAACCTGTGCGGTTTCTTCAATACCGCGAAGGCTGCCGCGCCGTACTTTATCGGGCAAGGCAGCGGTGTCATTATACAGATCAACTCCAAGTCGGGCAAGAAGGGTTCCTTTAAAAACTCCGCGTACGCAGCCAGCAAGTTCGGCGGCATCGGCCTGGTACAAAGCCTCGCGCTGGAGCTTGCGCCGCATCAGGTGCGCGTCAACGCTATCTGCCCGGGCAACCTGCTGGACTCGCCGCTGTGGGTGAACAGTCTGTTCAAGCAGTACGCGGCGAATCAGGGCATCACGGAGGCGCAGGTGCGCCAAAAGTACATCGACCAGGTGCCGCTGAAGCGCGGCTGCCAGTACGACGACGTTGCCAATGCGCTGGTATTTCTGGCGAGCGACGAGGCATCCTACATGACGGGGCAGGCCATCAACGTGACCGGCGGCCAGCAGATGGATTGACGGAGGAAACGATGACACATATCGAAGAGGATATCCGGCTGCTGAACGGCGGTACCGCGAAATCCCGGCTGGAGGCGCTGCAGAGGCTCCGGCAGCGCATGGACAGCGGCGAGGCCGCCCGTCCGCAGTCGGAAGGGTACACCAACAATCATGTACACACCATCTATTCGTTCTCGCCTTACTCACCCAGCATGGCGGTATGGCGGGCGGTGCAGAGCGGGCTTGCCACCGTGGGCATCATCGACCACGACTCGGTGAGCGGCGCGGAGGAGTTCATTCAGGCGGGAGAAATCGCGGGCATCGCAACGACCACAGGCTTTGAAATGCGCACCGACTGGAGCGCGACGCCGCTCGCGGGGCGCAGGGTGAACAACCCGGATCAGCTGTCTTCGGGATACATTACGGCGGCGGGTCTGCCGCGCAATCGCATTGCCGACGCGGACGCGTTTCTCGCGCCGCTGCGCAGGGCCAGGGGCGAGCGCAACCGGCGCATGCTGGAGAGGCTGAACGCCGTCATTGCGCCGTTCGATCTGGCGGTGGACTACGACACGGACGTACTGCCGCTGTCGATGGCTGCCGAAGGCGGCAGCGTGACGGAACGGCATCTGCTGTACGCGCTGTCTATTAAGCTGCTGGCGCGCTTCGGCGCGACGGACGAACTGGCGGATTTCGTGTCGGCGGAGCTGGGAATACCGCTGAGCGCCAAGCAGCGCGGCATGCTTGCCGACGCGGGAAACCAAATCGTCGCGTACGATTTGCTGGGCATGCTCAAAGGCAGCTTCGTTTCGAAGATATACATCGACGCACGGCCGGACGAAGCCCCGCATGTCGCCGAAGCCGTACGGAAAATCAAGGCGCTGGGAGCGATACCGGCCTACTGCTATCTCGGCGATGTGGGCGAGTCTCCCACGGGCGACAAAGCCGCACAGAAGTTCGAGGACGAGTATCTGGACGAGATGTTTACCACCTGCAAGGCGCTGGGCTTCGACGCCATCGCGTTCATGCCCTCCCGAAACACGGAGGCACAGCTCTCCCGGGTGATGGCGCTGTGCCGTCAGTATGGATTCATGCAGGTGAGCGGCGAAGACATCAACCAGCCGCGCCAGTCTTTCATCTGCCGCGAGTTGCTGAAACCCGAATACCGGCACCTCAACGATGCTTCGTGGGCGTTGGTAGGCCACGAGGCGGAAGCCGGCAAGGACGCGTCGCGCGGCATATTCAGCGGTACGGAGCCGCTTTCCGCGGCGCAGATCGACGCGCTGGTGGCGCGTTACGCGCAGGCAGCACGGCATGCAATGCCGTCGAAGAATACTATATAATGGAATAGGATTTACACCAAGCAGAGTGGAAAACAGAAACCGTCTTGTTTTGGCCGCCCCAACCGTTATATAATGGGAGCAGCATAGCGTGGGGGCGAAAGCCGTTTGAAAAGGAATGAGGAGGATATTATGAAAAACCGGGATGAAATACGGAGTACTTACGAAACCGCCAAGGTGCGGTACAAAAGCTTTGGCGTGGATACGGACGCCGTGATGGGCGCGCTGGGCGCGGTACCGCTGGCGATTCATTGCTGGCAGGGGGATGATGTGACCGGTCTGGAGTCGGGCGGCGCGCTTACGGGCGGCATTATGGCCACCGGCAACTACCCCGGCAAGGCGCGCACAGGCGACGAGCTGCGCGCGGACATCGACAAGGCGTTTTCGCTGATACCCGGCAAAAAGCGGCTCAATCTTCACGCGATGTACGCGGAGTTTACCGGCGCGAAGGTCGACCGGGACAAACTGGAGGTTTCGCACTTCTCGAAATGGCTGGACTGGGCCAAAAAAGCGGGCTGCGGTTTGGACTTCAACCCCACATTTTTCTCCCATCCTATGTTTAAGAATGAAATGACGCTGACGCACCCCGACGCCCAGGTGCGCAAGTTCTGGATAGAGCACTGCAAGCGCACACGGGAAATCGGCGCGGAGTTTGGCAAACAGCTGGGCTCGGCCTGTGTCAACGATGTCTGGATCGCGGACGGCATGAAGGATGTCCCCGCCGACCGGCTTACCTACCGCAAGCGGCTGAACGATTCTCTGGATGAGATCTTTGAGCAGAAGTTTGACAAGGCGTACCTGGTTGACGCCGTGGAGAGCAAACTGTTCGGTATCGGCACAGAGAGCTTTGTTCCGGGCTCCTTCGAGTTTTACCTCGGCTACGCCGTGAAGCACAACATCGCGCTGACGCTCGACTCGGGGCACTTCCATCCCACCGAGACCATTGCGGACAAGCTGAGCTCCGTGCTGCTGTTCCTCGACAAGGTGCTGCTGCATGTATCGCGCGGCATCCGCTGGGACAGCGATCACGTGACGGCGCTGACCGACGATACGCTGCTGATTGCGCGTGAATGCGTCAAGGTGGGGCTGGACCGCATGTTCTGCTCGCTGGACTACTTCGACGCAAGCATCAATCGCATTGCGGCGTGGGTTATTGGCGCGCGTGCCTTCCAGAAGGCGCTGCTTGTGGCGATGCTGGAACCCGCGGTCATCCGCGAGGCGGAGGAGAAGTTTGATTATACGTCCCGCCTTGCGCTCACCGAGGAAGTGAAGCAGCTGCCCTGGGGCGCGGTGTGGGATGAGTACTGCGTGATGTCGGGCGTTCCGGCCGGGTTCGACTGGCTGCCCGAGGTGAAGCAGTACGAGGCCGACGTACTTCTGAAACGGTAAGGAGCGGCGATGTACGAGGACGGGAAGAGACAGCTGGCGGAGATATCCTCTTATGCGGGAGCACGGGCGGATTACGTTCAGGGCGGAGGCGGCAACACCTCCGTCAAGTTTGACGGCGCGTTGATGGGCATCAAGGCCTCCGGCTATACGCTGGCCGAAATTACGGAGGATACGGGGTATGTCACGGTGGACTACCCCGTCATCCGGCGGTACTACGAAGCGGTGAACCCGCAGGTTCAGAAGGATTACGAGAAGGAGAGCCTGCAGGTCAATCTGGACAGCATACGGCTGCTGCCCGGCATGGAAAGCAAGCGGCCTTCGGTAGAGGTGGGCTTTCATTCCTTTCTCGAGCGGTGCGTAATCCATACGCACTCCGTATACGCCAACGCGCTGTGCTGCAGCGAGGAAGGGCGCCTACAGGCGGAGAGGCTTTTCGAAGACACCGGCATTGGCTGGCTGTTTGTGCCGTATGTGGATCCGGGTTTCCGGCTGACGCTGACGGTAAAACAGGCGGTGGACGCTTACCGTGCTGAACACGGCGCGGCGCCCTCGGTGATATTCCTCGAGAACCACGGCATGATTGCCCACGCGGAAGAGGCCGGAACGGCGATAGCGCTGCACGAAAAGGTCAATGAGATCATTCGGGAGGGACTGGATATCGGCGCATTTCCGCAGCCGCGCGTGCGCGCGGCGGACGGCGGCTTTGTCAGTGATACGCCGTATCTGCGGGAGACCATGCGCAAGCTGGGCATTGACGAAGCGGCTATCCGCGCGCTGAAGCTCTATCCGGATCAGCTGGTTTATATCGGCGGTAAGGTGGGCGATACCGTGCGCATCAGTGCCGACAGCGTTTCCTATCGCATGGGCGAAAAGGAAGCGCAAACGGTGGAAGAGACGCTGCTGGGCGTGGTGTTCGTGATGGACGCCATCCGCAGGGCCGGGCTGACGCTGCGGCAGATGCGGGAGGAAGACGCGGGCTTCATCGGCAGCTGGGAGAGCGAGAAATACCGCGCGAAGCTCGTCAAGCAGGAGGGGCCATGAAGCATTATTTTGCGGCGGATTTGGGAGCCAGCAACGGACGCACCATTTTAGGGCGCTTCGACGGCGACAAGCTTACGCTGGAGGAAATAAACCGTTTCGAGAATAACTACGTGCGCGTACAGGAGGGGTACTACTGGGACGTGCTGAGGCTCTACAACGGCATACTGGAGGGCCTCGGGAAATATGCTGCCGCTCACGCCGAGCCGCTGTCCGGCATCGGCATCGATACCTGGGGCGTGGATTTTGGGCTGGTTGACAGCAAGGGCGCGCTGGCGGGCAATCCGCACTCTTACCGCGACCCGCGCGGCCTGAGAGGCATGAAGGCGTTTCACGAGAAGTATGGCGTGCGCACCGCGTTCGACATGACGGGCATTGCGAACCTTGAGTTCAACACGCTCTATCAGCTATATGACATGGTTCTGCAGGGAGATCCGCAATTGCGCATCGCGGATAAGCTGCTGATGATCCCCGACCTGCTGGGCTACATGCTGAGCGGTGTGAAATCTACGGAATATACCAACGCCACCACGATGCAGCTTTTGGACAGCCGCACGGGGCGCTGGTCCGAAAAGCTGCTGGAAATGGCGGGCATTCATGAATCCCTGTTTACCGCGATACAGCAGAGCGGCGAAATCAAGGGACAGCTGCTGCAAACGGTGCTGCAGGATACGGGCCTGCGGGAAGCCGCCGACGTAATCTGCGTGGGTTCGCACGATACCGCCTCCGCGGTGGCATCGGTACCTGCGAAGACGGACAACTACGCCTATATCTCGTCGGGAACGTGGTCGCTCATGGGCATCGTCACGGATCACGCCGTGATGGGTGATGTGATGTACGAGAACCACTTCTCCAACGAGGGCACCATCGCCGGCGGCTATCGCCCGCTGCGCAACATCATGGGGCTGTGGATCATTCAGAATTGCAAGCGCTTCTGGGACCGGGAGCGCAAGCTTACATGGGATGAAATCGGCGAGATGGCTGCCGCGGCCCCGGCGCTGAGGTCGTTCATCGACGTAAACGCGGGCGACTTCTTCACCGGCGAGGATATGCCGGAGAAGATTCAGCGCTTCTGCGCCGCAACGGGGCAGACCGTGCCCCAGACGAAGGGCGAAATCGCGCGTGCGGTTTACGAGAGCCTTGCGCTGAGCTACCGCGTATCCATGGAAGGGCTGGACAAGGTGAAGGGGCGTAAAATCGACGTGCTGCATATCGTGGGCGGCGGTGCGCGTAATACGCTTTTGAACCAGTTTGCCGCAGACGCCATCGGCAGGGAAGTCATTGCGGGTCCCTACGAGGCCACTGCCATTGGCAACCTGATGCTGCAGGTGAAGAGCAAGGGCGACGTAGCCAGCTTTGCGGAGATGCGAGAGGTCATCGCGCGCTCCTTTGAAGTGGAGAGCTTTGAGCCGCATCATACGGCACAGTGGACGGATGCCTTCGAGAAGTATCGGTCGATACTGCAGGAAAGCTAGACTGGGAAAAAGTGAGGGCGGCAGCACAGCAGAGGTTGCCGCCCGCTTGTTTTTTTGGAGCGGCCGTCATGGTTGACTTTTTGGGCGGTATTCCATACAATGTGTAGAAACGGTAAAAAGGAGTGCAGGCGATGAAGAAATGCGCGCTATTGTTGGTGCTGGTGGTGCTGACGGCGCTGGTCGCCGCATGCACGCAAAAGGACAATACCCCGTCGGCAACGCTTACGCCCGCACCTACGGTCTCGGCAACGCCCGGTATTGTTCCTACGACCCCTCCTGATCTCAGGGTGGAAGATTTCATCGGTATCTGGGCGGTGTCGGCTATCTACGACTCTAGCGGAAAGGCACTGAGCGCGGACGAGTTTGCGGCAAGGGGTGCGGATTTTACGCTGGAACTCGCCAAGAAAGGGAAGTATTTTCTATATGATGCGGCAGGGGCGCCGCTCGGGCAAGGACAGTACAGTATTGTCAATGGTCAGCTGATACTCAGCGCCGGTTCAGAGCAGACGGTGTATGCCATAACAGATACGGATACGCTGCGCTGTACGGCCTCTGACGGCAGCGTGACGGTGATGACGAAGCGCTGCGCCGATATTGGTGATGAAGGCGGAGACGACGAAGAAACCGGCGGGGGAGATGAAACTTCCCCGGAGAATACCGGAACGGGGGAATCTGAGGCGCCGGACGCGTAAAACGCAGAACATTCTCTGGCAAGCCGTGACTGCAATGCGATTGGATAGAATCAAAAGAGGGAGACCGGAAGGCCTCCCTCTTTGCATGCGTTGGGTTAGAAGATGCGGTAGCCGCAGATGAAGTTTCGGCTCCAGTAGCTGCTGCCTGTGTAGGTTCGCTTGACCACCTTGCCGTTGCTGGACGATGCGTCTATCATGACTCCGTTGCCCGCGCAGATAGCTACGTGGCCCTTGTATACGATGACGTCTCCGCGCCGGAGGTCGGACATGTTCTCGATGCGCGTGTACTTGGTGCAGCTGCGCCACGTGTACGAGGTCATGTAACTCTGCTTGACGCCCACCTGGTTGAGGCACCAGTAGACGAACCCCGAGCAGTCGAACACATTGGGGCCTTTGCCGCCGCCTACATATTTGCTTCCCAGCTTCGATTCCGCGACGGAGATGAACGACTCCACATTGGCTCCGGTGATATTCGCGCTGGAACCGCCCGATGAACCGGAGGAACCGGACGATCCGGACGAACCCGAAGAGCCGGAGGAACCGGAAGACCCGGAGCTGCCCGAAGCCGCCTTCTTGGCGCTGTCAGACATCAGCAGGTTCATGGTACGGGGGCCAACCTTGCCATCCACCGTAAGCCCGTTGCGTTTCTGGAAATTGCGCACCGCGGTTTCAGT
This sequence comes from Bacillota bacterium, assembly GCA_023460085.1. Classification (GTDB taxonomy): domain Bacteria; phylum Bacillota; class Clostridia; order Christensenellales; family SZUA-584; genus JAEWCC01. The sequence continues at coordinate 119,483 of JAEWRI010000044.1, read as the reverse complement.
GGCAGAGCCGAAGTAGCCCGTTGCGTTGCCGGAGAAATAGCCGAGCTTTTTGAGCCTTTCCTGAATGATGCTGACCTGAGGATCGCGGCTGCCGACGGCAAACGCGTCTGTCTGCGCGGTATCCGACATCAGTGCCGCTGCGGTGGCCGGTCCGATGTATCCGTCCGCGATGAGGCCATTCGCTGCCTGAAAACGCTGTATGGCAGCCTTGGTGTCCGGCCCGAAGGTGCCGTCGGGCTCCGTGGTAAGGTATCCCAACTTTTTTAGCCTTTTTTGATATGTCAGTATATCATCGCTCTGTTCACCAACGGTATAGAAGTTGGCGGTTACATCGTCGGAATACAGCTTCTCGTGCGTTTCCTGGCCGATTCTCCCGTCCTCAGAAAGGCCGTTCAGCCTCTGAAATTTCTTGACGGCGTCTTCGGTTTCCGTGCCGAAGAAGCCTGTTGCGGTGTCCATATAGCCCAGCTCAATGAGCCGCTGCTGCAGCTCGCGCACATCGGTATCGGCATCCGTGTCCTTGGCGCCTTTTTCTATGGTGTAATATTGCGCCGCGTCGGAGAAAAGCAGGGCATAGGTTTGCTCGTCCAGAATGCCGTCGGCGGTGAGGCCGTGCTGCGTTTTGAAATGGTTGATAGCGGCGGCGGTCTGCTGGCCGTAAATGCTGTCCGGTTCGTCGGCGTCCATATAACCCAGCTCCATCAGCCGCCCCTGCACGTCGCCTACCACCACGGCGGTGGTGCCTTCCTCGATGCGCACCGATTCATATACCGGTGTGACGACGGATATGCTGGCAAGCTGCCCGACGGCAGAGGACTGTACCGCGCTGTACTCGGGAGAAATGGAGGTCTGTGATTCCTGCGCCACGGTCTGCTGCGTTTTGGTTCCTGTCAGCGTTGCGGCAAGTACGATGCCTGTGACGACGATTACAAGCGCTCCGCCCGCAACGAGCACACGACGTGCATTTTTAATTCGAAATACACGGCGGCGTTTTCCGCTGTGACTGCGGGTATAGGCGGCAGAGACACTGCGCTGAGCAGCGGGCTGTACCGTGACTGCCGGTTTTTCAGACTTCGCGCCGAGATGCTTTTTCCCGAAGCGCTGAAGGTTCAAACGGTGCGGTACAGACGTAAACGCTGCGCACACACGCTGCCAGATGCGGTGGGTTCCTTGTTTCACGGTGCGCCAGAATGCTTTGAGCTGCAGTTTTTTTGGATGCCGGTGTTTAGACATTTCTCACATTCCCTTTACAAAAATTAGTTAAAATACGCGAAACGCGCAGACAAAATCGAGACCGGTGGTGAGCTTGCGCGATACCACCTTATCGTAATGCGACGAAGCGTCGATTTGACGGCCGCCTCCCAGCGCGATGGCGCAGTGGCCTTCATAGATGATGATGTCGCCGCGCTGCAGATCGTTGATGTTGGTAATCTTGGTATATTTCGTGCAGCTGGGCCACGCGTGCGATGTCAGGTATCCCTGGCGGACGCCCACCTGGTTGAGGCACCAATATACGAAGCCGGAGCAGTCGAACGCGTTCGGGCCCTTCGCGCCGCGCGTGTACTCGCAGCCCAGCTTGGACTCCGCCACGGCGATAAAAGACTCCACATTCGCTCCCGTAACCACCGGCGTGGAACCTCCGCCGGTGCCGCCGCCTGTACCTCCGCCCGTGCCTCCGCCCGTGCCGCCCGTCGCGGCTTTTTTGGCGCTGGAGGAGGTCAGCGCATTCATCGTCCGCGGGCCCACCTTACCGTCCTGCGTGAGGCCGTTCCGCTTTTGAAAGCTGCGAACTGCGGTTTCCGTGTCGGAACCGAAGTAGCCCGTGACGCGGCTCATATATCCCAGCGCTTTCAGCCTTTGCTGTATGACGGTAACCTGCGGGTCGCGGCTGCCGATGCAGATGGCATCGCTTTGGGCGTTGTCCGACATCAGCATATCCGCGGTGGCGGGGCCGATATAGCCGTCCGCGATGAGGCCGTTGGCATTTTGAAAACGCTGTACCGCCGCCTTGGTGTCCGCTCCGAACACGCCATCCGGCGTCGTTGTGAGGTAGCCCAGCGTCTTCAGCCGCTGCTGATACGTGAGGATTTCGTCGCTCTTCTCCCCGGGAGCGTAGAAATTGGCCGTTGCGTCCGGGGAATACAGCATCTCTCGTGTGCTTCGTCCTATTTTTCCGTCTTCGGAAAGGCCGTTGAGATGCTGAAACTTTTTAACCGCGGTTTCGGTTTCGGTGCCAAAGTACCCCGTTGCGCTGTCCATGTAACCCAGTTCGATGAGCCGCTGCTGCAGTTCATACACATCGGTATCGTCCGCGCCGAGGGAAAGTGTGTAGTACTGAGCATCCTCGGAGAATAGCAGCGTATACGTCTGCTCATCGACGATGCCGTCTTCCTGAAGGCCATGCTGTGCTTTAAAATGGTTGACGGCTTCAGCGGTCTGCGCGCCATAGACGCTGTCGGCTTCATCGATGTCCATATAGCCGAGATCCATCAGACGCTCCTGCACGTCCGTTACCATGGATGCGCTTACACCCTCGGAGATTCGGATGGACTCGGATACCGGCATCACCACGGTTACGCTGGCCAGCCGCGTCTGCGAGGCAGCGTCGGAGGTGCTCACCCCGGAAGGGGAAGAGACATCTGCGCTTTGGGCTGCGGTGCTTTGCGGCTTGTTTCCGCTGAGTGTTGCGGCAAGTACGATGGCGGCAACGATGACTGCCGCCGCGGCGCAGGCCAAGATCATGCGGCGCTTATCCCGGATGCGGAACGCGCGGCGCTTTCTGCCGGTGCGGCCGGATATCTGTGCGTAGGGCGCACTGCGGTATCGATGTTCCGCGTCGGAACGGACACCTGAAGCGCCTGTGCCCCTGTGCGGTTTGGTCAGCAGTCTGGGAATTCGCTTTACGGCTTCGGCCACCCGAACGGGCCATCGGCCGATCCGGCTGAGCACCGCGGGGATCGTTTTCTTTTTTAGTCGATGTTCCGGCATGCTTCCACCTTTTTCAGATTACCACAGAATGAGCGTTTCCTGAGCAAAATGTACCTGCGCAAGGCTATTATAATCAAAAATTCAAAGAATCGCAATACTTTTGTAATAATTTAATGACATTAAATCAAAAGAAAATGGGAGGCGCATAGAAAAGACATATTGGTTTTGGCAAAATCGTGTGAGGGTTATTCCGGAATAATGCCAACGCCATCCGGAATAATGACAGCCGGACGTGCCAGCCCCAGTACGGTATCCGCCAGCGAGAACGCTTCATCGATGCTGCGCGCGGGCAGCATGTGCATGCCCCGGATGATTTGCGGATCGATGTGGCGGCTGACGAGTATGGCCGCGCGGCATTTTTGCAGCACCCGTGCGAGTACCTGTGCCTGCCATTGATCGGGCAGCGTGTAATCGGGCGGGATGGCGGCAATTTTTTGCGTTATCTCCCACGGCGTAGCCGATTTGCTGAACCAATTGTAGAAGCCTTCGCCGCCGTGGCCATCGCTGCACGCCGATACCGCGATGATGACGCCACCCTCATTCAGGCAGCTTTCCGCCGTCGTCATGCATTTCACCGCCTGATACATATTCTGATCAAGCGGGTAGCCGCCGTTGCCGGTCAGTACAATGTCGGCTTTGACAGCGTTTACGCGGGCATCGTGCAGTACGGCGGCGCAGCCAGCAAGGTGGGCGGCTTCCATGTCTCCGGCGAACGCAGCCGTGATGCGCTTGTTTTCATCAAGCGTTACGTTGAGTATAAACGACAGCCTGGCTGCGCGGGCGGCAAAGAGCATATCCTGATGCAGCGGATTCCCCTCCAGCATGCCTGCGCGCGCATGGGGATGCGCGATGAACGCCGCGTTGTGGTTGTACATCACGCTCTCGGCGGCGCAAATACCGGGCAGCACGCTCTTGCGCCCGCCTGAGAAGCCCGCGAAGAAGTGCGGCTCAATGAAGCCCTCCGCCAACAGAAGATCGGCCCAGTCCACGAGCGCGTTGACGCGCAGCGCGCCGCCGGAGGGCAGCGTACCCTTGAAAACCATTTGGGCATCGTCGAAGGCATCGTGGATGATGATATGCTCTCGGCGGCAGATGTCGTCGCCGAATTTGGCGCGCAGCTCCTCCGCTGTTGCAGGGCGGTGCAGTCCCGTCGCAACGAGTATACGGATATCCGCCTCCGGGCTGCCATGCCGGAGCTCCTCCAATAGCAGAGGCAGCGTGATACGGCTGGGCATCGGGCGCGTATGGTCGCTCGTGATCACGAGTATATGGCGTTTCTTTCGGGCCAACGCAGACAGCGGAAGGGACGCGATGGGATGAGCAAGCGCGCGCTGTACGGTTTCCTGTTCAGAATATTCCGGAGCGGCGCGATGTGAGGGGCGCAGCACCGCTTTGACGCGCTCGTCCGGCAGTTCCGCGCTGAGCTTCTCACGATGGTAGGGGATATCAATCCGCATAGGGCCTCCTCATCGCAAGCATAATTTCCTTTTCATTATCATCAGTGTGCAACCGTGTGTCAAGCCTTCGCGGCGGGTGCGTATAAGCGTGAAAAGACAATTGACAAGGGTAAAGCGATGCCGATATAATGAATCGTCAAAAGAGAATACGCTGAATGACGGATATGGGAGAGCTGCAAAGCACCGAAGATGTAAGCCAAGGGGCGTCAACCCGGGGTGAAACTTTCAGGTAAACGGACTGTATCCCGACAGCACTCTGGAAAGCCATATGGCACCGAAGGAGCAACGGGTTTACTCCGGAATCTCTCAGGTCAGAATACAGAGGAATGCGACAATTTTTTTGTTGTATCCCTCTGTTTTTTATTTAACGAGGGACGAAAGGCGTAACCTATGAAACATACTCCGCTCTTTGACCAGCACACCGCTCTTGGCGGACGCATCATCGATTTCGGCGGCTGGGCGCTGCCGGTACAGTATTCAGGCATCATAGAGGAGCACGAAGCCGTGCGCGGCGCGGCGGGGCTGTTCGACGTATCGCATATGGGCGAGGTGACTGTCAAGGGCAGCGGCGCGCTGGACTTCATACAGCGCCTGGTGACCAACGACATCTCCAAAGCGGCGGACGGTCAGGCGGTATATTCTCCGATGTGCTATCCGGACGGCGGTGTGGTGGACGACCTGATCGTCTGCCGGCTGGGCGCGGAGGATTTTCTGCTGGTTGTCAACGCGGCCAACACCGACAAGGACTACGCGTGGATACGCGAGCACCTTCCGGAAGGGGTTGAGGCGGAGAACGTTTCGGACCGGTGGGCGCAGCTGGCGTTGCAGGGGCCGAAGGCACAGGCCATACTGCAAAGGCTCACCGATTACCCGTTGGAGAGCCTTCGTTTCTTCCGCTTCGTGCCGAATATACGCGTGGCGGGCGTGAACGCGCTGGTGTCGCGCAGCGGCTATACCGGCGAGGACGGCTTCGAGCTGTACACCGCCGCACAGGACGCCCCGGCGCTGTGGCGGGCGCTGCTGGACGCGGGCAGTGCGGACGGTCTGCTGCCGTGCGGCCTTGGCGCGCGCGACACACTGCGCTTCGAGGCGGCGCTGCCGCTCTACGGGCAGGAAATATCGGCGGAGATTTCGCCGCTCGAGGCGGGCCTTAATCGCTTCGTGAAGCTGGATAAGGCAGACTTCATTGGTCTGGATGCGCTGAAAACGCAGGCGGAAGCAGGCCTTGCGCGCAGGCTGGTCGGTTTCGAGATGGTGGGGCGCGGCATACCGCGCAGCCACTATGGGGTTGCAAAGGACGGACGCCCCGTGGGCTTCGTGACGACGGGCAGCTTTTCGCCCACGTTGAAGAAGAACCTTGGCCTCGCGCTCATCGAAGCGGACAGCGCGGCGGAGGGCGGAACGCTGGAAATTATTATCCGCGACAAGCCGGTGGAGGCGCGTATCGTACCGCTGCCGTTTTACTCCAAGAAATATAAAAACACTTCAAAATAATTAGAACACGAAAGAAAGGGAGCGGCGGACGGCAGTTTGCCGCGCGGTAACAATCATGGAAATCATCGACGGACTGTTGTACACGGAGGACCACGAGTGGATTAAGGCGGAGGGAAGCAAAGCTTATATCGGTATCACCGATCACGCGCAGCAGCACCTGGGGGAGGTCGTCTATGTGGAGCTGCCCGAGGTGGGCACGGAGTTGGAAGTGGGCGACATCCTCTGCGTCGTAGAGTCCATCAAGGCGGCGTCGGATGTATACACGGCGGTTGCGGGCACGGTGGCGGAGGTCAACGAGGCGCTGGTCGATCATCCGGAGAAGATCAACGGCGCGCCCTACGAGAACTGGCTGGCCGTACTGGACGTAACGGATGCGTCTTCGCTGGAAGGGCTGATGGACGCGGCGGCGTATCGCAAGTTCTGCGAGGGACTGGAATGAGGTACATTCCCAATACGCCCGGGCAGCAGGCAGACATGCTGCGCGAGATCGGGATGGACGGCGCAGACGCGCTTTTTGCGATGGTGCCGGAGGACGTGCGGCTGAAGCGCCCCCTCGATTTACCCGCTGCCATGAGCGAGCCGGAGCTTGCGTCGCACATGAAGCGCATGGCGGCGCGCAACACGAACTGTGAGGATGCGGTCTGCTTTCTCGGTGCGGGCGCGTACGACCACTTCATTCCGAGCGTGGTCTCGCATATGCTGCTGCGGCAGGAGTTCTACACGGCTTACACGCCCTATCAGCCGGAGATCAGCCAGGGGACGCTGCAGGCCATTTTCGAGTTTCAGTCCATGATCTGCACGCTGACCGGAATGGACGTCGCCAACGCCTCCATGTACGACGGCGCTTCGGCGCTGGCCGAGGCCGCGATGATGGCGTGCCGCGCCGCCGGACGCGACGAGGTACTCGTTGCGGACAGCACCGCGCCGCAGAGCCGCGCTGTGCTGAACACCTACGCGCACTTCCGCGGTATTAAAGTAAAGACAATCGCCTATCGGAATGGGCGCGTGGACATGGCCGATCTGGAAAGCAAGCTGTCGGACAATACCGCCGCCGTCATCGTGCAGTCGCCCAATTTCTTCGGTGTAATCGAGGACATCCAGACAGTTGCCGAAGCGGCGCACGCGCACAAGGCGGCGCTCATTGCGTCATGCGATCCCATATCGCTGGGGCTGCTGGCTTCGCCGGGCGTACTGGGCGCGGACATCGCGGTGGGCGAAGGCCAGCCGCTGGGCAATGCGCTGAGCTACGGCGGGCCGTACCTTGGGTACTTCGCCGCAAAGGAGAAGTGGCTGCGCAAGATGCCCGGCCGCATCGTGGGCGAGACGGTGGACAGGGAAGGCAGGCGCGGCTTCGTGCTGACCATACAGGCGCGCGAGCAGCACATTCGCCGCGAGAAGGCCACGTCCAATATCTGCTCCAACGAGGCGCTCTGCGCGCTGGCCGCGACCATCTACCTCACGGCGATGGGGCGGCAGGGCCTGCGAGAGGTTGCGGAGCAGTGTGTTTCTAAATCCCGCTACGCGTACGAAGCACTGCTGCGTACGGGCAAATTCGAACCGGTCTTCGATGCGCCGTTCTTCCGCGAGTTTGCGCTGGGGTACAAAGGGAATGTGGCGGAATTGAACGCGAAGCTGCTGGAGCGCGGCATACTCGGCGGGTACGACCTCGGCCGGGATTACCCGGAGCTTTCGGGTGTGTGGCTCGTCGCGGTGACGGAGAAGCGCACCAAGGCCGAAATCGACGCGCTTGCGCAGGAGGTGGCGAAATGATTGCAAAACGCCAGCCGCTTATTTTTGAAACCAGCCGTACGGGACGGACGGCGTATTCTCTGCCCGAATGCGATGTGCCGAAGGCGGCAGAGGCCATCCCCGCGGAGCTGTGCGGCGAAGCGCCGCCGCTGCCCGAGGTGAGCGAGGTGGAGCTCGTGCGCCACTTCACACAGCTTTCCATGCGCAACCACGGCGTGGACGCGGGCTTCTATCCGCTGGGCTCGTGCACGATGAAGTACAACCCCAAAATTGACGAGGACATGGCGCGGCTTGCGGGGTTCGCGCAGGCGCACCCGCTCCAGCCGGAGAAGGCGTCGCAGGGCAGCCTGCAGCTGCTCTGGGAGATGGACGCGATGCTGTCCGAGATCACCGGCATGGCGCGCGTATCGCTGCAGCCCGCGGCGGGCGCGCACGGCGAGCTCACCGGCCTCATGATCCTCAAGGCGTACCACGAGCACCGCGGCGACGCCAAACGCACGAAAATCGTCGTGCCGGATTCCGCGCACGGCACCAACCCGGCGTCCGCGGCGGCGGCAGGCTTCGACGTGGTAGAGGTGAAATCCGACGCGCGCGGCCTCGTCGACACGGCGGCACTGCAAGCGCTGATGAGCGATGACATCGCGGGGCTGATGCTGACCAATCCCAACACGCTCGGGCTGTTTGAGGAAGACATTCTGAAGATTGCGGAAATCATTCACGGCGCGGGCGGGCTGCTCTATTACGACGGCGCGAACGCCAATGCCATACTCGGCGTGACGCGTCCGGGGGATATGGGCTTCGACGTGGTGCACCTCAACCTGCACAAAACGTTTGCCACGCCCCACGGCGGCGGCGGCCCGGGCGCGGGCCCGGTGGGCGTGAAGGAAAGCCTCGTGCCGTTCCTGCCGAAGCCCGTGGTGGAAAAGCGCGGCGACGCTTATGTGCTGGACGGCGACAGGCCGCTGTCCATTGGGAGGGTACAGTCGTTCTGGGGCAACTTCGGCGTGGTGGCACGCGCTTACGCCTACATCCGCACGATGGGGCCGGAGGGCCTGCGGCAGGTGTCCGAGGCGGCGGTGCTGAACGCCAACTATCTGAAGGAGAAGCTGAAGAGCGACTATGCGCTGCCATATGACCGCGCGTGTATGCACGAGGTGGTGTTTTCCGGTCAGCGGCAGAAGGAGCAGGGTGCGTCCACGCTGGACGTCGCCAAGAGGCTTATCGACTTCGGCGTGCATCCGCCGACGGTGTACTTCCCGCTGATCGTCAGCGAGGCGCTGATGATAGAGCCTACCGAAACGGAGAGCCGAGAGACGCTCAACGAATTCGTGGATGCGATGCGGCAGATTGCCCGCGAGGCGGAGCAGACGCCGCAGGTGCTGCACGAAGCGCCGCACGGCACGCCCGTGTCGCGGCTGGACGAAGCCAAGGCCGCGCGCGACATGAAGCTGCGGTATAAGCCGGAGCAGTAAGGAAAGCCATGGAGCCGGTGGACGTTAAACGCATGTCTTCCATCGCGCCGCTGTTTGAGGGCATGGACGACACGATGATACGCTCCTGTTTGCAAGGGAATATGGGCCGCGCGTGGGCGGACGATGCGACATGTCCGCGCGCCGCGCAGATCGTGCTGGGTGATTTCTGTTTTCTTGCGGGGGGCAGCGAATTTGTGGGCGCGCGTCTGCTGGCGGCGCACGTGCCGGAGGGCTATGCCTCGCCGGAGCTGCATGTCGTACCGCAGCATGAGGGCTGGCAGAACCGCCTGGAAGAGGCGTTCGGGACACGCGCGGTGCGCTACGCCCGATTTGCGCTGCGGCGCAAGCCGGACGGGTTTGATACCGGCCGGCTGAAAACGCTGGCGGAGGACATCCCGCCGGAGTACAACGTCGTTCCCATCGATGCGGAGCTGTTCGTGCGTTCGCGCCGGGAAGCGTGGTCTAAGGACTGGTGTTCGCAGTTCGCGGACTTCGGGGATTACCGGCGGCGCGGGCTGGGTTTCGCGGCGCTGCTGGATGGAGAGCCGGTCAGCGGTGCGTCCTCCTATTCCGTTTACGACGGCGGCATCGAGATTGAAATCGACACGAAGCGGGAGCACCGGCGCAAGGGGCTGGCGGCGGCCTGCGCCGCCCGGCTGATACTGGCCTGCATGGAGCGCGGTCTGTATCCCGGCTGGGACGCGGTCAACCGCGCGTCTCTTGCGCTTGCGGAAAAGCTCGGCTACCGTCTCGAAAGGGAATATTCCGCCTGGCGTGTCACCGTGTAACGAGGATATCGATAAGACCGCGCCGGATTCTCTGGCGCGGCTTTTGTTATATTCAATTTCCCCTTGGGGAGGCCATGTATACGGCATGAATGGATCCCGGAATATTCCGGTTCCTGAATTTGTGTTTTACAGCGTTGTAATAATCGTATATAATGAAACTATTAACAACCAAGTGAGGAAACATGAGAGAGAAAAAATATATTGAGTTTTTGCAGGATATGTCCTTTCCTCGAGAAAGACAGAACTACATTAAAAACGTAAAGTACCGTGTGCTGGACGAAACCACCGACCGGTACGTTGTGTCCCGGAAAAAGAACATATCGGTCAGCAAGGCCAAGGAAGGCGAACTGTTCTCCATCGGCATGTTCTGATCGCATTTCGAATTTCAACAAAAGCAAAGCCGCGTGCCCGAAAGCGCGCGGCTTTTGTGTTGCCCGGAACTTAGTCGATGGGTTTACCGCAATGCTTGCAAAAGCGGTAGCCCGCCTGAAGCTTCGCGCCGCAATACGGGCAGAAGTTGGCGTTGCCATCCGGAGCATTGTCCGCATTTTCGGTATCGTTCGTCTGAGCGCTGCCGAAACGCTCGTTCAGCGGATCGGGTTCTTCGTTTCCGTCGGTAATATCGAACGCGGAATAGCGGTTTCTGCTGGTGGCGTTCTTGAACTGGTAGACAGCCTGCGCGATGCCAATGACGATGAAGACCACGCCAAACAGCGCAAAAAAGCCTCCGCCCATGGACGCCGCCAGTATGGTCCACAGGATTCCGAATACCACCGCACCTATTGAGGCGATGCCGCCCATCATTGACGGGCCGCGACCCGGTTTTACACTCTTCATGCTGCCTCCGGTTAAATGGATGATAGTAATCATATCGTATCGCGCCGGATTATTCAACCAAAGCGCCCGGTGAGTAATTTATCCGGCTTCACGGGAAAATAGCAATGATGAAAATAAAGGGGATGAAGAACGACTTGAAGAAGGAAAAAGGGTTGTCGGTATGGCAGCTTGTGATGTTGGCGCTGGGCACGGTCATCGGGGGATCGTATTTTCTGGGCTCATCGGTCGCCATTAACGCCGCGGGGCCCGCGATACTGATAGGCTTTATATTGGGCGGCGTGATGGTGTACTTCATACTGTTCGCGCTTTCCGAGATGACGGTGGCAAGCCCGGAAGTCGGGTCGTTTCGAGCGTTTGCGGCGCAGGCGTTTGGGCCGGGCATGGGTTTCGTCGTGGGCTGGGTGTACTGGACGGGCATGGCGCTTGCCATGAGCAGCGAAGCGACGGCGGTGTCCATACTGCTGCAGCACTGGATACCGGGGCTGTCGCTGCCGCTGACGGGGGCGGCCATCATCGCGGGTGTCACGCTGCTCAACCTGCTGGGCGCGGATAAGCTGAGCAAGCTGGAGAGCGGCCTTGCCGCGGTGAAGCTGTTCGCCATCGTCGCGTTCATCGTCGTGGCGGTGCTGTTGATTGCGGGGGCGTTTCCGGGCAGCACGGCGGTGGGCGCAGGCGCTGTCGCCACAGAGCCCTTCCTGCCAAGCGGTATGGCGGGGCTGGCGGGCAGCCTGCTTATCGTCATGTTTACCTACGCTGGGTTTGAGGTAATCGGGCTGGCCGCGTCGGAGGCCAGACAGCCCAAGAACGTCATTATTCCCAAAGCCATCCGGCGTACGGTACTCTGCCTGGTCGCGCTGTACGTGCTGTCCGTCGCGGTACTGCTGCCGCTCGTTTCCACATCGGCGCTGGGTGAAAACATCAGCCCGTTTGTCGCGGCGCTGTCGGGCAGCGGCATCGGCTGGGCGGGCACGGCAATGAACGTGATACTGATATCGGCGATACTTTCCACCATGCTTGCGGCGATGTTTGGCCTGGGGCGTATGATGCGCTCTCTGGCGGACGAAGGCATGGCCCCGCGCTGGCTAAAAGACAAGCACGATGTGCCGCGGCGCGGCATACTCGCATCGGGCGTTGCGATGCTGGCGGCGCTGGGCATAGGTCAGATGGTGCCCAGCGTATATGTTTTCCTGATCAGCTCCGGCGGTTTTGCGCTGCTGCTGACCTATGCGGTCATTATGGCGACGCATATCCGCTTTCGACGGAAACACGGCTGCCCCCCCGACGGCAAATGCCAGCTGTGGGGCTTCCCGTACACCTCTGCCGCGGTGCTGGTGCTGTTGGCCGTTGCCATCGTGAGCATGCCGTTTATCGCAGGGCAGCTCTCCGGGCTGATTGCGGGCTGCGCGCTGGTGGCACTGTTTGCAGTCTGGTATGCCGCACTGCGCCTTGTCCGTCGGGGAGCGCCGCGCGCCGTGAACGCGGGTGCTCTCAGAGAAGGCTACTCGGCCGAAACTTCGGAAGAAATGCATCCGCTGGATAAAAAACACAAATGAAGATTCAAGGCTTTGGATTGCTTCACGTTTTCCCGCGTGCTATAATCGGCTATATTCCTTTCTTCTTGTATAAGGCGGCTCCGTAAAGAGCCTATTTCGTTTCGCGGAGGGTGTAATGGACGAACAGGAAATCCGAAGGCTGCTGAACCAGGTGCTGAAGGGTCTGTTTTATAAGGTGCTTCGGCTTCAGGAGAAAAGCGTTTCGAAGGCCGCGGAGATTGCGATCAGCCGAACAGAAATGCATATACTGGAAGTCGTGCAGGAAGGCGAGGATGTCACGCTGACGCAGATCGCCGAAGCGCTGGGCATTACCAAAGCGACGGCGAGCGTATCCGTCAAGCGTCTTACGGAAAAGTGCTATTTGCACAGGGCCGAGTCGGTTGCCGATCGGCGCAAAAGCATACTGCAGCTGACGGAAGCGGGGGAAATCTGCTGCCGCAAGCACCGGCAATTCCATGACATGATGGTGGAGAGCATTATCCGGAACTTCAAGATCGGGGAATATCCTCAGGTGCTGACGTCGTTGCAGGCGTTGCTCGATTTTTTTAACGCGCTCGAGGTGTGAATATCGCTTTATGCAGGAGAATCCGGGTTTCCGTGCGATTTTCCTTAATATAAAATCAATACCTCTGTACTATTTTTGATAATCTGTTTTAATATTCTTCTTGAACTTTGTCTTTTTTCGTGATGAGAAGGCGTGCTTCGGCGGGATTGAAGCGCTTATGCTGCAAACATCTGTTAACATTCGCTTCATTGACAAGCACGCCTTCTGGTGTTACTATTCTGAAAATGATGGTTAGCAGTACTAACAGTATACATATATTGTAATGCCGGTATGAAAAGCTTGGCCCGGAGGGAATGATATGGACGTGGAAAAGGTATTCAGCCTCATCGACAAAGCGGAGGCCACCTCGTTCGATAAGATCGAAATACAGACACAGGATTTGCGCATCTGTCTGGAGCGCAACCGCTGCGCCGCGTCTGCGGCTTCGGCGGCGTCTTCGTCCGCGCCCAAAACGGAAAACCCATCTATACGGGAGACGGAGTTTGAGGATATCATTCATGCGCCCATCTCCGGCGTATTTTATGCCGCGCGGGAACCGGGCGCGGAGGCGTATGTGCGCGAGGGCAGTCTCGTGCGCAAGGGCGAACCCATCTGCATTATCGAAGCCATGAAGATGATGAATGAAATCTGTGCGCCGAAGCCCGGCGTGATTGCCCGGGTGTGCGTCGAAAACGCGCAGGCCGTCTCCGAAAACGACGCGCTGTTCGTCTACGCCAGGGAAGACTGACATGAATAAGGTGCTGGTTGCCAATCGGGGAGAGATCGCCGTGCGAATTATTCGCACGTGCAGGAAGCTGGGACTGAAAACGGTAGCGGTGTTTTCCGAGAACGACGAGGGCAGTATGCACGTGCGGATCGCCGACGAGCAAGTCTGCATCGGTCCGCGCCCCGCGGAAAAAAGCTATCTGAATATTGAGAGCATCATCGCGGCGGCAAGGGCGTACCATGCCGACATCATCCATCCGGGTGTGGGCTTTCTTTCCGAAAGCGCTGCCTTCCGGCAGGCGTGCGACGAGGAGGGAATCCGCTTCGTTGGGCCCAGCGCGGCGGCCATGCAGCTGCTGGAGGACAAGCAGCGCACGCGCCAGTGGATGCAGGAGAATGGATTTCCGGTGGTGCCGGGCAGCTCCGGCGCGGTGGAGAGCGTGAAGGCAGCGCTTGCCGCGTGCCGCAGCGTGGGGTATCCTGCCATGCTCAAGGCCGCCAAGGGCGGCGGCGGCAAGGGCATACGCGTCGTGAACAGCCCCGCGGAGCTGGAAAAGGAATTCCCATTGGTGAGCCGCGAAGCGGCACTGGCGTTTGGCGACGGCAGCATGTACGTCGAAGCGTACCTGCCCAACGCGCGCCATATCGAGGTACAGGTGCTGGCGGACGAGCACGGAAACGTGCTGCATCTGGGTACGCGCGAGTGCAGTCTGCAGCGCCGGAACCAGAAACTCGTGGAGGAAGCGCCTGCACCCTTTCTGGAAGAGGAAGTGCGCGCGGCGATGGAAAGCACCGCCGTGGAGATCGCGCGCCGCGCCGGGTACACCAACGCGGGTACCGTCGAGTTTCTGTATAAGGACGGTCAGTACTATTTCATGGAGATGAACACGCGCATTCAGGTGGAGCATCCCGTCACGGAAGGCATCTACGGCATCGACATCGTCAAGGCGCAGCTGCAGGTCGCACTGGCCCATCACATGGATATCCGGCAGGGGGAACTGGTGCCGCGGGGGCACGCCATTGAATGCCGCGTAAACGCCGAGAACGTACCGGAGGGCTTCCGGCCTACGCCGGGCACCATCCGCGCCATGCGGCTGCCGGGAGGCAACGGCGTGCGTGTGGACACAGGGTACGGGCCGGGGGATGCCATACCGCCTTACTACGACTCGATGATTATGAAAATCATATGTATGGGTGACGACCGCGAGGAAGCCCGGAGAATGTCCATCGCGGCGCTGGAGGAACTCAGTATCGAGGGTGTAGCGCACAACGCGGGCTTTACGCAGGCGATGCTGCAGCATCCGGCGTTTGTCTCGGGCGGCACCCACACCAAGTGGATAGAGCAGGAGTTTATCCCGTGGTATTTTCGGAGGGAAGATGCAACTGTTCAATGAAAAAATACAGATAGACGGCGCGGCTCAGGGTTCTGCGCCCGAGACGCTGCGCTGCGGCAAATGCGGCAAGGATTTGCTCGCGGATATTTTCCATGCCAATGATTCCACCTGCCCTTATTGCGGCGCGCTGTTCCGGCAGCCCGCGTACAAGCGCATCGAATCCATCGTGGATCCGGGCAGCTTCATCGAGATAGAGCGCGAAGCCGAGAGCAGCGATCCGCTCTCCTTTCCGGGTTACATGACCAAGATCGCCAGTGAGAAAAGCAAGTCCAACATGCAGGAGGGCGTGGTCATCGGCAAGGCGACGATACGCGGCTACCGCACCGCGCTGGCGGTGATGGACTCGTATTTCATGATGGGCAGCATGGGAACCGTGGTGGGCGAGAAAATCGTGATCATCGCGGAGTTCGCCCTGCTCAACCGGCTGCCGCTGATCATCTTCTGTGCCTCGGGCGGCGCGCGCATGCAGGAGGGAATTCATTCGCTGCTGCAGATGTCGCGCACGACCATTGCCCTGGCGCGCCACGCGGAGCACAAGCTGCTGCACGTGAACGTGCTGACGCACCCCACCACGGGCGGCGTCACGGCGAGCTTCGCGATGCAGGGCGACATCACCATCGCCGAGCCGGGCGCGCTCATCGGCTTTGCCGGACCGCGCGTGATACAGCAGACGGTGAACAGCAAGCTGCCGGAGGGCTTCCAGAGCGCCGAGTATCTCTATGCCCACGGCCTTATCGATCGCATCGTGGACCGCAAGGATATGCGGGGTACGCTGGCCGATATACTGGCGCTGCACGGCGACGGGAATAAACCGCGGGGCATGCTGCGGGGGAGGGCTTAACATGGCACCGAAAGCCGCTGTGCCGCGCGTTGCCGCGGAGGAGAAAAAGTCCTGGGAAAAGGTGCAGCGTGCGCGCAAGGAGAACCGCCCGCAGGCACGGGATTATATCGACAAGCTGTTTACGGGCGTGTTCGAGGTGCACGGCGACAAGTGCTTCGGAGACGACCCGTCCATCATTACCGCCATCGCGTGGTTCGAGGACTGGCCCGTCACGGTCATCGGGCAGCAGAAGGGCCACACGCTGGAGGAGCGCATGCGCTGCAACTTTGGCATGCCGCAGCCGGAGGGCTACCGCAAATCCATGCGCGCGCTGGCGCAGGCAGAGAAGTTCTCCCGCCCCGTCATCTGCATCGTGGATACGCCGGGCGCTTTCTGCGGCGTGGAGGCGGAGGAGAAGGGGCAGGGGCTCATCATCGCGGAGCACCTGAAAACCATGGCGACGCTGGGAACGCCCATCATCTCCATCATCATCGGCGAGGGCGGGAGCGGAGGCGCGCTGGCGCTGTCTCTGGCGGATAGGCTGATCATGATGGAGAACAGCTATTTCTCGGTTATCTCGCCCGAGGGCTGCGCGTCCATACTGTTCCGTGACAGCTCGCTGGCGCAGGAAGCGGCAGAGTGCCTGAAGCTTACGGCGGAGGATTTAAAGCACTTCAACCTCGTGGACAGCGTTATTCCGGAGCCGGAGGGCTTCGACCGGTTCAACATGGACGCCAGCGTAGAGCAGATCCGCCATATTTTCCGGATGTATCTGAAGCGGCTGACCAAGGTATCGCCCGCGCGGCTGGTAGAGCAGCGCCACGAAAAATTTCTGGGCATGAGGGGACTATAAAACGTATGGCAAGGGTGGAGATAGCAGGCGTGGCAAGCAGCCTGCCTGCAAAGGTTGTGACGAACTTCGACCTCGAAGCGCTCATGGAAACGAGCGACGACTGGATTCGCAAGCGCACCGGCATCGCGGAACGGCGTGCCGTAACCACGGAGACGACCGGCAGCATGGCGGCGGACGCCGCGCGCAAAGCGCTGGAGAGCGCGGGCATTGCGAAGGAAGACGTCGGGCTCATCATCGCCTGCACGATCACGGGAGACGATGTGACGCCCTCGATGGCGAGCGGCGTGCAGCGCGCGCTGGGCATCGCGTCGTGCGCGGCCATGGACGTGGCGGCGGGGTGCACGGGCTTTGTATACGCGCTAGTATCCGCGGCGAGTTTGATGGAAACGCTGGACGTCGGTGCGGCGCTCGTCGTTGCGAGCGAGTCCATGACGAGTCTTGCGGACTGGAGTGACCGCACCACCTGCGTGCTTTTCGGCGACGGCGCGGGCGCGGTGGCGCTGAAAAAGAGCGAAGCGGAGCATGTCGGCTGCGCGGTGCTTGCCGGATCGCCTGACGATGAGGACGTGCTGTTTGTCCGCGGCGAGGCGCGCCCGACGCCCTTTGCCCCGACGGAAAAAACGGGCAGGGAATACCTGCACATGAAGGGGCGCGAGGTATTTACGTATGCCGTGGGCGCGCTTGAGGATGTGCTGAAACGGCTCCTCGCGAAGTGCGGCGACAAACCCTTCACCAAGGTGATACCGCATCAGGCCAACGCCAAGATCATCGACTGCGTGATGCGCGCCCTGCACTGGACGCCGGATCAGTTCTTTGTGAACATCGATAAATACGCGAACACCTCCTCCGCGACGATACCCATCGCGATGAGCGACGCGGTGCAGCAGGGATGGCTCCGCAAAGGAGACCGTGTTGCGCTCGTCGGCTTCGGATCGGGGCTGACCTGCGGCGGAGTGGTCATAGACTGGACACTATAAAACATACGGAGGAGTATTCCATGCAAGAGAAGATCATCGCAAAACTGGTGGAGCAGCTGGATATTGACGCGTCCACGGTGACAGCCGATTCGCGCTTCGTGGAGGATTTCGAGATGGACTCGCTCGATATGGTCGAGATGCTCATCGGCATCGAGAAGGAGCTGGACATCATGATCCCCAACGAGGAGATTAAAGACGTGAAGACGGTGGGCGAGCTCGCGGCATATCTGGAGAAGAAGCAAAATGAGAAGTAGCCTTACTTCAATTCTGCCTCTGAAGTACCCGCTGATACAGGGCGGCATGGCCTGGGTTTCCAACGCCAGCCTCGCCGCCGCCGTATCGCAGGCGGGGGCTTTGGGGGTCATCGCGGCGGGCAACGCGCCGCCGGACTGGGTGCGCGGCCAGATTCGTGAGCTGCGCGCCAAAACCGACAAGCCTTTCGGTCTCAACGTGATGCTGCTGAGCCCTTACGTCGAGGAAGTGGCGCAAATCGTTTCTGAGGAGCGCGTGCCGGTGGTAATCACAGGCGCGGGCAATCCGGCGGGCTACGTGCGCGCTTGGAAGGAAGCGGGCTGCGTTATTGCGCCGGTGGTGGCGAGCAGCGCGCTCGCGCAGATGATGCAGCGCGCAGGCGCGGACTTCGTGATCGCGGAAGGCTGCGAAGCGGGCGGACACATCGGCGAGCTGACGACCATGGTGCTGACGCCGGATATCGTCGCCAGCGTGGATATCCCCGTCGTGGCGGCGGGCGGCATCTACAGCGCGGAGACGGTGGCGGCGGCATTCTGCCTGGGCGCCTCGGGCGTGCAGGTGGGCACGCGCTTCATCCTGGCGGAGGAATGCACTGCGCACGACGAGTACAAGCGGCGTGTCATCAAGGCGAAGGACATTGACAGCAAGGTGACAGGCCGTGTGACGGGCCATCCGGTGCGGCTGCTGCGCAGCCCCATCGTGCGGGAAATGCTGCAGCTGGAGTACGCGGAGGGCGGCGCGGAGAAGCTGGAGAAGCTGGGTGAAGGTTCGCTGATGCGCGCGGTGCTGCACGGCGACAAGGACACCGGATCGTTCATGGCGGGGCAGTGCGCCTGCATGATGGACAAGGTGCAGCCCGCGGAGGAGATCATCCGGGAGCTGTTTGACGCGGAGGCGCTGCGCCGCGTGCGCGACGAGGCTTTTGCGTGCATGCTGGGCGGAGAGGCATAAGCATGAGTACGGCGTTTCTTTTTCCCGGCCAGGGCGCTCAGACGCCCGGCATGGGATCGGACTTATACGATCATCATCCTATTTATACCGAAACGTTTGACTTATGCGCGCAGGGCGCGAAGCTGGATCTGAAGTCCGCCTGTTTTGAGGGCAAACGGATGGACGAAGGCGAGGTGTGCCAGCCCGCCATATTCGCGCACAGCATATCGCTGCTGAAGACGCTGCAGTATGAGGGCGCGGACGCCGACGCAGTCGCGGGGCTTTCGCTGGGCGAGTACGCGGCGCTGACCGCGGCGGGCGTGTTCGGCGTCTCGCAGTGCGCGGCGCTCGTGCGGCAAAGAGGGCGCATCATGGACGAAGCGTTCGCGCCGGGCGCGGGCGGCATGCTGTCCGTGATCGGTTTCACGGCGGAACAGGTGGAGGAACGGCTTGCGGGCTTTTCCAGCGCAAGCGTCGCCAACCACCTTTCGGAGCTGCAGACGGTGGTTGCGGGTGAAATGTGCGACTTGCTGGCGCTCAAGGAGAAGTTTGAGCAAGCCGGGGCGAAGATGGTTACGCTGCTTGCGGTGCGCGGGCCTTCCCATTCGCCGCTGCTGGAGAGCGTTTCACAGCAGTTTCTCGAGGCGCTGCGGCGGGAAGATATCGGCGTGCCGGACAAAACGGTATACGCCAACGCGCTCGGGGAACCGTATTCGGAACACTCGGATATTTCCGCGCTGCTGGCCATGCAAATGCGCAGCCGCGTGCGCTGGCACGACTGTACGGAGCATATGTTCGCAAACGGTGTGACGCGCTTCGTGGAAGTCGGCCCGGGCAACGTGCTGGCAAAGCTGCTGAAGCGCCGGGCGGGCGGCGGCGCGGAGGTCAAATCCGTGCGCGACGCGGAAACATTGAAGAAGTATCTGGACGAGGTGAGAGCATGAATCAGGTTGCGCTGGTGACGGGCGCTTCGGGCGGCATCGGCCGCGCCATATGCCTTGCGCTCGCCGAAGCGGGGTTCGACATCGGGGTGCACTATCATCGCGGTGCGGAGAAAGCGGAAGCGGTGCGCCGGGAGGTCGAGGCGCTGGGACGACGCGCGGAGACCCTGCAGGCGGACATCTCCGACGCGGCGCAGTGCGCGGCGCTCGTGGCGCAGTGCGCCCAAAAGCTGGGCGGCATTTTTGCGCTCGTCAACAACGCCGGCATGACGGACGACGGGCTGCTGATGCGCATGACGGACGCGCAGTACGAGAACGTAATGCGCGCCAACATGGGCGGCTGCTTTTACTGCACACGCGCCGTGCTCCCGCTGATGATGAAGGCACGGCAGGGGCGAATCGTCAACATCACGTCGGTGGTGGGCGTCACGGGCAACGCGGGCCAGACTAACTACGCCGCGTCCAAAGCCGCCGTCATCGGCTTCACCAAGGCGTGCGCGAAGGAGGCCGCACCGCGCGGCATCTGCGTAAACGCCGTCGCGCCCGGCTTCATCGAGACCGCGATGACGGACGCGCTCAGCGAGGAAGTCCGGGAGAAGATGAAACAATCGATACCGCTCAGGCGCTTCGGCGCGCCGTCCGATGTGGCGGCGCTGGTGCAGTTCCTGTGCGGCAGCTGCGCGTCGTACATCACCGGTCAGGTGATGGTGGTGGACGGCGGCATGGTGATATAGGAGGGGACATGGGAAACAAGGTCATGATTACCGGCATGGGCGCGGTGTCGCCCATCGGTTTTTCCGCGGAGGAGTCGTTCCGCGCCGCGGTTGCGGGCGTGTGCGGCATTCGCGAGGCTACGGCCTTTGACGCGGAGCGTACGGGTATTCGCGTCGCGGGGCAGGTGGCGGGCTTCGATCCTTCGCAGTACATCAGTACGCGCGAGGCGAAGCGTATGGCGCGCTTCACGCAGTTCGCGGTGGTTGCTGCCCTGCAGGCGTGGGCGCAGAGCGGTATCGAGGGCGGCAACTATGACTCGGAACGCGTGGGCGTAGTGCTGGGCAGCGGCATGGGCGGTCTGGACGTCATCTGCGAGCAGGAAGAGGAGCTGCGGAAAAACGGGCCGCGGGCGGTTTCTTCGCTGTTCATCCCCAAAGCCATCATCAACACGGCGGCGGGGACGATCGCCATCCGGCTGGGGCTGCATGGGCCGTGCTTTGGCATGGTAACGGCGTGCTCCTCGGGCGCGGATGCCATCGGGCACGCGTATTACGCCGTGAAGGAAGGCCGCGCGGACGCGATGCTGGTAGGCGGTGCGGAAGCCGTTTTCACCGAGCTCGCCGTACAGGGCTTCCATCAGATGCAGGCACTCTCGGAGAGCTCCGACCCGGCGCGCGCGTCACTGCCATTCGACAGCGAAAGGCAGGGCTTCGTAATGGGCGAAGGCGCAGCGTTCCTGCTCATCGAGAGCGAAGCGCACATGATTCGCCGCGGCGGAACGGCGCTGGGGCAGGTGGCGGGCTACGCGCAGACGTGCGACGCGCACCATATCACCGCGCCGCAGCCGGGCGGGCAGTACGCGGCGCGCGCAATGGCGCTGGCCATGGCGGACGCGGGCATCGACGCTGCGAAAGTAGGTTATATCAACGCGCACGGCACGGGTACGCCGCTTAACGACGCCACGGAGAGCGCCGCCATCGAGCTGTGCTTCGGCGAGCATGCCAAGCGTCTGCTCGTCAGTTCCACCAAGTCTATGACGGGGCACATGCTGGGCGCGGCGGGCGCGTTCGAAGCGGTGGTAACGCAGCTTGCGCTGAACGAAGGGATTGCGCCGCCCACCATCGGGCTGCAAACGGAAGGCGAAGGCTGCAATCTCGACTATGTGAAGGATAGCGCCCGGCGCATGGACGCGCGCTACGCGCTCTCCAATTCCTTCGGCTTCGGCGGTCACAACAGCTGTCTCGTATTAAAAAAGGCGGAGTAGCACCATGTTGTATATTGAAGACATCAAGAAAATACTGCCTCATCGGGAGCCGTTTCTGATGGTGGATCGCGTGGACGAGCTGGTGCCGGGCAAGCTGGCAAAAGGTGTGCGCGCGGTAAACGCCAACGAATGGTTCTTCCTCGGCCACTTTGCGGAGACCAAGGTGATGCCGGGTGTGCTCATCGTGGAAGCCATCGCGCAGATGGGCGGCATTGCGCTGCTCAGCATGGAGGAGATGCGCGGCAAGCTGGCATTCCTCGGCAAGATCAAAAACGCGCGGTTCCACGAGAAGGTGGTGCCGGGCGACGTGCTGACGCTGGAGACGGAGCTTGAAACCGTGCGGGAAACGGTGGGCATGGGCAGCGGCAAGGCCTATGTGGGCGAGAAGCTGGTGGCCTCCTGTGAGCTGGTGTTTGCCATCGGAGAAGGCTGAAAACTGGAATAAGCGGGTATCCCTGCTGCCATCAACGAAGGTTGGTGGCTTTTTATTTTAGGTAATTTTCTTTAATGCGCTAATAAAACTAAAATATGTATCGATATATAAAATAGAGACCAGTATAACTTATTTTAACATACGCCTGACGGAGTGGTCGGGTTTTTAACCATCAGCGCATTTTGGTCTTGTTTGCATCTGAGCCATGCATAATGTCCCAACTACCACATTGATAAAGGGGGATAGCCATGCTTGATAGAGCGGACATACTGAAAAGGATAGGCTGCTGGAATCTTGAGGATGAGATATCACTGATGGATGACGCAGAAGCGGAAGCTGCGGTATACCGCCAGCTGCAGATTTATTTTCAAAACTTCTTTGCGCATTTTGAAGGGGTATCCAGGGTATCCGGTCAGTTGAATACCATCGTGAAGGATTTTGCGCAGGAATCGGAAAAGATTGAGCAGGTGGCGGTATTTCTCAATCAGGGGGTACGGCAGCAGACCGATGATATTGAAAGATGCATCAAGTTCATTGACAACTTTACCGAGAAGATCAATGCCATTAGTCTGGGCGCGCAAAGCATGACCTCTCTTGCCCAGGAGATGCAGCATACCAACGGAAAGGTACAGGAATCCGTGGAGCAGCTCGTCGTCAATCAGGGAAGAAACGATGAGGCGATGGAGGATATTTTTTGTGTTACCAAAGGCCTGATCGAAAAGACGCAGAAAATCGGAGAGATTACCAATCTGATCAGCCGGATATCGAGTCAGACCAATCTGCTGGGGCTGAATGCCAAAGTGGAGGCCGTGCACGCAGGGGCGTGGGGGCGGGGGTTTGCGGTCGTCGCGGAGGAAATACAGCGCCTGTCCCACGACACCAAGATTGCAAACGAGGGAATCAGCGAAACCATCAAAGGCGTTACCGACGAGATAGGCCAGCTGGAAAAAGCGGCGGCACGATCCCGCGATACGATTGCGCAGCAGCGCGGCTCTGTAGCTGAGGTGAGTCGTGCACTTGAAAAAACGGGCGAGTTTATTGATACGTACATTCGGGAACAGAAAAATTTCAACGCGTCCATCGAGGAAATTCGAAGCGATGAAGACCGGCTTGTGGGGACAATATCGAACATATTTGCCTCGGTGCGCAACGTGTCCGCAACCGCCAATGAAATTACCAGCCTGACATACGACCAGAACAATACTATCTCTATGCTGGACAAGCTGGACGGCAGCCTCGCGGAAGGGGTTGTCGGCGTGATGAAGCAAAGCGCGCCTATCCGCGTGAGCCGGCTGTCCGCCCCGAAAAAAAGGATTGCCATTGTTTTCGACTTTGATAGCCCGTTTTTTGAACCGACGATCAAGGAAACCATGAAAGCTGCCGAAATTTATCACTGTGACGTTTCGTTCCATGCTCCGAAATCGCGCGGCGCAGACGGCGTGGAGGAGATGAAGGCAATACTGGACCGGCTGATTGAAGACAAGCCGGACGGGCTTGTGGTAAGCCCGCTCGACGATGAAGCCATCACGCGGCGGCTGAAGCAGCTGGGCGGCGCCGGAACCCGGATCGTTTTTATCAACTCCCGGACGGAAGGCGTAGGCAGCGTATCGTTCATTCAGACAAACGGCATTGCGGCGGGCGAGGCAGGAGCGCGTGTGGTGATGGGAGCATTGGGTAATCAGGGGGAAGTGCTTGTAAACGCCTGGTCGGATACCCATATTTCCGCGATTGCGGATCGCAAGGACGGGTTTGTGCAGGAGCTTCGAAAGCATACGAATATTGTTGTGCACGAGGTCCCGGTTGTCGGCAAGCCAACACAGCAGGAAGCGGATCAGGCGATTCGCGCCATGCTGGAGGGCCATCCCGCCGCGCGGTTCGTATTTCTCACCAACTGTGATTGGGGGGTGTTGTTCTCCCGGTACATGAAGAGGTTCAGACCCGCCGTTCAGGTGATCACCGTGGATTATACGAAAGAAATCCAAGCTGCCATGGGCGAGGGCAGTATTCATTACGCCATCGGGCAGCGCAACTATTCATGGGGCAGCATGGCGCTGCGTTTCCTCGACAGGTGCTTTGACGGCAAACCGGTTCAGCGATATGTGGATACCGGAACCTACGAGGTCAATCTGCAGAATATGAAAATCTATCAGAGCATGGTCTGACGATACTGGCGGGGAAGCCACGGAGAAATATGTATCCGTGGCTTTTTTGCTATTTACAAACCCTAATTAATGCGTTATAATCGCATCGTGGTAATACCACAAAGAGGTGACTATGCCAAAGCCCCCCGCCACACAAAATGCCAAACAGCGCTTCATATCGTTTATCGAACAGCAGATCATCTCCGGCGAGTTGAAAATCAGCCAGCAGCTGCCGCCCGAGCGAGAGCTCGCGGAGAAGACGGGCGTGTCGCGCGTCACTGTGCACGCGGCGCTGGCGGAGCTGGCCTCGCGGAATGTGCTGCGTATCGTACCGCGGCAGGGCACTTTCGTCAGCGACTACAAAAAAGAAAACACGCTCGAACTGTACGGCGCGATCATGCAGCACACGGGCGCGGTCGACCCGGACCTGCTATCCAGCCTGCTCAGTTTCCGCGAAATCGTGGAAGTCGCAGCGGCGGAATTGGCGGCGGAAGCGCGCACAGCGCAGGATACCGAAAGTCTGCGCGGCCTGCTGCAGCACGAACGCGAGGCGACGGAGAACAGCGAAGGCGCGGGCGAAGCGGCGCGGCTCGACTTTGCGCTGCACCTTGCCATCGCACGCGCGTCGGGCAACATTGTGCTGCCCATGACGCTGCGCTCCATTGAGGCCATGTATATGACGCTGGTACGGCGGTTTTACGAAAGATTGCCCAACCGGAATGTGGTCTACGCGTTCCACGAGCGGCTGATTTCGGCTATTGAGCGCGGCGACAGGCAGGAGGCAGGGGAAGCCATGAAAGCCATGCTCGATCATGGCCGCAGCATACTGGCCGACGGCTGAACCCCAAGCAGACATTCAAACTAAACACAGCGCCAAGGTGTTAGAGCCTCCCTCGGATGAGGGAGGTGGTAATTGACGGATTATAATCCGTAAATTACCGGAGCGAGTGAAACGCGGTGAATGTTTCCCTCCCCCAGTCGCCTTTCGGCGACAGCCCCCTCATCTGAGGGGGCCAATAGGCTAACCGCCAGGGTACGGGGGCAAAGCCCCCGACTACAAAGCCCGAATAACAACGAACATTCTTTTACGCGGCAGCGCGTATGCATAAACCTAAAACCGAATAGGGAGGGAACGCCATGGACGCTATGGAGTGCCGGATGAAGGAGCCATACGATCTTTCCGATCGTATCAAATGGCTTCGGGATTACTATTTCGCGGGTGTGAAACGCAAATGGAACAACGAATTCATCCCGCTCACTACGGGTACGGACTGGGATGAGTTGTTCGATGAAATCACCTTCTACGTGGTACCGGAGACCTATTCCTTCTATCAGCAGTTCGTTATGTCTTCGAAGCAGTCCGCGCATCGGGTGGAGGTGCCGAGGCATTTCTTTGAGTGGAGCATCGCGGAACGCCGCGCGTGGTTCATCCGTGAGGCGATGGTCAATGTTGTGCCGCAGGAGGTGCTGCCGGGCGACCTCATCGCGGGCGGACGGTTCAATTTGCTCGCGTCGCGGTGCTGGAGCAAGGCAGAGGCCAAAGCGCGTAACGCGCGGGTGTTCGGCAAAAACGGTACGCGCGCCAAGATCAAGGAGTTTCACGAGCGCGGCTTCGGCAACTGCGGCGCAACGTCCGCGCACATCATCCCGGACTACGCGCAGGTATTAAAAAGCGGCTTCAAAGCGATTGAAGCCCACATCGATGAGGAATATAACAAGCTTACGCCAGTACAGCAGAAAGGCCCGCGGGGCGCGCAGCTTCGTGCCATGAAGACCGCTGCCGGGATGCCTGCCGCGCTGGCGGAGAAGTACGCCGCCCTTTGCGCTTCGCTCGCGGAGATGATGGAGATAGACGCGGAGCGCAGGGGCGAGCTGCTTCAAATGAGCGAGAACTTAAAGCGTGTGCCGCGGGAGGGCGCGCGGAACCTCTGGGAAGCCGTGCAGTCATTGTGGCTCACGCACATGCTCGTCATGTCCGACGAAAACTTCCCCGGCGCAGGCCTCTCGTTCGGGCGGCTGGACCAGATTTTGCAGCCGTACTGGGAGGAGTCCATGCGGCAAGGCATGAGCCGCGAGTTCGGCAAGGAAATCTTGAAGTGCTTCTGGATTCACTGCAACACGGCCTACGACGCGATGGTGCGCACCGGCAACAACGGCATCACGGCGGGCTATGGCCAGCTGTTCAATATCGCTGGCATGGGCAAGGGCGGCATCGACATGACGAACGACATGACCTGGGTGCTGCTGGAGGTCATCGACGAGATGAGCCCGATCCTGGAACCCAAGCCCAACGTGCGGCTGCATCGCGGCACGCCGGAAGAGCTGCTGGATAAAGTGGTCGACATGGTCTCGTCCAGCCAGGGCGCGCCGTTCCTTTTAAACTTCGACGAGCGCTCCATGGCGGGCATGCTGCGCGAGGCCAAGCTGGGTCACTACGAGGATAAGATCAACATGGACAACGTGCACGACTACGCATCCGTGGGCTGTCTGGAGAACACGATGGTCGGTAACGACCGCTCCGGCACGGTGGACAACAACCCCAACCTGCTCAAAGCCGTGGAACTGACGCTCGCCGAAGGGCGTGACCTCATCACTTACAGCGATACGCTCTGGGGCAAGCCGTACAAGTCGGGACAGGAAGGCTCAAAGACCGGTGACCCGCGCGGCTTTGCCACGTTCGAAGACTTCTACACCGCGTTTGAAAAGCAGATGGCGCACATTATCGCCAAGGACGCGGCGCTCTACAACGAGACGGACGACCTGCGCGCGACCTATAGCCCCACGCCGTACCTCTCGTGTCTCGTGCATGGCTGCGCGGAAAACGGGAAGGACGCCACGCAGGGCGGTGCGGAAATCAATTTCACCACCATCGAAGGCGTGACGTTCGCGACCACGGTGGACTCGCTGCTCGCCGTCAAGTATCTCGTGTACGACAAGAAGGAATGCACGATGGACGAACTGATCGCGGCGCTGAAGGACAACTGGGTGGGCCACGAGATTCTGCAGGCCAAGGCCAAGTTCAAAGCGCCCAAGTACGGAAGAGACGACGACGAGGCGGACGCGCTGGCGCTCAAGGTGATGGATTTGTTCGCGGACGAGACGTGGAAGCACAAGACCAACGCGACGAACGCGCCCTACCGGCCCGGCATGCTGAGCTGGAACTATTGGGTGGGCGATGGGTTTGTGCTCGCGGCGAGCGCGGACGGGCGCGCGAAGGGACAGTTTTTGTCCAACGCCATCTGCCCTTCCAACGGCGCGGATACGGGCGGCCCCACGGCCAACGCCAACTCGGTCGGCAAGGCCATGGGCGGCAAAGCCAAGGACGGCGACTACTTTGAATACCGCAGCAACCTGCCTAATGGCGCGAGCCACACCATCACGTTCAGCCCAGCATTTCTGCGGGATATGGCGCACAAGGAGAAGTTCAAGGCGTTTCTGCGCGGCTACATCGAGAACGGCGGTTCGGCGCTGCAGATCAACATCCTCGACGCCGACATGCTGCGTGACGCTCAGAAGCACCCGGAGAACTATCGCAACTTGCTCGTACGCGTGACGGGCTACAACGCCTACTTCGTCACCGTCGGGCGGGAGCTGCAGGACGAAATCATCGCGCGCGAAAGCCACAGGATGTAGCGCATGACGGGCAGAATACTCGACATTCAGAAGCTATCGACCGAAGACGGGCCGGGCATCCGCACTACGGTGTTCT
Organism: Bacillota bacterium; assembly: GCA_023460085.1. Lineage (GTDB taxonomy): Bacteria > Bacillota > Clostridia > Christensenellales > SZUA-584 > JAEWCC01. The sequence goes on along the minus strand of JAEWRI010000044.1, from coordinate 91,447 downwards.
TCAAGGGCTGCAACCTGCGCTGTGCGTGGTGCCACAACCCGGAGAGCATCCCGGCCAAAGCGGAGGCGGTGTGGGTGAAGGCGCGGTGCATCGGCTGTGGCTGCTGCGTGGCCGCCTGCCCGGAGGGCGCGCGAACGTTCACCGAAGCAGGCGCTGTGGTGGACGCGGCCAAGTGCACGGGCTGCCTCACCTGCGCGGAAGCCTGCCCTACGGGCGCGGTGGAGCGCAAGGGCGCGGAATACACGGCGGACGCACTCGCGCGGGAGCTGCTCAAAGACAAGGCCTACTTCGACAAGAGCAGCGGCGGGGTCACCGCCTCGGGCGGGGAACCGCTGTTGCAGTCGCAATTCGTGCGGGCGCTGTTCGAAGAGCTGCGGGCGCAGGGGGTGCATACCGCGCTGGATACGGCGGCGAACGTGCCGTGGGACACGCTGGAGTTCGTGCTGGAGGTCAGCGACATGCTGCTGCTCGACTTAAAGCTCGCGGACGACGCGGCGCACAGACGCTTTACAGGGGTCGGCAATACCCGCATCCTCGAAAACGCGGAGCGGGCCGCACAGTACGCGCGGGAACACGGGCTCACCATCTGGGTGCGCACGCCCATCATCCCCGGTGCGACGGACAGCGCGGAGAACATCGAAGCCACAGGGCAATTCATCGCGGCGCATATGGCGGGCGCGGTGGCGCGCTGGGAGCTGTGCGCGTTCAACAACCTCTGCCGCGACAAGTACGCGCGGGCGGGAATTCAGTGGGACTATGAGGAAGCGCCGCTGATGCGGCGGGAGGACATGGAGCATCTGCGCGGCGTTGCCGAGCAAAGCTCCGGATTGGGCGAGGCCGCAGTCTGGACGGGCGCGGTGCGCCGGGAATAAAAAGAAAGGAAGAAACCATATGCCGGACAGGATATCGGAGGAAGCCAAAAAGCTGTTCGCGCTGGACAGCAAGATCGCGCTCGTCGCGGTGAAGGATGACGAGGGATACCCGCACATCACCATGCTAAGCACGCTGATGGCGAAGGATGATAAGAGCCTGATGTTCGGGCGGTTCTGCGAAGGGCTGTCAAAACAGTTTATTCAGCAGCGGCCCAATGCGGGCTTTCTGCTGATGAGCGTGGATAAGGAGCTGTGGCGCGGGCGCGCGGTCTACACGCACACCGAGACGGTGGGGCCGGAGTTCGACATCATGAACCAAAAGCCCCTTTTCCGCTACAACACGTACTTTGGCATCAGCCGCGTGTTCTACCTCGATCTGGTGGACATCACAGAAAAGGACGCGCTGCCCATGGGCGCAATCATCAGCAACGCGCTGCTGACGCGGGTACGTAAAGGCGCGGCGGCTGGTCACGATAACGGTGCGCTGAACCGCCTGTCGCGCAATCTTGCGGACGGTCTCGCCACGCTCAAGTTCATGGCCGCGGAGGACGAGGAGGGCTTTTGCCGCATCACGCCCATCGTGCAGGCCGCGTCGGCTTCCAGTGGCCGCCTCGCGTTTACGCTCAAGCCGTATACGCCTGAGCTGGCGCAGATCAAACCGGGCCAGAAGGCGTCCGTGTTCGTGATGAACCTCTCGCTGGAGAGCGTGCTGCTGAAGGGCGTTTACGGCGGTGTGAGCAAAGGCCTTTGTACCTTAGATGTGGAGAAGGTCTACAACCCGCTGATGCCGGTGCCGGGGTACATCTATCCCAAAGCGCCGCTTCAGGCTGTGACGGAGTTTATATAATTGCCTTGCGTAAAGGTCCGCTGTGCCTGCGGAGGCATTTGTCTGAATAAGCGGGCGGAAGGCGCGGCGGACAAAGCACAGGGTGTGGCGGAATTCGGGTCTTTGGGGCATAGGAGTTATACTATATATAGTATTGACACATGGCAATAATGGTAATAAACTGGACACGGCCTTACAAAATATTATAATTACTGGAGGGTAGTTATCATGTCAGAGTATCAGACTCCGCAAGCCCCGCCGTACCAGCCGCCTGCGTACCAGCCGTCCGCCGCGCCGGTCGGACAGCTCAACACCAAACGAAGCCTGCTCAAAATGATTCTCCTTGGCATTATCACGCTTGGCATTTATCCTATCGTATTCTACTCGGGAATTTCGCAGGATATCAACGTGATCGCAAGCCGCTACGACGGTAAAAAGACGATGCATTTTTGTCTGCTGATTTTCATTATCGCACCCATTACGGCAGGCATCGGCGCGCTCGTATGGTTCCACAGGATTTCCAACCGCATTGGCAATGAGCTGAAGCGCCGCAACCTTCCCTACAGCTTCAGCGCAAGCGATTATTGGCTCTGGGGCATACTGGGCTCCCTGATCGTCGTCGGGCCTTTCATCTATATCTACAAGCTGGCAAAGTCCAGCAACATGATCGCGGAACACTACAATATGTATGCCTGATGCCAGACCATGAATCCGGCGAAGGAGCTGCTCCAAAAGGGCGGCTCCTTTTATATCGCGGGGGCATATGGGCAAGCGCGGGAAAAGGGTGTATATTGATGCTATGAAGCATATTGACGTAGTGGCGCTGGGTATTGCCGTGATGGACATCGCGGCACGGCCCGCGGACAGGACGCTGTTCGACCGGGACAATACGCGCATAGAGGACATATCGCTCGTGACGGGCGGCGATGCCGCGAATCAGGCGGTGGTGCTGAGAAAGCTGGGCCGCCGCGTAGCCCTGTCCTGCCGCCTCGGCGACGACGCACTGGGGCGGATATTTCTGACGGAGCTGCACGCGCTGGGTGTAGATACCGCGCATATTGTGGTGTCAGATCAGTCCGTGACGAGCGCCGCTGTTGTGTTGATTTCTCCGAATGGGCAGAGGAACATCATTACGCGCCCCGGCAACAACTACGATTTCTGCCTTGCCGATGTAGCGATGAACGCCATCGCGGACGCCCGTGCACTTACGGTGGGAAGCTTCTTTGGCTGCGTGAAGCTGGAGGAGGACGGTATGGCGCAAGTGCTCGCGCACGCGAAGCGCTGCGGTGCGCTGACGTTTGCCGACATGTCCTCCGACAAAAAGGGACTGAAGCTGGCGGGCATCCGGGCGTTCCTGCCGTATCTGGACTGGTTTATGCCCAGCGAGTATGAAAGCGCGCACTTGACGGATGGACTCGGCGCGCAAGAAGCCGCGCGGGTTTTTCTGGACGCGGGGGCGCGAAACGTCGTTATCAAGCTCGGCGAACGCGGCGTATACGCGTGCTGCGAGGGCTTTGCCGGCTATGTTCCCGCTTACCAAATCCGCGCGGTGGATACCACCGGATCCGGCGACGCCTTCTGCGCGGGGCTCATTCACAGCGTGCTGGACGGCGCGGGCACTCGGGAGGCGCTGGAGTTCGCGTGCGCGTGCGGAGCCTTCGGGGCGCTGCATCTGGGCGCTTCGGCTGCGCCCTTCAGCCCGGAAAATATCGGGGCGTTCATGCGCGGCGCATCCCGCGAGGGCGTACAGGAAATATAACAGATTCTTAATATCCTGTCCCAATTTTTGATTCAGTAATGGAAGGGAAAGCCGTAAAGCGTATCGAATATTTCTTACAGATGGATTTGCCGGCGCTCTGCAAGGCCGCAGCGGGAGGGTTGTTGTATCGGGGACGGACGAATGAAAGAAAATACGCGGCATACAAATACAGAAGAAATTTACCTGTTTAACACCGGAGAGGCGCAGCAGGCATACCGGGTGTTTGGCTGTCACTATGTGCCGGAGCTGAAGGCGCACCGCTTTCTCGTATGGGCACCGAACGCGAAGGCCGTCAGTGTGGTGGGTGATTTCAACAACTGGCACTTTGGTACGAACCCGATGGAGAAGCTGCCCGGCGGCGTTTTTATTGCGCTGATACCGGGCCTCAACGACGGCAGCAACTATAAATACCACGTGACCGGCAGTGACGGATGCGTGCAGTTCAAGTCTGACCCATTCGCGGTTCACGGAGAGGTAGCGCCCCGCACCGCGTCCAAGGTATGGAGCCTTGAGGGGTACGAGTGGCGCGACGGCGCGTTTCTGCAGCAGCGGAATGCGCGGAGCATTTTTACTTCTCCCATGTCCATTTACGAGATGCACATCGGCTCGTGGCGCACAAAGGAAGGCTACGATTACGTCAGCCTGCGCGAGGTGGCGGAGGAACTGGCGGACTATCTTGCAGCGATGCACTACACCCATGTGGAGCTGCTGCCCATCAACGAGTACCCCTTCGACGGCTCGTGGGGGTATCAGGTGACGGGTTACTTCGCCATCACCAGCCGTTACGGCACGCCGCAGGATTTCATGTATTTCGTGGATGTAATGCACAGCCGGGGCATCGGGGTGATTGTCGATTGGGTGCCCGCGCACTTCCCGAAAGACGCCCACGGGCTCGCACGCTTTGACGGGACTTGCCTGTTTGAACATCAGAATCCGGTACAGGCCAACCACCCTCAGTGGGGGACGCTGATCTTTAACTATCAGCGTCCGGAGGTCGTATCGTTTCTCGTTTCCAGCGCCATGATGCTGCTGGACGTATACCACGTGGACGGTTTGCGCGTGGATGCGGTAACCTCCATGTTGTACCTTGACTATGCGCGGAACCCGGGCGAGTTTGTCCCCAACGAACACGGCGGCAACATCGACCTTTCCGCGGAAGCGTTTTTACGCAAGCTCAACGCCACGGTTCATACGCGTCATCCCGGCGCGATCATGGTGGCGGAGGAGTCCACGTCTTATCCGGGCATCACGAAGCCGGTGCCCGAGGGCGGATTGGGCTTCTCGTTCAAGTGGAACATGGGCTTCATGCATGACACGCTTTCGTACATGTCCATGGATCATTTCTTCCGGCAGTTCAACCACAATAAGCTGACCTTTTCGCTTCATTACGCGTTTTCGGAGCACTTTGTGCTGGCCTATTCGCACGACGAGGTCGTGCACGGCAAAAAGTCCATGCTGGACAAAATGTTTGGCAGCTATGATGAAAAGTTCTCCTCGCTGCGCGCATTGTACGGCTTCATGTTTGCGCACCCCGGCAAGAAACTGAATTTTATGGGCGGCGAGTTCGGACAGTTCATCGAATGGGACCCCAAGCGTCCGCTGGACTGGTTTCTGCTCGACTATCCGCGTCACGCGCAGATACAGCGCTGCGTGAGGGATCTCGGAGAATGTTATTTATCTCATCCGGCGCTGTACGAGGCGGAGGACGGATGGGAAGGGTTTGCGTGGCTTAATGTGGATGACACCAGCCGCAGCTGTCTGTGCTTCCTGAGAACGGGCATCGGGCCTGCCCCGCAGCGCATGGTTTGCGCCTTCAACTTTACGCCGGTGCCGGTGGAAAGCTGGCCCGTCGGTCTGCCCGCCAACGGAACACTGTCGCTGGCTTTCTGCAGTGACGCGGAGGAATACGGCGGCACAGGCATGAAAATTGAAAAAAGAGTTTCCGCGCGGGAGGGCGGCTTTGCCGGCCTGCCATATCACGCGGAATTATGCATACCGCCGCTTTCCGCGGTGTATTATGTTTTTGCGGAGGATCTTAAGGAGGTGCGTGAGGATGGTCAATAAAAAGAAATTCATCGCAATGCTGCTTGCGGGCGGGCAGGGTTCACGGCTGGGTGTGCTGACAAAAACCCGGGCGAAGCCCGCTGTACCCTATGGAGGAAAATATCGCATTATCGATTTTGCGCTGTCCAACTGCACCAACTCCGGCATCGATACGGTGGGCGTGCTGACGCAGTACCAGCCGCTGGAGCTCAACGCGTACATCGGAACCGGCGCTCCGTGGGATCTTGACATCAACAGCGGCGGCGTGTTTATACTGCCGCCGTATATGAAGGGCGAGCGCGGGGAATGGTATTCCGGCACGGCCAACGCGATTTTGCAGAACAGCTTTTTTATCGATCGGTACGATCCGGACTATCTGTTGGTGTTGTCCGGCGATCATATCTATAAGATGGACTACAGCGCCATGCTCAAGGCGCACATCGAAAAGGAGGCCGACGCGACCATCGCGGTGATTCGCGTGCCGCTGAAGGAGGCCTCGCGCTACGGCATTATGAACACGGACGAAACCGGGCGCATTAATGAGTTCGAGGAAAAGCCCAGGATGCCCAAGAGCGATCTTGCTTCCATGGGCGTATATATCTTCAACTGGCGGAAGGTGAAATCCTGGCTTTACCGAGACAGCCAGGACCGGGATTCATCCAACGATTTTGGCCGCGATATTATCCCGAAGATGGTGGCCGCGGGAGAGTTTGTCTTTGCCTATACCTTTGGCGGGTATTGGAAGGACGTGGGCACGCTGCAGAGCCTTTGGGAGGCCAATATGGAGCTGCTGCAGGATCACCCGGAGTTTGATCTGTTCGACCCGACGTGGCGCATATTCTCGCGGAACCCCAACCAGCCGCCGCATTTTGTAGGCAAGGACGCCGCCACCAAAACGAGCATTGTCTCGGAAGGCTGCCACATCTACGGGCGCGTGGAAAACAGCGTGCTGTTTCCGGAAGTCAAGGTGATGGCGGGCGCGGTGGTGCGCAACAGCATCATCATGCAGAATACCGTTATCGGCCCGGACTGCGTGGTGGATAAGACGATCATCGACGAGGATGTGACGGTAGGGCGGGGCTGCCGTATCGGCGGGGACAGGAAGCTGACCGTCATCGGGCAGCGCGTGCGCGTCGCGCCGGGCGCGGAGGTGCCGGAGGGGGCTTCGGTGGAGCCGGGAAGCGAATGCGCCGCGGCCCAGTGTGAAGCGCCGGAGGAGGTGTACGTATGATAAAGGACGTTTTCGGCCTCATCTATGCCGGAGAAGAAAACTACAACCTGCGCGAGCTGGTGCTGAAGCGCTCCATCGCCGCGCTGCCGGTGGGCGGACGCTACCGCGTCATCGACTTTCACCTGTCCAACCTCGTGAACAGCGGCATACGCAACGTGGGAATCATCACGCAGAAGAACTATCAGTCGCTGATGGATCACGTAGGATCGGGAAAGGAATGGGATCTTTCGCGCAAGATAGACGGCCTTTTTATACTGCCGCCGTTTGACTATGCCGAGAATACCGGCATTTACCGCGGCATTTCGGATGCCATCAAATCCAACATATCCTATATCCACCGCGCGCCGCAGCCCTACTGCCTGCTGACGGGTGCCAGCACGGTGTTCACCGCCACCTACAACACCATGTTCAAGCGTCATATCGAGTCTCAGGCGGACATCACACTGCTGTACAGCGTACAGAAGAACAATGAGGAAGCGGAACGGCATCGCGAGCTCCGGCTGTTCACCGACGAAAACGGCTGGGTGACGGATATGGAGTATGAGTTCAAGTATTCCCGGTCGGACAAGATCTGCATGGACGTGTTTATGATCCACAAGAGTCTGCTGGAATACCTCATCGACCGGAGCATCGCGCACGGTCATTACGACTTCATCGGCGACGCGATACTGCGCAACGGAAACAACCTGCGCATACTCGCGGTGGAGCATACGGGGTATGTGGGACGGCTGGATTCGGTCAACACGTTCTACGATCTCAACATGGATATGTTGAGCGAGAAGGTTCAGAAGGACCTGTTTTATACCGGACAGCCGGTGTACACCAAGGTAAAGGATGAGGCGCCCGTGAAGTACAGCAGCCACGCGAATGTGAGCAACAGCCTGCTCGCCAACGGCTGCATCATCGGCGGGACGGTGGAGGACAGCATGCTCTTCCGCGGCGTGCGCGTCGCCAAGGGCGCACGCGTGAAGGGTTGCATACTCATGCAGGAGTGCGAAATTGGTAAGAATTGTGTGCTGGAAAATGTGATCGTCGACAAGGACTGCCGCATTCGCGAGGGACGCACACTCGTCGGTGATGCGAGTTACCCGGCGATTATCCGGAAAGGCTCGGTGCTGTAGCATGGACATCGCCGCGATGCTGAAAGCCAGAAAACAATCCACGCCGCCCACCGTGCTGATGGCCGCTGCCGAATGTGCGCCGTTCGCCAAAACGGGAGGCCTTGCAGACGTGGCGGGTACGTTGCCTCGCGCGCTGAAGAGCCTGGGTTTTGATGTGCGTCTGGTGCTGCCGTACCACCGCATCATCAAGGAACAATACGCCGACCGTGTACAGCACCTCGCGAGCTTCTCGGTGCAGCTGGGCTGGCGCTCGCAGTATGCCGGGCTGGAGCTGTTGGATTGGGACGGACTCCCGGTGTACCTCATCGACAACGAATATTACTTCGGACAGTGGATATACGGCGGGGGAAACTTTGAGGGAGAGCAGTACGCTTTCTTTTCGCGCGCTGTGCTGGAGGCGCTGCCCGCCGCCGGGTTTGCCCCGGATGTGCTGCATGTGAACGACTGGCACACCGCGATGATGCCAATGCTCGTCAAAACGCAGTATCAGGGAAAGCCGCAGGGCAGCTGCAGCACGCTGCTCGCGATGCACAGTCTCGCATATCAGGGCAAGTATGACTTCGGTTTTGTTTCGGAGCTGCTGGGCATCGACGCGCACTACAACCAGCCGCAGTTCGTGGAGCACTACGGCTGCGCCAACTTCATGAAGGCGGGCATCACGTTCGCGGACAAGCTCGTCACCGTGAGCCCTACCTACGCGCAGGAGGTGCGCACGCCGTATTTCGGGGAAGGACTGGAAGGGATACTCTCGGCGCGCGCCGACGATATGGTGGGCATACTCAACGGCATCGATACGCAGGCGTTCAATCCCGAGACGGATGAGAAGATTGCGGAGCACTACAGCGCGGCCTCTCCCGGCGGCAAGCAGGCGTGCAAGCAGGCGCTCTGCGCGGAGCTGGGTCTGGACGCCGCCGCGCCTCTCGTATGCATGGTGACACGGCTGACGAAGCAGAAGGGATTGGACCTCGTGCTGCGCGTATTCGACGAGATGATGCAGGAGGGCATGAGCTTCGCGCTGCTGGGGACGGGCGAAGCGGAATACGAAGGGTTCTTCCGCGACGCGGAGAGCCGGTATCCGGGGCGTGTGCGCGCGCTGCTGCGTTTTGACGACGCACTGTCTCACCGCGTCTACGCGGGCGGCGACTTTCTGCTGATGCCGTCACGCTTCGAGCCTTGCGGTATCTCGCAGATGATCGCGATGCGCTATGGCACGCTGCCCGTCGTGCGCGCCACGGGAGGCCTTAAGGATACCGTGAAGCCGTGGAATGAATTCACGCGCGAAGGCAACGGTTTTTCGTTCGACAACTACAACGCGCACGAGATGCTGGCGGCGGTACGCTATGCGCTGCGTATCTGCGCCGACGAGGCATCGTTCTCGGCGCTGCGGCAGGCGGGCATGACACAGGACTGGAGCTTTGCGAGGAGCGCGATGTCTTACGCCGCGCTGTATATCGCGATGCGGCCGGGCGGTGAGGAAATTTCTGCAAATTGACAGGCGGCATGGGAAAACCATAGAATGAGAGCAGCTGGGATTTTGCATCGACGGAGGGCGGGATTTGGCTAGTGAAATCAAAAGGGAGAGCGCAAGGCGCATCCGCGAAAATATCGAAGGCAAACTGACACGATACTACGGGCGCACGCTGGAGACGGCTTCTGACGAGGAGATGTTCCAGTCGGTGGCGCTTACCGTGCGGGATCGCATTGTGGAGCAGTGGGTCGCCGCGGTGGAGGAAGCGCGCAAACGCGGGCTCAAGAAGGTCTATTACCTCTCCGCGGAGTTTTTGATGGGCCGCGCGCTCGTCAACAATATGGTAAGCCTGAACGCGCTGGATGAATACCGCGAGGCACTGCGCGAAATCGGGTATCCGCTGGAGAAGCTGGAGGAGCAGGAGAACGAGGCGGGCCTCGGCAACGGCGGCCTCGGGCGGCTGGCGGCGTGCCTGCTGGACTCGCTGTCCACGCTGAATCTGCCCGCGGTGGGCTGCGGTATCCGCTACGAATACGGCATATTCCGTCAGCGCATCGTGGACGGCGCGCAGGTGGAGGAACCGGACGACTGGACACAGAAGGGCGATGTCTGGGAAATCGAGCGGCGGGGCGAGGCGGTGCAGGTGCGCTTCGGCGGTGCCGTGGACGAGATCTGGACGAAGGACGGGCTCAGCATTGTACACCGGGACTACCAGGCCGTGAACGCCATTCCCTACGACATGCCCGTGATGGGCTATGAATCGAGGATGCCCGCGACGCTGCGGCTATGGCGCGCGGAGTGCCCCACCGAGTTCGATCTGCAGTCGTTCAACAAGGGCGACTACGCCTGTATGATACAGCAGAAGGAGCTGGCCGAGTCCATCTCCAAGGTGCTCTATCCGGAGGACGATCATATCGCCGGGCGGCTGCTTCGGCTGAAGCAGTTTTACTTCCTTGCCTCCGCGACGGTGCAGAACATCGTACGGGAGCACAAGCGCCAGTACGGCGATTTGCGCACGCTGCCGGAAAAGGCGGTGCTGCAGATCAACGATACGCATCCCACGCTGGCCATCCCGGAGCTGATGCGCATACTGCTGGACGAGGAGCACATGGGCTGGGACGAAGCGTATGGCATCGTCAGCCGCATGTTCAACTATACCAACCATACCGTGATGCAGGAAGCGCTGGAGGCGTGGCCGGAGCAGCTGTTCAAATCGCTGCTGCCGCGCATATATTCCCTCGTCAAAGCCATCAACGACAAGTTCAGCGATCAGCTTTGGAAGCGCTTTCCGGGCGACTGGGATCGCATCTCGAAGATGTCCGTAATCGCCTACGACGAAATCCGCATGGCCAACCTGTGCATCGCGGTATGCGCGCACGTCAACGGCGTATCCCAGCTGCATGGCGATATTCTCAAAACCAAAACTTTCCGCGACTTTTACGCCATCGCTCCCGCCAAGTTCCTCGCCATCACCAACGGCATCACGCCGCGGCGCTGGCTGGCTTCCGCCAACCCGAAGCTTATGGAGCTCATCGCGGATACCATCGGCGGCGGCTTTCTCAGGGATTGGAACGAGCTGGAGAAACTCAGGAAGCATACCGCGAACCAGAAGTTTCTTGCGGAGTTCGCCGAGGTGAAACGTGAGAACAAGCGCGCGTTCGCGGAGCATATACACGCCGCGCAGGGTGCGGAGCTGAATCCGGATTGGGTATTCGATACGCAGGCCAAGCGGCTGCACGAGTACAAGCGGCAGCTGCTGAAGGTGCTGCACATACTGCACCTCTATAACCGTATGACGGAGGAGCCGGGCTTTTCGCTGCCGCAGCCCGTTGCGTTTCTGTTCGGCGCGAAGGCATCGCCCGGTTACCACAAGGCCAAGACCATCATCCGGCTTATCAGCGCGGTGGGGGCGCTCCTGGACAGCGATCCCCGTACGAAGGATCGGATGAAGGTCGTATTCCTCGAGAACTACAACGTATCGCTGGCTGAGAAGCTCATTCCTGCGACCGAACTCAGCGAGCAGCTATCCACCGCGGGCCGGGAAGCCTCCGGCACAGGCAACATGAAGTTTATGCTGAACGGTGCGCTCACGCTGGGTACGCTGGACGGTGCGAATGTTGAGATGCTTCAGCAGGTGGGAGAGGACAACATTTTCATATTCGGCGCGCACGCGGAGGAGATAGCCCGGCTCGAGGCATCGGGTACGTACCGTCCGATGGATTTCTTTGAAAAGGATGCGCGCATCCGCGGGGCGCTGTCCCGCCTGGTGGATGGCACGCTGCCCGTGGACGATAGGGAGCTTTTCCGCGGCATATACAATTCGCTGCTGACGGGAGACTACGACCGCGCGGATAAATACTTTTTGCTGTACGATTTTGACGCATATGACAAGGCTTTTGCGCAGGTGATGGAAACCTATTCCGACGCGGAAGGATGGACGCGAAGGGCGGCAGCCAACACTGCCGGAGCGGGCTTTTTCAGCTCTGACAGGACGGTGGCGGAATACAACCGGCAGATATGGGGATTGGAGCCGGTTTGAGCGGGGAGGGAGCGATGCTGCGGAACTTGAAAAATGAAATGCTGCACGACTCGGCGTCGCCCGCGTACCGTGAGCCCGCGGAAGCACTGAAGCCGGGCCAGCCGGTTACACTGCGCTTCCGTACCCGACTTCACTCGGTGGGCGCGGTATACGTGACGCTGATGAACGAGGGCTTCCGGCAGGATACCCCGATGCGCCTTGAGAACGGGGCGTATACGGTGACGCTGAATGCCCCCGCAAAGCCCGATGTTTATTGGTACTATTTCAACATCAGCGTGGGCGGCACGGTATATTACTATGGTGCGGAGGGCGGCGTAAGCGCCGGGCTGGGGTGCGTCTATACCGAGCATCCGCCCGCGTTTCAGTTTACGGTGTACGACGCCGCGTTTGATACGCCGGGCTGGCTGAAGAACGCCACCATTTATCAAATCTTCCCCGACCGTTTTGCGCGCAGCGACGATGATACAGCGCGGCGCGGCGTCGAATATCACCGCTCCAAGGGCCGCAAGGCGGAGCTGCACGAGCGCTGGACGGACAAGCCGCGCTACCGGCCGTTGCCGGGCGAGAAGAACTATGAGCCGTGCGATTACTTTGGCGGTACGCTGAAGGGTATTGCGCAGTCGCTGGACTATATCCGGGACCTCGGCGTGAGCGTCGTCTATCTGAACCCGGTGTTTGAGGCGGCGTCCAACCACCGTTACAATACCGCCGATTACCTGCGCGTCGATCCGGTGCTGGGTACGGAGGACGATCTGCGCGCGCTCTGCGAAAAGGCCGCGTCTATAGGTATCCGCATCATATTGGACGGCGTGTTTTCGCATACCGGATCGGACAGTGTGTACTTCAACCGCGAAGGAGCCTACGGCGAAGGCGGCGCGTTCCGCAGCAAAGAATCCCCTTATTATCCATGGTACACGTTCGAGCAGTATCCCGAACAGTACAAATGCTGGTGGGGCTTTAAAACCCTGCCCGAGGTCAACGAGCACAACGCGGACTGGCAGCGCTTTGTCGTGACGGGCGAAGACAGCGTGATGAAACGTTGGCTGCGCGCCGGGGCCTCCGGCTACCGGCTGGACGTGGCCGACGAGCTGCCCGACGACGTGCTTGCGCGGATGCGCGAGTCTGTGCGGCAGGCGGACAGCGAAGCCGCGCTCATCGGCGAGGTGTGGGAGGACGCGACGACCAAATACAGCTATGGCACGAAACGCGCATTTGCACTGGGGCGCTCTCTGGACTCGGTGATGAATTATCCGCTGCGCAGCGCCATACTCGGTTTCATGACAGGCAAGCAGGACGCGGAGCAGCTGCGGCGGTTTTTAACCGCTCAGGCGGTCAATTACCCGAAGCCCATGTATTACGCGCTGATGAACCTGCTGTCCTCGCACGATGTGGAGAGGCTGCGTACCGCGCTCAGTGCGCCTATCGACGCGAAGGCGCTGACGCGCGAACAGCAGGCGACGTTCTTCGTCAGCGCCGCGCAAAACGAGAAAGGCGCCGCGCTGCAGCGGCTGGCTGCTGTGCTGCAGTTTGCGCTGCCGGGCGCGCCCAGCGTGTATTATGGCGACGAAAAAGGCATGGAAGGGTTTCTCGATCCCTTCAACCGCGGCGCGTTTCCCCCGGGCGAAGGCGATATTACGGCTCATTACCGTACCCTCGGGCGTATTCGCGGCGAATCGGACGCGCTGCGTACCGGGCGCGCGGCGTTCTTCGCGCCGCACGAGGACTGCGTGGGCGTGCTGCGTTATGTACTGGGCGGCAGAGACGCGTTCGGGAATTCCGCACGGGATGCGGTGTTTCTTGCCGCGGTAAACCGTTCTCACCGACCGCTTCGCGTGGTGTTTGATGTACTGGGACACCAGCAGCTGATTACTGAAGAGGACGCCCGCGCGCTGAGAGACAAGCTCTCCGGGCAGGTGCACTGCATGCTCACGGGGGAAGCTTACGAATTCCGCGACGGGCTCATAGAGCTCGCGCTCAAGCCCTATGACGCTGTATTACTGAAGATTTGATTTACGATCGGTTGGCGTCCAAAAAGGGTTCATACTGACAAAGGCAGCGGTTGATTCCGGTTCCCGTATAATACCACCCGCACTGCGGATACTAAGCGTATCAAAGAAGGAGGACTAAACGATGGGCTTATTATCCTGGATCATACTCGGCGGTTTGGCGGGTTGGGTTGCCAGCATCATCATGCGGAACAATCCTTCGATGGGTGTATTCGCCAATATCATCGTGGGCGTCGTGGGTGCCTTTATCGGCGGACTCATCATGAATCTCATCGGTGCGCCCGCGGATGTAACGGGCTTTAACATCGAAAGCTTTCTGGTGGCGCTGCTGGGGGCGATCATATTGCTTGCGATCATCAATCTCATCCGCAGAGGCAGCGTAACAGGGCACGAAAAGTAAGCGACGCATAAAAGGAAGGGTTCTTGTACCCTTCTTTTTTGCGGACGTTTCACCCTCTCTCATTGACAAACATCTGAAAAAATCATATACTACACACAAGTTACATTTATTACAAAAATATTAACGCGGGATAAAAGCATGCTGAATATTTCAGACGCGTCGGGTTAATAAGGATTGCGCCGAAGCCGTGGAAAAAAGCGGTGCATGGTGCCAGCAATCGGAAAGGCACTATCAAAGCCCGCCGCCGATGAGATTTATTTTTTATGGGGGACGTATGAGCAATACCAATGAAAAAGAAAACCGTCGTTATAAAATCAACGGCAGGAAGATGGTTGGAGCGCTGCTTACGCTGGTGGCGCTGGCGGTGCTTGTTATCGTAGTCGCGGTGGCGCTCAAGGAATTAGGGGTTATATCCGCAAACGCGCAGACAGAAACAGCAGGCACGCAGAGTGCCCCGCCGGCCGGTACTGTCGCTTCACAACCGATCGATGCCGTAAAAACCCCGGGAGCCACTTCCGGTAATATAGCCGGCAGCTATCTTGTTGTGGTGGACGCAGGGCACGGCGGCTTCGATCCGGGATGCATTGGCGTAACCGGAACGCATGAAGCCGATATCAACCTGCAGATTGCGCAGTACCTGAAAACGGAATTTGAGGCGCAGGGAGTACAGGTGCTCATGACGCGGGAGGACGATGTGGGTCTGGGAACGACACAGATCGAAAGCCTTCACGAGCGCGGACGCATCATCAGCGAGAGCGGTGCGGATTTGGCCATCAGCATCCATATGAATTCATACCCGGATGATCCCAATGTGCACGGGCCTTTGGTGCTGTTCATGGCCGGGTCTGAAAAGGGAAAAACGTTTGCCGGGAAAATACAAGATGCGCTGAACGATGAATTGAATGCGGACGGAAAGGAGCGATCGCAGGAGCTTTACGTGCTCAAGCAGGGCAACCAGCCCTCCGTGCTTGTGGAATGCGGGTATTTAAGCAACACAGACGAGGAGCGAAGCCTGCAGCAGGCGGAGTATCAGCAGCGGGTGGCCCGGGCAATTTGTGAGGGAGCGATGGCGTTTCTGTCAGAACAATAGTGTTAATTAACAAAAAGATAAAGCATGCGTATTATAAACGTTATATGATTCGGCAAAAATAACATTACAGTGTAACGGATTTGAAATTATTCACCTGTATAATAAATGTAAGTTCTGTCTCGGATAAGGAGGACAAGCTCATGGCAGGCGCCAAAAAGAAAAAGAAAAATGGAACGGTAAAGAAAAATTCACTGTTGTTCTTGTGTGTGTCCGGCGGGCTGCTCGTGGCAGCGCTGGCAATTTGTACTGTATTATTGATTGGCAATTCCCGCGGCGCATCGGACGACAGGGTATTCAGCCTGGGGGTTGCGCTCGACGGTGTTAAAGTGGGCGGCGTGGATATTTCCGGCATGACGAAGGAGGAAGCGCTGAGCGCGACTTCCCAGATTCCCGGCGCTCTGCTGGCGGACGCCAGTGTAACGCTTGATGTAAATGGGGAAGCGCATACGTATGCCGCCGAGGAGCTGGGCATCGGGACGGATTACGAGGATGTGCTGGACAAGGCGATGGCATATGGACGTACCGGCACGTTTGACGATCGCCTGAAGGCGGCGGAGGACGCAAAGGACGGCGGCGCAGATTTCGCCGTCAGCCTTGCCGCGGATGAAGCGGGGGTTTCTGGTGCGCTGTCCATAGTCAAGATGGAGCTGGATCAGCTGCCGCTGGACGCAACCGCGCTTTTTACACCCTGGGGCCATTATGCAGACGGAACCCCATATACTCCAGATATGAACGAAATCATCACATTGGCTTCCAAGGGCAAGACGATCTCGTGGCCGGAGAATCTCGTCCGTCTGACAGAAGCGGAGATGCCGCTGGCGCTTCGCTATCAGTACTGGGAGAATGATCACTATGAGGAGGACTATACTCCTGCCGCCGCAACCATATCCCGTTTCTATTATACGCCGGAGCAGACGGGGATAACCACCGACATGGATCCGGTTGCTACGCAGATATTGGAAGAGGTTCAGAGCGGTGCTTTCTCTGTGATCGAAGTGCCGTTTGAGATAACGCAGCCCGCGGTTACGTTGGAACAGATTAAAACACAAACGCATTTGATTACATCCTGGACATCAAGCTATTCGGAACACTACTCTACCAACCGCAACTGGAATGTAGCCAAGATGTCGGGCGTTATCTGCGGCGTGCAGATAGATCCCGGTATCGAATGGTCCATTAACGAGCAGGCCGGGCCGCGTACCGTAGCGAAGGGGTGGGCACTGGCATCCGGTATCACGGACGGTGCCTATGTAGATCAACCGGGCGGTGGTGTCTGCCAGATATCGAGTACGCTTTATAATGCGGCGATTCGCGCCGGGCTGACTACGCAGTCCAAACATCACAGCATCGTTTCGGGTTATATGCCCAAAGGGTTGGACGCAACGATCAGCACGGGCGGCCCGGATCTGAAGCTGACCAATACGCACTCATCGCCCATCTATATCGTATCGTATATGAATCCGGAGACCAAGACTGTTACGGTGGAGATCTATGGCCCGCCGGTAATCGATTCGGCAACGGGCGAAGAAGTAATCTACAGCTTCAAATCGGGATCGGCGAGCACCTACGGCACCCCGAAGATGCAAATGTTTTACGGCTATACTGCGCTGCCGGACGGCACGCCGATTGCTGTCGGTGAAGCAAAGGTGTATTCGCAGAATCAGATGGGCATGAAGGTGACGACATACCGGCAGTTTTATAAGCTGGATGGCACGAAGTACAACGAAGTGGAGTTCGAGAGTGTCAACATCGGACCCACCAATGGTAAGACCTACTGCAACTATCAGGACCCCGCAACAGCCACCCCGACACCCGCACCCTCGGTTTCAACATCGCCCTCGGTTTCACCGAGCGCGTCAGCATCTACGGAGACTACGGAATAACCCGGACTGTGGGGATAACAGGCAAACGAACAGTAAGCGCAGGCCGCCGGATAACCGGCGGCCTTTCGTATCTTTCCTGTTCTCTGTAACAGACCGTATTGCTATGTCATGCGAGAAGTGTCAGGGGTTGACGATCTCCTTGATCGTTACGTTCAGGGAAGCACGATCGTTGGAAAGATCGACGATGATATTGGTCGGTTTGTTGTCCTCTATCAGCTTGACCACAGGGCGCAGGCTGGTGTCCTCGTAGTTCCGGATGACAATGCCCAGTTCGCCAGAGCTCAGCCGGACGCAGGTGCCGATGGGGTAGGGGGCTACCTTCTTGGTCAGCACCTTCACGATATCGGGATCGAACATGGTGTTGTATCCGCCCATGATATATTCCAGGGCGTCCGAGGGAAGCATCGCCTTGCGATAGGGCCTGTCCGAGGTGAGCGCATCATAAACATCCGCAACGGAGATGATACGGCCGAACTGGTGAATTTTCTTGCCGGATAAGCCGTGGGGATACCCATTCCCGTTGAACTGCTCGTGATGCTGCAATGTCGCAATCTTCGCGCTGTCCGGAATGTCCGGATTGTCGCAAAGGTAGTCGAAGCCAAGCTCGCTGTGCTTTTTGATTTGGGCGAATTCCTCGTCGTTGAGCTTGCTGGGTTTATTGAGAATCTCTTTCCCAACAAACATCTTGCCGGTATCGTGAATCAGCGCGCCGATTGCAAGCTCGTAGATCGTATCGCGCCGCAGTCTCAGCGCGGTGCCCAGCACCACAGCCAGCACCGTGACATTGAGGCTGTGACAGTAGGTATAGTCGTCAAAGGTCCTGAGATCAACCAGATTGATCATTGCGTGGCGGTTGCAGAGTATCTCGTCTACAATCTCTTTGGCCAGTGAGGTGATGCTGCGGATACGCTTCTTTGCGCCGGTGGTAATGTTGTTCTCCATATTGAAGAATAACTGCTGCAGTTCCTTACGCGTTTGAACCCTTAAATCGTTGCTGATGACATCGTCTATTTCCAGACCTTCAGAAATTTCGTCTTCGATATAAAGGCCTTGATATCCCAGCAACGCGATCCGATTGATTAGTGAGGGAGTCAAAATGACTCCCTTACGCAAGAGCACCGTGTTTTTGGAATATACAAGGCTTGATGCAAGCCTATACCCGGGACGCAGTTCACTCGTTGCAATATATCTCATAATCTTATTTCATGTCCAGCCGCAACCCGTTAATATCCAGTATCAGGCTGATACTGCCGTCTCCCAGTATGGTGCAGCCCGACATCCCCTTGATATTCTTGAAATTTCTCGTGATGTAGGCAGGTATCGGTTTAACGACCGTCTGCTGTTCTCCGAGGAGATTATCCACGAAGATGCAATATGGCCCCGCCTGCGCTTCAACCAATATGAGGATGCCGTCGCAAATCTGGGTTGCGCTTGTCTCGATGCCAAAAAGCCGGTGAAGACGCAGAATGGGATAGCAGTTACCTCGAAGCCATATCATTTCGTTTCCAGCCGGATCGGAGAATACATCCTTTATGTCGGGCTTGAAGGAATCCTTGATTAAGAGCATCGGCAGGATATAGGTAAAGCTGCCCACGGATACCAGCATGCCGTCGATGATGGCGAGCGTCAGCGGTATGCGTATGGTGACGCGCATTCCTTGCTCAGGGGTGCTGTCCACAGAAAGCGAGCCGCCCAGCCGCTCGATGCTTTTGACCACGACATCCATGCCCACTCCGCGGCCGGAGAATTCTGTAACCTGATCGCGGGTAGAGAAGCCTGGCATAAATATCAGCGAATAAGCTTCTTTGTCGCTGACCTCGGATTTGTCCTTATGAATGAGACCTTGTTTGATACCCTTGTCGATCAGCGCATCGCGATCCAAACCGCGTCCGTCGTCCGATATGATAATCAACACGTCGCTGCCTGAGTTGCGCGCCTCCAGTACGATTTCGCCTGTTGGATTCTTGCCCAGACGCTCGCGTTCGTCGGCATGTTCCAGCCCGTGATCCATCGAATTGCGTACGATATGCATGAGCGGATCTGCCAGATTGTCGAGTACGTTCTTGTCCAGTTCGGTATCTTCACCAATGATGACAAGACGGGCTTTTTTGTCGATTTTTACCGACATATCCCGAACAATCCGTTCCAAACGGTGAAATGTGCCGGAAACGGGGATCATTCGGATGGACATGACGATATCCTGCAGCTCGTTGGTCAGTTTACGAAGCTGACGGGAAGCCTTATCGAAACTTTCAAGATGCAGTTTTGTCACCTCGGGGTTCTTGGTGACGGTAGATTCCGTAATGACGATCTCGCCTACGATATCCATAAGCATGTCGAGCTTCGAAAGGTTCACACTCATGAAGTTTTGCTTGGCGAGGCTTCCAGCGTCAGCGGCTTTTGCCGAGGCTGAACTGCCGGTATCGCCGGGATGAAACACCTTCTGCGAAGTTTCCGTATCCAGCTTCTTTATTTTCAGGCTGCGGATGAAGAAAGCTTCCCGGATCTTGCGCTCCAGCACTTCTTGAGCCTCGTCTGTGCGCATACAAAGCGTAAAGCCATTTTGGGAGATCACCTCTGCACTGTTTGCCGCGAACAGATCTGCCGGTATGGTATGGGTATCCGAGCACAGCTTCTCGATGGATTTAAGGATGCCGAACGCGCGGATATTCTCCATCTTGGATTCAGGCTGAAAAGTGATCTTCGCTTCGAAAGAATGTGAACCCGGCTGCCTTGCGGACTCCTGGACCAATGAAGGCGGGCCGCTATCCAAAGACCCGTGCTCTGTATGTCGGACCAGTGCGTTCAGAAAATCACGGATGCGGCGTGTCATCGGAGCAGTGTCCATATCCGGCAGGCCGCCGCTCTGGATCGTTTCAATTTCGGACTTTATCATATCCAGCGTTTCAAACGCAAGGGCGCTGATTCCCGGATGCTCATCCTTGCTTACCTCATGACCGCGCATGTGATCGAAAAGATCCTCAAGCGCGTGAGAAAGGTTCGCGATGCCGTCGAAATTCATCATGGCCGACGAACCTTTGATGGTATGCAGTATTCGAAATATTTCCGCTATCTCATCTGAGGAAAAGGAATCCGCATTTTCGCAGGCCAGCAACAAGGATTCAAATTTCTCCAGAAGCTGTGTGTTCTCGTAAAGGTAAATATCCAGCATAGAATCGCCTGAAGACATGCCCATACCTCCCATTGTATTTGCTTATTGAAGATTGCCCAGCGCCGCCAGTATTACATCTTCCTTGAAGGGCTTGACGATGAATCCTTTCGCACCCGACAGTACCGCCTCACGCACCATGCTTTCCTGTCCCATGGCGGATATCATGACGACATTGGCGGATGGGTTGATGGCGAGTATCTTTTTCAGGCTCGCGAGGCCGTCCATTTCCGGCATCGTGATATCCATCGTAACGATATCAGGGGAGAGCTCCTGATATTTTTGTATCGCTACTTTGCCGTTTTCTGCTTCCCCGATGACCTCAAAGCCATTCTTGCTGAGCATGTTTTTGATGGACACGCGCATGAACGCGGCGTCATCGACGATCAGTACTTTCTTCATAGGTTCCTCCTGTGTACAAATGTAAATTATGATCTACAGCAACCGTACCGTCTTCGGCGAGATTGTCCGCACCTGAAGCATTCCGCTTTCCAGACAGAACTCGATGGATCGACCGCAGGTTCCTCCCAAATCCTCGGCGGCAATACGGATGGCCTGTGATGCCAGCATTTTTTTACACATTTGCGCGTTCCGTTCGCCTACGTTCATGATGTCGTTGTTGCTTATGGTGTTGAACATATGGGCTCCTCCCGCAAGCTTGGCGACGAGTCTGCCTCGCAATGCTCCCGCGGCTGTAACCGTACGTATCAGTTCCGCGATTCCGGTATCCGCAAACTTCGATTTGTTGAATGCAGCCCCTTCTTTCGGCGCAACAGGCAGCATGATATGGATCATACCGCCGATTTTGCTAATGGGATCGAATAATACCAGGCCGATGCAGGAACCGAGGCCAAGGGTAACTATTTTATCGGGTGCCTGCGCTACCTTCTGCTCTGCAATTCCAATGGTATACATTTTGGAGAGTGCCGTTTGCGCGCTTTTCTGTTCAATGCCAACCACAACGCTGTTTATCATCAGTAGCATACCATTTTTTCTGTCAGCTTTTTGTACGACTCCATATCCGGTATTAGAAAAAAGTGACCGAAGAGACTCTGTGTTTGGTTGAAGAACTCTGTCTCCATAAAAAGCACATGGTCGCCGAATTCCCCATAGGCCACCGCGAGCAAATTCATCACAGCCCCTGCCATATCGAACACAAGATCGGGCACCGAGGCATCAATTTTAAATCCGGTCAGCTCTGAAATCGCAGTAATGTACGAGCCAATCAGCATGTTTGCGACTTCCTTGAGCGCCGAAGTCTGAAGCTCTGCGCTTTCAGCCTCCGCCATCCCTTCGGTGATTCCTCCGACAACGGCATGCGTCAGCGCGCGGGCATCGTGCTCGTCCAGTACCAGAAGAATGAAACCATGTATATCCTCTGAAATCCCTACCAGCAGCCCGGCTACGACGTTTTCGGGACCGTGGAGTATTTCGCATATCTCGTTATACTCGCAGAGCTGCGCGCGCGGCACGCGGATTTCCACTGTCTGCGAGAGCAGCATGGAAAGCGCCGTTGCCGCATGGCTGGCGCCAATGTTCTCAAGTTCCCTGAAGAAGTCAAACTCGTACCCGTTCATGTTGTCAATATCAAACATAGTGCCTGCCTTACCAAAACATTTGTCCTTATAGGTATATCGTTACTTTTGTACAGACTATTAATCTTTTGTTTTTTACCGATAGAAAATATATAACCCAATGTGTACATGTTGAAGCGCAAAACGGACGAGAATTTTAAAAAACGGGGGCAGTTATGCAGATTCGCACCGGTGGAGCGGAAAACACGGGAAAAACAGGCCGTGCCGCGGAAATTCCGGTATTAACAGCCGGCGGAGTAAAACTGAAGGACGGCGACATTATCATCGCGTCTGTGGAGCGCATTGAAGGCGATTCGCTGCAGCTGCGGCTTGATGACGGTTCTGTGCTGAACGCATCGCTGCGCGGCGAGCTTACGCTGGCGCCGGGGCAGACGATTGAGGTACGGGTGGAGGGCCGCGGTGACGCATGGCTTCTGCACTTGCTGAGCACGTCGGGGGATGGCGCGCTGCCCGGCGAGGAAGGACAGATACAGACGATACCGTTGCCCGTACTGACAGGGATGCTGAGCATTCTGAAAAGGAACCCCGGCCTTCCGATAGACACGGCGCGATTTCTGGCGGAAACCGGAATCGCGGATACAGCGGAGAATATGGCGGTGTTGTCCCGGCCGGTAGAGAACGGCGGAGTCGGTGCGGTGCTGGGCGCGATACTCAAGTGCCTGACGCAGCCGGATAACGACGCCAGCCCAAACACCATGTCACCGGCACTTACTCAGGCCGAGACGCCAGCGGATGCCTATGTCAGCGGTGCAGGGACGGGTCTATCTGCCGGGGGATCCGCGCAGACTGCGGTTCAGGGCGAAGCGCCGGGCGTTTCGCCCGATATGCCGAAGGCTGCGGATACCGCGGTATTGCATTTTGCACCAGCAGGAGTAACCGCAGAAAGCGTTAACGGTGAAGCAGCAGCGGTTCCGCCCGATATGCGAGAGGCAGGCTGGATACCGGCGGAGCAGCTGGGGAACAACGCACAGTATACGTCATTGCCCATTGAGCACCCTACCGCATTAAATGCCCGTACAACATCCGCAGATGTCCGCCTCGAGGAGCCCCCCGTAAACGCTCCCGAGTCCGCGATACGGGAGAACGAATCTGCGTATAATGGCGCGGTAAAGCAAGCGGTTTCACCCCCTGAAAATGCGGCGCAGCAGGTCCGGTACGACGATAATGCGGAAGTGACTGCACGCGGGCAGAGCGCAGGCGCAGTGCCTCAAACGCGGATGGATGAAACGGCTGCGGTTTTTCCCGAGCGAAAACTTGCCGAAGGGACACAACCGGACGAAGCGCACAACGCGCTGCCAGAAGGAACGCAGGGGGAAATAAGTTCGCGCATCGATAAGCTCGTTCAGGGTATGCTTGTTCATCCAGAGACTCTGGATGGCGGCAGGCTGAAAAAAGCCGCTCAGGAGCTGCCGGATGCGCTGAAAACGCTAAAGTCTTCTCTGGATCAATCCGATATCAGAAATAAGGAGTCTTTTTTGAAGGGGACGGACCAGCTGATGCGTCAGCTGGAAATGGCAGACCGGGATGTGCGTTTTACATATATGCAGCTGCCGCTTCAGGGGAAAGACGGCAACTGCCAAACCGCTGAGCTGTACGTGTTCCGAAGGCAGAACAAACGGCAGGAGCAGGACGGCACGGGCATCTCGATACTGGTCGCGCTCGACACGGCGCACCTCGGACGCATAGAATCGCTGATACGGGAAACCGGCGGCAGCATCTCACTGGAATTCAGGTTGGAGGAAACGGGCGCGGCAGACTTGTTCAAGCGAAACGTGGAATCGCTGAAGCAGACGTTGGAAGGCGCGGGATACAGGCTGGCGGACATGCGTTTTGCCGGGCTGGAAAAGAAGACTACGGTGCTTAACGCAGGAGAGACGATACTTCCGGGAGCAGGCAGGACGCGGCAGCAGGGTATAGATGTGATGATATGAAACAGTATAAGGCATTTCGGGATGACAGTTTGCGGGAAGCGGCTGCGCTGAAGTATGACGCGGATAAGGACAAAGCGCCGCGCATCACCGGTCTGGGCCGCGGGTATCTCGCACAACGAATGCTGGAAGAGGCAGAGCGCAGCGGCGTACAAGTGGTGCAGGACGATAAGCTGTCCCATACGCTGCACCGGCTCAGCGTGGGCGACGAAATTCCGGAGTCGCTTTACCGCGTTGTGGCGGAAATTCTCGTGTTTATATACCGGATGGATGACCGCGCACAGGATGATTCAGGGATGAAACGGCAGTAAGAAAGGGGAAACGCGGATGTCAGTCAGTGGAGTCAGTTTTACCGAAGCGGCGCTGCAAAGCGCGCTGAAACTCTCCGGATCGGACAACAGCTCCGGGGTCTCGAATACGTTCGGCGCCCTGCTTTCTGATGCGATGATGGGCGGGCAGGACAGCACAGACTCATACGCGGAAACCTATGATTTATATTCCGAGCTGCTGGAGCAAAGCTCCGGTACATCGGGAGGGTTGCTTACCGCACTGATGAGCGCGGGTGCGTCCGGCATTTCTCCGTTGGCGCTCATCAGCCTGGGCAAAGCGTTTTCCGGTGAGTTCTCGTCGGTACGCACCGATACGACTTACCTTGCAGGCTCGCAGACCATGACGCCCGGTACGGGTAATGTCACGCAGTCGCCCTGGCTTCCGTCGGATCCCGCAATTGTCAGCGATGTATACAACCGTTCCGCGGAGCGGTATACCGCAGTGATCAACCAGTTCAATGTCGAAACGAACCCGCGTTACTGTCTGGAGCAGGGCGGAACCTATTGCAATATCTTTGTGTGGGATGTTACGAGCGCGATGGGTGCGGAGATACCGCACTACTTTAACGCGGCAACGGGCGAACCCATGGAACGCGGTGACGCAGGCGCAAGCCAGATGAACGCGAACCGGATGTATTCCTGGCTTCACGAGCACGGCGAGGAGTACGGATGGTATGAGGTGACCCCTGAAGAAGCGCAGAATATGGCCAACGAAGGGCATCCTGTGGTGACGGCGCTTTATAACAGCAGCGGGCACGGGCATGTACAGGTCGTGTGTCCATCCAAAGACGGAGAGTATAATGCGCAGAAGGGTGTTACCGTTGCACAAGCCGGGAGACGTCTGCGGAACTACACGTATATCACCAATATCTATAACGCGAGCCTGCCGAAAGTGTCTTATTTTGCACATATGTAACACGAATGAGCAGAGATAAAGGAGGGAACCCATGTCGTTGACGATTGACAGCAGTAACCGGGTATCGGGCCTTGCATCAGGTCTGGATACCGAAACGATTGTATCGGGATTGATGTCTTCGTATCAGAGCCGGTTGGATAAGCTCACTCAAAGCACCACGAAAATGCAGTGGAAAGCGGATTCGTATCGGGAAATCAACACGCTGATTAAGAATTTCCGTTCAAAGTACCTGAGTGCGCTGTCGGATACGAATATGCTGTCCGGCAACTCATACAACCGCATGGCCGCTTCGATGCTCACTTCGACGAGCGCGGTATCCGTGACCGCGTCATCTTCGGCTGTAGCGGGTACCATGACCATCAACAGCATTTCGCAGCTGGCCGCTGCCGCCAAGGCGAGCAGCGCTGATGTGTTTACCGGCACTTCCTATTCCAGCGATACCACGCTGGAATCGTTGTCGCTGACCAATAAGTTTACCTTTGATGAGAACAACGCGCTTTCCTTTTCAATCAACGGAAAAACGTTCACATTCACCAAGGATACGACCATCGGCGCGATGATGAAGGAAATCAACGCCTCGGACGCGGGAGTAACCATGCGGTACAGCAGCCTCGCAAAAGGGTTCTCCATAACCTCAAAGGAAACAGGCAGCGCCCAAAATGTAAGCATTGTCAATATTACGGGCAATGCGTTTTCCGCCACGGACAGCGCACTGGGCATCGCTCAGGGCACCTATCAGGGGCAGGATGCTATCTGTACCATCAATGGCATCACGGTGAAAGAGGCCAAGAATTCTTTCAGCTATGACGGTATCACCTATACGCTTAACGACACCTCCTCGACGGCAATACAATTTTCCGTCAGCCAGGACTATCAGAGCACAGTGGACAGTATTGTGTCGCTGGTGGACGCGTACAACGAACTGGTGGGCACACTGCAAAGTAAGGTGAAAGAGGATGTTTATTATAATTATCCTCCGCTTACCGATGCCCAGAAGGAAGAGATGAGCGAGGAAGAGATTAAGCAGTGGGAGGAGAAAGCCAAGAGCGGCACACTTCATAACGACTCCTACATTACTTCTATGCTGACGACACTTCGCAGTGCCTTCTATACGAAAGTGGAAGGCACGGGCATGAAGCTGTCCGACATCGGCCTCACCACCGGTACCTACTCCGACGGAGCGAAAATTACGGTGGACAAAGACAAGCTGCTGGCGGCGCTCAAGGAGAATCCGGAAGGTGTGAAGAACTGTTTTTCGCAGACATCAACCGAAGGATTTTCTGCAAAGGGCGTTATGGTACGCATTTCCGACGCGATGCTGAATTACACCAAGCAAACGACCAATGTCGCGCTGGACAGTCTGGATGAGAAAATTGCGGCCGGCAAGGATGACGAAGACGATCTGGAAGCGCGTATGACGGAAAAGGAAGAGGCCTTGTGGAAGAAGTTTTCCACTATGGAAACGGCTTTGTCTAAACTGAACAGCATGTCCAGCTGGCTCTCCAGCTTGTTCACGACGGGCTGAGAACGAACGATATATTAAAGGAGCTTTATATCCATGATGACGTCTAATGCGTACCAGAAATACAAAGAGCAGGAAGTCAGCACCGCCAATCCCGCGGCGCTTGTTGTGATGCTGTATAACGGCTGTATCAAGCAGCTCAAGCTCGCCCAGCTCGAGATCGATAAGAAGAATTATGAAGCGGTCAATACCCACATCAAGAAGGCGCAAGATATACTGACTGAGCTGATCAACAGCCTGGATTTCAAGTATCCGATTGCGAAAAATCTAATGTCACTGTATGAATTCATGCTGCATGAAACCATGCTCATCAACGTATCCAAGGAAAAGGAGAAGGCAGAGCCGGTGATAGAGATGCTGTCCAACCTGCGCGACGCGTGGGTGCAGGTGGAAAAGACCTGCCGTCCGTCTTACGAGCTTTGCGAGAACGAGTAATGAACGCCCAACTGAACGGCGATCTGGTGAGATTGCTGGAAATCCAAAAAGAACTGCTCGCGAAGCTGCTCGCTGCCGTTAAACGGTCGGCGGGAGCGCTTCGGGCCGAAGATATGGATGCGTTCAGCCAGGAGATGGAAAACTGCAAGGCGCTCATGAAAATGGCGGATGAGACCAGCGGTACTGCGGAAAAGCTGCGGCAGCAGATGCCTGACGAGGCGGCACTGCCAGAGCTGACCAGACTGGAGAGAGATATCGCATACATCGCCGGGCAGGTAGAGCAAGCGCGCAGGGACTGTAATGAAGTGGCGGAACACAAGCTTAAGACCTATGGGCAGCAGATTAAGGCGATCCGCAACAACCGTAAAGGGGTAGGCGGTTACGCCGTTCAGATGCAGAGCAGAGATGCGCTGTTTATTGATGAAAAAAAATAAAAGGTATTCTGTCACTGATTGAGCGGAGTGTATGCCATGAAGGTTGCAACCATTGGTACAATTTCATCGGGGCCCCAAAGTGTATCCAGCACCGGAGGCGGTCAGCCCGGCGCAGGGCAGGGGTTTGCGTTCTCGCGTCACATGATGGATTTCAGCGAGGCGCAGTATCAAAGGTATATTGAAGACCTGAAGGACAGGATATTCCGGCAGGGTGATGCCATCAAGCGCAAAGCGGATATCGCGGAATTCATGCAGTATCGCAAATTGATTGCCGAGCTGCTGGAAACTGCCGCGAGCAACGCTTACGCCTGCACGCGGACGAGCACAGTGGATTCCAGGGGAAGGCGGAATGTGTTCATACTCATCAAGAAGGTCAACGCCCGGCTGGATGAAATGGCGCAGCAAATACTTTTGGAGCAAAGCGACAACCTTCGGTTGCTGGAGATGGTGGATGATATCCGCGGGTTGTTGGTGGATATATTGATGTAGCTGAAAAAACCACTTCATTTATGGGACAGGAGGACAGTATGGCGCCCAACGAAACGCTTATAGAACAGCAGGAAGACACACAGCATGGCCGATACCTGACGTTTAACCTTGGGGAAGAGGTCTTCGGGCTGGAAATTCGCTATGTGACGGAAATCATCGGGGTACAGCCCATCACGAAAATGCCTGAAGTACCGTCTTATATCATGGGCATCATTAATCTGCGCGGAAAGATCATCCCGGTGATCGACATGCGTCTTAAATTCAATAAGGAACCCATTCCCTACGACGACAGAACCTGTATTATCGTCATCGACACGGAGGAAATGGCGGCAGGACTTATCGTCGATAAGGTGTCCGAAGTCATGACGCTCAACGACGAGAATGTGGTGCCGCCGCCGGATCATCACACGGGGATTCGCAACCGGTATATGCAGGGAATCGGCAAGGCGGACGGAGGAGTCAAGCTGCTGCTGGATTGCAGAATGCTGCTGGGCAGCGACGAGGCGCGCCAAATTACTCCGGCGGTATAAGCGTAATAAGCAGCGGGATGGTTTATGAATCACATGGCGGATACAGCATTGCGAACCACAATCATGCAAAATAC
Source organism: Bacillota bacterium (assembly GCA_023460085.1). Classification (GTDB taxonomy): domain Bacteria; phylum Bacillota; class Clostridia; order Christensenellales; family SZUA-584; genus JAEWCC01. The sequence continues at coordinate 62,788 of JAEWRI010000044.1, read as the reverse complement.
TGAAGCGGAAAACGCGATACGATCAGGGAGCCTTCCGGCGGCCCTGATCTTTGATAAAGGCGGGAAAATGCTGAGTATCAACGACGAACAATTCATACGGCTGACAGAGTATCTGAAAAACCATTTCGGCGTCAACCTTATCAAGAAGCGTACGCTGGTTGAAAGCCGACTGAACAATTATCTCGTTCGGAATGGATTTACCAGCTATTCTGCTTATCTTGATTATGTCTTCGGCGACGACACCGGCGCAGAAATGGGGCAGCTGCTGAATCTGCTGACCACCAACTATTCATACTTCATGCGGGAATGGGAGCACTTCCGGTATTTTCGCGACAAGGTGCTGCCCGAAATGGCGCCGGTGCTGCGGGACGGAGATCTGCGCACATGGAGTGCGGGATGCTCTACCGGACAGGAGCCCTATACGCTGGCGATGCTGCTGTCCGACTATATGAACGAGCATAAACTATCCTGGGACGCCAGGGTGCTTGCCACAGATATTTCGGAAAAAGCGCTCGCTGCGGCCAGGAAGGGAGAGTATACCGAGGAATGCATGAAAAGTGTGCCATCCATATGGAAGCTTTCCTATTTCACAAAACTCGGAGACGACATGTGGATGGTCAGCGACAAACTGAAGAAGGAAGTGATATTCCGAAGGTTTAATCTTATCGAGGAAGCCTTTCCGTTCAAGAGAAAATTCCACGTCATATTCTGCCGCAATGTGATGATCTATTTTACGGAGGACACAAAACGGCAGCTGATCTCCAGATTTTATGACGCGATGATGCCGGGGGGATATCTTTTCATCGGGCAATCCGAATCCATTGACAAAAGCGTAACGAATTTCAAATTTGTGATGCCCTCAGTTTATAAGAAGGTTGTGTAAGGATGGCAGGAAAACGAATCAGGGCATTGGTCGTGGATGATTCCCTGTTTATGAGGGAGTTCATTTCTTCCCATTTGTCTCAGGACGCGGATATTGAAGTGGTGGGTAAAGCCACGGACGCGTTTGACGCGCGCGATAAAATTATTGCTTTGATGCCTGACGTGATGACGCTGGACATACAAATGCCCGGAATGGACGGAATCGAGTTTCTGCGCAAGCTCATGCCGCAGTATCCGCTGCCGGTGGTGGTGGTGAGTGCGGTGAACGGGCGCGTGTTCGACGCTTTGAATGCGGGCGCGGTCGACTTCATTACCAAGTCGGAGATGAAGGACGAACAGGAACGAAGACAATTTATCTCTGAGCTGGTCGTGAAGCTGAAGATCGCCTCCATCGCCAAGGTGGGTCAGCATAAATACAGCGAAGCGCGTGATACGGTAACCAGCCGGACAGCGGGACGCGCGGGCGGTAAAAACGAGCTTATCGCCATTGGCGCTTCCACCGGCGGTACGGAGGCCATCTATTCCATACTGAAGGAGTTGGGTGATGACCTGCCCGGCATCGTAATCGTACAGCACATGCCTCCCGTGTTTACCCGGCTTTATTCCGAGAGGCTTAACAATGCCTGCACGATGGAGGTAAGAGAAGCGCAGCATGGCGACGCGATAAAGCCGGGACGCGTGCTGATTGCGCCGGGAGGCCTGCACATGACGGTGGTGCGCCGCGGAAGCGGGCTTTTCGTGGAATGCCGCGAAGGCGAGAAGGTCAGCGGTCACTGTCCGTCCGTGGACCAGCTGTTTCTTTCCATCACAAAGCTGAAGAGCCTCAGCAGCCTCGGCATACTGCTGACCGGCATGGGAAGTGATGGCGCGCGGGGGCTGCTGGAAATGAAAAAGGCGGGAGCCCATACCATCGGGCAGGATAAGCAGACCTGTGTGGTATACGGTATGCCGGCGGTCGCGATGAACATCGGCGCGGTGGAACAGCAGCTTCCGCTTCAGGAAATCGCGCGGCATATTTACGCGTGGCACGATAAGTATGTGAAAGATCATTCAAATTCGCATTAAAGTTTTTTAAAGTTTATACCGATATAACAGACATGCTGAGTATAGAAAGCATTTATCAGGACAAATTATGCAAGTTTCAAAGCGTGGCGGCGGCAGGAGCGGCAAAGCTGGGGTCCGAGAAGGGTGTGTTTTCGGATATACTGGGCGCTATTGAGGAGAGGCTCGCGCAGATCCCGGACAACACCACCGCAGTATCCGAGACATCGGATGCTGCCTCCAGCCTTGCGGTCAGCAATTCCAGCGATGAGATTGAAGCGGCTGTAGAATATGCAGCGCAGAAGACCGGGCTGGACGCGGACCTCATCCGCGCGGTGATACAGGTGGAATCGTCCTTCCGGACCAATGCGGTATCCGGCTGCGGAGCGCAGGGGCTGATGCAGCTGATGCCCGGTACGGCCAAAGAGATGGGCGTAGAGGATCCGTTCGACGCGCTGGACAACGTGATGGGCGGTGCGGGGTATCTGAAAAAGCTGCTGAACCGCTTCGGAGATGTGCGGCTGGCGCTGGCGGCGTATAACACGGGCCAGGGAAGAATCGCTTCGCTGGGCATTACAGATCCGGACGACGCAGAGCAATACTCCCGGATATCGTCGGGCGTTCGGGGATATGTGGACAAGGTGCTGAAGTACTGGGAGCAATTCCAGAATTCTTAAGGGGCGTTATGCTGAACAATCTTTTCGGAAACGTGAATCTGCTGCAAAGAGGACTGGACGCGGCGTGGACGCGCAATGAAGTGATCAACAACAACATTGCGAATGTAGATACGCCGGATTTCAAGAGCTCTACCGTGGAGTTCGAGACGGCGATGAAACAGGCGCTGGAGTCGGACGGCAATGGATTTACCGCCAAAACCACCCGGCCGGAGCATTACCAGTTCTCCGGCAATTCGGCGGAGGAGTTGACCCCTGCGGTTGTGGAAAACAGCGACACGAATTACCGCGCAGACGGCAATAACGTGGATATCGACTACGAAAGCACAGAACTCGCCAAAAACACGCTTTGGTATAACGCACTGATAGAGCAGGTATCCAGCGAATTCGCCAAGATGAAAACCGTCATTAACGGTTAAGGAAAGGACGACGCTATGGGCTTCTTATCCTCCATAGACATCAGCGGTTCCGCGCTGACGGCGCAGCGCCTGCGCATGGACGTCATCAGTGAAAACATCGCCAACGCCGAGACAACGCAGACCGACAGCGGCGATCCGTATCGCAGAAAGGTGTGCGTCATGAGCGAACGCACATCGTTTTCCTCCCTACTGGGAGAAGCGGTGGGCAAGGGCGTAATGGTTTCGGATATCGTAGAGGACGCTTCCGATTTCGAACTGGAATATGACCCGGACAACCCGCTGGCGGATGAGGACGGGTATGTGAGGATGCCCAATGTGGACGAGGTGGAAGAGATTATCGATCTGATGTCGGCGACGCGTTCTTATGAGGCCAATGTGACCGCGATGAACGCAACGAAGAGCATGGCAGCCAAGGCGCTCGAAATCGGCAAATAGCACGGAGGATAGTAACGAATGGAACTGAATTCCCTCAGCAGGGTGGCAAGCAGCATTCAAAGCATCAGCGGCACGGGCAGCACACAGCAAAGCAGCGGCGGGTTCTCCAATATTCTCAGCGATGCCCTCAACTCGATCGAAGAGACCGAAGCGGAGGCTCAGGCAGCCAACGAAGCGCTGCTGACAGGGGAATCGGATGATATCCATACCGCGCTGATCGCGTCACAGAAGGCAGAAATCGCCGTAAGCTATGCCGTCGAAGTCAGAAACCGCGTACTGGAAGCTTACAACAGCATTATGAATATGCAGGTGTAACCGGATTACTTTCTGTCTGAATCCGACACCATTCTACAAATTCGTGTTTCGTTTAAAATAACCGCGGGTATATTGAGTGTAGATCAAGGAAGGGTGCGCTATGGGAGACTTCTGGACTACATTCTTTTATTTTATCGTGATGATCGCGGTGATAGTGGGCGCCTATCTGGCTACCAAATATATCGCCGGGAAAGGCGTGCGCGCAAAGAGCCGCTACATCCGAATGGTCGACCGCGTGACGCTCGGCCGGGACAAGCATATCGTGCTGCTCAACGTCGGCGACAAGAACCTGCTGATCGGTGTCACCAATCAGTCCATGAACGTGCTGGGCGACATCGACATTGCGGGGGAGAAAACCGCACAGCCGAATGCGGGGCAACCGGGCACGCAGCCCGCGCCCAAGGGCTTTATGTCCCAGATGCGCGACTTCATTGTCACTATGAAGAAAGCGCCTTCGAACCTTAACAAGGCCCGTATGAACAGTAAAAAAGACCACTACACGCAATCGGTTGACTCGGAAGATTACCTGACACGTATGGATGAAGCCATACGCAAGAGAAAGGACCGCACCCCCGGCGGGACAGGAGACGAGTCATGAAAAAGGTGCTCCTGGTCGCGGTTCTTCTTGCGGCGGTGGTGGTCCTGTTTGCGGGATGCTCTTCTCTGTCATCCGGTACGGATACGACGGAGGCTTCCCCCGGGGCCAGCGTATCGGACGGCAGCGGCAGCGGCGTGCTGGAGGAACTGACCGGCAGCCGTTCGGAATCGGTGAAGGTGCTTGTGCTCATCACCGTGCTCGCGGTTTTGCCCTCAATACTCATCATGCTGACATGCTTCCCCCGGATTATCATCGTGCTTTCGCTGATCCGCAACGGGTTGGGTCTGCAGAACATGCCGCCCAATCAGGTGCTGGTGGGTCTTGCGCTGTTTCTCACGCTGTTCGTAATGTCGCCCGTAATCGCGGATATCAAGGAAGCGGCTTATGAGCCGTATATACAGAACCAGATTACCGAGGAACAGGCGATAGACCAGGCGATGGAGCCTGTCCGCGAGTATATGCTGAAGCAGACTTACAAGACGGATCTGGACTACTTCGTTTCTGTCTCCGCAGAGGCGGAAGAAATTAAGGAGCCGGAGGATATCCCCAATACCGTACTGATTCCCGCCTATATGACGAGTGAAATCAAACGCGGTTTTCAAATCGGATTCTTTCTCTATATTCCGTTCATTGTCATCGACATGGTGGTAGCCAGCGTACTGATGTCAATGGGAATGATGATGCTGCCGCCGACCGTCATTTCGCTGCCATTCAAGCTGCTGTTGTTTGTGCTGGCAGACGGATGGATGCTTACGGTAAAAACGCTGATTGCCAGCTTTGGATAATGTAATTACGACAGATCGTTGACCAGACAGAAATACTTGTAGGGATGAGGGTTCAAAATGGAACAAGCACAAGTGATCACCGTCATGCAGGATGCGATCACCGTCATACTGAAGGTTGCAGGGCCGATGCTCATCGTCGCGATGGTGGTAGGACTCATCGTTTCCATCTTCCAGGCGACCACGCAGATCAACGAGCAGACGCTCGCGTTTGTGCCAAAGATCGTCGCGATACTGCTGACGCTGCTGCTGACCACCGGATTTATCATCACGACCCTGACGGAGTTTACCACGAGGATGTTCAGCTATGCGGCAACCATGATTAAGTGATATGGAAGCGATACTGGACAACGTCAGCACGAGGCTGGATCTGTTCATACTCATGTTTATCCGCGTATCCGCGCTGATCGTGTCCTCGCCGCTGTTTGGCAGAAAGACGCTGCCGAACATCCTCAAGATTTGCTTCTGTCTGGCGACGACATACGTGATGTTTGCCGCCAACATGAACAGTCCTCAGGTACAGTATGGCGGCCTCATCGAATTCGCAATGCTGTGCATCAAGGAAATGCTTTTCGGACTGGTGATTGGGTTTACGACGACGCTGTTCTTTACACTGGTGCAGACATCGGGACACTATATCGATATGCAGATGGGCTTCGGCATGGTGAGCGTACTCGATGTTCAGACGGGCGCGACTGTTCCCATCACCGGCAACCTGCTGAGCGTCATCATGATGATTACGTTTTTCGGGGTAAACGGGCACCTGAAGCTGATCTACATATTGAACAGCACGTTTGCCCAGATACCCATTGGCACGGTGACATTGAATCCCGCAATCGGGATGACCGCACTGGAGGTTTTCATACTGGCGTTTCTGCTCTCGGTGCACGTGGCCTTGCCGCTCATCGCATCCGGACTGCTGGGAGAGGTCGCCATGGGGTTTATCACAAGGGCCATACCGCAGGTGAACGTGTTCGTGGTGGGAATACCGCTGAAGATAGTGCTGGGGCTCATGATGCTGTTGATCGTACTGCCGGTGTATGTCAATTTTACGGGTGTGATATTCGACAGAATGTTTGAGTCCATCAATACGATGATAGCGGGTCTCGCATGAGCGCGCAGTCTGCCGGAGAAAAAACAGAAAAAGCCACACCGAAACGAAAACGCGATGCGCGGGAGAAAGGACAGGTTTTTAAAAGCGTCGAGGTCATCACGGCTTTTTCGCTGATAGTGATGTTCGGGGTGCTGTCGATATTCGGGAAGAGCATCGCGGACAACATCCAAGCCATGATGAAGTCCTCGTTTACGGCGGACATCCCCGATGTGCTGGACGCCTCCGCCGCTACCCAGGCGCTCAGCGGCGCGGTGCTGTCGTTTATCCGGATCGCCGCTCCGGTGCTTATCGCGGCGATGCTGTGCGGACTGGTGTTTAACCTGGTGCAGGTGGGGTTCAATTTTACCACCAAGGCCATGGCACCCAAACTCGAAAAGATCAGCATGATAGCGGGCTTCAAGAGGATATTTTCCAAAAGAACGCTGATCGATCTGCTGAAGGCCTTTATCAAACTGGCACTGCTGGGATGGGTTGCTTACAGCGAGTACCAGAACCGCATGGAGTCGTTTCCGGAACTCATGGGAGAGGACCTGAAATACGCGATACCGGCGGCAATGAACATACTGCTGTCAGTGGCCTTCAAGCTGGGCATCGCCTTCGCGATATTCGCACCGTTCGACTACATGTATCAGCGGTGGAAATACAACAAGGATCTCATGATGACGAAGCAGGAGCTTCGCGAGGAATACAAGCTCTCCGAGGGCAATCCGCAGACCAAAAGCCGGATATCGCAGAAGCAGCGGCAGATGAGCCGGATGCGCATGATACAGGCGGTCAAGGAAGCGGACGTTGTGATCACAAACCCGACGCATTATGCGGTGGCGCTGTCTTATAAAGAACAGAGGCATAAGGCGCCGGTAGTCATCGCCAAGGGCAAGGATTATCTGGCGCAGAAGATCAAAGAGAAGGCCAGAGAGCTCAAAGTCGAAATTGTGGAGAACCGGCCCGTTGCGCAGGCGTTGTACTTCTTCTGCGACGTGGGCGACGAGGTTCCTGAAGATATGTACAAAGCGGTCGCAGAAATCCTGGCGTATGTATATAAGATGAAGAAAAAGACGGGGAGACGGGCGTGAAGAAGATTTCCGACATTTCGATAGCGATTATGGTTCTCGGCATCATACTGCTGATCATTGTACCGCTGCCCACGTGGCTGATGGACATGTTCCTCATCGTCAATATTTCGCTGTCGTTGATGATACTGCTTATCACGCTGTACACCAAGAGGACGCTGGATTTCTCTACATATCCCACCATACTGCTGATTACCACACTGTTCCGGCTGTCGCTCAACATTTCCTCCACGCGGTTGATACTCGGCAACGGCGGCGACGCGGGAAAGGTCATCAAGGCGTTCGGCAGTTTTGTCGCAGGCGACAATATTGTGGTCGGCCTGGTGATATTCCTGATCATCATGGTGGTGCAGTTTATCGTCATCACCAAAGGCGCGGAGCGCGTGGCGGAAGTTGCGGCGCGGTTCACACTGGACGCCATGCCGGGCAAGCAGATGGCCATCGATGCGGATCTGAGCTCCGGCCTCATCGACGAGGCGCAGGCGCGCGAACGCAGGCAGGATATACAGCGCGAGGCGGATTTCTACGGTTCCATGGACGGCGCTTCCAAGTTCGTCAAGGGCGATGCTATCGTGGGCATCATTATCATGCTGATAAACGTCATTGGCGGCATACTCATCGGTTTGCTGGGCGGAACCGGCAAAGCGATGAGCTTTGGGGAAGTCGTAAATCTTTATACACTCGCCACTGTGGGTGACGGTCTGTGCAGCCAGCTGCCCGCGCTGCTCATTTCCACCGCCACAGGTATCATCGTTACGCGGGCCACCACCAAGGACAGCTTCGGCCAGGATGTCTCCCGACAGCTGTTCGGACAGCCGCTGGTGTTCTACATACTGGGCGCCATGCTGGCGGTGATCAGCCTGATACCGGGCCTGCCCACCGTGCCGATATTGATTGTCGCGGCGGCATTGCCGCTGCTGGGCTACATGCGCACAAAGAAAGCAAAGCAGAAGGAAGAGGCTGCCATCCGGGATACCGCCGAGACCACCGCGGAAGAGAAGCGGAAGCCGGAAAGCGTCACCTCGCTGCTTCACGTGGACCTCATCGAGATGGAATTCGGCTACGGCCTGATCTCTCTCGTGGATGCGTCGCAGGGCGGAGACCTGTTGGATCGCATCGTCATGATCCGCAGGCAGTGCGCGCTCGACCTCGGCATCATTGTGCCCATCGTGCGGCTGCGCGACAACGTGCAGCTGGGTACGAAGCAATACGTCATCAAGATTAAGGGGCTTGAGGTAGCCCGGGGCGATGTCATGCCGGACCATTATCTCGCGCTGAAGCCCGATGATGTGGACGAGCCAATCGACGGCATTGAAACGGTTGAGCCTGCGTTTGGGCTGCCTGCGCTGTGGATATCCGCGGCCAGCCGCGAAAAAGCAGAGCTAAAGGGGTATACCACCATCGATGTACCCTCGGTCATTTCCACGCATCTGATGGAGATCATCAAGCGGCACGCGGACGAGCTGCTGGGCCGTCAGCAGGTGCAGACGATACTCGATACGCTCAGGAAGCAGCAGCCTGCGCTGGTGGATGAAGTGGTGCCCAAGATGTTCTCCATCGGCGAGGTGCAGAAGGTTCTGGCCAACCTGCTGCGCGAGGGCATCTCCATCCGGGATATCGGTTCCATTCTCGAAATTATGGCCGATTACGGCGTGCTTACCAAGGATGCCGATATATTGACCGAACATGTGCGCCAGAAGCTGCGCCGCGCGATCACCAAGAACTTTGTTCCTACCGGCAAAGCGCGCGTGATCACGATCAGCCCGGATGTGGAGAAGGCGGTGGCGGCCAATATCCGGCAAACGGAGCAGGGCGCCCAGGCTGTGCTGGAACCGACACAGATACAAAAACTGCTGAGCAATATCAAGAAGGCAGTGGAAAGCGCGCTGAGTCTGGGGATAACGCCGATGATGATTACATCCCCGCAGATACGCAGGCATATCAAGAGTTTGTCCTCGCAGGTGTATCCGGAGCTGGTGGTGCTTTCCTATAACGAACTGGAGCAGGATGTGCAGATTTTTTCAGACTGGGTGGTGAGCATATAGCATGTTTGTAAAACGGTTTGTGGCGGCCGATATGCAGGAAGCGATACGCAAGATTAACCAGGAGTTTGGGCCGGACGCGGTTATCCTGGAGAACAAAAGCATTCGCAGGAAAGGCATTCCCGGCCTCTTTCAGAAGAAGATGGTAGAAGTGGTGGCGGCGTACGAGCCTTCCACCCGTCCGGAGAAAAAGCAGCCCGTGAAAAAAGCGGCGGTAAAAGAGACAGTTCAGACTGCCGAACCTTCGCAGGAGGAAGCGCCCATCAGCGCGCAGACTTCGCAGTTGGGCAAGCAGATGCAGGATCTTAAGGATGCCATGCAGGACTTTACTGCCAAGATACGCATCGCGGGCAGAGAAACCACGCTGGGTTATTCCGCCGAAGTGATGGGCGTATACAGCAAGCTCATGGAGCGCGATGTGCATGAGGACATCTGCAGGGAGATCGCGGATCTGACACAGAATATATTGGGCCGGCGCAGCATGGACGCCCATACCGTTGCGCGGCAGCTGGTGCTCGATCGGCTGGGCGAACCCGCGCCGCTTAAGCTGAAGCGGTTTGAACAGAACGTGCTGCTGTTTGCGGGCCCGACGGGGGCAGGCAAGACGACCACACTCGCCAAGCTTGCGGGCCATCTCAAATTCAAGGAGCATCTCGATGTCGGGCTGATAAACACGGATACGTACCGCGTGGGAGCGATGGAGCATATCCGTATCTATTCCGAAATCATGGACATTCCGTTGATTATGGCATACAACGCCGATGAACTTAAGGAAGCGCTGCGGACGCTTGCGGACAAGGACGTGGTGTTAATCGACACCGCGGGGAAGAGCGCCCGTGACGAGGGATACCAGAAGGAGCTGGAGCAGTTTATCCAGGCGGCGCATGTGGACGAAGTCTTCCTGGTGCTGAGCGTCGTAATGGGCTGTAAGGCGAGCCGGGAAGTGATACGGCACTATTCGTTCATCGATGATTATAAGCTCATCGTCACCAAGCTGGATGAGGTGGGTGTATGGGGCAACGTCATCAACATCGCGGATTTTTCAAAAAAGGGAATCTCTTACGTTACGATTGGACAGAATGTGCCGGATGATATCCGTGAGGCGGATACGCAGCGTCTGGCCCAAAGCATAATCGGAGATGAGGTGATGAGCTGTGACTGATCAGGCAAGCGGACTCCGCAGGCTGATGGGTGAGCAGGGCGAAAAATCTACACGGGTAATCACGATAACGAGCGGCAAGGGCGGCGTAGGGAAGTCGAGCATCGCGCTCAACCTGGCGATTGCGCTGAGCCGCCGCGGACAGAGGGTGCTCATATTCGACACGGATTTCGGCCTTTCGAACATCAACGTAATGCTGGGTGTCAGCACGAGATACGATCTGCTGGACGTGATTAAACGCGATATGGATATCTGTGATGTCATCGAGCAGGGACTGGAAGGGGTACAGTTCATATCGGGCGGCTCCGGCGTTTACGAATTGACGCAGCTGGGCGGAGAAGAGCTTATGCGTATCATGAACAACCTGAAAGCGCTGCAGGACGTTGCGGATGTAATTCTGCTGGATACGGGAGCGGGGATTTCGGACAATATACTGCGCATGATTTATGCAAGCCACGAGACATTGGTTGTGACTACGCCCGAGCCTACCGCTGTCGTTGACGCTTACGCGCTGGTGAAGATCGTCAGTGAGCGGGGCAGCGGCGCGCAGCTGAGCCTGATAGTCAACAAGGCGGGCAGTGCTGCCGAAGCCGAGTCGGTGATGGATTGTCTGGTCCGCATCGCTGAAAAAAATGTAGATACTCGCTTGGGCAAGCTGGGTTTTGTGGAGCGGGATGAAAACATGCAAAAGGCCATTCGTACGCAGGTGCCCATACTCGTGAGCTACCCGAATTCTCCGGCATCCGTCAATATCGAGACGATAGCATCAAAGCTGGTAAAGACACCGGCAAGAGCGGCTGAAGTTCCCGGGTTTAAGGGCTTTTTGGAACGGTTCCTGGGAAGAAGCGCCGTTCGTCTGGGGTAGTTTTCGTGCAGATGGATGCTAAGATAGCGCTCGGCGAGCTGTTTGAAATACGAATAGGAGATACCACGGTACGGACGAAACTGCTGGAGATCGTTTCGGATACAGAGTGTATCATATTGCAGCCCACGCTGAAGGGGGTGCCGGTGAGGGCCGAAAACGAGGCCGTACCTTTCACGTTCTACAAAGCGGATGGCTGCTACAGTTTTCGCGCAAAGATGCTTTCTCCGTTCCGAAAGGGAGGCCTGCTGCTTTGCAAGGTGATGCGCGTATCCGAAATCAAGCGGATACAGAGAAGACAATACTATCGCCTGCCTATTGTACTGAACGCGGCGATATATGAGCAAGCAGAGGACGGGGCAGAAAAGGTGTACCGGTGCAAAGCGAAGACTGCGGACCTGTCGGAGCAAAGCGTGGCGCTTACCTGCTTTTCCAGCTTTGAGCCGGATACATCGCTGACGGTGGAGATAAAGCTTTCGGCGGCGGAAACGGTTGCGGCCAGAGCCAAAGTATTGCGGTGTGTGAAACCGCTGATAGAAACGGACCCGTATCGGATAGTGCTGATATTTACAGAGCCGCAGGAAAACGCAAAGACGCTCAGACGGTTCATATTCACGCAGCAGGTGCTGCACCGCAAGAAAAGCAGCAAGGATCTTGATTCCTGACAGGGGGTGGTATAGCAGTGGAAAAGGAAATGGCCGCGGAAAAGCTCTGGGAAAGATACTTCCGGGAAAAAACGGTGGAGTTGAAGAATGAACTGGTGATGCGGTATATCGGCCAGGTAAAAAGCACGGTTTTGCGCATGATGCCGACGTACCGGGGATACAGTTCTTACGACGATATGCTGTCATGCGGCATTCTCGGGCTGATGGATGCGGTGGAAAAGTATGACGCATCCAAGAAGGTGAAGTTCGAATACTATGCCGCAATGCGTATCAAGGGCGAGATTATCGATAATATCCGCAAACAGGATTGGGCGCCCTCCAGTCTGCGCCGCAAGATTAAAGCCATAAGCAACGCCTTCAGCGAACTGGAGAGCCGGAATCATCGCGCGCCCAGCGACGAAGAAGTTGCGGAATACCTCGGTATGGAAGAGGAAGAGGTACAACGCGCATTGGAGAAATCTCACATGTTCAACATACTCTACTTTGAGGAAATGACACAGGACGACCATCTGTGGGAGAGCGCGGACCCTGGCGAGAGCATGGAAGAAAGAATGGAAGGCTCGGAGATGGTCGGCATTCTCGGAAACCTGATTGAAAGCCTCTCCGAGAAGGAACGCCAGGTAATTACGCTGTATTACTATGAAGAAATGACGCTCAAGGAGATTGCGCAGGTGCTGGGCGTATCGGAATCGCGCGCGTCTCAAATCCATTCCAAAGCAGTCATGCTGCTGCGGTCCAGAATGGATATGGTTTATGCGTCGTAACGCGGAGGACAAAGATGTTATTTGAGTATTATTTGTTTGCATTCTACGTGTTTTTGCTGATCTGCGCAACGATCTGGTTTTTTGGCAGGATCATGCGCGGGGACAGGAAGAAGGATAAGGGCGGCTACGAGAAGGAACAGCGGCTTTTTAAAATGTACCAGAATATCGAGGATATGCTGGCCAGTTTCGAAGAGTACGCGGAAGAAGCCAAGGCGGGCATTGATGAGCGCATAAAGCAGGCGGAAGCGCTTATGGAAAAATCGAGAGGATCCGCGGAGGCAATGCCTGCGCCGGAATTAAAGCCGGCATCGGCTGCTCCTGCTGATGCGGCTGCACCCGCTGAAGACGTGCAGGCAGGCAAGACGCAAAAGAAGGCAGCCTCCGGGGACAGATCGCGCAAAAAAGCGGAGGAACTGATACCGCAATATATCGCCAAGGGCATGAGCAAAGAGCAGATTGCCGCCGCGCTGGGGATATCAACCCGTGAGGTGTCCCTGATAATAGAAGTGAAAAATATTACTGAAAATGGCTGACGGGACTAAAGAAGCGTGTGTGAATACCGATATAAAAAGTAAGGCCTATATTATGTATTTGTAAAGGATGGCTTATGCTTCGGTGTTTTTATACTGCGGGATCGGGCATGCTGGTACAGCGGGATCGGATGGAAGTGCTGTCAAACAATTTGACCAATGTGGATACGACAGGGTACAAGTCTGACAGCTTGATTTCCAGCACTTTTAAGGATATGATCATATCAAAGCTGGACGATACGAATATTGTGAGCACGACTAGCATCGTGGGGGCGCTGGGTACAGGCACGCATATCGAATCCATCTCCACTTCGTTTGAGCAGGGCAGCATAGAGGAAACCGGCCGTTCGTGCGATTTTGCGCTGGAAGGCGATGGGTTCTTTGTGGTTTCCACCCCGGACGGAGAGCGTTATACGCGCAATGGCAGCTTCACGCTTACCAGCGACGGCTATCTCATCACCGGTGAGGGCAATTATGTGCAGGGCCAGAACGGCAGGATTTATGTGGGCGGAGACGACTTTTCGGTGGATGGCCAGGGCAACATCTACGTGGACGGCGCATTGACTGACCGGTTCAGAATTGTAACCTTTGACGATTTGAGCGGCTTGAGAAAACAAGGCAGCGATCTGTACTACCGGGCGTCAGGCCAGATGCAGGCGTCTGACGATACGGTGGTCGTGCAGGGATCGCTCGAAGCCTCCAATGTGGACACGGCGGAAGAGCTCACCCGGCTGCTTGCCGTATCAAACGCGTACCAGACCAACCAGCGTGTGCTGGGAATGGTGGACGAATCGCTTCAAAAAGCGGTTAACGAAGTGGGAAGGATAGTGTAACCTCATGCAATCAGTATACACTGCCAAGCATGGACTTCAAGCGCAGCAGCAGCGGTTGGATGTCATCGCATCCAATATCGCCAACGTAGGCACGACAGGATACAAAAATCAGACGGCTGCATTCAAGGATGCGCTGTATACGCACATGATCGATCCCTCGGATACCGCCAGCGCGGCAAACCTGCAGCAGGGAAGCGGCGTGATTTTTGCCTCGGCCTATCATGATTTTTCGGAGGGAACGCCGGTCCAAACAGGCGAGACCCTCGATCTGTATATCGAAGGCGACGGGTTCTTTACCGTGCAGGATGACAGAGGCGGAGTACTGTATACCCGCAGCGGCGCGCTTTCGGTATCTGCAGAAGAGGACGGGCAGTACCTGACCACGGCGAACGGCCTGTATGTGCTGGATGAAAACGGTAACCGTATCGCGCTGCCGGAGGACATGGAAGGCCTGTCCGTTTCGCAGGATGGCATCATGGATTTTGGAAACGGAACGTCTGTAAAACTCGGCATCGTGACTTTCATCAATAAAGACGGACTTTCGCAGGCGGGCGGCGGCTGTTACGCGGCCACGGCTGCCTCGGGGGATGCAAGGAAGAGCAGCGCGACGGTCAAGCAAGGGTATCTGGAAACCTCCAATGTGGACATCAGTCTGGAGCTTACCCGGCTGATTCGCACGCAGCGCGCGTACTCACTGGCGGGCAGAGTGCTTACCACGTGGGATGAGATGGAATCCGAGACCAATAATATCCGATAGGAAAGCAGGACGCCAATGAGTTCCGATGTCAGACAGTGCAGGGAGTGCAGAAGGTTGTTTCAATCCCTCGGCTCCAATATTTGCCCCGAGTGCGCTGAAGAGCTGGACAGGTGCTTTAAAGTGGTCAAGAGCTACCTGTACGACCATCCGGATGCCAATGTGTTCGAGATTTCCACGGAGACCGGCGTTGCGGAGAAGATGGTGCTGAACTTTCTGAAGGAGGGCAGGCTCGCCATTAACGAAGCTGATTCCATACTGCTTTGTGAAAGGTGCGGCATTCCCGTATCCACAGGGAGGTATTGCCGCAAGTGTCAGGAGCAGCTGGAGGACGCGCTGAACGGAGCCCTTAAGACGGATCCCGCGAAGCGGACGGAGGCTGTACGGTCTTCCGCTCCCGGAAGGATGCATGTTAACTTGCATGGTTAAGGTTTAAGAGGTGATATAGATGATGAGGATCGACTCAATTCCGCCCAAAGAGCTGCTGACCCAGTACGTTCATGTACGGGAGAAGGTTTCTGTGGAATACCCAGTATCCTCTACCGACAAGGCGGAGCTGACCACGGATTCCAAAATTTTCTCCGTAGCACTGAAAGCGGCCAGAGAAGCGGTGGAGACACGGACGCCGGAAGAGCAAAGGCGGATTGACGACGTGGCAAAACAGATATCCGAGGGCACGTATTCGGTGCCGGGTGACAAAGTCGCCCGGAAGATACTCGGGAAATAGGAAGCACTGCTGAGGAGGGGACGCCTTTGGAACATTTGCTTATATTGAAGAAGGTAATGGAAAAGGAAGCGGATATATACAACGAGCTGCTGTCCTTATCGCAGCAGCAAAAAAAAGCGGTGATTAAAAACAACATTCCGTCGGTCTCCGCCGTTGCCGAAACACAGCGCCAGCTGTTGGCTTCGCTGGAAGGGCTGGAAAAGGAAAGGGCAAGCGCTCTGCGCGGATACTGTGCGGAGCAGGGGCTGCCGGAAGGCAGTCGCTTATGGGAGGTCATCGGCGGCATTAGGGGCACACAGAGAGAAGCGCTGCAGCATCTTGCGGAGGAGCTTCGGCAAACGGCGGCGAAGCTGCGCCAGGCGGATGCGCTCAATCGGATGCTGATTGAAACACAGCTGCAGTATACGTCGTTTTGCACCAATCTGCTTGCGGGCGGCGAAAATTCCCTGAATACGTATTCGGGATCCGGCCATAAGAATGAAACCAACACGGTACATCCCTGCCTGGTGGATCAGGTGATATAAAGGTGGTAATATGTCGGGAATTTTTTACGGTCTGGAGATAGCGCGAAGAGGGCTGACGGTCAGTCAGCAGGCGATTTCGCTGACCGGAAATAACATATCCAATGTCAGCACCGAGGGGTACACGCGGCAGCGGCTCGTGGTGGAATCGATTTACCCTAACACTGTAAGCCGGTTTGCCAACGGTGTGACGGTGGGCGGCGGCGCAGAAGTAACCAGCATTACTCAGGTGCGCAGCGCATATATTGACAGCCAGCTGCGCAGTGAATACGCTTCGCTGGGCCAGTGGGGCACGCGTTCTGAAGAGCTTCAGTTCATCGAATCGGTGCTGAACGAAACCTCCGACAGCGGAAGCATTAACGCGGCTCTGGCGGATTTTTTCGATAGCATCAGCGAGCTTACCACGAACCCTGACAACCAGGAAATCCGCACCAATTTGCAGCAGAATGGAATGAAGCTCTGCGAGACACTCAACTATTATTACAATCAGCTCGTGGATCTGCAGAACTCCTATAACGACGCCATGTCTGCCACGGTGGATACGGTAAACGATCTGCTCACCAGCATCGCCTCCTACAACGAAAAGATATACGCTTACGAATTGGGAGGGCAGCAGGCTTGCGGGCTTCGAGACAGCCGGAATGTGCTGCTCGATCAGCTTTCTCAACTGATCGACATCAGCTATTCCGAGGATTCCAGCGGCAAGC
Organism: Bacillota bacterium; assembly: GCA_023460085.1. GTDB lineage: Bacteria > Bacillota > Clostridia > Christensenellales > SZUA-584 > JAEWCC01. The sequence continues at coordinate 45,894 of JAEWRI010000044.1, read as the reverse complement.
TCACGATATCTTCCGGGGGGTCTACACTGGTCAATCACAAGGACGTTACGCTGCTGAATGCCGTTGCCGATCAGACGGGCGCGGTTTCCGGCGAAACGGGCTATTACTCCATATATCTCGATGGCACCACGACCGAGCTTGCCTTCACCAGCGGAAAGCTGCAGGCATACAAGGATCTGCGGGATGGGAATTCAACCGATAATATCGGTATCCCGTACCTGCTAACCAGCCTCAACACGCTGGCGCAGAGTCTGGCGAAGGAATTCAACGCGGTGCACGAAACGGGCTATACGATTCCGTACGGAACCGGTACGTCGAAGACGGGAGTTGACCTGTTCGAGGTGCCATCAGGAGGGTATACGGATATCACCGCAGGCAATATCTCCTTGTCCGATGAGGTGATGGAAAGCGTCTATAACATTGCCGCTTCCGGTGCGGTGGTAAACTTGTCCGCTTCGGATACACAGGAAGGCAACAACGAGGTCGCACTGGCGCTGTTCGCGTTGACGTCCAGCCATTCTCTTTCGACGGTAGGGAGCTTTGAAAACTACCTGAAGAGCTTTGTCGTGCAGGTGGGGATTTCGAGCGCGAGCGCACAGGAAACGGCAGGAAGCCAGACGGCTATCGTGGAAAATCTGGAAACGCGAAAGGAATCGATATCGGGCGTTTCCATCGATGAAGAAATGATCAACCTGGTGTCCTACCAATACGCTTATTCGGCGGCTTCCCGCGTACTCACCGCCATCGATGAGGCGCTGGACAGGCTGATAAACGGAACCGGCAAGGTGGGACTGTAGGCCTTACGAGGGGGGAATTATGCGCATCACCAACAATATGATGATGAATAACTATCTGGGCAGCCTGAATACAAACCTGTCAAGTCTGACCAAATATCAGGAGCAGGTTTCGACGGGTAAGGCTATCAACTCGCTGTCCGACGATCCGGTCGCGTTGATCTCCATCATGAACAGCAGGGCGAAGCTGGAGAAAAATTCGCGTGCCGAATCAAACGTGCAATCTGCGCTGACCTGGCTTCAGCAGACGGACTCATCGGTTTATGAGCTCAATGAACTGCTGCAGTCGGCGTACGAATCGCTGATAAGCGCGTCCAGCGACACCATGACGGCAGACGATAAGGCGGCTACAGCTGAATACATAGCGCAGCTCCGGGATCAGGCGCTGACCATCAGCAACGGACAGACGAGCGATAAATACTTGTTCGGCGGTTACAATGTCAATAATAAACCATTTACTGTCGACAGCAGCGGCAATATATTGTACAATGGCCTTGATTTGACGGATGATACCAATGCGGATTTGATTGCCGCGGGTTCCCAGTCCATTCGCTTTGAGGTCGGCGTGGGCATTACGATGGATATTTCCATCACCGGCACCGAGCTGCTGGGTACGGGTGAAAATAACGTCTATACCGTTCTGGACAATATATACAAAGCAATGACGGCAGACGCCTCCGTGGATGAGCTGAGCAGCTACATTTCGTCGATTCAGGAATGTCAAAGTAATGTGCTTTCAACGGAAGCCAAGGTAGGGGGCATGATAAATCGCCTGGAGCTGCTGCAGAATCGGTACGAAGAAGAAGACCTGACTTATACGGAACTGAAATCCAATGTCGAGAATGTGGATATTTCCGAAGCGTACATGAATTACAGTATGGCAGAGACGGTGTACAATGCGGCACTGAAAGTCAGTTCGAAAATAATACAGGCATCGATACTGGATTACCTGAATTAACGCTTGGCGCGTTTGTATGTAAGGAGGCAGGGGTTATGCAGATTGAAACCCGGTTCGGTACGACAGAAACGAACGAAAACAAGATTATCAATTTTCCTTCCGGGCTTCCGGGCTTCGAGGATTTACATCAGTTTATCATTATTGAGGCGGGCAATACAAAGCCTATCTACTGGTTGCAGTCTGCTGAAAATAAGCATATCGCGCTGCCTTTGATTATATCGTTCGCGATACTGAACGATTACAACATCAATATCCGGGAAAATGAGCTGGAAGATCTGTATGTGGAAAGCGAGAACGATCTGCTGATACTCAACGTTGTGGTTATCCCGGAGGACATTACCAAAATGACGGTAAACCTGGCCGCCCCGGTTGTGATCAACGCGAAGCGCGGGATTGGCAAGCAAATCATCATCGACGCGGCTGAACTTCCGCTTCGCTACCCTATCTATGAAGCCATTCAGGAAAGTTTAAGAGGAGGTAGCAAGGATGCTGGTACTCACGCGTAAGGCGGGCGAAGGGATTGCGCTGGATCAGAACGTGACCATCGATATCCTGTCCATTGACGGAGACCGTGTGCGCATCGGGATTACCGCGCCGAAGGATATGCGTATATTCCGCCGCGAACTCCTCGAAGAAACCATCAGCACCAACCGCGAGGCGGCAAACGCTCCGGTCATCAATATCGCCGCAATGGAATAGGTGAGTCGTGTTCATCTGCCGGGGAATATAATGTAAAGCAAATGGTACTATCGAGCCGAGAAATCGGCTTTTTCTATGTCCTCCTTTATCGCTTATGAAGCGATGGGGAGCCCATGCTCAAGTGGCTGATATAGGCACAGCATGGGATATGGCGCGGTGTGCTTCGGGCAGTGCGGCGCGGCGGGGAAGATGCGGCCGCAGCGCCCGAAGTAGAGGACCACGGCATCTGCTGCGCCTTAATATAGACAGGATGACAGAGGAACTAATTGCGGCTTTCAGCATGCTGGGTGGGGACTGCAGCTCCGCATGAGGGGCTGATACGCGGTGGGTCCTGGCAGCACCGAATGCTTTGTCAGGGTAAGCGCTGCCGGGTGAGAAATACTTTCTTCCGTCGCAGCTCCACCGGGCTGAGGGACGCATGCGTGCAGGAATGGTTGCGCAGTACCCGAGCGGGGGAGTGAGAGCCGCAACCATAAAGACCCCACGTATATTGACAAATGAAAGAGGGCCTGTAGGACAGGCCCTCACTCGGTGATTCAGGGTACTTGTTTTAGAACCAGCGGTTACTGCAGCAGCTTCAGCACGTTCTGCGGAGCCGAGTTGGCCTGCGCCAACATCGAGGTCGCAGCCTGTACCAGTATGCTGGTCTGCGTGTACTGCGTCATCTCTGCCGCCATGTCGACGTCGCGGATGCGGCTTTCGGCAGCGGACAGGTTCTCGGACGAAGTGTCGAGGTTGTTGATCTTGTGCTCGAGGCGGTTCTGCACAGCGCCGAGTTCCGCGCGCTGCGTGGATACCAGGTTAATCGCATCCTGGACATCCGTAATTGCTTTCGCTGCGCCGTCCTGAGAGCTGATGTCGGTGAGCGAGAGACCGAGAGCGCTAGAATCCATGTTGGCGATGGACAGGCTCAGCGTGTCGTTCTCATTTGCGCCCGTCTGGATCTTGGCGCTGCCCGTCGAAACGGTGAATTCCAGGTCGTCGGCCAGGCCGTCTACCGCTACAGAGTCAGACAATTTGATGGACACCTTGCGGCCCTGGCCAAAGTCGAGGTTGATCGTCTTGGCAGTGGCGCTGTTCGCGATGTTGGCAACCTGAGTGTGGTCGCTACCCAGTTCCGCGATATAGGTGCTCCCGGTGGCACCAGACAGTGAAAACGTAATGGTGTCACTGCCATCCGCAAAACCTTCAAAGTCGATGGACTCTACGCCCAGCAGACCAACCGCGATCGCCGAACCCGAATCCACACTGGTCGTGGAGCCGAACGTGCCGTCGAGCAGCTTCTTGCCGTTGAACGCGGTCTTGTCGGCGATGTCGTCGATTTCAGCGCGGAGGGCTTCGAATTCCGACTGCAGCGCGTCACGGTCAACGTCATCCTGGTTGGTGTCGGAAGCCGACTGTACGGCCAGCTCGTTCATACGCTGAAGAATGGAATGGGTCTCTTCCAGCGCGCCTTCTGCCGTCTGCACCAGCGAAATCGCGTCTTCGCTGTTCTTTGAAGCCATATCGAGGCCGCGGATCTGGGCCCGCATTTTCTCGGAAATCGCGAGGCCGGCAGCGTCATCGCCAGCGCGGTTGATTCTGAGACCCGAAGACAGCTTCTCGGTTGCTTTCGCCATGTTGTCGTTGTTGATGGAATACTGACGGTGGGTGTTCATGGCCATAATGTTGTTGTTGATACGCATGATTTAATCCTCCATGATTTTTTATTTGCATCCTTGCATAGTTGAGAGTGGATCATCATCGGCATTGGCGCCTTAATGCCTGTGATAAACTCTCTCGGTAATTATTATCGGAAGGTAAAACGAAAACTTTAGCGGCGCGGACACAATTTTTACAATGCATTTGATTAATGAACGTATAAATGGGTTATATAGAAACTGGGTTCCAACTCCGAAAAAAGGCGAAAAAGGATCAGCAAAAAATGGCCGCTACTGATGGAATAAAGTCTGTGCCTTCAAAAATTGCATCTTATTTTAAAAATATGGAGAAGGGCAAGCTGATACGGCTGATAGTATTGGTAGTATTGGCGATCGCCATCGTCGTTGCCCTGACCGTATTTCTGAATCAGAAGACCTATACCGTGCTTTACAGCGGTATGAAGGCAGAGGATACCGGCGAAGTGCTGACGATGCTCAATGAGATGGGCATTGAGGCGAAGACGGAAGGGGAGGACACGATACTGGTTGCCGATGATCAGGTGGATGAAATCCGTCTGGAGCTGGCGGCTCAGGGGTACCCCTCCAGCGGCGTCAATTACGATATCTACAGCAGCGCTTCAGGACTGGGCACCACCGATTCGGAAAAACAGAAATACTATCAGTTTCAGCTTCAGGCAAACCTTGAAAAAACCATAGAGCAGATGACAAAGGTGGAGGACGCCACGGTTTATATCGACCTCGGAGAAGACAGCTCCTTTGTTCTTTCCGATAACAACAAACCGGCGACAGCGTCCATCATGCTCACACTGCGCAATAATGATAAGCTTACCAGCGGCGAAGTGGATGCCATCACTGAGCTCGTGGCAAAAAGCGTGTCCGGAATGGAATCGGAAAACGTTCGCATCGTGGACGCTCAGGGCAATCTTTACTCCAACGGCGACGAAGACGGGATACAGACCGCAGACTCGCGTCTGATGCTGCAGAGCAACGTACAGGATCAGCTGCAGAACCAGATTATAGCGCTGTTAAGCCCCGTATTTGGCGAGAATAATGTGCTGGCGGAGGTCAGCGTAACGCTCAACTTCGATTCCACGAAAAAGGAACTTGTGGAGTACTCTACACCGGCGGGCAGCACAGAAGGCATCGTCGTGAGCATGCAGGAGCTTGTGGAGGCGATTACCAACAATGCTGACGGGGATGTAGCGGGCCTCGACGCGAACACCAACGCATCTCAGTATCTGGAATCGATTGACGACGATGAAAATGCCGTCTATTACAATGTGTCCAGAGAAGTGAATTATGAGGTCAATCAGGCGACAACGCAGATAGAAGAAGCGCAGGGGCAGATAGAGAACCTGTCCGTATCCGTAATCTTGAACAGCACAAACGCGGAGGACTATGCGGAGGAAGTGAAGACCCTGGTTTCCACAGCTATCGGGGCAAACTCGGATAATATTACGGTGACCATGCTGCCGTTTGCCGGAGCGGAGAAACAAGAGGAGCAGAACGCTTCCGCCGCGCAGTCCGCGCAGGCCTATCAGCAGCAAATGGCAAGCAGCGAACGAAGCGCCGAGACGAATCGCTATGTGATCATTGCGGTTGCCGCCATTGTAATCATGCTTTTCCTCTTTATGATTGTTAAAACACTGAAGCCTCAGCAGTTGGAGCCTGTGCCCGCAGGCGGCGTGGACATTGTTGTCGGCGATGATCAAAGCCCGGAAGCCAAAGACATCGAGATAAAAGAAAAGGACGACAACCTGAACGTCCTTAAAGATTATATCGGGAACAACCCTGAGTCAGCCGCGAATCTCCTGCGGAACTGGCTGAATGAGGAGTGACGCTTTATGCCAGCACATGAGCAAATCCCTTCCAAAGAAAAAGCGGCTATCCTCATGATCACCATCGGTAAGGAATACGCCGCAAAGATCTACAAGTACCTGTCTGAAGAGGAAATCGAGCAGCTGACGCTGAGCATTACCAGTACGCGGCGCATCGAACCGGAGATGAAGGAATCCATCGCCGAGGAATTCATACAGATGTGTATCGCGCAGAAGTACATCTCCGAAGGCGGCATTGAATACGCGCGCGACATACTGGATAAAGCGTTTGGCTCGGACAGCGCGAATGAGCTCATCATGCGGCTGTCCTCTTCATTACGCGTGAAACCGTTTGATTTTATCCGCAAGGCGGACTCGATGCAGGTGCTTAACTTTATTCAGAGCGAACATCCCCAGACCATCGCGCTGATACTATCGTACCTGGACCCCAAAAACGCGGCGCAGATACTGTCCAACCTTCCGCGTGAAAAGCAGACCAGCGTCATCGCCCGCATTGCGAATATGGGCATTACGTCGCCTGAATATATTAAGGAAACCGAGCGCGTGCTGGAAAAGAAGCTCTCCACGTTGAGCTTTGGGGACAGCGCCATCACGGGCGGCGTGGAAAGCTTGGTGAGGATACTCAACAGTGTGGACAGGGGAACAGAAAGGCATCTGCTGGAATCCCTTGAGGAGAAGGATCCGGACCTGGTTGAGGAGATCCGGAAGCGCATGTTCGTATTTGAGGATATCGTTAAGCTGTCCGCTCAGGCGATACAGCGCGTGCTGCGTGAAATTGATAACCGCGACCTCGCAATTGCCCTGAAGGGCGTAATGGGCAGCCCGGTAGAGAAGGCCATTCTGGACAACACGTCCAAGCGGCTGCAGGAAATGATCAAAGAGGACATCGAGGTGATGGGGCCGATCCGCGTACGCGACGTAGAGGAAGCGCAGCAGAAGATCGTCAACATCATCCGGCGGCTGGACGAGACGGGCGAGATCATTATATCGCGCAACGGGGAGGAAGACGTGATTGTTTAGGATCGACAAATCGTTTGTGGACAGCATCAATATCAATAAGGAATTTGTCGTGATTACGCCAAAAGCAGTTTTTGAGAATGCTCAGAAACAACAGCCGATGACGGAAGAAGAACGGCCGCCGGTTACGGAACAGGATATACTGCGGGCCGCCAGCGCAAAAGCGGAACGCACCGTGGAGGAAGCAACCCAAGCGGCCGAGCAGATAAAAAAGGACGCCTGGCAGGAGGGGTATCAGGAGGGGCGGAAGCTGGCCCGGCAGGAATTTGACGCGCTGGTGAGTGCACAGAAAGCGGATGCCAGTCGGGTTTTTGGTAAGATTGAAGCCTATAAACAGGAGTTGTACAGGGAGCTGCTGGATAGCGTACTGGGACTTTCTTTCGACATTGCGTCGAAAATCATTAATATCCAACTTGAAAAAGACGATACAGTATATGAAGAGATCGCAAAAGCGGCAATACGGGCCCTGAACTCTTCCCCGAAATTTACACTGCGCGTCAGCCGGGCGGAATACGAGCGGTTTTTCGCAGAAGGCGGGCAGTGGCTGCAGGAAAAGATCGGGTGCGCTCCCTTTGAAGTCATCTGCGATGCGTATATGGATGAAGGCGGCTGTATCGCGGAGTCCGATGAAGGCGTTGTGAATGCGGGTGTCGCCGAGCAGATGGACAAGCTCAGGCGTATGCTGGAGGGCGGTGCGGGGTCGGATGAAGTACTTTGACACGGAGTCATACTCGGAAGCCGTACGGAATGCAGACGCACTCGAATACGGCGGCAAGATCAGCCAGATACTCGGGCTTACCGTGGAAGCGGTGGGACTGACTGCAAACCTTGGGGACATCTGCCGCATTTACACGGAGAAGCGCGCGCGGTATGTGCTCTCCGAGGTGGTAGGCTTCAGGGAGAAGAAGGCAGTGCTGATGCCTTTCGGAGATCTCGCCGGTGTGGGACCCAACAGCTACTGCATGACCGACGGGCGCTCTCTGGACGTGCCGGTGGGGCGCAGCCTGTGCGGAAGGGTACTGGATGGACTGGGTAATCCGATGGACGGCAAGGGGCCTGTCAAGCCGGAGTGCAGCTATCCCATCAGCAACGCCCCGCCGAATCCCATGGAACGCGGCCGCATCACGGAGCGTCTGGCAATGGGTGTTAAGGCGATTGACTCGATGCTCACGCTCGGCAAGGGGCAGCGCGTCGGCATATTCGCCGGAAGCGGCGTTGGGAAGAGCACACTGCTGGGTATGCTGGCACGCAACACCTCGGCGGATATCAATGTCATCGTGCTGATAGGCGAGAGAGGCCGCGAGGTTAAGGACTTTCTGGAAAAGGATCTCAAGGAGGAAGGTCTGAAGCGTTCGGTGCTCGTGGTCGCCACGTCCGACCAGCCCGCGCTGGTGCGCCTTAAATCGGCGCTGGTGGGTACGGCCATTGCGGAGTTCTTCCGGGACCAGGGCTACAACGTCATGCTGATGATGGATTCGCTCACACGGTTTGCGATGGCGCAGCGCGAAATCGGCATGGCGATAGGGGAGCCGCCGGTATCCAGAGGGTTCACGCCCTCCGTCTACGCAATCATGCCAAAGCTGCTGGAGCGCGCAGGGATGGGAAAAAAGGGCTCCATCACCGGACTGTATACCGTGCTGGTGGAAGGCGACGACATGGACGAGCCTATTTCCGACACGGTGCGCGGCATACTGGACGGGCACATCGTGCTCTCGCGCAAGCTGGCCAACGCGAGCCACTATCCTGCCATCGACGTGCTGCAGAGCGTGAGCCGGCTGATGCCGGACGTGATGGACAAGGAGAACCTGAAGCGGTCCGTATACCTGCGGGGCGTGATGGCAACTTACAAGGAAACACAGGATCTGATATCGATAGGGGCTTATAAAAAAGGATCGAGCCGGAAGATCGATGAGGCGGTGGATCTCAATGATGCAATCAACGACCTTCTGTGTCAGCAGGTCGGAGAACGCTTCACGTTTGAGGAGACGATGGACCTCATCAAAAATATATACGACAGGCGAAGTAACGCGATATGAAACAATTTGTTTTTACGCTGCAGGCGCTCTACGACATGCAGGAAAGCGCTGAAAAACAGGTCAAGATGCAAATCGCCGCCATTGAGGCGGAGCTTGCCCAGTGCCTGGCCGAGATCGAGACGCTGAACGCGCGGTTTGACGTTGCGAAGAACGAGTATTGTTCCGCGATGGCGGGAGGGGTTCAGGCCATCCGCCTGAAGAATTACGGTCACTTTTTTGAAAGGCTCAGAGCCGTCATCATGCTTCAGCAGGGCAAAGCCCGGCAGCTTGAGGGTGAGAAGGAAAAATGTCTGCAGAAGCTGGTGCATATCCGAAGGGAAAAGATGCTGCTGGACAAGCTTCGTGAGGAACAGTATCAGGAATACCAGAGCGAGCTGAAAAAACACCAGGCAAAGCTGATAGACGACTTTGTGTCATACAGGACAACCGTTTCGTAAGGGATGAATATGCCGGAAGAAAAGCGAACAACTGAAAAACCTTCGTCTGCCGTGAGGCCGGTTTCCCAGCAGAAATCGGCGACCGCCGTGAAGCCGAAGAAAAAGATGTCGGGCGGTGCGCTCTTCTCCATCGTTCTGGTAGTTGCCATTGCGGCGGTGTGTGCAGCGGTATATTTCGACCTTGGCGGTGCCCGTACCTCCCTCGCTTCGGCACTGGGAATGACCACGGTGCAGGCGGCGGCACAGGCTTCTTCTCAGGCGGCAGACGCCGAACAGGCGGAACTGAATGAGCAGAAAGCTGCGCTGGAGAGTCAGAAGAATGCGCTGAAGGAAACGGAGGAAGCGCTGGATACGCGTGAAGGGGAGCTGAACGAGAGGGAGCACAATCTTGCCGCAAGGGAAAGCGCCGTGAGCGATGCGGAGGCTTCGGCGGCTCAGGAAGCCGAGACAGCGTCGGCGCTGGCTTCAGTCGGACAGATCATCGCGAAGATGGATGCAAAAAGCGCAGCCAAGGCGATAGCGGATCTGGAGACTGTCAGCGATATGGTAAAGGTATTAATGAGCATGCCCAGCGAGCAGGCAGCGCTGATCATGGAGAAGATGGACAGCAGCCTGGTTACTGAAATTGTTTCACATATGGTTCAATAGAACAATGAAGGAAGGTGAGAGTTATTGTTGGGACAGCGTTGGCGCTGACGGAATGTGAAGCGCCAAACATCGCTGCCGCAGCCGGACAAGGGCTGAAAGCGGAAGCGGACACGGGGTCGGCAAAGAGCAATGCGGACAGCTTTAAAAAAGAGCTGGAAGATTGTGAAGCGATGATGCCGATCCAGCAGCCCGCAGCAGGAGGCAGCACTGAAGAAGCGGATGACGGCATACAGGAAGGTTCTGAAACGGTGGACACCATATCGGGAGCTTACTGTATATGCGAAGGACTCGAAATGCCGGTCATTCCGCCGGGCATTGCCCAGATTTCCACCCTGACAGCGGACATCTCCACGGACAGCACCGAAGCAACCATGGGTGCTGCTGCGGAGGGTGCGCAAAGCACGGGGGGATATCAGACAGGCAGCATGCCCGAACTCAATGCAAGGACGCAAACCACTACGCCCGGACCCGCTCCGGGGAAAACGCAGGATGAGATATTGAAAGCCGTCGGCGCATATCTGGATACCGGGGAAAGCGGTGCGAAAAGCGCTTCAGATCCGGCACAGACGCAGACGGCGGGCACGACGGGACCAGTGCAGGAAGCGGTTCCGGAAGGGCCAAGGTCGGTGATCGCGGATGCTGTTTCCGAAAACGCAGCTCAAGGGGATGGACAGCCCGGGGATGCGCGAAGCGATGTGAAGGGACAAATGCAGGCTGCGGCGTCGGCCACGGCGGAAGCGGATGTTGCCGGAGTCAGCGAACGGGGTGAGGACAAGGGCGTCTCCGTAAAGCAAATGCCCGCCGTTCAAACCGAACTTGAAGGGGATGCCGGGAAGGCTCAGGCGGTCAGCGTCCAGCAGGCGGCGGAGCCTAGGGCAATGACTTCCGCGGCGGCGGACGCAGCCGGCACCGGCGCAGCAGAATCGAAAGCAGCGGAGAGCTCGGCCGATGTCAAAGAAAATGTGCTTCGCATCGTGGACAAGGTCAGCACGCAGGCGAAGGACGGACGGTACGAATTTGATGTTGAGCTCAAACCCGACTTTTTGGGCAAGGTGAGCATTAAGCTGACGATGGAGGGCGGAAATATCCGCATGCAGATTAAGGCGGAGGACGCATCCGTCCGAGGCATGCTGTCCGATCAGACATCCTCATTGACGGATGCGCTCAAGGAGAAGGGCATTACGCTTACCAGCATCAACGTAACCCAGGAGGGCCAGGCGTCATCGCTCGGTGGCAACCGTCAGCCTTATGAGCAGGGCGGAAGCCGGCAGAATGCTGCGTATTATGCGCAGACGGGGACCGCCGTTCTTGAATCGGCAGCGGAACCATACAGCTGTTTTATCGGTAACAGCTCCGTTGAGTTTCTGGCATGAAAGGAGTATACAGATGAGTACAGACGTCGTTTCGTCCTCCGCACTGAGGACGCTGGTGGATTATCAGAGCAGTACAAAGACCTCGTCCAAAAGCGGCTCCAGCATTGATATGGACGATTTTCTGAAGCTGTTCGTCGCGCAGTTATCCTGTCAGGATCCGCTGAGTAGTTCGTCCGGCAGCAGCAGCGGCACGGATTATATCTCGCAGCTGGCACAGATCACCATGCTGCAGCAGCTGTCAGGACTGAACGATTCGCTTACTGCCAGCCAGGTTTATGGCATGATAGGGAATTACGTATACATCGGTGAGAGCTCGGATTCCGACCTCATATTTGGTAAAGTGGACGGTGTCATCAAGGAGAACGGCGTCAACTACCTGATGGTGGGGGGGAGCCTGTATGACATCTCCGAGGTATACGCGGTGATCGATCCGGACTCGGCCTCTGCCGCGACGGATGACGAAGTGCTGAAAAGCGCCGACTTGATTGGCAAAACCGTTACCGCCAGCGTGACCACGACGGATAGTGAAGGCGAGCAGACCGTATCGACAGTGACGGGTAAGGTGGAAAAGATACTGGTCAAGGATGGCATTATCTATCTTGTGATCGGGGACAAGAACGTAAAGCTTGACGGTATCACAGAGATTTCCGAGACCGCAGCCGAAGCTGCAACCGCATAATTTACAGGAGGATTAAGCATTATGATGCGCTCATTATACTCCGGCGTGACCGGACTTCGCGCCCATCAGACCAAGATGGACGTAATCGGCAACAACATTGCCAATGTCAACACAGTCGGCTTCAAGGCGAGCCGCGTGATCTTTCAGGACATATACAGCCAGACGGTAGCCCCCGCCTCGGCATCCACCGCAACCAGCGGCGGCACCAACCCGCAGCAGATAGGGCTCGGCGTACAGCTGGCTACCATCGATGTGCTGAATACGGAGGCTTCCTCGCAGTATACCGGAAACACGCTGGATCTTGCGATAGACGGAGACGGCTACTTCATCATCAAGGACGGAAATACGTACACTTATACGCGCGCAGGCAACTTTTATACGGATTCCGAAAACTACCTCGTGGACTCCAACGGTAACTATGTGATGGGGTATGAGACCGACGCCCTCGGCCATGCGATTTATTATCAGGATGCCGCCGGAACTACGCCATGCCCTTCCACGGATACGGACCATACCGACGATTATCTGGTGCTGAAGAAGATTTACATGGACCCGGGCTATATTGATGTGGCTATCAGCGCCAATGGACAGGTGGTCGGTCTCGATAAGGTGACCAGCGAAAACACCGTGCTTGGGCAGGTGGTCCTCGCAACCTTTGCCAATCCCAACGGTCTCGAGAAGACGGGCGAAAACGCGTATCGTACCACGGTTAACTCGGGTTACCCGGTATACAATACACCGGGGGAAGGCGGGACGGGTTCACTCAACCCCGGCTCTCTCGAAATGTCCAACGTCGATCTGACCTCTCAGTTTGCGGATATGATCGTCACGCAGAGAGGTTTCCAGGCAAATTCGCGTATCATCACGACCACGGACGAAATGCTCGAAGAACTGGTCAACATGGTGAGGTAAAACAACGGACGTCCGGAGAGGGCCGCGCTCTCTCCGGGTGTCGGATTATGGAGGGAGCTTTTGATAAGCGTACACCGATTGAATAATGACGAATTTCTGGTGAACTGCGATCTCATTGAGTTTGTAGAGGAGACACCGGATACCGTCATATCGATGACTTCCGGAAGAAAACTGGTCGTGTCCGAATCACGCGACGAGATAAAAAGACTGATTGTTGAGTACAAGCGGAAAATATACCGCTCCGATTTCTAAAGGCAGTAAGCGGACTGGGGTGCATGACTTTGGAACTGACAACGATTATTGGTATCCTATCGGGAATAGTCTGCATTGTGGCGTCGATCTTTATGCAGGGGTCGCCGAGTGCTTTTTATGATCTTTCGTCCATTTTTATTGTCTTGGGCGGTACCATCGCCTCGACGATTGTATCTTATCGAGGCAAAACATTGAAGATGCTGAAGACAGTATACGGCAGGGCTTTTAAAAAAGTGGATATCGATTTGAATCACGATGTTGAACTGATTATCAGCATCGCCAACGTAGCCCGGCGCGAAGGACTCCTGGCGCTGGAGGATACCATTGCGGACATTGATAACCCGTTTCTTCAGAAAGGGGTTATGCTGATAGTGGATGGCACAGATACGGAACTGATTAAAAATATTCTGGAGACAGAGGTTTACTTTATACAGTCGAGGCATGCGGAAGGACAGGGGATGGTCAGCAGCATGGCGGCGTACGCCCCTGCTTATGGCATGATAGGTACCCTGATTGGACTAATCGTAATGCTGAAAAATCTGGATGATATGAACTCGCTGGGCCCCGCGATGGCCACCGCACTCATCACTACGTTCTATGGCGTCGTTTTGGCTAACCTGATATTTACACCGATAGTTAAAAAGCTCAAGGCACAAAGCGATATGGAGGTGCTGCAGAAGCAGCTCTATATCGAAGGCTTGCTTTCCATACAGGAAGGCGAAAATCCGCGCATCATTCGGGACAAACTCAGCGCGTTTATTGCGCGGAGCGAGTTGGGCACAGGCGAAGAAAAGCAGCCTCAGGAGGGTGCCGAGGTGAAGGAAGTGGCCAATGAGAGATAGAAAGAAACCCGAGGAGCCGCAGGAGGAAGGTTCTCCGGCGTGGATGAATACATATGGGGATATGGTTACGCTGCTGCTCACATTCTTTGTGCTGCTGTTCTCATTTTCTACTATTGATGCGGAAAAGTGGGAGGAGATCGTAAACTCCCTGTCCGGTACGCATGTTGTGGCCATTACCGCGCTGGATCCCAATGCGCCGGATGACCAGGGAGACTACGGGGCAGGAAAATTTGTAATTACCTCATCGACACCCACACCAACCGCAACGCCTGAACCTATGGAAACCACACCGATCCTGCCCAGCGGCATGAACGTTCAGGAAGCGGAAGAGGGGTTTGACGAGCTGTATCATAAAATCAACAATTATATTGAGGATAATGGCTTGGGGTACCTGCTATACGTGGAATATACGGATGATTATACCATACTGCTGCGGATGTCCAATACTGCCTTTTTTGATCCCGGTCAGGCAAGGCTGGATGAATCCTCGAAAGCAGCCATCAAACAAGTTGGCGGGATATTGATGGAGTACAGCAGCTACATACACCTCGTCGATATCGAGGGGCATACGGATAATGTCCCGATTGAAAATGCGCAGTATGAAGACAACTGGGAGCTGTCGTATGACAGGGCGGATACTGTCCGAAAGTACCTGCTGACCATTACCGATTTGGCACCGTCGTTGTTGAATGTATCCTATTATGGGGAGTACCAGCCGATTGCCAGCAACGATACTGCAGAGGGCAGGGCGAGAAACAGGCGGGTGGACTTTGTCATCGAAAGTATACTCAAAGCATAAAAAAGAGGACTTGCAGCCATGAAAAAAAAGCTTATACTCATCATACTGGTGGTATTAATAGTCGTATCCGCGGTCTGTCTGTATTTTTTCGTGTTTAAGAAGGCTCCGGAGAAGGTATATAGTTATTACGAGCCGGGCGACTATTTCGTTACCAATGTCAAGGACAGCACGAGCCTGATTAAAACGACCATCGTGCTGGAGATATACGCCTACGAAAAAGATATGGAGGACATCACCGCGTTTCTGACGCAGAACAACCATATTATCCGGGATATTATCGTATTCACGCTGCGCTCCAAGACGGAAGAGGAGCTGCGCTCCCAGGATATCGCTGCGGAACTGCGGGACGAAATCGTGCAGCGCATCAGTGAGCGCATGGACATTGATTATATCGCAACGGTATATTTCAACGATTATGTAATTCAGTAACGATACGACGGGTGAGGGAATGGCAAATATACTGTCACAAAACGAAATAGATGAACTGCTCAGCGCGCTGGCTTCGGGTCATGATACGCCTTCGCAGGATTTAACGGAGGATGAGTCTCAGCTCATACGGTCTTACGATTTCCGGACGGCCAACAAATTCTCCAAGGATCAGATGCGTACCCTGCACTTCATCTACGACAATTTTGCCAGCCGACTCTCCACCTATTTGTCCGGGACGTTGCGTGCCGCCTGCGAGGTGGAGGTGATCTCCATCGAAGAGCAGTCTTTTTCGGAGCTCAGCAATTCCATGCCGTCGCCGGTTGTCGTATCGATGATCAGCATGCCGCCGCTTCAGGGTTCCGCGCTTTTTGAAATTACGCCTGTGATCGCGTACGAAATCATCAGCCGGCTTCTGGGTGGAACCGGACAGTTTGAGGAGACCGAAAAGGCCTTTACAGAGATAGAACTCTCCATTATGGAGCGCGTGATCCGGCGCATGCTGTCACTGATGAGCGAGGCTTGGGAAAAAATCAATAAGGTGAATGTATCGCTCGAAAGGATTGAGACCAGCTCGCAGTATGTGCAAATCGTATCGGCGAACGAGCCTATCGCAATCGTTACGTTGAACGTAAAGATAGGCGAAATATCGGATATCATCAATCTCTGCATTCCGCATGTGGCGGTGCAGCCGATTGCCAAGCAGCTCGTGATGAAGACGTGGTATTCGGAGGGAATAACCGGGAAAACGGGCGAAGACAGGCAGAACCTGGAATCCAGGCTTTCAGGGATTTATCTGACGCTCCATGCCGTATTCAACAACACAAAC
This sequence comes from Bacillota bacterium, assembly GCA_023460085.1. Classification (GTDB taxonomy): domain Bacteria; phylum Bacillota; class Clostridia; order Christensenellales; family SZUA-584; genus JAEWCC01. Next base: position 29,694 of record JAEWRI010000044.1, on the reverse strand, counting down.
GCGACTGTGGGGGATATTGTAAAGACAAAGGTGGGGGACGTTATACAGATAGACCACAACATTAACCAGCCGATAACGGTCAGAGTGGAGCATATTCCAAAATTTAAAGGGGTGGTGGGCGTACAGGGGTCCAACTACGCGGTGCGCATCGCCGATATCATGAAGGAGGAAGCGGAAAATGAATACCGGGATATCTGAGAATGAAGCCGGCGCGAAGATGCCTGAGGCGTCTGAAATAGCGGTTTTAAATGATATAGAAAAAGATACACTGGGTGAGATCAGCAATATCTGCATGGGCACCTGTGCAACCACACTTTCCACATTGCTGGGCAAGAGGGTAGTAATTACCACGCCCAAGGTCTCCGTCTGCATGGGCAGCGAATACCTCAATGAATATGAGCGGCCCGTAGTTGCGGCGGAGGTAGCCTATACACAGGGCCTGGACGGCAAGAATGTGTTTCTGCTCAAGAAGGACGATTCGCTGCTGATTACGAGGCTCTTAATGGGGGAACTCTCTGACGATGAGATAGGGGATCTGTATCTGAGCGCCATGAGCGAGGTCATGAATCAGATGATCGGTTCTTCGTCCACCGCGCTGGCAGATATATTGCATGTGCATATCAATATATCGCCGCCGGTGACAACTGAATACTCCAGCGAGGATCAGGTATTCGAGTCAGTTTTCCTCAGTCAGGCCCTCGTTCGAATCAGCTTCAGGATGGAGATTGAAGGTCTTCTCGAAAGCAATATTATGCAGATGATGCCCTACGAGTTTGCAAAGAAGCTGGTGGCGTCACTGACAGCAGGGGAAGCGCAGAAACCTGCCGAAAGCCGGAATTTTGCGATGGAGGAAGCATTCCGAAATATAGGGGATGAGGCGCGTGTTATGGCTGAGCCGGATGTGAAAAAGACGCCTAAGGAGACAACAGAAAGGGTAGTGGAATTGAGAACGGCGAAATTCCAGCCTTTCGAAGAGGACAGCCGGGTGGTAGTAGAGAAGGCTGAGCCTCAGAATATTGATCTGATAATCGATGTGCCGCTTCAGGTTACCGTGGTGCTGGGCAAGAGCAAGAAGAGTATCCGGGAAATACTCGAAATGGGCCTTGGTTCCGTAATTGTGCTGGACAGGCTGGCGGGGGAGACGGTGGACGTGCTGGTAAACGGCAAGATATTTGCGCGGGGCGAGGTTGTGGTCATCGACGACAACTATGGTGTGCGCATTACGGAGATGATGTCGGGTAATATCAAGATGTAACTTTGGCTGCTGTGAATATTGGAATGGGCTTCGGAAACGGAGTCCATTTTTATATTGAATGATTCTATAAACATCGGTGAATAGCCTATTGACAATACAAAAGGACGACGGTACAATAGGAGCACAGCTGTAGTACAGGTATACAGAAGTGCTGCAAATCAGTAGCATGCCAATCCCATATTTCAGGAGGAAAACATGAGAAATGACCTTACGCTCAAAGAGCGGATAATGGCGGATGTAAAAGGCAGCGGCGTATTGCCCTGCATTAAGCTGCATGAGAAGGCGGATTGGATTGCGTATGCGCAGGCGATGTACGACGGAGGCGCGAGGGCGGTGGAGGTTACGATGACCACACCGGGCGCGCTGGAGGCGATCGAGGCTATCTCTTCCCACTTTAAGGAAAAGATGCACGTGGCAGCGGGAACGGTGCTGGATGCGGCTTCCGCACGCGAAGTGATACTGCACGGCGGCAGCATACTGGTAAACCCCTGCGTCATCGAGGACGTCATCGATCTGGCCAACCGGTATCAGGTCCCGTGTTTCTCGGGGGCGTTCACCGCGACCGAGTGCTTTACGGCAATGCGCCGGGGTGCTGCGGCAATCAAGATATTTCCCGGTGCGCTGGGCGGCGCAAAATATATGACGAATCTGCGCATGGTTTTTCCGGAGGTCAACCTGATACCGAGCGGAGGCATCACCGAGGCCAACGCCGCGGAGTTCATCAAAGCGGGCGCGTGTGCGGTGTCGGGTGCGCGTACATTCATGAACCCGGAGATGATTGCGCGCGAGGGCCTGCCCTGGATTACCAGACAGGTGGAGACATTCGTGAAACTTATCGCGGAAGCCAAGAAGGATCTGCCGGATATTCCGTAAACAATCTTCGCAGGAGGGATCAGGGATGAAACTTACATGGCTGTCTTACCCCATGAGCGTAACGGCGCCCCGGCCTCCGGCTATACCCGCGCCCAGCGTCACTGAGTTTATGTCCATCGCAGAGACGGGCGCTAATGTGCAGTATCTTCAGTGCTATAACCATACGGGTACGCATCTTGACACCGCGGCGCACGTGTTTGAAGGCGGCGTGGGACTGGATGCGTTCGTGCCGGAGGACCTGATTTACGAGTGCGTTCGGTACATCGATATGTCCGGAACACCGGATGATACGGTGATCATGCCGGCCCATCTGGAGACTTATCTTGGCGGCGGCGCGGACGAGGAAGCGCTGGTGATAAGGTTTGGCGTGGAAGCATGGCGAAGCGGCGAGAAGGAGCGATTCTCGCTCCATTGTCCGGGATTCGGGCCGGATGCAGCGCGGTACATCCACGGCAAAATGCCCAATCTGAGGATGATAGGAACGGATGTGCCGTCTATCGCCTGTATTCATTCGCTGGAGGAGACAATGTGCGCGCATAACGTATTCTTCAGCGAGGCCAAGGTCAGTAAGTTCATCATCATTGAAGAGATGAAGCTGTTCCCTGATATTAAGGGCATACAGGCCGTGACGGTATCGCCCTGGCTGGTGGAGGGAATGAACAGCGGACCGTGCGTCATATGGGCACGAACGGTATAACACCCTTCTGAGCGTATATTTTGGAAACGATTTGTGCTAAGCCACAAAAAATAATAGAAGCAGAAAGCGAGGAAAAGGAACAATGAGGAAGCTGTTGGCGGTTTTAACAGTGGTGCTGTTGGTAGCGGCGGCATTAGGCGCCTGTTCTGCGGGCGGGGAGCAGGTTTCGCAGACGCAGTCGGCCGGGCAGCAGTCGCAGGCCGCGAGCCAGTCTGCCGACACCAGCGCAGCGGGCGATAAGCTGGTTGTCGGGTTGATACAACAGGATCTGCAACATCCCTTCCATCTCGGTGAGGTTGAAGGCGCGAAGATATGCGCCGCGAAGTACGGGTTTGAGCTGCAGGTCGCATCGGGTGACGGAGATGTCAACAAACAGGTTGAGGCGTTTGATAACCTTCTGCAAACCTGCGATATCATTTCCATCAACACGCTGGACGTAACCGCGTTTGAAAACTCTTTCAAGAAAGCGGCGGAGATGGGTGTGAAGGTGGTTGTGCAGCATAGCTGGTCCGATCAGTCGCTGGGCACTATCGGCTTCGACGAGTACAACATGAGCTATGAGGTTGGTCAGTACGCCATTGAAATCCTCAAGGCGCAGGGTGGCGAGCTGAGCGAGAAGAAGGTCGTGCTGCTTACCGGTAATGAAGGCCAGGGCCTCAACGAGTACCGCATCGGCGGCTTCGCGAAGGCTATGGAGGAGAACGGTGTGGAGATACTCGCGGCGGAGCCCACCAACTGGGACGGCACTGTGGCGGTGACGAAGATGGAGAACTATCTGACAACGTACGATCACATCGACCTGCTTTACGGTTTGTCTGACGGCGTTACCTATCCAGCCGCTCAGGTTATCATCAACGCGGGCCGCCAGGATGAGATTGCGATCTGCTCCATAGACGGCAGCGCGGATGCCATTCAGGCGATTATCGACGGCACCATGGATTGCACTTACCTGCTCGCTTCGCAGTACACCGGCTATTATAAAGTGCTCATTCCGTACCTTGCCATGACAGGCGGATACGACTTTGAGACCCAGGGCGACTACATACTGCCCGGTTTCATCGTGACCAAGGACAATGCGGCAGCGATGCTCGCGCTGGCGCAGGATATGGAGAATGACCCCTCCAGCATCGATTACGACAAGACGCTGGAAGAACTCGTGAACGAATACCTGGCGAAATAAGACCGGGACAACACGCGTCATCCGTGTCCGGGAGGCTGCGGCTTCCCGGACATGTCATGGCCGTCCCGGGACGCGGCAGCTTTTTGGGACGTTACTTCAAACGCTCAGGAGGAACCTCTATGGAACCGGTTCTGGAAATGCAGGGCATATCCAAACGCTTTACCGGCGTTCAGGCGCTGAAGGATGTGGATCTTAAGCTTTACGCCGGACAGATACACTCCATTATCGGACAGAACGGCGCAGGCAAATCCACGCTGATGAAAATACTCAGCGGCAATTACCAAAATGACGAAGGCAGGATATTAATCCATGGCAAGGAGGTTGAGATCAGCAATACAGCCGACGCGGCAAAGCTGGGGATCGGCATCGTGTATCAGGAGCTCAGTCTGCTGAACAACCTGACGGTGGCGGAAAACATATTCCTTGGCCGCGAAATCGTGAAGGGCATCCGCATGGACAACAGCCGGATGAACGAGCTTGCGCGCGAATGCCTGGCCGCCTTTGGCATACACAATATCGATGTTGACCGTAATGTGGAGATTTACTCTCTTGCCAAACAGCAGCTGATTGAAATCGCGAAGGCGATATCGATGAAGCCTGAAATATTGATACTGGACGAGCCGACCGCTGCGCTCACCAACGAGGATACGGAGCGGCTTTTTGAGATACTGTTCAAGCTGAAGGAACAGGGAATCTGCGTGGTATTCATTTCCCATCGGCTGGGCGAGATCAAGAAGTATTGCGACTGCGGTACGATACTGATGAACGGCCGGGTGACCGCGCATGTCCGGATGGATGAGGTTGACGAGCTGAAGATCATCGAGTATATGCTGGGCGATACGTTCAACAGCTTTCGGCGTGAAGAACGCGGGGAGTCGGAGCACGGAGAAGCGGTCGTGGAGCTCAAAGATATCTGCGTGAAAAACCAGCTCGATCACGTCAGCTGTTCCATATACAAGGGAGAAATCGCAGGGTTCACCGGCCTTCTGGGCGCGGGGCAGGATGTGCTCTGGCGCGCGGTATACGGCGCGGTGAAGACGACCGGCGGTGAAATATGGGTTCACGGTAAGAAGCGCCGGATTACCAGCCCCTCGAAGGCTGTGTCGTTCGGCATCGGGCTGCTTACCGAAAACCGCAAGGAGGAGGGCTTGTTCCCGCAGCTTTCGGTGCTGGACAACGTGGCGCTGCCCTCGCTGAAATTCTTCCGCATACCGGCGCTGCCCTTTCTGAATTACCGAAAGGTCGCGCGTGAAAGCCGGATGCTGGCGGATAAGCTGACGGTGAAGATGAGCAGCATCCGTGCGAAAATCAAGTTCCTTTCGGGAGGCAACCAGCAGAAGGCCATCGTGTCGCGCTGGCTGCTGCGCAAATTGGACGTGCTGATATTCATCGAGCCCACGCGCGGCGTGGACGTCGGCGCCAAGGCGGAGATATACAAGATACTCGAGTCTCTCACAAAGGAGGGCAAAACCATCATCGTTATATCCACGGATACCACCGAGGTGTTGCAGATCTCCGATCGCATCTTCGTGATGTATGACGGCAGGATCAACGCGGTGCTGGGAGACCGGGCGGATGAGGAAACGCTGGCCCGGCTGATACAGGGGAAGGGGGCGACGGCATGAGCGGCGCTTTTGAGGCGAGGATACGGCGCAGAGAGACGGCACGCAGCTTTCTGGAGCGCTTCGGCATACTGCTGGTCTGTCTGATCATGTTCGCGGTGTTTTCGCTGCTGTCGGACAGGTTCTACAGCACCAACAACATATTCAACATATTCAAGCAGGTATCGCATATCGCCGTGCTTTCCATCGGCATGACCTTCGTTTTCCTGATAGGCGGTATGGATCTGTCCGCAGGCTCCAACATATTCCTGGGTGCGGTTACAGTGGCGGCGCTGCTGGAGGGCGGCGCGGTATCCGCGCCGGTGGCGATACTGGCAGCGGTCGCGATATGCACCGTGATGGGACTGATAAACGGACTCATCATCGAAGGGCTGGGTATCAACTGCGTTATCGTTACGCTGGGATCCCAGCTCGCGATACGCGGCGTGGCGCTCCTCATCATCTCGCACTACAACCAGTGGATCTATGTGAAGAATGCCGCAGTCAACTTCATCAATGTCGGAACGGTGGGAGGCCTGCCGGTACTGATACCGATTATGGCAGTACTGTACGGCATCGCATATCTCGTGCTGCACCGCAGCAGCTTTGGGCGCAACGTATATGCCGTGGGCGGCAACGAGCGGGCGGCGCGGCTTTGCGGGCTAAACTCCTCCCGTGTCAAGGTGATGTGCTATATGGTGGCGGGGCTGTGCGCGGGGCTTGCGGGCGTGATCATCGCCAGCCGCCTCGGCATGGTGAATACCACGGTGGGCGACGGTATGGAATTCGATGCGGTGGCCGCGGTCGTGCTGGGCGGATGCTCGCTCAAAGGCGGCGAAGGCAGCGTATTAAAGACCTTCGTGGGCGCTTTCATCGTAGGCATGATCGCGAACTTCATGACGCTGTTCGGGGTGAACGAACACTACCAGGACGCGGTGATGGGCGCGTTCATACTGCTGGCGGCGCTGTTCAACCGCGTCACGCAGCAGGATATCGGATAGGAGGCACAGCATGAAAAAGCACAGATTACTCAACGCAATCGTATACCGGCTGGACATCATCACCGTGCTCGTGCTGGCTGCGTGCCTGGTGGCATTTTTCCTCGGCAGCAACCCCAAGTTTCTGTCCGTGAACAACCTGTTTAACCTGCTCCAGCTCAACGCGGCGCTGATCATCGTGGCCGTGGGCATGACGTTCGTGGTGATGTCGGGCAATATGGACCTTTCGTCAGGCGCAATCATCGTGTTTACCGCGTCGCTGATGGGCGTGATATTCCGTGCGACGGGCAGCATGGAGCTCGCCATCGCGGCGTGCATACTGGCCTCGCTGCTGATCGGCGCGTTCAACGGCTTTCTGATCGCCTACCTGCGTGTAAACGCGGTAATCATCACGCTCTCGTGTATGATTTGGGCGCGCGGACTGGCACTGGGCATCACGGGCGCGAAATCCATCGTAGTCTCCTCGCCGATTCTGCAGGCCATCTACGGAACGTTCGCGTTCAGCTTTGTCAACGTGTCACTGATCATCATGATACTGTGCGTGGCGGTTGGCTGGTTCCTGATGACGCAGACGAAGTTCGGACGGTATACCAAGGCACTGGGCGAGAACGAGCGCACCACGGAGCTGGCGGGAATCAACACCCGCCTGATGAAATGGATGATATTCACCTTCGCGGCGCTGCTTACGGGTATCGCGAGCGTAGTGGATCTCGCGCGGCTGGGAAGCGCGGTGGTGACAATAGGAGACGGCATGGAGCTCAACGCGATCGTCGCGGTGGTCATAGGCGGCAACAAGCTATCGGGAGGCGAGGGTTCGTTCGGCAAGACGCTGGCAGGCCTGCTGTTCATGTGCATACTCTCGAACGGCCTGTCTACGCTGGGGCTGACGGACGACCTGAAGTATCTGCTCAAGGGCGGCGTAATACTGGCTGCGCTGATGCTGCAGATGCTTTCCAACCGTTTTCGGATGAGTTACCTGAAGAAACAAAGCTGAGGAGGGGAGTATGCTGGAAGACACTTATGCGCACAGCCCGATAAAAAAGATGTTTGACGAGGCGGACGTATACGGCGTGGGGTACGATGCGGAGCGGGCCGCGAAACGGCGCGTACGACTTGCGCTCATCGGCTATGGCGGCGTTGCCGCGTCGAAGCACATTCCGGCCATACAGCGCCTGAAGACGATATGGGAGCCGGTGGAGCTGGCGGCGGTATGCTGCCGCCGGGAGGTTTACGGACGTCACGCGGAGGAGCTTTACGGCTGCCGCTGGTATGCGGATTACCGCGAGATGCTGGATAAAGAGCAGCCGGACGGCGTCATTGTGACTTCGGCGGACGCCGTGCACTGCGAGCATACGCTGGAATGCCTGCGGCGCGGTATCCATGTGCTGGTGGAGAAGCCCATCACGAGGGACTTAAGGCAGGCGCGGGAAATGTGCGAAGCCGCTGATAAAGCGGGGCTGACGCTGATGACCGTAGCCAACAAGCGATACTCTCCGCCGTATCTGCGCGCGAAGAAGGTCTGCCCCGGCAATGCTGCCATGTTTATCGGACGCTTTAACCTGGGCTACGATTACGTGGAGCTGCTGGAAGGCGGCACGGTGCATATGTTCGACCTCGCGCGCTACTTCATGGGCGATGTAAAGGCGCTTTACGCCGTTGCCACTCACCGCTACGACTTCAACAAGGCGGGCTACCCCTTCGACAACTGCTGCGTCAATCTGGAGTTCGAAAGCGGTGCGATAGGGCAGATATACACCGCGTCCACCGCGCTCAGCCTGCATCCGTGGGAACGCGTGGAGGTCTACGGCGAGAAACACTGGCTGGCGGTGGAGGATCAGGAACGCCTGACGATTTACGACAGCGAGGAAGGGCCGGAGAAAACGTATCGCCCGGTGTTCCCCAACACGCTGATATTCGACGAAGAATTCGGCGGGTTTATGGGTATGATTGAAAACTTCCTGGAATGCATACGCGGCAGCGCGCAGCCCCTCGTCACAGGCTGGGACGGGCTGAAGGCATACGAGCTGGTGGAGGCAACGCATCGTTCGGTGCGTGAAGGCCGGCGAGTCACGCTCAGTGAACTGGGATAAGATGTATACATTCAGGTGTTCCGGGATTGTTGATGATGTAAATACATGGTATGTTATTGGTAAATAAAACTTGAAAGCAGGATTGGCTATGAAAATGTATGCGCCAGTATCGAAGAACAACATTTCAAACCAGATTGCGGAGCATATCGAGACACTCATTCTTCAGCAGAACCTGAAGGTGGGCGATAAGCTGCCCGGAGAGATTGAGCTCGCCGAGCAGTTCGGCGCGAGCCGCAACGTGCTCCGCGAAGCGCTGGCTACGCTCAAGGAACGCGGTCTCATCGAGGTGCGAAATGGCAGCGGTATATACGTGGCGCAGCCGGGTTCGGGAACGCTGGGCAGGGTGGTGGATCGACTGGTCAAAACCGGCGCCTCCACCGCGAAGGAGGTATACGAGATCCGTCTTGCGCTGGAGGTGCAGGCCTGCGGACAGGCGGCGAAACGCGCCACCGATGCGGAGATAGCGGAGCTGGGCACGATCATCGCCTGTATGGAGCGTGATTATAAGGATGAGGCGCTCTGGTCCCGGTACGACTCCGAGTTTCACGAACGGCTGGCGGAGATGACGGGCAATTCGCTTTACCCGGTGATATTGCAGCCGCTGGTCAATATCGTCAGCGATATCCGCAGCGAGCAGCATCCCACGCTGGACGCCCGCTCCAGAGGACTTGAGGATCACCGGCAGATATTCACCGCAATCAAGGCGCACGACAGGGCCGCCGCACAGCAGGCGATGGTTAACCATCTGAAGCGCTTCCTCAAAGACTTGATGTAACAGTACAGCGAAACGGAGGGACAGTATTTGTGAAGATAACCGACATCAAACCATTCATTGTAACGGCAAACAACGACAACTGGGTGTACGTGAAGGTGTACACCGACGAAGGCATCACCGGCGTGGGCGAATGCTCGCTGGAAACCCGGGAGCAGACGGTGGCTGCGGCGGTGCTGGATCTGAAAAAGAACGTGCTGGGCTGCGATCCGATGGATACCGAACTGCTCTTTTACCGCACCTTTCGCGACGAGTACTGGGGCGCGTGCTGCGTACTGACGAGCGCGCTCTCCGCGCTGGACATGGCGCTATGGGATATCAAGGGCAAGGCGCTTGGCGTCCCGGTGTATCAGCTGCTGGGCGGGAAATTCCGCGAGAAGCTGCGCGTCTACGCGAATCGCTGGTTCTTCGGCGGGGATACGCCCGATAAGCTGGCGAGGCTGGCGGAGCGAACCGTGAAGCTGGGATATACCGCCATGAAGTGGGACCCGTTCTACCAGGCGGAGTACGTGATCACGCCGTCTGATATGCGCGGGGTGGTGCAGCAGGTAAAGGCGCTGCGTGACGCGGTGGGCTGGGATGTCGACCTGCTGATTGAAGGCCACGGCCGCTTCGCACCCTATACTGCGCTGCAGATTGCGTCGGAGCTGGCACCTTTCAAGCCGTATTTCTTTGAGGAACCCACGATGCCTGAAAACTTCGATGCGTGCGCGCAGGTGAGAGCACGCTCTCCCATTCCCGTAGCGGCGGGAGAAAGATGGAGTACGAAGACGGATTTTCGGGAAGCGCTTAAAGCGGGCGCTGTCGACATCGCCCAGCCGGACCTGCGCATCTGCGGCGGCATCACCGAGGGCAAGAAGATTGCGGCGCTCTGCGAGGCGTATCAGGTGCCCATCGCACCGCACAACGTACACGGCCAGATAGGCACCGCGGCGTCCATTCATCTGGCTTGTGCTGTCCCCAACGCGGTGATACTGGAATACAGCGTGGACGATCAGACGCTGAAGGAAAGCCTGTTCGATCATCTTTACAAGCCGGTAGGCGGGTACTTACATATCAATGACAGGCCGGGGTTGGGTATCGATTTTGACGAAACGGTGGCGCTTGCCCATCCGTTCCGCAACATTTCCATGGTACAGACGCTGTACCCCACGGAGTTTTGATTTTTTTGGAGGGTCTTTATCATGATATTGGATTCCATTGAATATGCCGCGAAATATGAAACCATCAGCCCCGCGTTTCAGGCGGCGATGCGGTTCCTGGCCGAGCACCGCTACGGCGGACTGACAAAGGAACGGTACACGGTAAGCGATGATGTGTACGCGCTGGTGAAGCGGTACGACACCAAGCCCGCGGAAAACTGCAAGTACGAAGGGCATCGCGACTATATCGACATACAGTACGTAGTGAGCGGAAAAGAATGTATCGGCTGGGCTCCGCTTCCCGATATGAAGGAAAAGGAATACATCGAAAGCAAGGATCAGTACATCATGCTGGGCGAAGGCACGCTGGTGCCGCTGCGCGCGCAGCAGTTCATGATACTCTTCCATGATGATATCCACATGCCCTGCGTCGTCTGGGAACGCAGCGAACCTGTGGAAAAGATTATCATGAAGGTTCGGAGGGGGGCCTGAGCCGTGAAAATCGTTACCATGGGCGAAATCATGCTGCGGCTGATGACGCCCGGATTTCTGCGCATCGAACAGACGGATCATTTCGACGCGATATACGACGGCGACGAGTGCATCGTCGCCACGTCGCTCTCCCGGTTCGGCATGGACGTGTCCTATGTCACCAAGCTGCCGGATAACGCGCTGGGCGACGCGTGCCTGAAACACATACTCGCCGAGGGCGTGGACTGCACGCACGTGGCGCGGGGCGCAGGGCGGTTGGGCATCAACTTCTACGAGACGGGCGCGGCGATGCGTCCCGCCCGGGTGGTGTATGACCGTGCCGGTTCCGCGTTTGCGTGCGCCGCGCCGGAGGAGTTTGATTTCGACGCGATATTTGAGGGCGCGGACTGGTTTCACTTTGCGGGGATCACCCCGGCGGTGTCCGACAGCACCGCCGCGCTGACGCGCCTCGCGGTGGCGGCAGCCAAACGGCACGGCGTCACCATCAGCTGCGACCTTAACTACCGCCGCAAGCTGTGGAGCCCGCAGAAGGCGCAGGCGTTCATGACGGAGATCATGAAGGACGTGGACGTGTGCATCGGCAACGAGGAGGACGCGGAGCTCTGCCTCGGCCTGAAACCCGACGGCACGGATGTGTTCAAGGGCGAGCTCAATATCGAAGGCTATAAGCGCGTATTCGAGCGCATGCGGGAGCTGTACGGCTTTAAGTATATCGGCTGCACACTGCGCGAGAGCTATTCCGCCTCCGACAATGGCTGGTCGGTGCTGTGCTATGACGGCACGGAATTTTGTCAGTCCCGCCATTACGATATTCGGCTGGTGGATCGCGGCGGCGGCGGTGCATCGTTCGCGGCGGGTTTCATCTACGGCCTGTTGAACAAAATGCCGCTGCAGCAGACTGCGGAATTTGCGGGAGCGGCTTCTGCGCTCAAGCACACGATATACGGCGGCTTCAACCTCGTGACACTCAAGGAGGTTTGGGAGCTGGCGGGGGGCGACGCCTCCGGAAGGGTTCAGAGGTAGCGTATGGCGTACGCGAAGGAACGCAGGCGCATACTGGATACCTGCCTGGAGCTGGAGACGATGGGGTATTTTCTCGGCACGTGGGGCAACGTCAGCATGCGCGCGGGCAATCACATACTGCTGACGCCCAGCCGTGTGAATTACCGCACGATGCAGCCGGACGATATTGTGGTGATTGATATGGAGGGGAACCGTGTGGAGGGCGAACGCACGCCCACCTCCGAGAAGGAAGTACACCGGTTGATATACCGGCAGCGCGAAGACATCAACGCCATCGTACACTGCCATTCGCTGCACGCGACGGCGGCAGCGTGCGCCGGGCTCAACGAGGTGCCTCCGCTGATGGAGGAAATGAGTCAGCTGCTGGGCGGAGCGATACCCGTTACGGCGCAGTATGTCGCTGCGGAGCGGCATCACGAGCTGGGCACCGCGGCGGCAGCGGCGATAGGCGACAGGAGCGCGGTGCTGCTGCGCAATCACGGGCCGGTCTGCTGCGGCAGGGACATGGACGAGGCACTGCTCGTCTGTCGCGTGGCAGAGAAGGCGTGCCAGATATTTTTGCTGGTGAGTCCGGAGTTGAAGCCGGAGCGGATTGACGAAGCATCCGTGCAGTCCGAGCGCTACCGGTATCTCTATAAATACGGCAGGGAAAATACATAATCCGCGGGGGATGGCATGAACGAATATATGGTTAAGCAGGACATCATCGAGGCAGGCAGACGGATGTATAACCGTCAGTTCGTCGCTTCGAACGACGGCAACATCAGCGTCCGGGTTTCGGAAAGCGCAATGATCATTACGCCTACCGGAGTATCCAAGGGATATATGCAGACGGAGGACTTGATTAAGGTCGATCTCGACGGCAACGTGCTCTCGGGGGACAGGAAGCCTTCTTCGGAGATGAAGATGCACATTGCCGTATACCGCAATCGCACGGACGTGATGGCGGTATGCCACGCGCACCCGCAGAAGGCCACCGCCTTTGCCGTGGCGCGGCAGCTGTGCGACAAAATTGCGCTGCCCGAGGTGATATTCTCCATCGGCAGCGTGGCGCTGACGGAATATGCCACGCCGACTACCGAGGAGGTGCCGAAATCCATCGAGGAGGTTATTAAGACTTCCGACGCGGTGCTGCTGGCCAATCACGGCGCGCTCACCGTGGGCGCGGACGTATTCGACGCGTACTACAAGATGGAGACGCTGGAGCATTTCGCGGGCATCACGCTGTATGCGCGGCTGCTGGGCGGCGAGGTCGGGCTGGAGCCGCAGCAGGTATCCGAGCTTTTTCGCGTGCGTAAGGAGAAGTTCGGTAAATCCGATTTGGGAATGGGCGAAGGGTATTGCGGGGGAAGCGCCGCCCGCGATGCTGACGAGGAAAAGCGCATCCGCGGCCTGGTGGAGCAGGCGGTAACGGAAGCGCTGCGGAAGCTGCGCTGACGATGGACGAAGCGGATATCCGGCGGCTGGCAGCGCGCAGCGTCATTCGCCAGCTTGCCGAAAACAAGCAATACTATGTTCCTGCCGGGATATCAAACCGGCACATTCATCTTTCTCAGGCAGTATTGGAGCAGCTCTTCGGCAGGGAATACGCGCTTCATCCGGAGCGTCCGCTCTCTCAGCCGGGGCAGTTTGCGTGCGCGGAGAAGCTGACGCTGGCTGGCGGCAGGGGCCGTATGGACGGCGTGCGCGTGCTGGGCCCGGTGCGCGCCGAGACGCAGGTGGAGATAACGCTGACCGACTCTTTTGCGCTGGGCATCCCGCCCATGGTACGCATGTCGGGGGAGCTGGACGGTACGCCGGGCGCGAGGCTCATCGGCCCGGCGGGAGAGGTTACGCTGCGGCGCGGCGTGATCGTGGCGGCGCGGCATCTGCACCTGTCGGAAGAGGAGGCGGGGTGGTTCGGCCTCCAATCGGGCGACGTGGTGAGCGTAGCCAAGCGCGGGGAACGAGCGGCGGTGCTTGGCAACGTGAGGGTGCGCGCGGGCAGGGCGCACGCGATGGAGCTGCATATGGACACCGACGAAGCGAATGCGGCGGGGATTGGCAGCGGCGACTTCCTCGAGCTGCTCATATGACGGAGCGGACATGGACGAACAGCAAATCAGGGTATTGATAGCCGACGCGGTGCTGCGCGCGCTGCAGCGATTATCCCCGCCTGCGGACGAAGCGCCGGGTGTGCTGGTGATATCGGCAGAGCACGCGCCGGACGCAGCCGCGCTGGACGCACATCTGCAGCGTACCTTCGGAGATAAGCGCGCATACTGGCTGCCGGACGGCGGCGAAGCGCCAAAGGGCGCGCACGGGGTATTTTCGGGAAGCGCGGATGATAGGCGGCTGCTGGGTGCGCTCCCGCACTACGAGGCGGTCGTACTGGCCTTCCCGCCGCTGGGGATGCTGGAACGCATCGCACGCGGAGACGATGCAGGCCCGGTGGAGCGGGCGCTGCTGAAGGCGGTGCTGTGGGGAAGACCGGTGACGGTGCTGCTCGATTTCGAAAAGCCCCGCTTCCGGCGCGGCACGTTCTTTGAAACGCTGTGCGATACGCTGAAGTCGATAGAGGATATGGGTGTAAGCGTGGAATCGTTGGTGCCCTGCCGCCGCAAAGAGCCGGAGGAAAAGGCGCTGGTGACCGAAGCGGACGTCGACGACGCCATAAAGCGCGGCGATGGGTATGTGCGGTGTATGCCGGGCGCGATCGTAACGCCGCTCGCGCGGGACAGGGCACGGGAGATGAACGTCGTCATCGGCGGCGGGCAGGGAGGAGCAAAGCCATGATACTGGCAAGGGTGAGGGGCAATGTGGTCAGCACCAATAAGTCGGATAAGCTGCAGGGGCTCAAGCTGCTCATCGTCGTTCCCCTGGATATTGAGACATTTGAGGAGAAGGGCGCACCGCAGGTAGCCATTGATACGGTGGGCGCGGGCGAAGGCGAGGTTGTGATGTGCGTGGGGGGCAGTTCCTCTCGGCAGACCGCGCTGACGGATGGCAAACCCTCCGATCTGGCGATCATCGCTATTATCGATTCGGTGGAGCTGCGCGGCAGCGTTATTTTCAGAAAATACGAGGCGAAGGAACGGTAATGACCGCAGAAGCGGGGATGCATATGAACGTAACGGATGAACAAATCAGAAGAATCGTAGAGGATACCGTCAGACAGCTGGTGAGACCGGGCGCGGCGGAGGGTGGGACGTCTGCCTGCTGGCTGTGCGATACGGCGGAGCAGGCGGTGGCGTCGGCGAAAGCCGCGCAGAAGCAGCTGATGCGGCTGACGCTGGAGCAGCGAGGGCGGCTGATCGGCGCGATGCGCCGCGCGGCCATGCACAACGTGCAGCATCTCTCGGAGCTGGCGCACAGTGAGACAGGCTACGGGCGCGTGTCCGATAAGGTGCTGAAGAACACGCTTGCGATTGAAAAGACGCCCGGCATCGAGGATTTGACGTCGGATGCCGTATCGGGCGATTTCGGTCTGACGCTCACGGAACGCGCGCCCTTTGGCGTGATCGGCGCGATCACGCCTTCCACCAACCCCACGGCGACGGTGATCAACAACGCCATCAGCATGGTTGCGGGCGGCAACGCGGTGGTGTTTAATCCGCACCCGTCGGCGCGCGGGGCTTCCGCAGAGACCATGCGGATATTGAATGAGGCCATTGCCGCGGCGGGCGGCCCGGAGGCGTTGCTGTGCACCGTAAGGGAGCCTTCACTGGAATCGGGCAAGGCGATCATGGAGCATGTCGACGTGCCGCTGCTGGCGGTAACGGGCGGCGAAGCGGTGGTACGCGTGGCGATGCGCACCGGCAAAAAGGTAGTCGCGGCCGGGCCGGGCAATCCGCCGGTGATTGTGGACGATACCGCCGGCATCGAAAAAGCCGCGCGGGACATCGTGGATGGCGCGTCTTTCGATAACAACGTGCTGTGTATCGCAGAAAAGGAAGTATTTGTATACGAATCGGTTGCGGAGCCGCTGATGGCGGAGATGGAGAGGCAAGGAGCGTACCGCATCAGTGGAGCGGATGTCGATAGGGTGGTTCGCACGGTGCTGCGCGAGAAGGACGGCGTGCACGTGATTAACCGGGACTTTGTGGGAAGAGACGCGGCGGTGATATTGCGGGCCAGCGGCATATCCTTTACAGGCGACCCGCGTCTGGTCATCGCGGAGGTGGATGAGGATCATCTCTTCGTGACCACGGAGATGCTGATGCCGGTACTCGGCATCGTGAAGATCCGGCACTGTATCGATACCGCGATACGCATGGCGATAAAAGCGGAAAACGGCTGCCGCCACACCGCGATGATGCATTCGCAGAACGTAACGCATCTCTCGAAAGCGGCACGGGCGCTCGATACCACCATATTCGTCAAGAACGCGCCGTCTTACGCGGGGCTGGGGTTCAACGGGGAAGGCTTCGCCACGCTGACCATTGCCACGCCGACCGGAGAGGGGCTGACCAGCGCACGCACGTTTACGCGTTCCCGAAGGTGCGTGTTGTATGGCAGCTTCCGCATCGTGTAGCGGAGGGCAGCATGGATATCGCAGAAATCATTCGCGGCGCGGGGATCGTGGGCGCGGGCGGCGCGGGATTTGCTACGCACGTCAAGGCGGCATCCCGCGCGGAGATCGTGCTGGCCAACGGCGCGGAGTGCGAGCCGATACTTCGGGTAGACAGGCTGACGATGCAATGGCATCCGGAACGCGTCGTGCGCGGACTGAAGGCCATGATGGCATCCGCCGGGGCGCGGGAAGGTGTGATTTGCCTCAAAAAGAAGTACCACGAGGCGGCGGAGGCGCTGCAGCGCGCGATAGCGGGAGAGTCGGCAATACGGCTGTTCTGTCTGGATAACTATTATCCCGCCGGGGACGAGCAGCAGATCGTGTATGAGGTGACCGGAAGGGTGGTGCCCACCGGAGGCATACCGCTGGATGTCGGAGCCGTGGTGGATAACGTGGGTACGCTGGCGCAGATTGCGGACGCGCTGGACGGACAGCCCGTGACCGACAGGCTCGTGACGGTGGGCGGCGAGGTGAAGCGCCCGGTAACGCTGCGCGTGCCTCTGGGTACGCCCGTCAGGGCGCTGATAAAGGCGGCGGAGGGACCCGAAACTGCAGACGGGTATACGCTGATACTGGGCGGTCCCGCCACCGGCAGGCTATGCAGCAACTGGAACGAGCCGATTTCCAAGACGACCGGCGGTGTGCTGGTGCTCCCATCGAAGCATCCGCTGATCCGGCGTAAAACGGGAGGCAATCATGATATCCGGCTGGCAAGGGCGGTTTGCTGTCAGTGCAGCCTGTGTACGCAGCTCTGCCCGCGAAACGCGCTGGGCCTGGGCGTGGAGCCGCATAAGGCCATGCGCGCGGCGTTCATGGCGGACGGAAAGCTGCTGGGCGACGTAAACGGTGTGTTCTCGTGCTGCGACTGCGGACTGTGCAGCTACTATGCCTGCAACTTCGGGCTATCCCCCAGCCGTGTGATGGCACAGATGAAGGAAGGCTTGCAGCGTGAAGGAGTCCGGCCGGAGAAAAAGGTGCGGCGCGACGTGGAACAGGGCGCGAACGTGGTCAAAGTGCCCACGGCGCGACTGATGGCGCGCATGGGCGTGGCGCAGTACGACAGGGACACTCCTTTAATAGAGGATGTGCTCCCGGTGAATTCGGTGCGGCTTCCGCTGAAGATGCACATCGGCGCGCCGTCCATACCGCGGGTGAAGCTCGGGGACAGGGTAGGCAGGGGCACGCTGATTGCGGATATCCCGGAGGGCAAGCTGGGCGCAAAGCTGCACGCGAGCATCGGAGGATACATCAGCGCGGTGACGGATACGGATATCGAGATACGGGACGATAAAGGAGAATCCGGTTGAATGCGATAGGGATGGTCGAGACAAACTGCATACCGGCAGGGATTGAAGCGGGCGATGCCATGCTTAAGGCGGCCGGGGTGACGCTCGTAGCGGCGCAGGCGGTCTGCGCGGGCAAATACATCGTCATGGTTTCTGGCGACGTCGCATCGGTGAAGGCGTCGGTGGCGGCCGGGGCGCAAACCGCGGCGGACGTGCTGGTAGACAGCATCGTCATCCCGAATGTACACGAGCAGGTGATAGCGGCTGTCAGCGCGAGCTCCAGTGTGGAGGCAGCGGGTGCGCTGGGGCTGCTGGAGACGTTCTCACTGGCTTCCGCGGTGATTTGCGCGGACGCAATGGTAAAAGCGGCGGATGTCACCCTGATAGAGGTGCGGCTGGGGCGAGGCCTCGGCGGCAAGTCGTTTGTGATACTGACCGGCGGGGTGTCGGATGTGAAGGCTGCCGTACAGGCGGCGGAGAATATGGAAGAAGCACAGGGCATGCTGGCGAGGACGGCGGTAATTCCGGCCCCTCACCCGGACATGTTGCAGGCGATATTCTGATAAGCAAAGCGGAAGGAGAAACAACGGATGATTAAGGAAGCACTCGGCATGGTGGAGACGAAGGGGCTCGTAGGGGCTATCGAGGCAGCGGACGCGATGGTGAAGGCGGCGAATGTAACGCTCATCGGCAAGGAGAAAATAGGCTCCGGTCTCGTGACGGTGATGGTGCGCGGCGACGTGGGTGCAGTAAAGGCCGCCGTGGACGCGGGTGCGGCGGCAGCCCAGCGCGTGGGCGAACTGCACAGCGTACACGTCATTCCGCGTCCGCATGACGATGTGGAGAGTATTTTGCCCGGCGCGGCGGAAAAGCCCGCGAAATCGGCACAGAAGTAAGGGCGAAGAACCCGGAGGTGAGCCATGTATACCGGAAAAGTGGTGGGTTCCGTGGTTTCCACGGTCAAGGATGAAGGGCTCGTCGGCATCAAGCTGCTGCTCGTGCAGATGCTTGAGAACGGCAGGCCGGGCAAAGTCCTTGTCGCTGCAGATCAGACGAGGCAGGCGGGGCCGGACGATTGGGTATACCTGATTGGTTCCAAAGAAGCCGGACTGATATTCCGCAGAGGGCTCGTGCCTGCCGACGCGGCAATCGTCGGGTTTATCGACACATATAATGAAGAGCTGTAACGGATTGAGTACATGAAAGAGGGAGTATCTATGGAAAAGCAGGCGCTCGGCATGGTGGAAACGAAAGGCCTCGTGGGGGCTATCGAGGCGGCGGATGCGATGGTGAAGGCGGCCAACGTAACGCTGATAGGCAAAGAAAAAATAGGTTCGGGTCTCGTGACGGTGATGGTGCGCGGCGACGTGGGCGCGGTGAAGGCTTCGGTGGAAGCGGGCGCTGCGGCGGCAAAGCGCGTGGGTGAACTGTTCAGCGTGCACGTTATACCGCGGCCCCACGACGATGTGGAAGGAATATTGCCGAAATAAGAAGGGACGGGACTTGAAAATCGCGAGGGTAGTGGGCAACGTGGTGTCCACGGTGAAGGATGAGAAGTTTTATGGCCACAAGCTGATGCTCGTTGAACCGCTCGATTTGGACGGAGTTCCTCTGGACTCACGCCAGATTGCGTTTGACTGTGCTGACGCGGGGCCAGGCGACGTCGTACTGGTGAACGCTGACGGCGGTGCGGCCAGAATGTTCTTCGGCGACGACGCGCTGATTGCCGACTGGACGATCTGCGGCGTGATCGATCACATTGCGCTGGACGGGAAAGTGCTGGATATTCGCCCAAAACGGGCGGTATGAAATATCTGGTGAAAGCATATCTTAGTAAACACCCTTTAGAGGCAGCGGGCGGCAGGTCCGCTGTTTTTTTGCTTTCACAATGGGACAGGTAAATATCCGGGCAGCAGAGGCAGTTACCGGTGCGCGTATGTATGTAATTATGGAGGTGTATTATTAAAGAAAACGACTAATTTTTATATTTTGTTGATATTGTAACAAATTAAAAGATGGATTGGTTATGATATAGGGATGATAAATGTGCTTAATGAAGAAGAGATCACAAAAATGTTCAGGCTTGCAAGGAATCAGCTCGAAGTCGGAACACTCAAAATGACGAAGATTTTGGTAGAGACATTTATCGATAAGGTTATTGTCTATAAAGATAGGGTAGAGGTTGTATTCAACTTCTGTAAGGATCTATCAATAACCCAAGAGATCGAGAACATCGTGGATAAGATAAAACTCCCAAAAGGACGCGTAAATGATTCTGACGCAATATTGTGCGACGGGGTCGAATCTTCTCTTGGAATGCCTACAGTAAATTGGACAGTATAAATCGGACAGTCCAACGCGTAGGCATTTTTTATTGGTTTATCTGACATTCATACTCCACTTCAATCTGATTTGGAGTTTTGAAACATAGACTTTGATGCGGCCTGTAGCCATTATAGCAACGTATTCCCGCACCGCTTTCAGCAGTTCAGCTTCTGTAAGATAGAAGTGTTTTTTAAATTCCTCCTTTTTGATTGAGGCAAAGAAAGATTCTGCAACTGCGTTATCATGTGGTGAGCCCGGTGCTGAAAAAGACTGTTTGACTTGGTGATGGCGCAGGAGATTCTTAAACTCATAAGCCGTGTACTGTACCCCCAAATCGCTGTAAAATATCAATCCTTGTGGTTTACCCCTCAGAGTGAATGCCTCGCGAAATGCACCGATAACAAGGGACGCGACATTATTCGCAGTAACAGCGTAAGAGATGACTTTTCGGGAGAAGAGTTCAATAATCACACAGAGATAGTATGCTTCAGACCCAACTCGGACATAAGTTATATCGCTGACCCAGGCAAGATTAGGGGCCTCTGTGGTAAACACTCGTTTAAGTTTATTCGGATAATACTTATATTCTCTGTCATTTGCCGAATTAGGCAACTGGTAATTTGTTCGTGCAGATATACCAAGTTCCTTCATTAAACGTAGTATCCGCCGTTCGCTGATGATATGACCCAGCTCCATAAGTTTAGCGCGGATTTTTCGTGCGCCAAAGCTGTGTCGATTTTTTTCAAAGATTTCTGATATAACAGGTTTTAATACTTCATCTTGTTGCTGAACAAGCGTCTTTACTGGACTACGAAGTGTATGATGATAGTAGGTTGACCATCGGACATCCAACACCCTGCAAAGTGAGTGGATACTATATTCATTGCGGGTTTTCTGTATAGTGCTTTGCTATATGAATTGAGTATTCTCTTCCGGTTGCATTTTATTAAATCATGATGCACAGTATGAGGTGGAACGCATCGGTAATATTATTTGAGCAACTGGAAAGGATATGCTATTCTATAATTAAAATGAGCCAGAAATTAAGTCTTATCCCGTATACATTGACTAGATACTATCAAGGGGGGTATCATGCCAATCAGTAAGACAGGCGGCCTGATTGCGGCTGCGAGTAAAAAAGCGACACGCCCCACTTTGAAGCTTGGCAGCATCACCGTTGTCCAGCAGATCGTGCTGACCTTTCAGCAGGCAGGCGTGTTTCCGATCGTGGTTGTTACAGGGGTGGAGGCGGACGAAGTGAAATACAGCCTCTCCGGGCGCGGCGTGGTGTTCCTGTATAATGAAGAATATCAAGATCCAGAGCTGTTTGACTCGGTTCGTATTGGGCTGGATTTTTTAAAAAACATCAGTGAAAGAACTGTTTTTGCCCCGGTCAATGTTCCGTTGTTTACACCCAAGACCCTTCGAACCCTGCTTGCAACACCGGGCGATATCGTCACTCCATCTTTTAATCATAAAGGCGGACATCCGATCATGCTCGCCAACAGCACGATCCCCGATATTTTATCGTATCAGGGAAGTGAGGGGCTGCGAGGCGCGCTGATGGAAATGGAGAACAGGAGACGCTGGGTTGATGTTTCGGATGAGGGAATTCTTCTGAATGTGCATCAGACAGACGCACTCAGAGAGCATCTGGAAAGTAACAAACAAAAGTTCATCCACCCGTATTTGCGCCTTAGTCTGGAGGGGGAGGAAGAGCTGATTAACGCGCGTGCCAAGCTTCTCCTTTTGCTGATTGGAGAAACGCATTCGGTGCGTACTGCCAGCGACATGATGGCGATGTCTGTGAGTAAAGCCTGGAATATCGTCAATACGCTTGAGGATGCGCTGGGTTATGCGCTGATCACCCGGCGCAAGGGTGGCCGCACGGGAAGCGGCAGCGATTTAACGCCTGAAGGGCTCCATTTTCTCAAGGCCTTTCAGCGCTACGAAGAAGAAGTGCAGGAATTCAGTGGTGAGCTTTTTGACAGGACTTTGCGCACGACTGGGGCATTCAGGCCGAAAATACAGTAAACAACCGCTCAACTTAACCAATTCCAGCCTGGAACTTATGATGTCCGGGTTTTTTTATTACCGTCAACACAGATTGGGCGTGTTCCTCTGACAAAGTATTTGGTACTGTGATTTTCACCCATCTATAATAAAATCAGCGTTATTTTATAACAGAAAAACGTGCTTGACTTAAAGGAGGGGCTTCTCTTGATTGGACTTACGGTGAACGGCAAATGGGTGCAGGCGGAAAAGGACAAGAAGCTGCTGGTTTTTCTGCGGGAGGACCTTCGATTGACTGCGGCGAAGGACGGTTGCGGCGAGGGAGTCTGCGGCGCGTGCACCATTTTGGTAGACGGCAAGAAGGTAAAGGCCTGTAACCAAATGCTATCAAAGTTTCAAGGAAAGTCCGTTGTTACCGTTGAAGGTCTGTCAACCAGGGAAAAGGATGTTTATGTCTACTGCTTTGGCGAAGCAGGGGCTGTACAGTGCGGCTTTTGTATTCCCGGCATGGTGATTTGCGCCAAGGCGCTGCTGGATCAAAATCCGTCTCCCACCCGTGCGGAAGTCAAGACGGCTATGCGTGGCCACATCTGCCGCTGCACTGGCTACATCAAAATCGAAGACGCTATCCTCATGGCAGCAGAATATTTTCGAGATAACCTGCCTGTTCCGACGGCAGAGGATCACACCGGCGTGAACCGCCGTTTCATCCGGCCCGATGTGAAGGAAAAGGTGCTGGGAACCGGCGAGTATGTGGATGACGTTGTGTTGCCAGGCATGCTCTACGCAAAAGCGCTTCGCTCCAAATATCCCCGTGCGCGCGTGAACAAAATTGACCTAAGCCGGGCGCAGCAGCACCCGGACTGCGTGAAGATACTGACAGCGAAGGATGTGCCGTACAACAAAACAGGCCATATCATACCGGACTGGGATGTAATGATTGCCGAGGGCGATATCACGCGTTACATCGGTGACGCTATCGCGCTGGTATGTACGAAAACGGAAGAGGCCCTGGACGAGGTGCTCTCACTCATCGATGTCGAATATACCGAGCTTATTCCCGTTACCTCGCCGACGGATGCGCTGCGGGCCGACGCGCCGCTGATCCACGAAGGCGGCAATATCCTGCGCCGGGAAACCCTGAAGAGGGGAGACGCGGACGCGGCGATTCGGGCATCCAAATACGTTGTCACGAAAAAATACTACACGCCCTTTAACGACCACGCGTTTATGGAGCCGGAATGCGCCATTGCCATGCCTGAGGGCGATGACGGAATATTGCTGTACAGCGGCGCGCAAAGCGTGTATGACGAAAAGCATGAGATTGCCGCGATGCTCAAAATTCCGGAGGAAAAGGTGCATTGTCAAAGCAAGCTGGTGGGCGGCGGTTTCGGCGGCAAAGAGGATATGAGCGTGCAACACCATGCGGCGCTGATGGCGTGGCATGTGAAAGCACCGGTCAAGGCAAAATTCAGCCGTCAGGAAAGCCTGCTATACCACACCAAGCGCCATCCCATGCACATGGAATTTACCACCGCGTGCGATGAGGCGGGAAACCTCACCGCGATGAAGGCGGTGTTGATCGCCGACACGGGCGCATACGCAAGCCTTGGCGGGCCTGTGCTTCAGCGCGCCTGCACCCATGCGGCTGGTCCATACAATTATCAAAACATCGACATTCTGGGCATGAGCGTATATACCAACAATGTCGTTGCGGGCGCTTACCGCGGCTTTGGCGTAACGCAAAGCTGCTTTGCAACGGAAAACAACCTCAACATGTTGGCGGAGATGGCTGGCATATCGCCGTGGGAGATCCGCTACAAAAACGCGATTAGGCCGGGACAGGAGTTGCCAAACGGGCAGATCGCGGATGAGAACTGCGCCATGGCGGAATGCCTTGAGGCAATCAGGGATGTTTATGAGGCGCATCCTTATGCCGGGCTTGCCTGCGGCTTTAAGAACAGCGGCAAGGGCATTGGTATACGGGATACGGGGCGCTGTATCCTGTCCATCGAAAACGGCAGGGTGAAGATTCGCACGAGCGCGGCCTGCATGGGGCAGGGCATCGCGACGGTATGCACGCAGATGGTGTGTGAGGTAGCGGGGCTTGATCCCCGACTGGTCGAGCATGAACGCCCTGATACGGTCCGCACGCCGGACAGCGGTACTAGCACCGCCTCGCGCCAGACGGTCATTACCGGTGAAGCGACGCGCTGCGCTGCGGAAAAGCTCAATACCGCGCTTAAAGACGGAAACTCGCTCGAAAGCCTTGAAGGCAGCGAATTTTACGGCGAGTATGTGCCCATCACCGACCCGATGGGAACACCCAAGAAAAATCCCGTCAGCCACATCAGTTACAGCTATGCCGCGCAGGTGGTCGTCCTGGATGACAATGGCCGTGTTGACAAAGTTGTCGCCGCGTATGATGTGGGGACGCCCGTCAACATACAAAGCGTCGAAGGGCAGATTGAAGGCGGTGTTGTGATGGGCCTCGGATTTGCGCTGACGGAGGACTATCCGATTGAAAATGGTTATCCCAAGGTGAAGTTCGCGACGCTCGGACTGATGCGTGCGACGGATGTGCCCAAGATAGAGGTCAGGCTGGTGCAGGCGCCGGGAGAAAAACTGCCCTATGCTTATGGAGCCAAGGGTGTGGGCGAGCTGTGCCTGATCCCGACTTCCCCGGCTTGCTCGCACGCCTATTACCGGTACGACGGCAGGTTTCGTACGTCCCTGCCCTTGCAGGATACGTATTACAGAAAGGAAAAGCGATGAAGCTTAGCGGCCTGGTGCTGGCGGCGGGGCTGTCCAGCAGAATGGGGGCTTTTAAGCCCCTGATGCGCATCGGTGATAAAACGCTTGTTGAGCACAGCGTTGAAAGTCTATTTTGCGGCGGCGCGGAGGTTGTCACTGTCGTGCTGGGCTTCCGTGCCAGAGAGCTACAGGAGCTGCTAGACAAGGCTTTTGCGCAGCGAATACGTTTCGCGCTTAACCCCGCCTATGAAACGACGGATATGCTGGCGTCAATCAAAGCCGGTATTGCCGAGCTGGCACCCTGCGACGCCTTTTTCCTGCTGCCGGGCGACATGCCGGCTGTGGCGGAAAGCACGATGTCCGCGCTGGCCTTGGCTCTGGCAGGCACGGACGCACCAGTCGCCATGCCCACCATCGACGGACGCAGAAAGCATCCGCCATTGATTCGCGCCTCCTGCATCGGCGATATCCTCTCCTATGACGGAGAGGGCGGGCTGCGCGGAATATGGCAAAGCTACGCGGGACGAATTGTTGAGGTAGCGGTTCAGGACAGGGGATGCCTTCTGGATGCCGACAAAATGGACGACTTTATCAAGCTCTCGCGTTATCTGGAGAGCAGACAGCATTTGACGCAGACCGGGATGGATTCGGTCTTAGATATGATGGGATGAATAAAGGAGGGATGCCGGACATGAAAGAGATAAGTAAATCCGTCGTCAAGAAGGATCACGGAATCAAATCAAACGGCAGCGCTATGTATGTGGGCGATTTTGCGCACAAGGATATGCTGCACGGAAAGCTCGTGCGTTCTCCGTACGCACACGCAAGGATACTGGACATCAAAGCACCTTCTTTGCCGCAAGGATATTTCACGGTGGATTACCGGGATGTGCCGGGCATCAACGAGGTGCACATCGTCAAGGACGACACCCCTGTGTACGCCGAAAACACGGTGGAATACATCGGTGATCCAGTGCTGATGGTCGTCGGGCCCGACGAGAGCGAAGTCGAGCGCATCGCCGGTGAAATCGAGGTTGTCTATGAGGAATTGCCCGCCGTGCTGAATGTGCGCGATGCGGACACCGTTTTCTTTGACTACAATTTCGGCAAAGGGGATATTGACAAGGCTTTCGCCGAGGCGGACAAGGTTTACGAGGAAGAGTTCGAAACCGGCTATCAGGAACAGGCCTATCTGGAGACACAGGGCATGATCGCCGAGTACAAGGATGGAAAGGCCACCGTTCACGGAAGCCTTCAGTGCCCTTACTATGTGCATGGCGCGATCGCCAAAGCGCTGGGGTTCACGCCGGATCGGGTGCGTGTGATGCAGGATGTCACGGGCGGCGGCTTTGGCGGCAAGGAAGCCTATCCATCGATACTTGCGTGTCAGGTGGCTGTAGCGGCCTATAAGGCCAACGGCAAGCCCGTTCGTGTGATCTACGGCAGGCGCGAGGACATGGAGTTTACATCAAAACGACATCCGTCGCTGTGCCGTTATAAGGTGGCTGTAAAGAATGGCTGTGTCAGCGCCATGGATATCGACGTAATTTTCAATGCGGGCGGTTTCACCACCCTTTCCGCCGTGGTGCTGCAGCGGGGCCTCATTGCTTCGCCGGGTGTTTACAACATCGAGAATTTGCGCGTGCATGGCAGTGCCGTCAAAACTAACACGGTGCCCACCGGTGCTTACCGCGGCTTCGGCGCGCCGCAGACGTTCTTTGCAGTGGAGATGATGATGGAGCACATCGCAAAGGATCTGGGCGAGGAGCCGCTGGCCTTCAAGCAACGCCATGTGGTGAAGCAGGGTGACGCGACCTCTACGGGCGGTAAATATCATTTTCCTGTCCCGCTGCCCGCAATGGTCGCTGAAGTGGAGAAAATGAGCGGCTTTGAAGGCAAGCGCAAGCGGTACGCGTCAGAGCAGCATGGGCGTTACCGCAGGGGCATTGGCATGAGCCTGTGGTTCCATGGCGCGGGGTTCACCGGCAGCGGCGAGCGGGATATCATCAAAGCCACAACGCGGCTGCACAAATATGCGGATGGGCGCGTGGAGGTGCTGGCCAGCCAGAGCGACATCGGGCAGGGCATTAAAACCACGCTGTGCAAAATTGTGGCTAACGAGCTGAACATCCCGCTTGAACAGGTCTTTTACGAAAACCCGGATACGGACCGGGTTCCCGATTCCGGGCCGACGGTTGCCTCAAGAAGCCTGATGACCGTGGGCGAACTGCTGCGGCGCGCCGCGATACGCCTGCGCAGCGAGTGGAGGCAGGGCGAGGACCAAGTTGTGGAGGAGCGGTTCAAGGAACCGGATTTCGTCATCCCGTTCTATATCGAAAAATTCCAGGGTGATGCCTACCCCACATACGCTTGGGCGGTTTGTGCAGTGGAGGTGCAGGTGGATATGCTGACCGGCGTCAACGAGGTTGTGGGCGCATGGGCCAGCTTCGATGTCGGCACACCGATCGATATGAACATCGTGGTGGGCCAGATGGAAGGCGGTTTGATGCAGGGGCTGGGCTATTCCAGCATGGAACAGATGGCGTCGGATGCCAAGGGCCGCATTCGGAACAACAGCTACTCGGATTACATCATCCCAACGTCCGTGGATATGCCGGTGATGCAGGTTCACATGCATGTGGAAGAGTATCCGGACGGCCCCTACGGTGCGAAAGGCGCGGGCGAGCTGCCGCTTGTGGGCGTCCCCGGCGCGTATATGTCCGCCATGGAGCAGGCGCTGGGTATCGGAATCAACCATATACCGTTCAGCGCGGAGGATGCGTTGCTCCGCACCCGTTCAAAGACAAAGGAGGTTGGTTGAAATGAAGCAGGGAATAGTATTTCAGCTGAATGGAGCAGAAATCATTTATGAGGGCAACGCTACCGATCGCCTGCTGGACGTCCTCCGCGAGGAATACAGGCTGACTGGTGTAAAGTGCGGCTGCAAGGAAGGCGAATGCGGCGCGTGCAGCGTTTTGCTGGATGGCAAGCTTGTCAACAGCTGTATGGTGGCCATGGGCAGAGTGGACGGGAGCAGTGTGGTGACCATCGAAGGGTACAGCAAGACGGAGCGGTTTAAGGTTCTTGACGATGCGTATGCCTCCGTGTCCGCCGTGCAGTGCGGGTTCTGCATTCCGGGGATGATTCTCGCCAGCGAAAGCGTATTGGTGAAAAACCCCGACCCGACAGAAGAACAAATCCGCGAGGGCCTGTCCGGGAACCTTTGCCGATGCACAGGTTATAACGCGATTGTCAAGGCGATACAGATTGCCGCTAAGGAGGGCGCAGGATTATGGTAAACGGATATACGCCGACTTCCCTGAAGGAAGCGCTGGAAATACGCGCCGCGCACGACGTCATACCTTACGCGGGCGGCACTGACCTGATGATCGAAGAGCACCGGACTGGTGCGTATCTGTTCCTGAATCGCGTGCCTGAGCTGAAACGCATCGCGCTGGAGGATGGCTTTTTGCATCTTGGCGCAGGCTGCACCTTTACCGAACTCATTGAGCATCCGCTGGTACCAGCACTGCTTAAGGAGGCACTGCGGCTCATTGCTGCTCCCGCCATACGTAACGAAGGGACGATCGGCGGCAATATCGCAAACGGCAGCGCCAAGGCGGACAGCGCACTGGTCTTTTTCGTGGCGGATGCGCAACTGACGCTGGCAAGCATA
Organism: Bacillota bacterium; assembly: GCA_023460085.1. GTDB lineage: Bacteria > Bacillota > Clostridia > Christensenellales > SZUA-584 > JAEWCC01. Next base: position 965 of record JAEWRI010000044.1, on the reverse strand, counting down.
TCGGGTAAGCGAACTCTGCCTATCAAGGAGTTCTACCTAGGCAGAAAAAAACTGGCTCTTCGCAATGATGAGATAATAACTGAGGTTTTATTACCAACACAGTGGTTGGATCACTACTATTATCAGAAAATTGGCGCGCGAAAGGCGCTGGCCATTTCACGCACCGCGTTTGCGGGGCTGATGCATGTTGAAAATGACGAAATCAAGCACTGTGCGACCGCGTTTGGTGCGGTGAGCGATGTGATTATCCGCCGTGAGGATATTGACGCGATGCTCATTGGGAAAACCGTTGCGCAGGCTAAAGAGATCAAGGACGCCTATATGTCAGCATTTGAACAGGCGATCGTGCCCATTAGAGGGCGCGTCTCCGCAGAGTATCGCAAGAAGGTGTGCCTGAATCTTTTGAATGATTTTCTTAGTTCATATGGCATATAGCCCAGATAGCAAATAAATATGATGCGGCATTAGCTGACCTCCGTAAAACAGAGGTCAGTTTTTTCGTATATAAGGAGAGAGTCCCGAAAATCGAAACCCTCACAAAATGAACTACCGCTTTTAAAGCGAGATCAAAGAATACCAATATAACGAGCAAAGATATTTCACAGCCTTGATTATAAAACGGAAGCTGATACACTTAAGGTAACATATCAGAACATTGACAATTTTATAATGTTCATGCTGCATTAGCTTCCTAATTCTATTAAGGAGGAAGCGATGAAAGTTTTAGATAAAATAAGAGAAAACAGAGGAACGGTACGAGCGGCGGTTTGCTTCGGCAAATGCAACTATAGGCGTGTATCCTCGATAAAAGAATAAGAGGAGTATATAGGAGAGACCGGGATTACTCCGACGGTCTCTCCTGAAACTTTACCCCTTGATGTCTTTCCCGCTGCCAACACAAAGATGTCAGACCTGATGCAAAATTCTGATGTCAAACTAAGCTGTCAATGGTGCCGAAGGCGGGA
>JAEWRI010000043.1 GCA_023460085.1 Bacillota bacterium | reverse complement strand
CTTCAAGCTGCAGCTTGAAGTCTATCGATACCGTTCCAACAAGATTCCCATGCGTCCACTCGGTTGGCGTTCACCAGTCGATTATCTGCGCTCCTATACTGTCCAACATGTTTGACAAACCTACATTCGGAGAAAGGCTTCGCAGGGGCTCACCATTCAAACGCGTCGTATTCTCTGAAATTGAAGTGCGCTAAATCCCCTCCGGGCTGGCCCAGCAGTTCCCGGCCATTCTCTATGCTTTGCCCAATATGATCCAAACACGCTCCCTCCGCGCCGATATACGAAGCCGGATCCGCAAGTGCCGCCGCCGACGGCACGATATAGTATGCTCTGGTGCTTCGGGACTGGATTTGTCCGTCCACTACGTATTCGTGCACGACATCCGGCTTGAGCACATACGTCGTCAGGTAACCCGCGGCATCGATGCCGACGCTGCCGGTGCCCAACCGTGCCAGCCGTATCAGCGCAAGCGCGCCGGTTTCACAGTTTCCACGGCCCGGCCCATACCCGTAGGGCTGATTGGACACCAGATTCCCCAATGAGTAGTAGATCAGTACGGTTTTCCCGGTAACAGGCGAAGTGTATTCCGCGACGTTCTGCAGCACATGCGGATGCGAACCGATGATGAGATCCGCCCCCATATCCGCGATGGTCTTCGCCATGGCCTCCTGCGTCTCATTGGCCTGCAGCTGGTACTCGTTTCCCCAGTGCATGTATACCACAATGAAATCGGCCCCCAGCGCCTTCAGCGCCGAGATCTCCCCCTCCAGCGCCTGATAGCCCCGTTCCGTGCCGTCGGCATCATGCAGGCAGTTGACGTACGGCATTGCCTCCTCGGGATACCCGTCGTTGAGAGAGTTCGTAAAATTGACGAAGCCAATCCGTATCCCGTTTCGTTCCACCAGCGCGTACTTTGTGCCGCCTTCACCGGAATCCGTGCCTGCGACTTCAAAACCCGCGTTCCGCAGAAACGAGCATGTGCGAATCGCGCCGCCGATTCCCTGATCCAGGGCATGATTGTTCGCCGTGGCGATAACATCCACCCCCGCGTACAGCAGCGCGTCCGCAAGACTGTCCGGCGCGTTGAAATGAGGATACCCCGCGTATGGGCCTTCGCCCGCCATCGGAGTTTCCAGATTGACCACCGCGATATCCGCCGCGGATATGATCTCCTGAATATAGATATAATCGTCGGTGAAATCGTACATCGCGCCAAAACGGTGACAGTCGATTTGTTTCTTATGTGCCATCACGTCGCCTGCGAAAAGCAGCGACACATAGCGCGGCTCCGGGAAAGGCGTCACCACCGCCGTCACATGAGCCCCGCCGGAAGGCTGCACCGTCGGCGCAGCAGCCGGCGTGGGGGATGCGGAAAACTGCGGTAAAGCCGAAGCGCTTGTTGACACCAAAACCACTCCCGGACTTATGCAGGAAATCATCCCCAACAGCATGGCAACCAAAAAGAGCGCCGCTATGGCTTTTTTGCTTTTCAAGACAGCAGCTCCAATAATATATTCAATCAGGTATTTCTATAAAAATGGCCAATATCCTCTTTTTATCAGCCTTATATAAAAAATGTTTGAATGGGTGACGAGCAGCGCGATGCTATGGGACGCTTCCCTTTCAGACGCAGCCAGGGATATCCCCGTAAGCAGCTGTCTTGTGTCTTTACAGCAACGCCTCCGGCTTGCCGCACACCTCCATGCCTGCCGCCACGCTCTCGCCCTCAAACAGGAGTTCATCGCTGCGCCGGAGCCGCAGCCGCAGCGTCGCTGTGATACACTCTTCTACCTCCCGCGACATGGCACCGCCCTTGGGCGCTTTCAGAAGCCCGCTCTTCCCGCAAACGGCTTCAAAATCCAGCAAATCTCCGTCGCGTTCTGCACGCCCGCTCAGCGTGCCGTCTTTCAGCGAGAGCGCGGTCATGCGCGCACCGTTGTATGTCGCAAGCCGGAAAAAAGCGTCAGGTGTTTTGAGAAACGCGATCAGACCCGGAAAACTGCGGCCCAGCCATGGGATGCGCGCAAACGAGAGCATGAAGGATACTCCCGGCTGCAAGAAGTGCCCCGCCTGCAGCCATACCCACGACTGGGGAAATGAATGCCCCCAGTCCTTTTCAATGTACCCCTCGCCGCCGGCAAGGTCGATTCTCCGTCCGCCCGCCGTCAGGCTGCCCTCCAGCGCGTGACGTATGTGGATCACGTCGTGGCGGCATTCCATGCCAGGCACGAACGAAAAAGGCCCCATGATGCCCGGATGTAAAATGCTGCGCGGATAGCGCTCTACGGCATCGAACCGCACCGCGGCGTGTACGCGTGCGCTTTCTTGCTCCAGATCGAGCGTGATGCCGTCCTCGGTAAATACGTTCCGGCCAACACGTACAACCAACCGCCGCGTGTCCGCCTCAAATGCTTTGAGCGGAAAGCGGAAATACGCGGTACTCGCCTGCGACGCGTCGATAAACTGCACAAACGCATGCGCGTCATCCCCGCAGTTCCCCAATGATACGCCCGGTATCACGGCGAAAGCGTTCTCCCGCTTCGCGTCAATCAGCTTGAAATACCAGCCCTCGAAATATCCGCCGCGCCGGTGCGCACCGCGATACGCTTCCGGACTCCACAGCCCGCCAATCCGCACAACCTTTCCTCCTGCCGTCTTCTTATCAGTATGTGCGTCAGAAAGCCGCGCAATGCGCTGCAATGCGATTGTGCATACGGTCCCGGAGGTGTATAATGATTTGTACAAAATACGTTATCCATAATCAAAAGGCAATAGGAGTTGGAGTTATGAAAAAAGCAGTAAAGCTTTTATCTGTGCTGCTGGCACTGACATTGGCTGTCACGGGGATCCCTTCGGCATTAGCCGCTGCAGACGGCAGCTCCATACGCATCCTCTTCACACACGATTTGCACGCATCTCTGGAACCTGCCCAGGCCCCTGACGCCAGCGGTCAGCTTGCGGACGCGGGCGGATTCGCGCGGCTGGCCAGCGCCATCAACGAGGCCCGCAGTGAAAAGCCGGACAGCACGTTGGTGGTGGACGCGGGCGACTACTCCATGGGCACGCTGTTCCAGACCGTGGAATCCACGGAAGCGCCCGAGCTGCGGCTGATGGGCATGATGGGCTACGACGCGACAACGGTGGGCAACCACGAGTTTGACTACACCATTGATGGCTTCAGCGAAAGCCTCAACGCCGCGGCGGACAGCGGCGACAAACTGCCTGCTTTCGTCATGTCCAACATATCGCTGCCCGGCACGGACGCGCAGTCCGAGGCGCTGCGCGCGGCGATGGATCATTACGGCGTCACGGAATACACCATCGTGGAAAAGAACGGCTGCCGCATCGGCATATTCGGCATGCTCGGTGCAGAAGCGGTCGCCAATGCGCCCATGTCGGCACCGGCGGTATTCGAGGATATCAAGGATGCGGCCAAGCGCATGGTGCAAGTGCTCAAGGAGGAGGAAAAGGTGGATCTCGTGGTGTGCCTCTCGCACTCCGGCACCAAGGAGAACCTTGCGGACTCCGAGGACGAGCAGCTTGCGAAGGCTGTACCGGAAATTGACGTCATCATCAGCGGTCATACGCACACCATACTGCAGGAGCCCATCATCGTGGGACACACCATCATCGCCTCGTGCGGCTCCGACAGCGCGTACCTTGGTGAGATGGATATCGCGCAGGTCAACGGCGTATGGACGGTGCAGGACTACGCGCTGCGGCCCATCGATGCCTCCATCGAAGGCGACGCGGCGGTGCAGGCCAAGGTGGAGGCGTTCAAGGCGCTCGTGGGTGATTACCTCGCGCCCTACGGCTACACCTACGATCAGGTCATCGCGTATTCGCCCTACCAGTACACCAACATCAATGACATGTATGCAAAACCGGATGATTACGCGCTGGGCGACATCATCGTAGACGCCTATATGTACGCGGTGGAACAGGCGGGCATACCGCGGCCCGATGTCGCCGTGCTGCCGATGGGCATCATTCGCGCCACCATCAACCAGGGGGATATCACCGTCGCCGACGCCTTCAAGATCCTCTCACTCGGCACCGGCCCGGATGGCAAGGTAGGCTACCCGCTGATTGCAGTGTACCTCTACGGCTGGGAGCTCAAAAACGTCTGTGAGGTGGACGCATCCGTGGCGGGCATCATGAGCGACGCGCAGCTTTTCTTCGCGGGCATGAAATCCATCTACAACCCCAATTCTCTGATATTCAACAAGGTGGTGGATGCGCAGCTGCTCCGCGGCGACGGCAGCACCGAAGCCATTGAGTCGGATCACCTCTATTGTGTGGTATGCAGCCTGTACTCCGGGCAGATGCTCTCCTATGTCAAAGAGAAATCCTTTGGCATACTCTCCATCACGCCCAAGGATGAAAACGGGGAACCCGTAACGGATTTCAGCAACCAGATTATCTACTCTGAGGACGGTCACGAAATTAAGGAGTGGGAGTCGGTAGTGTCCTACCTCGGTTCGTTCGAACAGCAGGACGGCGTCAGCGTCATTCCTTCCGAGTACGGACAGCCGCAGGGCCGAAAAACCGCGGATACCTCGGGCGGACTCTGGGGCGCCATCTCTCATCCCAACACCATTGCGTGGATACTCTATGGCATCGCGCTGGTGCTGATTGCACTCGTCGTGCTTACGCCCATACTCATCGTCCGCGGGGCAAAGAAGCGCAAAGCGCGCCGCGCCGCCAAATCGGTCGAAGCATAAATGCTGAAAAGCCTCTTCCATTGGTGAAGAGGCTTTTTCATTGCTCCTTTTAAGGATTGACACGTTCAGTATGGTTTTGGCGCTCGGTTAATCGCAGTGCCGCTTAAAAAGGTCACTCTCCTTAAAAGCGGTATATTCGTCCGTGAGTCCATTCTCCTCGCACCACCAATGGCATTTTTGGCCCACCTCTTCGTCGTCCATATCCTGTATCTTCTTCATGCGATACCGATAAACCTTTTTGCTTCTTAAATACGCCCTTGCGATATCGGCATAAAGCTTGAGCGGGCGCGCATCTCCGTTTGGCATGTTTTACTCCTGATGGTGCTGCTGCCCTGGCAGAAGAACAGCACCCTGCTTTCACAGGGCGCTGCTGTTGGTGATATACCCGACCTCATTCCTCGACTGAAATCACGTTCACAGGGCAGTCCTCCGCGGCTTCCGCTGCGGTGTCCTCCTGCTCCTCGGGCACTTCGTCCACATATACCTCCGCCAGCCCGTCATCCGCCATCCGGAAAACCTCCGGACAGGTTTCCGCACACAGCCCGCAGGCGATGCATCCGTCTCTGTCGATAGTTGCTTTCATCGCTTTCCCTCTCTTCAACAAAATGATACTGTATTGTACCCGCACTGAACGTGGTTTATGCAGCCATCATCACAGATCGGGCTGCGGTTGTGGCGCTTCGCAGGATTGCGCCAAATCCCGTGCTCGCAACTCCCGAATGAACGAAATGCTGAGCAGCAGCGCCGCAACGGTCGTCAGCACATCGGCGGCAGGCTGCGCAAAGATATACCCGTCAAAGCCAAAATGCTGATTCAGCAGCAGCACCAGCGGAAAGTACAGTATGCACTGCCGCCCCAGCGATATCAGCATCGCGCGTACGGCTTTGCCGCTGGCCTGAAATGTGGTCATCAGGGTCATCTGCATACCGATAAAGGGTGCGCCCCAGCAAAACGCATGAATAATGCGCGTTCCTGCTTTAATTACCGCCGGGTCGTCTGTAAACGCTGTAATCAGCTGCCGTCCGAACAGCACGAAAACCAGTGTGAAAAAACAGGCCAGCACCGTGGTGTAAAGCATCGTCGTCTTCAGGCCGCTGATGAGACGATGGTAATTCTTCGCGCCATAGTTATACCCCGCGAAGGGCTGATACCCTTGAGCCATGCCTATCATCAGCATGATACAGACACTGTTGACGCGCATCTGCACGCCATTCCCCGCAACGATGGCGTCGCCGTACTGGCTCGCCAGCTTATTCGCAACCACCATCGACAAGCCCATGATCATGGTGCTGACCGCGGAGGAAAGCCCAATCTTCAGAGATTGCGCATATATACGCGCCGACGGCTTAAAGTCCCGCGGCCGTATGGAGAGAAGCGTCTTTTTTGAACGGAAATGCAGCAGATAGTACCCCGTGCCTATCGCATTGCCGATGATGGTGGCCCAGGCCGCGCCCGCAATTCCCAGGTCCAGCGCAAAGATAAATATGGGGTCGAGCACGATGTTGCTCACCACGCCGATGACAAGACCCACTGTGGATTTGACTGTTGCGCCCTCGCTGCGCACCAGCCCCGCCAGACTCACCTGCAGCACCGGCAGCACACCGCACGCGGCGATCACCGTGAAGTACGCATCCGTGGGCGCAATGGTTGCTTCGCTCGCACCAATCCCCCACAGCAGCGGGGTCTTGAAGGCCAGCATCAGCCCCGTCAGCAACACACCCACGATAATGGAGGAGTAAAATGCCACCGCGGTGGTATGCCTGGCCTCATCAAAATCCCCTTCTCCCAGTTTGCGCGATACATAACTCGCCGATCCCACCGCGAATATGTTGCCCACCGCCTGTATCGCCATAAAAAGCGGCGTCGCAAGCGATACCGCGGCAATGAGATTCGTATCCCGCAGCAGCCCAATAAAAAACGTATCGGTCAAATTATACAGCACCTGCACCGCCATACCGAGCATCGTAGGAAGCGCCAGCCGAAGTATCGCGCTGCCTACAGGCGTGTGGGCCATCAATACCAGTCTCCTGTTGTCCATCCCGTCTCCCTGTTGAGAAAAATGCGGCATATCTTATGCGCCGCTGGAATCCATCATATAAGCGGCCTGCAGGGATGTCAACGAAATAAATATACCATCACGGCTTCAGCGTCATTTTGCGTACTTCTTAAAGCTGCCCAAATCGTACACCACCGGCTTGGATTTCTTCGGAGTATCCCCTACCACGCCCGCACTCTCCAGCAGTTTGGTGTGCTTGCTCTGCAGTTTGGACTCTCCGCACTCCTCCCAATAGCGGTGCACATATAACTCTGCCCGCGCCACCGCTTCGGCAAGCTCCGCGTTGGGAAGCACGCGGGCGCGCTGCTCATCCTCCACGCTGACGTAGCCCATGCGCCACAACCGCAGTGTTTCGCGCGTTATCCCCAGCGCGATGCAAAGCCCGGATATGCTGTAGCAGCCTGCCTCCTCCGCAGCCTTTAGATATTCGCCGATACGAGCCTGTATAACGCCCATATCGATGTCCCATTTTCCGTCCCTTTCCGCCGAATACGCTGTTCTTTCGGCGCTGTCCATCTCCTGCCCGCTGATGCGTTTTGATTGTGCCATGATAGTGCCTCCGTTTTTTTGCCATCATAGACGGCGCTTTCGCTCAATGCCGCTCACTTTTTTTATGCGCGGGTATTGACAGATATGCTACCGGACGTTATTATATCGTCATACGATATACCGTCTACCGTTATATCGTAATGCGACATATTGGAGGTAAAGACATGGCAGAAATGTCCTCAAGCGCGCTGACAGAAGCAGTGTATTACATACTGCTGGCACTGCACCAGCCGATGCACGGCTATGGCATCATGCAGTGCGTGCAGGCGCTGAGCCACGGCCGCGTGTCGCTGGGTGCGGGTACGTTGTATGGCGCGCTGTCCACGCTGGTTCAAAAGGGCTGGATAGCACCTTGCGGCGGCGAAAGCGGCGACCGAAAAAAAGAATATACCATCACAACTCAGGGTCGCAACGCGGTGGAAGCGGAAATCTCGCGGCTGGAAGAGCTGCTTGATAATGGCCGCGCTGTTACAGGAGGTACCGAACAATGAAACATGTCATCCGAAAAGCCTATTGGAATTTTGAAAGGGAGGAACGCTGGCTGAATCAGCTTGCGGCACAGGGACTCGCGCTGACCGACTATTCATGGTGCCGGTATGTTTTTCAAGAAAGCGCACCGGGCGAATACATCTGCCGCATCGAACTGCTGGACCATCTGGCGTCGCATCCGGAAAGCCGACGCTACATCGAGTTTGTGGAAAGCACGGGCGCGGAGTGTGTCGCGACGTATATGCGCTGGGCCTTCTTCCGTAAAAAAGCCGCGAATGGTCCGTTCGAACTGTACACGGACAACGCGTCGCGTATCGCGCATCTGCGCAGAGTGCGCGCATTCTGGCTGGGGCTCGTCATTCTGGAGTTCGTCGGGTTTGCCATGAACCTCGCTGTCGTGATGGTGCCGCCCCTGTCCACCGTCAATCTGGCCTGCGCCTGTATGCTGGGTGTGTTGCTCGTGTTGTTTTCCTTCCTGTACTTCGGGCTCACGCGGCGGATCCGTGCACTGAAGCGCGCACAGAAGGTAACCGAGGGCTGACCGCCGCGGCTTGTGATCCGAGCCTATGCGGCGTATAATGGGGGTGTGCAAACGCAGGCCCCCATTTCCATATCAGGAGGTATCGTATGAAAACAGCCGGCATGGTTCTTGGTATCATCGGAGGCGCTCTGGCTCTGGTGACAGGCGTCTTCCTTCTCGCCCTCAGCGGTCCGCTGGGCAGCGGCGACCTCTTTTTCTACTACGATATCGACATCACCGGTATCGCTCGGGAGGCATTCTTTGAATTCATGCGCACGATGTATGTGGTGCTGGGCATCTGTGGTATCGCAGCCGGCGCGGTCGGCTTGACAGGCGGTCTGCTCGTCAGACGGAAAAGTGTCGCGGCAGGCGTGCTGCTGATCATCGCGGCGGTGCTGAGCTTCTCCATACTGTTTGTGCTTGCCGCCATCTTTTCTTTCATGAAGGAGAAGACGCCCGCAAACCAGACTTACGCCGCGTATCCGCCTTACCCGCCGCAGCCTTACGCGCCTTATCCCCCTCAGCCATACTCGTATTCGGCTTATTCACCGTATCCGCCTCAGCCGCCGCAGCAGAATGCACCCGCAGCGCCAGGCAGCACCCCGACGGACGGCACCCCGCAGGGCTGATACCGTGCAGTACCCGGACTGCGGAAGTTGCCTACAACACCGCGGGTGATGGTTTGTCTCCAGCGAAGAGGGCGCTTATAATGAGGATTTCCGTACGCATTTTGGGCATACTGGCCGTGTTTCTGGCGCTTTTTTGCGCATTGGTCAGCCACGGCATTGGGTTGAGCTGGGCAAAATTCGGAGAGTTAATACCCCGGGATCCGGAGCTCTACGCTGAATTGAATACGAAGCCGCTGGATCCGCACGAGGTTTGGTATCTGGTGCCGGCCGGGCTTGCCGTGCTGGGTGCGGCCGCAGGTATCGCGGGCGTTGTGCTGATACGCCGCGGTGCGCTGGCTGGCGCGATGTTCATGGCATCTGCCCTGCTGTGCATACCCTCTATCGTTGGCATAATCCCGGCGCTGCTGCTCATCGCCTGCGCGGTTCTCGCTTTCATGCTGGCTACGCGGCAATCGGAGACCGTATCCATACCCCGACCGATAACAGCCATCAGTCTCAGCGCGGCCATACTGGCACTCATCGCCTCGGTATTCTGCGCATTTCTCGGCGTCGCCGGAACTCGCAGTCTCTCGCTGTGGGAAAGTGAAATTCACTTTTGTTATTTTGTTGGAGGCACTGCCGGAATGACGGGCAGCATCACGGCCATATGGGGTGCATTTGGAAGGAAGCGGCGGACATGCGGCATATGCGCCGCAACTACCGCGGTGCTGTGTATCGGATTGTTCACACCCGTACTCACCGCGCTGCTGGCCGGGGCCGCGCTGGCCTCTCTGTGGCGCGAAAGGCCTGCTGCCGATATTGCCCTGACAAACACATGATGCTTACATCCGCACCAAGGAGACACCCATGACACAAGACATCATCATCCGCGTGATGGAGGAGAAAGACATCGACGCCGCCATCGCGCTCTGGAAGGAATGCTTCCGCCCGGACTCCTCCGCCTACAACGAAACGCCGGAGATCATCGCGCGGTATCTTCGGCGCAATCCCGGTCTCAGCACCGTTGCGATTACGGCGGGCGGGCATCTGGCAGGCACGCTGCTCTGCGGGCACGACGGGCGTCGCGGCTCCTTGTTTCATGCCGCGGTGGCCCCTGCTTTCCGCCGCAGGGGTATTGCGGATGCCATGCAGCGCCGATCCCTGGAAACGCTGCGCGCGGAAGGAATCGAAGGCGCATTTTTGCACATTACCACACGCAACCCCGGTTCGGAGGAATTCTGGGTTTCGGCGGGCTGGGAACTGCGCTCCGACGTACATTATCTCTATCGCGCGTTATAGAAAAGAGCGGCATTTCGTTTTCAAACATCAAAAAGCCCGTGAGCTTTCGCTCCGGGCTTATTCGCATATGTTTTGCTCAGTGCTTGCGCTTGCGAGCCGCTTCCGCCTTCTTCTTCCGCTTGACGCTCGGCTTCTCATAATGCTCACGCTTGCGAAGCTCCGCCAGCGTCCCTTCCCTCGCGGTCAGGCGCTTAAAACGCTTTAAGGCGTTCTCCAAAGACTCGTTTTCACCAACGCGTATTTCCGCCACTGCTTACCCTCCCTCCCGACTCCACGGATGTGAAACATCCACCAAACGGGAGTTTTTTAACACACGAGTATTATAGACAACGCCTGCACAAATGTCAATTAAAAGATTGACCGCATCTGCGTACGTCGAATCAGTCTGTGCCGATAAATTCAGCAGCTCCCACTTCATAATAATCATATTGCGAGCGCACTTCGAAGCCGCTTGTAATATACAGTTGAAACGCGCGCGCGTTTTCACTGTCCACTTCCAACTCTATCACGCGGTCGCTCTCGCTCCGCAGCAATGAGATTACCTGCTCCAGCATATCTCGCCCATAGCCCTTGCCCCGACGGTTTGAAGCCACGCCGATACCAAAGAGATATTGCTCCGGATCCGCGGTGCTTACACCGCAAATTCCCACCGTTTCGCCATCGGCGAGCGCGATATAATTCTTTCGCGTGGGGTCCCGAAAGCCTTTCTCAATTTGACGGCGCGCATCCTCCTCCGATTCCTCAAAAGCATCAATGCTGACGCCCACCATCGCAGCCATATCTTCTTCGCGCGCGGGCCGCACCGTAAGCTTTCGCGCTCCGCGGAACGACGCGGCATCCGTAAAGCGCAGCCTGTACTCCGAATGCTCCACTGCAAGATTCCACTTTTGCGCTACGGCCTTACCATCCTGCGTGGAGGCCTCGTGCACGAGAAGCAGCTTTTTGTATCCGTATTTACTCACCTCTGCGCTGGCTCGCTCCAGCAGCCGCCTGAAGTACCCGCGTAAGCGGTGCGCGGGATGCACGCAGGCCGAGATCTCCGCCACGTCCTTGGTAGGCGCAAACACGCTCACAAGGCCCAGAAGCGTATCGTGTTCGTACAGCAAAAAGAAGCTGTCCATATCACGCTCCGCATTGATGCCGTTGTCCAGCGAAATCCTCGCCTCCGCGCCGTCCGAGCGCGCACACACCGCCTCCAGCGTCCGCACCTGCGCAATTTGTTCCCCCGTCAGCGAGTTGCTCTGCAATATCGCCATCTGCTCTTCCCTAGTTCCAGTATTCAATGTTGTCAAAGTATTCTTCCTCCGGCAGTCCCTCGATGGTGGTTATGTAATCCTCGTCGCGCGTTAACAGCACCCTGCCTTCTCTGCCATCCTTCAGCGTGAAGCCGAGATACGTCTCTGCATCCGTCCGCGCGGGATAAATCAGTGTATCCGCCGGCAGCGTTGCTTCCGTATATGCGCCGTTCACCAGCATCTCCACCGGTAAATTCCGAATGGTGCGAAGCGGCTCCCGCCCTTCCAGCACAATGTACATATCCGAAACCGGCACCAGCGAGAAGCTTCCGGAGAGCGCGTATTCGCGCGTATAATCCCAGCTTCCGATGGCGTCACACCAGTCCCGCAGTGTCACGCTGCTGTCTTCCGCCGCCACGACAGAGCCATATACCCACTCGTGCATCACCGGCGTCAGACCGTCAAAAGAGCAGGGTGTCGTCACCAGATTGATGCCGACATCGTCGTAGCAAACGAGCAGCACACAGGGCTCACCGGATTCTGCATCAGTCAAAACCGCGTTTTCAAAAAAACCTTCTCCATACTCTGTGGTGTGCACCGTTTCATCCAATACGGAGACACAAATCTCACAGTTTTCTTCTACGTTACCGGTTTCTGTGCTGCATACGACAATCGCCTCCTCCGCCCCGTCCTCATCCAGATCGGCATAAAATCGGGCTTCCTCCTTCACTCCGGGAGGCAGCGTAGCCGTGGGTGCAGGCGCAGGCGTACCCGAAGCAGCGGGCGATTCGGAAGGTGCGGAAATTTCAGACGAAGCTTCTCTGACCGTGGACTCCTCAGCAGACGCATCCTGCAGCGCTTCACAGCCCGCGAACTCCGCGAGACACAGCAGCACCAGAACACCAGCCAGCATCCGTGTTCTTTTCATCTCATACACGCTCCTTTATTCAACCCGCCCTCTTAATCCCAGTAGTCGAGGTTGTCAAAGTAGTCTTCTTCCGGAAGCCCGTTGATTTGGGTCATATAGTCTTCGCCGCGGGTGAAAAGTACCCTGCCCTCGGTTCCGTCCTCCAGCGTAAAGCTGAGGTATGTCTTACCGTCTGTCGCCGTCGGATAGAGCAGCATGTCAGCAGGAAGCGTATCGGCGGCATACTCGCCGTCCAGAAGCACTTCCACAGGGAGCGTCCGAATGGTATGCAGCGGTTCTGCGGCTTGCGCATCGATACGCATCTCCGATACCGGCTCCAGCGCGAAGCTTTCCGAAAGCATATACTCTCGCGTATAAAACCAGCTGCCTATCGCCTCCGTGACGCTGGCAAGCACCACATGAGCGCCCTCCGCTTCTTCGACGTACGCGATCGCTTCTCCCTTGAGCTCAGGCGTGTTCGCGCTGAACGCAACTACCCGGGTCACATAATCGTCGGAGCCCAAATCGGAAGTGACCAGTACGCAGGGGGCCCCATTCGGCGTGGCGGCAATGTGCGCGTCTGTAAACGTGCCTTCACCCGCGGCAATATAGTCGTAGCCATCTGTTTTGAGCAGGCCGATTTGGGCTTCGTCATCGGCTGTCAATGCCAATACGATAATATCGAGCTGCCCGTCCCCATCAGTGTCCGCTTCAAAGCGCATCCGTTCGCTGAAACCTGGCGGCAGCACATGCTCCGGCTTCGGAGTGGATACCGGCGTCGGTGTCGGCACGGCGGACGTCTGCGCGGCGCTGTCAGAACTGCCCGGCAGCGGTCCGCAGCCACCCAGCCCGGCAAGACAGAACACCGCCAGCGCAACCAAAACCCATCGGTCTGCCCTTTTCATATTCCGGCTTCCTTTCATCATGATGCACCAATTATATCACAATTTTCCACTCTTGGATAGCGTACGCATAGTACGTCAGTGCATGCTGCGCAGAGTTGTGAGAACGTTGGCAAAATAACCGGGAAGCGGCGCGGTAAACGTGACGCGCTCGCGCGTTGCGGGATGAATGAAGCTGAGTTCCCCGGCGTGCAGCAGCTGCCCGTCCTTGTGCAGCCGCGCGGTTTTCGGGCCATATACCGGGTCGCCCGCAACGGGATGTCCGAGGCTGGCGAGGTGTACGCGGATTTGGTGCGTACGGCCCGTTTCGAGCGCCGCGCTGACGTAGGTAAAATCTCCAAAACGCTCCAGCACCGTGATGTGTGTGACGGCTCGGCGGCCGCGCGCATCCACCGCCATCTTCTTGCGGTCGCTGCGGCTGCGCCCGATAGGTTTATCGATGTCCAGCGTGTCTTCCTTGATATTGCCGTGCACGATAGCGGAATAGACGCGGCGCGCGCTTTTATCGGCCATCTGCGCGGAAAGCGCGGCATGCGCGGCGTCGTTCTTCGCCACCACGAGCAAACCGGAGGTATCCTTATCCAGCCGGTGCACGATGCCCGGCCTCAGTTGCCCGCCCACGCCCGAGAGATCGTCCAGCGCGGTAAGCAGCGCGCCCGCCAGCGTGCCGCGCGCGTGGCCCGGCGCGGGATGCACCACCATGCCCTGCGGCTTGTTGACCACGGCGATGTCACCGTCCTCGTACACGATGTCCAGCGGAATGTCCTCCGGCGTCAGCGCCGCAGGCTCCGGTTCCGGCAGCCGCACGGCGATAACATCGCCCGGCTTCACCTTGTCGCCCGGCTTCGCAGCCCTGCCGTTTACCGCCACGCCGCCGTCCCTGATGGCGTTCGTTATCTGCGCGCGCGATATGGGCAGCATCTCCGCCAGATACTTATCAAGCCGTGACGAGGCATTTTCCGCGACAAATCTCTTTTCTTCCATGTCTGTATTGTACCATTTTCGCGGCGCGGCGGCAACGAAAGCGGGAAAGCATAAATCCACTGGGAGAACACCCCGTGGTTATTCAGCAGCGCATTCGTCCGAAGGGTTCCTCCCCGGCAACCACGGGAGTGCTCTTACCGTCTGAATATAACGCCCTGTTCCGCAGCACATGCCGGAATATCAAAAACATCAGTACATAATTGGCTGCCGTCAGCAGCGCTCCGAGTTCCACGAGAAGACTTCCCGCCGCCGTCTGCCAGAAAAACAGCGAAACAGTTTTGTATATAAGCTGAAGCAAAAAGTATATCAAAAAAGCGCCGCTCCTTGGCAGCGCTCCGCTCCGTCTATTCGTGTTTTCCGTCAGTTGGTTTTTGGGTTTCCGCGTTTGCTTCGCCGTCACCATCCGGCCCAGCGCTGTCTCCGGGGGCGTGCGCTTCGTGCACATCCTCCGTATCGTTCGTATCTCCGGAGGCATCCTCATCCTCCAGCTTCTCATCGCCTTCCAGCAGCTCGTCATGATGTTCGCGCTTTGCGAACATCGGTTTGCCGTCCTTCTCCTTATGAATGAAGAGTATGTAGATGCCCAGCATAATAGAGCCCACGACAAGGCACATGTCCGCCACGTTGAATATCCACGGGAAGTGAAGCCCGCTGAAGTCCAGAAAGTCGCGTACAAACCCTCTTTTGGAGCCGTCAACCGTAGTCAGACGATCGATGAAGTTGCCCGCCGCGCCGGCCGCGATAAGCGACAGGCATACGCGCAGCCAATTGCCCTGCTTCTTTCGCTGTGTCACCATATAGTAGCCCAGCGCAACCAGCGTGATTCCGGTCGCGATGATAAAAAACACCCGTTTTCCCTGAAGTATGCCGAAGGAAGCGCCCTCGTTCTGAATATATGTCAGCTTGAATATGTCGCCCAGCACCGGCACCGATTCCCACGGCGCCAGCATAGAGGTCACAATCTCCTTGGCAATCTGGTCGATCGCAATCGCCGCCGTCACTATCAATATCTGCATTACGCAGCGCTGCGCATGCACCGTGTCATAGACCCTCTTCAGTTTTTCCCGCATCTTGCCCTCCCGGCGGTTATATCGTATTCTCGTGGCCTTCTGCCAGCCGCTTGATGTTTGCCCGGTGCGAGTACCACACGAGCACGAACAGTATGAGGCTCACCGTCTGATGTCCCCAGTCCCCAAAGTAAAACACCACCGAGCAGATAACCATCAGCGCCGTACCCGCCAGCGATCCCACCGATACGAAGCGCGTTATTGCAATGATGGCGGCGCATATCACAAATACAATCGCAGCCTGCACCGGCATAATCACAAGGAATACGCCGAAGCTTGCCGCAACGCCTTTGCCGCCGCGGAATTTGAGGAATACCGGCCAGATATGTCCCATTACAGCCGCTACGCCGCCGATGTACGCACCGATAGATACGTCCACGTTTACGCCAAAATCAAGCAGCGGTGAAGTCGCCATGCTCAACTGCGGCACCAGCAGCGCGCCCAGCAGCGCCGCGCCCGCGCCCTTGGCTACATCGCCGATAAACGTAACCGCGCCCACCGCCCAGCCGTAGTTGCGAATCACGTTGGCCGTGCCCGCGTTGCCGCTGCCTACATCTCGAATATCCTTGCCGCGGAAAATCTTCGCGGAGAGATAGCCAAACGATATGCAGCCTATCAAATAGCCGACAATTGCGGCGAGTATCGCCATCATCCAGTTCATTTCCAAGACTCCCCCGTTACTTATTGCCAGAACGATTTGGTGCGCCAAGGTTTTTACCCTACTCTTTTTTGTTTCTGGCCATCAGCTTTATCGGCGTACCTGTGAAGTCAAACGACTTGCGCAGGTAGTTTTCCAGATACCTCAGGTACGAAAAGTGCATCAATCGAATATCGTTGACGAAGATAGCAAACGTAGGCGGAGAAACCGCCACCTGTGTCGCGTAGTATACCTTCATCTGCCTTCCCCTGTCGGAAGGCGGTTCTGTCACCGTCACGGCTTCCGATATGCACTCATTCAAAAGACCGGTGGTAATACGCCTCATGCCGTTCTCCCGCGCGGAAAGCAGCATCTCGAACAGCCTGTCCACACGCTGCCCGGTAAGCGCGGAGATATACACCGTCCGCGCATACCGCATAAACGCCAAATCCGCCGTAATGCGCTTATCGTACTCATTCGTGGTATGCGTGTCCTTCTCGACGACGTCCCACTTGTTCACGGCGATAACGCATGGCTTGCCTTCCTCATGCACAAAGCCCGCAATCTTGACATCCTGCTCCGATATGCCCTCCGCCGCGTCTATCATCACCACCGCCACGTCCGCGCGGCGCACCGCCGCCAATGCGCGGATCACACTGTAGCGCTCAATGGACTTGTCTTCGATGCGTGCCTTTTTACGGATACCCGCCGTGTCAATCAGCACAAACTTCTGCCCGCCGCGCTCAAAGGGAACGTCCACAGCATCGCGCGTGGTACCAGCCACATCGGAAACGATGGTGCGCTCCTCACCGATGATCCGGTTGACCAGAGACGATTTGCCCGCGTTCGGCCGCCCAACGATGGCCACCTTCACCACATTTTCGTCTTCCTGAGCTTCCGTCACGTCGAAGTGAGCGATTACCTCGTCCAGAAGGTCGCCAAGGCCCAGCCCCTGTGAGGAAGAGACGGCGAACACCGCCCCCAGCGAAAGCGTATAAAAATCGTACGCGGTCTGCTCCAGCTCCGCGTTATCCGCCTTGTTTACCACCGTAATCACGGGCTTGCCGCTGCGGCGAAGCATCTCCGCAATCTCCTTATCGCCCGAAACGAGGCCCTGCTTTGCGTCCACAAAAAACAGAATGACCTGCGCGATATCGATGGCGAGCTGCGCCTGCAGTCTCATCTGCCTCGGGATCACCTCTTCGGCATCCGGATCGATGCCGCCCGTATCGATCATCGTGAACGTATGGCCCAGCCACTCCGCGTCGGCGTACAGCCGGTCCCGCGTCACGCCCGGGATGTCCTCCACGATAGCGATGCGCCTTCCCGCAATTCGATTGAAAAACGTGGACTTGCCGACGTTGGGACGTCCGACAATGGCCACCAGTGGTTTTGCCATTCCTACTCCTTCTGTATCAGCGCCAACAGCTGCGCCATATCCTCTGCGGCGTATACCGGCACACCCAGCTTTTCAGAAAGCTGATCCAGCGTCATATCATCCAGAAAAATACCCTCACGCACCGCATTGCCCGGGACGACAAGGGCTTTTCCCAGCAGCTTTCCCGCAGTTGCCCGCTCAATGTCCCGTCCGCACAGCAGTCCGGATACCGTAATGCGGCACCCGAAGGTTGTGTTCTGTGCACAGTATACGTCTATTCGCGCATCGCACGCCTTCTCCGCCCGCGCAGTCAATTCGCAGATCATGGGATACGCGTCCACGCCTGTAACGACGCTCACGTGCCCTCCCTGCCGAACATCGCATTCCGCAAAAGCCTCTTCCGCTTCCGACTGAAGCTTTGCGATGAGCCCCACGCCATTCTCTATCTGCGGATAGTCCTCGTAACTCGCTGCATCAGGCAGCGGCAGCCCTGCGCGCAGATAATACTCGTCTGCCGCGAACACGAATCGAGTGCCCACTCTATTTAAACATGCCTGCTGCCATTTTTCAACCTCTTTGACGGTTCGCAGCGCGTCTTCCCTGGATACGGGCAAAATTTCCGGCAGCCCCGCCCTGTGTTCCGTAAGACCCACCGGCACTACGGCAAGGCTGCGTGCCGCCGGATACAGCCCCTCGAGGAACCGCCAGGTTTCCTCCAGCTTGTCTCCGTCGTTCCAGCCCGGGCAGACAACTGCCTGCGCGTGAAAGAATATACCCCGCCTTTTCAGCTTTCGCAGCAGCGGGCGGATGCTCAGCGCGCCCTCGTTGCCCGTCATGCGCCGCCGCAGCGCCTCATCCACCGTGTGTACGGAAACGTACAGCGGACTTGCGCCGCGCCGCAGTATGCGCCGCAGCTCGTCCCTGCCGATGTCCGTCAGCGTAACGTAACCGCCCGCCAGTACGGACCAGCGCCAGTCTTCGTCCTTGACATACAGGCTCTTGCGCATCCCTCTCGGCAGCTGATCGACGAAGCAGAAAACGCACCGATTACCGCATACGCGCTTTTTCCCCAGCAGCGGCTGCACGAATTCCAGTCCCATATCGACATTCTCGTCCTTGTACATGTTCAGCTTAAGAATCTCCCCGCTTCGCTGTACGCAAAAACGCAGTCGTTCCTTTCCGGAAAACCATACGTAATCGATGTAATCCAGAAGCGGTTCACCGTTAACGGAAATTATTCTGTCGCCCGCATGCAGCCCCGCAGCCTCCGCTGCGCCGCGCACGCTTTTTATTTCAAACAATAAAACAGCCCTCGCAATACTTGCTCGGGCTATTATACCTGATTTCCCTGAGAAGCGCCATATCACGTTTCTGCGTGCCGCGAAGTACTGCGCTGCAAATGGGGCAGCTGCAGGCGAAAAGTACCTGCAAAAAAGCATACCGCCAGCGCCACGGAAGCTGCGCAAACTCCTGACAGCCATGGAGTGGGATCCATGCCGGATATCAGGCGCACCGTGTGCGTGGCCGCTTCGAAAATTCCTGCCAGTACAGGCGCAAATACCGCCGCCCGGCGCCCGACGCAAATGAGAGCCAGCAAGGCAACCGCGACGCCCTCGGCGTACGGCAGAAAGGTCAGCGTATAGTCACCCCAAATCAGCTCCGCGATGCACGCCACAAGCACACACAGCGCCCCGGCAACGGGTACTCCCGGGGGAAAATACCGTTGCCGAATGATCAACGCTACGGGCGCAAAGCAATAGAATAACCCGGCAAAATTCAGCGAAAAATTTTCCGCAATGCGAACCGTTGGCAGCAGCAAAAGCGCCAGCGTGCACGCAAAGTACAGTACGAAAGCCTTACCGGAAACCTTAAGAAAAGCGGCGGCTTTATGAAGACTGCCGGTGATATACAGTACGGGAAACCCCAGCAGTACAATTAACGATCCATCCATAGACACACTCCGATGTTTATTTGCTGCGTTTAGTTTCTCCCGCTCGGCGCGCGTCAATGCGCACAAATTGTCATATCGTAAAGCCGTAAGTACGCTGAACGTAATTGCCGTAATATCGTTTGGATTATCCGACCTGTTTATCAACAATTACTGTGTCAGAACCGCTGACGTGCGCTTACGAAACAAAAGAGCGTCCCGAAGGACGCTCTGCATTATACGGCTATGACCGCATGCCTTACGCCTTTACCGGTTTCCCCGGCTCACCGGGCTTCTCCACCAGACGCGCAGAGCTTGCTACGGGTCCCTTATCTGCCGGGCCGATTGTACACTTGCCCTTGAACGTCGCGCCTTCTTCAATCGCGAGGCTGACCGCTTCCAGGTCGCCCAGCAGCTTTGCGCCCGAAAGCAGCTGTACGGTTGCGGTCGATGTCACATTACCCGTCACACCGCCCGCGATGTTGATGTCTCTGCCGCCAACCTGACCTTCCACCATTCCCTCGGGCCCAATCACCACGTTGCCTACAGCTATGACGTTGCCCTTGATGCTCCCATCGATGCGCACGCCCGCTTTCGTGTTGATGTCGCCCGTGAAAGAAGTCGCGCTTGGAATGCATGCATCCGGTATGTTTTTGTAATTTCGAGTCTCCTCTATTCTCGGTTTTGCCACAATAACCCCTCCTTTATGCTGTGTCATGTATATCCTTGCAGCCTTACTGCCGCACAAGTACAGTCTCCGGCGTTTCGCTCTGCTGCGGCACGGTTCCGTCATCCGCAGTCCCCGCCGTATCCGCTTCGGATACCGCCTGCTCCATTTCACCAATCTGCTGGGAATAGGTCTCCAGCTGTCCGTTCTGGGCTTCCAGCGTCTGACGCAGCGCGTTACTCTCAGCGCTTACACGCTGTATGGTCAGCAGCGAGTCTACCACGGTATAGACACAAAATACAAACGCAAATACGAGTATGGCTGACGCGATAATAAGGCCCAGCCGATGAACCGTAATCCGGACAGGGGCTTTATTAGGATTGCACTGAGAGGCTGCGGTAACACAAATTTTTTCGCTGAGAATACCGCCCTTTTTCATGCTCGTCCACCCCATCTTTTTTTATAAATACCCCGAAGGGTGCTCTTGAAACATTGCCTCTGTGGTAATTTATGAGAAAAAGGAACGTACCTGGGAGAAATTATCCGCGAGCTGTGCGCGGCTTTCATAATTGTGCCGGTAAACTTCCAGCATCATGCCCGCGTCATAGCCGCTTTCCTTCAGCGCATCCCGAAGTCTTACGCAGTCCATCTCTCCCGTAAAAGGCAGCTTGGGCAAAACACCGTCCGGATAGTGCGCATAATCGCACAAATGGACGTTGGCAAGGCGGCCCGCCGTATCTGCCAGAAAGTCCGTCGGATCGTACCCCGCCTGCGCGGCCTGCTTCACATCCAGCGTAAAGTACAAATTGTCGGTATTCGCGCGCCGCAGCATCTCCCGTGCAAAATCCGGGCGTTCGTACCAGCAATAGTGGACATTCTCCCAAGCCAGCCTGATACCGTATTCCGCCGCCGTATCCGCCAGCTCTCCCGCGCGTGCCGCGATGCTGTCGTAATCAAGGCTGTCCAGCCGCATGCGTTTTAAGTTAACCGGGCCGTGAAATACGTACACTTCCGCGCCCAGAGCCGCTCCGGCTTCCAGAGCCTCCCGGTAAATCCCCTCCGCCTCATGCCGGGCTCGCATATGCCGCGTGAAAAGCTGCGGCTCAAACTGTAATGAAAACGCGTGAATGGAGTATACGCGAACGCCCTGCGCTTTTACACGCTTCACCAGCGAATCCACGAAAACCGGCCTGTATTCGCCGAGACAACTGAAGAAAACCTCCAGCGTGTCGATTCCCATGCCGCCGATCACATCTATGGTGTCCTCAAGATACACTTCCGGAAAGAAACAGGCTGTGGACATTCCAAACCGCATACACGCCTCCGCAGATATTATAGCAGATTTTTGGCGCATGTCCAACAGGAAACCTTTCTCACGCGCACCGCCCTCCTTTATGGAATTTCGCTTCTCCATTGCGGCACAATATAAAGGAAATAGCGGTGTTCTGTCGAAATAAACATATTTAGATAAGTAGATATCCGGGGTGGATTTATGCAAAACATCGTAATCATCGGAGGATCCGCAGGCGGCGCGGGCACGGCAGCACGGCTGCGGCGTCTGGACGAAACCGCAAAAATAACGCTGGTGGAGCGCGGGGCGCACCTTTCACCTGCCCATTGCGGCTTCGCCAGCTGCATCGGAGGTGTCGTGAATGATCCGTGTTCGCTGCTGATGCGCTCGCCAGAAGGGTTCCGGGAACACTACGGAGCACATGTCATGCTGCGTTGCGAGGTTACTGGGCTGAATCGGGAAGCCAAAACCATCAGCGGCATCAGCCGGGAAAACGGCGATTTCTTTTCCCTCCCCTACGACAAGCTGGTCATCGCAACCGGGTCTGCCCCAGTACTTCCCTCCATCCAGGGAATTGACGACCCGCGTATATTCATGCTGCGCAGCTACGAAGACATGCTCGCCATCCGTACGGCGATACAGTCC
Source organism: Bacillota bacterium (assembly GCA_023460085.1). Lineage (GTDB taxonomy): Bacteria > Bacillota > Clostridia > Christensenellales > SZUA-584 > JAEWCC01. The sequence continues at coordinate 154,874 of JAEWRI010000043.1, read as the reverse complement.
AGCAGGGTGCGGCGTGCCATCGTGGTGGGCGGCGGCTGCGTCGGTCTGGAGGCTGCGGAAAGCCTTGCCCGACGCGGTGTAATTACCGGACTCGCCGAAGCCTCGGACCATCTGCTGCCGGAACTTGACGCAGACATGGCAAAATTCGCCGTGCTCGCGCTGGAGCAGCATGGGGTGGCGCTGGGCATTGGTACCTACGTAACTTCCGTTGAAGACGCGGGCGAACAGGGTTTGCGCGTCCGCTTTTCGGACGGTCCGGATGCCTTCGCCGACATCGTCGTCATCGCGGCGGGCGTTCACCCTGAAACCGCACTCGCACAGCAGGCAGGGATAGTTATTGGACCTTCCGGGGGCATCGTCGTCGACGAATGCCAGCGCACCAGCGATGGCAATATCTGGGCCGTAGGTGACGCGGCGGAAGTAAAGGGCGCTTTGGGGCGCACCGTGGCAGCGTACGCTTCCGCCGCCGCACGCCAGGCGCATGTCGCCGCGGACAGTATCTGCGGCATCCCTTCCCGGTATGAAGGTACGCTCGGCGTATTCTCGCTAGCGCTCTTCGACACCCAAATCGGGAGCGTCGGATTCTCGGAAGCAAGGCTTAAAGCCGCGAGTATTCCCTATGAAAAGGTATTTACTCGCGCCGCGTCGCGCGCTGCGTATTATCCGGGTGCCAACGATATCGTGGTCAAGCTGCTGTTCGATCCGCGTTCAGGCATCGTTCTCGGCGCGCAGCTGGCTGGCGGCTCGGGTGTAGACAGGCGCATTGATGTCTTGGCAACCGCCATACGCGCCGGATTCACCGCCGAGGATCTCTGCGGGCTGGAGCTGTGCAGCGCGCCGCTGTTCGGCGCGGCAAAGGATGTTGTCAATCTGGCAGGCTATGCTGCACAGAACGTGGTACGCGGTCTCAGCCGTATCATACACTGGCAAGATGCGCTGCGGACGGGTCGCTTACTGCTGGACGTACGCACGTCCAAAGAATACGCGGCAGGTACTCTTCCCGGCGCAATCAACATCCCCATTGAAACCCTGAGGGATCGCCTGCAGGAGCTGCCCGAGAACAATACCGTACTTTGTTTCAGCGGCACTGGCGAGCGCGGGTATTCCGCCGAGCGCATCCTTCGTCAGCACGGACGGGACGCGGTCAACCTTTCAGGCGGTTATGCACTCTATCAAATATTTTCACAGGGTGATCAAAATGGACATGGCAAAGGTTGAGTCGCTGGCTTTTAAACTGAAGGTGCTGGGGCATCCGTCGCGGCTGGCCATCGCGCATGGCATCGCGGCCAAGGGCTGTCGCGTCAAGCAAATCGCGGAAGATCTGGGCATACCGCAATCCGTTGCATCGCTTCACCTTTCCCGGCTTCGCGCCGCGGGCATTGTGGAGGGTGAAAGACAAGGCAGCGGCGTTTGCTACCACGTGATCGATAAAACTGTGTTGAAGCTGCTGGAGCTGCTTCCGAAATAAAAGGGGGATACACCGTTGAGACTTCCGGATTATATTGCACCAGATTTTTCCCTTCCCATTTTCCTCAGCGCGCCTGACGCAACATGCGTACCCGCTCCCAGAGATGGCCTCATGCCGCGCGCCTACCATGCAACCAGCATCTACCCGGAATACTTCAAAATTGCCGACGAATGGAGGCTGGTGGCGCAAAGCCGCATGGACTGTGCGGTAATCGTGCGGGACGGCGTACCTTATGCGGTGGAACATCGCAATGTCCGTGAAGGCGATATGGTGGTGACAGGCCGCACCGCAGGCGGACCGGAAGGCATCTATGTGCACACAAACGGCTTTGGAAACGAAGAGGAGGAGCACGTCGGTTTCGCGTTTCGCAACTCCCGCACGCGGGAAACCTCGTACTCGCGCGACTATGACAGCCTTTATGAACTGCTGCGCTACGAGCGAGAGCACGGCTTCACCGTTTGGGTGCTCGGCCCCGCCTGCGCATTCGACTTTGACTCTCGCCGCGCGATGGCCGCCCTGATACGCCGCGGATACGTACAAGCGCTGTTTGGCGGGAACGCGCTTGCAACCCATGACATCGAAGCGGCGATATTCAAAACCGCGCTCGGGCAGGATATTTACACGCAGCGCACGCTTCCCAACGGCCATTACCACCACTTGGACGCCATCAACCTTGTGCAGGGAAGCGGCAGCATCCGCGAATTTATCACGGCGCGCGGTATCGATGACGGCATCATGGCGGCGGCCGTCGCCTGCAACGTACCGTATGTACTGGCGGGTTCCATCCGGGACGACGGGCCGCTGCCCGACGTTATCGCGGATGTATACGAGTCTCAGGCACAGATGCGCACGCTGTTATCCCAGGCAACCACGGTCATCGCGCTGGCCACCCAGCTGCACGCCATCGCCACCGGCAACATGACGCCCAGCTATACTGTGCGGGACACCGGGATACGTCCCGTGTATTTCTACGCAGTGGATGTCTCCGAATTTGCGGTGGGCAAGCTGCACGACAGGGGTTCCCTCGCCGCGCGTTCCATCGTTACCAACGTTCAGGACTTTCTCGTGAATCTGGAGCGCGGGCTGAAATGACCATCTCTCTGGATGCGGTGGTGCTGGACTGCCCCGATGTCGCCGTAATCTCGGGCATCCGTTCTGTTTTGTCATTGAGGATGCATGAACGCAGAATAGCCGCTGTCAGATTATCTATAATGATTTTTGATGTAAAGCATGGTATCATCAAAGTATGAGGCGAGGTATGAAAAAGCATACAAGAAAACTGATAGCCCCTATCATTATCACGGCCCTGCTCGCAGTGTATCTTATCGTTTGGGCCGTCATCTGGTCGCTCATACCCGCGGCACTGTGGGTCAAAATAACCGGTGCGGCAGTGCCACTCGCGCTGATCGGGGTCAGCATATTCGTGCTCACGGAGCGAATTCAAGAAGTCAGGAGCGGTGAAGAAGATGATCTTAACAACTACTGAGGGCATTTCCGGCAAGACGCTGGAGGTGTTGGGACTTGTCAAGGGCAGCACCATTCAAACACGCAACATTGGCCGCGATATCACGCAGGCGTTCAAAACGCTCGTGGGCGGAGAGCTCAAAGCCTATAACGAGATGATGAACAACGCCCGGGCGCTGGCCACCAAACGCATGGCAGAGGAAGCCGAAGCGCTGGGCGCTGACGCCATCGTATGCGTACGCTACGCTTCCTCGTCCGTGATGCAGGGCGCTGCGGAAGTAATGGCGTATGGTACCGCCGTCAAATTCCAATAAGCATCATAAAGGGCCGCAACTGCGGCCCTTTGGCTATTTACTATAATGCCGCGTTATGTTCATGCTGCGGACATACTGCCTGTCAGGCTGCCTGCTTGACGCCGTGGAAGCATTGTTCAAGATGTGCACCTTCCGGCTGCTTTCGACTGGCAAGCTGCCCGATCACCGACGCCAGCACCGATGCGGGCAGCGCCACGATCAGCGGATCGACATACTGCAGCATTGATCCTTCCGGAGAAAGCGTGGGTACGCCAAACAGCGCGTTGCACAGCCCTATCAGTGACGACTCCTTGGAATGGATAAACATCATCCACAGCAGGCTTACGATGAAGCCGGTTATCATGCCGGATATCGCGGCTGCGCGCGTCATCTTTTTGAAGTACAGCGCACCGAAGTACATGGGCAGGAATGCCGCACAGCATAATCCAAAGAACAGCGCCGTCGCGATGGTAATGGCGCCATCCCATACGGTGGGCAGCACGTAGGACAACGTGATGGTCAGCAGTATCGCCACCAGTACGCTGATGCGCGATACCACAATTCCCCGGCTCCCTTCGCTGTGCTTTACGCTGATGATGTCGCGCCCTGCCGCCGTCCCGATGGTATGGAATTGTGAACTCAATGTGGACATCCCCGCGGCCAACAGTATTATCAGAAACACCGTCACGAACCACTCGGGCATAAACGCATCCAGAAACATCGGGATAATGCTGTCTGTGGTACCGCCCGCTGCAGCCACTGAGACAAGCCCCTGCTCGTTAAAGAACAGCACATTGGACAGCGCACCCACAATAAACGCGACGCCCGTCATCATCAGTATGAATATGCCGCCTACCGGTACCGCGCGGTTGATCTCGCGGTCGCTTTTGACGGTCATAAAGCGTACTGCCAGCTGCGGCTGTGCCAGTACTCCGATACCCACACCCATCACGATGGTAGATACCACCGTCCACCAGTACTTCGAAAACAACGCCGGCATAGAGGTCCAGCCGGTGAAGCCGCCCGCCTGAAGACCGCTTATCTGGTCAGCCACCGCCGGGTTTGCCGACAGCGCGGTAAGCTGCTGATGTGCGCTCGTAACGCCGCCCATCTTGGAGTATACCGTCACAACCAGCATCACCATGCCTATCAGCATCAGCGTACCCTGAAACGCATCGGTGTACATTACGCCCTTGATGCCGCCAAACAGCACATAAACGGCTACGATGGCAGCAAAAGAGAACAACGCGAGCTCGTACGACATGCCCATTGCGCTTTCCAGTATCTTGGCCACGCCTATCATTACCGCCGAAGCATACAACGGCATGAATATAAAGATAACGAGACCAATGAACTTCTGTATGAAACGGCTTTGAAAGCGGCTGCCCAGAAATTCCGGGAATGTGTGAGCGTTGAGGTTCTGACCGATGCGGCGCGTGCGTTTTCCAAAAAACACAAAGGCGATGAATATGCCGAGGAATATATTCAGGAACGTCAGCCAGAGCAGGCTGAACCCGAACACGCCCGCATTTCCGCCGAACCCTACTATGGCCGATGTGCTGATAAAAGTGGCTCCATAAGACAGCGCCATCACGACCGGATGCGCTTTACGCCCCGCGAGCAGATAATCACTGGTCGTTTTGGTCCTGCGGTACGCGATGATGCCCAGCACCGCAACAACAGCAAGGTATACGATTACGGCAATAATTTTGATCAATTGCGTGGAATCCATGGTGACGCATCTCCCTTCCTAAATATCGAGGTCTTCCGCAATATCCTTTTCCGTAGCTTCCCACCGTTTTTCAACCTCAGGTTCCTCCTTGTCTGCGCCCCGATTCCAGCAGACAATGCCATACACCAAACAGATCACCGCCGACAGTATACACAAAACATATACCGCAAATATGGCGAAATCACCCATGCCGAGCATATAAACACCCTCCTGTTATTCAGTTCTTATTGGTTTCCCAATTAAAAAACCCTCCGGCATGACCGAAGGGCAAATAAGTACCAAATTCACCGCGGTTGTGATCTGATATATTCACTACCCATGCTACCATGCTACCTCTTTAGTGTAATATATTCTGTCACGCTTGTCAACTGTAAAGGCGAAGCGGACGCTATCCTTCGTTCGGATCGCTCGACCACCCGTCATCCGCACCGTAAATACGACGTGCCTCGCCCCATTTTTCCAGCTGCACCCCTTCGTCGGGGTAGTTGACGGTATCCCCGCACTCCACAGTTCCCGCGTCGAGTATGACAAGCGGCACATTGCCGTCGTTATAAAACTGGTGCGCAATACCGCGCCCGGCAGGTTTCGCGATGCAATCGCCACTCGAAACCGCGTATTCCCCGTCATTCATACGCACTGTACCGCTGCCGGAGAGTATCAGAAAAAATTCCTCCTGCCGCGAGTGGCTATGGTATTTGGTGCTGAACGCGCCGGGCGGTACGGTGTCGACGTTTACATACAGCCTCTCGCTGCCCGCCGCTTCGCCCAGCATCCGCGTTTCCAGTCCCTTCGCACCGCACCACACGTAGCGGGGCTCCAGATTGTCCATGCGCTGTATCTTCATCCGAGGTATTCCTCCAGGCAATCGCCGCTCTGTTTCATCGCACGGGCAGCATCAACACCCACGAAGCGCCAGTGCCAGGGCTCATAGATGACGCCGGTCAAATCCTTTTTACCATCTGGATACCGCAGGGTAAAACCGTAATCCGCCGCGTTGGCCCATAGCCATTTGAACGCGTCCGTCTTCGCAAAGCCCTTGTTGCGCTTGGTGTAGCTGGGCGTCACAATGTCCAGCGCAAGGCCCGTTTGATGCTCGCTGGTGTTGGGGCGCGCGGTGATGGTCGCGGCTTCCGCCTCCGCGTCTTCACGGCTGTATCCTTTGTCGATGTAGCTCTGCACCTTCTCTTCATAGAGAGAGCTTTGCAGCTCATAGCTGCGGTACGCGTCCACCAGCTTGAAATCCACGCCATCCTCTTCCGCGTCGGCAAACATCGCCTTGCAGATGGCAAGTATGCGCGCGTCCACCTGACCGCCCTCGAAATCGGCTACTTCCGCTGCAAACCCTTCAGGCAGCAGACTCTGCCGATTCACGAGTATCAGCGCCCAGCTTCCCGAGGGCACCGCAGTGTCCGGCGTATGCCGCGCGATGAGATAGTCGCGGCTGACATACCCCGTCATGCCGCCATATGAGATATTCGCCCAGTTGCCGTCGTACGCGATGACGTCCGCCGTCTTTCCGGCGGGCAGCTTGCCCAGTATCGCCGCGTCGGCGTCGGCCTCGGTGCGGATATTGACCGACTCTTCGGCGGTACACACTGCCTGACCGATATAATTCGTTTGCGGCTCAGGCGTCGGTGTGGGCGCCGGTACAGCCACGGTTTCCTCGGGCACCGTCGTGAGTACAGGCGTCGGCGCCTCCGTCAGAGAGGGGATAACAACCGCCGATGGTGTCACGGAGGGTTGTCCCTCCGGCTCTCCGCACGCGCCCAGCGCTGCCGCCGCAATCGCCGCCGCCAATATTCGCATTGCCAACCTCACCATCCGTCTATTCATTCGTTTCCTTCCTGCCAATAGTCTCCGTCCCTTTCAATATCGCTTCCCTTCCGTCAAACGGTACGTACGGAAACCGGTATCCGCTTCCGCGCCTTCCTCACGAAGCCGCGTGCCCGCGCGCCGCAGCCGCTCTTTGCCCAGTTCGGAGAGTTTGTGCGGCGCTCCTGTGCTGTCCAGAAACGCAATCGCCCGGCGCGCAGCGGCTTGCGTTTCCCCGCGCGCGCTTTGCGCTATCTCGTCCAGATCCTCGTCTATCTGCACCATGATGAAACGGTTGTTTCGCTCCCAACGCGCGTTGGCACGCATCACGGCCTCCGCGGTAGAAGCTGAGCCCGCAAAAAAATCCAGCACGATACCGTCTTTACCCTGCATGCCGCCCAGCTCCAGTACCCTTTCAAGAAACGCGACAGGCTTTTTGCCGTTGCGGAACTCTATGCCGCCCTCCAAGCCCACACGGTTGAACTCGCGCTCAAAATCCAGAAAGTTGGGATACGGCACGCTGCGCGCTTTAGCATGCTTCGGGATACCCTGAAAGTAATCACCGTTTCTTCGCCTCCCGGTTTCCGGTTTCAGAAAGTACCGGAAGCCCAGCCCGTCATCGCCAATCTCCGGCACCTTGAACAGCAGCCCCGGCTCACGAGCGTCGAGATGCTTCATATAGAATCGCCCGCTGCTGTTGCCCTCCTTCAGCGCACCCCGGATATTGACGCGCTTCAGATTCCCCTCGCCCGCCTCCGCCCGCACGAGGCGATACTGCCCGGGCCGAAAGACGCTGACTGTTTTGCCGTCCATCCGCAACGTCTCGGACGCGTCTGTCAGCTCGTCTACGCGCCAGACATATTCGCACAGCGTTTGCGGCACTTCCCGCCGCGGCGCGCGAAACGCCTTGCTCCTGCGATACATCAGCAGGTATTCAAACACCTCGTGAAAATCCTTGTCGCCCTTCAATATGCGATTCTCATGCCGCACTTTCACGGAGAACGTCGTCATATAATTCTCTTCGCCGAACACCTCGTCGCACAGCAGCTTCAGGTGGAACAGCTCGTTCTCGTTGATGCTGAGAAACAGGGAACCGTCCTCTGCCAGCAGCTCCCGCGCAAGCAGCAGGCGAGGGTACATCATGGAGAGCCATTCAGAGTGAGTATCCTTCCTGTCCGCCGCATAGTCGTCCCGGTATACAAAACCGCCGCGGGTGTTATACGGCGGGTCGATGTAGATGAGCTGTATTGCCCCTGCATACTCCCTGCGCAGCAGCTTCAGCGCATCGATATTGTCGCCTTCGATATATAAGTTGCGCGTATCCCCCCAGTTCACGCTGTCCTCCGGGCAGGGCAAAAGCGCAGCATGCGACGGCTCCTGCGCCTGTGTGCCGCTCTCCTTCTTGCCCGCCCATGTGAGCGCGCAGCGAATCCCGTCATTGTTTTGCTTTTTTTTTATGTGCTCGTCCATATGGCCCGATTATATCATACCCGCCGACAGCTGCAACAGCAGGGCAAGCTTATCTGAAACCATGAATTATGGTACCCTTGCAGGGTATAATCAATCAGGGGGTGATATCGCATGAAAAAAGCATACCTGCTGGACGATGATGTCATTCTTCGGGGAGTACTCGTTCACAGGTTTTGGATAAGCCTGTTTTTCCTGAATCCAAGGAATGTGGCTTTGATAGCCAAAGAATCTGGAGAGCAGATATCGGTACGAAACTCTTCTTCAGCGAAGGGGCGATAGAAAAAGCGGGGCTGAGTCACTTGCGAATCATCCGCAAGGAATCAAAAACGCCTGCCGGAAAATCCGTAGGCGCTCGTAGATGTAATCAATATTGCGGGAAATGACCCAGCACCTCGATGAAAGCCGCGTAGATGGCGTCCATGCCGTTTGCGTATCTCTCGCCCACAGCGTCATTCATGCCGGTTATCGTCTCCGCCATGAGTACGATGTCAAAGCCCGCGGTACGTGCCGCCTGCATGTCGTCGAAGCCGTCCATCCATTGCTGCCAGCCCGCTTTCAGCGCTGCCGCCGCGTCAGGATACTGATTCTCCCAATTCTTCAGGAACTGTTCGTATGCCCGCTGCGCTTCGTCCTGAGTACCCGCCGCATAGACTGCGCCCAGGTCCGCGATGAAAGCGTCGTAGTCTTCTTCCGCGATTTCCGTATCAGCGTTGGCCACCCACACAAGCGCGCACGCGTTCTGCGCCGCGTCCGGATATGCCGCCGCAAACGCCTCATCCCAGCCGGTGAGACCATCCAGGAACACCACGTCGATGCGCTCCACGCCGCGCAGCTTAATTTCGTCCAATATCGCCGCGTACTGCGCCAGCGCCTCGGCTTTCTCTTCCTCGGCCGTCTCCGGAGCGACATCACCCGCCACCCAGAGGCCCATGATATCCCACGTCCCGTCTTCCTTGAGGCCGATAACCGCGTACACCGCCATCGCCGCGTCTCCGCCGCGCTGCCGCAGCGAGAACGGAATTTTCACCACAAACGCTGCAAGGTAATGGCTTTCGAGCTGTCTGGCCTGCCAATGCCTGTAGTGGGCTTTCATCGTGTTGATATAGTATACCAGTCCCTTTACGCTGGTAAGGCGGATGCTTCCGTTGGTGAATATACCCAGCGGATCCTCCTTGGAGCCCACGGACCCGAACGCATCGATCGTGATGCTGCCCGTCGTGATATTGCCGCCCATCACGTTGCCCGAGGCATCGATGTCTATCGTCCTGCCCTGCAGCGCAAGTATCCTCAGCGTCTCGGCGATGCTGTCCAGATAGACGCTGTCACCCTGTGCGGTAAGCCGCGCCACGTTGATGCCCAGTTTATCGCCCTTAGAGCCGATATCACCGTCGGCGTCGAGATCCAGCTCTCCGGCATGGATATTCGTATCGCCGCTTCCCGCATTGACATCTCCGTCCACTTCGATACCCGCGCTGCCCTGCACGAACACTTCGTCAACCGTCAGCGGCTTATCGTTGTAGAGGTAGAGGTTTGCTCCCACCGCGCTGAGACTCGATACGCTGACGTGCAGCGGATTACCGGCTTCGCCGATGTCGTCCCAGAGCGAGTTGATACTCAGTCCCGAACCTGTAATCACAGGCCCTGCCGCGCCCGCCGCCGCGATGATGCTGCCCAGCATCGTCATCACCACATCGCCGCCCGCGTGTATGCCCGCAACCTGTGTCACCGAACCACCCGAAAGGTATACGCTGCCGCCCGCAGCGATGCTCAGCGTTCCATCGGCGTGTACGCTCAGCGCGTGTCCCGCTTCGCCTACGCTGCCGCCCGCGGTAATACTCAAATCGCCGCCCGTGCGAACCGTTCTGTCGGCAGCCTCAGCGAGCTGGCGCAACGCATCGGCATGCGCCTGCGCGGTGTTTGCGCCGGTTCTCAGCGCATCGGCATGCCCCTGTGCGGCATCCGCCTCAGCCTGTGCCGCCGCCCACGGTGCGTCATAGGTATCGTGTGCCAGTCGCTGTGCTGCCAGCGCCTCGTCCCGTGTTTTCGTCAGCTTCACAAGGCTGTCGTTAACCGTCTTCAGCTGCTTGTTCAGTACCTGTATTGCCGCCGCGTCCGTCTCAACAGCCAGTTTCGCCGCAATATCCGCAATGGCTGCATTGGCGCTGTCCAGCGCGGTTTGCGCCCCTGCCGCTGCCGCATCCGCCGCGTCGAGTATCGCCTTTATCCTGTCCGCATAGTCCTGCAATACGGAAGCGGTGGCCTGCGCCTCATCCGCCGCGTTAATAGCGTCGTTCGCGGCATGCTGTGCTGCCAGCGCGTCATCCCATTCCGTGCCGTTTACATCGAATATGCTGCCCGGTACGACGAGGATGCAATCCCCATCCGTCACAACGGACTTCACATGCAGATCCCCGCTCACCTCGGTGAGCACCAGCGAGGCTGCATCGGCGCTGAATGTGCCGCTGCCCGTATCCACCTCAAAAGGATTCGCCGCAGTTCCAATTTCGCCCGCCGCGACGAGCACCATGCCATCCGCCGCAATCGTCGCCGCCGCGCCTCTCCGGTTACCCTCCACGATGCTGCCCATCGAGGTAACGCGAGCGAAGCCTCCCGCCACGAGCTTGCCGATACGCAGGTTGCCCGCCGTATTGGCAAGCGTCAGATTGCGCTCGGCGCGCGCGCTGACTTCTCCTGCCGCGCTGTCCGCCGTCATCGTCATATCGCCCGTATCGTCTACGAATATATCGCCCTGCGCGCGAACCGTGATGCCGCCCGCAATCGCCGTTTCAATGTATTGATCCGCCGCGCCCACCGCGCCTGCCGCTGCCGTCATCTCCAGCTGAGAAGCCGTGACGTTCTTTGAGGTCTCCGATGCGCTGCGCACGTCGCTGATGCTGCCCGGCGCAGCCAGCGTCACGCTGCCGCCCGCACTGATGATGCCCAGCCCCAGATTGCCGCGCGCTTCGGTGATGACGATGCTGCCGCCCGCTGTGGCATCCAGCCTCGTCGCCGCGTCGCAGTCGTAAGTGCGCAGCCAGTCGAACCGTACATCCGATTCGATATGTCCGCTGATGGCAGGCACTTCCACCGTTCCGGTATTCCGGATGATAAACCGCGTTGCCAGCACGTTGTACACCGCGATGAGCCGGTTGTCGATGCTGTCTATCACAAGCGGGTGCCCCGCGCCGCCGATATTGCCCGCCGCGGAGAGCGCGATATACCGGCCTTCGACGTGCGTGCTGCTGGTTGCCGCGCCCCGGATGTCGCCAGCCGCCGTATCCAGCGTCGTCAGCGCCACGTCGCCGCGCTTGGAGTCGACAATGCCCACCGTCATATTGCCCTGCTGCTGCGTGATATGAATGTCGCCCTCATTGGTCACCCACGCGCAGCCCGTGCTTTCTCCGACGAGTATATTGAGCGCGCGCGCCGACTGGCTTACGCTGTCCGCCGTGGCCGCGGCCTGCGCCGCCAGCCTCTCGGCGATATCTGCCGCAAACTGAGCCAGTTCCTCCGGCGTCAGCACAAGGCCGGGCGAAAGCTCGCCCACCGCATTGTTGACAAGCAGCTGTGCCAGCAGCGCCTGCTCCATATCGTCGGTAATCACTTTCTTGTTCTTCTTCGTGGGCGTCAGCCCCTCCGTGCTTACCAGCAGCGCGCGCAGCTGCGCCTCTATGCCGTCCAGCCAGAGCAGGGTGTTCTGCCACTCGGGCGTGTCGTGAGCCACGGAAAGCTTCGCGGTCAGTGCTTCCGCCGTAATCGTATTGTCGAAGAGGTACGTCGCGAGCGTCGCGGCATCGATGCTGCCCGCGATGATGAGATCTCGCACGCTTCCCTCCGCCACCAGCGCCAGCCACTGCTCCCGCGTCATCGCAGCCATCAGGCGCTGCGCCCACTGTTCCGGCGTAAGGGTGTCAAAGTCCAGCGCCACCGTTTCGGATCCAATCGCGCCTACATAATCATTCGGTATCTCGCCGTCATTGCTCACCGGATTGCCGTCCGCATCGATGCCGGTATACACCGGATCCATGGGATCGGCAGGCACCGGAATGTGCATCGCGTCGATGAAGTAATCGTCCACGTGCAGTATATGCAGCTTGACCTCCGCCGGAATGTCGAGGCGGATGTGCACCAGCGCTGTGCCGATATCGTCCAGCGCAGAGAGCGTCAGCGTGCTCGTCGCGCCCTCCACCTTGATATAACTTTCGCCGTCCTCGGTGTATATGCCGCCGTCCGTGCTGACCAGCGTAATACCGCTGCCTGCCGCATACAGTTCGTCAAGGAGGATATCCCCTTGCGCCGTCGCGGAGAGCGTGCCGCCCTGCGCGGTGATATCCGGCATCCGGATTTGTCCGTCTGTGCTCTCCAGCGTCACGCCGCTGTTCGTTTGGCGGATCGTTTCTATTGCGATATCGCCGCCCGCCGTCGCAGAGAGCGTGCTGCCCTGCGCGTTCAACGTCTCAAAGCGGATCCCGCCAGCCGCGGTCATCGTCACGTCGGCTCCTGCGGTCAGCCGCAGCATTTCCGCCGCGATATCCCCGCCCGCGTCCAGCGTCAGTATATCGCCCGCCGCTGACCACTCGCCGTCGCAAAGGATATCCCCGCCCGCCGTCATCGTCGCGACGCTTCCGCTCATCGTAACCGTGCCGAAGCGGATGTCGCCTACCGCATTCATTGCCAGCGCACCGCCGTCCACGTCCGTCGTCTCTTCGCAGCGGATGCTGCCGCCCGCGGTCATCGATGTGACGCCGCCCGTCAGCGAAACACTTCCGAAGTGGATATCGCCCGCAGTCGCCGTAAGTCCGGCGGAGCTGTCCTCCATCGAAACGGTATCGATGGTGATGCTGCCCGCCGCGGTGAAGGTAATGGTGCTGTCCGCCACGTCGAGCTGCTCCAGCATATCCATATCTTCGCCCGCCAGCAGGGTGAGCACGCTGGCCAGATCCACCGTCACATTGTCGAAGCAAATATCCGTGAATGCGTCCAGCGTCACATCCGCCGCATTCGTCACATAAAGGTCGCTGCCGCTGATGCTGCCCGCCAGCGCGCGCACCACCAGAATTGCGCCATCCACCGTCTGGGCCAGCCCGCCGCCCAGCACAATGCCGCCTTCCGCAGCCTCAAGATAAGTGTCCGTCTCCAGCGTATCTTCGCCCGATAGGTTCTCAAAGCGCAGGCTGCCGCACACGATTTCAAGCGGATTAAGCACCGTACCAATGGACCCCTCCGAAGCGGAACGAACGATCGCAGCACCCGCGGTGCGGATATCCACGTCCGAGGTATCATCGTCCACGAGGCTGTCCTTGGCGCCCAGCATCTCTATGGTGACCGACGCCCCCTCGATATAGCCCATTTTGAAGCCCGTACCTGCGCCGATTTCCCTCATCTGCGCCGTTTCGCTGACATCGCCGGGCAGTACGATGGAACCGTCCGAACCCAGCGTGAAGCCTGACGGAAGTATATAATACGTGATGCCGTCTTCTTCCGTAATCGTCAGCTTGATATCCGTCCCGACCTTTATCTCTCCGTTAATATAGGTTGCCGCCACCCATGTGGTCCCATTGTTCCACCAGTAGTTTCCGGCTGCGTCCACCGCCACATCGGACGACAGCAGTTCGAGATATACTGAACCCGCGTACAGCGTCACCGCTCCGGAGGCCGTAATATCGTTGGTATTGATAAACGTCTGATTATTCTTGTACACGCCCCAGTTCCCGTTGTAATACCGGTCGCCCGCTACATGGATGTGCCCGTCTACCACGGTGACCACGCCGTCGAGATATACTGAACCGTATTTCGTGACATAGAGCGTGGGTGTCACCTGATAGATATCGCCTTCGTTATACAGCCGGACGCTCTCGCCGGGGGCCAGGGTAACGGCCGCACCGCCCACGATGTGCGGGAATCCGTCGCTTCCAATCTCAACGCCGATTTCCACATCCAGCTCATGCTCAACGCCGTTCAGGGTGTAGATGAATTTGTCGCTGACCATCAGCGTATGCGTCACCCCGCTGCGCGTAAACACATAAGCGGGATAAGAATATGCGTCTTCGCCCTCTCCGCCGCTGACAGTGCTCGTGCCTGCCGTGGAGAAGTTACTGATGGAGTAGTACTCCACCTTGCCCGCATACTCCGTATTGCTGTCCTTGCTTGCGGTGAACTTCCAAATAACGCCGCGCAGCTTGTTATAAATGAGAGCGGCATCCCCTGTAAGGCCTGCAGCATCCGCGATGCGCGTATACGTACTGCCGTCGTACGAAATTGTGTCGTATGATAATGCCGTAAGCTCTGCGCCGTTGTACTCCAGACAAAATGCGTATGCCGCGGCCACATAAGGCGAACCGTTTTTAAGCTTAACCTCCTTGAGATAACAGAGCGACGCGCCGCTGCCCGCAAAGTTGCTGAAGGTGACTTTGAAAATGATATCCCGGTACGTATCACTGCCCACAGCGTTGGTAATGTCATAAATTGCAACACCCGCCACATCCGAGGTCGTTGTCTTTGCCCTGTCTACGACGTACACGCCCACCACATAATCGTTGGCATCGAGCGCTACCACATAATACCGGCTTTCGTTCCAGACGTTCTGGGCAAAGGCGAGATAATAGCTGATGCCGTCCACGGTCTTCCAGAGGTTATCCTTTAATACCCATGCATTGGCCTCATCAGGGCAATCTTCCTCATATTCTTTCACCACAGAAATGCTTCCGCCGCCTATCATCCAGGTACCATCGTAGAAGGTAATGTAGGTTTCAAAGCTCTCTCCGCCCTGGCCTTCAATGGCTTCGTTCACCGTAAGATAACCGGTGGAAAGGTTGATGGTAACATTCTCCTTAACCATCGTCAGCAGCAGCTCTCCCGAACCGTTCGTGCTGTACTGATAGTTGGTGAAATCGCTGGTTTCGCCCGACGCGCTTACAATGCGCAGCACTTTGCCGCTCTCGTTCGTATAGACCGTCATACCGTTAGGCAGCGTATACGACAGCGTGGCGTCCGTGGCGTTGACACCCGCAAGGTAGCGTGAAATATCCGCAATGGTCAGATTGCCGATGTTCACCATGTCCGCCGAATATTCCAGCGCACCCGGCATCACCAGCGATACCGCCGCCGCACCTGCGAGGTACTCCATGCGCACGCTGCAGCCCAGTACGATGTCGGTGGCTCCATCCGCAACGATGTTGCTCAGCAGCAGCGTTGCGCTCAGCGCAGCGTCGCTGATGGAGGCAGACAGGCTATCCACCGCTTCAATTTCCGCGGTAGCCAGCGATGCGTAGATGGATCCGGAAGCGTCCATCGTCACCTGTCCGTCCTCGCTGCCCAGCACCACAAGGTACGCATTGAAACGGGATATTGCGCTCTGGCCGATGTTCACCGCGCCTGTGACATTAAGAATGTGCGTCCACAGCGACGGCAGCGACAGCGAACCCACCTGCGTCCTGCCCACATAGAGACTTCCGCCTCCATTATCGCCGACCCACGAAATGTTGGTCGTGCCTCGTTCGTTGGCAACAACGCTCGTGCTATTACCCAGCGTCACGTCACCCGTTCCGTAGCTCGTGATGGTCACGACAGGCGTCGTATCGTAGCTGCGGTTCATCAGGCTGTAGTAGCGCACGCCGGAAACCGACGGACGGGAATAGGTTTCGTTGTAGGAGTCGATTCCCCTGATCACGAGATCCCTGTCGGAATAGTTGAGTATCGTAATCTCGGGGATGTATTCCTGATCATAGATGGCCGCTCTGCCCTCCGCGTCGCCCAGCGTAGAGAGCACGCCCACGTAGAGCTTACCCGCCACGGTATTCTGTATCGTCTGGGTGATGGTCACGGTCGAGGCTGTCACCGTCCATATTCTCTTTTCGCCCGGAATACCGACCGCATGCACCGTGCCGTCCGCCGCGATGGCAATGACGATGCCCGCCGCGCCGTCGCCGATATGGAAGCGGGTGTTGTGGCTGACGCTCATGCTCCGCCCGCGGCTGATGCTGTCTCTCTCCGTGGTACTCTTGGACGCGAGCGCACGGCGCTTGCCATACGCCGTGAGGCTCACCTTCCCGGCAAACTTATACACATCCACCTTTACGCTGGCGCCTGTGATATCGGTATCCCCGCCCAGCGTCACCGCTGCGTTGATGCTTCCGTCTGCTATCGCTTCCGAAACGATTCTGCCGACAAACGCTGTAATCTTGGTGCCGGCATACGCGTATATGTTGTTGCCGGAAGAGGTGGGATCCGCGCTCGCGATAATCTCCATCGTATCGTAGCTGCGGATATGCGCCTTGCCGATAGTGATGGTATTGTTCATGTTCGTCGTGATCGTGCTGTACGCCTTGGCCGTACCATGCAGGCCGGCGGTCACCGCTCGAGCATACGCGTAAAGATACATGTTCTTCAGCTTGGAGTAAATCCGCACATGACGCCCTGTAATCACCGTCTGTACAGCATCCGAAGCGGCCCCCACCGCGATGGACACCGCCGCGTTCGAATTAAAGGAGCTGAGATGCGTTACGGTTCTCGGATTGCTCGATAGACCCGCCGCGCCGAAATCGCCGAGCGTTTGTATGCTGCCCGCGCCGTGATAAGCCGCAATGGTCACAGTGTTGAACGTATCGGTAATGATGACCCCCGACCCGATAACGACATCCGTGCGTGCCAGCACAGAGGAGGTTGCTTCCGCAGAAGATACATCCACGAGGCCGCCGCCGCTGCCCGTCGCGCAGGTGTAGATGCTGTCCCTTGTGCCGCTCTGGGCCTGCAGCAGTATATCGCTGCCGCTCTCGATCAGCGACAAGCCCGCTACCAGAGAAGCGCCGTTCTTCACTTCGACGTCCACATCGCGCGAAGCGATGGTGTTATACGCCTTAAGCGTGGCGTCGTCGATGAGGCCGCCGGAGTTGGCGTCGGTCTTTGCGTACATGGTCGCGTTGGACTCCGCCGTCACCGTAATGCCGCGCCCCGCGCTCAGGGAAACGCCGGTGCCCAGCGAGGCGAGCACACGCTGATAAATCGTATTGGCGGCATAGGAGTTGCCGCTGGACACGATGATGCCGATGTTGGTTCCGGTCACGCTCGTCCTGGCTTCCGGGCTGTCCTCCGCGGACATGCGGATATTGCCGCCCGCGTTGACTACCGCGCCGTCGCCGACCAGCACCTCGGTGTCGTAATAGCTGAACGTCTGCACGACACAATCGGAAATGCTCACGGCGGAAACATTGGTACCCTGAGAAATCCGGGCACTCACATAACCGTCGTTGAAAGCGCTGAAGGTGATGTCTCCTCCTGCGCTGATCTTGGCCGCTGCGCCGATGATGGCCTTTACGGTTTGACGCTGCGCTGCGCTGCCCACCGTTGCCGTCACACGAGCGCCCGATACGTTGGCCAGCGAAACGCTGCCCGGCGTATCGGTCCATGCATACACGTAGGTATCGCCATTTGCGCCCACCGTGATGTTCCCGTCCGCGTGGATTACCGCGCCGCTGGCGACGCCAGCCTGCACGATGTCCGCGGAATAGGCGTTTGCATAAAGGCTGCCGAAGCCCAGAAGGCTGAGGGACATGGAACTCACAGCCCGGGCCACCGCGCGCGACGCGGCTTCCGCCGCGACAGAGATATTCGCGTCACAGTCAATATTTCCGCCCAGCGTCACCGTATTGGACAGGAGGGAACGCGCATAGGCGTAGTTCACCTGACCATTCACGATGGAGAGCGATATGCCGCTTCGGTTGGGATTCGGGCTGCCCGTAGTCGCAACCGCGCCATGGCTGGAGTCGCAAGTGTACACAGAGCTTACCGTGATGTTTCCCTTTGCCGTTACAGTACCCGTTCCTGTAAAGTATGCACTCTGCGTCACAGAAAGCGTCGCCTTGGCTACGTTGGCCGCCAGCGTAACGCCGCCGATGGTAAATTCCGCGCTCTTCGTCGCGGCATCCGCCAGCGCCGTACCGCGCGCCGTTACGTCTATCGTGGAATTCGAGGCGATCTTACCGGCTCCCGTGAAATACGCGGAGGCATTTGTCGTCGCGTCCGACATCGCCACGTTGCCTTCTACATTGACGAGGCTGATACTGGCGCTGAGTCCTCCGCCCGGAGCGATGCGCGATACCGCAGAGGTGTTGTAGCGCGTATGCACCGCGATCGCGCCTGCCTTGATGTCTCCGGCGGTTCCGCTGTCGATATAAGCCGAATAGGTACCTGCCGCGTTGGCGATGGTCGTATTGATGGCAACCCCCACCAGGCTTATCTGCACGCTCGGCTGATGCGTATCCGCATTTGCGTAAGAGGTGCCGATGCTCTCCACGCGGAGCGTTCCAAGTATGTCGGTAGCCGCGCCGACGATATATGCGCTGCTGGAAGACGCGGAGTTGGCAGTCGCAACGTTGGCCGTGCCCGATATCGCGGAGTACGTCAGATTGGTGCCGCCGCTGCACGCGCCGACCAATGCCTGCGCGCCGTCGGTCGTTATGGATGGGACCTTGGGGTTGCCGCTCTCGTATTCCGCGGTTGCGTTGTACTCGGAAAGCACAGTGACATTGCCCTTGCTCTGTACCGTGGCGCGCACGGTCGCATTCGCGATATAGGCGCTCTGTATGGCCGCCAGCCTCGCTGTCGCGACATTCACCGCGACGTTAACCGCGTAAGTCACTGATATCACCGCTGCACGCACGATGGCATAGGCGTTGGCAATGCCGTGCACCTTGACGCTGATGGTATCGCTCGAGGATACTGTGCCGGTACCCACGATGGCCGCGTAAGCGGTCGTATTCACTTCGGCCTGCGCCACATTGCCGGTTACCGCCGCATAGCTGGCGCTGAAACCGCCCGCCGCCGGATTGACGTCCGCCTTGGCGTACGCGTCGTACTCCGTATACACCGTGACGCCGCCCGCGCCTATGGAAGCACCGTCGCTGCCAAGGTACGCGCCAAAGCTGCCCCGCGCATACGCCCGCGCATACATGATGCCCACACTGACCACATCCAGGGCTACCTTGCTGATGGAAGCACCCGCGTAGGAGCGCCCGTAGCTCTGTACCGTGATGCGCCCCGTCACCGTGAGCGAAGCCGCCGCTGCCTGTGCCGTACCCGCCGCCTCCGCACGCACGATAGCGATGAACGCCATGGCGGAAAGCAGTGAGCCGCTCCCTGAAAACACATTGACGCTGGCGTCAAAGGTATTGGATGCCTTGCCCGTGTTCTGGTAAGACTGCACGGTGAGCGTGCCCACGCTGACGGTTCCGCCGCCGGAAAGGCTCGCCTCCTGCACACTCATCAGCAGCGCGATGGCCACGGAGAGTGCCAGGTTGATAGCGCCGATGGAGACACCGTAGATATTGGTGGTCGCCTGTGCGCAGCCCTTCGCGTAAATGGTGAGGCTGCCCGCGGAGAGCGTGCCGCTTGTGCCTTTTACCAGCGCGCGGTTTCCCGACTTGTTGATGGTGAGCGCCACGTTAACGTTTGCCGTAACGCCGCCGATGGCACCGGTGGTCACGTTGACCGTGGCGGTGGAGTCATACTGGCCCGTGCCGGTGAGGCCATCGCGGCCCGCGTTGACGCTGATGCTGCCGGTACCGGCGCTGACTGCAGCGCCCGTCGTATCGATGAACGCACGGTTGTCTGTGCTTAAAACTGCTACGCCGATGATGAGGCCCAGCGCTACGCTGCCTATCGTCGCGGCTCCTGCCGTCACGGTGGCGTCGCCGTCCATCAGCGCCGAAACCGCGATGCTGCCCGCCGTCACATTGGCCTTGTTGATTGCCGCATACCCTTTGACGCTGTTCACCGCAACAACCACCGTGCCGTTACCCGCGAACGATGCGCCGGCCACAAACGAGAGACCCGTCGCCGTGCAGCTGCCCGTGACGTCATTCTTCACCGTCACCGCGCCCGACGCCCGCACAGAACCGCCGCTTCCCTTAGACTGCTCCAACTGATCATCCGCGCCGTCCAGCGGCGTTACGCCGATGTACGTGAGTACGGTGGGCTTCAGTACCGCTACGGCGACTGTCGCGCCGAAGGAGCCGCCGCCAATTGCCACGCTCAGTATGGTTGCGGTCGCGCCAGAGTCGATGTCTGCGGATACTGTGATGCTGCCAGAGCCGCTGATCACGACGCCCTGACCGATGAAGGTGTCCGCGCGCGTCAGGTTTACCGCGATGGCCGACGCGGCGTTGACCGCTGTCGCGCCGCCGCCCAGCGCTGTTGCAAGCGCCGCCGCGGTGGTATTGCTGAACGATTGTACGGTGATTACGGGAACGTTTGCGATGTGCGCCGCCGAGCAGATGGAGGCTTCCACGATGCCCTGGTACACCACCAGCGCAATGGAGCCGTTGACCGCTACCCCGCCGCCGGAGAGCGCCAGCGTAATGGAGAGCACGCTGCCGTAGTCGCTGCGCGCCGTGACTTCAAGGCTGTCCGCGCCCGTCACATTGCCCGCCATATAGGCGTGCGTCTGCGTATAGAGCGATACGCCGGAGAGTGCGATGCCGACGCCCACCAGCGCGCCGCTTGCGCTCACGGTAATGGCGCGCACGGTGTACGCGGAGAGCAGCGGGGCTGCTTCGGCGCTGTCAATCAGTGTGTTCTTTCTGGAGCTCTGTGCCGCGTCGGAGGCAACGGCTTCGCTGCCCGCCAGCGCCTTTACGTATATCGCGCCCTGTGCGTCCAGCGTCGCTCCGCTTTCCACATAGGCCAGCACGTTGCCATTGAGCACCGCCACCGAGATGGCCGCGCCCACGGAGGTGATGCCCGAGATGGCGATGGTGCCGGTCACCATGTCAAGCTTCAGCGTATCCTGCGCCTGCACGGTGATGTCGCCCGCGGAAGTCACCTGCGTGCCCGCCGCGATATATGCCGCCGTGGTGTCCTTAAGGTTGTACGTCGGGGCGCTGCCGCCAATCGCGGCGCCATCCGACGCATTTTCCATATTATCCGTTGTGCCGTTGGCCTGCTTTTCGTTATCGTCCGCGCCGGTGGTGCTGCTTCCGCCAGAGCCGAAGCCGCTGCCGTTCACGTCATAATCCTCGCTGCCGCTGCCATTGCTGTTCAGCATGTCGCCCAGCGCCGCACCGCCCTGATATTCCTTCGCGGCGTTGTTGGACTGCCCAAACGCGCTGTCTATCTGTGTCCCCGGCACGATGCGATTGTCGCCTTCGGAATCCACGAACACGCCGGAGGTATCCGACGTCAGCTGGCTGCCCACCACCAGTACGGTCACCGCGCCCGAAACCGCCACGTATCCGCCGCCCCCCGCCGTCACGGTGTACGCGTCGAAGTTGCGCGAGGAAGTGGCCTTTACCTCCACGTTGCCGGTGTTCGTTGTAATGATGTTATTCTTTCCGATGGACGCTTCGATGGTATTAAACGCAAGCACAACCTGCGCCGAGATGCCGACGCCCACCGTGCCGCCGATGCTGAGCGAACCTGCCACGCCGACGAGACTGAACGTATCGTTCGCCGTCACGGAGAGGCTGCCCGCGGTGATTCTGACATTTGCGTTGGTATACGCCTTGGTGATGACCTTGGCGATGATGAGATCCACCGTGCCGGACACGCCCGCCGTGCCCGCGCCGCTGCCGCCCACGACGACGGCCACGATGGTCTCTGTGGAGGTGGCGCTGACGCTCACGAGGCCCGACGCGTTGAGGTTGGCACCTGCGCTGATGTACGCCTGCGTATTGCCGTACAGATAGGAGACGATGAACACCGCCGCGACACCCGCCGTGCCGCCGCCCGCGAGGCTCGCCGCCGTGTTGACAAACGTAACGTCGCTCGTGGCGCTGACGGAGACGGACGCCGCCGTCACGCCGCCGCCCAGCGCCGCCGTCACACCGCTCTGGAACACCGCCACGTTGACGCCGCCCGCGACGCCCACTTTGGAGGCAACCCCGAAGGCGATGGCGAACAGGTACAGATCGTCATCCGACTTTGCTTCTACGGTCACGCTGCCCGAAGCGTTCACTGTGCCGTATTGTCCGATGGAGGCTTCAACAGTCTTGCTGAACACGAGGACTACGGCTGTCGCGCCGAAGCCGACACTGCCCGCCGATGCGGCCATGCCGCCCGCGATATCCAATATAAATGAGTCGTCCTCCGCGCTGACGAGCACTTCGCCGCCGGTTTCCACATGATGCTCGCCCTGACTGGTTTCTTCTCCCGCCGTATTGCGGAGACGGCTGCGTATCTGCGCGCGCACCGTGTTGCGGACGACCAGCGTATTGACCACGCCAGCCCCCGCCCCGCTGCCCGCGGAAGCCGCGCCGCTCACAGAGATGAGGAACATGGTTGCATTCGCCGTTGCGCTGACGATGACGCCCTTACGCTTGGTATCACGGTTCGGCACATCAAGGCCTGCCGTCGCAGCATTCGCCGTAATCGTGCAGCCGCCCGCGATAATCGCTTCGATAAGGTTCTCCAGCACCACGGTGGAGAGCGTCAAGCCTACGCTGACGCTGCCGCCCGAGAGCGACACCGAGATAGCCGGCACGTAAATTTCGCTATTGAGATCCGCGATGACACCGACGCTGCCGCCCGCCGTCAGCACAGAACTTTCGCCCACTATCGCGCGCACGGTGCTGCTGCCCACAACGACCGGGATGCTGCCCGAAATGGCAAGGCCGCTGCTGGAACCGGCGCCCGCCGCCGTCAGCGTCAGCAGCCAGTCCTTTGCGATGGCGCGGATGGCGATGTCGCCGCTCACCGCCGTGATATGGCATCCGCTGCCCACCGAAGCCAGCACGCTGCGGCTGAATACGCAGACGTTGATAGTAGCGCCGATGGCCGCGCCGCCTGTGCTGCCCGAAGCCGCCGCCACGATGGTAATCAGCTTCGTGTCGCTGCTGGCATCCACAAATACGTTTTGCTTCGCGCTCATCGTCGTGCCGTCGCCCACTGCGGCCTGCGCCGTGGAGCGCGCAATCTGTACGTTCACTGTACCCGCCAGGCCCGTGCCGCCCGTGCTGCCCGAGAGCGAGGCGAGTATGCTGATCAGCCGCTCGCTGTTTTCCGCTTTGATGATAATGGAACCGTTGTCACTGAGTACCCGCGCGTTCTTGCCGACGAGCGCCTTCACACTGTTGCCGGTGACGATAACTGCGAATGTGCCGCCCGCTGCCGCCTGCCCGCCGCTGCCCGCCGCCGAGAGAGAGATGTAGAGCAGGAACGCGTCGCCCTTGGCGTGTACCAAGACGCCGCCGTCCGCCTGCACTGCCGCACCGTCTGCCAGCTGCGCCGTGGCACTGTTCTCGCTGACGAGCACGCCGATGGCACCGCCCACCGCGGTGCCCGTGGAGGTAGCGCCCGCCGCGACCGTAATCATCATGATATCGATATCGGCCAGCGCGTCCACCGTCAGCGCGCCGCCGATGTCCACGCCAGTACCGGAGCCCTTCGCACCCACCGATGCGGTAACTGTGTCCTTGTTGGCGACAGAAGCCACCGTTGCGCCTATGCCCACCTTGGAACTGCTTACCGACACCGCGCCCGCAATCACGCGCGCCGTGGTCTCGGAGGATGCCGCGACGTCCATATCGCCCGTCAGCGTGATGGAAACGCCGTCGCCCACCGTCGCGCTCGTACTGTTATAGAAGAATACGAAGGCGAACGAACCGGAAGCTGTCAGCTTGCCGTTCGCGCCGCCATTGACCGCGCCCGAGATGGACTCGGCGTAGTAGTTTGTCGAGGAGAGGAAATTGAGAAGGCTGACAACCTTCAGCGCATCATCGGTGCTGAAGCGAATCTCCGTAGAGTACGACTTGTCGCCGTTTTCGTCGGTCTCGTCGTTGATGTTGACGATGCCCTTCTCTTCGTCGTCCGTCTCGTTGTGCGTGAGCAGGTCCTCCATGCCCAGCGCGCTCTCGTAATCCGAGAAGTCCACTTTGAGCTTCTTCGCGCTCAGGGTGAGGCTGTCGCCCGTGATGGAAGCGCCGCTGCCAATGCCGGCGGAAACCGTATTGTGCGCGTAAATCAGCGCGAAGCTGACGCCCACGCCCACCGAGGATCCGCCCGACAGGCTGAGGCCGCCTGCGCGCACCGCGAGCTTGCTCTTGTCGCTGGCCGTCACGGAGATATCGCCTCCGTTTATCACTGCGCCCGAAGCGATGCTTGCGCTCGTTACCGCACGCGATACGATGATTGCCAGCGCGCCCGAGATGGATACCTTGCTGCCGGTTCCGGAGACCGCGCCCGCCAATGCCTGAGCACCCATCTGGCCTTTGTAATCGCCGTCCATGTTCTGCGTCAGCGTCGCGTCGGCAGTCACGTCCTTGCCGTAGTCGCTGTCGCCCGTCGCGGTGACGCTGCCGCCGATGGTGGCGGTCGCTTCATTCTTGTTGACCGAGATGGCCACGCCCACGCCGATGGAGTTGCCGTTGGCTTCCATGCTGATGGCCGCGCCCGTGCCGAGCGTCATGAAGTTGCCGTTGTTAGTGGCCAGCACCTTCACCGCCGCCGCGGTCAGGCTGCCGGAAATATTGGATGACGCACAGTGGGACGTGATGTTCAGCGCCACCGCCGCCGCCACGCGAATCTTCTGAGACTGCTGCGCATTGGTGCCGGGCTGCACATTCAGTGCAGAGCCCGTGGTGCCTTGGCTGGAGGCGGAGCTGCTCACCGCGTTCGAGCCCTCGCTGGTGTTGCTCGTTTGCGTGCTTGCGTCCTGGCTGCCCAGCACATTCGAGGACAGCGGAGCGTTATTGTTGGCTGGGGTGGAGGTGCCGCCCTCCTCCGCGTTGCTGTTGTTATTGATTTCACCGTTGATGGTGCCCGCGGTCTGGTTGCCGCTGTTGTCGGTATCCGCACCGCTGTAGTCGCCGCTGAGCACGTTGTTGGTCTGCTCCTCCGCCGTACCCTGCGCCTTTCGGAACTTCGAGAGGAAGCGATCGAGGCTGGCGCCCATGGCCGTGGCGATGGCGCTGCTGTCGTCCTCGTTATAGGTATGGGCAAGTACCTTGACTGCGCCCGTCACGACGCCCGTGCCGGCAAACGCCGCGCTGACGTCGGAACTCGCAATATTGATGGCGACCGCCGCGCCCACGGCGGTGGACTCGCCCACCGTAAAGCCGCTCGCGCGCGTAATGGTATCGCCCTTCTCTTTGGCGTGGATGTAGAGGTTCACATACTCGGCGTACTCGTCGCCCTCGGTCTCGCTGACGTTGACAGCGTTGCCGCCTGTCAGCGTGATGGAAGCGTTGGCGCCCACAGCGGCGGTGACGGTGTTATAGATGAGGCCCACCGCGACGGAAGCGTCCACCGAAATGTCCTTGGCCTTGTCGGCGGTCTCGTCCGGGGTATCGTCCGCGCCTGTATCGCCGGAGAGCGGATCGCTGCCCGATACGGAGATGGTGGCCAGCTTGTTCTCCAGCGTGGCTTCCAGCACCAGCGTTGCCGCCGTCAGAGAGCGCCAGCTGCCGATGGTGGCGGATACGCCCGCTTCAATGTAATTGAACGCGAAGGATGCGCCCACACCGACGGACTTACCGCTGCCCGCGCTGTTGGGCGTGCTGGGGCTTGTGCCTGTGCCGCCGGAATCCGCACCCGTCGTGGGCGTGCTGGCGGTGGTTGCGGGCGTGCTGCCGCCCGCGCTGTCGCCGTTGGCATTAGACGCGGCGTTCTTGTTCTCGTCGGCCTTGCCGTTATCCCCCACGGCGGAGCTCGCGATGGTGCGGATGACGTGCACCGACTCGGCCCTGATTATCACCGCGCCTGCGATAACGATATCGGAAGAGAGCGCGCTGTCCGCGCTGTTGATGCTGGCGCGTGTGGTTCCCTTCACCGCCGCGATGGCGGCCGCGCCCGCGATGCCCACTTTGGAAGCACCCGCGCCCGAAACGGCTTCGGTCTTGATGGTGTGTCCGTACGGCGTTTCGGCATTCTCGCCCGCCCAGCCCGCGAGTATACCCACCGCAGCGTTGGCAATGTCCGTTGCCAGTCCTTCTATTATTGTAGTGAGCTTTTCCTTGATGGTATCGACGAGCGGGGCTTTGAGCATCTCGCGCAGTTCGTCAATGTTGACGAGGTTTTCGCTGAGGCTCGTGACAAGTTCCGTAGCCACGCCCTGCAGTTCCGTGGAAAGGCCGCTCATGCCGCTGTCTTCCGGCGTGCCGGAGCTCAGCATTCCCTTCACCTTGTTGACGAGCTCTTTTAAAACCACATTCTTGATCTTATTGAACGCGTCGTTCGGCAGGTTCTGCAGGCTCGCCAGCGCTTCGTTGACGGACTGTTCAATATCGCCATTGAACAGACCCTCGAGACCCGTACCCTCAAGCAGCGTGTTCATGACGTCCGTAATGATTCCGTTGATAAAGCCGCTGATGGCTGCGGAGGCATCCGCGCCGAAGATTTTGCTGAGGTCGATGGTGTCGGACATCTCAGAAAGTATGTCGTCAACGAACTGCCGGACGATGCTCTCCAGCTTGCCCGCCAGCGTGTCGGTATCCGGCCCGGAGGCTTCTTCTTCCTCTTCCTCCGATTCCTCTTCCGGCAGCAGCGCGCTCACGGTGAGCGTCTTCGCCGTGATGGAGGACTTGCCGACTTCCGCGATGTTCTCATAGGTGACGATATTGATGGCTACGGCGACACCCACGCCGATGGACGACTGCGTGGCGCTGGCATTGGCCGAGATTTCGCTGTCTGTCTTGTTGACGGATTGTACAGCAACCGCGCCGCTGTCATCCACACCGTCTTCTGCAATGGCTGTGATGGAAATCCCGTCGCCGATGGAGGCGAGGACAACATTCTTCTGTATATTGAGCGCGAAACCGGCGGCGATCTTGATATCGCCTTCTCCCGTCTGCGCTGTCTGACGATTTGAGGTGAGGCTGTTTACCGCCCCGGAATTAACGTTTTTGGTGCCGGAGCTGCCCGCAAGATTGCTTGCGCCCTGCACGTTTCGATCGGCTACCTGATCTGTACTCCCTGCGTCGGCATCGGCATCGCCGCTGCCGCCCGATCCGCCTGAGCCGCCGCCGGACTCGGATTCGCTCTCCTTGGGCTTCGCGCCGTTGACGCCCGCCGTGGCGTTGGAGGTTACGCTGTTTGTCGCCGTCGCCTTCACGGAAACGTTGCGCGCGGCAACGCTGCGGTTCAGCCTTGCGGTGGTGTTGTCGTTGAACACGCCGATGGAAAGCGCCGCGCCGAAGCCCACGCCGCTGCCCGAAGCCGAAGCGTTGGCTTTCATCGTGCGCGAGATGACACTGTCCGCGCTGATCAGCAGATCGTGCGCGGCCTTGACGGGGCTTGTGCCCGTGCCGAGATACGCGTTCGTGGAAACGCCGGATATGCCCAGTGCCAGCACCGGCACGATGGATGTGCCGCCCGTCATGCCCGCGGTAGCGTTCAACGTCTCGTTTCCTTCATAGGTTGCTTTAACGTAGAGCTCGTCGATGCTGTCCGTACCCGCCGGCAGCAGGATATCGATGCCGTCCGGTATGAGCGCGTTCACGTCGCAGCCGATGACCGCGATGGCCAGCCCAGCGCCCACGCCCACCTTAGTGCCCTCGCCGCCGCCCGTAGCGTCGGCGGAGGTGGTGAATTTGCTCTTCTGGGAAGCCTCCACGGAGACCGCGCCGCCCGCAACGGTGGCGTCGGAGCCGAGGCGCGCGTTAGTCTTGGAGGACACCACGTGAACCGCCGCCGCACCCGCGATGCCGATGTCGCCTTCGGAAACACCCGCCTTCGCCGTGGCGATGGAATTCAGCGTGGTCTGCGCCTTCACGGAGATGCTCCCCGCCTGCAGCGTGCCCGCTTCAATATAAGCCGTGTTGGTATTGCGTACGACGGAGACCGATATGCCCACGCCCATCGCAAAACTGGAGGAACCCTTCTTGGGGGTCACCGGATCCGTGGTCGCCGTGCCGCCCGTGATGGCCGTCGTGGTGGCGGGCGTACCCGTCGCGGCGGTCAGCGTGGCTGTGCCGCCGCTGATACTGACGGAACCGCCGGAAAGCCGGATGGTCTTTCCGGTGTCCGGGCCGGAAATGGTTACACGCACCACCGACAGCACGATGGTCGCGCCTTCGATGGTCAGCACGCCGTTGGTCACCTTCAGCACTCCGCCCGTGATGGAAGCCGTCGTGCCATCCGCGAGCTTCACGCCCGTCACGGTGCCGTCCGTCAGCGTGAGCGCCGCGCCGGTAATGGTCAGCGTCGCGCCGGTAATCTCAACGTTCGCCGCGGTGACAGTGCTGCCGTCCGCGCTGCGGTTTCCGCCCGAAATCTTCACGGTGATGCCCGTGCCGGAGAAGGCCGCCGTACCCGCCGTCACCTTCGCGCCGCCGCCTTCCACGTGCGCCGTCGAAAGGTTGGGGGAATTCACCGCCGCTCCGGTCTTATCCTTGACGCCCGTCGCCGTCGTGCCGGAGGGCAGCGCGCTGTCCGCAAGGCCGTCCGTCACATCGCCGTCGAAGCTGTCGATGTCGCCGATGGTCACATTGGTGTATTCCAGATCGGAGCTCGGGATGTCAAATGTGCCCGTGCCCGTCGCATCGCCGCCCTCCATCGTCACCGTGCCGCCCGTGATGGTGAGCACTCCGTCGGTAATCTTGATGGAGGTCGCGTTCTTAATCGTCAGCTTGGCAGCCGCTACCGTGGTCGTGCCGCCTGTGATGGTAATGGGCTCTGCCGGAACCGTCACCACGGTCTCGCCCTTCTTGATGCCCGTGGGGTTGGTGATGATGGTCTTCCCGCCCGTGATGGTAATCTTTACGCCGTCCAGCACCACCGTCGTGCCGGTTGCCGTTACCGTGCCATCCGCTCCGATGCTGCCGCCGGTGATCGCGGGCGCTTCCGCACCCACGCCGTAGCTGACCTCAGGCTCGTCGCCCGCCGTTTCGCCGTTTGCGGTGGTAATCGTTCCGCCCGAAACGGTTGTCGCTTCTTCCGCCGCATCCCCGCCGCCCGCTTCTCCGTCCTCAATGGGAGAACCGTCCGCGATGGTGCGCACGCCCTGCTCGGCAATGGCTTCCGCGCTCACTTCGCCCGTGCAGAGTATGCTGCCCGCCGTGCGGATGATCGCCGCGTTGGCATTACCCGCGTAGGTCACGGCCAGCGCACCCACCAACTGCGTGGACGAGCTGGATCCGGAGCTCTGGTTTGTCTCTGTCGCGCCTGAGGTACCCGAATCAAACGTATCCGTCACACCCGCGCCGTCCGGCTCTTCTTCATTAAAGAGCGAACCCAGCCCGAGATCCTCTTCGTCCTCCGTGCCGCCGCTGTCTTCACCGCCCGCCTCTTCCTCGGGGGCCATCTGCCCGGAAGCTTCGTCCAGCGCGCCCGCGGCGTCCTCGGGAACCATCGGCTCGGAGCCGCCCTTACCAGACAGCATGCCGAACAAATTCTTTATCATCTCCACGATCCCGGAGAGCGACTGGCTGCTGTCCTCGCCGCCGTCCTGTTCGTTCTCCGCCTCGTTGTTGGAGCTCGCCTGTGTCAGCACCGTCTGTTTCGATTCAGAGTTCAGCCGCAGCGCGTTCGCCATGACGGAGGCGTTCCCCGTGATGGACGCCGAAACGTCCTGTATGGCTACGCTGACCGCGAAGAACCCGCCCGACTTCGACGCGCTCTTTGCGCTGTCCGCAGAAGCTTCGCCGCCTGTGCCGCTTCCGCCCTCGGTGCCGCCGCTCTCCTCTTCCTCGTCGCCGCCGGAAGGAGAAGACGCCACGGTTTCAACATTGACCGTGCCGGATGCCGCCAGCGTCACATCGCCCGCCGCATGGATGGAAGCATTGTCCTTCACCGATACGTGCGCGTCCGCCACCACCACGGACACCGCGAGCGCGATGGGCAGTGCGCCCGTCGCCGCCTTGGTGCTTACCGTTACGTCGGTTGACGCGGAAAGCGCCACGCCGCCCGTAAGGCTCGTTACCGATGCGCTGCCGCCCAGCACGATTTCCGCCTTGGCCACCGCGACGCTGATGCCCAGCGGTATGCACCACTTGGCGATATCCTCATTCGTGACTTCCATGCTCGTCGTGGTGGAGGCCGAGGCGCGCACCGCCTGCGACGCGCTCACCGTGCCGAGTATCGTAATAATCGCGGAACCCACTTTCACATTGATAAAGTTGGGGTTCACCGCGAGGTCTTCCAGCTTCGCCAGCATCGCCGCGTCCGACTCGCGATTCGGGTTGCTTGCATCGTTCGCCGATCCTTCGAGACCTTTGATAAGCTCCGCCAGCTCGGATGCATCCGGCATCAGCGGCTCGGTCTGAGAACTCGTTACGAGCAGCGTTACCGTTTCAGAGGCAATCAGCGCCGCGCCTGCTTCTATTATAATGTAAGCTTTGGAGACGAAATCGAAAAGGCTGAAGTTCATCTCATAGTCGGGCAGCAGCCCGCCCGCGAAGTCGGTGGACAGCGAAAACGCCACATCCGAATTCGCCGCGGTCAGCGCGATGTTGCGCGCCGTTACCGTACCCTTCACGGTGATGCCCTTGCCTTCCGCCACAACGTTGAGCGCAGGCGCGTATACGCTGCCGATATCAAACACGTCGCCGCCCGAAAGCACAAGGCTGGCGAACATCGGCGTAGCACCGGCGGGCACGCCCACCGTCAAGTTGCCGCCATCGTAATCTTCTATAATATAATCGGTAAAGCTGGAGACGCCCGTCAGAGACAGGTCTCCGCTTGCGCCGGAAAGCACCACTCTGGTTTTGCCGGAGAGCGCGTCGGTGTATGCTTCGACACCCGCAGCGTCGATGTCCAACGCACGTTCGACAATACCCTTGAGCTCCGAAACCGTCAGGGTGATGTCCGCCGTGTCGCCGGTGCGCGAAGCCGTATTAACTCCGCCCTGCTTCAGCGTGCCGGTGAGGTGCAGCCGATCCGCGCCCTCGCCGCCGTCTACGCCGACCGATACCTTGCCCGCCGTGTCCAGCGCGGTGGAAGTGTCCACCGTCACCACATCGTCACCCGCGCCGCCATTCACCGTCACTGCCTTGCCGTCGCTGCCCGTTTGAGTGCCCAGCGTACCGGAAAGCAAGATGTCGTCGTTGCCGTCGCCCGCGTCAATCGTCGCCGTCGCGCCGTTCGCAAGGTCCACATGGATGGTATCATCTTTGGCGGTGCCATAGATGGAAACGTTGCCGGAACGCGCGTTCACCACACCGCCCACCGCGAAATACAGGCCCGCGATGATCACGTTGAGGTTGTCAATATTCACATTTCCGCCAAGACCGGCGCCGCCCGCCGAATTGGTCAGCGTGCCGTCGTCCGCCTTCGCGTCCGCCGCGACAAGCCGCAGCACAAACCCTTCGGCGAGGTTGTAGGTCTCCTCCGAGGTCGTCGTCTCGCCCGTGGCTTCGTCGGTGGTCGTCACCGTATGCGTACGGCCGATAGTGAGCCCGCCGGAGTATGTTCCATCCTCCACCACGATGGTGAGAGAAGTAATGTCGAGGTTGTTGCTGGCATAAGACAAAGCCGCGTCGATCGCCTGCTGAATGGCGTTCGATGCGGCCGTATTTTCATATTCCAGGCTGTCGCCTGCTTCCGCGCCCAGCGCGTCCTGCAGCTCCGGCTGCGTATCGACAGTAGTGCTCCCGGATCCGTCTGTCACCGTCACGTCGCCAATCGAGGCAGAACCCTCTTCAATCGGGGCTTCATCGCTAACCGAGGTTTCCTCCTGCGCCGTTTCATCTTCCGTCGCCTCGCCCTCGGCATGCGCAATGGTGGGCAGCAGCAAAAAAATCGCGAAGAACGCGATAAAGCACACAGCCATAATGCCGAGTGCCTTCAAGCTCCTGAGAACGAGGCTGCTCATAACCAAACCCCTCTGCCCAAAACGGGCCTGCCCTGCTGCCTTGGCAGCACCCTGCAGCACACCAAAACGATGCAGGGTAGATCCATCAGATGTCCTGAAACTCATATTGGCGGATATAACGAACTCCATGCTGTACGTATCCCGATTCTAACACCCGATTATTAAAATTACAATGTTTATTTTATAATTATTTACAATTCGATTCTTATCTTTACATTTGCTCCAGCAGTGCCTGCGCGGATGCCGCCAGCGCTTCGTCTGTGCTCTCCGCCGCCACTGCTTCCAGGTCTTCACGCGCCGCGTCAATCTGCTGGGTTTGTATGTAACACAGGGCCCGATTGAAGCGGCTCTCGGATGCTCTGTCGTCGCGTCGTATGGATGCGGTAAAATCTTTCACTGCAGCTTCGTAGCCCGTCAGCGCCATGTACGCCACGCCGCGGTAATAATAGACATCGGTCAGCTCCATGTTCAGCTCTATCGCCTTTGAAAAATACGAAACGGAGTCTTCGTATAGGCTCAGCTGCAGGGCCGATACGCCCATCGCTTCGTATACGAGATCCCACGCCGCATCGTCGCTGCCCGCCTTCACCGCCTGCGCCCCGTAAGACAGCACTTCCTCTGAGCGCCCCAACTGATACGCACAGAGCGCGCATTGCGCCCAGCACAATCCCGCATCCTCAAAGCCCAGCGCCGCTGCCTGCGCGTAGTCGTCCAGCGCACCTTCGTATTCGCCCAGCTGATCCCGGCACGAGGCGCGCATCAGATGGTATTCCCCGCCCGTATCCTCCGCCACCGCCAGCAGCGCGGTATACCCTTCTTCCGCCGCCGTGAGATCTCCTTCCAGATAATACACCTGCGCCATCAGCGCACGCATCTCCGTGTCCTCCGGAAACGCCTCCAGGTAAGCGCCGAGGCGTTTTGCCGCGCCGTCCAAATCCCCGCGCCCGATGGCAATCTGCACCGCTATCTGCGTAACGTCCGCGCTGCCTGCGCCGCCGTCCGAGATCCTCCCGAAGCTCTCCAGCGCCTTATCGTAGTCACCCAGTATGGCGTATATACACCCTTTCTTCGTCCACAGGTCATCCATCAGCGCCGTCTCGTCCTCCGGTGCGGAGAGAAAGCACTTCTCGATGCTGCCCAGCGCGGCTTCATATTTCCCCTGCGCAATTTGCATGTTTGCCAGCAGATAATAATCGTCCAGCGTATCCGGGGTCAGCAATACGCTGCGAATCACGTCGCCGATTCGGGTAAATTCCTCCTGTTCAATATACGCGTTGTTTTCCGTAAGAGAGCTGGCCGCGGCCTGCTGGGCATCGCTGCCGTCCGTCAGGCTGATTTTCACGCTGGCCGCGTTTAACAGCACGAGCGACGCGACAAGCAATACCGACAGCGTCACCGCCACGATGCTCACCCAGGCTTTTCTTTTGGGCCGTTGGGCCTGCTCCAGCTTCTCTTCCATGACAGGCGTATTATATAATGAAATCCATATAAAAACAATCCGCCGAAAAAAACGGCTGCCGCATGCGGCGGGCGGGGTTGCCAGCTTCCGCCGTACTCGTTCGGTTCCATTACAGTGACAGCTGGAATTATCCTTTGCAATAGAAAAGGCGTCCCCGCAGGAACGCCTTGCCATCTTCTATTGCTGTTTTTCCATGCGCTTATACACCGGCTGCAAACTCTTGTAGATGCGCTGATACACCTGTGTAAACAGCCCGGCGTACTTGCGCGCATTGTCCGGATCCGGATGATACACGGTATCGCAGTGCACCATAGCCTCCACGGCCTCCTCGTAGGAAGCAAACGCGCCTGTGCTGACGTAGCCGATAATCGCCGCGCCGAGGCCGGACGCTTCGTAGGTTTGGCCCTTGTATACCGGCAGACCAAACATGTCGGCGGTGATCTGGCAGATCATGTCGCTCTGGGATCCTCCGCCGGAAACGAGAATGCGCTTTGTGGTCTCCCCCGTTACGCGCTCTATGCTTTTCATGCCGTCGATGAGCGTAAAATTGATGCCCTCGATAATGGCACGGTAAATATGGATGCGCGTGTGCGCGTCCGAAAAGCCCACCATCGCCCCTCTGGCCTCGGGGGAACGCAGGCCTGCCGTCCAGTACGGCTGCAGCATCAGCCCGTCGCTGCCCGGCGGCACATCGGCCAGCCGCTGGTTCAGCAGCTCCTCCGGCGCAACCCCCATTTTTTCCGCCTGCACCGTCTCTTTGGCTGCAAACTCCTGCTTGAACCAGCTGATCATCCAGTAACCGCGGTAGATCTGGATCTCCGGATTGAAGCGCTCCGGTACAGCAGCCATATAAGACGGCATAAACGGGATGGGCTCCAGATACTTCTTCGTGGTGGTCTGCACCGTGGCGCTGGTGCCGAAGCTCAAATTCACGCTCTCCGGCGAGAGGCAGCCCATACCCAGCGTTTCGCAGCCCTTGTCGGACGCGCCCGCCAATACCGGCAATCCCTCCGGCAGACCCATCTGCTGCGCTGCGGTGGCGGTAAGCCCGCCCATGCTTTCACCCGGGCGGACGAGCTCCGGCAGCTGTTCGCGCCGCACACCGAATACGTCCCAGTTATAGTGATGCGGTCCGGGCCAGCATTTGTGCTTGTAATCGAACGGGATGTGCCCTATCTGATTGGCGACCGAGTCTACAAAATTGCCCGTCATGCGGTACGCGAAAAAGCCCGATACGAGCAGGAACTTATCCGTCTTCGCCCAAAGCTCCGGCTGATTCTCGCTCAGCCAATGGGACTTACTCTTTTTGCGCGCCACGTCGATGGTGCGCGTCATACCCACCAGTGCAAACATCGCGCGGAACTGCGGCTTCAGGGGCGTCTCGCACTTCGCCTCGCGCTGATCCAGCCAGACGATGGCATCTCGCAGCACCTTGCCGTTGTTGTCCATGCAGATGCACGTGTCGCGCTGGGTGGTCACCACCACCGCTTTGATGGCAGTCCAGTACTCGCCCGCGCTCTGCTTCAGCCGCCGGCAGGCATCGCACGCGCTGTCCCAGTATACCTCCGGGTTCTGCTCCGCCCAGCCCGGCTGCGCGGAAACGTACGGCGCAAAGGCGGCTTTCTCCTTCGCCAGCAGCGCCCCTGTCTTGTCAAACAGAAGCGCACGCACGCTCTGCGTGCCGCAGTCGATGGCAAGAATCAATTCTTCCATATTCCCATCCTCCCTTACCGAATGTAAAGGTCAAAACCCCTCAGCACCCTGCCGCAGGCAAGGGCGGCTTATCATCAATATTGTCTTATACGGGTTCAACGCGGTAAACGCGCAGCCAGCAGGGCGGCTCGGAAAAGCCCCACGCGGCCATATCCCCTGTTGCGGTGAGCGCGTGCACGCCCGTCTCCGATTCGCGCACGTCGAATATCCCGCCTTTCAGCCGGTGACGCGATACGGGCTTCGCGTCCGCGTCCAGCACCCAGAGCGTGGAGCTTCCCGAAAAGCCGTACAGATACCCGTCCTCGCCCGCAAGGCTGAGATAGATCTCCTCATCGGTGGTAAACACATCGCAGCGCATAGCCGCGATATCAAAACGTACAATGCGCTTATCCAGCGCGTTGTAATACAGCCGCCCGTGCCGCCGGTCGAAAAACGCGTCGCCGTAGATCGGTACTCCTTTGGGCGCTTCCGCCGTCCCCACGATGCGCAGCGACTCGTCCAGCTTCAGCAGCACTTCGCGGCAGCTCGTGTCGCTGCGTTGATCCCCCAGATAATAAATCCACCCGTCGTGAAAGAGCACCTCCGTATGGCTGTTCAGGTAAGGCGTTTGCAGACTGGCCAGGGTGCGTCCGTCCTCGTCCAGCTTCATGAACAACCCGTCGTCATTCTCGATGCTGCCGGCACCGCAGTAGATATTGCTGCCATGCATGACGGGCGAAACCCGAAAAAACATCCCATTCAGCGTTACGTGCCAGACCTCTTCGCCCTGCGCGTTCAGCCGCATCACGCTGGAACCCTCAACGCGCCCATGGTGCGCGACGCCGATGATATCCCCGTCTTCCAGCACCGTGGTTACTTCTACACCTTCCGGCAAGGGTACACTGCCAAGCACCCGCCCGTCGCGGCTTACACGCAGCGGATCTCCCATCACATCGGCTATCGTCAGC
The DNA here is from genome assembly GCA_023460085.1 of Bacillota bacterium. GTDB lineage: Bacteria > Bacillota > Clostridia > Christensenellales > SZUA-584 > JAEWCC01. The sequence goes on along the minus strand of JAEWRI010000043.1, from coordinate 118,779 downwards.
CACCCGCGCCCCGGGTAGATCTTCGGATTGAAACTGCGCATCCGAAAGCTGCCCAGCATCGGGCGCAGCTCGTCTCCGGAAAGCTCCAACACTTCCCCCATATCGGAATCATAGGTATCCGCATCTTCTGCGCGGCGCACCGCGATACATGGCCACGCGCCGGACAGCTTCGCGTCCAGCTCCTGCGTCAGCACGGCGCGCATGCGGTTATTGATCGTGGATATCTTCTTCTGCCGCGCCTCATACTCCCGGTACAGCGCGTCGCCGCGCATACGCGCAAAACCCTCCGCGCCGTCCTCCAGCATCCGCGCGTCCACACGCAGCGCCACGCCGAAGAACTCCTCCAGCATCGCCGTCTTCTCTTCAAGTTCATGGCAGTCGAATATGCGTTTCAGACGCGGCGCAAGCGCCTTATCCCAGCCCAGCGCTTCCGCAAACGCTCCGACATTCTTTGAATACGGTTCCGCGCCATAGTCCATGCGGTACTGTGCGGCCAGCCTGCCTCCCGCGAACGTTGTGAGCCAAATCAAATCGTCGTCAAAGTACAGGAACGACAGCACGGGTGCGCCCAGCGCCTTCGAGAGCTTCTTCGCGGGTACGTCGGAAAGCTCTCTATCATCACATAGCACGGTTGTCCAACCGGGCGAAAGCATCCGCACGGAAAATCCTGCCTCCAGCAGGGGCTGAACGGCTTCGGGTGCCTGCCCGTAAACATGATAACTTGCCAGCGTCGTACCCATTAAAACCCCTCAGAAGAGGAAGCGTGGTTCCCTTTGCGCCGCTTCCCGTGTATAATCCTATTCATGGATATAGTCAACACATTCATCGCGGAAACAGAAAGGCTGGGTCTTCGCGGGTTTACGTCCGAAGACGAAGCGGCTCTGCTGCAGATTTGGGGCAACGCGGAGGTCATGTGCCTCTGCGGTGGCGGCATCGATGCAGAGCTTATACGCGGAATGATCAGCGTCAACCTACACAATTATCGCGAACACGGCTTCGCGGTATTCGCCGTTGTCCGCAAAGCGGATGGCGTGCTGGTGGGCGCGGCGGGCTGCAAACCCGATCCGGAAGATTCACGTTGCGGAGAACTCATTTACCATTTCCGCAGCGACACGTGGGGACAGGGCTTCGCATCGGAAGCCGTCGCGGCGTATCTGGCGTGGCTCGACGGCACGCGCCGTCTCGACCGCGTCGCCGCCTCCGCGCTGCCGGGCAACGCCGCCTCGCTGCGCATACTTCAAAAGAACGGCTTCATTCAGAAAGGCTTCGTGCAGTTCGAGGACACGGGCTATGTGCCCGAACCTTACTTCGAGCGCATCGTACCGCAAGAGGGCTGAACGCGCGCTGTCTACAGCTTCTTGATTATCCCTTATCCGGCTGCGCCTTGTCCGCGCGCCGCGTCATTTTGCTCATGAGCCTGCCCAGTTTGATTGGAAACCGATAAGCCGTCGCCGTCTGCAGCCGCTGTCCCGCGGAGTGACAGAGGATGAAGCTTTTCTTTCCAAGGCGCTTCGCCAGACCGCGCCCCACCTTCTCCGCGTCCGCCATGAATTCAGGCGGTACCGGAAGCGGTCTGGACGACGCGGTGCGCGTCAGCGGCGGATGGAGGATGTGAAACGTGATGCCCGCGCCTTCTTCCTCAATGCCGAGGCACTTGGCCAGCGCCTCCAGCGCTCCCTTGGTGGATGCATAGGCACAAAGGCCACCGAAGCCCGTTACGCCCACGCCGGAGCTCGTAAAGCAGACGCGCCCCGATTTCTGCGCACGCATGTGCGGCAGCACCGCGCGCACCATCCTCACCGCGCCGTAGTAGTTGACATCCATCGTACGGGCAAAAACCGCATCCGACGTATCGTCGAAATTCTTGAAGGGACAGGCGCACGCATTGTGCACCGTACATCCACGCCGCCCCAGCGGCCCACCATCGCAGCGACGCACGCGTCCACATCGGCCGCGCTTGTCACATCGCCCTGATACGCAAGCAGCGCGTCGCCGTGCTTCTCCGCCAGCGCCTCCAGCCTGCCGATGCCGATGTCGAGCACCGCCACACGATGCCGGTCCTCCAGCAGCTGTGCCGCTATAAAGAAACCGATGCCGTCGCCTCCGCCCGTAATAAGCACCCGGCTGCCCAGCCTCATTCCTTTTTCTCCCATATGCCCCTCCGCCGGATAATGCTCATGAAAATGTGAACCATGTAGTTTCATCGTAACGGCGGCGCGGCACGCTGTCAAGCTCGTCTTTTTTCATTTGCATCACACACGAAAAGCGCCTATAATGAATTAACTCTTCCGGAACAAATCCATACGAAAGGAAGGCCTTTATGGAACAGGGCTACAGAACCTATCGATATCGCTGGATCATACTCGCCGCTATCATTCCAATCATTGTCAGCACGCAGATCTTCTGGCTGTCGCTTTCAGCCATACAGAGCATCGCGGAGGCATACTACGGCGCTTCCAGCCTCGTCGTGCTGATGTTCTCCACAAGTTACTTTATCATGTACGTGGCGTTCACCTTTCCGGCTTCATGGGTAATCGACAAATTCGGTTACCGCCCTGCGCTCATCATCGGTGCCGCGGGAACCGCGGTATTCGGCGTGCTGCGCGCCGTCTTTGCCGCCGATTTAACGCTTGCGCTCGTCTTCCAGTTCGGCATCGCGGCGGCGCAGCCCTTTCTGCTCAACATCTCCACCAAGGTTCCGGCTAACTGGTTTCCCGTGTCGGAGCGTTCCATTGCGGCAGGTCTGCTCACGATGGCCCAGTACCTGGGATTCATTGTGCCGATGGTGCTCTCTCCGATACTTGTCAATCCGGCAGGTCTCGGAATGGAAGCGCTCATAGCCGCGCCAACACAGATAGCGATACCCGAGATGCTGAAGGTTTACGCGATCATTGCCGTTGTATGCGCCATAGTCGCAGTCGCCCTGACAAAGGAGCGTCCGCCGATACCGCCTGGTCCCGAAGCGGAAAAGGAAGACCTTTCGCCGCGTTCCGTGATACGATTGTTCAAGAACCGCGCTTTCCTGGTGGTACTGCTGGTTTCCTTCATTGCCATGGGCGTTTTCAATACGCTGCTGACCTGTATAGAGAAGATACTCGCTCCGCGCGGCATTGACGCGGACACTGCCGGGCTGGTAGGCGCGGTATTCGTAGTGTGCGGCGTGATAGGCGCGATAGTGCTGCCAATCATCTCCGATAAAGTACGCCGTCGTGTACCGCTCTTCATCACGGCGATTTCGGTACTCGTTCCGCTCTATGCCGGCCTCACGTTTATCACCTCCCTCATACCGCTCTGTATTGCAGCAGGCCTTGCGGGATTTTCCATCATGGGTGTTGCGCCCATACTGTTCCAACACGGTGCCGAAGTAGCTTACCCTGCGAAAGAGGGTACTTCCTTTGGCGCAATATTGCTGATGGGTCAGATTTCCGGCACGCTTTTCGTGGTATTTTTCGATTGGCTGCGCAGCTCAACCGGCGCCATACTGCTGCCGATGCTGCTCTTTATTGCGCTTTCCGCGCTTCTCATTCCTTTCTCGGCCCGCATGAAAGAGTCGAAGGTACTGTTAGAACTGCGCGAGAAAGAAAATCGGAACAACGGCTGACCACTGCCACAGGCTGGCCCTCTTCGGAGGGCCTTTTCAATTCTTTCATTACATTTTCGTCATGCAAAGATTTTCCGGGCAGGCTATAATGAATATCGGAGGGATGCATGAAACAGATATTGCTGGTGGAAGACGACAAGACCATCGCGATGGGCCTGGAATACACGCTGAAACAGGAGGGCTACTGCGTGGTGGTATGCCATACCGCGCTGCAGGCACGGCAGACGCTCGCGGAGTCACGGTTTGATCTGGCGTTGCTGGACATTTCTCTGCCCGATGGCAGCGGATACGATATTTGCGGCATCATCCGCGCGCAGGGCAGCACACCGGTCATCTTCTTAACCGCGTGCGACGAGGAGGTCAGCGTCGTGATGGGCCTCGATATGGGTGCGGATGACTACATCACCAAACCTTTTAGAGTCCGGGAGCTGCTGTCCCGGCTGCGCACGGTGCTGCGCCGGGCCGAAGGCGGCGGAGAAAGCCGCGACGAGCTGCGTCTGGGTCCGGTGATTGTCAACACCCGGCAAGCCAAGGTGACGCGCGACGGTACAGAAGTCCCGCTGAGCGCGCTGGAATACCGCTTGCTGCTCACCCTTGCGGCGCATCCCGGTCAGGTGCTCACACGCGCGCAGCTGCTGGAAGGCATCTGGGACATCGGCGGAGAGTTTGTCACCGACAACACGCTGTCGGTATACATCAAGCGTCTGCGCGAGAAGCTGGGCGACGATGCACAAGCCCCCAGGCTGATACAGACGGTGCGCGGCATCGGTTACCGCGCGGGAGAATAGCATGCTGCGCAACCGTGAAGTCCGAAGCTTTCTTGTTCTGCTGCTTACTGTGGGAGCCGTTATTACAGCTGCCAGCTTTTTATTCTCGCTTCAGGCGGGCATCGCCGCGGGGATATCCTGCGCGCTGCTCATCTGCATCTCCTTTTATTTCACCGCCCAGCGTTATGCCCAGATTCGCCGTCTCTGCGACTATCTGAAGCGTATCAACGGCGGGGACTATGCGCTCGACGTGCGTGACAATGCCGAGGGCGAGCTCTCCATACTGAAAAACGAAATTTACAAGGTTACGGTGGCGCTGCGTGAGCGCGGGGATATGCTCCAGCGCGAAAAGGAGGCGCTGTCCGGCGCGCTGTCGGATATTTCTCACCAGCTGAAAACACCCCTGACTTCGATGCTCATCATGACCGATCTGCTTTCAGACGACGATCTGCCTGCGGACAAACGGCGCGCCTTTACAACGCGCATGCGCATACAGATAGAACGGCTGCAGTGGCTCGTCTCCGCGCTACTCAAGATGTCGCGGCTGGACGCGGGCACGGTACAGTTCAAGCCGAAGCGTATTCCGGCGCACCGGCTTGTGGAACGTGCGTGCGCGCCGCTGCTGATTCCCATCGAGCTTAAAAACCAGACGCTTCACATCGGCACAGACGGCGCGCAGCTCACCTGTGATGAGAACTGGACGTGCGAGGCGCTTTTGAACGTGCTCAAAAACTGTGTGGAGCATACGCCCGAGGGCGGCGGGATCAGCGTCTTCTGCGAAGAGAATCCGCTGTTCACGCAGATACGCGTCGCGGATACGGGCCCGGGCATTGACGAGGCGGACATGCCCCACATCTTCACACGCTTCTACCGCGGCAGACACGCCGCGGAGGACAGCGTGGGCATCGGCCTCGCGATGGCCGCCGCCATCGTGCAGGGGCAGGGCGGCAGCATACAGGCTTCCTCCGGGCAGGGCCGCGGCAGCACATTCACGCTGCGCTTTCCGAAATGACAAAACAGTCACGTGGAAATTCACCGTTGCGTCACATTCGCTGCGTATGATGGAGCCATCACAAAAAGGAGAACTCGTATGGAAATCTTACGCGTTGAAAATTTAAGCAAGGGCTACGGCAGCGGCGAAGCTGCGGTGAAGGCGCTGGACAACGTTTCACTCAGCGTGCAGAAAGGCGAATTTGTCGCCATCGTGGGCGCTTCCGGCTCCGGCAAATCGACGCTGCTGCACATCGTGGGCGGTGTGGATCGTCCCTCCTCCGGCAAAGTGTACGTGGACGGTGCGGACATATATGCGCTCGACGAAACCAAGCTGGCCATCTTCCGACGGCGGCAGGTCGGCCTCATCTATCAGTTTTATAACCTCATCCCCGTGCTGGATGTAGAAGAAAACATCACGCTTCCGCTGCTGCTGGACGGGCGCAAGCCCGACAAGGCGCAGCTGGAGGAACTGCTGAGCTTGCTGGGGCTCACGGACAGACGGCATCATTTACCCAATCAGCTTTCAGGAGGACAGCAGCAGCGGGTCTCCATCGGCCGCGCCCTCGTTTCCAGCCCCGCACTGATGCTCGCGGACGAGCCTACAGGCAACCTCGACAGCCGCAACAGCGCGGATATCATGGCGCTGCTTCGCATGTCCAACCGCAAATACGGGCAGACGCTGATACTGATCACGCACGATATGGATACCGCACTGCAGGCGGATCGCATCATCGGGATTGAAGACGGCCGCATCGTCCGCGACGAGGTGACGCGCAAATGAACGTGATGAGGAGCTTTACGCTGCGCAGCCTGCGCCGCAATAAAAAGCGAACGGTTGTAACGATTATTGGCGTCATCATATCCGTTGCGATGATCACTGCCGTGACAACGCTTTCCGCGTCCTTTCTCGGTTATCTGCAGCGCGGCAGCATTGCCGACAGCGGAAACTGGCACGCTGAGCTGACCGATGTACCCTCCGCAAACCTTGCCGCAGTTGAAAACAGCGAGGCGGTGGATGCAGCCATACTCAGCCGCGACATCGGTTTTTCACCCATCGCCGATTCCGAAAACTTCTCCAAGCAATACCTGTTTCTGCGCGAATACAGCGCGGGCGGTTTCTCGCAAATGTCCATACGGCTGACTGAGGGCCGTTTGCCGGAAAAAAACGGGGAGATACTGATATCCCAGAACATACTCAAGGGAAGCGATTTGGAGTATTCCGTGGGCGATACGCTGATGCTGACCACAGGGGCAATAATTGACGGCTCCGGCACTGTGCTTCAAGGCAACGAGTACGCCGGGGATGCCTATGATGAGAAAGGCAATGTGGTAGGCTCACCCACATTCCAGTCTCAGGGTACAGCGACGCTCACCATCGTGGGTATCATGGAAGCGCCCAACTTCGAGCAGGGCTGGTCCATGGGCTACGGGCTGCTGGGCTTCTTGGACCCGGAATCCCTTTCCCCTTCGGATCACGTAAACGTATATATCACGGCGTCCCACCTCTCCCGCGATATTTATAAGCAGGTCGATACCCTGATGGCCTTGGCAGGCGATGACAAGACTGGGGCGGAGTTTAACGACAATCTGCTGCGCTACAGCGGCGTAGTGGAATGGGACAACGTTTACGTATTTCTGCAGGGCTTCATGCTGGTCATCATACTGATTGTGGTCATCGCTTCGGTATCGCTCATCTATAACGCGTTCGCAATGTCAGTATCAGAGCGTGCAAGGCAGCTGGGGCTGCTCGCGAGCGTAGGCGCAACGCGCAGCCAGAAGCGTGCGAGCGTCTATTTCGAAGGCTTTTTCGTGGGCGTCATCGGCATTCCGGTGGGTATTCTCGCAGGGCTGGGCGGTATCGGCATCACGCTTGCGGCCATACAGCCGCTGCTGGACAGCTTCATCAACGTGTCGGGCGGTGTGAAGCTGACTCTGGTTGTTCCCCTCTCCGCGCTGGCGCTTACCGTGCTCTTCTCGGTAATCACCATATTCATCTCGGTCTACCGTCCGGCGCGCCGGGCCTCCAAGATAGCGCCTATCGACGCCATACGGCAGACACAGGATGTGCGCCTCACGCGCCGCAGCGTAAAAACCTCGCGCCTTACGCGGCATGCCTTTGGCTTCGAAGCGGAAATCGCGTTGAAGAATTTGAAACGCAGCCGTAAGAAGTACCGCGCAACGGTGGTATCGCTCGTCATTTCATTGGTGCTTTTCCTTACCGTATCCTCATACGCCGACCTTTCCGGACGATATACGGATGTGGTGAACGAGGGATACAACTACGACATCATGCTGCAGTATCAAAATGTATCCGACGCGCAGCGCGGTGAGAACGACGCCCAGATTGCCGCACTGGATTTGGTAAACGACTTTTCGGCAAACGCGGCTCTCTACGGCTATACCCAGCTGAACGAAACGCAGCTCAGCGATTATACGCGGACGCGTATCGCACAGCCGGAAGACATAGCCGCGGGGCAGGCGGTGCTTTCGGTTACGCTGCTTAGTCTGGACAGCGTGAGCTTTGCGGCATACGCACAGTCTGCAGGCGTACGAAGCGAAGATTACAGCGATACGTCTGCACCCAAAGGCATTCTGATCAATTACGGGCAGGAATACGCCAGCGTAACAGGCAACAACGTCAAGAAGGAAGCAGGTGAAATCGTTAAGCTGCGGACAGGCGATACGCTTTCCTTCACAGCGGGAGACTTTGGCTCGCCGGTCGGGGAAGCAAAGCAGTTTACGCTCGGCACGATAACCACGCAACGCCCGATGGGCGTGCTGACGGGGACCTTCTCCTCCGTGGTATTGGTGGTGTCCGAAGGCGTATTGGATTCGGTATTGCACAGCTACTCTCCGGAAGAACAAAGCCAGCTTTCAGAGAACTACGGACTGCCGCGCTATACCACTTACATGACGACGGACGAGGACCAGCGGCTGGAGGCAAAGCTCAATGAACTGGCGCAAACCATGCCCGCGTCGGGATATTACATCTACAATATCAAGAGCATGGCCCGCAGCGAACAGAACCTTTCCACGTTCCTGGGCGTGTTCGTATACGGCTTCATCGCGCTGATCAGCCTCATCTGCATCGCCAACATCTTCAATACGGTATCCACGAATATCGGCTTGCGCCGCAGAGAGCTCGCAATGCTTCGCTCGGTGGGCATGACGCCCAAGGGCTTTGGGCGCATGCTGCGCTTCGAGAGCATATTCTACGGCCTGAAGGGACTGCTCTGGGGCCTGCCCATCAGTCTGGCTGTCGCGTTTCTGCTCTACAACATGCAGATGGACGTGCTGGGCATGCAGTTCACGCTGCCCTGGGTCAGCTACATTGTCGCCATACTGATGATACTCCTCATCGTGCTGGCATCGATGGCATACTCCTCGCACCGCATCAAGAAGGAAAACATCATAGACGCGCTGAAGCAGGAGACATTCTGAAAACCAATTATGAAACGGCAGGCCGCCCGGAATTACCGGACGGCCTGTTTAATACCAGCGTATTGTTGATGCTCTTCATTCCATCAGCGCCTTCAAGCCAGCTCCATAAGGCGGCCTTACGATGCCCCTCTCCGTCACGATGGCTGTAATCAGATCGGCGGGCGTCACGTCGAACGCCGGGTTGTATACCTTTATGCCCTCAGGGGCGGTACGCACGCCCGCAAAGCACGCCACCTCGTCTTCCCCGCGCTGCTCAATGGGAATATCGGTGCCGGAAGCGCATCGCATGTCGATAGTGGACGTGGGCGCGGCGATATAAAACGGAATGCCGAAGTGCCGCGCCAATATGGCAACGCCCATCGTACCTATCTTATTGGCGGTATCGCCGTTCGCCGCCACCCTGTCGCAGCCCGTGATGACCGCTTGAATCTCACCCTGCGCCATTACGGAGGCCGCCATGTTGTCACAGATCAGCGTAACATCTATGCCCGCGCGATGCAGTTCGAACGCGGTCAGACGCGCGCCCTGCAGCAGCGGCCGCGTTTCGTCGGCATATACGCGCAGCTTCATGCCCCGCTCCTGCGCGAGATAGAATGGCGAAAGCGCCGTACCGTACCGCGTGGTAGCCAGCGCCCCGGCGTTGCAATGCGTCAGCACGGTGTCACCGTCATGCAGCAGGCTCAGCAGGTTTTCGCCGATAGCGCGGTTCACCTCGCCGTCCTCGATTTCCATGCGGCGTGCCTCATCCTCCAGCGCGGCGATCACATTTGGCGTGTCCTGCCCCGCGCAGCGCGAAAACACTTCCTTCATGCGCGCGATGGCCCAGAAGAGATTGACCGCGGTTGGCCGTGAAGCCGCCAGTGCGCCGGCGTCTCTCTCAAATAACGCCGCGAACTCCGCGTTCGGAAGCGCCTGCGCCCCGTGCGCCGACAGGCACAGCGCATAAGCCGCCGCCACTCCGATGGCAGGGGCACCGCGAACGCGCAGCTTCGCTATCGCTTCCACCGCCTGCGGCACGGTGCGTACTCCTGTGATCACCATTTCGCCGGGAAGTCGGGTCTGATCCAGCAGCCACAAAACCCCCGGCGTGTATTCCAGCGTATTCAGTCTCTCCATGTTTCCTCCGTACCGCCGCCTTGACAGCGCCCAGCAGCCCGCGGTATAGTGTTGCCATTCATAATCCTCCGGAAAGGATGCCTATGACCATTCGCGATGCACAGCCCGGCGATCTCGCCGCCATTGCCGGTATCATGAATTACTATCGCATGCACACGACGCACATATGGGAGCACACCCCCGTCCGCCGGACCGCGATGCCTGCGTGGCTTCGCAGCCACACCGCGCCGCCGTATTGCGCGCTCGTCGCGGAGGAAGAAGGCCGGATTATCGGCTATGCTTCGCTTTCACGCTTCCGTCCATACTCGGGTTACGACAGGACCGCGGAAAACAGCATATACCTCGCGCCAGGCTGCGAAGGCCGCGGATACGGCAGCGCACTGATGCAGGCGCTGCTGAGTAGGGCAAGGCAGAGCGGGCTTCGCGTAATCACCGCATGGATAGACAGCTGCAACACGTCCTCCGTAACCTTCCACGAAAAGATGGGCTTTACGCATGTCGGCGTGCTGAAAGACGTAGGCGACACCGGTGGTCAGCCCGCCAGCGTCATCATCATGCAGATTGAGCTCTAGAGAAATCGCTCAAACCGTTCCGCGCCCGCCTTGCAGATGGGGCATACGCGCGGCGGGTTATCCTTGGCACAAAGATAACCGCATACGCTGCAGCGGTAAACCGGATACTTCAGCGCCGTGACATCCAATCCGGCAGGGGCTTCTGACGCCTTTGTTTCCGCGGCCTTTCTACTCCGCTCCGCCAGCGGCGGGCGGCGCTCCGGCGCCTGCTTTGCGGGTCTTCCCTGCGCAACGTACAGCGCACAGAAGCACGCGCCATACTCGGCAAGGTCATCGTCGCGGTACACGCACGGGCACACGATATCCAGATTGTCCTCCCGACTGCCCTCAAACAGGCGGCAAGGGCAGCTCTCGATGCCATACCTGTCGGCATTGGCAATCAGCCCTTCCGCCAGATCCGCCACGAATTCCTCATCGGCGTTCAGCGTATACCCTCCCGCCGTTGCATCTGCCTTCAGCTGCTCCACCCGTTTTTTTACGCGTTCATCCATATTTCAGCCTCCGAATCGGCTTTCCAGCGCTTCCTCGTCGAAGCCCACAATGCAGTCTTTGCCGTCTATCACTATCGTCGGAAAGGATCCCCGCGGATTGAATCGCTCCTGCTCCGCGCGTGCGGTTTCCCGCGCTGCGCCCGCAAGCAGGTCCACGTCCACGTAGGCATATTTCACACCATGCTCCTTCAAATATGCTTTCGTCTTTCTGCACCATCCGCATGTGCTCAGCGCATAAATTTTCACATCGCCAAAATCCTTGCCTTCTACCACTGTAAACATTGCATTCTCCTTCCGGCAGGAATGTGCTTCCTGCCCCAGTCCCATTCCGCTTCTCTCCGCCATTCTACCACACCGCACAGGCGCATGCTATGAAGAAAATCGGCACTTTTTAACCATTTTACACGGCATGAATATGATAATCCATGATGGAATCACAGACGATGACGCGCGCCCCGCAGACCGTGCTGCCCTGCACCTGCGGCTATACGCTGATCCGCTCAGGCTGCGGCGTACGACGCTGCGATGATCGGCTCGTCGCGGGTACATGGGGCAAATACACCTACCAAACGGTGCTGGACTTTGACGCAACCGGTATGCTTGCCGGTGCTCCCGTCACCGCCCTTTTATGCATCACAGTTCAGCGTATGCTGCCGTGCTGCCGCCTGGCAACGCTTTGTATCGAAGGTCCCGGAAATGTAATGAAGGAAGCGCAGATCAACCGCTCCGGTCCGCAGTGCATCGATATCAGCGCCCTGCTTTGCCAGCCGCTTTACGGAAAGCTGCGATTTGTCATCACCACAGCTTATTGCTATTCTCCGCTCATATTTTTTGAGCCCGTATCCCCCGCGCTCTGCATCGCGATTACGCATGACGCGCGCTGCGGATGTATGAACGCGGAGGAGAGAACATATCGCTTTGACTTCGACCAGACGGATTCAACCCCTGATATTGATACCGCCCTCTCTTATCAGTCTACCTTTTTTGTCACCAACGGCGGCGATAACTCCATAGAGGTTTGCACCGAGGTAAGCGCCGAAGCGATCCACTGGGTGCAGGGAACGAGGCTTCCGGTGGAGATGGATGAAACCAGGGCGCTGGTATGTAAATACTATGGTAAATACACCCGGCTGCGGTTATACGCTTCCGGGCACGGAAAAGCAGAGGTACGCTTCGTCGGACAGCAGTTTGGTTAAATTTTTCACCAATCGCTACATATATACATAAACTGAATTGTGCAAATTCTGCACCTGGGATAAGTCCCAGATTTTTCGGAGCGGTCACTTTTCTTTCATGTGACGCTCCGGCAGGAGGAAACTATGCCTAACAATTTTGTCTTTGATGTGGTCGCGGAAGACCTGAAGTCGCTGATATACGGCCTGTATAATTCAACTACCGCCGTAGCGCTTGCGGTCGACTCCGCCGGCAACCTTATTCTGCAATCGAGTTATACGTCGGACAGTTCCAGCGCAACCGGCATTGCCACGGACACCTCGAGCACGATGCTGACAGAGAATACCTCTAACAAGAGCCTGTATTCGTTCTATGTGAAGAACACTTCCTCGACTGCCAGCATCGCGGTCAATCTGCAGATATCGCCCACCAGTACGACGAGCTATTTCATCGATGACGCCTCCGCCGTCACGCTGGCGTTTGGTGATGCAACCGTACTCGTGCCCAAGCATTATCAGCCTTACACGCGGCTGGAGTACACTAATTTGAGCGAAACCGATACGGCTGCGGTCGAAGCCTACTACGACGGGCGCGGATAATACCGCAGTGTACAAAGGCGGGGCGGTTACACCGCCCTACATAATGTTTTGGGGGGATATACAAATGTCAATCAGCCTCTGTATGATTGTAAAGAACGAAGAAACGATGCTTGGCAGGTGTCTGGAAAGCGTGAAGCATATTACGGATGAAATGATCATCGTTGACACCGGCTCCACCGACAGCACGGTGGAGATAGCAGAGCGCTATGGCGCGGACGTATACTACTTTCCGTGGAATGGCAGCTTTTCAGCGGCCCGCAACTATGCACTGGAGCATGCCAAAATGGACTGGGTATGGATCATGGACGCAGACGACGAGTTTGAGCGCAAGGATACGGATAAACTGGTCGACATGGTTTCGAACAAGTATACCGCTACGGCATATTATTGTAAGACATTGAGTTACCTCGGCGATAAACCCGATCCATCCAATCTGCTTTGCAACCTCAACATATATCTGTTTAAAAACCATATGGGATACCGCTTTACCGGGGACATCCACGAGCAGCTCTATTGCAGTGGCCCCAAGGCCGTCTCTACAACCGCCATCTCCGACATGCGTGTATATCATTATGGCTACCTCAATGACCCAGAGCGCACACAGGCAAAACGCGAGCGCAATGTAACCATGATACTGAAGGAACTACAAAAGCGTCCCGACGATCCGTTCATGCTCTACAATCTGGGCAATGAATATTACGCGCAGCTGCGAACGAAGGAAGCTTTCGACTGTTATCTGAAAAGCTTTGAGAGCTTTTCCCGCGACAGCGGGTACAGCTCTAAGCTGGTATTGCGGCTTGTCGCTTGCTGTGAAATTCTCGGCAAAACATCGGAACAGCTTGAATATATCGAAACAGGGCTGAAATATTATCCTGAATATACGGACCTTGAATTTATCCGCGGTACCGTATGGCTGCAGAAGGAGCGATACCTTGCGGCGATCAAATCGTTTAAGAAATGTCTTGAGATGGGCGACCCTCCGCTGCACATCAGTTACATCGCGGGCGTCGGTTCGTATAAAGCGGCGCATATGCTGTGCCAGATTTATAATAACCTGGGGGATCCGGAAAACATGATGCGCTTTGGGCGCATCGCACTGAAATTAAACCCCGGCAATCGCGATGTTCTGATATTATTGGCGAGTTCCATGATGGATAAAATGACGCCCGACATTGCAGCAAAAAAGCTTGCAGGCATGATTCCTGCCCTACCGAATAAAAACCTGCTACTGTCCGATGCTTTCTATGCCCTGCGCCGCTGGGATATTGCGCTGAGCTTTGCGCGCAAGGCGATAAAAAAGGGCGAAGATCCAGACACCGCACATTATGATCAGGGTGTTTGTCTGCTCTTTCTCAAGCGTTACAGCGAGGCGTGTACTCAGTTCAGCCTGCTGGCCGGCAGTGACTTTGAGGATCGCGCCTCATTTCTCAGTCACCTCTGCGCATTTTTTGATATGGAAATCACCGTGACGCTGCCGCGTGGCAACAGCGCTTATTTCACCGTGCTGGAGCGCTTTGAAGGGCTGATGGGCGACAAAAACTGCCCGCCGCTGGCAACCGATGAGGCCACGTCAAAGCCTTATACCGATCCGATTTTTGAATTGTTGAACATCCTTATGAGGACCGAGCATTTTGATGAATTTGATAAAGCGCGCCGGCTGCTCAACCTGATTACGGATGACAGCGTACTGAAACGGCTGGGAAAAATATATTTCTTCAATGGGTATTTGAAGCCCGCCTACAGGGAACTGGAGCGTTCCATTAAGCTCACAGGCAAGACGGACGCTGAGGCGCTGCGGATGATGAAATATATTTTGGACGCCAAAGTGCTGGACATCTGACACTTTGAATGCGAACCAAACAAAAAGGGCGTCCGTTTACATCGAACGGTACGCCCTGCTTTTAGCTACAGTGTCGCCTCTCTGGTTTCCTCCGCCTTTTGTACCTCACCCACTTTATGTGCCTTGAATATGCCGGAGCGGATGATGCCAATCAGCAGCACACCGCCCACCAGCGCGGTCAGCGATACCGCCCACCAACCCGCGGAAAGATCGTGAGCGGCCACAATGCTGCCGACAACCATCGGCGATACCACACGCCCGAAGTTGCTGATTGAACTCACCACCGAATCCAGACGGCCCCGATGCGACGATGGCGAATAGTCCGCGATAAATGCCTGCGAGTCGATGGTCATGATGATCTCCCCCAGCGTCAGCACGGTCATAGAGATGTAATACAACGGCAGCGCGTGGATGAATATCAGCATAAAAAACGCTGCGGCATAAAGCAAGCCTCCCACCGCTGCCCCCACCATCACACGCCATCGCCGGATTATCAGTGCAAGAATCGGCGTAAATATAATGACAAAGAGCCCATTGTAGCTGGCCAGCCAGCCGTACGCAGCGGCGCCCGTATCTGGCATTTGCGCCTTCATCTGCAGCGGCAGATTGAATGCCCACTGGCTGTATGCAAACTGAAAGAGCATCATCACTACGGCAAAGACCAGCAGCACCTTTCGCTGCATCAGAACACGCCACACCGAGCCTTTTACCTCACGCTCCAAATCCGGCGGTGCGGTAACCGCTTTCTCCTTTTGTTTTGGCAGCGTCTCCTTGATGAATACGCAGAGCAGCGTCGTGGAAATAATGGTCGTCAATGCGTCGCCGATGAACAGCCACTGCAGAAAATGCTCGTAGAAAAATCCGCCCAGCGCGGGGCCTATGACAAAGCCCAAATTGAAGCCCATGTATAGCAGCGCAAATGCCTCCTTGCGCTGCCCAGCCACCGTTAAATCCATCGACATGGCATCCAGCGCGGGATACGTAATGGCGTACAGACATGACGCAACGGCAATCATCACAACCATACCGTGCGACGGCTGCATCAGTCCGCAGACGATATAGGCTGCCGCCCCGCAGAACTGAAATATGACAGCGAGCTTCACGCGCCCGAACTTGTCTGCCAGCTTGCCTCCCAGCAGCATGATAGGAACCTGAACGAGCAGCAGCAGCGAAGAGAACAGCCCCGCCTCATCCGTCTTGAACCCTATCTTATCCGTCAGAATAAGCGCCAGCAACGGATGCACGAACGCGCCCACGCTGTTGATGATTCTGGCGATAAACAATATATAAATTTCTTTGCGCAGCCCTCTGTATTGTCCTACAGAAGCGCGCACCGACGATTTAATTTTAGGTAAAACAGCCATACTTGTATCACTTTCCGGTCTAAAAAGACTCCTTTGTCTTTCTGTTCTGCGGCTGTTACCACTTTTCAGTGACGGATAGACAGTGCCTCCTGCGGCTATAAAAAATGCAGCCCCGCAGACTAGTCTGCGGGGCTGCCAGAAGACTATTCTGTTCTATTCGATCACTTATTCAGTTATCGTAGCGCCCCAGAACATCTTGTCGCCAGTACCCGTTACGCCAAAGCCGGAGAAGTACGTCTGAGAGAGTACATCGTCCGCATAGTACACGATCGGGATAATCGGCATGTCATTCATGAGAATAGCCTCAGCGTCATGATACATCTGCATACGGGTCGCGGGATCGCTCTCCGTCCTCGCACCGTTGACCAACGCATCGTACTCAGCGCTGTTGTAGTGTCCGTCGTTCGTGCCAGCATCAACCGTGAAGAGGTCAAAGAACGTGGCGGGATCCGCATAGTCACCAACCCAGCCCTGACGCGCAACTTCGCAGTCAGAGGTCTTCCTGTAAGCCTGGAAGATATCCCATTCCATCGAGGCCAGCTCGACCGTGATGCCGAGGTTTTCCTGCCAGGACTGCATCACCGCTTCGGCAACCGCCTGGTGGCCAGTGCTGGTGTTGTAAGAGAGCTCAAGCTTCGGGAAGCCGACGCCATCCGCATAACCTGCCTCAGCCAGCAGTTCCTTCGCCTTCGCTACATTCGCCTCATAGTCAGCCGACATATCTCCGCCAACCACTTCGCCCGCTGTCTCACGGAAATCGGTGCCGGGGCCGCCTGCATCCTGAATGCCGTACGGTACCAGCGCGTAAGCCGGAATACGGGCGCCGCCCCAAACCTGTTCGTTGAGGTATTCGCGATCGATCGCCAGAGAAAGCGCCTTACGGACATTGACGTCCTTCAGCACTTCCGCACCGCCGTCAATCTGCTGGATCTCGAGGTAGTACAGACCGATCTGTCCATACTGCTTGTACTCGGGCAGAGCCCTGACGGCATCAATTTCGTCCGCCGGATAGGTGTCGATCATGTCGAGGTCGCCAGCCTGGAAGGCCGCGTACATCGCATTGTCGTCGCTCATCAGCTTGAACGTCAGCTTGGTCATGTTTGTGGTAGCCGCATCCCAGTAATCATCGCGCTTTTCCATAACCATCTGATCCTCATGAGCGAACTCGGTCAGGGTGTAACGACCATTAAATACCTGACCCTCAGCCTCGGCAGCCCAACCCTCGGGATTTGCCGATACGATATCCTCACGGAGGGGCATCAGGCTCGGGAACGCCATCAGTTCCTTCGCGTACGGAACGTTCGCAGCAATATCGAATTCCAGCGTCTTGTCATCAACAGCGGTAACGCTGAGCTGATCCGGAGTAATGGATTCATCAGCAACCTGAGCGCCGTTAGCGAAGAAGTTCTGTCCGATGTAGCCATACGAAGAGCCGGTCGCCGGGTCGCACAGTCTGCGCCAGGAATACACGAAGTCGTTCGCCGTTACGGGCGTGCCGTCGCTCCAGGTGATGTCATCGCGCAGCGTGGCAACCACGTGGCAGGTGCCATCCGCATTGTCCGTGAACTGCACGTCGCTGGCCTGTCCAAACGAGAACGTGCCGTCCGTGTTGATCCGGTAGAGACCCTCGTAGAGATGGGTGATGTAAATCATACCATCAACCGACTCATTCATGTTCGGGTCAAGCGTCGCAGGCTCGGAACCTACACAAACCGTAGCCTCCTGGGCAACCGCCGGTTCGCTTGGCGCCACGGATTCGGACGTGGTTGCACTTTCAGACGGAGACGTAGAAGTCTCATCCTTTACCTGGGTGCAAGCCACCAGACCAAAAACCATGACAATCACAAGAATCAGTGTCAAAGCTTTCTTCATTTTTGTTCCTCCTTATTTATTTAATAGGCAAATGCCTATTATACAGAAACCATATATACAGACTTCATCGTCTATATTACCATATTATATCTCTCCTGCAAAGTGGCAGGCTACCTGATGCCCCGCGCTTAGCTCCGTCAGGATGGGACCCTGCTCATGGCAGATCTCCTTGGCATATGCGCAGCGTGTAGAAAACACACACCCTTTGGGCGGATTCAAAGGATTGGGGATCTCGCCCTCCAGTATAATGCGCTTACGCTCCTTATTGATCCGGGGATCAAACACCGGGATCGCCGAGAGCAGCGCGCGTGTATACGGATGTACGGGGTTGCGATGAAGCTCCTGCGTATCCGTGAGCTCTACCACCTTGCCAAGGTACATCACGCCGATGCGCTGGGATATATGTTTGACCACCGCCAGATCGTGCGCGATGAACAGATACGTCAGCCCCATTTCGCTCTGCAGCTTTTCAAGCATATTGATGATCTGCGCCTGAATGGATACATCCAGCGCGGAAACCGGCTCGTCGCATACGATAAACTCGGGCTGCACTGCCAGCGCGCGCGCGATGCCGATGCGCTGACGCTGACCTCCGGAAAACTCGTGCGGATAGCGCGTGGCATGCTCACTGTTCAGCCCTACTTCATTCAGCAACGCCTGAATGCGCTCCTTGCGCTCATTCTTATCTCTGGTCAGCTTGTGAATATCGATGGGTTCTCCCACAATATCTCCTACGGTTTTGCGGGGATTAAGTGAGGCGTACGGATCCTGAAATATATACTGCATCTTACGCCGATACGGCTGCATCTGAACCTTGGTGATATCCTTGCCATTATAGTAGATGGAACCGGATGTCGGCTCATACAGTCTCAGCAGCGTGCGGCCTATGGTCGTCTTCCCGCTGCCCGACTCGCCTACGAGACCCAGCGTTTCGCCTTTATAAATCTGCAGCGAAACATCCTCTACCGCACGCAGTCTGTTGTGTCCAGGCTTCTCGCCTTTGATGATAAAATGCTTTTTCAGATTTTTTATATCCAGCAATGTTTCCATTTTAGTTATCCTTCCGATCGTAGTGCAGCCAGCATGCGGAATAATGCCCCTGACCGACTTCAAAATACGGCGGCTTCTCAGAGAGACAGACTTTCATGCATTTATCGCAGCGCGACGCGAACGGGCAGCCTGCCGGCGGATGCATCAGGTCTACCGGGAAGCCTTCTATAGGCGAAAGCGGCTCGCGTACATCCTGATCAATCTTGGGCAGCGAATTGATGAGTCCTACGGTGTACTGATGGCTCGGATTGGAGAGCAGCTCCTCGATGGGGCCGTACTCCATAATTTCTCCGCCGTACATGATGATAATCTTATCGCAAATATCCGACACGATTCCGAGGTCGTGCGTGATGAGCACAATGCTCATATCGCGTTTCTCCTTGAGTTCCTTCATGATCTCAAGTATCTGCGCCTGTATCGTTACGTCGAGCGCGGTTGTGGGCTCATCCGCAATCAGCAGTTTCGGTTCGCACGCAAGCGCCATCGATATCATGGCACGCTGGCGCATGCCGCCGGAAAACTCGAACGGATATTGCTTCAGCCGGCGCTTGGGCGTGGGTATGCCCACCATATCCAGAAGCTCCACCGCCCGCGCGTTTGCGGCTGCGCCCTGCATATTCAAATGAAGCTTCAACGGCTCACAAATCTGATTGCCCACGGTATATACCGGGTTCAGCGACGTCATCGGATCCTGGAATATCATCGCAATTTCGTTGCCGCGAATGGAACGCATCTCTTTTTCAGAAAGGCTCAAAACATCTTTGCCATCAAAATGGATGGATCCTCCCACTACGCGGCCAGGAGACTGGAGCAGACGCATTACAGCATATACCGATACCGACTTGCCGCTTCCCGACTCGCCAACGATACCCAGCGCCTCGCCTTTGTCCAAAAACCAGGAAATGCCGCGGACGGCCTGAACCTCTCCGCCCGGTGTAAAGAAAGACACCCTCAAATCCTGTATATCGATCAAGTGATTGTTATCCAAGATTGCACCTCTACTTTTTCATTCTGGGATCGAGCACGTCCCGCAACGCGTCGCCCACCGTGTTGAACGCAAGTATGATGAGCGCAATAATGACCGCCGGGAAAACCACCCGGGTGGGATATGAATATACGCCCGCCAACGCGTCCGTAACCATAGAGCCAAGAGACGCAAGCGGCGCCGATATGCCAAGGCCGATATAACTCAGGAACGACTCTGTAAAAATCGCCGAAGGAATCTGCAGTGTCGTGGTAACAATGATGGGACCAATGCAGTTGGGCAATATATGCTGACGGATGATACGGGATTTACCCGCGCCCAGCGCCTTTGCTGCCAGCACGTATTCCTGTTCCTTTATACGCAGCACCTCACCGCGCACAATACGGGCCATTGTACCCCAGTACAGCAGTGAGAATACGATAAGCATCGCGAAGAACGCCGGACCCAAACTGCTGATGCCCGAGAGCAAAGCGCTCGATTCCAGCAGCTTTTCTAATGGTTCCTTCAATGTCACCGTTAATAGAATGATGATGAGCAGGTCGGGTATCGAATAGATGATATCGATTAAGCGCATCATGATGTTGTCTGTTTTTCCGCCGACAAAACCAGCAATGGCACCATAAGTGGAGCCGATGACGAACGTCAGCAATGCTGCGATAACGCCGATAGACAGTGAGATACGTGCCCCGTACATGTTGCGGACGAGCAAGTCGCGCCCAAATTTATCGGTGCCAAAGGGATGCGTCCACGATGGATTCTGATCCTCATGACCATCATTGAATTGGTCATAGGTGTAAGGCGAAAACAGCGGGCCTACAAAAGCAAACAGGAACAGTGCGATGATCAGCACCAGTGCCACCATTGCAAACTTGTTCTTGCGGAAGCGGCGCATCGCATCACGCCAGAGCGACGTGCCCTTGCGCATAACGACCAGCTCCTGCTTCTCCTCATCCGTTGCTTTCTCAAACAGATTGGGATTGACATGCATGCTGAACGGGTTCAGCCGCAGGCTTGGTTTATTTTTGTTCTCAGTAATCTTCTTCATGTCCGGCCTCACTTATCGTAGCTTGATTCTGGGATCGACGAAGCTGTATATGATATCCACCAACAAATTCATGAATATCATCAGTGCCCCAAGGAATATCGTCGTCCCCATAATCACGGGATAGTCGCGCCCCGATACGCTTTGCACAAAGAACATGCCCAAGCCGGGTATAGTAAATATCTTTTCCACCGCAAAGCCGCCGGTGATTAAAAACGCGGTGAGCGGCCCGATATAGGAAATGACGGGTATAATAGAATTCTTCAGCGCATGCTTGAAGTTCACCTTAAAGGCTGAAAGGCCTTTCGCATGGGCTGTTTTAATATAGTCCTGACCCAGCGTCTCAAGCATCGAGGAGCGGGTCAGCTTCGCGATATAGCAGATGGGGTAGAATGAATAGGTAATGACAGGGAGCACGTAGTTCGCTGGATGATTCGCCCACGTAGCGGGTGCCCACTTCAACAAAGCACAGAAAATAACGAGCAGTATCGTGCCCAGCACAAACCCCGGCACAGATATAAATACCGTAGTAAACAGCATCACAATTCTGTCAATCAGTTTTTCATGTTTAATCGCCGCCAAAGCCCCCAGCGGTATACCGATAAGGATTGCAAACCCAATAGCCATAAAACCGAACCGTGCCGAGAAAGGGAACTTTTCGGCAATGATGCTGTTCACCGTGCGTCCCTTTTTCTGCAATGATGAGCCCAGATCTCCCTGGGCTAAATTTTTCAGATAATAGCCGTACTGCGTACCCAGCGGCTTGTCCAGCCCATACTTCTTCTCCAGATTCGCTTTGACCGCATCCGTCATCTTCTCCGAGGTAAACGGACTGCCCGGCACCATATGCATCAAAAAGAACGTTGCCGTTATCAGTACGAATAGGGCAAGGATTGAAGATAGGATGCGTTTCAATATAAATCTCAGCATTTCATACTCCCGCCATTGTCTTCCTTGCGCACATAGGCGCATTTTTTATATTATATACAATAACATCAAAAAAATAAATAGATTATTCACGGTTTGTTCAAGAAAATGTGGGCGTTTTATCTAAAAAATCCCGTAAAATCATACTTATCATGCTTTTTTTCAGCCATATTCGTTTATTTACTGCCTTTTCTCCGCCCAGCATCCACTATCACACTCCTATACATTTCCTGCTTCCAACGCCGCAATCCTCAAAATGAAAAAGCAGTTTGCCAATTGCGTTGGCGTCACTGCCGATGTAGTATATTATCACAACCACCAACAGGAGGCAAGCATGTTTTGCAGTTTTCAAAATGATTACAGTGAAGGCGCCCACCCCCGTATCCTTCAGGCACTGGCACGAACCAATCTGACACAAACATCAGGCTATGGGGACGATGCCTATACGCGGGAAGCCGGGCAATTGATCCGCGCCCATATACAGAACGAATCCGCCGAGGTCCATCTGCTCTCAGGGGGTACGCAGACAAATCTTCTCGCACTCTCCGCTTTTCTGCGCCCGCATGAAGCGGCTGTTGCCGCCGATACCGGCCATATCAATGTGCATGAAACGGGAGCCATTGAAGCTACGGGGCATAAAGTTCTTACTGCCGTATCATCCGACGGCAAACTGACGCCGGAGCGCATACTGCCCATACTGCGTGCGCACACCGACGAGCACATGGTAAAACCCCGGTTGGTCTACATATCGGACTCCAGCGAACTGGGTATGTGCTATTCCCGGGCAGAGCTCGAAGCGCTGCGCCGCTTTTGTGATGCGGAGAAGCTGCTGCTGTACCTCGACGGAGCGCGGCTTGCTTCCGCGCTTGCCTGTACCGATCTCACGCTTCCGGCCATCGCCGCGCTGACCGACGCTTTCTATATCGGCGGTACCAAAAACGGCGCGCTCTTTGGGGAAGCGCTCGTGATCCCCAACCTTGCGCTTGCGCAGGACATTCGCTTTCTCATTAAACAGCGAGGCGGCATGCTCGCCAAAGGGCGCGTGCTGGGGATACAATTTTCCGAGCTTTTCCGCGATGACCTGTACTTTGAGCTGGCCGCGCATGCCAATCATATGGCGGCTTTACTGAGGCAGGGCATTGCGCAGGCAGGGTACTCCTTCCTCTCTGACTCACCCAGCAATCAGCTCTTTCCCATTATGCCTGACGCACTGGCAAATGCGCTTGCCGCGCAGTTCAAGCTTGAAGTATGGTGCAAACCGGATGCCACACTCACATGCGTGCGCGCCGTCACTTCCTGGGCCACGCAGCCGGAAGCTGTAGATGCGCTGCTGAGCGCCCTCCGGGCGGGATAATCCCGCCGCATTCAAAGGGCGGCTCTGCGGCCGCCCTTTGCTGTATGCCCGCTTTTCAGGTTTTGGTAATAATAATACTCTCCACGCAGTCAGCCACGTCCTCGCAGTCGTCCAGTGCTTCCTCCAGAGACTTGAGCACGCTCTGCGTCTTGATCAGCGCGATGGGATCCTTCTCTTTCTCATAGAGCTCCCAAATGGCATTCTTGTAGCACTTGTCTCCCAATTCCTCAATATGGTTTATCTCTACGGTGTACTCATAAAGCTTATTGCTCTTTTTATGATTGCGAATCTCGGACATCAGCTGCACAAGCATCTCGCACGCGTCGACCACATACTGTCCCATCAGCCTCATATCGGGCGTAATCTTTTCTACGTGCATTACCCATATGTCATTTGCAACGCGCTCGATACTGTCAGTGATATCATCGGTTTCTTTGGCGATGCGATAAATATCATCACGATCGATAGGCGTAATAAAGGCTACATTCAGCCTTTCGCACATCGTGTGCATGTGGGTATCGGCTTCATTTTCTATCCTTTTCACCGAGGCAATTCGCTCTTGGGTAACGCAGCCGTCGTCCAGCAGACTCTTCAGCATTCTTGCGGCGTCCAGCGCATATTGAACCCCCTTAACAAACATTTCAAAATAATCCATGTCGGCTTTCTTTGCCATATCGTCCTCCTAAAATATCGCGTGGAGCAGCAGCGCCATCAAATACCCTATCAATCCGCAGGCCGGGAATGTCAGCACCCAGGCCAGCAGCATTTCCTTCACAATGCCCCAGTTCACGTTGGACATCCTGCGCGCGGCAGCTGCGCCCATCAGCGCAGTACCCTTGGTGTTCGTCGTGCTCAAAGGAATACCGATCACCGTGGATGCAAGCATACAGGTGGATGCGGCAATCTCCGAAGCAAAGCCCTGATATTTCTCGATCTTGACCATATCCATGCCCATGGTCTTAATGATACGATAGCCGCCGATGGAAGTGCCGATCGCCATCATCAGCGAACAGCCAACCATAATCCAGATCGGGATCGTAAACGTACCCGCTGGAATCACGCCGCCCATCATCAACGCAAACGCCAGCACGCCCATGAATTTCTGGCCATCCTGCGCGCCATGGCTGAAAGCCATCGCAGACGCAGATACGACCTGGCCGTATGAGAAAAACTTGTTCGCAGTCTGCCGTTTCATCTTGCCAAATACTTTCGTAACGCCAACGGTGGCCAGCCAGCCGGTAATAAACCCCAGCACAGACGAAATCCCAAGACCCCAGAGCACCAGCTTCCACGCCTCCCAGCTTACGGCGGCAAATCCACCGCCGCCTGCAAGCGCCGCACCCGTCAGCCCCGCTATCAGTGCGTGACTTTCGCTGGTCGGTATCCCGAATCTCCATGCACCCACCGCCCAGCTTACGATCGCGATCTGCGCAGCGGCAAGCGTGATGAGCGCATCGTTACCCGGCTGCAAATCAATGATGCGACTGATTGTTTCCGCAACCGCGGTACCCATCAGAAGTACGCCAAGAAGATTGAATACCGCGGCTAACCCCACTGCAGCTTTGGGCGACAATACGCGGGTAGAAACAACCGTGGTGATCGCGTTGGGTGCATCCGTCCATCCATTCACGAATATGGACGCACACACCAGTACGATTACGATGACCAGCCCTGCCTGCATTCCAACACCCCTGCTTTACGTTCTTTTAACATTTCCATTCATTATATCACTGCGGACTGTTTTCTCCAAATATTTTTAGAACGGCTGGTGCCCCTTCTTTAAACCATATCCCTTTATTCTCAGAATTCACAGAATCAAAAAAGCCGGAAAAGCCCGGCTTAGAGCGTCTATTCAGGCTGTACACCCCCGCGTATCCGCGTCTCAAAAAGAGCCAGCGCTGCTTTTACTGCGGCATCCATATTATAGTAGCGGTATTCCGCGAGCCGCCCCGCAAACAGCACATTCTTTTCCGTGCGTGCGCGCTCCGCATACTTTGCGTAAAGTGTCTGCTGCGCGGGCTGAGGCACCGGATAGTACGGTTCCCCATCCCAGGTGGGGTACTCCTTGGAAATGACGGTCTTCTCATGAATCTGCCCCGTAAGTTTTTTGTACTCGGTGATGCGCGTAAAATCGTAATCGTTGGGATAATTAATTACCGCTGCCTGCTGGAACTCCTGCACGCCGTACGTTTCAAATTCCATCCGAATGCTGCGGTATTTCAAAGCGCCGTACTCGTGCCGGTAGTATTCGTCCACCGGGCCAGTGTATATCAGCGTACCGCAACGGATATCTCCGCGCACTTCGGCAAAATCCACGCCCAGCAGAAGCGAGATATTGGGATGCGCGGCCATGCGCGCAAACATTGCCGAATACCCCGCGGCAGGCATTCCCTGATACGGGTCGGTGAAATATCGTTCATCCCCGTTGGCGCGCACCGGTACGCGCGCGATTACGGAGGGATCGAGCTCATCCGGGTACACATCCCATTGCTTCTTGGTATACTGCTTAAAAAACTTCTCGTAGATGTAGGGGCCCGCCGCCGCGATGACTACGTCTTCGCTGGTGCGGATAGCACGCTGCGGCTCCGCAACGCTTTTCAGAAACTCCGCCACTTCCGGTGCGGCCATTGGCACGCCGTAAAGCATCGATACGGTGCGCGCACAGATAGGAAACGGCAGAAACTGTCCGTCCACGTAAGAGAGCACACGATGCTGATAGAGCCTCCAAGCGGTAAACGCCGAAAGATAATCGAATACATCCTTGTGTATAGTGTGAAAGATGTGCGGGCCATAAGTATGCACAAGAAGCCCGTCGGCGTCATACGCATCGGCGCAGTTTCCGCCGATATGTCTGCGTTTCTCCACGATAAGCACGCGCGCGCCCAGCTGACTTGCAATACGCTCCGCTATCGTCAGCCCCGAAATTCCGGCCCCCACCACCACGTAATCAAAATACAATGCTGCGTCCTCCAGTATGTTCCATTTTATTGCGCTTATGGCGGTCTATCAGTACCAGGTAGCGCTGGTACGCTATATCCACCGCTTCTTCCCACCCGCGATACAGCGTACGCCGGGCCTGCTCGCCCACTTCGCGCGCGTTTTCCGGGTGCAATATGATGTGCTCTACCGCATCCGCGAGCGCCGATGCGCTGTTGCTGATAAGAAAGCCGTTCCTGTCCGTCACGCCCTGAGAGGTGTCCGCACCCCGCACGAGCACCGCAGGACAGCCGCAGGCAGCAGCCTCGCGCGGTACAAGCGAAGACATATCATAAAGCGATGGGAAAAGCAGCGCGCTGCTGCGCAGATACAGATCCGCAAGCTGCTCCCGGTCCTGTATCTTCCCCGCAAAGGAGACGCAATCGCTGAGCTCCAGCCGCTCGACCATGCGCTCCATCTCCTCTTTCTTGGGCCCATCGCCCACAAACAACATCCGGAAGCGATGCCCCCGCTGCTTCACAAGCGCCATGGATTCGATGATCATACGTACATTCTTCTGCCAGATATGCTGACCGACAAACAGGAACAGCGGTACATCAGACCCGATGCCCAACTGCGCTTCCACCGCCCGGCAAACTTCCTCCGAAGGCCAGCGCTGCGGAAAATCGGTTGCGTTGTCCATCACAAGAATATCGCCGCGGTAACCGTACTCGCGCATCGTCTCGGCGCAGCCTCGGTTCACCGCCCATACCTCATCGGCAGACTCAAAGAAATCGACGATCATCGCGATGACGCCCTCAACCAGTACTTCCGATTTGATGGATTCCTTGAAATCGTCCCGATACTTGGAATGAAATGTCGCGACAAATGGAATATCCATTCTCCGCGCAAGCGTACGCGCCGCCAATCCCGCGCCAAAAGGGCTGTGAGCATGCAGAATATCGAAGGGTATTTTCTTGAGATCATGCCAGAAGGGTGCATCCATCTGCGGCAGCCCAACGCGATATTCCCGGCGCGTGGGTACCGGGATAGAAGAGTACCGATATACTTCAAAGCCGTAATCGTCCTGTGCGTCCGGATGCTCCGGTGTCACCACACAGCAGCGGCCGTATTTCTTGTTCAGCCAATAGGCGTAATTTTTGACCACGCCCGCAACGCCATCCACTACCGGCGGGAAAGACTCGTTGAACTCACCAATTGTAATGCCCATATGCCACAGGTCTCCCTTCTCTTCTTAACCGCATGAAAACAACGGCGTGCGCAGCCAAGTCTTTTCAACGCCGCCGCTTTTTCGCTCCGGAGTCCCTCTAGGCCGTAAACAGCTTTGATGACTCCCTATCGGGAAGGGGTTGGGACAGTATATGTGCATTGTTACGCACCGGAACACTTACATCCGGCACGGTTATCCACTGGGCCCGCCGCATCAGCGCCTTCCTTCGCCAGCTCGGCCTGCTGCAGAGAATATGCGGGCCGGTTACTCAATTACCTCGTCGATCAAGGACTTTAATTCCTCATCGTCCTTGCCCGAGATCTCCGGCCCCTTTGTTTCAGTGTCGCCGTTGTATAGCCAGGAATAATCGTCGTAGCGCGGCCTGTCGTCAGACTCTGCGGTGTTTTCGTCCAGCACTACACCGTCCTCTTCCTCCAACTCGCTGAGCGCCTTGTTGATATCCTGAAGCGACATAAACCCCTCGGCTGCCTTTGGGGCTTCTTCCACACCGGCGACAAACTCCGGCTGTACTTCGGGTACAGGCATCGCTTCCGCCCCGGATGCTTCCGGCTGTTCCAGCGTTTCCGCGGGTTTCTGCGCGGAAGGCTCGCTGATGACACCGATGCTTTTGAGCCCGTCTTCTACGTCCGCGCCGATGCGCTTTGTCGCGTCCACGGCAATTCCCCCGGCGGTTTCCGGCTCACCGAAGTAACTGCGGTATGCTCTGTCAAACGAAGCCGCCTGAGAATTGATCATGTGCGCGAATCTTTCCGCGAACTGGGCAGCCTGCCCCCGGATCTCCTCAAGCCGCTTT
Organism: Bacillota bacterium; assembly: GCA_023460085.1. Taxonomy (GTDB): domain Bacteria; phylum Bacillota; class Clostridia; order Christensenellales; family SZUA-584; genus JAEWCC01. Next base: position 90,631 of record JAEWRI010000043.1, on the reverse strand, counting down.
TCGGCCTCCTCGAGTTCCAGCGCGGTCTGTTCTGCACGGCGGCGCGCCGTTGTCTGGGCGCTGTCAATAATCAGCTCCGCCTTGCGCGCCGCTTCAGCCAGCAGCCGCTCCGAGCTTTTCTGCGCGGAGACCAGCGTATTCATGATGGTCGTCTCGGTATCGGCAATGCGCTCAACCCGCTCGTTCGCGGCGTCAAGCGCAACCCGAAGCGCTTCGTTGTCGCCTTGAAGCTGCTTAAACTCATCGATGATCTGATCGAGAAATCTATCGACTTCGTCCTCGTCGTACCCCTTAAAGGAGCGTTTAAACGTCTTTTCCAGTATGTCCTTGACGGTCAGCGGCACAACAACGTCTCCTTTCGCCAGCACTTACTAGCATTATCCCCCCAATGGATAAGGCTATGCGCGAAGCCTGCTTCGCGCATATCAATCAAAGCGTCTGAAGCTGTCCCGCCCGCTGCGCTCGTCGATGCTCTGCGAGACATCCACGTTGGGAGGCGCAACAACGAAAATACTGCGCGCAACCTTCTTGATATCCCCATTCAGCGAATATACCGCGCCGCCTACGAAATCAAGAATGCGCTGCCCCAGCTCCACGTCCAATTCGTCGAGATTCATAATCACCGGCTTGCGCGCCTTCAGGTTGTCGATGATGCCTTCCGCATCCTCGAGACTGCAAGGCTGAAACAGCAGCATCTGCATCCGCGAAGCGCTGGCTGTACCCGGCATGTTCACAACCTTGCTCTGCTGACGGACGCCCCTGCGCGTGCGCGGCTCCGGCTCCTCAAATTCCTCTTCGTACTGTTCTTCTTCGTCCATAACAGCATCGTCCTCACAAACTTCCTCTTCGATGCCCACCGCGTCCAGTATACGGTTAAAGAAACCCTTTGCCATGATGAGTGTAACCCCCTGAAATTTTAATTTGACCTCGCTCCAAACACGGCCGTACCAATCCGCACCATATTTGAGCCTTCCAAAATAGCCGCTTCGAAGTCGTCCGACATTCCCATCGACAAATATGCAAAGGGTGTTTCCGGCACCGATTTCTCAAAACGGGTATACAAGGTTTTCATTCTGGCAAAGTACCGTCTGTTATCGTCCGCATCGTGAGCCGGCGGCGGTATCGCCATCAGCCCTTTCACGCGAACGCTCCTCAAAACAGACAGCTGTTCCAGAAACCGTTCGAGCTCTTCCTCCGGAATGCCGGCTTTCGTCGGCTCCTTCGCGATATTAATCTGAATCAGCGTATCGAGCGTCGTGCTTTTCTTTTCACACTGTTTTTGCAGCTCAAACGCCAAATCCAGACTGTCGAGAGAATGAAGCAAAGCCACACCAGGGATAATGTACTTCGCTTTATTGCGCTGCAACGGTCCGATGATATGCCAGGTGGCGGAATCCCCGATGACCTCACGTTTCTTCAGGTATTCCTGTACCCGGTTCTCGCCAAAGTTTTGGATGCCGGCCTTTATAGCCTGTTCAACCTTTTCGGCGCCCACCGTTTTGCTGACCGCGACGAGCACAATATCGTTTTTCGTCCTTCCCGACTTCCGCGCGCAAAAATCCATCCTTTCTTCAATATTCCTTATGTTATCCTCTATTGAAGCCATTTTTCCTAACCTCGGATGCGCTGCCCTACTGATAGGGAACCTCCGCCTTCAATGGTGCGCACCAGATAGTATTCTCCTCCATCCGCAATAATCTCTACGCGGACATATTCTCCGTCAGCCGTTTCAACATACGGTTCGCCGTCGCTGACGCTTACGCAGCCCTTCTTCACCCGCAGGCCTTCCTGCTCTCCATACAGCCGGGCCGACACGCGCCTTTCGCCTATCAGCGGGCCGATATCATCCCGTATCCGTATAGTATAAACGAAGCCGCCATTATTTTCAAGTGTTGTCGCATTATATACGACTCCGGTATACTGAAAATCCGTATAGTCGTCGAAGAGCAGCGAGAAAGCGTTGCCCACGTGCATTTCCGGAATCGCGTCTGCGGAGTACATCACCACATACCAGTCGGTGGTATCGACGATACGGTAAAGCGGCGCGTACGCTGCGTCGTCCCCTTCGGTCTCTATGGTTTTTCCTGCCGCCACTTCCTCCAGCGCGTCCTCCGTGAAGCTGCCGATGTTGGCAGGCGTCATCAGCGCCTCGCAGCCGTCAAAGTAAAAGCTTACAACCCCGTCCTGGCTTGCGGATAATTCCGTGCGCCATTCGTCGATCGTCGCGAGCAGCGCCGCTTCATTGTCATAATATCCCGTCAGTGTGTTGTCGGCGACGACAGCGCCCCGCAAATACTCGCTTCGCTCGTCCAGCAGCGCCTCAAGCTCCCGCTGCAGCGCCAAGGCTTTCTGTGAATCCTTCGCCGAGACGACACCCTGGATTTCCGCTACCTTACCGTTGATGCGGCTGTTGATGTCGTTCAGTTGAGGATCGATAACACCCGCACGGCTGACATTCTCCTCATAATCGAGTATCGTCTGCTGCAGGCTCAACAGCTGAGAAAGAGTATCATCGTTGTACTCCCAGCTGTATACCTCGGCGATGGCATCCCCCGCCGCTATGCGCTGACCTTCCTCCGCGATGAAATCCGTCTTGCCATAGTTCTTTCCTTCGTACACCGCCTCGGTACGGATGATCAGCATGTCGTATTGTTTGTCAAACACTGCCTGCCCCTGCTCCACCGGGGTTGTAGCCTGAGCGCGGATCAGCAGCACGACCACCATCAATACCACGGTCAATACCGCCCCGAGTATCACAAAAAAACGAGCCTTAGGCCTGCGCCGCGTCGTCACCTGCATTCCGGAACGCGATGAAGACCCCGTATGATAAGGCCGATAGGGCGATTGCCTCACGCCTGTTCTTTGCCTGTCTGCCATGTTTCCGCGTATCCTTCCCGGCTTGTCCGTTTACTAATTCTCCGCGCGGCTGAAAAACTCCTCTATCCATGAATGGCAAATAAGCTCGAAATACGCAAAATGAGAGGAAGTTTAGAGTGTAATGCTGACTTCGACGCTGTTGCCCGCGTCGTTGTACCGGATGTCGCTGCACAGCGCACGCACCAGCTTTAGCCCGCGCCCGCGCTCCATCAGCAGCGTATCGGCTTCATCCGGGGCGGATTGCTTTGCGTACTCGAAGCCGGATCCGCTGTCGGTTACGCCGATATGCAATATGCTATCCACCATGTCAACCTGAACAAAAACTGGGTTGCGGGATGTTGGACGCGCGTGTTCGAAGGAATTAACGAGCAGTTCGTTGAGTATGAGGGCGATGTCATACCGCCGCTCATCGCTTAAAGGTGCGGAGCTGTTTATGCTGCCTATCACGCCGCTGACCACACTTTTGATATCTTCGAGCACGGTCAGTATATACCTTCTTCTCATCGCTCAACACCCGGAAATAGTATCGCAGGCGCCTGCCCGCATCCTAAATATAACCCGCTTCGGGAGTATTAAAACTACTTTCCGTAGTAATTTCTGAATTTGTCAAGGATGCGGCGCTCGATACGCGATACGTACATCTGCGACACTCCCAGCCCCGCGGCGACCTCTCGCTGGCTCTTGTCGGACATGTAGCGCTCCTCTATCACCTGGCGCTCAACCTCCGTCAGGTGCGCCATGCAGCTGTCCAGAAAGTCCCTGTCTTCTATGCGCTCGAACTCGCTGTCGTTGCTGCCCAGCAGCTTGACCAGCTTCAAATCTTCGCTGACCGCCAGCGCGCTGTCCAGCGATGCCGCATATGCGGCAGACTGTGCTTCCATGAGTTCCAGCACGCGTTCCACCGATATCCCCATGCGCTCCGCCAGCTCCTCCGGCGTAACACCGCGTCCGCTGCGATGGCTCAGGTCCTCCCGTGCCTCATCAAGGTGCCGAATCATCTCACTGTCCCGCCTGGAGATGCGGATCATGCGCGTCTTGTCGCGGAAATAATTTTTGATCTCCCCCACCAGCGTGGGCGTCGCGAAGCTCGCAAACTTGACCCCTCTGTCAGGCTCAAACCGCTCTACCGCCTTTATCAGCGCAAGAGACGCCACCTGAAACAGGTCGTCATATTCCACGCCGCGCCCTACGAACTTCTTTGCAACGATTTCCGCGATGTACAGGTACTTATGCAGTATCCGGTCGCGCAGGGCATCGCTTCGCGTGGCGGTATAGCGCTCAAAAAGCAGCTGTTCTGTTGTCGCCTCCGGCATCATCCCCATACCGTTTCTTCTTACTGTCCTTTCGCGTTACCGGCTTTTCCTCAAAAAGTGTACAGCCGTTACGATATCGCCTTGCTTTTCGAACGTGCAGGTATCGACAATCGCCTCCAGCAGGTATTGGCTCAGGTCCTCCTCCGGCTCCTCTTTTCGGCCTTTGAACGCTTCGCCCTCAATATCTACCTCCAACCCGTCCGCGCGAACCGTCATGCAAACCTCCAAGGCTTCGGGCCGGTATGAAAGCAGCATGATACACCCTTCCGCACTGGCGACCTTCAGATCCTCAATGTCGTCAATATCGAAGCCCATGCGTTCAGCCACCGCGGAAACGGCCAGCCTCACCGCGAGGATGTAGTCGGGTTTGGCGGTAAAGGACATGCGTATGACGTCGTCACTCACTCCGCACTCACCTCAATCAAGAAGATTTTGTCCAGCCCTGTCAGTGTGAAAATTTTCGCAATATAGGGTTTGAGGCTCATAATGCGGATCTGCTTTCCCGCCTCGCGTACCTTCTTTAGCGCACTCACCAGCACACCGAGGCCGGTGGAATCAATATATTTCAGATTTGTGCAGTCGATCACCAGGTCTGCGGGCTTTTCCTCTATCAGCGCACGCAGTTCGGCCTTCAGGCTGTCGGCGTTGTAGATGTCCACCTCGCCGTACAGACGCACATCCCACTTGCCTGCGCCCTCGTCGTAATTCGCGTCCATGAGCATTGGAGCATCCTCCTAAATGTGTTTTTCCAGCCAGCCCGATATATCGTCCCAAACCTGCCGCTTGCCCTTCTCATTGAGAATTTCGTGTCGCATATCGGGATAAATCTTAAACGTAAAGTCCGCCACGCCTGCCTTCTGATAATCCGCAGCGTCCTTTTTGACCGCCGTCAGTTTGTTCCCGCCCATCGTATCGAATTCGCCCGCGCCGATGAATATGGGCAGCGCGGAGGGCGTTTCTGAAAACGTGCGCTTTTGCGCCGCGAGCTTGGTGCCTTCCAGCAGCTCATAGGCGAATTCCGCTGTAACCGTGTTGCCGCAGTATGGGTCCGCTGCGTATGCCTTTACAACCTCCGGATCCGCGCTGATGAACTCGCTGCCGGTTTCCCCCTTGAATGGCTTATTCAGCGTGCCAAACACCAGCGAGTGCAGGAAGGGCGAACGATGGTTATATCCGAATTTTTTCATCTCACGCTTTGCCAGCGCCTGCACCACCGCGATCAGCGGGGCGGCCACATGGCCCGTACCCGTCAGCACCAGCCCCGTCAGCCCGTCGCCATATTTTGACGCGTAAATTCGTGACAGCAAAGACCCCATGCTGTGTCCCATCAGGAACACCGGCAGCCCGGGATGCTCTTTGCGCATCTGCGCCTCCAGCGCGTGCATATCCTCCACTATCTTCAGAAACGCGCCGTCACGGTCGGAATAGTGCCCTACGTTTTCAGGGCTTCCCGCCGTTTTCCCGTGGCCAAGGTGATCCTCGGCATACACCGCGAACCCTTTTTCCGCAAGGTACCGGGCAAATGCGTCGTATCGCATGGCATGTTCCACCGCGCCGTGTGCAATCTGCAGCAGCGCTTTGGGATTCTCCGATGTCCACTTGTATGCGGCAATCTGCGCGCCATCCGACGAAATGAACGAAAATTCCTCGAATTTCACCGTTTACGCACCTCTTTTCGCGTTTATATTATCATCTTGCATATTTTTTGTAAATACTGATCGCGCGTGATATAATAAGGTAACGATGATAGGGAGGAGGCGGGATCATGCACGATTATGTCGAGACCATACGAGACAACCCGGTGATCGCGGCGGTACAGAGCCCCGTAGCGCTGAGCGCGTCGCTCGGCCTGCGTATGCCCACCGTATTCCTGCTGGGCACCGACATATTTTCCGCAAAAGCCTCGGTGGACTCCTGTGTTTCCGAAGGCTGCAACGTATTTCTTCACATGGACCTAATCGACGGTCTTGCCGCCAGCGCCAAAGCCCTGGACTACGTACAGCACCGCATCGCACCGTCCGGCATCATCAGCACCAAATCGACGCTCATTAAATACGCCCGCGAACAGGGCGTTTTCTGCATCCAGCGCTTCTTCATGGTGGACAGCGCCTCCTACGAGAACGCCGTCAAGCTAACGCGCAAGAATCGGCCCAATATGGTGGAGCTCATGCCCGGCATTATTCCCGAGGTGCTGCGCCGCTTCACCGCCGAGGTGGATACCCCGGTCATCGCGGGCGGCCTCGTACACGACCGCCGCCAGGTCATCGACGCCCTCTCCTCAGGCGCGGTAGGCGTATCTACCGGTTGTCAGGCGCTTTGGGGACAGGACGCGTAGGCATGCCGGAATCCCATTCCGATTGTTTAAATTCTATACGGGAAGTTCCCCGGACTTCAGCGGCAAAAGGGTGGCTATAATATCTCCCCCGTCTTCAGGTATGCGTGCGCCAGCTGTGCATATCGCTCGCAGCGGTCCTGCATATCGGCGATTTCCTCGTCCGTCACGTCGCGCAGCACACGGCAGGGGCTGCCCACCACCACGGTGCGCGGCGGCACGACGAAGCCCTGCGGTACCAGCGCGCCCGCGCCCACGATGGCCTGAGCACCGATGCGGGCCGCGTCCAGCACGATGGCGCCCATGCCTACCATAGCGCCGTCCTCCACGTCACAAGAATGCAGCACCGCGCGGTGTCCCACCGTCACGCCGCTGCCGATGTTGAGCTTCAGCCGCTCACCCGTATGCAGCACCGCACCGTCCTGTATGTTCGTGCGCTCGCCGATGCTGATGGGCGCAATGTCTCCGCGCACCACCGCGCCGGGCCATACGCTTGCGCGTTTCCCCAGCGTCACGTCCCCAATGACCATTGCGCTGGGATGTATATAAGCGTCGCGCGCGAGAACAGGGCTTATCCCATTTATCCGCTGTCTCATTCCATCTGCTCCTTTGCGGCCAATGCGATTGCCAGCTCCAGCCGCTTCCTTTGCATCTTGCAGCCGATGTCGTAGGGCTGCATCATGTCACCGTTAATATTGACGTTCGCCGCGGCACATCCGCCGCTGCAGTAGTATTTTGCCCAGCAGGCTTTGCAGGCTTCCATATGATAGATGTCGCAGGCGTCAAAATCCTGCGCGATCTTTTTATCCAGCGTCCGTCCAAACACCGTGCCCATCCTGAGCTCCGGCCTGCCCGCGAACTGGTGGCACGGGTAGATATCGCCGTTCGGCGCAACTGCCACATACTCGGTGCCCGCGCCGCAGCCGCGCACGCGTTTCTGGCGGCAGGGGCCGGCGTTGAGATCGACCATGAAGTGAAAGAACGTAAAGCCCTCGCCCTCTTGCCGACGCTTCTCGTACTCTGCCGCAAGCCGGTCGTACTCGGCAAATATCGCAGGCAGATGCTCCTCTCGAATGGCGTTTTTGGCACGGGTGACCACCGGCTCAATGGACACACCCTCAAAGCCCAAATCAGCCACGTGCAGCGCATCCTCCGCAAAATCGAGGTTGTCCGCCGTAAACGTGCCGCGCACATAATACTCGCCCTTGCGGCTCAGCAGCAGCGATTTCGCGTTCTGCGCCACCTGCGCGTAGCTGCCGCCGCCGTCCGCGGTTTTGCGCACCGCGTCATGCACATGCGGGCGTCCATCGATGCTGACCACCACGTTGTGCATATTCTCTTCGATGTAGCGCTTCATCTCGTCCGTCACCTCGTAAGCGTTGGTGGTGACGGTGAAACGGAAATTCTTTTTGCGTTCCTTCTCAATCGCCCGCGCGTGGGCCACAGTGCTTTTCAGCACCTCAAAGTTCATCAGGGGCTCGCCTCCGAAGAAGTCCACCTCAAGGTTGCGCCGTGTTCCCGAAACGTCAGCCAGAAAGTCGATGGCCGCGTGAGCAACTTCTTCGCTCATCAGCTCGCGCCGCCCGGCGAATGCTCCGCCCTTGGCAAAGCAGTAACCGCAGCGCAGGTTGCAGTCGTGCGCAAGGTGCAGGCACATGGCCTTGACCATGTTCTTCGGCTTGTCCGCGTCCCCGTCGGGCTCGGAGAACAGCAGCCCTTCCTCTTTAAGCGCGCGCAGCTCTTCCATTACCCCGCCGCCGCTCAGGGCTGCTTCGACATCGCCTCCGGTGCGCTCAATATCCTCCAGCTGCCGCATGGCCTCATACGCCTCGGCGTCCAGCAGATGCACGCTGCCCGTCTCCACGTCCAGCGCGAAATAATCCTCATTGTATCTGAATGCGTGTACCAATTGCTCTCCTTGCGGGCGGCGCTGCGCCGTCCTCATTCCAAAATAAAAAGCGGCCGCGCGGGCCGCGTTTTGCGCAAAAGGGTATGGGCCTGCGCTTTGGCCCCGCCGCTGCCATCCATGTTCCCGCGCGAAATACGCGGCGTTAAGTCCGGGTTACCTGCGCTTCTTCTCGCAGCGCTGATTCGCCAGCGTGCACGAGGTTTTGCAGGCCGACTGGCACGAGGTCTGGCATTCGCCGCAGCCCGTCTTCGCCTTGTTTTCCTTCAGCGTTCCCTTAACGATGGTCTTTACATGCTTCATTCCGCTTTCCTCCGTATGCCGCAATCTCTCAGCCGATTATATACCAGCTCAGCCGTTGTTTGCAACCTTTTTTACCGTGCGGGTGCGCTGCATGCGCGCAAACGGCGCGCGCTTTGCGCGGGACTTCGGCCGGGCCGGACCGGTCTTCACCCCTTTGAAGCTCGTCAGTATGATGGCGAACACCATGCCTATGAGCAGCCCCATCAGTATGTTGGAAAACAGTATCGCCACGCTTCCAAATATACCCTTAATCAACGACACGAGCAGGTAGCTCAGCACTATAAACAGCATGCCTGATATGCCGCCGAGTATCCACGCCTTCCCCGCAAATCCTTTCACGGCGAAATACGATGCCAGCAGGATTCCGCCGACACGCAGCACCTGGTAGATGATGGACGCGACGCTGGAGGACATCTTGGTTTCCTGCACGATCAGCGCGAGCAGCAGTATCGCGGCTGTGGAGAACACCATTGAAATGAGCGTACCCTTGAGCGCGTTTTTGATATACGCGGAAAATGGTGTTTTGACGACGGCTTTTTTGGTTGCTTCCATAGCCATACCCCCTTCTTCATAGCATACATATGAAGCGGCGGATACGAATATGCGCACCATCATTAAAGCAAAAAACCGCCCGGAGCGAAAGATCCCCGGGCGGCATCTCTGTAACGTCAGATCTTAACCCATTTCCCGCTCTTGGCGCTTTCGTAGATCTTTTCGCAAAGCACCATATCCCTCAGTCCGTCCTCGAAGGTGGCATACTGCTTTTCCTGCGGGGTGTCGATGGTGGAATAGAAGTGTTTGAAGTGTTGCCGGAAAGCATCCGGGAAGCCCTCCACATGCCCGCCGGGATACGCCGCAAACTGCTTTGTTTCGGGATGCAGCAGATTCGGATCCTTGGTAACGACCATATTGCCTTCCTTGCGCCGCCCCAGCCACAGATCCCCGATGGCTTCGCTGTCCCACTCCGCCGACATCTTCTTGCCGCCGACGATGACCGTGGTTTTATTCTTCTTACCCGCCAGCATGCCGGTAACCACGGCGCTGCCGACAGCACCATTGTCAAACCGCAGCAGCAGCATCGCCGTATCCTCGGTGTCGATGTCGAACGGCTTGCTGCTGCCATCGGACTGCTGCTGGTAACGCACCGGATATACCGTGGAAAACTCCGCGCATACATCGGTAATCTTCCGGCCCGTGACGAACTCCACAAGGTCGAGCCAATGCGATCCGATATCCGCAACCGCCCGCGTCTTGCCGGAATGGCTGGACAGCAGCCGCCAGTTAAAATCGGTGTCATAGAGCAGCCAGTCCTGCACATAGCCGCCGTGCACCGATATCACGTCGCCCAGCTCTCCGTCGCGGATGAGGTTGCGCAGGTGGTTGGGCATGGGATAGAAGCGGTTGTGGAAATTGACAGCGTTGCTGACACCCCTGGCCTTCGCTGCCTCGCAAACGGCCTGCGCCTCCTCCACGGAGTGCATAAACGGCTTTTCGCAGATCACATGGATGCCGCGCTCAATAGCATACATCGAAATCTCGTAATGCGTATGGTTGGGCGTGCAGATATGAACGGCATCCGGCTTTTCTGTATCAATCATCTTTTTGTAATCGTCGTATGCTTTCTCTATCCCCAGCCGCTCGGCTTGCTGCTGCGCGCCCAGTACGTCCGAAATGGCCACAACCTCCACGTTATCCACACGGCGCAGCGCGTCGATGTGCGCAATGCCGATGAACCCCAGCCCGATGACTCCAACCTTATACTTTTTCATAGCTCCTCCTTGATGAATATACTGCGCACTGCGCCCGCTACTGGCGAACGGCGGGCGCCCTGTTGTAGATGATCAGCAGCACGACAAGCATCGCGCCCATGATAATATAACGAATCGCGTTTGCCGTGTCTATCGTATTGAGAAACAGGCTTAGCGACATCAGCATCACCGTCCCGGTGAGTGTGCCGAAATAACTGGGCTTGCCGCCCGAGAGCAGCGTGCCGCCGATGACCACCGCAGCAATGGATTGCATCGTGTAGCCGTCGAACGTGGCTATCTGCATCTGCTTGTAGTAACCCGCGCCCATGACACCGCCAAGGCCCGCCATCATGCCGGCCACGGCATAGGACAGCATCAATGTGCGCCTTGCGCGCAGCCCCGAGAGCCGTGCCGCGTCAAAGTTTGTGCCGATGAGGTTGAGCCTCATGCCATACTGCGTGCGCGTCAGAAAAAGCACGACGACAATATAGAATAGCATGGCGTAGATAAAAAATCCAGGCAGTGCGCCGCCGAGATAGCGCGCGGAAAGCGTATCTGCCAGCTGCTGTGAAACCTGTCCGCGCGGGGCACTGCCGGAGAATATGGGCTGGAACTTCGTCCATACCGTGGACATGACAAGTGTCATAATAAGCGCAGGAATCTTAATGTATGCCACGCCGATACCGTTAATCAGCCCGGCTACGAAGCCAAACGCCATACAGATTAAGATAACGGGGATCAGCATGTCATGGTTGCCGTTCATGATTTCCACCGTGAGGCATGCCGTGGTGGACATAATGGCGCCCACCGAAAGGTCGATACCGCCCGATGTGATCACGATCATCTGTGCTGCGCTGACGAACAACAGCAATGAGGAATTTGCGAATATCGCTCCCACCGACATCAGCGAGAACGCAGTGGGGCGCAAGATGGACATGATAAAGAATAGTGCCACGGCAAGCCCAAGCGCCATCACAGACGTACTACCGAGAGTGGATTTAATCTTTTTTGCATTCATTTCTTTTCACTCTCCTCCTTGGTTTCAATGCGCAGTGCGCCTTTCATCATACGCTTCGCCCGATTGCTCACCACGATGGCCAGTACGATGCCCAGCAAGATGATGAGCTGTCCCACGAAATCCTGGTAGTAGGACGACACCGAGAACCCGGGGATGAATGACGGAATGAATTTTGTAAACATGTAGGACGTGCCGTTGCTGATGAGCGTCATGAAGAACGCACCCAGTATGCCGCATATCATCGTGCCCCAGCCGCCTGTGATCAGCGTGCCGCCGATGAGCGCCGCGGCCACCGACTGCAGCGTCTTGATGTCCCCGTTGATGGGATTGGAGCTTGCGAGCATCAGCGTCCAGGAGATGCCGGCAAGACCGACGAGCGCGCCGCTGATGGTATAGGCGCGTATCGTCGCGTTCCGCGTGGAGATGCCCGTAAGGTAGGTACTCCGCTCGCTGCCGCCCGTCGCGTAAATCTCCTTCACGCCCGGACGCTTTCGAATGTACAGCCAGAGCAGTATCAGCAGTATCAGCACAAACACCGTATTGGGGATACCCAGAACATCACCCTGGTAGATCCCCCAGAGAGCCTTGTCGACCTTGCCCTGCGGCCTGTCGCTGATCAGCAGGTTGATTCCCCGGATGATGAAAGACATGCCGTACGTAGCGAGCATCGGCGGGATACGGAAAACACCTACGAGAAACCCATTGACGTACCCGACGAGCACCGCAAGCGCAAAGCCGCTCAGATATGCCACCCACACCGGTATCCAGGGGTACAGCTCCGGCATCATCACCGCAAACACGTTGACCAGCGACATGGTAATACCGGTGGAAATATCGATGTTGCCCGAAATCATCACGATGGATTGCGCCATCGTCAGCATGATCAGCGGCAGTGCGGTAGAGAACAGCGTCTGGAAGTTGGACCCGCTGAAAAAGGATTTTGGGCTCTGCATCACAATGTTGTAAACAAGCACCGCGAGAATAAGCACCGTACCCATGAATTCAGGCTTCTGCCGAAACATTCTAAAAAAAGAAACGATATGTTTCCAGCAGAATGTAAGAAACTGTACAATCTTTTTCATCTTGCCTGTGCTCCTTTGCCCCTATTTCCCCCCAGCCCCAGCATGGCGGCGACTAGATTTTCCTCCGTGCGATTCTTACCCTCCAGCACAGCGTGAACGCTGCCTTCAAAGAATACATAGAGTCGGTCGGAGATTTCCAGCAGCTCGTCATTGTCGCTCGAAACCATGACAACCGTCATGCCGCGCTCCGCCGCGCCGCGCAGGAAGTTGTGCAGTTCGCGGCGCGCTGTGACATCCACGCCCTTCGTCGGGTCGTCCAGCAGCAGAATTTCCGGCGTGATGAATACCCAGCGCCCGAACACCACCTTCTGCTGGTTGCCGCCCGAGAGCGAGCTGATGGGGTGATTGATATTGCCTATCTTGATGTCGTAATCATCCACGATCCGCTGTGTTGCCTTGTTGACCCTGCGTTTGGAAATATACCGCAGATTGCTCCCCGTCGCCAGTCTGCCGCTGTAGATGTTCTCGCCGATGGAACGCTGCGCAAACACCGACTCCCGGTTTCTGTCGCCCGAAATAAAACCGATGCCGTCCCGCACGGCATTAGCCGCGTCGCCGTATTTCACGGTTTTACCGTTTACCACCACCGTGCCTTTCTGATACGGAATGATGCCATAGAGTGCCCGCAGGAACTGCGACTGTCCCTGCCCTTCCAGTCCGCCGAGGCCGATGATTTCGCCCTTGCGCACCGAAAGATTCACGTCCTCAACATATCCATGAATACACAGATGCTCCACACGCAGCGCGGCACCGCCCGAGTCCTTATCGGCGCTGTGATCCTCGTGCTGCGTCTGCTCCGGCAGCTTGCCTGTCATATGGTACACCACCGTGTCTATTTTCGTTTCGGAAAGCGATACGTCGGCTACCGATTCTCCATTCCGCAGCACGACGGCTCGGGAGGCAATGCGGTAAATCTCCGCGAGGCGGTGCGTCACAAACGCGATAGCCATGCCTGTCTGCGCCAGTTCCATCAGATTATGGAACAACAACTCCACCTCGTTATGATGAAGCGTCGCGGTGACCTCGTCCAGCAGCAGTATATCCGGCTCCCACGAAATCGCTTTGACGATCTCAACGAGGCTCAGCGTGGACGGCGGCAGCTCGGAGGGGTAATCATCCGGGCTGCAATTCACATTGTATTTTTTAAGCAGAGAGCATACATACGCCCGGTTGGCTTTGCTATCCTCTCTGCCTGTTTTTGTCGTGATATAGTGTCCCAGCATAATATTCTCTTCCACCGTCATCCGCGGCAGAAGGCTGAGTTCCTGGTAGGCGACGGCTATTTTCAGCTTCCGCGCCGCGCCGCTTCCTCCGATATCCACCTGCTTGTTATCTACGAAAATCGCGCCCGAATCGCGGCGCACAGACCCCCCCAGTATTTTTATCAGCGTCGACTTGCCGGAACCGTTTGCCCCCAGAAGCGCAACGATCTCACCCCGTTCAATATTGAACGATGCATCCTTCAGTGCCACCACCGCGCCGAACGCCTTATTGATCCCTTTCATTTCTAGCAAGAGTGACCATCTCCCCGCCATATATTTGAGTGGTTTTATTCATAAAACCTTTTTTGCTGAAACCCAGCAAGCCCACTCGGCGGTGAAGCCGCGTGGGCTTATCCGGGTTTCTAATTCACGATGTGCCTGTCCAGCCGGTCAGGCATTCTCTCACTTGAAGTAAGCGTCCGCAGCTTCCTCGGTCAGGTACGTGGACATCTGATCGGTATCCGCCGCATCCTTCCACATGGCAATCGCGTCGTCCAGCGTGTCGGGCGTGACCATGTAGGTCGGGGTGTAATAGGCCACCAGCGTGCCCGCTGCGTTCTCCTGCAGCATACCGTCCTTGAACTCCTTGCCCTGAGCCATGCGAACGGCCAGCTTCAGCGCGGAAGCGCCGATGCCCGGGGGGTTCTCGATGACGACGAAGTCGATAACTGTGCTGTCCGCGTTGATTCTGTCGAGCATGCGGATGTAACCGACTTCTTCATCGGAGGTCATGAATTCCGGATAAGGAGCTCCGGCTTCTTCGATGGCTTCGAGAATGCCCACGCAGGCCTCCTCAGTCAGTATCGCGTCGTACTCAATGCCCGTAGCGAGAAACTCGGACATGACCCGCTTCGACTCGGTCTGGCTCCAGGCAGTGGTTCCCGTGTAAACCACTTCGAAATTCGGGTTCGCCGCGAGGCCCGCATCCCACGTATCGCCGCGCAGACCGGAGCCCGTGGTGCCTTCCATACCGGTGAAGTTAACGACCTTCGCGGGAGCGCCATTGAAGTGTGCCACCATCGCGTCGAAATTTGTGCCGGCCCATACCGCCTGATCGGTCTGCACGCCCACCACACCCGCAAACGGATAGAGGTTGTCAACCGGAATGGCGATGATGCCCTTCTCCACGGCCTCTTCAAAGCAGGCATCGAGACCCGTGCTGCCGCCGGCGTTGATCAGGATGATGTCATACCCATCGTTAATGCACTGCTGGAAATACTGGATTTCCAACGCGGCATCCTGGTTGGGGCAGAATGCCTGATATTCCGAGATCAGGCCCTGTGCGATGTACTCATCCGCAACTTCCTTCAGCTGTGCTTCGTACGTGATGCGCCAGCCGTGCGTGTTGGTCCAATTGATAGACGCAACCCTGAAGCCACCCTGAGGCGCAGAGTCCGTCGTGGTGGCAGCATCCGTTGTCTCGACCGTGCTGGGCGCAACACTCTCGGTCGAAGGCTTGGAAGACTCCTGTCCCGGCGTGGAGCACGCGGTCGCAACGAATACCAGCGTGAGCACCAGGAGAATAGCCACTACCTTTTTCATCTGTTTTTCCTCCTTGTTAATATATGCCAGAGGCTCAGAGCCTCTCGAGCACTAGTGAAGACCAATGCGGGACTTGTGCGCGTTTTCTATTCATACCGGCGCGCCTCTTCCTTCGCAATCCTGCACCACTCAACCACGTTGTTTACGTTATTGTTGATGGTATGGTTATCCTTCATAATGGCTTCGACACGGCAGTCCCTTGCAATGAGGAAAGCCTTTCTCATATCTGCCCGTACGCTGTATTCGTCAATATGATCTACCGCAAGATAGGCGGGATTTGGTTTTAGCGAGTAAACGTAGCGATCCGCCAGCTGCCCGGCCATCTTCTCTGGATCCGCCCAAGGCGACACAGATACCCTGCGAAGTCCGGGAATATCCTTAATGATGTCCCACCGTTTATCCAGGGGCTCACAGCATCCATAGCAATTCAACCCGAACCGTTTCAGCAATGGAAGCTGATAATCAAATACAAACTCTTTAAACATCGCAGGAGATACCGATACTGTTTCCTGGCTCTCCAGAAACCCCCACATATCCTGTGTGCGAACCCGTTCGTCATACCCTGCGGCGGGCAGCTGACTGGTGAACCCAAATCCGCCGGAACCCACATAGCTTTCATCATTATTCAAGCTAAGCAGGCCATTGCTCTCCAGAAAATTCAGCTTTTCCAAAAAACCGTCTCGTAAAAAGGCCATCAGGTGGTGCAGCTCATCCGGATAATCATACATATCCATCATGAACTGTTCTAATCCCCTCAGATTCACCAGCACATAAGTCAAACCGATTGACCACCACCACTGGCCACGTTTTCGTACCCTCAATATATCTCCGAAAACGTCTGTGGCCAGCGAAAACAGCTGATCCGTCAGGCTGTAATCCACAAGAATCCGGGGATACTGAAGTCTATCCATCATCGCGTAATCCGTAAGCGGCGCTTCCCATGCATAGGAGCCCTTCTCTTCAGTACGCTGGATCTTCTCGTTCATCCCCCAGCCAGTGTCTTCATAGCTGTAATACACATTGAAATAGTCCGTGGTAACCCGGTCATCCCCCATACGGCTGCCCCAGAATATTTCCTTACGCAACCTGTTTTCCCAGTTCCGTGCCAGTTCGCTGGTGCATCGCAATTCTCTCTCCGGGATAATCTCATTCCACCCGTTTTCAGGGTCACAGAATATCAGCGGGCGCGTCGGCTGTAAGTCATTATGCGCTCTCCACAGCGCGGCTTTCTCCCGCTCACTTTCCGATGACGCAATCTCAGCCACTCGCACCGCAAGTTCCCGAAGAACCTGGCGATCCGCGTTATCGATTTCTAAATTCTGATATCCCCATTTCTGCGTAGACTCCGCAAATACAGACTGGTCTCTCATCAGATGTCCCTCTCGTCCTTCGTCGTGTTGTATCACATTCCGGACGTTGGCTTACAATCAATTGGTACAGCGTCAATCTTTCAGTTTACGCCGAGCCACCAGCTTCTTCCGGTATTGATCAAAGATGACCGCGATGATGATGATGACTCCGATGACCACCTGCTGCCAATAAGCGTTTACGTTCATCATAATCAGCAGATTGTTAATCATGTTTACCAGAAGGGCACCAAACACCGTACCCAGTACTGTACCCACTCCGCCGAACATACTGGTGCCGCCAACGATTACGGATGCGATTACGTACATCTCCCAGCCCGTACCTGCATTGGCCTGCGCAGAACTTAGCCGCGATGCCAGCAGCACGCCCGCAACGCCGCTCATGGCTCCCGTCATCCAGTAGGTTGTCATTCGAATCAGATCCACTTTGATACCGCTCAGCCACGCCGTCTCCGTGTTGCCGCCGATCGCATAGATAGAGCGTCCATAGGCGGTATTCTTCAGTATGTATCCGAAGATGATAGCCAATATGATGAATATCACAAATGGTGTGGGGATTCCAAATATGCTGCCCAGCCCCAGCAGCTCAAAGCCTTCCGGCAGGGGATACAGCGAATTGCCCGATGTGATTACGTACACAATGCCTCTATAGGCGAACATCATGCCAAGGCTGCCAATCATTGTCGGAATGCCAAACCTTACGATGATAAACCCCGTAATCATTCCGCACACTGTTCCGGCAATGACGCCAACGATGATTGCAACGATCATATTTACACCGTTGATCATGAGCATGGCGCAAATCATCCCCGCCAGCGCAACCACTGAGCCCACCGACAAGTCGAGCTCTTTGGCGATAAAGGCATAAGTCATTCCTATCGCAATGATGGCAATAAAAGCCATAGAGCGAAAAATACTGGTCAGATTGTTCCAGCCTAAAAACGTCGGGTTGACAATTCCTCCAATGACGAGCAGCAATATGAATGGAACCAAGACGCTCACAATGGGCTTGTTGATCAGCGATTTATACATTTTAGCAATAGTGCTCTCGCTTTTCATCTGAATTCCTCCCTATCTATGCGGGTTAATGCGCGGCTCCGGTGATCAGCTTCATCACGCGTTCTTCCGAAATATCTCCGCGATATAGCTCACCGCAAACCTTACCGTTGTGAAGTGCAATAATCCTGTCGCTGATGGCAAGCAACTCCGGCAGCTCAGACGACACCCATATTATGGTTATCCCTTCTTCAACCAACTGGTTCATGATTTTATATATTTCGATTTTGTACCCAACATCGATGCCCCTTGTGGGTTCATCCAGCAAAAGAATCTTCGGACTGGTATTCAGCCACTTGGCCAAAACCGTCTTCTGCTGGTTCCCGCCGCTTAAATTCGCAACCGGCATTTTTATCGAAGAACACTTTATGGCCAGTTCATCCACATAACGTTCCGCAATCTGCCTTTCCTTTTTCCGGTTAATTCTCAGAAAGGTACAAATCTGCTCCAGAGATGCCAACGTCACGTTATTGTCGATACCCATAATACCGACAACACCATTTCGCCTCCGATCCTCAGTCAGCAGGGCGATACCCAGTTTACGGGCAACCGACGGAGAGGTAACGCTGATCCTCTTGCCTTCCAAGAAAAAGTCACCCTTATATAGCCCTCTATAGGATCCGAAAATAGCATTCAGTATCTCGCTTCGTCCCGACCCCACCAGACCTGCAAGCCCCAGTATTTCGCCCTTCCTTACCGAAAAATCGATATTGTCTATCATGGTCTTCTCCGCTGCATACGCATGCTGTATTTTAAGGTTCCTGACTTCGAAGACGACCTCGCCCTTTTGGGCCGTATTGATAGGATACATCTGTTTGATATCCCGACCTATCATCATATGGATGATCGTATCGGAGTTTTCAACGGTCGCGCTGCACTCGCCCACATTATTCCCGTCGCGCAGTACGACTGTTTTATCAGCAATGCGAAATATTTCATCAAGCTTGTGAGAAATATAGATAATGCATTTCCCAGATGACTTAATTTCGTTGATAACATTAAACAGTTGCTGCGTTTCCTTCTCTGTCAGGGAAGACGTCGGTTCGTCCAGAATAAAAATAGAAGAGTTACTCACCAGAGCCCTTGCAATTGCAACCAGTTGCTGTTCGCTGGCACCAAGACTGCGCATCGTTACCCTGACGTCTGCATTCATGCCCAGCCTCGTCACCACTTCTGCTGCACTCTTGTACAATTTTTTCCAATCGATGCTTTTCAGTTTTGTCTTAGGCAAACGATTTAAATAGATATTCTCGGCGATCGAAAGATCCAGAAAAGGATTCAATTCCTGATATATCATGGCTACTCCGGACTTCTCTGCGTCACCGGGATCGGAGAAGCGCCTGAGCGAACCGTCGATGTATATCTCTCCTTCGTAATTGTTGTAAACCCCGCTGAGTATCTTCATCAGGGTAGATTTTCCCGCACCATTTTCCCCCAGAAGTGCGACCACCTCGCCCCGTTTAATTCCCAGACTGACGCTTTTCAGTGCATGAACGCCGGGAAAGTACATATCGATATTCTTCATTTCAAGATAGTTTGTCTCACCCACGTTATCACCTCTCATCCCGTTGTTGTATCGGCAAGAAGTGTTCAGGAAGGCCGTAAAGACCTTCCTGAACGTCAGCCTTCCTGTATTACTTCGCTTTCGGATCGTACGATCCAACCGTCTCCTGGGTCAGGAATACAACACCGGTATCAATGTCCGCTACCTTTTCACCCTTATTGATCTTCACAAGCGCTTCGATTCCGGAATAACCCATCATATACTGTCTTTGCACGCAGGTACCTTCGGCAACGCCTTCCTTTATGAACGCTATTGTCTCATCCACGTTATCAAAGCCTACGAGTATGTAGGAATCGTACAGGTTCTGTTCTTTGAGTACCTTGCCCATGCCCGGCACACCGAAGCCCTCGATGCCAACCAACGTATTAATTTCGGGATAAGCGAGTATCATCGCCTCTGTCTTGGCAATACACTGATCCAGCGCGCTGTTATCAAACTCCGTCGTTACAACCTTCATGTCCGCCTGACCCTCTATCGCAGCCTTGAAGCCCGCTTCTCTGTCGATCATGTTTTGTTGATCCGCCACGCCGGACATAATACCAATGGTCGCTTTGCCGCCGGACAGCTCTATGAGGGCTTCTCCCAGCGCAAAACCAGCCTGATAGTTATTGGTGCCGATGTAGCAATCGCGCTTGGAATCTGCGGCATCTGTGTCAACCAGCACCACCGGAATGCCCGCTTCTTTGGCTTTGTCTACATAAGGCGTAAAGGCACTGGCGCTCAGCGACATGGTCAGTATGCCATCGCATCCTTTGGCGGTAGCAGTTTCCATATATTCGCACATCTTGTTGATATCAACCGCGTTGGTACCCATTACTTCAACTTTGGCACCAAATTCCGCGGCTGCGTCCTCAACGCCGGCCTGAACAACATCCCAGTAAGGATTCGCAAGTATGGGCGAGATATAAATGAAAGACAACCCTTCACCACCTGCTGCTCCTCCGCCGGATGTTTCCGCTTCTTTGGGCGCGCAGCCAGCGAACATGCCCAACAACATCACAACAGCCAGTACCACAACGACAATGACTCTCTTCATGTTTTCTTTCCTCCTACTTGTTTTTTGGGAAACCGATCCATATCGGCACAGGATTTGCTCATTCTACGCGCCTGTCCCGCCATGGCTTTTCGTATTGATTACTCCCCATACCCCAAGTGGCCTCTAGCCAAATCGTCAATTATTAACCGCTGATTTGATGTGACTTTTCAAGAAGGCGTGCGGTTGTTACTCCAGCCTGTCCGCGGTGTCGAAGCGGTAACAGGTGGTATAATCATATGTCTGTCCGGGCTGCAGTATGGCAGTCGGGAATTTGGGCTGATTGGGCGAATCGGGCGCAAACTGCGTCTCAAGACACAGCGCACCGCGCCTGCCGTACACCACGCCGCCCATTCCGTGTATATCATTCATCATGTTGCCGGTGTACAGCTGTACACACGGTTTATCCGTCAGAACCGCCATGCGGCGGCCGCTGTTCGGCTCGTATACGCGGGCCGCCTCGCGCAGGCCGCTCCCATTAACAACGAAGTTATGATCGTAACCGCCTGCCAGTTTCAGCTGCTCAAAGCGTTCGTCAATGCGCTCGCCGATGCGATGGGCATTGCGGAAATCCAGCGGAGTACCCTCTACAGAGGCCACCTCGCCCGTCGGAATAAATTCCGAGTCCACCGGCGTGTAGCCGTCCGCCGCAATGCGGAGCCAATGCCCGCCGACATTGCCCGCATCGTGCCCTGCCAGATTCAAATACACATGGTTGGTGAGGTTGACCGGGCACGGCTTATCAACAGTGGCCGTATAATGCAGCCACAGGCCATTTTCTTCATCCAGCGTAAACTGCACGGACGCCGTAAGATTGCCGGGATACCCTTCCTCTCCGTCGGCACTCTCGCGGGTAAAGCGCACGCTCTCGCCTTCCATCGGCTGTGCGCTCCAGAGCACATAGCTCATGCCGCGCACGCCGCCGTGCAGGTGGTTGCGCCCCTCGTTTTGGGGCACGTCGTATGCCGCTCCGCCAATTTCAAAATGGCCCCGTGCGATGCGGTTGGCATACCGGCCCACCGTCGCCCCAAAATAACAGCGGTCGTCCACAAACCCCTGCGGGGTATCGTACGAAAGCGCCACGGGTGCCAGCGCTCCTGCTTTGTCCGGAGCCAATATTTCCGCGATGGTTGCGCCGAAGCTCAGCAGACGAACGCGCATGCCGTTTTTATTCTCCAGCGTAAATACCCCGATCTCCATGCCTTCCCGACTTTTAAACGTTTCCTGTTTCATGACTATCCCTAACCCTTCCTGTGTTGTCGTCCTCAGGCGCGCAGCGCCCGATAAAGCGCAAGTATATTATCCACCGGAGTGTCGGGTTGAAACAAGTGGCTTGGCGCACAAATATAGCCGCACCTGCCTGCAAACGCCTTCACATAACGTCGTACTTCAGCTTCCACCTCCGCTGGTGTGCCCTGCGTGAGCACATGCTGCACGTCGATGCCGCCATGGAAGCAAAGCTTTCCGGCATACGCTGCCGCAAGACTTTCGGGCTGCATGCTCTCGTCCACCGGCTGTATTGGATCGAGGATATCCACCCCCGCCTCAATGAAGAGCGGTATAAAGGGAGATATCATGCCGCAGCTATGATAGAAAAGAGATGCGCCCATCTCATGCACCGCGTCGGCAATGCGGCGAAGGTACGGCATTACGAATTCTTTAGCCATCTGCATGGAGAACAGCGGCGAACGCTGGCTCCCCAAATCTGAATAAATCAGAAAGAGATCGATCCTGCCGCGGCTTGCCTCAAAAGCCCGCCGATAATCCTCCACATAAAAGTCTGTAAACCGATTGCTCAAATAGTGACAGAATTCCGGGTGCTCGTACATGTCCACAAGGAAGTTTTCCATGCCGCGCACAAGGCCCGGACGCTGGAAGATATCCCCGGTTCCATACATGATGGCGCGCCCTTCGTACCTGTCGCACAGCGCCGGAATCCGGCTGTAGTCAAAGTCGTCATTCGACACCCAACCGAAGCGCTCGAATTCCTCCATCGACTGCGCCTGAGCCAGCGCTCCCACGGTATCCTCTCGTTCCGGTCCGTAGGGCGTCGGCTTATAAACGTAGCGCTCACCCCAGTAATTCTGATAGAGATCACCCACGCACTTTTCGGGGGGAGGCGTGGCATCAATGTGTCGAATGTCCACATCCAGATCATCCAGCAGCAGATCGATGTCCCGTCGGCCCGTTTGCCTGCGAATCTTCTCCAGGGTGGTTGGCTCCGCACGAAAACTGGAGCACGGCTTATCCGTAGGCTCGTTTTTCACTGCAGCAATGACTCTCTCCCTGCTGTTCATGGACGCCTCCAACCTCGTTGATGTCGACATCTGTGTGGACTTATTCAAGCTCTTTTATACTCTCACGTGGTCCGGATAGATCATACCAACCGGGACAGGGAACAAGACTCCGCGTACCCAACCCATTGTCTACGAAAATTGTCGTTTCCGTGCTGCTGCTGGACGTAGACCGTCTGTTAATGATAATGCATTATTCAGTATTGCCGTGGTCGATTGTTTACAAATTTACTCTATACTTTGTTAAAGTATTTTATTAACTTCATTATATACTACGCACCGCGTTTTGTCAATACGGAGGCTGCGTTTTGCAAACAAAAGGCCGGTCAGTTTATGGTTATGCCCACCACATTGCGCCCGCCTTTTCCGCGGGTACAATCCGTTTGAGAAAGCTTACTGCAAGCTCCAGCCCCTCTTTTTTTGATTTCAGCGAATCCTCATGTTCGATGCTGACGACACCATCGTAGCCTATCATGGACAGCGTATCGATAATACGGCGCCACTCGGTTTCACCATGACCGAAGCCCACCGTACCGAATACCCATGCGCGATTCAGCACATCACCGTAATGCTTGGTGTCCAATACGCCGTTCTTTTCGATATTCGACGTCAGCACGCGCGTGTCCTTCGCGTGTACATGGAATATGGCCTTTGCGAGGATAACGATTGCCTGCGGAATGTCGATGCCCTGCCAGAACAGATGACTCGGGTCGAAGTTGGAACCGATTGTATCGCCCACTGCTGCACGCAGCTTGAGCAGCGTCTCCGGATTGTATACGCAAAAACCGGGGTGCATCTCCAGACCAATCTCCGTCACGCCATGATCCTGCGCGAATGCCGCAGCCTTGGTCCAGTATGGAATCAGCACATCCTCCCACTGGTAGCGCAGCATGGGGACAAACTCATCCGGCCACGGACAGGTGATCCAGTTGGGTGTCTCATCCTTCGGTCCGCCGCCCGGGCAGCCGGAAAACGCCGCAATGGTATGCACGCCGAGCTTTTCGGCCAGAAGCACCGTCTTCTCGAACCCTTCGTGATGACGCTTTGCTTCGCCCGGAATCGGGCTTACCGGATTTCCCGCGCAGTTGAGCTGGCTGATGAAAAGCTGATGCTCCTCCAGCTCATCCTTCAGCTTTTGCAGCTCGGACGGGCTGTTCAATAAAACGTCGGGATCACAGTGCTCCGGCTTCACGAGCGCGCCGCTGCACATTTCCACCGCATCCAAACCCAGCTGGCGGCAGTAGGCGAATACTTCCCGGCGCGGCAGGTCGTGAAACAGCGGAGTAAATAACCCAATCTTCATCAGTTCTTTCTCCTTTGAACATTCATTTCAGTCCGTAGTACCGGACAGCATTATCATAACACAGTGTTTTCACAAGGACGATAGCCCCTTGCGCGTCAATAAGTCCGCTTTGAACGCGCTTCTCCAGCGCATCCGCCATCACGGAGCGCACAATCTGAGACTTGGCATAGCACCAGTCCAGGCAGTACGCGTCCGAAAAGAAGCCGAACCACTTGTTCGTCGGCAGCATATCGATACGGCGCGTAAACACCGACGATATGGCGTGCGGGAAAAAGTTGTGCCACCAGTAGCCCGCGGCATAGAGGTTGGGCGTTTCGCGAATGAGCGTACACAGCGTTTGATCCAGCGATTCGCACGCGTTGAACACGAGAATATCGAGGCCGGGATGCTTCGCCGCCAGCTCCGCCAGCGTAAACAGCGTGTCGGCGTCAAGGCGACAGCCCGTTTCAAAATCCAGCGGCTCCGCGCCCACCGATACCCCGATGCGCACCTTACCCCTTCCCTGCAGCACGGAAAGCTTCTCGTAGAAGCGGTCCGCAATGTAGTTTGCGTAGATATCCCGCTCTGCTTCCCCCGCAGCCGCGCGCCGTTTCAGCGCCGCAGCCATCTCCTTGGCGGAGACGGGCCGGTAATGGATATAGGAGGAGTAATGCGTGGGCATCCCCGCGATGTCCTCCAGCGGGATGTGCGCGATGGTATGATCCAGTGCGGTTTCAATGTCATCCAGCGTGCGGATACGCTTCATCGCGCCCAGCTTAGCCGGATCGATGTTGACCGGCAGCGGCTTGCCGACGCCCTGCTCCGTCCACGCCGCCTCCAGCTCCACCAGCGCCGTATCGTACTGCCGGTGTTGTATGCGCGTAAAGAACGCCCACTCCAGGCTGTAGAACAGCGTGCCGTCCCAGGCGCCCCCGCCGCGGCGGCAGAGCTCGGTATTCACCTTTTCCACGCCCGCGCGCTTCAGGATCTCGCGCGCCCACGCCGGATCCCCGTACCGCTCCCGGATAAGCGCGTCCGCTCTGCGCCAATTGTCTTTGGTCAGCTCCTCTTCCCAGCCGTACAAGTCGCGCAGAATGCGTTTCACGCCATAGTAGCAGCTGGTATAGCGGATGTATGGCAGGTAATCCAGCGCGCGCTCAATCCGCTGCTCCGCCTCCTGCTCATCAGGCCATTCGCTAAGACGCGCACCGTCCGGGCAGCCCGCGCTGTAAAGCTCCGACACTACCATATGGTACAGCAGCACGTCGGAGAGACCGCGCGCCGTGATGTGCTCCGCGTCGATATGCGTATGCACATCGATGAAAGGGATCTGTCCAATCCTTTCCCTGAGATCCGGCATTACGCTTCCTCTTTCTTCAGGGCGCTTCCGCTGAACGCGCAGGCCGCCGCGCCGATAAGCGCGGTGTCCGTCAGCCCCGTCCTTTCAATCTTCACCGCGCTGTTGGCGCGCCGATAGACATACCGGTTCACCGTGTCGCGCAGAGACTGCTCAAACAAATCAAATGACGCGCTCATACCGCCGCCGATGACCACCTTTTCGGGGTTGATGATATTGATGATCGCCGCGCAGGCCTTGCCGACATACACCCCTTCCATACGGAAGGTTTCAATGGCGTCCGCGTCGCCCCTGCGGGCGCGTTCCGCAACATCCTGAGCCGTGATGGGTACGTCCAGTCCGGTGCGCTCGCGGTAATACTCTGCGACGGCGCGGCCCGAAGCGTGCGCCTCCAGACAGCCGTCATTGCCGCAGCCGCAGCGCTTCCCGCCCTCGTCCACCACCGTAATATGCCCAAACTCTCCCGCGAAGCCGAAGCCGCCGAGATAGAGCTCATTGTTAAGATAGAGCGCGCCGCCGCAGCCGTTACTCAGCGTCAGCCACGCAAAATCGCGCGTGTCGCGGCAGCAGCCATACATCTTCTCCGCGATGGCGCAGTTGTTGATGTCGTTGCCAATCCACACGGGCAGCCCCAGCGCTTCCTCCAAGATATCGGCCATGGGCACATCGCTGATGCCCGAATAGCACGCCTCCAGCCAGAGCCGCTTCTCCATATCCACAAGGCCCGGAATATTCGCACCTGCGATGTCCGGACGAATTCCGCTCTCTGCAATGATGCCGCGGCAAGCGTCTACGATGACGCCTACCACCGCGTCCTTATCCAGACTGTCCCAGCCGCTGCGCCTGCGTGCGAGTACTGTGCCGTCTTCCCTTACGAGGCCCACCATCAACTTCGAGCCCCCGATGTCTGCTGCCAGCGCAACGCGCGTCATACCGCTTCTCCTTTTTCGTAATGCCGCCAGGACTCCAGAATTTCGGGCTGCGTCGCCACCCCTGTGCGGCCAATCTGTCTTATCGTCACCGAAGCCGCAAGGTTGCCCATTACCGCGGCCTCAAAGGCGTCGGCTCCGGCGCACAGCGCGCTCACAAGGCCCGCCGTCGCAGAATCGCCCGCGCCGCAGATGTCTATCTTGCCCTGCACCTTCACCGTCGGAACGAGGCGGAATTGCTCTCCGGACAGCACACCCATGCCTTTGCTGCCCCAGGTAACGATTACGTCCCTGTGCGTGCCCTCCCGAATGCCGCGCGCACATAGCTCCAGCAGCGCTTCGTCCGCACCGTTGTCGTCCTTCCCCGGAAAGATCATACGAATGGCCTCGGTATGGTTGCACTTCACCACGAAATGCTCAAAATCCCGCGGGCGGAACCGGGAATCCGCATAGGCGATCAGCTTCGGGTGAGAGCGCGCAATCCCTGTCAGCGCTTCCCGAACGGCAGGCGTAATGACGCCGCACTCATCCGGGCTCAGCTGATCGAGCACGATCAGCGCGTCCAGCGAGCCTGCCATGGCTTCAAGGTTATCGATCAGCGCGCGTTCAACTTCTCTGGAAAGCGGCGCTTTGCGATTGCGGATATCCAGCCGGTTGCTCTCCTCCAATCCTTCGGGACGCATGAACATCGGCTTGATGTAGGTGGGCGTAAACCAGTCGCCCGCGTGAATGATGCGGCTGTGCTCGACACCCTTCGCGTCAAGACGGCTTTGCAGCTCATAGCCCTCGCCGTCCTGCCCTGCCACGCCGATGGCGTGCAGCGTGCCCACGCCCAGCGCGCTGAGGTTGTTGACGACGGTACCCGCCGCCCCCGGCTCGATTCGTTTCTCTACGATCTGGTATGCCGTGAGGCAGGTCTCCACCGAAGGTTCGTCAAGGCGGTTGTCGATCAGCAAAATTTTGTCCACGAAGAAGTCGCCGAATACCGCGATGCGAACGCTTTTAAACTTGCCCATCAGGGCCTTCAGCTTATCCTCCGTCATGCGTTATCCCCCGTCAGCGCCCGGTACAGCGCACTCACCGTATCCCGGTGACGTCCTTTTACATAGAAGCTTTCGCCGCCATCGGCCACCGTGCGCACCAGTATCGTCTTCCAAGGCCGGAAGTAGTAACGCGCGTCGCACTTGTCCGGCTCCGTAAGCCCTGTCTCATCGAGATCCTGCAGGTCGAACACCGCCGTCGTAAAGTGCGCGATTTCCTTGCCCTCCTGGTGCGCCACGTTGCGTGACATCGAAAGCGCCTTCAGATACACCTCCGGCCCGATGACCGCAGATCCGAAGTTCAGGAATACACCGCCCTCCAGATGGGTGACGCTGTTCGTGTAGACAAGGAAGTCATTGTACGTCGCTTCGCCCGTGGCCGCGCCGGAAAAGTTGGGGTGTTCGTGGATGATGTCACAGCCGATGCCCACGTGCACCGTTACCGGCACACGATGCTCATATCCCGCCGCCAGCAGACTGATATCCCGGTGCGGAAACTGTTTTTCGCAGATCCAGCGCCCTACCGACTCTCCGAAGCCGAGCCCTTCCTTAACACCCGCGTTCACCGCTTCGTTAATGCATCCGGTCTCGTTCCAGAGCCCGAACTGTCCTTCGCGGATATAGCGCGCCACACTCTCGGTGGTCTCGCCTATCATCGCCAGCTCAAAGTCGTGGATAGAGCCCGCGCCGTTGAGCGCGAAATGCGTGATGTACCCGCGCTTCATGAGATCAATGAGCAGCGGCGAAACGCCGGAACGGATCACGTGCGCGCCCATCATCATGATGATGCTTGCGCCTTTTTCCCGCGCGGCAGCGATGCGCTCCGCCAGCGCGGCGAAGGTCGGATGGTTGAACTCCGGAAGCGGACTGTCGGGATAGAGCATGATATCGAGTCCGAGATCATGCTTGCGCTCCGCCAGCGGTTTCAACCGCAGCCCGCCTCTGTCAAACTGTTTATACGGCATGGACGCCTCCTTCAAAAAGAAACTCCATCAGCTTTGCCGTTTCGGCGTAGTCGGGGATAATGACATCCGCGCCCGCCTTGCTCAGGCGACTGCGCTTCCACTCGTCCACACCGCTGCGATTCTGCTCGTCGGACGCGACGCCCACGGCAAAGCCGCCTGCCTCGCGCACGTTCTCTATCTCCACATAGCCGTCGCCAAAGCCCACAAGCTCCGGCCCGGCCAGCCCGTGACGCCGGATGATATCCTCGATGACTTTCTTCTTGGAGAACAGCTTGTATTCGCGCTGCGCCCCATGGATGCCGTCGAAATAATCCGTGACGCCCAGCAGCCGCGCTTCATCCAGCACGTATGCCTCATCCGTTCCGCTCGCAAGATACAGCCGCAGCCCCTGCGCCCTCAGCGCTTCAAGAAGCTCGAAGCTGCCCGGCACCACCCAATCCCGCGGATCCAGCGTGCCGGCCTCCAGCCCCGCCAGCCGATAGTCGATGCGCTCCAGCAGCCGCCGGTGATACTCATCCTTGTAGTCCTGCGGCTCCAGTGCCATGGCACCGCGCTTTTCGAGCTCGTC
Organism: Bacillota bacterium; assembly: GCA_023460085.1. Classification (GTDB taxonomy): domain Bacteria; phylum Bacillota; class Clostridia; order Christensenellales; family SZUA-584; genus JAEWCC01. The sequence continues at coordinate 61,793 of JAEWRI010000043.1, read as the reverse complement.
GTGCAGCGCGATGCACTGGTAGATGGTCTGCTTGCCCGTGTTATAATCCACGAAATCGTCCACACAGGAAGCAAGCTCATCTCTGTCCGCGCCGGGCAGCTGCTCCGCCATCACCTCGACAAAGTAGCCCTTCATAACCTCCTGCCATCCCTGGCGAATGAGGCTGATGGTACCGTCAAAATCGAACACGGCGAAGCGGAAATGTCCCCGAGCCTTGTTCGAAAGCGTCTCAATCGTCCATGGCGCTGCCGTCATGCTTCCGGCTCCTCCGCGATCCGCTCCTTCAGCATGCAGATCAGCGCGTGCTCCCACACCATGTGAACGTCTTCAATCTCTTCCATGCCGTCCGTGGGCGCAACACAGTTGACCGTACAGGACGGGCCGACGCGGCCTCCGTCGCGGCCGGTAAAGCCCACGACCTTCATACCGATGCTTTGCGCATACTCCGCCGCCTTCACGACGTTGGGCGAGTTGCCGCTGCCGGAGTACACCACCAGCACGTCACCCGGACGCGCGTAGTTTTTGAGCTGCTCCGTAAACATCGCGCTGTACTCGATATCGTTCGCCAGCGCCGTGAAAAGCGGCACGCAGTCGTTAAGCGAAATCACGCGAAAGCGCTTTTTGCCGGGCACCGTGAGCCCCTTCATAAAATCGTTGACGAAGTGCGAGGCAGTAGCGCCGCTGCCGCCGTTACCCGCCGCGAACACCCACTTGCCATTTTCCCGCGCTTCCATCAGTATGTCCGCCGCCTGAGCCAGCGCGTCAAACGGTGTTTTCGACAGCGTATCACCCATGCGCCGCATGTAGTCGGCCAGTGTCACCCTCATATCCATATGCTTTCTCTCCCAAATATATAAAATAGTTTTTATTCACAGAACCCGCGCTCGAGCACGTTTGCTTCCGGCTCGATGGGATCGGGGTTGAGCCCCGGCACGTATTTACAGAACTCCCACAGCACCGGCGCATACTGTCCGTGGATTGCGGCCACATGATGGATGTACGGGCCTGTCACGAAGCGCCGCTCCCATTTGATCCAGTCCTCAAACTCCGCCCAGATGTGCGTACCCACCATGGCCGGGCCGTCCGTGCCTTTCGCATGGCCCATTGCCATGCTGTATTTGCCGCCCAGCGTATCGATTTTGGCGATGGTGATATCCCCGCCGCGCAGACGCCAGCGTCCCGCCGCGGGCACCTTGCCGCCAAACTGGATTTCCACCTCGGGAACATCCTCCGTCAACGAGGCCGGGAAGTTGCCGCAATGCCACAGCAGCTCCACGTTGTCACGCGTGGGATGGCGCACCGTGAGATCCGCCAGAAACGCCGGGGTTGCGCCGCGGCCCGCCGCCTGCAGCACCGCGCTTGTCACCGCGCCCATCACATCCGTCTCGCACGCCACGGGCAGCCCGTCGTCGGTCAAGTCGCCGTTGATGAAGCAGGGATATACGCCCAGCACCGCCTGCATCGCATCCCAGCACTGTATGCAGAGCGCGTCCAGTCCGAACTCCTCCGCCCAGTCGGAAATGGCGATGCGCATCGCGGCCATCGTGCGCAGCACGTCGTCGCTGAATTTCATGCCGCTGTAACGGGATTTCCACCGGTCGAGTATGGGTGCAAGCTTCTTATCATCCTTTTTCAGCTGCTCAATGGGTTTCAGCAGCGCCGCAACGGAGGTCACGCGCGTTACAATGCCGAACTTCTCCAGCAGCTCCGCCTCGTTGTACATCACCGAGAGGAAGAGGTCGGGGCGCGTGTCTATCTGGCCCACCTTCATGCCACGGAAGGTCTTGACCGCGCTCGCCACACCGAGGAAGTTACGGAAGCCCTTATCGAACATCGCGTCCGTCACGTGACAGTTGGGGATATACGTGAACGGCACGCCGAAACGCTGCAGCGCCTTCGATGTGGAAAACAGCCCGCATTGCGTGTCGCGCAGGCGGATGCCGTCCGGGCCGGGCGCGTCGTCCCGCGGGCCCCAGAGCAGCACGGGCTTGCCCACCTTGCGCGCCACCTTGGCCACCGCGTCCTCCGTGCCGAAGTTGCACAGCGCGACAAACAGCGCATCCACGCCCTCGCGGATGAAATGATCCGCCACCGCATCCGCGTCGTTGCCGTCAAACAACAGCCCTTCCGCATTCAGAAAGCGGATATCCACGATCTCCGCGTCGTATCCCGCAATGTGTCTGCCGATGATATCCTTGAACTTGCCTGCCTCCTGCGCGCTGAACACATTGCGCCGCGTGGGCAGGTACCCCAATTTGATCGTATACTTTTTCCGGTATTGCTCCGTCATGGCCTCTCCTTTCGGATCATTATCGATCCGTTCAACGCCCTCAGCTTCTCCCGAGGCTGCGTACCTTCGCCGTGCGCATCCACTCCGTTACATCCGCGCGCGTGAATTGCGCTGCGGTCGCGCCCACGCTGCCGATACTGATGGCTGCGGTAGCGCTGGCCAGCCGCGCGCATTCGCGCAGCTCCATGCCCTCCAACAGCCCGCACAGAAATCCCGCCACAAAGTTGTCGCCCGCGCCCGTGGTATCCACCGGCGTAGCTACGAAGGGGTCGGAGTAAAACCGCTCTCCCCGGCCCTGCACGAAGCAGCCCTCTCCGCCCAGCTTGATAACCACGGTTTTTTCGCCGGTGCGCCGTATCAGCGCATCCGCGATACGTTCCGGCGACTTTTCACCGGTCAGCATGGCGGCTTCGCCATAGCTTGGCAAAAAATAATCCACATATTCCAGCGCCGGTCCGATTCCGGAGAGCCCCAGCCCCTGCTCGTCAAATACCGTATCCGCGCTCGTGCTGAGTCCCATCTCCTTTGCTTTTCTGAATACCTGCGCCGCACCGCCCGCGTCCATCTTCGGATGGGCGAAGAAGCTGCTGAAATTGAGATGGCGGCACTGCGCCAGCACTGCTTCGTTTATATCCTCCGATCCGAAAGCCTCGCTGCTTTCGCCCGATACGAGGAAGCACCGGTCTCCGTTCCGGTTAATCATTACAACACTCATCACGGTGCGCAGCGCAGACGCGGCACGCACCTGCGACGTATCCACGCCGCCTTCCGCGATGCGCGACAGTACCACCTGACCAAATTCGTCGCCGCCCACCACGCCGCACAGCGCCACGCTCCTGCCCAGCTTTGAGAGCACCAGCGAAGAGTTGGCGGCATCACCGCCGGGCATCACCTCGGGCGCGGGAACACGCATCATGTCCAAGGAAAAATCGAGGGTTTCCGTCGGAATACGGATGGGAAAATCCACTACGATGATGCCCATATTGAATACGTCAAACGCCTTGCCCGCCATGCTTCACGCCTTTCCGGCACACCCCAGCTGCTTTATCTTCTCTATCGCTTCCTTGCGCGTTGCCTCGCTGATTTCGCTGCACATTGCCATCAGCCCCGTTTCGGGCTTCTCCAGCGCACGGCGCGCCGCCGCGACCGACTGCAGCGTAAGGTCGGTGAAGATGTTTACCTTGGTAATGCCGCCCGCAACGGACTTCTTTACGTCCTCGGCGGAAAGCCCGGAAGCGCCGTGCAGCACCAACGGCACCGGCAGTGCGGCGTGCAGCTCGGCAAGCCGCTCGAAGCTCAGCTTCGGCTCTTCCTTATATACGCCATGCACCGTGCCGATGGCCACCGCCAGCGCGTCTACTCCGGTCTGCTCCACAAAGTACTTGGCCTCCGCGACGTTCGTGTAGATGGGTGTATCGTCCTCGAACATGTCAAGACCCGAAACGTGGCCTATCTCCGATTCCACGGAGACATCGAATACGCGGCACGCCTCCACCACCTTGCGCGTCATGGCGATGTTCTCCTCCAGCGGCTTGTCGCTCGCGTCTATCATGACCGACGTGAAGCCCGCGTGCACCGCGCGCAGTATGGTATCGAACCCCGCCGCGTGATCGAGGTGAAGCACCGCGGGCACCGAAGCGCGCTCCAAAAAGCGCCGAACCATCGGTGCGAAGGCCTCCAGCTCCACATAATCCGTAAACCCTTCCCCCCACGCGATGATCACGGGCGCGCGCATCTCCTCGACCGCGGCCATGACGCCCTTGAGCATTTCGAGGTTGAACACGTCGAAGTTTCCGACGGCATAGCCGCCCTTCGCCGCATCCGCCAGCATTTTGTTCATGTTTACCAGTGGCATAAGCTTCCCCTTTATCAATTATTAAACTCTTTAGAAAACTTTCTTATTATCAGGATATAAAACGATATTCCGGACCATTTCGGTTTATACGTTTGCGGAATTGTTTATCAGTATGTTCTTCATGGGATCGCTCATCAGCCATTCGATGACGATGGCGTAGGCTGCCACGGAGCAGATGTCATCCACCGGATTCAGCACGATTTTCACGTCGCTTCTGTTCATGATGTTGTGGCTGTCGAATACGCCGCTGACGAGCTGATTGAAATATTTGCGCGCCTTTTTCATCCAGCGGCATTCCACAATGATATGCCCCGGATCGTAGGTATTGATGATATTATGGATACAGATGCCAAGGTACTTCACGGAAGTCAGAAATGCCTGATCCGCCGCCACGTCGCCTTCGGCAGCCAGTTCAAGCAATCGGTTTATCTTCTCGTCCTCGGGCAGCTCCGACGCGCCAGCGCCCATCACATCCTCCAGCGCGCGGCCCGTCTGTTCCAGCGCACGCTCGTAACAGCCAATGATGGCGCGCGTCGAGGAAAGGCTCTCCACACAGCCCCGGTTTCCGCAGCTGCACTCCGGGCCGTCCGGCATAACGATGGTGTGCCCCACCTCTCCGGCGAGCCCGTGGTCGCCGTGAAACACTTTGCCGTCCACCTGCACCGAAGCACCCACGCCTTCCGTGATGGAGCAGTACACCACGCTGTTCACATGGTCCGTAAGCCCCTTCATCTTTAAGTAGAGGATTTGCGAATTGGTATCACGCTCCACCAGCGTCGTGATGCCCAATTCTCTTTCCAGTATGGTTTTGAGCGGAATGTCGATCCAGTTGCTGATGTTGGGCAGGTAATGCACGATACCCTTGGCAAAATCCACGCGGCCCGGCACCAGCACGCCAATGCCGATGATGTCGCGCTTTTCCTTGCCCGCGCCCTCTATTACCTGCTGCACGCCCTTGATAATGAGCGAAATCGTATTCTCCACCGTCTGCCCGCGATGTGCTGAGGTAGAGAGACCCGACGCCGCCCGGTTGCCGTTCAGGTCGTAAATATCGATAGTGAGTACATCGGGGTTGATGTATACGCCGATGATGTAATACAGCGTCTCATTCAACTTGTACGCCACCGCCTTGCGGCCGCCGCGGGAGTCCGTCAGGCCTTCTTCCACCACGAGGTTGCGGCTCATCAGCTCCGCGATGAGCGTGCTCACCGTAACGCCGGTCAGCTTCGTCTTCTTGGCGATTTCCGGCCGCGTCACCCGCTTCTGGGAGCGTATGACTTTCAGGATCTCCAGCAGGTTTTCTTTTCTGAGGTTCGCAGTGGTGTTCATACCCGCCTCTTTATAAAATACTTTTGTAAACTGAACAAATTATACGTTGGCACAGGGACGCTGTCAACTGTGCACCCCAAGAAACTCTTTTATTTCGCCCTGCCGTACGTCATCGTCGTTTCAAACATCGCCGCCACGTTCTCCGGCTTGGCTTCGTCGATCAGCGCGCCCGAGTCCATCATGTACCCGCCTCCCGGCGCGCAGGTGTCGATCAGCCACTTGCAGTGATCGGAAACCTCCTGCGGAGTGCCGTGCGACAGCATCACGTTGGGCACGTCGCCCGCGATGCATGAGTGCCCCCCCAGCTTAGCCTTTGCGGCCTTCATATCCGTAGTCTCAAACAGGTATACCACTTTGCCCCTGGGCACTTCGGTCAGATAATCCAGCCGCGAGTTATAGGATCCTTCCACATATACCATCGGCACGAGCCCCGCCTCCGCCACCTCGGTAATATACCGGCGCAGAGAAGGCCAGTAGAACTTTTTGAACATCTCATCCGACATAAAGGAATCGATGCCCTTATGCAGCCAGTACCACACCCACGGACGCCCGCTCGCTTTCGCTCCGTCGATGCAGTCCCTGATTGCATACTCCGTCACTCTGTCAATCAGCTGCAGCAGCTCTTCCGGATGATCGTGCATATCGCACAGTATGCCATAGGTCCCGCGCATCGTGTCACCTATCATATCATACGGTGCGTAGGCAAACCCGCCGTACGCCACCGGTATGCCGAATTCCTTCTCCATCTTCTTATCGTATTCGGCAATATACGCAAAGTACTCGTTGAGCACTTTGCCGGCAGCCGCAGCGGCTTCAAAAGCGCGGCGGACATCGTCATCCGCAAAGCGCATCAGCGAACCCATGGAACCAAACCACATCGCGTTGCGGAAGTCCAGCTTGGAGAGCCCCGCAAGATGCTCAAAGCTCCGCGGCATCCACTTGTTCATCATAAACTTGGTGATGTCAAATATGGCCTCGTGATATTCGTCTTCCTTCATATATTCGCCTTCGATGAACTGGTAAAGCACATTGGGATCCTCAATATGCTTGCCCGGCCAGCGAAACCAGGTAATGCCCGCTTCCTCCATAAATTTTACGGGATACATCATGATGGGATCCCAACCAAGGTCGGGTTTAAAATCCGCGAAGAACTTATCAAAGCAAGGGCCGGCTTTTGTCCAGTCGTAAAGGCACTCCTGTATGGTACCGCCGCCGTAATATACGGGGAAGCATTCCATAACCGGCACAAGCGGAATACGATCCGGTTCTTTCAATTGTACAGCGTCCATTACCCTTTGAAATCTGCTCTGATACGAATCTTGCACGGCGATCCTCCTATTCAATTGTTTGCTTAAATCTTTGATTAACTCTTTTATAAACTTGTTGCTTTCAGTTTACCTTACTCCTTCACCGGTGTCAATATGTATTCTTCAACATGCCGTGATATTTATTTCTCAGCCTGAGTTCCGGCCTAACGGTCTTGGATTGGCGTATTGCTTTGACTTATGCTACAATGAACAAAAGTGCAGCGAACGGAGGAACACACGATGACGCGGCGCATGAAATGCAGAACGGTGGACTTCCTGCCCGAAACAGACACATTTCTGCCCGAAGGCAAAGATAATGGAAGCGTGCCGGAATATGTGTTGAAAATCGAGGAATTGGAAGCTATGCGACTTGCCCACGTGCTAGGGCTTTCGCAGAAGGACGCCGCGGAAAAAATGAATGTTTCCCGGCAGACATATCAGAAAATCATCGACAGCGCTCACAACAAAGTGGCACTCGCGCTCGTAGGCGGGGCAACCATCCGCATCTCCGGCGGAAGCTTTGTTACGCGCAAGTGCAAGATCATGTGCACGGACTGCGGTTATACCTACGAACCGAGCTTTGAGGACGACAAGCTTGCCTGCCCCAAATGCGGTTCTCAGAAGATACAGTGCACTCAAAAGAACACGCACTGTATGAAGCTTTGCTGGGAAGACTGACGCGTCAAAGATTTCCGTTTCGCAATTCTTCCTTAATATCAATCAGGGTACCCGGTAAACCAAGCCGCGCGTTCTATTATTCTGACACTTGCCATACATCTGTCGAGGATATTGTCAGCGCAATTTATGCGATCACCCATACCCCAGTGAAAACAGGTAAAAAGGTTAAAGAGCGAGTACTGCATCAAAGTTGAGGAATGGAAGCAGGACATCCCCATCGTAACGTTCGACGCGGACTCCCCCAACAGCGGACGGTATGCCTTCCTCGCAACCGGCAACAAGGCGGCTGGTGCCATGGCGGCGAATTACCTGGCCAGCGCGCTGGGCGAGACGGGCGACGTGGCAGTGGTTACCCTCCCTGGCCAGCTGAACCACGAAGAGCGCACCGCGGGCTTTGTGGAAACCATCGAGGCGAACTATCCGAACATGAAAGTGGTTCAGGTGGGCAACGGCGGCGGTGAGCAGACCACAGCGGCACAGGCGGCTTCCGGTATCCTGCAGGCGAACCCGAGCGTCGTCGGCCTCTTCTGCACCGACGCCACCAGCGGTGTGGGCGCAGTCGCAGCGATTACCGAGACCAACAGACCGGACGTCAAGATCGTCAGCTTCGATACGGACAAGGGTACGCTGGACGCCATCAAGGACGGCACGATAGAAGCCTCTATCGCGCAGGGGACGTGGAACATGGGCTTCTGGTCCTTCCAGATGCTGTTCCACCATAACATGATTAACCCGACCGAAGGCTGGGCGGACAAGGGCATCAATCCGCTGCCGCCGTACGTAGATACCGGCGTCAACGTGGTTACGAAGGACAATGTGGACGCGTTCTACGTTTCCTAATCAGCCCCAAATAACCTTCATTATTCTTTCCCATCCACACGCCGGAAACGGCGTGTGGCCTTTTTGTGCCTCAACAAAACCGAAAGCATTAGCCAATTACGCTTACCCCTGACAGCACAAGCTAAAGGAATGAGCCTTCCTTTCAGTAGTTTCAACACACTTTCTGGGAATCCAGAACTTTTTTCGCGTTTGTTATTCCAAAGTTCGTACAGTGCGGTTATAATAGAAAAAATATCAGTTTTAAATTTGAGTAGCGGATGGGGATACAGCAATGGAGCTTTTAAAGGAACGGATTCGCAGGGACGGCCGAATTAAGGATGGCCATATCATTAAGGTGGATGGTTTTCTGAATCATCAAATCGATATTGCGCTGCTCGATGAAATCGGCAAGGAATTTCGGCGCCTGTTTGACGGCGAGCAGATCACCAAGATCATCACGATTGAAGCCAGCGGCATCGCCGTGGCGTGCCTTACGGCGAAATACTTCGGTGTGCCTATCGTTTTCGCCAAAAAGTCCGAAAGCAAAAACATCGATGGCGACGTCTACCGCTCTACCGTCACCAGCTATACCCGCGGCCGGGACTACACCGTTATTCTGGAAAAGCGCTATTTGACATCCGACGACCGGATACTCATCATAGACGATATTCTGGCAACCGGCAAAGCCCAGCAGGGCCTGCTGGACATCAGCGGGCAGGCGGGCGCAGTGGTGGCGGGCATCGGCATCGTGATTGAAAAAGGGTTTCAGGGCGGCGGGGACAACCTTCGCGGAGCCGGGTATAACGTGCAAAGCTTGGCCATCATCGACAGTATGGAAGACCAGACGGTTCAATTCCGCAAGTAAGCTTTGCTGTCCTTCGGCTTTCTGATGGCGTGCCTGCGTTCGTGCGGCACGCTTTTTTACTAGCGCAGTCATCCGGCCGCAGAAACATAAAAGCCCTTGAAATATCCCTTCAAAGGCTTCGTTGATGGTGACCCATCGGAGATTCGAACTCCGGACACCTTGATTAAAAGTCAAGTGCTCTACCACCTGAGCTAATGGGTCATATGCTTCCCCAGTACATATTGGCTGGGGTGGCAGGGGTCGAACCTGCGAATGCGGGAGTCAAAGTCCCGTGCCTTACCACTTGGCTACACCCCAACGTTTTACCCGGAAGGGGCTTGCCCTTCGGGAACCGCTTCGGGAACTCCCGGGAAAAATGGGGTGAGCGGTGGGTTTCGAACCCACGACCTCCAGGGCCACAACCTGGCGCTCTAACCTACTGAGCTACGCCCACCATGGTACGCTGCCGGCAGCGTGGCTTTGCCTCGGATGAAAAATGGCGCGCCTGCGGGGACTCGAACCCTGGACACACGGCTTAGAAGGCCGTTGCTCTATCCTGCTGAGCTACAGGCGCAAGCTTTTCAGGCTACCATAAGCAAAGAAACTCACAACCGACAGAACGAAAGTTTATCATAACCGAATGCCGATGTCAACATCCTCAAGGATGATTCTAAGCCTGCCGCAGCGCGAAAACATACGGGCAAAACGCGCGGTGAAAACGGCGTTCCTTGTCCGATTCGGGCTTGCAAAACAATCATGTGTGTGTTAAAATACGATGCGTTATTAAAACGAGTACCGTTATCGGAGGGAAATCACTTGCCAAATATTGAATCCGCAAAGCGCCGTGTGCGCGTAGAAGAAAAAGCGAACCTGCGCAACCGCGTCATCAAGTCCGAGCTCAAAACCACCGCGAAGAAGTTTGCGGCGGCTGTCAGCGCAGGCAATAAAGAAGCCGTGGCCACGCTTTCCAAGGAATATGAAGGCGCGCTCGATTCTGCCGCGCTTAAGGGCGTTCTGCACCGCAACAACGCGGATCGCAAAAAGGCTCAGATTGCAAAGGCGGTCGCTTCGCTGTCCGCTTAACCGTCCTGTCCCTGACCTAAAAGGGGTGCGCACGCGCGGGTTTCCCGCGCGTTTTGTTGCACCCTTTTTGCTTTTCGTTAACCGCTACAACCCATAGATGTCAAACAGCGCCGCGGACAGCGCCAGCAGGGCATCCTTTGCGCCGCTCTTCAGCGCATAGTCCAGCTCCGCCAGCGTTTTCAGCGCGGCTCTCAGCTGTTCCCGGGAGAATCGTGCGCATTCCTGCGCGAGCATCTTCGCCGGGTATTCCTTCATGTTCAGCACCGCCGCTATTTGAGCCGGGCCGCGCCCCTGATCCATCAGCGAGCGCACTTTAAACATGTCCCGGAATTTGCGCGCAATCAGGCCAATCAGCCCTTCCGGCCTCTCCTCGGACAGCACGTCGGCCAGCAGCGCCTGCGCTTTGGCAGCCTCGCGCCGGATGAACAGCCCGTGCAGCTCGAAGATGTTGTAATCCAGCGTGCGTGACGCGCACTGCCGGATATGCTCCGCGGTGATTTCTCCGAAGCCCGCGTATGCCGCCAGCTTGGAAATCTCGTTCTCTATCGTATAATAGTCGCAGCCCGCGACGCCGACGAGCTGCGCCGCAGCCGTGCCGGAAATTCGCGTGCCCTGGGCCTTTGCCTGCGCCACGGCAAATGCGGCGCACTCCGCAGGCGAAGGGGACGGGAAATCCCGCACGACGCCCTTCTCCGCGATGCGCTTATAGAGGGTACGGCGCTTGTCCGGCGCGCCGTCCACGCCCAGCGCAAGAACGGTGCTCTCCGGGAACCGGTCGAGGTAGGCCGCCAGCTTATTGGCCTCGGCAGAGCCCTTATCCTTTTTCGCGTCTCCTGCTTCGCCGTCCGCGCCCTCCTTCTCCGCCTTGCCCCCGGACATCGCCGTATAGTCGCTGACGTATACCAGGCGCTTTTCCGCCATCAGCGGCAGCGCGGCGCACGCCTCGATGAGCGTGTCGGCATCGGGCATGGTTCTGAATCCAGTCACATTGATTTCGGGCAGCGGCAAATCCAGCGAGGCCGTCAGCTCGCCGAGACTTTTCAGCACCATATACCGATCGCCCGAAAACAAAAAAAGATTCTTCTCCGCCATCAGTCCTGTCCGTTCCATGTGTTCACACGAATATCCGCGCCAATCCAGAATTCCACCGCGTAGTCCTCCCGTGTCACATATACCTCATCTGAATACTCCTTAAGGCTGTCCATCGCAATGTCGGCGGGCTGTCCGAAGGAGTTGTCCCCTACGCTCACCACACAGTACTCCGGCGAGAGCACCGACAGCGGCAGCCGGTACGAGGAATACTTCGAACCGTGGTGCGCCGCTTTATAGATGTCCACCTCGCCCAGCGAGGCGAAGATGCGCGTTTCCACCGCGCCCGGAATGTCACCTGTGAAGAGCGCCGTATGCTCCCCGTACTCCAGCAGAAGCACAAGCGATAAATCGTTGGTCTCCTCCGAAACGGTTTCACGGTACGGATATAATACCACGGCACGCGTCTCATCGTCCAGCAGAACGGTATCCCCCGCAGCCAATGGCACAACCTGTGCGTCCGGCATGGCGGCACGCACCGTTTCCTCCTCCTGATAGCTGCAGTAGATTTTGCGCAGCAGTCCGGCGTCGTAGAGCGCGCAAAGGCCTGCGAAATGGTCGTCGTCGGTGTGCGATACAAACGCGGCGTCGGGCGCTATGCCCTGCCGGATGGTGAAGTCTACAACCTCCTCCGCACTGCGCTCCGGTCCGCCGTCGATGAAGTACTCTCCGCCCTGCACGGTGCGAATGTACGCCGCATCTCCCTGTCCCACGTCGAGAAAGACCACATGCATGCCCGCAGGCACAGCGATCAGCGCCGCAAAAAGCGCCATTCCCGCCAGCGCGCCGCCGAACACTGTCTTCAGTTTCGTGCTCAGCAGCACATAGCGCGACGCGAGAAACAGCAATGCAAACAGCGCAAAAACCAACCACGGGGATGGCGCGGCCACGTCTGCCGCGACAAAGGAAAGCCCGGCCGTGGCATGAACGAGCCACAGCATCATGCGAATCAACGCCGCTCCGACATAGCCCGCATATACCGCGGCGGGCGTCCATACAAAGCCGATGAGCGCCGTGATAAATACGATCACCGTCGCCGCGGAAGCCAGCGGGATTACGGCGACATTCAGCAATATGCCCAGCGTCGACACGCGGTGAAACGTTGCGGCCAGCACCGGCGCGGTTCCCGCCGTCGCGCCCACGGATGCGGAAACGGTACTGCCCGCCCAGAGCAGCCGCCCGGGCAGCTTCGGGCGAAGCCAACGGTCTATCTGCGCGCCCAGCGTCAGCATGCCCAGCACCGCCGCGTACGAGAGCTGAAAGCCCGCCGCAAACAGATCGAGCGGCCGCCACAGCAGCGCGACGATGAAGGACAGGGCCAGGCAGTTCAGCGTATCCGCCTGCCTGCCAAGGTGTTTTCCGATGAGCACTGCGAAAGCCATCAGCGCGGCCCGCACCACGGAGGGCGTCAGTCCGGTAATACAGGCGTACACGGCAACAAACAGCAGCGTGATGATGAGACGCGGCGTGCGGCCCACGCGCAGCAGCTTCATGAGGAAATAGACAAACGCCACGAGTATGGCGGCGTTGAGCCCGGATACCGCGAGCACATGCGCCATGCCGGTATCCTTAAATGCGATATACGTCGCCTCATCGATACCTGCGGTGTCGCCCAGCAGCATCGCCTTGGCTACCGGCGCGACCTCCGGCTCGAACGCGGCATCCATAATGCCCGAAAGCCTGTCCCGCGCAGCAGCGACCCATACCTCCCAGCCGTCCTGCCAGCCTGTGACTCGCACGGCATCGGCATACGCCTTGGCGCGCACTCCCTGCGAAAACAGATACAGCCGCTCGTCAAAACCGCCCGGATTGCGCACGCCTTTAGGCAGCGCCACCTCCGCCTCCGCTTCCACGATGTCGCCGCAGCGCAGCGCGGGTTCACCCGATACGTACAGCTTGATGTCGCCGCACGCTTCCCCGTCCACGCGCGCGTCTGTGAGCAGCGCGACGGTGCTGCCGTAGTCATTGACATACGGTTCGCCGTAAACGCGGCCCGAGACGCTCAGCGCCTGCCCGGCGGGCGCGGCGGAGGCTCCCATGATATTCGCTGTCAAAAATGCGCCGAAGAGGCTCAGCGCGGCGCACAGCAGCGCGGTAAGTGCCGCCCCGCGGGGGCCTGTGCGCTTTCGGCGCAGCCATACAAAAAACGCCGCGACAGCCAAAGCCGCGGCGGCGATCATATACCATGCGGAGAGATGAAGAACCCGGCCGAGCGCAATGCCTGTTGCAAGCGCGGCGGCAGCCGGTACCAGCGGACGCCGATTCATAAAGCGTCGCGGAGCTTCCATCTACACCTCGTAGCTTTGATTTTCCTCTATCAATTCAGAGGCGGGATACTGTTCCCTCACCTCGCGAAGTACTTCCGAAGGATCGTACTCCGGAAAAAGGTGCGTTACCAGCATGCGCTTTACATGCGCTTCGTTTGCGATGCGCCCCGCGTCCCGCGCGGAAACGTGCAGCGCGGCCTCCGTCTTGTCGCGCGTCAGCAGCGCGGCTTCCATCAGAAAGAGATCGGCGCCCGAAGCAAACGGCGCGAGATCGGGATTATCCTTTGTGTCGCCGGAATAGACGAACAGTTTGCCCTCCGCGCGAAAGGCCATGGCATAGCTCGGCACGGCGTGGGGCATCAGCGCGAAGCGCGCGTCCATGCCGCAGATTTCGACGCGAAGCCCGTCTGTTATCGGGTGCGGTTCCACCATATCGCTCTCACCGATGAGCGCCGCTTCGGCCTGCGGTTCGGCAGGCATATATACCGGCAGCGGCTGAGAGCGCCAACCCAGCTTCTTTGCCGCGCCCAGCGCGTAACGCAGCGTCAGCACATCGCCCATATGGTCGGCGTGCAGGTGAGAGAGCACCACCGCGTCGATGGTGCCCACCGGCAGCCAGCCCAGCAGCTTCGTGAGCGAACCGCAGCCCATGTCCAGCACGACATTTTTGCCGCCGTGCGAAAGCACGTAGCACGAGCAGCTTCCGTCCGCTTTGGGAAACGGGCCGTATCTTCCGACGCAGGTAAGCTTCATGAGATCAGGCTCCTGATGCGTTTTACCGGGTAAAAGAGCGCGGCGGCGCCCGCGACGCCCGCCGCCCATTGTATGAGATTTCCGACGATGGCGGCAATCATGTATGCCCAGCCGTTCAGCGCCCACTCATACGCGGCATAGCCCGCGGCCATAATCGCGCCTCCCAGCACGCAGGACAGTACAAAGCGGGGCAATCCGCCCTTCTGGATAAGCTTCGCGCATACGAAGCCCATCAGTCCCTTGATGATCAGCGTGGCAGGCATATAGATGGGGACGCCTACCGCCCAGTCGGCAAGCATGCTGCCGATACCGGCTGCCGCCGCCGCCCAGGGCGCGCCCACCAGCATCCCCGCGCAGTAAATTACGCTGTCGCCGATGTTGACATATGCGCTCGTCTTCGGCACAGGTATCGCAACCAGGAACGTGATAACGAATATCAGCGCCGCGAGCATGCTGGATATCACGAGCGTTTTGGTTCGGGCTTGAATTTTCATGGTTGTCCCTCCAGAATTCTGCTTTCATTGTAATGCATATGACAGCGGCGCGCAATGGCGGTTTTTGCCGCGATGCCCCGCACGCCTCCGGCCCCCCCTCATATACTGGTAATGAACATTTTTTTGGAGGGCAGCATTTCATGTGCGGTATCGTAGGCATCATCGATTTTGAAAACAACATGCTCAACCAAAGCGTCATCCTCTCCGGCATGATGGACGCGATCGCGAGCCGCGGCCCGGACGCCGCCGGAACCTTTATGACCCATCAGGCAGCGCTGGGCCACCGCAGGCTGACCGTAGTCGATCCGGCGGGCGGTACCCAGCCCATGGTGCGCAGCATGGGCAGCAACACATACGCCATCGTATACAATGGGGAGCTGTACAATACGCCGGAACTGCGGGCGGAGCTTACCGCCCGGGGGCATACGATGCTGTCCCATTCGGATACGGAAGCGCTGCTGCTGTCCTATATTGAATGGGGCCCTTCATGCGTGGAAAAGTTCAACGGCATATTCGCGTTCGGCATATGGGATGAGAAGAAGCAGCGCATATTCCTCGCGCGTGACAGAATGGGCGTCAAGCCGCTGTTCATCACGCGCACCAAGACCGCGCTGCTGTTCGCTTCCGAAATCAAGGCGCTGCTGAAGCATCCCGACGTAAAGCCGGTGCTGGGCGAAAACGGCCTGCTGGAGCTGTTCGCGCTCTCCCCTGCGCGCACGCCCGGCAAAACGCTGTTCTCCGGCATCGAGGAACTTCGCCCCGGCGAATGCATGATTTACTCCCCGCTCGGCACCTATGTACACCGCTACTGGCAGTATACCTGCGGCGAGCATACCGACAGCCTGACGCAAACCACCGAAAAGCTGAGTTGGCTCGTGAAGGACTCCGCCAAACGTCAGCTCGTCGCGGACGTACCGGTATGCACCTTTCTTTCGGGCGGCGTGGATTCCTCCGCGCTTTCCGCCGTGGCGGCGCAAGCCGCTCAGGAGCGGGGCGACCGTCTGCACACCTTCTCCATCGACTACGCCGACAACGAAAAATATTTTACGCGCAGCGTATTCCAGCCCAGTCCGGACAGCGACTACATCGGGCTGATGCAGCACCACATCGGCAGCGAACACACGAACTTCGTCGTAGGCATCGAGGATCTGGTCGCTTCGCTGAAGGACGCCGTGATTGCGCGCGACCTGCCGGGCATGGCGGACGTGGACTCCAGCCTGCTGCTTTTCTGCCGCGAGATCCGCCGCCACGCCACCGTTGCGCTGTCCGGCGAGTGCGCCGACGAGCTGTTCGGCGGTTATCCGTGGTTCTACCGCGACGATCTGCTGGGCCTCGACATGTTCCCGTGGGCCAATTCTCTGGATTTGCGCCGCCGCGTCATGTCGCGCGATTTAAGCCGCCTCAACATCGAAGGCTATGCGCGCAGCCGTTTTCTCGACACCGTGGAGGAAACGCCGCTGCTGGGCACAGAAAAGCCGATGGAGCGCCGCAGGCGGCAGATGTTCTACCTCAACATCAAGTGGTTCATGGCCAATCTGCTGGAGCGCAAGGATCGCATGAGCATGGCGTGCGGCCTTGAGGTGCGCGTGCCCTACTGCGATCACCGCATCGCCGAGTACGCGTGGAACATCCCGTGGGATATCATGAACGCGGGCGGCATGGAAAAGGGCATACTGCGCCTTGCGGTCGCCGACCTGCTTCCGCCTGCCATTCGGGAGCGCAAAAAAAGCCCATATCCCAAGACGCATCACCCGGAGTATACACGGCTGATTTCGCTGGCGCTCAAGGAGGTGCTGTCCGACAGCAGCGCGCCTCTCCATGCCCTCATCGACCAGCAGGCCGTGGAGGAAATGCTGGACTCCCTCAGCATTGTAACGCCATGGTTTGGCCAGCTTATGACCGGCCCGCAGCTGTTCGCGTTTTTGCTTCAGCTCAATATGTGGCTGAAGGAATACGGCGTGCGCATACAACTCTAGCGCCCTGCCCGCACACCAAAAAAGCCCGGCGGCTGTCCTTCGACGGCACGCCGGGCTTTTGAATTCTGTCAGCCGCTCTTCTTGATTAACCCATAGTTCTTGAGGAACGGATCGGCCAGGCACAGCGTGCCCGCCAGTGTCTGCGTCTGCCTGCCCTCTATGAGAAACTGTACCTTGCTCACGCCGTCCATTGCGGTCACCGTATTGACCATGGCATACACCAGCAGCATTTCGGAGCGGGCCGAAAGCCCCGCGCAGGCATCCTTGAAATGCTGGGAGAGATTCAAATAGGCGGTATCCCCGTACACGTCCACAGAGATGATATCCGCCTCTGTCGCTCCCGTGGGCATTACGGGCCATATGCTCGTGCCCTCGCCCTGCAGCGGCCCCTTAAGCAGCTCCAGCACACGTGCGCGCGCGCTCCACGTCTCTCCCTGCTCCATGCTTCGCGACACCTCAATAAGCAGGTCGGACTTTTTGTCGGCGAAGTACAGCGGTGCGCTGCTTCCGATATAGCCGATGAAATCGCTGCGCTGCAGGCCGTCGCTCAGTCCCGTTACGCCATCCACAGCGCCCAGCGGAACGCCCCCGATGCTGATTTGCACCGTTTCCACGTCCGGAATAAAGCCCGTCAGCGTATAAATCAGCGCGGCGTATGAAAGTGCGCTTTGCTGAACATTGGTATCGACGCGTCGGGAAAAATTGAGGCTCAGCGTAAGGCCGTCCTCTCCGTCCGTCAGCGCCGCGTCCAGCAGCTTCACATCTTCAGAGATGGGGCTTTTCATCAGCGCCGCATTGTTGGGCGTCTTCTGAAGCTCCGCTATCAGCGCCTGAACGCCCCCATCCGGCGGATATTCCACGGTGTGCACCTCCGGCAGCAGATACCCGCCGTCAGCGGAGATATAATACAGCACAGTCTGCAGCTCCACCGCGGTGGCGGCCGGCTGCGCGGGGGCGCTGACCTCGGGGACGGACGTCTCCGGCAGAGCCTCATCCTGCGCCGCAAAGATTGCGCGGCTTGCGTCCGCTTTGGCGGATGCGCTGCGCCACGCGTCGTCCACGTTGCCCGACTGCTTTTTAAGCGGCGCGCTGGGCGCGCCTTGAAAGCCCGCCTGCAGCCCGTTCAAGAATATGCAGATATACTCCGCTCCCAGAATATCCGTCACCGTATTCGCGATCGCCAGCTCCAGAATGTACTGTGTCTGAGGATCCATCGGCGTTCCCTCATAGCTCAGGTAGACGTTGGCCACCACACGGGAATATTCGATGTATTCCAGCGTCATACCCTCCGGCGCAACCGCGGTAAGCTCACTGCTTCCCGTCGGTCCTTCCAGCAGCGCTTCCACCGCCACCTCGGCCGGGTTCGTCCCTGTAGCGACGATCAGCCTGCGCGGCTCCGCGGTCAGCGTGCGGCTGGATCCGTTCAGGAAATACACCGCAGGCGTCACTACGCGCCCGGTATCCTCGTTATCGCCCATGTCCAGCACGCTCGTGGATACGATTGCGCCCGGGCGGTTGTTTTCCCGTATCACGCCGCAGCCGCAAAGCAGCACACACAGCGCCAGTACGGCGGCAACCATCCTTTTCATGATCACTCCACGTTCACAAACAGGCTCAGTACCGAAGTGTACGATACCTTCCAGATATACGATTCGCGCAGCAGCACCACGGCGATGTTGTTGCGCTCCACCACGTCTCCTTCTCGCGCCTTGATGGTGCAATTGAGCAGCACCACCGCGCGCTGACCGTCGTACGAGACATTGGAATCCTCGATGGAATAGGTCTCCAGCGCATTGCCCGGCGCGGAAAGCGTCTGAGAAAACGCCTCGCTGTCCGGTTTCATCGTGCCGTCCGGGCTGGTATATGCCGTAAAGTCGTAAAGCCGCGTCCAGTCTTTTTTGTTGAACGCGTCCAGCGCCTGCTCCAGCGTGTTGCGCGGGGTCAGTATAATCTCCTTATTGCGGCTCAGCGGCTCCAGCGATTCGGAGGACTCCGTTTTGCCTGCCTCCGCCTGAGTGATCCGGGAGCTCACACCGGTACCCCTGTCCACTTCTATCTGCACGCTGGAATAGGTACCCATCTCCACGATAGTCGCCGCGATGGACTCCAGTGCGAGGTACTTCTGTTCCGCAGCGCTGCCGCTGTCCAACGCCAGTGCGCTTCCCTCCGGCTGTGTGGATACGAACTCCTCGCTCAGCGTTACAAACAGTATATCCCCGTTGGTGTCCGTGCCGACCAGCGATACGCCCTCCCAGAACAGCCCGTAAAGTGCGCTCTGCCCGGCGGACGGCCCCGCCAGCAGCGCCTTTACCACCGCGGATTCCATGGTGGCGCTGACGGGAACATCGATGGTGCGCGTCTCCGCGGCCAGTAGGCCTTCGCCGTTATAACAGAAATACAGCGCAACGTCCACGGTATCCTTGTTGGCCGCCTCCGCTTTGGGGTTGATATCCGGCGTATTGGCCGACGCCGTGGGCGCCGCCTGGCACCCCGTCAGCGCCGCCACGCACATGAGCGCGATTATCGCAGTTTTCAGTCTCCTCATTTCGTTCTCCTAGCTTCGCAGGGGCAGATACAGCGTAAACGTGCTGCCCTTGCCTTCCTCGCTCTGCACGTCGATGCTTCCGCCGTGCAGCAGCGCTATCTTGCGCGCGATATGCAGCCCCAGGCCGCTGCCGCCCGTATCGCGGGCGCGCGCCTTGTCCACGCGGTAAAACCGGTCGAAGATGTAGGGCAGGTCCTTTTCGGAAATGCCCCGCCCATTGTCCCGCACGACGATCGCCGCGCTGCCGCCCGCGCGCTGCACCGTCACCGATACCGTACCGCCCTTGCGGGTATACTTGATGGCGTTGTCCACGAGGTTCGTCACCGCCATAGACACCTTGAGCGCATCGCACTCGATTTCCAACTCGCTGGTTACGGTATAGCTGAGCGCGATTTCCTTGCCGTTGGCGATGGGTTTCAGCGCGGCCACCACCTTATAGACGAGCGCGCTCAGCAGTATGTTGTCCATCGTCAGCGCCTCGGCCGCGCTGTCGGCTTTCGCCAGCGTCAGCAGCCCGGAGATGATGCTGGTCAGCCTGTCCACTTCCTTGTTGATATCCGAAAGGAATTCCTTATATACCTTTTCCTCCACGCCGTCCTGATACAGCAGCGATTCAGTGAGAATTTTGATGGAACTCAGCGGCGTCTTCAGCTCGTGCGAGGCGTTGGATACGAATTCACTGCGCTCCTTGTCCATGTTCTCCAGCCGCTCGCTCATCATGTTGAACGTGCTTGCCAGCTGCGCTATCTCGCTGCGCCCCGATACGGTGATTCGCTGGTGCAGGTTCCCCCGCGCGATGGACAGCGCCACCTTCTTGAGCTGGTTGATGGGCCGCGTGATATAGCCCGAGAATATCAGGGAAACCAGCAGCAGTATGACGCATGCGAAGGAGGATACGATGATGAAAGCTTCGATAAAATCATGGGTGATATTGACGACGTCCTGAATGTCATCGGCAAACAGCACCACGCCGATGGTCTCGGAATCGTAGACGATGGCGGCGGCATAGTATACCGCATAGAACTCATTGCCCGACGCATCCTGCATTTTGTGAAAGCCGTACGAAGTGTCTCCGGGGCCCAGCAGCACATCGGAAATCTCCTTGTGCTCCAGCTTCTGTCCGCCCAGTATGGAGAAGCTGTCCACCTGCACGATGCCCGATTTGTTGAGCACCAAAAAACGCCCTCCGTACTTTTGAGAGCTGCCCTCCGCGATCTCGTACATCTTTTTGGAATTGGAGCTTTGCATATAGGGCGCGAGGCTTACGGCCACGCTGTTGGTGCTGCCCAGCTGATCCTGCACGCGAATCCGGACGAGGTAATCTTCCGCGAGATACGAAACCACCACGGTGACTGCCGCGAACGCCGCAGCGGCGACGAACAGGTAAATGAATACGAAGCGCCACCGTATGGAATACAGCACGCTACTTGTCCGCGAAATAGTACCCCACTCCCCACTTGGTCAGTATGAATTCCGGCTTGGCCGGGTTGCTCTCTATCTTCTCGCGCAGACGGCGGATGTGCACGTCCACCGTGCGAAGGTCGCCCAGGTATTCGTACTTCCAAATCAGCTCCAGCAGCTTCTCGCGGTCGTACACCTTGCCTTTGTTTGTGATGAACAGCTGCAGCAGATCGAATTCCTTGGCCGTAAGTGCGATTTCCTCGCCGCCTACTTCCACGCTGCGGTTTTCCAGATTGACCACCATATTCTTCGCGCGGATCACCTGCGCCTCCCGGCTCTTCTCCGTGTTCTCCATGCGCCGGAATATGGTCTTGATGCGCGCCTTCAGCTCCAGCATGTTGAAGGGCTTGGTCATGTAATCGTCCGCGCCGTACTCGAGGCCCATAATCTTGTCCATGTCGTCATCCTTGGCGGTCAGCATGATGATGGGCACGTTGCTGATGCTGCGGATGCGCTGGCATACCTCCATGCCGTCCACCCTGGGCAGCATGAGATCCAGCAGTACCAGATCGTATTTATCGGGCGCAAATTTCTCCAGAGCCTGCTCGCCGTCGAGCGCCTCGTCCACGGTGTAGCCGTCCTGCTGCTCCAGATTGAAGCGCAGTCCCTTGATAAGGCTCGGCTCGTCGTCTACGATCAGTATCCTCTTCATACGTGCATACTCCTTGTCATAGTGGTTTGATTATACCACAAATGCGGCAAATTCAAAACAGGAACAACAGCGGCCATGCGCCGTCGTCCCCATCATATACGATCTGAAGAGATTGTGTCAATCGGGCGTCTACAGCGCTCCGCCCGTTACAAGCCCGAATCCCAGCACGCTGGGGAAATAGGCGAGCGCAAACGCGTGTCCCTGCGGATTGAAGGACGCAACGCAGTCGGACAGCACCGCGGTATCAAACCCGAGGTTATACGCGTCCACCGCGGTCTGCAGCACGCAGATATCGGTACATACTCCCGCGAGGTAAACCTTTTCAATCTCCTTCTCCTTCAGCAGCGCGGCGAGGCCCGTGCCAAAAAAACAGGAGTAACGCGTCTTGTGCAGCGTAACGGCGGGACAGGCGGCTTCGGCGGCTTCTCTCGCGACGACGCACTCCGCGCCGGGCGTTCCCGTAAGCGCGTGCGGCGGAAACAGCTTCTTCTCGGGATGCGGCGCGTCCCAGTCGTGGCTGTCGTTGGCAATCACCAGCAAGTCGCCCTCATCCAGCCGGGAGATTGCCCGCACGATATTTTCACGGATGTCCTGCGCGGGCTTGCCCACGGTCAGGGCTCCGTCGTCATCCACGAAATCGTGGATGTAATCCGTCAGTATCAATGCCCTCTTCATGGTTTCCTTCTCCCTCTGCCCGCCGCGCTGCCGCCGGATTTATCCGGTCTGCCGCCTGCTGGTCTCCCAACGGCGCGTCCGCCCGGCCGCGCGCTGCGCTGCGGCTTGCCCCTGTCCTCACCATGGCCACCCGGCCGCGCGCCTTTTCTCTCCGGCCTGCCGCTTGCTGGCCTTCCGGTCACGCCTCCGCCCGGCTTTGTGTCCCTTCTATCCGGTCTGCCGCCGTTTCCGGCCCTCGCGGATGCGCCTCCGCCCGGCTTTGCGACATCCTTTCTCTCCGGCCTGCCGCTTCCGGCCTTCGCAGATGCGCGCCCGCCCGGCTTTGCGCCTTCCCTTCTTTGCGGTCTGCCGCTATCGTCCAGCTTCTCGGACGCATGCCCATCTTCCCTGTGCTCCGGTCTGCGCCCATCGGGCCTTGCGGATACGCCGGTCTTCTTGGCGCCGCGATGAGGCTTGCCGTCGCCACGGCTTGCTGCCGCCCCGCTTTCGTGCCTTGCTGACGATTTTGCGGCGCTGCCTTTTTCCGCTCTGCCTGCGGCACGGCCTTCGGATTTCGCGGCCCTGCCTCCCTCCGCCGGCACGAGACAGTCGCGTCCCTGCCCGATGAGGTCCTCCCGATCGGCCTCCTTGAGCGCCGTACGGACCAGCGCCCAGTTCTGCCTGCGGTTAAACTGCAGCAGCGCGCGCTGCATCGCTTTCTCGCGCGGCGTGCGCGCCACATACACCGGCTTGCTGCTCAGCGGATCGATGCCGGTGTGGTACATGCACGTCGAAAGCGTCCCCGGCGTGGGGTAAAAATCCTGCACCTGCTCCGGGATGAAGCCCTGCTTTTTCAGCGCCAGCGCCAGCGCGATGGCAGAATTCAGCGTACTTCCCGGATGCGAGGAGATATAGTACGGCAGCAAAAACTGCGGCTTTCCCGCACGCTTCGTCGCGGCGGAAAAGCGCGCCGAGAAGCGTTCGTATACCGCGTAGGGCGGCTTGTTCATGAGCCGCAGTACCTCGTCGTCCACGTGCTCCGGCGCAACCTTCAGCTGCCCGCTCACGTGCTTTTTGACAAGGCGATCGAAGAAATGGGTATCCTTGTCGGCCATCAAATAATCGTAACGGATGCCGGAGCGAATGAATACGCGGCGCACACCCGGCACGCGCTCCACCGCCTCCAGCAGCTCGCAGTACGCCTTGTGGCTGACGCGCAGATTGTCACAGAGCTTGGGTGAGGCGCAAGAGCGCGCGCACTTGCCGGAGTTACGGCTGGCGCATGTCGCGCCGTAAAAGTTGGCCGTAGGCCCGCCCACGTCCGAGATGACGCCCTTGAACTCGGGCATCGCCGCGATCCGGCGCACCTCCTCCACCACAGAGCGTTTGGAGCGTGCCGTGACACGCTTGCCCTGGTGCGCGGAGATGGAGCAGAAGGAGCACTGCGCCGGGCAGCCGCGCAGCGCCGTCACTCCAAACTGCACCTCCTGCAGCGCTGGCACCGGCTCCGCGTAGGACGGGTGCTGCCGCCGCGTGAAGGGCAGCGCGTAAAGCGCGTCCAGCTCCGGCGTGGAAAGCGGCTGCGAGGGCGGGTACTGGATGAGGTAGCGGTCTCCGTGCGCCTGTGCCAGCACGCTTCCGCCCGGCATCGCGTTCTGGTAAATTGTGCGGAACGCCGCCGCGAAATCCTGCCGATTCGCGCTGACATTATCATAGGAAGGCAGCGTAATGTGATCCTTCGCTTCCACCGCGGAGCGCACGACGCATGTGCCGCGGATACCCGTCAGCGCCTGCACGGGCTCACCCGAACCCAGCCGCATGCAGATTTCGCGCAGCGGCGCTTCTCCCATGCCGTACACCAGCAGATCGGCTTTGGAGTCAACCAGATAAGAACGGCGCACCTTGTCCTCCAGATAGTCGTAGTGCGCAAAACGGCGGTTCGATGGCTCCACGCCGCCGATGATCACGGGAATCTCCTTGAAAGCGGCTTTGAGGCACGCCGTATAGGCGATGGTCGGCCGCACGGGACGCCGCCCGGCAGCGCCGCCCGGAGAATAGTCGTCATCGCGGCGCGCATGCTTCCCCGAGGTATACAACGCCACCACGCCGTCCATGTTGCCGCCGCTGACGAGAAACGCATGCTTCGGCGCGCCCAGCGCCATAAAATCCGTCGTGTCCTTCCAATCCGGCTGTGCGATGATGCCCACGGAAAAACCGAGGCTCTGCACGAAGCGGCCTATCAGCGCCATCGCGAACGACGGGTGATCCACATAGGCGTCGGGCGTCACGACGATAAAATCACACTGTGTGATGCCTTGCGCCTCCATCTCGGCGCGGGAGATCGGCAAAAAATCATTCATGCGCCTAGTATATCATCCCCGGGCAGTGTCCAACAAGCCGAGATTTGATGCTCGCCGTCCGGCGCATCCAGCGGCAGGCTGTGCGTCGGCGCGCCGCCGTCCAGCGACAGCCACGCTTCGCCCTGATAACCCGGCTGTACGTCCACCGTGATGGTGTAATGCGCGCCGCCGCGCCGATATTCCAGGGTGTAGCGCCCGAAGTCGTCCGGCACACAGGGCTGGATGGAGAGCGCGCCGCGCTCAATACGCATCCCCAGCACATGCGCCACCGCCGCCTGATACAGCCAGCCCGCCGCGCCGGTATACCACGTCCAGCCCGCGCGCCCCTGTGCGCCCGGGGTATCGTATACATCAGCCGCCATTACGTACGGCTCGCCGCGGTAGCGCTCCGCGTCGGCGCGGGTACGCGTATGGTTGATGGGATTGAGCATGCGCAGCAGCGCCAGCGCGTCGTCCCTGCGCCCCAGCTTTGCCGCGGCGATGACGAACCACACAGCGGCGTGCGTATACTGCCCTCCGTTTTCGCGCACCCCCGGCAGGTAGTTACGGATATAGCCCGGATCCTTCTCCCAGCTGTCGAAGGACGGCCACAGCAGCCGTATGATGCCCTCCTCGGGCAGCACCAGCCGTTCCATCGCCGCGTCGAACGCATGCCGGGCCCTCGGCGCGCCCGCGATAGCCGCCCACGCCTGCGACACGATGTCGATGCGGCACTCGGGCGAGGCGCTGCTACCCAGCGGCGTGCCGTCGTCGAAGAATGCCCGCAGATACCACTCGCCGTCCCACGCGCACGCCTCCACGCTGCGCATCAGCGCAACCCGCTGTTCTGTGTACCGCTCCGCCAGCGCCTCCTCGCCGCGCGTGCGGCAGAGCGCCGCAAACCCGTGCAGCGTCTCCGCCAGGAAGAACGCGAGCCAGACGCTCTCGCCCTTGCCCGCCTCGCCCACACGGTTCATGCCGTCGTTCCAGTCGCCGCCGCCCATCAGCGGCAGCCCGTGCTCCCCAAACACCAGCGCGGAATCCAGCGCGCGCACGCAATGATTAAACAGCGGTTCGCTCGCCTCGCTGACGCGGAAGCGCTCGTAGATGTCGCACTGTCCGTCCGGGATGCAGCGGCTCTCAAGGTAACGCGCCGTTTCCTCGAACACGGACATGTCGCCCGTTACGCGCTCGTACTCACACGCAGCGTAAACGAGAAACAGCTTGTCGTCGGTGATGCGCGTGCGCACGCCCAGCGTCGGCTCGTGCCACCAGTGCAGCACGTCGCCCTCCATGAACTGCCGCTCCGCACAGCGCAGCAGGTGCGCGCGCATACGCTGCGGCTCGGTGAATAGCAGCGCCAGCATGTCCTGAAGCTGATCGCGGAAGCCGTACGCCCCGCCCGACTGATAATAGCCGGACCGCGCGAACAGCCGCGAGGCATACGCCTGATACTGAAGCCAGCCATTGACCAGCGTATCCAGCGATTTCTCGCGTGTAGAGACGCGGATGGCCCCCGTAAGCCCCTCCCAGTACGTCTTGGCTTCCTCCAGCCCAGCCCGCGCTTCCTGCGCACCCGCATAGCGTTGCAGCGCATCCTGTGCGCCTTCGGCGCTGCCCAGCAGCAGCACCAGCTCGCGCCGTTCACCCGGCTTCAGGCGGATATGTGTCTGCAGCGCCAGCAGCGTCGCGCCGCCCCCGTCCCGCCCGGAGAGCGTTTCTGCCTTGAGTGCCTGCGGCGTAAGGTGCTCTCCCGGCGCGCCAAAGAACTCGAATGCGCAGTTGGTATGCGCCGCCTCCAGCCCCGGCATGGCGATATACATTCCGCGCCCCGGGCCGAAGGCGGGACGCGCGCGCAGCACGCCGTCCGCGTACTCGCTGGAAAAACCGCCGCAGCGCACATCGCCCGGCGCGGGCTCCGCAAAATAGTACACGGAGAATTCGTCCTCGCGGCCCGTATGGTTTTCGAGGCTCAGCAGTGTCACCTTTACGGGCAGCCTCGCGTCTGCAAAGCTGATTGCCTCCGTAATGACGCCGCCATGCCGCTCGAATATTGTGTATCCGAAGCCGTGTGTCGTACGGTACGCACCCGAAGCACAGACTCCGGAAGCTGTGCCGAAGGCTTCGCCCGTCGTATCGCTGCGCACCAGCACGCCCTCCGCTGGGATGTCCCGCAGCGCGTCGTTGCGGAAGGGCGTAAGCCGGTCTGTGCGCGCGTTGCCTGCCCATGTATAGCCGCCTCCCGAGGCGCTGACCACGCTGCCGAAGGACACATTCGCCAGCACGTTGCACCACGGCCGCGGCGTACCGCCCGGCGGCACATCGATGCAATACTCGGTACCGCGCATCCAGTAACCGCCGATGCCGTTGTCGAACAGCTTGATGCGGCGCGGCAGCTTCGCGGGAGACATCGCTTCCGTTCGGGAAAACACCCGCTGCGGCGGTGTCGCAATATTGGTTTTCAGCTGCTCCGCAAAGGGCATTTCGTCGTCCAGCACAAGGCAGGCCGCCGCCTCAATGGCGGCGATATCCTCCGCGGACGCGTGGGCGCGCGATATGGCACGGATGCGTCCGTCAGGCGCGGATTGAACCGCCTCCGCCGCCCGCTCGCGCAGCGGACACAGGTACTGTTCGCCGCCGTCGTACACGACAGCGAGCTGCGCCGTGACGCCCTTGAGCCGCAGGTACTCCATCGCTTTTCCCATGGTACGGATCGCGTCCGTGTTGGACGCGTCATGCGCGTTCAGACATATCAGCGGATCGTCGCCCGAAAAGCCCAGCTTCCAGAGCGCGTCCACCGGCATCTGCGCCCCGGGTGCCGCGCCCGACGGCGCGGGCAGCACCACGCGCGAAGCGATGCGCTGGAACAGCGTCGCCTGCATATCCTTGAGCTTCAGAAAGCGCATCTCTACCTGGGCGTGCGTCCACGCGAGGTGTGATATGCGGCGTGCGTCCTCCTCGCCCGAGACCGACGCGAGGCACTCCGCCACCGGCTGCCTGGCTTCCGCCGCGGCAACGGCAAATACCACGGTGCGCGCCTCTCCCGGCGGTACGACAACGCCGCACTTTGCGCCCAGCGCGCGCGCCACGTCGCCTCTCGCGTGCGGCTGCGCCCACGCGGGCATTCCAAATGCTTCACGCCCGAATATGGCCGCCCGGTCGGTCATCAGCGTCACGTCCGCGCCGCCGCACACCTTCAGGCCGCAGTGCATCGCGCCGCCGCGCCGCCGCGCATACACCGTGCCGCGGGACGCGTCCGCTTCCGCGTCCACGAACAGCTCCGCAAACGCCGGGTGCGCCTCGAAATCGCGCTGCGGGCACAACGCCGGATCCAGCGCGCCGCACACGGTGAGCGCCGCGGGCTTATCCCCTGTATTGCGTATCTCCAGTATGCGCACCTCCATGTCGCACTCCGGTGATACGCATACCTCCAGCACCGTCTCAATCCCGTCCACCGCGCGCTCAAAGGTGGCCTTGTGCGGTTCAAATGTCACCTTGTCCCGGTCGGCCCGGACGCACGCGGGCAGCAGCGCCGCAGACCACACATGTCCCTCCGCGCTGCGCAGCCACACGTGTACGCCCGGCGCGTCACGCAGACAGTCGCCCATAAACCGCGTAAGCAGCTTGCCATGCCACGCGGAATACCCTGCGCCCTGCTGCGTCACCATGGTGGTATAGCTGCCGTTGGAGAGGAAGTGTGCCTCCGGGAAGCCCTGCAGATGCGTAAAGGTACGCGCGGCGCGGATCTCCTCCGCGAAGGGCTGCTCATCCGGCTGCTTCTCCGCAAGGCTCAGCACGATGTTGCGCGGCGGCACCTTTTCCTTCAGCAGCATCTCGGTCGCCTTCACAATGGTGGCGCTGTGAAAGAGCGCCTGCAGCCGTCCTTCCTGCAGCGCATTCAGTATGGAGGAAAGTATCATGCCCTGATGATGCGCCATGTAGCTCTTCACGATGCGCTTTTTCTTGCCCTTGTGCATCCGCCGCGGGGTGTAGTCCACCGCCTCGAAGAAACCGTAGCGCCCCAGCGCGCCCAGCTTTTCGAAGCGCAGGAGGTCTGCCAGCGCCGCTGCGGGATCAACCGGGAGCGCCAGCGCTGCCGCGTAGGGCGTCACCACCGTCTCGCGCACCAGCCCGGATTTCATGCCCAGCGACGGTACGCCGAATGCCTTGTACTGATAATTCATTTGCAGATCAAACGCGTAGTAGCCCGACTCCGACACGCCCCACGGTATAGAGCGCGCTTCGGTGTATGCCTGCTGCAGCGCCAGCGCGGAGCGATACGTCTCCGACATCAGCGTATGGTCGTAGCTGCGCATCAGCAGCAGCGGCATGAAGTATTCGAACATCGTACCGCCCCACGAGAGCAGCACGCGCTCGTCACCCGCCAGTGCGAGGGGCCGTGCGAGGCGGAACCAGTGCTTGCCCGGCACGTCGCCCTTGGCAATGGCGATGAAGCTCGTCTGGCGCGCTTCGGAGGCCAGCAGATCGTAGTGCGTACCGCTCAGCAATCCGGCGCGCACATCGAAGCCGATGGAAAACAACCCCTTCTCTTCGTCGTAAAGCGCCGCAAAGTCCATCGCCGAAAAAGCGGTGCGCAGCCTGCGGCACAGCCGCGCGGCACGCTGGGAAAGCCTGCGGCACGCAATATAGCTTTCGGAAAGCGCGCGCTCCATACGGCGCACCCAGTCCAGCGCCTCCGCGTCACCCGCCGCCGACGCGGACTCCATGATGGGCGGCAGCAGCTCCAGCACCTCATGATACCGCTGTCCGTACTCCGCGACGGATATGCTGCGCAGCGCGTCGCGCAGCGCCTGCGTGAGCCCGCTGTAGCGATTGACAAGGCCCGAGGGAAACGCGCACAATACGCCCGCCCAGCCCGCGTACGCCGCGAGAAACGCGCGCAGCCGCCCGCAGTGGGCGCTCAGCGCGTCGCCGGTGTCCTCAATAAGCCCCAGCGCGTACACCGCGTTGAAGATGTCGTCGCCGATGCACAGCGACACCTCGCGCTGCGCCTCGCGGGATATGGCGGGCAGCCCCTGCTGCAGCGACGCCGCCATGGGACGCGAAATAAATTCCTGTACCGCCGCCTCCGCTACGATGAGGTAACATGCAAGGTTGCCGCTGTCCACCGAGGATATATAGCGGGGCTCCAGCGGCGCAAGGGTCGTGATATCGTACCAGTTGTAGAGGTGCCCCTTCCACTTCTCGGCCCGCTCGATGCCCGACAAGCATTTGTCAATGCGCTCCAGCGCGTCCGAGGGCGTGAGAAAGCCAAAGTAGTACGCCGATACCGTAGCCGCCATGGAAAACGCGATATTCGTGGGCGATGTACGCTTGGCGACGCCCTTCTTCGGGCTTTGCTGATAATTGTCGGGCGTCCAGTAATACTCCTTCTCCTCGGAAAAATGCTCGAAGAAGCGCCACGTTTTGAGCGCCGCGTCTTCCAGATACGCGCGCTGCTTCGCGTCCAGCGACGATTTGCGCCGCACGCGCGGGCGGCTCAGCGCATACGCAATGGACGGCGCAAAGAACCACACCCCAAACACCACAAACGCCAGCAGGGAGAAATGCTTCGTTGCCGCGATGGAAAGCGCGTACAGTATGGCCGCAAGCAGCGGCGCGGCCTTCATGCGCCGCCAGTACTGCGCGTTGCCCTCTCTCGCGCCCCGTTCTCCCTCCGCCGCTGTCACCCACTCCAGCATATGCTTCTTGGTGAACAGCCGGACGATGGTGCGCACCGCGGCATCCAGCATCAGGTACGTCTCGTACGGCAGGAAGGCGAGTTTGTAGAACGCCTGCTCGAACGCGGTGCGCGTTTCCAGCCACACATCCCGCACCGTGACGCCCTTTCCGGTGTTGCGCAGCAGCGTCCACAGCCGCAGCGCGAAATCCACAATGCCATCGATGAACAGCGGCAGTATACCCGAGATGAACCAGAACAGCGCCGAATGATAGAACGCGGTCTGTGACAGCAGTATGACCACGAAACACAGCGGCGGCGTCAGGCTGCGCCGCAGGTTGTCGAGTATCTGAAACCGGGCAAGGCGGGAAAGCGGATTCTTTGCCGTTCCCTGCCGCGTGTGTACGGTATGCCGCAGCCACGGCAGCAGCTGCCAGTCGCCGCGCACCCAGCGGTGCTGGCGCTTCGCCCACGAGAGATACTTCGCGGGGTAACCGTCCATCAGCACCACGTCGGACAGCAGCGCGCAGCGCAGATAGCTGCCCTCCAGCAGGTCGTGGCTCAGTATGCGGTTATCCGGGAAGGTGTCCGTGAGCACGCGCACATACACGTCCAAATCGAAGATACCCTTGCCGGTGTAGATGCCCGTGCCGAAGTTGTCCTGGTATACGTCCGAAGCCGCGCCGGAGTAGGTATCCAGTCCGGCCTTGCCGGATGAAACCAGCGAAAAGCGCGTCTGGGCGGCGCTCACCACGTCGATGCCGATGCGCGGCTGCATCAGCGCATGCCCGCGCTTTACGGTGCGCGTCGCCTCGTCCACTTGCGGCCGGTGCAGCGGGTGCACCATCGCGCCCACCATGCGCACCGCGGCATCTCGCTGCAGTTCTGTGTCCGCGTCCAGCGTAATCACGTATTTGATGTTCTGCGGAATCCCCGGCGTCACGTGCGCAAAAGCCGCCCCGTCGCCGCGCAGCAGCGCGCAGAAGCTGAGGAGCGCCCCGCGCTTTCTCTCCCAGCCGCCAAAGCGCCCACCCTCCGGCAGGGGCGTGCGTCTGCGCTGCGCATAAAAAAACACCGGCTGCGGCTGGCGCGCATTGAGCTCCGCCACCACCTCCGCAATGCGCGCCGTGGTTTCCTCGTCGCCCGGCGCGGCCTCCGCGGAAGCCTCCTTAAAATCTGACAGCAGCGTGAAATACAGATTGGGCTGCTGGTTCGCGGCGTAGTAGACTTCCATTTTCTCCAGCAGCTCGCGCCCGTCGTCCGCGCCCAGCACCAAAGCGGGCACTACCACCATCGAGGCGCAGTCCTCCGGAATGCCCTCCTTCAGCTCCAGCTTGGGCAGAAAGGCGGGTTTGGTCAGCAGCGCCAGCATGCGGTTGTTAATTGTAATCGCCACGGAGTACACGGGTATGAGGCTGATAAAAAAGCCGATGATCCCCGCTGCCCACCGACGCTCCAGAAACAGCGGCAGGCACAGCAGTGCGGAGGATATGATAGAAGACACCCCCGCGCCGCCCGCGTAGAACAGCAGCATGTGCCGGCGGAAAAAGGCTTCCAGCCGGGCCCTGGGCGGAGGACCGCCCATCGCGCGCATCAGTTCCTCCCGCTTTTCCCCCGTGAGGTATACGCCCACGTGCTCTCCCGCTGCTGCGGAAAGGCGCACCGCCATGCGCGCCACCGCAGGTTCCGAGGCACGCAGCAAAGCGGCAATGTCCGTCACGCGCCGCCTGTAATACTCGCGAGAGTCGAAGTCCATGCGCGGGTAAGTCTCGTCCTCACACAGGCAGCGGTGCACGGCGGACACATTCTCGAAAATGATTTCGAAGTTGACCTTGGCCAGCATACGCAGCGACGACACCGCGTTGGCGATATGCAGCAGATTCCTCGCCTGAGCGGAATGAGCCTGCTTCACCAGCTTGTCCACGGTCAAATCCGCAGGAGAGATGGCCTCGCCGATGGCTTCCGCTACCAAGGCGCCATTCGGGTGCTCACGCAGCAGTGCCATCACATGCTCCACGAACAGCGGCTTTGTCAGCTCGTTTTTGAACTCCGTCAACGCGGCGGCCAGCGGCTGCTGCGACAGCCTCGTACAGAAGCGCTGAGCCCGCGCGCGTGCCTTTACGCACTCCACGCTGCGCAGCGCCAGCGCCGACACCGCGGTTAACAGCGCTACTTTGAGCATGTCCACAAATACCCATAGCTCGCCGGAGTTAAGGCCCGACTCCTTCTGGTACGCCTGAAGGAATTCCTCGATGCCCGCCATGCTCAGCGAAAACGCACTGTACCGTGCAAGCTCCGCCGCCAGCGCAAAGCTTCGCGGGTAGTGCGCAAAGCGCCCCGAAACGATATGCGGCAGCTTCTGTGCAGCTTTGCCGAGCTCTATCTGCTTCAGCTGTTCTATAAACAAAAAGCGGTTGTCGTAGAACCACTCGGAGATGGCAGGCATCTCCCGGCCGCTGTATTTGCTCTGCCTCGCGGCCATATAAGCGTTTTCGATGTTGCGCCCGGCTTCTCCGAGACGCAGCTGCGCATAATCCAGACGCCGTGTGGCGACTTTTTGCGTCAGTGCAAGGTCGCCCGCGTAGGACAACAATTCCTGATGGGACAGCGAAATATCATCGAGTATGTTGAATGGGATGCCGTTTTCGCCGCGCATAATTCCTCCATGCCCTTTGTCATTCACTTATTATTCTCTTTTGCCGCCGTACCATTCAAAATGTCTTTCTTCTTTGCTTTTATCCTTCTCCGGTGGTTCAGTTTGCCGTGAATAATAACGATTGATAAAATGATTGATCATTTCAGCTTTAAGCATTTGGGGAGTGTAAATATGTCGTTTGAAGAAACAGGTCTGATTGAAGAGGACACAATGCGGGGGCGCTACATCACTTTCCGGGTCGACGGGCAGGTATATGGCATCCAGATTCGCTATGTAACGGAGATCATTGGGGTGCAGCCGATAAACCGCCTTCCGGAGATGCCCTCCTATGTAAAGGGCATCATCAATCTTCGCGGGCGAATCATCCCGGTGGTGGACATGCGGCTCAAGTTCAAGCGGCCCGAGGCGGAGTACAACGAAAAAACCTGCATACTGGTAATCGACAACCCGGTCGTTACCGCGGGGCTGATTGTGGACGAGGTAGCGGACGTGCTGACGATTTCGGAAGAGGACACCTCTCCCGCACCCAGCTTTGCGGGCGGCGCGGCATACCTTGAAGGCGTCGGCAAGGTCGGGAAAGAGGTGCAGTTGCTGCTGGACTGCGAGGCGCTGTTCAGCGGAGAGGAAGCCACCGCGCTTACCCATGCCGCCCGGAAGGGGGAATAAGCGATGAAGTTCAGAAAGGCGTCCATCGCGTTTATCTACTCCTTGAAGCTCGTCGCGTTCCTGCTGTGCGGAGCGGCGTTCTATCTGCTGTACCGCGCCGTTGGCTTTGGCCTGCCGCTGATACTGATACTGGCGGCAGCGGTGCTGATACTGGCGGCGGCAGTCTTTCAGATGCGCTACGTTAAAAAGGTGGTTGAGCGGTTCCATTGGTACGAGAGCCTGCTGGACGCTATTCCGTTCGCCATCTCCGTGACAGATATGGATATGAACTGGACGTTCATCAACAAGCCCGCGACGGATATGCTCGGCACCAAAAGGAGCGAGGTGCTGGGGCAGCCCTGTTCCAACTGGAACGCCGGCATCTGTAATACCGAGAATTGCGGCATTGCCAGACTCCGGAAAGGCGAGCTTCAAACGCGTTTCGCGCAGTTAGGCAGAGATTTTCAGGTGGATTCCTCATACATATTGAACAAGAAGGGGCAGCAAACGGGACATATCGAAGTGGTGCAGGATATCACCCGCAGGGAAACCAGGGCGCGGTACCGCCGCGAGGAGGTCGCCAAGATTGCAGCCAATATGCGGAAACTGTCAGCCGGCGAGCTGCAGCTCGATTTCTCGGTGAACCCGGGCAACGAACATACCACTGACGAGAGAATCAATTACGAGGAAATCAACCGCAACTTCAAAATCGCCATGGAAAGCATCAGCATGTATATTTCCGAACTCTCGGACAAGCTGGATAATCTGGCGGGCGGAGATCTGTCCCACATGATAGACGCCGAATTCAAGGGGGACTTTGCCGGGCTTAAAACCGCCATCAACCGGATTACCGTTTCGATGAGCAGCACGCTTTCCGGCATCAACACGGCGGCAGAGCAGGTAGCTGGCGGAACGCTTCAGGTGTCCGAGGGCAGTCAGGCCATCTCTCAGGGGGCTACGGAACAGGCAGGCGCCATTGAAGAGCTGTCCGCCACACTCGCGCAGATTGCGGACCAGACGAAACAGAATGCGGACAGCGCCAGCCGCGCCAATGAGCTGACGCTGGCGGCAAAGCGAAGCGCAGCGCTGGGCGACGGACAGATGAAGGCGATGCAGGGCGCTATGGCGGAAATCAACGAGGCTTCGGAGAGCATCTCCAGAATCATCAAGGTCATCGACGACATCGCGTTCCAGACCAACATCCTGTCGCTGAATGCCGCGGTGGAAGCCGCGCGCGCGGGCATCCACGGCAAAGGCTTTGCGGTCGTCGCGGACGAGGTGCGCAACCTTGCCGCAAGAAGCGCCAGTGCCGCCAAGGAAACCACCGCGCTTATCGAAGGCTCCATGAAAAAGACCGCCGCAGGC
The DNA here is from genome assembly GCA_023460085.1 of Bacillota bacterium. Lineage (GTDB taxonomy): Bacteria > Bacillota > Clostridia > Christensenellales > SZUA-584 > JAEWCC01. The sequence goes on along the minus strand of JAEWRI010000043.1, from coordinate 27,012 downwards.
ACAAAGATTGCCAATGAAACCGCCGCGGCGCTGTCCGGCATCATCGAGGGCGTTGATAAAGCCGCACAGCTGGTGAGCGAAATCGCCGCCGCTTCGGGCGAGCAGGCGGACGCCATCGCGCAGGTCAACCGAGGCATCGAGCAGATGAGTCAGGTCGTGCAGTCGAATTCGGCTACGTCTGAGGAAGCCGCAGCATCCGTTGAGGAGCTCTCCAGTCAGGCCGAGCTGCTCAAATCCATGGTCGGACACTTCAAGCTGCAAAACGCCGTCATACCGGGCAAGGGCAAATCGGTCGGTGCCGATCGCCATTCGGCTGCGCATACAGCCCGGCGTCCCCAAATCGAACTCAACGACAACGAATTCGGGAAGTATTAACAAGCAGGCACACTTCGGTAAAGGGGTTGCAAAACCCCTTTTTTAAATGCTGCCGTGCGCGGCACGTCCCTATCTTGCCGCCGCCATTGAAAATCATTGCGTTAATTTTTTGTTCTGATGCGGGTTTGATGTCAAGTTGGAGGGAAATGTACCGATAAAAAAAGAACAACCAGTCCGGCATGCAATGCGCATGGTTAAGCGGACTGAATGAGCAACAAAGGAGGCATGCGAAATAATGTTCAAAAGGTTTAGAAACAGAAAGCTGGGTTTCAGAATCGCGCTGATAGTGGCAGTAATGATGGTGCTTTCGCTTACAGCGGTAGGCATCATCTCGTTCAATAGTTCATCCGAGGCACTGCTCACCCAGTATGAAACCAGCCTTACGACGGAAGCCGTACAGACTGCGCAAATCGTCGCCGACGGTGTCAAGCTTATCAAATATTCGATGGAAAGAACCGCGACCACCGTGGCTTTCTATATCAACAACGCGGATGGCATCAAAGCCGCTCTGTCTGATAAGCAGCAGGAGCTGGGCTACATGCACATGTGCTTTACAGGATTGAACGGCGCGGTGTCCTCGGCGGATGGCACCTATGTGGATTTATCCGGGGAAGAGGGGTTTCAGCAGGCATTGTCAGGTGGAATTGTGCTGAATCGCCCGATAGTATATGAAGGCGACGGCGAGCTGTATTTATACGCTTTCGCCCCCGTCGCAAGGGCTACAGGCAATATCGAAGGGGTACTGACTGCCATGATACCCTACGATACGCTTTACCAGCTTATCGGTTCCATCCAAATCGGAGAAACCGGCTATGCCGTGATACTGGATGAAAACGGAACTACCGCTGCGCATCCCGTAACCGATAAGGTCATCTCAAAGGAAAACGCCATAGAGCTTGCGAAGAGCAACTCCGATTTGGATGCGCTGAGCAGCATCGTCCAAAAATGTATAAACCGCGAGACTGGGTTTGAACAGTATTACTATAACGGTACGGTTAAGTTTATGGCATACGCGCCTATTTCGGATATGCCCTGGTCTGTAATGCTTGCGGTACCAAAAGCGGAACTGTACGCAAGCATCGATCAGCAGATGTACATGGTCATTGTTTCTTCGGCCGCATCCCTGGCCATCGTTATGGCCATACTGCTGTTGTTTGTACGCACGCAGATCAGAACGCCGCTGAAAAAAATCACCGAGCTTGCCGCCGCGCTGGCTTCCGGTCAGCTTGACGCAACCAACACAATCCGTTCCAGCGACGAAATCGGGCAGCTTTCGGCTACCCTGGACGGCGAAGTGAGACAGGCGTTTGTGACCATAGAGCAGAGCCGGATTGTCGCGGAAAAACGGGCTCATTACGAATCCGCGGAAGTGAACAAGCTGATCGTCAACCTTGAACGCCTGTCCTCGGGTGAACTCTTCTGCGACATGGCAGCTGCCGAGAGCGACGATGATACTCAAACTATCGGCGAACTGTTTGCGAATATCAGCGAGAATATGCACCTCACGGTCAATACGCTGAGATCCTACATCGAAGAAGTGGCCCTGGCGCTCAGCGCAATGTCTACAGGCGACCTTACGTGGAAAATAGAAAGCGAGTACCGCGGCGATTTTGTATCCTTACGGGAATCCATCAACAGCATCGCGGTTTCACTGAACAAAATGATGTTTAACATCAACACGGCGTCGGAGCAGGTAGCTGCCGGAACGCTTCAGGTGTCCGAGGGCAGTCAGGCCATCTCTCAGGGGGCTACCGAGCAGGCAGGCGCCATTGAAGAGCTGTCCGCCACACTCGCGCAGATAGCAGACCAGACCAAGCACAACGCGAACAGCGCCAGCCGCGCCAATGAGCTGACGCTGGCGGCAAAGCGGAGTGCAGCGCTGGGCGATGGACAGATGAAGGCGATGCAGGGCGCCATGGCGGAAATCAACGAGGCCTCGGAGAGCATCTCCAGAATCATCAAGGTCATCGACGACATCGCGTTCCAGACCAACATCCTGTCGCTGAATGCCGCGGTGGAAGCCGCGCGCGCGGGCATCCACGGCAAGGGCTTTGCGGTCGTTGCGGACGAGGTGCGCAACCTCGCCGCGAGAAGCGCCAGCGCCGCCAAGGAAACCACCGCGCTTATCGAAGGCTCCATGAAAAAGACCGCCGCAGGCACAAAGATTGCCAATGAAACCGCCGCGGCGCTGGCGGGCATCATCGAGGGCGTGGACAAGGCCGCGCAGCTGGTGAGCGAAATCGCCGCCGCTTCGGGCGAGCAGGCGGACGCCATCGCGCAGGTCAACCGCGGCATCGAGCAGATGGGGCAGGTGGTACAGTCGAATTCAGCCACCTCCGAGGAAACCGCGGCATCGGCGGAGGAGCTCTCCAGCCAGGCCGAGCTGCTCAAATCCATGGTCGGGCGCTTTAAGCTGCAAAACACCGCAGGCCCGGACGATAGCAAAGCCGGTGATGCCGTGGGCCGTTCACCCGAGCCGCATACGGTCCGGCGTCCGCAAATCGACCTCAGCGACAACGAGTTCGGAAAGTATTGATTAAGACACCGCAGCTGCCTCCGCCACCGGGGGGCAGCTGCATTTTTGATGGGGCATGCGCAGAACAGCTCTCACTTACAAGGTGCCGCCGGCGTAAAAAATGAAGCTCTGGATTTCTCCAAAGCTTCCGGTATTTCAAGGTTTTGAGACAGGCCTGTAAGCCGAGTTCTGTCGAGAACGGTCATCTATCTACGCCTGCAGTTGCCAGCAGGCTCCAGCGATTACATGGGGCGCGACGGGCAGCCGCTTAATGCCCACTATCAATCTTGCACCGGACGGGGTTTACAGAGCAGCCAAGTCGCCATGGCTCTGGTGAGCTCTTACCTCACCTTTCCACCCTTACCCGGCTTGCGCCAGGCGGTATATCTCTGTTGCACTTTCCTTAAAGTCGCCTCCACCGGGAGTTACCCGGCGTCCTGCCCTGCGGAGCTCGGACTTTCCTCCCAACACGAAGTCGGGCGACCGTTCAGCCTGCTCAAAACTTTTTATTGCTCCAGATACAATATCCTTCCGCAATTTTCGCATTCGACTATTGTATCAGGCATTTTGATTTTTGCCAAGTCTCTGGAAGGCAATTCCATATTGCAGCCCATGCAACGCCCGTTTTTCAGCAGGGTCACCGGCATCGCCGTATTCTGCTTGATATGCCTGTAGCGCTGCAGCAGCTTGGGATCGACCTTGGAAGCCGCCATCTCCGCCGCTTTGCGCAGGTTTTCCAATTCTCCCGCACCCTGCTGAAGCTCTTCCTCGTGCTTCGTCTTCAGCACCGCGAACTCCCTCTGGGCCTGGCTGATGCGCGGCAGCATATCCTTCAGACTCGCGGCGGTTTCCTCCGCCTTCTTCTGCGCGGTCATCGCGCGGCGTTTCTGCTTGACAATATTCTCGTACGTTGCCTCGTACTCTTTCACAAGGTCGCGCACGACGTTGTAATCGAGTATGGCGGGATCCACCTGCTCGTACTCGCTGATGTCCTTGTGCTTCTTGCTCATCTGCTCGATCATGCGCTCGTATTGCGCGTTGACCTCCGACAGATCGTTCTGCTCCACAAGCGCGCGATTTTCCATGTCGCGCAGCAAAGCCTGCTGCTTCTTCAAATAATTTTGCAGCTTGATGAGTTGTTTACGCGTTTCCGTATTTTTCAGCTCTCTCTCATAAGCTTCCAGTCGGGCATCCGCCTGCTGATATTCGAAGAGCAACGCCAGCTTATCCAATAAACTTCCTTCCCGCGCCCTACACCATTTCGCAGGGCACCTGCATGCACTCGGCCTTAACAAGGTCCACCGGATATTGTAACGCATTTGACCGCGATTGTAAACGCCTAAAAATCGTGTCAACGAAGCACCGCTCCGTTTCAAAATGGCCCGCTTCGACAAGGCAAACGCCCAGCGACTGTGCTTCCAGCCAGTGATGGTGCTTCACCTCGCCGGTCAGCAGCGCCTGCGCGCCCGCTTTCTTTGCCTGCGGCACATATTCCCCGCCGCTGCCGCCCACCAGCGCCACGCGCAGAATTTCTCCCTCGAACCCGGCGGACACGCGGACACGCGATACGCCCAGCGCCGCCTTTACGCGATCCGTGAACTCCGACGCGGTACAGCCTTGAGGCAGCGCGCCCACGCGCATCAGCCCCTCCTCGCCCGCGGGCAGCACATCCGTCAGCTTCAGCAGCGCCGCCAGCGCGTCGTTCACGCCACCCTCCGCAATGTCGAAGGACGTATGCGCCGCGTAGAGCGAAATGCCATGCCGGATGAGCTTCATCGCCACGCCCTGCACAGGCTGCGCGACGTCCAGCGACTTCACCGCCGTAAATAAAAGCGGATGGTGCGCCAGAATCATATCGCAGCCACGCGATATGGCCTCCTCGGCCACCGCGTCCGTCGCGTCCAGACAGACGAGCGCGCGGCTCACCGTATCACCGCAGCGAAGCAGCAGCCCCGTATTGTCCCAGTCATATGCCAGCCCGCGCGGCGCGGCCTCTTCCACGAGCGCTACAAACTGTTCCATCGTCACAGACACTTCAGCACCTCCTCATAATGCGCAAGCCTGCCGTCCGCCTGTGCCAGCAGCGACTCTCTGCGCGGCGATTCGCTGCCCGCCACACGTTCCCGCACCACGCGCGTCTCCTGCACGCGCCGCTGCACAAAGCGCCGCAGTACCTCCGGCCTATTCTTCAGCAGCACCGGGCCGAATTCCAGCTCGGCCGCGGTCAGCTGTGGGCTCTGCCCCCTCATTGCGCGGATGACCGGGTAATAGTGTCCGCCCTCGCAGACAAGCGCCTCGTCGTCGATGCGGTATCCCAGCGCCGTCAGTGTGCCGCGAAGCACCGCGGCGTCCCGGTTGGGCGAAAGCACCAGCGTATCGGGCGCGCCGGATATGCCCGCTTTCAGTATATCCGCTATCAGCAAGCCTCCCATGCCCGCGATGACCGCGGCATCCGCCTCGCCCGGAGCCAGCACGGAAAGCCCGTCGCCCGCGCGCAGCGACATGGCGGCTTCCAGTCCGTACTCTCGCGACAGGTTCCTCGCCTTGTCCAGCGACAGCTCGCTGATGTCTGCGCAAACGGTGCGCGCCGCTTTGCCGCACAGTAGCAGCGCGGCGGCAGCCTTGCCGTGGTCGCAGCCGATATCCGCCGCGACGGCGCAGGGCGGAACCATATCCACCACGGCCTGAAGCCGCTCCGATAACGCAATTCTCGCGGTCATACTGCCCCCCAGCAACGCTCAAAGATGAAAACGGGCGGCTGCGAAGCCGCCCCCAAGGTCCATTGTACCGCGATCAGTCGAGAAAATCGCGCAGCTTCTTGCTGCGGCTCGGGTGGCGCAGCTTACGGAGCGCCTTGGCCTCAATCTGGCGGATGCGCTCACGCGTTACCATGAATTCCTTGCCCACTTCCTCCAGCGTGCGCGCACGGCCGTCGTCCAGCCCGAAGCGCAACCGAAGCACCTTCTCCTCGCGCGGGGTCAGCGTATCCAGCACGTCCATCAGCTGTTCCTTCAGCAGCGTGAACGCGGCGGCTTCCGCAGGCGCGGGCGCGTCGTCGTCCGGGATGAAGTCACCGAGGTGACTGTCCTCCTCCTCGCCGATGGGTGTCTCCAGCGAAACCGGCTCCTGCGCTATTTTGATGATCTCGCGCACCTTGTCCTCGCTGATGTCCATCTCGCGCGCGACTTCCTCCGGCAGCGGGTCTCTGCCGTACTGCTGCAGCAGCTGGCGCGATACGCGGATGAGCTTGTTGATGGTCTCCACCATGTGCACCGGAATACGGATGGTGCGCGCCTGATCCGCGATGGCGCGCGTAATGGCCTGCCGGATCCACCAGGTGGCGTATGTGGAGAACTTATAGCCCTTGGTATAGTCAAACTTCTCGACCGCCTTGATGAGGCCGAGATTGCCCTCCTGAATGAGATCAAGGAACAGCATGCCGCGCCCCACATAGCGCTTGGCGATGCTGACCACGAGGCGCAGATTGGCTTCCGCCAGCTTGCGCTTTGCAGCTTCGTCGCCTTCGGCCATGCGCTTTGCCAGCTCCACTTCCTCGTCAGCCGTCAGCAGATTGACCTTGCCTATCTCCTTGAGATACATCCGCACAGGGTCGTCAATACTGACGCCCTCGGGGATGCTCAGATCGAGATCGGCGTCCACATCCTCGGCCTCGTCCTCGACGAGATCCTTATCGGCTTCGGAGTCAACGACGTCGATTTTCATCTCCTCAAGCGCGCCCAGCAGCTTGTCCAGGTTCTCGGCGTCGAGATCCGCACCGTCCAGCGCGTCGTTGATCTCTTTGTACGTCAGCACGCCCTTGCGCTTGCCCGCCTCAATGACATCCTTGATGCGCTCATCCTTATCGTGCTGCGCCATCATGCCCAGCGCTTCAATCTTTGCCAGGTTCTCCTGCGAAAGCGCTGCGTCTTCTTCGTCGCCCGATTCCTTATTCTCGTATTCCGCGTTGGCGGCGCGCTTGGCTTCCTTCTCCGGCTCCTGCGCCCGCCCTGCACCATGCTCCGGCTTATCTGCCGTTTTCTTGCTCAAAATACAATCACCCTTTATCTATCTTCCTTATCCAACCTGCTAATTTCGGCAAGCAGCCTGCGTTTTTCCTCGCTTGTCGATGCCCCTTTGAGCGCTTCGCGCAGCGCGCTGCGCTGCCGTTCCCGCTGCTCGCGCCGCATGCGGCCCGCACAATCCCGCATAAATCCCGCGGGATCCTGTGCCACAGCATTGAGTTCGGCAAGCCTTGCGGCTTCGCTCGCATCCTCTTCCCGCTCAAGTCCGGATAATAGTTCGGCATATGCGGGTTGAATTCCTCTTTTTATGCCATCATATAATGCGGAAAAAATATTTTTATGCTCGTTTTTTGTAAAGTCGTCCTCTCCGACTTCCTCCGCGAGCTCCGCAAAATACTCCGGATACGCCATCGCACACGCTAAAAAAGCTTCCTCTACCGCCCCTTCGGCGCTTGACGTAGTACTATTATTCCTATAATTGGCATGTATATTCTCTTCCGGGGCTAAACTTTGTTTCGCCTGCCCCAGCAGCGCCTCCGCGCTGAAACCCGTCTCCGACTTGACGCGCGCCGCGTAGCGCTCGCGCTGTATGGGGTTCTGCAGCGCGCGCAGCACTTCCGACGACGCCGTGGCATACCCTTCCCGCCCGTTTTCGGTAGAGAGATCGAACCCTCTCTTCAGCACGTCCAGCCGGTAATCCGTCGCGGTGGGCGCGCTGCGCACCTTGTCCGCGAAGCCATGAAGGCCATGCTTGCGGATGAAGTCGTCCGGGTCGGTATCCGCGTCGAAGCGGATGACGCGCAAATCGAAGCCCTCCGGCTCCAGCACGGTGATGGCCTTCTGTGTCGCGGTCTCGCCGGCCTCGTCGCCGTCGTAGGCCACGTACACCGTCTGTGTATAGCGCTTCAGCAGCGCCGCCTGCTCCCGCGTGAGCGCCGTACCCAGCGACGCCACTACCGCCTTGACGCCGTGTGCCTGCATGGAAACCACGTCCATGTACCCCTCGACGATAACCACGCTCTTTACCGTCTGCAGCTTGCGCACGAGGTTGAGTCCGTAGAGATTGCGGCGCTTGTTGAACAGTGCGGTATCGCGCGTATTTAAATATTTGGGCTGAGAGCTGTCCAGCACGCGCCCGCCGAACGCGATGACCTCTCCGAACACGTTGATGATGGGAAACATCACGCGGCCGCGGAACGTGTCGTACATGCGGCTGTCCTTTACGGTTACGAGCCCGCTCTCGCCTATCAGGCTCTCCGAAAAGCCTTTTTTCTTCAGCAGCCCCGTCACGTTATCCCACGCGTCGGGCGCGTACCCCAGGCCGAAGCGCCGGATCACCGGCTCCTCCACGCCGCGCTTTTTCAGATACGCCAGCGCCTCCGCGCCCTGCGGTCCGTGAAGCGTCTCAAAATAATACTGCGCCGCCAGCTTGTTCATCTGCGCGATAGCCTGTTTCCGCTGCTTGGACTGCTGATACTGCTTGTCGTCCAGCGCCTGCGGCATCTCCATATGCGCGCGGCGCGCCAGCGTCTCCACCGCCTCGCCGAACGTCAGGTTCTCGTGCTTCATCAAAAAGTTGGTGACGTTGCCGCCCGCCTTACAGCCGAAGCAGTAATAGAGCTGCTTGTCACGGCTTACAGAAAATGAAGGCGTCTTTTCATGATGGAACGGGCAAAGCCCCCAGTAACGACCGCCGCGCTCTGAGAGATTGATATACCCGGAAACTACATCCACGATATCGCTTTTGGCATACAGCTCCGAGAGCCATGCGTCGTCAAACCTGGCCATCAGTACTTATCCCAGCCTTTGGGGATATAAATTTGCTTGAACGCGCCCACGGCATAGCGGTCGGTCATCCCCGCGATATAATCCGTCACGGCCTGCTCGATGCCGTACGCCTCCACGCGTCCCGCTGCATCCGGGCCCATGTGCTGCGGCGCGTCGCAGTAATGCGCGAAAAGGAGCCGGATCATATTCTCTGCCTTGCCCTCCTCCTCTTTCGCGCGGGAGCCGAAGTACACATGGCGAAACATAAACTGCCGCAACTCGTCCGTGGCCGCCTCGATGCCCTCCGACATGCGCACCGCGGGCTGTCCGTAGCTGTTCATAACGATGTCGCGGATCATGGTATCGATGCGCGCGCTGTGCGTCGCGCCCAGGGTCCGCTCAAACTTCTCGGGCAGGGCGTCGATGATTCCGCCGCGCAAGGCATCGTCGATGTCGTGGTTAAGGTAGGCGATGCGGTCGGAGTAGTTGACAACCATGCCCTCCAGCGTAGCGGGCTTCAGTGACTTCTTGTGGTTCAGTATGCCGTCGCGCACCTCAAACGTCAGGTTCAGCCCAGCGCCGCCGTTCTCCAGCAGCTCTACCACGCGCAGACTCTGCTCGTTGTGCTCGAAGCGGCCGGTCAGTTCGTTCAAGACGCGCTCGCCCGAATGTCCGAACGGCGTATGCCCCAAATCATGCCCCATCGCGATGGCTTCGGTCAGATCCTCGTTGAGGCGCAGGCAGCGCGCGATGGTGCGCGCAATCTGGGATACCTCCAGCGTGTGCGTCAGCCGCGTGCGGTAGTGATCCCCCTCGGGCGAGAGGAATACCTGCGTCTTGTGTTTCAGCCGCCGGAAGGACTTGCAGTGTATGATGCGGTCCCTGTCGCGCTGGTATACGGTACGCATCGGGCAGGGTTCCAGCGCCCGTTCACGCCCGCGGCTCTCTGCGGCCTTGGCGGCATACGGCGCAAGCATCTCGTATTCCCTTTTCTCGTGCTCCTCGCGGAAGCATACCGTATTTTCGTCCATGCATACTATTTATACATCCGCGCCGAAAATCCTGCCCGAACATGCGTTTCCCGGCAGGTTGGCAGAAAAAAAGGACAGTACGACTGCCCCGCCGGGCTACGGCATTGTAAACTTTTCGCTGCGCCGTTGACAACTATTGTTTGCGGGTGCTAACCTCAAAAAAGAATTCTGATATGAAAAGGGGCTGTAAATGCGGGGTATTCTCACCAAAGAACGCATGCAAAAAGGGCTTATGCTGCTGGCGATGGCCGCTGTGGTATTCTGGGTAGCTTTCTGCGGCGCCACCGGCGCGGTGGAAACCACCACCGAGAGCAGCATGCGCGCCTTCACGCTTATACTCTGGTCCATACTGCTGGAGGCGCTGCCTTTCGTACTGCTGGGCACTATCGTTTCCTCGCTGATACAGGTGTTCGTCACGGAGGACATGATACTGCGCGTACTCCCCAAAAACCGTATTTTGCGCATTGCGGCGGCGGCCCTTGTGGGAATCGTATTTCCCGTATGCGAATGTGCCATCATCCCCATCACCCGGGGCCTCATCAAAAAAGGGCTTCCGGTGGGGCCCGCCATGGCGTTCATGATTGCGACGCCTATCGTCAATCCCGTGGTGATGCTGTCCACGTACAACGCGTTTCCCACGATGCCGCAGATGATGCTGTACCGTGCCGCGGGCGGCTTCCTGGCCGCCCTGCTCATCGGGTTGCTCGCGGGACGCGCGGAGGGCAAGTCCGTGCTGAGGCCGGATCGCAGCGCGCCCGCATGCCCCTGCGGGCACGACCATGCGCACGAGAATGACGCGGCCTGCTCCTGCGGGCACAACCACGCGCACGAGAATGACGCGGCCTGCTCCTGCGGGCATGACCACGAACATCGCGAGCACTGCTCCTGCGGACACGAGCACGGTTCAACCGTTTCCCGTTTCGGAATATTCAAAGAGGTCGTTTCTCACACGGGTGCAGAGCTGCGCAGCGTAGGCATGTACCTGATATTCGGCGCGGTCATCGCCGCCGCCATGCAGATCGCCGTCCCGCGCGAGGTGCTGACCGCGGTAGGCGGCGGACGGATGGCCTCCATACTCGTCATGATGGCGCTGGCCTTTGTGATGTCGCTGTGCTCCGAAGCCGACGCTTTCGTCGCCAGCACCTTCCTGCTGCAGTTCTCCGGCGCTTCGGTGCTGGCCTTCCTGCTCGTCGGTCCGATGATCGACATTAAGAACACTATGATGATGCTGGGCAGCTTCCGCAAACGTTTTGTGCTGCGTGTGGCGCTCTCCATACTGCTGGTGTGCTTCCTGCTGGCGCTCGCCGCCAGCTTTCTGATAGGAGGCGGTTCCAATGCGTAAGGCCGTGGGAGAAGTGCTCTGGCTGCTTGTGCTGGGTGCCGTTACCGTCATCATGGGCTGGCTGCTTTTCAGCGGGGATATCCTGCTGTACCTCGCTCCGCGCATGGTGCCGATGGTTTGGTTCGGCGCTTTCGTTCTGGCAGTGCTGACGGTGCACCAGGGCTCTGTGGTGCTGCGGGCGCTGCGGGAACACGCGTTGGATCTGGCACGGCTTCAGGCGCTGGTATTTCTCATCCCGGTGGTGCTGTTCCTCACCGTAGCTCCCACCGAGGCGGCTTCGAGCACGCTGCCCAACCAGAACGTGCAGCTTATCGGCACCGCCGCCAGCGCTGCCCCTTCCGCTGCGCCCGAAGCCACACCCCAGCCCAGCGCCTCGGCGGCATCATCGGCCACGCTCGCTCCGGCGACGCCGGAAGCATCCTCTGAAGCCCCCGTAAGCTCCGCGGTTTCGGTGGAAACCATCGATCCGGCACAGGCTGTTCCCTGCGCGCTCAAGAGCGGCACGGCGTCCTTCAATGCCGACGCGGATTTCTTCGCCTCCTACATATTCGACTCCATCGAAGAGCTGGCCGGGCGGGAAATCACGCTCTACGGCTTCGTCTACAAGGACGCCTCGTTCCCGGAAAATACATTCCTCGTTTCCCGACTCATCATCACCTGCTGCGCCGCGGACGCCTCCGTGGTGGGTTTCCATGTCCGCGTGGAGGACATCTCCAAATTTGAAGACGGCGAGTGGTTCTGCGTCACAGGCCGCGTGGAAGCCATGCTGATGGACTACGACGGCGCGCAGTATACCTTTCCGATACTCGTGGACGGTGAGCTCCAGCGCTGCGAGACGCCCCCTGTAGAGGATGGATATGTCTACCCCTGATCAATTTCGGCCGGACCCGCCGCAGTAAATTGCCGCCGCAATTCCGGCGGCTTTTATTGTATCCGCCAGATACAAAAAGGAGGCAGACGCGTCTGCGCCCGCCTCCTGAAAGCCGGGGGTACTCTTACTTCGCGTTGAGAATCGCCGCATGGGCTGCCGCCAGCCGCGCGATGGGCACACGGAACGGCGAGCAGGATACGTAGTTGAGGCCGGTACGATGGCAGAACTCGATGGAGCTCGCTTCACCGCCGTGCTCTCCGCAGATGCCCAGCTTGATGTCGGGGCGCACGGATTTGCCGAGGTCCGCCGCCATCTTCACAAGCTTGCCCACGCCCTTCTGATCGAGTTTGGCAAACGGATCGGATTCGTAAATCTTCCGGTTGTAATAATCCTCCAGGAACTTGCCCGCGTCGTCGCGCGAGAAGCCGAACGTCATCTGCGTCAGGTCGTTGGTTCCGAACGAGAAGAACTCGGCCTCGGCGGCGATTTCGTCCGCCGTCAGCGCCGCGCGCGGAATCTCGATCATCGTACCTATCATATACTCAATCTTGACACCCTTCTCCTCAATGACCTTCTCCGCCGTTTTCACCGCGACGTCCTTGACGTACTTGAATTCCTTGATCTCTCCGACCAGCGGGATCATGATCTCCGGCTTGATGTGGAGCTTCTTTTCCTGCGCGATTTCGATGGCCGCTTCCATGATGGCACGCACCTGCATTTCCGCGATCTCCGGATACGTGACCGCGAGGCGGCAGCCTCTGTGACCCATCATCGGGTTGAACTCATGCAGGTTGGCAATAGCCAGCTTCAGTTCCTCCACCGGCATAATCATTTCCTTCGCCAGCGCCTTGATGTCATCTTCATCCGTGGGCAGGAATTCATGCAGCGGCGGGTCCAGCAGACGGATGGTGACGGGCAGCTCACCCATCGCCTCGTAGATGCCCTTGAAGTCTTCCTTCTGCATGGGCAGTAGCTTGGCCAGCGCACGAATGCGCTGTTCCGCCGTCTTGGACACGATCATCTCGCGCATCGCGGGGATGCGATCCTCGTTAAAGAACATGTGCTCGGTGCGGCACAGACCGATGCCTTCCGCGCCGAAGGTCACCGCCTGCTGCGCGTCCTTGGGAGTATCCGCGTTGGTGCGAACCTTCAGCGTGCGTACCTCGTCGGCCCATTCCATGATGATGCCAAAGTCGCCGGTGAGCTCCGCGGGTTTGGTGGGAATCGCCTGACCGTACACATTGCCCGTCGTGCCGTCCAGAGAGATGTAGTCGCCTTCACGATACACTTTGCCGTCCGGCGCAGTCATCGTCTTGGTCTTCTCCACGATCATGATTTCGCCGCAGCCCGAAACGCAGCACGTGCCCATGCCGCGCGCCACCACCGCCGCGTGAGACGTCATGCCGCCGCGCGCTGTGAGGATACCCTCGGAGGCGTACATACCCTCAATATCCTCCGGAGAGGTCTCAAGGCGTACCAGCACAACCTTCTCGCCCGCAGCCGCAGCTACGACAGCTTCCTCAGCGGTAAAGTAGATCTTGCCGCACGCGGCGCCCGGCGAAGCCGCAAGGCCTTTGGCGATAGGCTTGGCAGCCGCCAGCGCCTTGGTATCAAACGTAGGATGCAGCAGCGAGTCAAGCTGCTTGGGTTCCACCTTCAGCAGCGCTTCCTTCTTGATTAGCTTGCCTTCCGCCACGAGATCGACCGCGATTTTGAGTGCGGCAGCCGCAGTACGCTTGCCGTTGCGGGTCTGCAGCATGTAGAGCTTGCCGCGTTCGATGGTGAACTCCATGTCCTGCATGTCGCGGTAGTGATTCTCCAGTGTGGTAGCGATCGTTACAAATTGGTTGTACACCTCGGGCATGGTCTGCTCAAGGTCGGAAATGGGCTTCGGTGTGCGGATTCCCGCCACCACGTCTTCGCCTTGCGCGTTCATCAGGAACTCGCCATACAGCTTCTTCTCACCGGTGGAGGGGTTGCGCGTGAACGCCACGCCCGTGCCGGAGTCGTTACCCATGTTACCGAACACCATCGCCTGCACGTTGACGGCCGTACCCCAGTCGCCCGGAATATCGTTCATGCGGCGGTATACGATGGCGCGCGGGTTGTCCCAAGAGCGGAACACGGCCTTGATGGCCTCGATTAACTGCACCTTGGGATCCTGCGGGAACTCGCATCCCATCTCCACGAGGTACAGCGCCTTATACCGCTGTACAACGGTCTTCAGGTCCTCAGCGGTAAGGTCGGTATCCAATTTGACTCCCTTGCATTCCTTTACATCGTCAAGTATCTCTTCGAACTTTGCTTTGGATATACCCATGACCACGTCAGAGAACATCTGAATAAAACGGCGGTAGCTGTCGAACGCGAAGCGCTCGTTGTTCGTCAGTTTGGCAACGCCCTGTACCGCCACATCGCCCAGGCCCAGGTTCAGAATGGTGTCCATCATGCCCGGCATGGACGCGCGCGCGCCGGAACGTACGGACACAAGCAGCGGGTTTTCGGGATCTCCGAACTTCTTGCCGTTGATCTCCTCCGCCTTGGCAAGATATTCGAATATCTGTGCCAGAATGTCGTCAGAGATCCTCTCGCCATCCTCATAATACCGGTTACACGCCTCTGTGCTTACCGTAAAACCCTGCGGCACGGGCAGGCCAAGACCTGTCATTTCCGCCAGATTCGCGCCCTTACCGCCGAGCAGGTCTTTCATGGACGCATTGCCTTCGCTGAAAAGATACACATACTTTTTCGCCATTGATCGCAACTCCTTATTATTCTTATCTCTAACGGCCTATTAAGCCATTTTATAAAGCTGACAAGAGATTATACATCATTTTTAGGACACGCACAACGAAATTTGCGTTAGGTTCCGCAGGAAACCCTTACTAGCGGATTGCATCCGCAGCGTAGAAACAGAAAATGTTATGACAAAAAGGGGCCAGAAAAACAGAAAAGCTTGCACCCCGCAGAAGAAGCCGCCCGGTGCACCTGTATCGGGCTACGCGGTCTCAAAATCGCACAGCAGGTGCCCGTGCCCCTGCCCGTCGGCAAGGGTTATCCATATCCACGAAAAGCCGTTGACATACTGCCCGTACGTGTATTCTTCACCGCAATCCTCATTGAACTCCTCCAGCGAAGGGGCGTTCTCCAGCTTCACCGTCACCGAAAAGCCTTCAGGAACGCCCGTGCCAAGCTCGGCAGGCCGGTATTCATACTCCCGCTCCGGCTCGCCGTACGCGCCAATCATGGCATCGTAACCGTGAACGCGCGCGTCAAAAAGCAAATACGCCTCGCCGCACGCCGAGCAGCGGATTTGATAAGCGGGCAGGTATTCATCGGGCTCTGCCGGAACCTCCACAGCAAACCGCCCGCAGCCGCAGGGGCACCGCAGCGCAAACTGAACGCCGCCAGCGTATCCGGCCACGTCCGCCGCCAGCGCGATTAAGTGTTCGGGAATCGGATATCCCATACGTTCCTCCCGGGCGTTTCAGCCTAAAACCATTTCTTTCTTTTGAAAATGAGCAGACAGCAAACGACAATCAGCACCGCAGCGGCAATCACCACGGGATACCCGTATTCCCAGCCAAACTCGGGCATCCTGAGGTTCATGCCGTACCAGCCCACCAGCAGCGTCAGCGGCATGAACACCGCCGTCAGCACCGTGAACAGCTTCATGATGTTGTTGAGCCCGATATCCACCTCGGCCTGATATGCCTCCCGCACCTGTGTCACATAGTCGCGCAGGTTCAGCACGCTGTGATACAGCCTGTCCACGCGGCCCCCGTAGATACGGAAATACCGCAGCGCGCCCGCGGGCACCACGCCGCTCTCGTTCTCCTGCAGTTCGTCCAGCACGAACAGCATCTGCTCGTAATACCGCTTGAAGGCCATCAGCCACTTGCGCAGCGAGATGATCTCCTTGACGCAATCGCGCTTCTTGGAGGTGATGAGCGCGTCCTCCAGCGCCGATATCTCCTGCTCGATTTTCTCCAGCTGTCCCGCGTCGTCCGCGGTGAGCCGCTCAAAAAAGTTGACCAGCAGCCGGTCGAAGCTGACATGCGTTGCGCTTTCCATCTCCGCCCGCACCTTTTCCACCTCCGAGGCATGGTCACAGAACATGAGAACGAGGTCTTTTCTCAGATAGACGTACGTCCGCACCGGTCTTGTGCGCTGCGTCTTGTGACGTATATCGGCGACACTGAAAAAATCGAATCCCTCATGGCTCTCGAACGTCATCGCGGGATGCCCGATCGCGTCGCGCAGCGGTTTTTCGTCCAGGCCGAACACCGCCAGCACCTGCGCCGCTTCCTCCGCCGCGTAAAAACCGAAGTGCTGCCCGCCGCCCTGAACCGCATCGCCGGGTTGTACCGATTCTGGTTTGCTGCCGTTTAACGCGTACAGCATACCGTTAAAACTCGCAGTTCTGTGGTGTGCGGGGATACGGAATGACGTCGCGAATGTTATCTACGCCGGTGAGATAAATCAGCAGGCGCTCGAAGCCCATGCCAAAGCCCGCATGCTCGCAGCCGCCGAACTTGCGCAGGTTCAGATACCAGTACATCTCCTCGGTGGAGATGTGCATCTCGTTCATGCGGGAAAGCAGCCGCTCATAGCGCGTCTCGCGCTGGCTGCCGCCCATCAGTTCGCCCGCGGTGGGCACCAGCAGATCCACCGCAGCCACGGTGTCGTCCTCGTTCTGGTACATGTAGAACGCTTTGATGGCCTTGGGCCAGTTGTACACGAACACCGGCGAGGCAAAGTACTCGTCCGTCAGGTATTTCTCATGCTCCTTGGCGATGTCGCCGCCGTACTCCGGCTTGAATTCGAAGTCCTTCTTCGCTTCGGAGAGGATACGAATGGCATCGGTATACGAAACGCGCGCGATGTGCGACGCGCAGAGCGCTTCCAGCTTCTCGCGCAGCGGGTTCTTCGTATAGCCCTCCAAAAAGGCCAGCTCATTCGGCGCGGCGTCCAGTATATACCGCACAACATATTTCAAAAAGTCTTCCTCGATGTCCATAAGGCCGTTCAGATCGCAGAAAGCGATCTCCGGCTCGATCATCCAGAACTCGGCGGCGTGCGTTTTGGTATTGGAGTTTTCGGCACGGAAGGTCGGCCCGAAGGTATAGGCCTTCTTGAACGCCAGCGCGAAGGTTTCACCCTCCAACTGGCCCGTGACTGCGAGGGATGTGCGCTTCCCGAAGAAGTCGGTGCTGTAGTCATAGGGTCGCTTGCCATTGTCGATATCCAGCGTGGTTACCGTAAACGTATTGCCCGCGCCTTCCGCGTCGTTGCCGGAAATGAGAGGAGTATGCACATAGACGTAGCCGTTCTTCTGGAAGTAGCTGTGAATCGCCGCGGACGCGATACTGCGGATGCGGAACACCGCCTGAAACAACCGCGTGCGGGGGCGCAGATATGCGATCTCGCGCAGGAACTCCAGCGAATGCTTTTTAGGCTGCAGCGGGTATTCCTCCGGGCAGTCGCCCACCAGGGTAACGCGCTGAGCGCGCAGCTCGTACGTATCGTCGCGGCCTTCGGTTTTTACGAACGTCCCCGCGACTTCTACCGCCGCTCCCACGCGAAAGCCCTGTATCTCCGCAAAACCGGGCGTACTTTCATCGTACACTACCTGCAGCGCGGGAAAACATGTACCGTCAAAAAAATCGATAAAGCCAAAAGACTTTTGTTTGCGGTGATTTCGTATCCAGCCCTGCAACGTTACTTCCCGTCCAATATACTCCGTTACGCCGCGCAGCACATCGCGCAGATCCATCGATGCCATATTTACCTCTCCCCATTCGTTTTTACGGTTTGGATTATACCACAGCCGCTCCCGTTACAACAGCGTTTTGGCCATCGCCCGGTGCGGAATACCCACCTCGGCAAAAGGCTCCCCTTCCGCAGCGTAACCCAGCCGCGTGTAGAAGCCCGCCGCCGTCTCCCGCGCATGCAGCTCCATGCGTATATAGCCCAGCGCCGCCGCCAGCCGCTCTGCCGCGTCCACCAGCGCCGTGCCCATTCCGCCGCGCTGGCGGCCCGCATCGACAGCGACCTGCCGCATGCGCACGGTTTTCTCCTGCGGCGTCAGCACAAGCACGCCCAGCAGCGCACCGTCTCCAAACGCCCCAAGGTGGATATCATCCTTTTCCGCGCAGAGGTCCTCTGTGAACAGTGTCATCCCCAGCGGCTTTCTCAGTATCACGTCGCGCAGCGCCAATTCCGCCGCATACTCCGCAGAGCCATACATAATTCTGCGCACGCGCATAGAGCCGCTCGCATGCTGCGGCTCTATGCGCTCGTCCTCCAGCAACGCATACCGGAATTCGTCGTACCACCGCCGTTCCTCTCCGACGCGCCCGAATCGCGCCTTCACAAAGCGCGCTTCGCGGCGCATGCCGCACTTCTCCATCACGCGCCACGACGCGGTGTTCTCCGCGTTGCACGACGCCCAGACGCGGTGCAGCCGCAGCGTATCGAAGCCAAAGTGCATCAGTGCCTGCGCCGCCTCGGGTACATAGCCGTGACCCCAGAAATCGCGGTGCAGTATCCAGCCCAGCATTCCCTCAGTCTGCTCCTTGTCGAGGTATATGCCGCAGCCGCCGATGGGATGCCCGTTCTCCCGGAGCGTTATGGCGAAGTCGTGCTTCAGCCGCGGCACCTCGCCTTGTCTGCTCAGACATTCGGCAAGAAACTCCGCGGTTTCCTTTTCAGTATTGGGTCCCCAGATCATGTAGCGCACATTCTCCGGACAGGAGCCATACGCGTGCACCGCATCGATGTCGCTTTCCGCATAAGGCCGCAGCACCAGCCGCGTCGTCGTCAATTCCATCGTTCCCCCTCAAACAAGCTTCTGATTCAGCGCCTCCCACAGGTAAAGCGAGGCGTAGGTTCGGTAGGGTGCCCATGCACTGCTGACCCTCAGCAGGGCATCCTTCTCCGGCTCATGCCCATAAAGCCAGCGAAAAGCACGCTGCAGCCCGCCGTCCCCGCACGAAAATATGTCCGGCCTTCCCAGCGAAAATATCAGGAACATCTCCGCCGTCCATCTCCCGATGCCCTTGACCGCCGTAAGGCTGCGAATGATTTCCTCATCATCCATGAAAGACAGCTCGTCCAGCGGCAGCGTGCCGCTTCGCACCGCCTCAGCCAGCGCCCGCGCATACCGCGCTTTCGCGCCCGAGAGCCCCGCGCCGCGCAGCGCGTCCTCCTCCAGCGCAAGCAGCCCCTCCGGTGTCACCGCGCCGCCTGTCAGCGCCACGATGCGCGCCCATATGACATCCGCCACGCGGGCCGAAAGCTGCTGCGCCACGATGCTGCTCGCCAATGCCGTAAACGCGTCTCCGGAGAGCTGGATGCGGATGGGGCCGAGGCGGTGTATCAGCCCGCCCAGCGCAGCGTCGCACTCCATCAGGGCGCTGTCAATTTCCGGATTTGTGCAAAGCGTTTTCATGTCCCTCCTCCTGGGTTCGGCGGGATGCTGTCCGCCATGTTCCAGATTGTATAATTACTTGAGGACAATCTCAATTTCCTGCAGTCGCCCAGCGCCATGCGTCTATCAGCGCATGATATCGGACAGCTCCATCTCGATACGCTGATCCAGCATGAGTCCGCTCGCCGAGTACTCGCGGGGGGTAGTCTCCTCCTGTATCGGCAACTCCACGAAGAAAGTGCTTCCCTGCCCCATCTCGCTGCGTACCCAGGCGTGCCCGCCCAGCGCCCGGGTCAGCAATTTGACCAGCGACAGACCGATGCCGCAGCCCTCTCCGGAGCGCGCGAGTGAGGGGTTCGCCTGCTGAAACCGATCAAATATGACCTTCTGTTTGTCCCTGGGTATGCCTGTGCCGTTGTCCGATACGAAGATGCGGACACGGTTTATCAGTGCTTCACAACCCACCTCGATATGCCCGCCCGGAGCGGTGGCCTTTAGCGCGTTGGATACAAGGTTCAGCAGTATTCGGTCAAGCATTACCATATCCACAGGCATCATCATCTCCTCTTGCATGCCCGTGTACGATATCACCACGTCTTTCTGCTGTGCGTAAACCTGCAGCGAGGAAACCAGATAGCGCAGCATACCCACGATATCGCGATTGACCAATACCGGGTGCATAAAGCCCGCGTCCAGCTTTGTGATATCCAGCAGGTTATTCACGAGCCTTCCCAGCCGCATCACGTTCTGGCGAAGATACGGAATGTTGGCGCGTAAGCTTTCGATGTCCGGCTTTGGCTGAATAATACACTGCTCTACGAGCTCCGAAGCGATCAGCAAAATTGACACGGGTGTTTTAAACTCGTGGGAGATATTGATAAAAAAGTCGGTAATAAGCTGATTTTTTCGTTCCAGCTCCTTTGCTGAATCGCGCAGCGCTTGATTCATTGCGATTCTTTCTGTAATATCGCGGGATATTCCAAAAACCCCACGATGTTCCCATCCGCGTCCCGCCAGGGCGCTTTCTTTGAAAGGAAAACGCGATCCCTTACCTTCTCTTCAACCGTCTCTTCCCTGCCGCTTTCCATGATACGCCTGTCGTTTGCGATAACGTTTCGCGCCTGCTCCTTATCGCTCATGTACTGCAGTTCCGTTTTCCCCAGTATATTGTCCGCAGGGATCTGCAAGAAATCAGTTATCGCCCGATTTGCCATCACCATTCGATTCTCTGTGTCTTTCAGATAGACGTGATCGCTCAAGGCTTCCACAATCATACCAAGCAGCGCCTGGTTCTCCCGCAGGGCCTCACAGGCCTTCTTTCTGTCCGTAATATCTGTCAGCGCTCCGTAAATTTTTCGGGGCTCCCCGTCATCCCCGCATACAATTTTGCCCTGCTCCAGTATCCAGATCCAGTCACCGCCGATCGTCTGCAACCTGTACTCAGCCCAATACTGCGTCCTGCCATCCTCTATGCACGACATCCGGGCATGAAGTGCCTTACCGCGATCCTCTTTGTGAATGCGCGAAAGTACATATTCGACCAGACCGGATTTAGGTATGCGGCTGGCACCAGTACGCTCCATCCATTGGGGGGAAAACCGGACCGTGTTGGTTGTAAAATCGTATATCCAAGCCCCGGCGACAACATCATCAAATACCTGAAGGTACTCCTGATCGTTTTGTATCCGCAGCTTGCCGTCTTTTGAATACTTTTTTTTCGGTTCGTACTCCCTGACCGATCGCAGACTCTTCGTAATATCCGCGGAAGTGTATACCACCCCGATAACCTTGCCGCCCCTGTATACCGGCTGGTACCGGTTCTCCAGCCAGTGATTTACGAACTTATCCAGAAACCGCTGCGGCTTGCCCTTGCTGACTGCCTCGTGAAACGCCCGAAGCCGCCGCGCACCCAGCGTATAGGGAAGCATGTTGGGGACACTGCCGATTTTCCGCCCGATGAGTTCTCGGACAGGCTGAGCCAGACGGCGAGCAAAGGTTCTGCTCATCGCCAGCATCGTACCATCCCTGTCCAGCAGCGCAACCGCACAGTCCGTATGGTCCAGCAGCAGCCGCATCCGTTCGTTCTCAATCTCTTTTTCTCTTCGTCTCAGCGCCGCGGACAGTATCGCGCAGAAATCCTTCAGCTCCGCACAACCCTCTTTGCATTCGCTCATGCCTCCGAAAACCAGCCACTCAGAAACGTTCCCGCCGGCATCCAGCGGACAGCCATACAGCGGCACACCGCCAGATATACCGGGTATCCCGATAGGCCCGAAGCCCTTTGCCCGAGAAGCAGCGGCAACCGCGGGCGGCAGCGTTGGCACTTCGCCGGGACTTCCCGCCCGCTGCCAGCAGAAAAGCGGGGATACCGCCGTGCCCGGAGCACCGCAGTATACCGCCGTCCAATCCGCCCCGCAATACACCCCGGCATGCCGTACCGCATCATTCAGGGCATCGTCCATTTCTTCCGCCGACACATCTATGAGACTGCGCGACAGTTCCGTTATAAGGCGTCCGAAATTACAGCCGCATGAATCCTCGCACTGGTTCAGCGCTGACTCCCGCCGCAACGCATCCCGTTGTCCGTCATATGCTTCGGTTTTTATACTCATGGCCTCCGGTACCCCTCTGCGCGGCATTCCACAACTCTGCCCTGCGCCGCATTCGCCGGTGGTACGGCAAACTGCGCCCTGAATAAGGCACCCGCACCAGACAGAGGAACCTGCGATGTTTGATAATAATTGCCACCGCCCACATTGTGTATTATAATGAATATATTCAATGCAATTATATATCTTGGAGATACGCCTATGGAACCCATACGTGTGATGATTTCCGAAAACTGCGGCGCATTCGCAACGCTGCTGAGCCAGCGGCTGGAGATGTATCCCGATATCCGCGTCATCGGGGTGGTCGGCAATGGCAGCGACACGCTGCGCATGCTGCCGCTGCTAAAGCCCGACGTACTGCTGCTGGATATCGTGATGCCGCAGCTGGACGGGCTGGAAGTACTGCGGCAAATGCGCCTCGCCGGGATAGATACCACGACTTACGTCATTTCCGCGCTGAGCAGCGACGATATGGTTCGCAGAGCGCTTGCGCTGGGGGCGCGCTACTACTTTGTCAAGCCGTTCAGCACAGACTCCATGGCAAAGTGCATCTGCGAAGCCCACATCCTTCACTGACCCTTCACGGGCGAAGCTCACCTATCAGCGCTTCGGCCCTTTCCGCCACATCCTTCACTGCGCTTTCCTCGAAAGGCGGCACCAAGCCCGCCTCGCGAATCAGATCGGGGAATTTCTTTTCCGCGCCATGCGATACGAATTGCACATAGCGCGCAAAAGCGTCCGCATAGTCTTCACGCGACGCGAAAAGAAACTCCAGCGCGACCACCTGCGCGAGGCAGTAGTCGATGTAATAGAACGGCGATTCATAGATATGCATCTGATACTGCCAGCGCGTGCCTTCCTCCAGATAGGGAATACCTTCGGCGGAAAGGTAAGGTCGGTACTGCGACTCCAGACGCCGCCATTCCGCGTTTCTCTCGGCAGGCGTCATTTCCGGTCGCTCGTAAACGGCATGCTGGAAGGCATCCACAATGCTTCCGTAAGGAATGAACGTCAGCGAATCGAACAGGTGGGCGTATTGGTAGCGTCCCGTATTGCCGCCGAAGAAGCGTTCCATATGCGGCCACGCGAAAAACTCCATGCTCATGGAGTGTACTTCCCCCGTCTCCATGCCGTACGCTTCCGGCTCCCTCCCGGAGGTCATATCGCCCGCAAGGCGGCTGTCCGCGGTCATGTACGCCGCGAAGGCATGCCCCGCCTCGTGTGTCATGGTGTCAATATCGCCGGCGCTGCCGTTGAAGTTAGCCAGTATGAAGGGCTGGCGGTAGTTGGGGTAAATGGTGCAGTAGCCGCCTCCCCATTTGTTCATGCGCGAGTCCACGTCAAATGCCTCGGCCTCCAGCATCATGTCGATAAAGCGGGCGGTATCCTTGCCCATCGCATGGTACATATCGCGTGCAGCGCGGAATATTCCCTCCTTGTCCAGCACGGGCTTCGGGTTGCCGCCCGGCAGGTTGACGTCGTTGTCGTAGAGCATCACACGGCCCAGCCCCATGCGGGAGGCGCTCTCCGCCTTCAGCCGCGCCACCGCAGGCACAATATACGTACGCACGTTATCCCGAAACCGCGCCACCATGTCCGCATCGTAGCTGATGCGCATCATGCGGTAATACCCCAGCTCAACAAAGTTCTTGTAACCCATCTTCTGGGCCATGCCGTCGCGGACTTTCACCAGCGAATCGAACAGGCTGTCCAGCGCCTGAGAATGTGCTTGCAGCGTACGGCCCAGCGTCTCGTACGCCTCGCGGCGCGTAGCCCTGTCGTCTTCGCTCATGTAACGGCGCAGCCGGGAAAGCGGCATCCCCTCCCCGCGGAAGTTGAAGGACATGCCCGCCATCAGCTGCGAATATTCCGTGATAAGGCGGTTTTCCTCTACCATGTCCGCCACGATCCCTGGGGACATCGCTTTTACCTGATATTCGTAGAACGTAAACAACAGCGGCGAGAGCGCGCGCTCCAGTTCCGCGCGGAAAGGGCTTTCCAGCATCGCCGCGGTGTATTTCAGCTGCAGGCTTTTCACCTGCGGCGTCGTCTCATCGTAATACTCCTTTTCCTTCAAATAGAACGCATCCGCCGTATTCAAGGTATAGCGCGTCTCGGCGAGTACCGCCGCCGTCAAAAAATCGCGGTTCAGCGCGATGTACTGCTCACGCGCCGCAAGCACCGCATCCGCCGAGTCCGCGCCTTTTACCGCCTGTATAATTTGCTCTGCCCGCTGAGAAAATGACTCGACAGTGAGCCGTTGATACGGGATTTCAGTAACCTTCATGAAGTCTTCTCCTTTGTGTTATATTTTAATGTATACGCTTATCCGCCCGGATTTGCAAGCATTTCCCACATGATAAGCGGCGCTCCGTGCTATAATTACAATAAAAAAGTCGGGGCGGCGCAAGGATTCTCGCCCCTGAGTTGTATTATAGGTAAAGCGAACTCCCGGGAAAGGAACTGCATTGCTGACGAGATCGGAAATCACGGCATTGTATCGGACGCACGCGGACATGGTGTACCGTGTTTGTTTCACCTGCATGCGCGGCCACCGCATGGACGCGGAGGACGCGTTGCAGGCCACGTTCCTTGCGCTGATACGCAGCGGAAAACGCTTTGAGAGTGCTGCCCATAAAAAAGCGTGGCTGATTGCCACGGCAGGCAACACCTGCAAGAACATGCTGAAGCGCAGCCACCGCAAGGATGTGCCGCTCGAAATGGAGCTGTCCGCGGCAGAAAAAGGGGCAAATCCGGACATGCTTTGCGCTGTACTCGCACTGCCCGAGCGTGAGCGGCTCTGTATCTGCCTGCACTATTACGAAGGTTACACGGCAGGCGAGATCGCGCGCATCATCCGGTGTAAGGAATCTACCGTATGGGGCTATCTGCACAAAGCGCGCGCCCGGCTGCGGATCGCGCTGAGAGAGGATTATGATGAAAGAAAAAGTAAAGCAAATATACGATTCGGTGCGCCTGAATGAAACCGAAAAACAGCGCATACTAAACGTCCTTCTGACACAAGCCGACGCGGATAAACGGGCGCGCAGGCGCTGGCTCGCGGGAGGCGCGGCGGCAGCCGCCTTCGCCGCGGCGATGCTGGCGTTCCTGCTGCTGGGCCCGGGGCTGCCAAAGCCACCCCAGTCTGCCGCCGACGCTTCGGAGTTGCCCGTGGTCCATCTGACGCCGCAGGCCACCGAAAACGACCGCTTCTATGGACGAATCGTACTCAGCATCAACCCCAGCGTGGAATTCCGCATCGGCGAGGACGGCCTCGTAGCGGAAGTTGCGGGGCTCAACGAGGACGGCGTAACGCTCATCGAGGACATCGATTTCGCGGGGCTGTCTCTGGAGAACGCGACCATCGTCGTCGTGAATCGGCTCATCGAACAGGGCTACATCAGCGCCTCCATGGTGGACGACGTATACATTTCGGTCAGCGGATCGACGCAGCCCGACACGCTTTCCATGATGAGCACCATCATCAAAACCGCGGCGTCGCAGTATGAGCTGCCGGTGGATACCGTACAGACCAAAGAAAACGAGCTTCAGGTGGTGCTGGGCGACACGGACGAAATGGTGCCGGAGGTAACGCTCGCGCCCGAAACCACCCCTTCGGCAGAGCCTACCCCCACCGCCAGCGCTCTCCCCACGGCCCCGGCTGACCCTGCCAGCCTGCCCGCGGCGCTGACGCTGCAGTATCTGAAGGATTCTGGCAGCGGCTTAGACGACATCCGCATCGACTTCGGCGGCGAGCGCGTGAGCAGCGACATCGACGCGTATATCGACATCGCGGGTATGCCCGTCATGATGGCGACATTCCAGGCGCTGAACAAGCTGATAGCAGAGGGCTACCTCACGGACGGCAGGCCCGATTCCAAGGTGGAATTCGATGTGTCGGCTTTCGGCGGAGAAACAGCGGCACAGGTGCGCGAGCTGGCCGCGCTGATGGCGCAGGAGGCGGGCCTTGCGCTGGCGGCAGTAGATGAAGGCGGCGGGTGCTTTTGCCTCGCGGCCTCCGGCCTGCCCGCTCCTGAGAGGACGGCACGCTACACGCTGCGTGAAATCGACGACCCCACCGTGATCAAGGTTCGTGAAGAGATTACGGCGCTCCAGATGCAGATCCTCGAAATGGCCCTGGTTTCGGAAGAAATAGATTATATGCTCACGCCGCGCTACTGGGCGGTGATGCCGGATCTCATCGGTCTGGACGAAGCGCGCGCCAGAGAACTGCTGACGCTCGCGGGCATACAGCCGGTGCCGTCTTACGAGGATGGAGAGCACACAGGCGGCGTCGATTATGGCGAGGTGTTCTTTCAGGATGCCACCCCGGGCTGCCTTATGGAGGTGGGATCGCGGCTGTACTTCCATGTGCGGGCGCATTCCATGCCCTCCTTCAACGCGGAGGAGTTGCCGGAGATACTGCAATACCTGCCGACATTTCTGGATGACACCGGGCATGCCACCGTCACGGTGGACCGGGATACCGGTATGGGCGTACCCATCGCGTTTCGTGCGGAGGGATACGACGTGGTGATCCACGCGTTCGGCGGCGGCTGGAAGAACGCGGACGGCTCGCACAGATGGAACGAGCAGTATATCGCCACCCTCCCGGATGAGGTCGCCTTCTATTGGGCCGCCGACAACGGAGACGGAGACGACGTCCCCACGCGTGTCAACCTCATCTATGAAATCTATCAGGGCGGGGAATACGTTGCCTCCGTGGCGGTAAGCCTGACGCTCGTCAGCTCCATGGAGGGCAGCACACTCACCTATGAAGCGTCTGTGGCCGGATACGGCGACGAAGGCCCCTACAGCTATCTCGAACTCTATTGACCTCAATCTGCCAGTGGTATGGCCCCGTGTGATGATGAGCGCGGGGCCTGTTATTTTCCGCCCGTTACTTTACCTGAATTTCGCTGCTGTAGGTTTGTCAAACATGTTGGACAGTATAGGAGCGCAGATAATCGACTGGTGAACGCCAACCGAGTGGACGCATGGGAATCTTGTTGGAACGGTATCGATAGACTTCAAGCTGCAGCTTGAAG
>JAEWRI010000042.1 GCA_023460085.1 Bacillota bacterium | reverse complement strand
GTCTCGATGCCATGATCATTACAGATGGAGCTGAACCAATCAGAACCTTCACGGCCGATGGCTGATACGATTTCCTTTGCATAGAAGGTATCGCCCTTAGAGGTTACAATCCCCTTTGCCTGTTTATCTTCAATGATAATATCCATAACCATAGTGTTGAATATCATCTCAATGCCCTCTGCCTTAAGATGTTCCTGGAGTCTGGTATAGATTTTATAGCCTTCCTCCGTCCCTAAGTGACGAATCGGGCATTCGATTAATTTTAAGTTAGCGTTAATGGCGCGTCTTCTGATCTCTCGAATCTCGGCCTCCTTGTCCACACCGTAGACATTGGTATCGGCTCCGAATTTAAGATAGATATCATCGGATTCCTTGATGAGCTCCATAGCTTTATCATAACCCAAGATATCAGGAAGATTACCACCTACATCGGGAGATAAGGAGAGCTTACCATCTGAAAATGCTCCGGCGCCGGCAAAGCCGGTAGTGATAGCACAGGGTTGGCAGCCGATACATTGTTTGGTGGTTCGCTTCGGACACAATCTTTTCTCAATTGGTCGGCCCTTTTCCACCATCAGTATTTTTAGGTCTTTTTTCTCTTTAATAAGCTCATAGGCACAAAAAATACCGGAAGGTCCGGCTCCTATGATAATTACGTCGTAGTTTTGCATCGACAACACTCCTTTTGCAATTAAATTGATCTCATTACCGTGCTAATTCTATCATAGAATAAGTGGTAGTACAAGCTTGAACTTATATCGAAATGCAAGAAAAAAGTATATATTAGCAGGGCTAATACAGTATAAAAGGAGACCTTATCAGTCCCCTTCTTTTTGTGATAATTTTATGTTTATAAGGCTAGTTTTCTGTCAATTATGTTTTTATATTCATGAGAAATGTTTATATTCTATTATCGATAAATCAGATCAAGTGAAAGTGCCTTAAGGCTTGTTCAATTCCGCCACAATCAACATCCTCCGTTACATAGGTGACGATATCCTTTATAGACTGAGGGGAATTACCCATTGCGATGGAATGCTTTGCATAGGTTAGCATCGGGAGATCATTCTCGCCGTCTCCAAATGCAAAGGTATTATCATGCGGAATCGCAAGCTGCTTTAGCATAAATTCGATTCCACTGGCCTTGGAATAACCCTTTGGCACAATCTCATATAAAGGGCCTTCGCGGTCAATAAAGTCCAGAATATCCTTGTATTTATCGTAAAAGTGAAATGCCTGACCCTTTTCCTCTGTCCAAATGCACAGCTTATCAAATATGATATCCGGTTCGTCCCAGTTGCCTACACTGAATTGCTGCCTGTTCACGATATCCATGATACCTGTGATAATAGGACTGGTAGAATGAAAATCGTAATATACCTTTCTAGAACCCTCTAAAACGGCATCATATTTATATTCACGAAGGTCTTTCAACAAGGAAATTATCAAATCCTTCGGTAATTCTGTATGAAATAGCTCTTCTCCTTTATAGATGATATGAGTTCCGCAGCCACAAATATAGCCGTCAAAGCCAAGCTTCAATACTCTCTTATCGATAAAGGAATTTACTCTGCCTGTATTAATCATTAATATATGTCCGTTGGCTTGAGCTTGTTTAATTGCAAGCTTTGTACTTTCTGAGACTTCATAGCTTCTATGACTTAATATGGTTCCGTCTATATCAAAAAATAGTATCTTTTTCTCCATCAATAGATCTCCTTAGCTTTTGTCATTGATAATGGTTCTGCAACTTCGATGCGACACAAAACCTGGAAGAATGCAGGCCAAACTTTTAAGTTGAATTATGTTTTCAATAATTCACATTAGTATATAATGATTAATTAAAAATGTCAAAAGGAAATCCTATCTAGCCCTTGACAATATAGAAAATGTCGTTTAAGATAAGTGAAAAGATAACAACATTGAAGGTGAATGTAGTAGGATATATTTTCCCGCCAGAGAGAGCTTGCCACCGGCTGAGAGCAAGGTCAGGGTTCAGATGTATCACGAAGTTCGGCACCGGAGTTGCTTTTAAGATATCATTAACCCAGAGTTTATGTAGTAAGCTTTGTTCGTGATAAAAGAGAAGCCGGATCAGTTCCGTTACAACTGGCTGAGGAGTCTGCATAGCAGGCTTAAACTTGGGTGGTACCACGATGCTTTCGTCCCTTTCGGGCGGAGGCTTTTTTTGTGTTCAAGCAACTGCTATTCCCTTGTATTCTTGTATTAAGCAATAACGCAGAATAAAGTTCATGTACCTTAATGAGTAGATAGGAAATTAAAACAAGAAAATTGATTAATTTAGGAGGTAAAAAATATGTTAGAGAATCTGGAACGAATTAAAGAGCAGTTTTCGGCGGAATTGAATGCTGCTAATTTAAAAGAGGAGCTGGAGCGGATAAGGGTTTCATTCCTCGGTAAGAAAGGTCTTGTAACAGAGGCTTTGAAGGATCTCAGGAATTTGGATGCGGAGGCAAAAAAAATAGCTGGTATGCAGGTGAATGTGCTAAAGGATGAGATCGAGAAGGCAATCATTGATTATCAGAAGAAGATGGAGGAACGTGAGTACCAGAGGGAGATTGAGCAAGCAGAGCATTATGATTTCTCCATTCCATCTGATAAACCGGTAGGCTCCTTGCATCCGATTACTATCGTTCAGAAGCAGATTGAGGATATCTTTAAGACTATGGGCTTCATCATAGAGGACGGACTTGAGATACAGACAGAATTCAACAACTGTGAGGGTGTGAATATTCCTAAGAACCATCCTGCGAGAGATATGACAGATACCTATTATCTGGTCAATGGACAATTACTTAAGACTCATACCTCCGCTGCTCAGAATACGATCTTAAGAAAATACGGAGCACCGAAGCCCGGAGAACCGCTTAAGGT
>JAEWRI010000041.1 GCA_023460085.1 Bacillota bacterium | reverse complement strand
AGTCTCAACAACATGCTGTTTAAATTCCCCGGTATACTGCTTGTTCGTTTTCCCTCTTGGCATATAAATACACCCCCAAAGCTATTTTCAGTATATCATACTGTCTAACTTTAGGGGTGCAGTTCATTAATGACCGGGTTTAATGTTGTTATTCTATTCTCCGAGCCTCACAACCCGATATATTCCGCTTTCATGGAAAGTATGCGGTATACGCTTTCCTCCAGCCGCTCGCGCGAAATCGTTCCGTCCTTCACGGCGGCAATCAGCGCGTCGAGTACCTGCTTCTGGAGATCAGGGTATTTGCCGATGAGTACAACGTCACCGCCCGCGAGAATATGCAGCACCGCGCCCTCTCCCACCGAATACCGGCTGCGCAGTCCCTGCATACGCATATCGTCAGAGAACACCACACCGTCAAAACCCATCTGCTGCCGCAGCAGCCCCGTAATCACCGTGGGTGAAACCGAGGTGATGTATTGATTGTCTACGTTGGGGTACGACAGGTGCGCGACGAGCATGGCATCCACGCCCGCGTCGATGGCGGCCTGAAAGGGCACGAGGGAGTAGCTCTCCATCTCGTCCATGGTATAGTTGATGACAGGCAGCGTCTGGTGAGAATCGTCCGCCGTGTCGCCGTGGCCCGGGAAGTGCTTCCCAAGCGACGCGACGCCGCTGTCGTGCAGGCCCGCTACCGCTTGCTGTACGAGCGGCCCGACGATATCCGGGTCTCCTCCGAACATGCGGGTGCCAAGGAATGTCGCCGAGGGATCCGGCGCAATATCCAGCACCGGCGCAAAATCGATATCGATGCCGATATCCTTCAGCTGTTCTCCAATCCGCTGATACTCGTCGTGGGTAAGCTGCGCATCGTTGCGGCTGCCCAGTGTTTGCGCCGACAGCAGCGGCGGATTCCACTGTCCGATAAAGCGCACCACTTCGCCGCCCTCCAGGTCGATGCCGACGAGCAGCGGGATATCGCTGGGATTGTGCGAATTCATGGCGTCGATGAGCTTATCCGTCTGCGCAAAGGTCTCCGTGTTCCAGCCGAACAGCAGCACGTTTCCAATGGCGTATTTCTCCATCAGCGCGATGCTGTCCTCATCCATGTCCGAGGTACCCGTAAAGCCGATCATCACCATCTGCCCTATCAGTTCCTCGTCGCTCATCTGCGCTATCTTCTCGCGTATCGGGTCAGGCGTAGGGGTAGGAACCGGCGTCGGCGACGGCGTAGGAACCGGCGTAGATGCGGCAGTTGGCGTCGATACAGGCTCGCCTCCCGTCGTTACCGCAACAGGCGGCGGGGACGCGCAGGACGCAAGCGCCAGCACCGCGGTGACGATCGCCGCCATGCGCAACAGATTCTTCATTCGAAGCATAGATACCTCCTAATGCTCTGGTCCAATATACCGAAAAACATAATCACCCATGGCAACGCCCAGCAGGCGCGACAGCACCGCGCATTTCGCCTTGAGCAGGAAGAACGCATTTCTGCCCACATCACTCAGCGTCTCATAGTTACCCTGGCCCTTGCAGATAACGATATCCGCGCTGCGGAACGCCTCCTGAAACGCCTCTGTGGTTTCGTCCAGATTGACACCGGGCAGTGCGCAGCCCGTCGAAATAACGCGTGCACAGCCATCCAAGCCGGAAGCCAGCGCCTCCTTCACCGTCGCGTCGTTCAGCGCCGGTCCGCCGCGTGCAGCATATGTGATTTCAAGGTGCGGCAGCGATTCCAGCAGCACCCTGTCGAACACCGTCTCTCCAGAATTATCGCCCACGAACAGCAGTGTTCCGGCGGTTTTCAGCTGCCGACGCAGCTCCGATTCGTCACAGATTACGAAAGGCCTTTGCAGCTCCCGCAGTACGCAGTCTTCAATGCGGACATTGCCGCCCACCGCCGAATCGATGATATTGCCCGTCGCGGATACCTTCAGCGCACGGCGGAGATGATCCCCCTCGCTCACGTATTGTTTCAGCATGGGGTAGATTTGAAGCGCCGCCGCGACGTCTTTGTCTTTAAGGGCGCTGTACGGATCCGCGTTGCCGGTGCGCGCCGTAATGATGGCCTGCATCGCGCGGCACAGCTCCGGCGAATTACGGTAATCGCGGTATTTCGCGAGCAGCACAATCCCCTCGTCCATAATCTGTGTCTGTACCACCGGGTCGTCCGTCGCCATTCGCGCCGCTTCCAGCAGCTGCCGCAGCGTGCATGGAAGACAATCGGGAACCAGTTTCATGCCATCCTCCGGCTGTAAATACTTGCCGTACTTTCGTCCGGCATCCCGTACATCATACACAGCCCGCGCGAATAGTTCAAGCGCGGATGTCATTATAGCCGGTTTCGCCTGCCTCCACTCATCACAAAAAAAGCGCGGGCTTCATGTTTGCGCCGCGTTTTTTGTTCCGCTTTATATTTCCATCAGTACCTTAAACCGTTCCTTCAAATCTTGATACAAGCCTTGATATACCGGCAGCAGCGCATTCATCACGCGCGCGTTTTCCGCAATGGGCTCGGTAACCGTTTCCACCTTCAGACACTGCGCCGCTTCCTCGATGTCCTTCCAGACGCCCGCGCCTACTCCGGCAACCACCGCGCCGCCGTAAGCGCCGCCCTCAGCCGCGCCGGTCAGCGTCTTCACGGGCAGCCCGAACACGTCGGCTTGTATCTGCCGCCACACCGCGCTTCGGCTGCCGCCCCCCGAGGAGATGACCTCTACCGGCTTTATCTTCGGATTTCCCTTCAATACCAGCTCGTAAATCTCGCGCAGGCCCAGCGTGACGCCCTCCATCACGGCGCGCGCCAAATCGCCTCTGCCGTGCGAGATGGCAAGCCCGAAGAATACACCGCGCGCGTACGGATCCGCGTGCGGGCAGCGCTCTCCCGTGAGGTACGGCAGAAAGAGCAGCTTGTTTGCGCCCGCGGGACTCTGCGCAGCTTCCGCGTCAAGCCGCTTGAACGCGCCCTCGCCCTCGTACACCGTATCCTTGAACCACTCCACCGATCCGCCTGAGCTCAGCTGGCACCCCAGCGCCTGCCATTTGCGCCGATCGTTGTTGCAGAAGAACTGCAGGCTTCCCCCGGTGTTGTAGGCGTAGCTGTCCAGCGACATGGAAAGCACGCCGGAGGTGCCAATGATGAGGCCGATAGTACCCTCGCGTACGATGCCGGATCCGGTCGTCTGTATCACCGCGTCGCCGCCGCCCGCATAAACCGGCATGCCCTCAGGCAGACCTGTTTCCGCCGCGGCCTTCGCTGTAACGTACCCCGCAACTTCGTCCGATTCCAGCACGCTGGGAAATATCTCCTTATCGAACCCCAACAGTGAAATCAGCCCGTCGCTCCAACGGCGGTGCTCCACGTCAAAGAACCCGGTACCGGAAGCATCTGAAACGTCGGTCGCTTTCTCTCCGGTGATCATGAAGCGAATATAATCCTTGGGCATCAGGAAGGAAGCAATTTTCGCGAATACTTCCGGCTCATGCTTCCTGACCCAGAGCAGCTTTCCGCCCGTGTACCCTGCCAGCATGGTGTTGTTGGTATACCCCAGCAGACCATTCAGACCGCCCGCAGCCGCGATGATCTCGGCGCACTCCGCGCCCGTGCGCTGATCGTTCCACAGTATGGCGCGCCGCAGCACGGTGTCATGTTTATCCAGCGCCACAAGGCCATGCATCTGGCCGGAAAAGCCCAGCCCGATGATCTCCTCAGGGTTTGCGCCGCTCTCCGCAACCGCGCGGCGTATCGCCTTTTTTGTACCTTCCCACCATTCGGAAGGCTCCTGTTCCGAAAAGCCTGCCTGAGGCGTATACAGCGGATATTTTTCCGAGCATGAAGAAACCACCTTGCCGCTGTCATCGATAACGATGCATTTTACGCTGGAGGTGCCTACGTCCACCCCCGCCAAATACCTGCCCATTGTTTTTCCTCCTGTATGTGATAACTCCCCGAGCGTTTGACTTCAGGGTTTTCGCCGCGGCACTATGCCTGCCGCAGCTGATGATACAACTCCATGGCTTGCACAGCGCTGCGCATGCCTTCTGTCGATCCGCTCTCGGAGAGCGAGCATGCCGCCGACGCGACGCCCATCTCGATGGCGGCCTTCAGCGCCAGCTTCTGATGCGCTCCGTACAACACGCCGGCGCAAAATGCGTCGCCCGCGCCCACCGTGCCCTTGATATACCCTTCCGGCAGGCGCAGACTTTCCACTTCGACATACGCACCGTCCTGTGCCATACCATAGCCGCCCTCCGGGCAATGGACAACAATCCAGGTCGATACACCCATCTCCATCAATTTGCGGAGCGCTTCAGGGATATTGTCTCTCATCAGCTTTCCGCTCCCGTCACGCAGAGGCACGCCCGTGCTCTGCTGTGCCTCCAGTTCGTTGATAACGCAATAGTCCGTATAGCGCAGCGCGGGCGGCACAATCCGCTGAAACCGATCTCCGCTCTCGCTGACCACGTCGATGGAGGTCTTAATGCCCCGCTTTTG
The DNA here is from genome assembly GCA_023460085.1 of Bacillota bacterium. Taxonomy (GTDB): domain Bacteria; phylum Bacillota; class Clostridia; order Christensenellales; family SZUA-584; genus JAEWCC01. The sequence goes on along the minus strand of JAEWRI010000041.1, from coordinate 4,583 downwards.
AGCCGCGCACAGCAGCCGCGCCATTCGCGTGCCGTACTCCGCGTCGGGCGCATCCAGCGCGTCCAGCAGCAGAATATACCCGACGTGAAGCATCTCCGCGCCGACGCAGTCCCAATCGATATCTTCCACATCGAATTTCGCGTTGGCCCCGCGGTAATGAAAGAACGTTCGCTGCTTGGTAAGGGTATCCGCCATCACGGCGGTAAACGATGTAGTCCCGTCGCGCTTCACCTGCGACAGATCGATGTTGGCATAAGCACGCATCCGGTCCAGCACGAAGTCGCCCTCTGCATCCGTGCCGATGCGTCCCAGCGCCTGCAACGGCAGCAAAGCATCCAGCTGTGCCAGATCGGCAATCACGTTGCACAGCGCGCCTCCCGTCGTGCGCGAAATTCCGTCCAGTATCGTCGTCAGCTCCCCCGCACCGGGCAGCCCCTGTATCGGGTAAAGTACGTCCACGCTCATGTTGCCCGCCACAGCAATTCCCTGTCTCATAAGCACCTCGCCGTGATATTTAGTTAGGTTTGTGTATGCCTATCATACTGGAAAAAAGCCGCGGTGTAAATTACCGTACCGAAAAGAGATTGCTTAATTCCTGTGCGGGGGGGACCTAATCTCGTCAGGCCTTCCGGATGTACTCGTTGAGTATCGCTTCCAGATACTCCTGTCGTCCGGAAACATTGGCTATCTCGCCCTTGTCGAGGATATAGGCCTCCAGCGACTTGAAGTTTGCACGACCCTCGGAGATCTCCAATCCGATCCCTTCCTGATAGCTGTCGTAACGCTTTTCAACGAAATCGGTGAAAAAGCCGTCTTTCATCATGGCGTCAGCCGCTTTGAGGCCCAGTGCAAAGGTGTCCATGCCCGCCGCGTGCGCATAGAAAAGATCCTCCGGCATCATGGAGGCACGGCGCACATGCGCGTCAAAATTCAGTCCGCCCTTGGTGAAGCCGCCCATTCCAAGCACCTCGGCCATGCACAGCGTCGCGTTGTAAATGTCGGTCGGAAATTGATCCGTATCCCAGCCCAACAGCATGTCGCCCTGATTGGCGTCCACGGAACCCAGCATATCCGCGATGCGCGCGACGCGCAGGTCATGTTGGAAGGTGTGCCCCGCCAGCGTGGCGTGGTTTGCCTCGATGTTGAACTTAAAGTAGGGCTCCAGTCCGTACGTCCGCAGAAACGCGATACCGGAAGCCACGTCAAAATCGTATTGGTGCTTGGTGGGTTCCTTCGGTTTGGGCTCAATAAGGAACTGCCCTGTGAAACCAATCTCCTTGGCGTAGTCCACCGCCATGTGCAGGAAACGCGCAAGATTGTCCTGCTCCCGCTTCATGTCGGTATTGAGCAGCGTCTCGTAACCTTCACGACCGCCCCAGAACACATAGTTTTCGCCGCCCAGCTCCATAGTAACCTCCAGCGCCTTCTTTACCTGCGCCGCTGCGTACGCGAACACCTCGGCGTTGGGTGATGTGGCCGCGCCGTGTACGAAACGCGGATTGCTGAACAGCGACGCCGTTCCCCAAAGCACCTTCTTGCCGGTATCCGCCATGAGCGACTTCAGCAACTTCACGATTTTATCGAGATTACGGTTGGTCTCCGCCAGCGTATCCCCCTCCGGCGCGATGTCGCGATCATGGAAACAGAAGAAGTCAAGGCTCATCTTTTCGAGAAACTCAAACGCAGCGTGTGCGCGCGCTTCCGCAAGCTTCATCCCTTCCAAACCATCCCACGGGCGTACTGCTGTTTCCGGACCAAACACATCCCGTCCGCCCGCAACGAGTGTATGCCAGTATGCCATAGAGAAGCGCAATTGATCCTTCATCTTCTTGCCGCCGACGATCTCATCGGGACGATAGTGCCTGAAGTAAAGGCCCTCCCGTGAATCGTCTGAAAAACCGACTTTGCCTATTCCCGAAAAATACTCTTTCATGACTTTAACTCCTCCTTATCAAAATACCCTGACGGGCCAACGGAAACTGTTGCATTGGATTGCGCGCGCATTTTCAGCGTGGATTCGCGGATGATCAGTTCAGGCTCCAGGCATACATCCTTTTCCGCCACCGTATCGCCGTCTGTTAATTTCAGAAGCATGTTTACGCCCGTCTCCGCCATGCGCGCGATCGGCTGCCACACCGTGGTAAGCGGCGGATCCATCAGCACGGAAAATGGGTCGTTATCGCAGCCCAATATGGGCATGCGCTGCGGGATGGCAACGCCATGCTCCTTAAGACGTGAAATGATACCAAAAGCAAACTCGTCCGAGCTGGCAAATACGGCGTCTATCTCTTCGTGCAGCAGCAAATTCGCGCCTGCCTGATACCCGCGTTCCATCTTGTCGTAAACGCCATGCGGGTTATGCGCGATGAAGCAGCGCTTCTCCTCAAACTCCAGACCAAGCTCCTGCAGCGCCTTCTGAAAAAAGACATAGCGCGCTTGCAGCACCTCCACGCCCATCGGTTCGCTGCAATAGCTGATGCAGCGGGCGCCCGTATCGTAAAGATGCGAAACCGCGATACGTGCGAGCTTTTCATTATCCACCCGGACACGGTATTCCGTGCCGTCTGCGCAACCGGAATCCAGCGTGACCGCAGGGATCCGATGCTCCCGCAGCAGCGCCACAGAACCCTGATCTGCAAGATCGAAACCGGCAATGACGCCCAGCACGTTGTGCTGTATCAGCGTCTGTACGTAAGCCCGCTCCAGTGCCGTGCTGTAAAACGTATTGCACAGGAATACCATGTACCCCTTGTCGCGCAGCAGCACCTCCAGAGACTTCACCATTTCGCTGTAATATCGTATTCCGACATCCGGCACGAGCACGCCAATAATCCGGGTCTTGCTGGTTTTCAGGCTCTTGGCTGCCGCGTTGGGCACATATCCAAGGCGCTCTATTGCCTCATGAACGCGCTTAACCACGGCGTCCGAAATGGAAGCCGTACCGTTTATGACATGGGATACCGTCGGCTGCGAAACCCCCGCAAGCCTTGCGACATCCTTCATCGTAGGCATAATCATTCCCTCACGACTTATACGTATACACTATATTAATTATTCGCCATGAAACCCATTATTCCTTCTTTTATTATGAAACAAAAACTTCGCCACAGGCACATGGCGAAGTTTCTCATAAAGAAAGCGGCGCCCCATCGGAGCGCCGCAGCATCGTTACTTATTCTTCTTGGAGAGATCCACCTGGGTCTTGCGGCGTTTGATCCTCCACTGCACCTTCGCGTCGGCGGAAGCGACAGTGTTAAACACGTTCTCCACGCGGCCCTTTTCGAACTCATACGGCGGGTTCTGGCTGTTCCGGATAATCTGCCCTGTCAGCGCCGTCAGCTCGGAATCCTCCCCTTCTTCATATTTCTTCTTCTTAAGCTTGCGGTTCTCGTAGCCCCACTGTATCGTCTTGGTTCCGTCGCCGTTATCTTTGACTTCCTCGGCAATCGGGACGATGGTCAGCCACGCGAGCAGCAGCCAGATGATGACGCCCAGCGCCGGGATTAACAGCAGCCACCACAGCCAATTTCCGTTGCCGCCGCCCGTTACCGGAGGTTCATCGATAATCTCTGTCGGGGCGGGCGTAGGCTCCACACCCTGTCCGTACTGCGCCGTCACCGTCATGTCAGAGGTTATATGATCCAACGACTGATCCCAGCCGGTGAACGTATACCCCTCACGCGTCGGATCCGCCGGAGGCGTCGCCGTGCCGTCCCATTCCACCGTCTGCGTATCGATCACCGTGCCGTCGTAGTCCACAAACGTTACGGTGAACGTCTTGATGTCGTACTGCGCCGTCACCGTCAGATTGCCAGTAACGCCTTCGTAGCTCGGACTCCATCCCGTGAAGTCGTAACCCTCACGCGTCGGATCCTCCGGGGGCGCGGCATCCTGCCCGTACAGCACCTGATCCGTTCCCAGCAGCGTACCATCATAGTCCTCAAACCGGACCACATACACGCTGGTGTTGTAGCTCGCCACCGCATCGATGTTCTCGCGTACGTTGGTAAGGCTTGTCGCTACGCTGTCATCGTCACCGGTCAGCACCCACGCCGCAAACGTTGCGCCTGCGCGCCCCGGAGCAGTTTCAAGCACCGCGGCCTGGCCCCACACAATCGTCTGCGTTGCACCTATCTGCGTCACGCCATCCGCCCGGAAGAAGCGCACCGTATAGGTATTGTTTGCCCAGCCAGCCGTAAATGTCTTCACGCCCGTCGAACCTGCCTCGATCTTCCCGTCCGGTGTCCACCCTGTGAACGTAAATCCTTCTCTCGTCGGATCCTTCAAGGTAATCGTCGCGCTCTCCACTGTGTATGTCTCCGGGTTATCCGGATTGTTTGTTCCGCCGTTCAGCACATAATTGATACTGTACTCAATCGGACCATCCCATGTCGCCGTGTACGTCTTGTTGCCCGTAGAGCCCGCCTCGATCACGCCGTCGTCCGGAGTCCAGCCTGCGAACGTGTAGCCCGTCTTCGTCGGAGGCAGCAGCGTAATCTCGTCGTCCTCCACATTGTACGTCGCCGGGTTGCCCGCGTTGTTCGTTCCGCCGTTCAGCACGTACGTAATCGTGAAGTCGTGCA
>JAEWRI010000040.1 GCA_023460085.1 Bacillota bacterium | reverse complement strand
ATGTATATGGTGGCTGATTGTTCTGGCGGAACGTATGGATATTGATATTGGAGAGGCGTTGGACGGTTTTTTGTCCAAACTTGAGAAGCAGATGCAGTCTTAATATGCCCGAGTAAGGAATGTTTTTGATTCAAAAGCGAGACTGCCTTGCTAATTTTTTACCATTATTCTTCCACATCTACCGTCACCCCGGATTTAAATTCCGCGGTGAATTTGTCCTCGTAGACGGTGACTTTTTCAATCAGCCGCCGGACCATAGCGTCACACCCACCTGACGGTGTGTGGCCGTATTCGGTCAGGCAGTGGGCTGCTCACGAAGGAAGGAACCTATGTCGGCAATACGCTTTTTCTGTTCGTCTCGCCCGGCGCTTTCCAGCTGTAGCTTCTGCTTATCCTCACGCAGGCGGTAAATCTCCTCGGCGACATCCTCATTGTCAATCTTGGGTTTAGTCCTGTCCGCTAAACATTATCTTGACAATTCAGCGCTATGTGATTATATATGTATATACATATAATAATCATTTATGATACTGGTGGAACTTATTATAATATCACTATTTTAACAACCACCGTGTATTTAATTAAACTTGATTACCGAAAGACAGGTGACGAGATAATATGGATTCAATTGCAAGGCTGATACAAAAAAAGGCTCTTGAACTAGGCTATGAAAAATGCGGCATTATTTCCGTCGAAACCATGGGCGGTTATGCGGAAAAGTTAACAGAACGGGTGCAAAAAGTTCCGGAGTCGGGCGCGTTTTATCAAGTGCAGCAGCGCCTTGTCGAATTCAAACAGGAATTCCCTTGGGCAAAATCCATTGTGGTGCTGACCGCGTCCTATTCTAAATACAGGGTGCCGGAATCCGTCCGTGGGCATATTGGCAAAACGTATTTGTTGGATACCCGTATTGATAAAAACGCCAAAGAATACGAGAACAGCGTTGCACTTGAGAGATATATGCAGGGACTTGGAATGCGGACTGCCGCCAATCGGAAGTTCGGTGTTGTCGGCCTACGCTGGGCTGCCCTTCAGGCCGGACTTGGCATTATCCGCCGCAACAACTTCATGTATACCGAATCCGGCTCGTGGGTAGACCTTCAGGCTTTTTTGATTGACCGTGAAATGGAGCTGATCGAAACGCCAAAACTTCCACCCTGCCCCAAAAACTGCGACCGCTGTATCAATGCCTGCCCGACTGCATCGCTGTGCAATGCTTATACCATGAATCCGTTTAAATGCGTCTCTTTTCTGACGACCTTCGGTGGGAGAAATCTTCCCAAAGAACCGCTGGCCTCACAGTTCGGCGATTGGATTTACGGATGTGATGTCTGTCAGGATGTTTGCCCGATGAACCAAAAGAAATGGGTTGGCAACGAAGAATTTCCTATGCTGGCAGAAGTTTCGGATGCTCTGACCGCGGAAAATATTCTGGAGATGGACGAGCAGTTTTATCGGGAGAGGATTCAGCCAAAGTTCTTTTATCTGGCGCCGGATGAGCTTTGGAAATGGCAGGTGAACGCACTGAATTTTATGGATAACCGCTATGAAGAGCGTTTCAAGCCTGCCATCTGCAAAGCCCGGCAAAGCATCTATGAAAAGGTACGGGATATGGCCGACGCCATTTGTCTCAAACGCAATTTGTAAACCAGTTCCGGCGCAAGGCAGGCACCGCCATTTGACAAGACGGTTCCCGCGTATTATATGCAGATACATGATTTGGAGGAATTCTCTATGAATAATTGGAATGATAAGCAGCCGCATCTGCCCGACTGTGCCTGCCGCAACTTACGAATGACGACGCGCGTTATCACACAGTTTTATGATGAAGCGCTGCATTCAACCGGTTTGAAGGCAACGCAGTTTTCTTTGCTGAACGATATTTGCTCAAAAGAGGAAGGCATTTCGGTGGGCGAGCTTTCGGAATACGCCCTTATGGATCAGACAACGGTTACGCGCAATATAGAAATTCTGCGCAGAAATGGGCTTGTGAATGTGACAACGGAAGACACGGATTCACGCAGAAAGAGAATTACGATTAGTCTTTCAGGAAAAGCAAAACTCGCGGCCGCCTTACCGCTTTGGAAAGAAGCACAGCTTAAGCTGCAAGACACTGTAGGGGCGGAACAATATCAAACCCTTCTTAAGATCTTATTGCAACTGCGGAAAATAAAATAAATTCTTTTAATAAGATGTTATAAAAATTGGCACCTTACGATGTGATGTAGAGCGCCTTGCTCGTTCTTGCACTTATTCATCCACATCCACCGTCACACCTGATTTGAACTCCACGGTGAATTAATTTTCGTATACAGTGACCTTTTCAATCAGCCGCCGGACGAGTTGCTCATGACCGTCGGTTTAGTGTGGGTTAGTTCGCTTTCACTCTAAAATCGTACTGTAGTGCGCAAAAAAGCACGGCGCGTGAAATCACCGTGCATTGCTCTTTTTATCTGTCCTGTGTAAGGTTCGCGGTATTTTCAATACTGCGTATCTACCTACGTTATATATCGGCATCTTTTAACAATTATTTAGCTGAATTAACCGGACAATTCAGCGATTGATTAAAGTAAAGATGTTAAATAACGAGTTTATATGGGATTAGCATCGGGTTATCGGCAAGAAAATCAGCTATTTGCCGTCAATGAAAACCGTCATTTGAAAGGAGCGCATTAATGCCACGCAGAGGAGAGAATATCTACAAAAGGAAAGACGGACGCTGGGAAGCGCGGATACTTAAACCAGATGGGAAATATAAATCTGTTTATAGTAAATCTTATAAGGAAGTTAAGGAGAAAAAAAGGACATACGAAGATAATTTACAGATTAAAGAAATTCCTCTCAATTCAATTGATAAGGTATCCAGTCAATTTGAATCCTGGCTGAATAGCGATTCGGTACGACAGCTTAAGCCATCAACGTATGAGTATTATTATCGTTGTATCAAAAATTACGTTATTCCTTATTTCAATAAAGATAAAAATCAGCGAATCACGGTTCTTTCGGTTCATACGTTTGTGAAATCAATCAGGAATAATAATTCTCTATCAGAAGCCTATAAAAGAAAAATACTGGCCGTTTTTAAAACTGCGCTAAGAAGCATTTTGAAGGGATCCGGTGAGTCCGCGCTAGTATTGGAAACCGTAAAGTTACCGGCTGTACCAAATCAAGAAATCTTGGTTTTTTCTATGAAGGAACAACGGATTATTGAGGATACGATTCTGCATTATGCGGATAAAAGGGCTTTGGGGATATTATTGAGCTTTTATACAGGAATAAGATTGGGTGAGCTGTGTGCACTGAAATGGGAAGATCTAGATTTTGAAACCAGAACCATTACTATTACAAAGACGGTGTCACGTTTAAAAAACTTTGAGGGAGGAGAAAACAAAACGATACTTTTGGTAGGGTCACCCAAAAGTATAAAATCAATAAGGAAGATCCCTTTGCCAAGCTTTCTTATTACCATGCTTGATAAATATAATCAATGTAAAAATGATAATGGATATATCATTTCTGGCTCGGAAATGCCGGTTGAACCGCGCACATACCAAAAGCTTTATGCAAGTGTTTTGAAAAAAGCGCGTGTCAAATATAGAAAATTTCATGCGATTAGGCATACCTTTGCCACAAGGTCACTGGAGTTGGGGGTGGATATCAAAACCCTTAGTGACATTTTGGGGCATTCAAGTGTGTCCATTACGCTCAATACGTATGCTCATTCCTTGATGGAACAGAAAATCATCGCAATAGAAAAGCTAAATAGCATGCACTATATGTTTATGGAAAGCGACTCATTCATCGTCAATGAATTTGTCAAACAACCGGAATCACCCATGGTTATGTCCTCTCTGCGACGATAACGCAGTATTGAAAATACTGCGGCCCTAATCTCCAATAACACATAATTAGTCTATCACCTTCGACTAATTATGATACAAATACGCAGCGAGAGGTAAGAAATTTTTCTAGCAAAAATTTTTTAATAGAAAGGAGTTTAGCATGCGTTTAGATCAGGCAGAAATGATGGAACAGACGGAAGATGCCCAACTCGGGAAATACCTCACATTTACCGTTGATAACGAGGAGTACGGTATCGCGATACGGTGCGTGACAGAAATCATCGGCATGCAACCTATCAACACACTGCCGGAAGTTCCGGCCTTCGTAAAGGGGGTAATTAACCTGCGCGGAAAGATTATTCCGATCGTGGATATGCGCTCAAGGTTTGGACGGGATCAAGCCGCGTATACCGACAGAACGTGCATTGTGGTTGTGGAAACCACGCGTCTTGCAGCGGGTTTGATCGTTGATCAAGTTTCGGAAGTCATGGTGATTGATGAAGATAATATTGAACCACCTCCGGATATACAACTGCCGGATAGCCGCCACTATATCAGTGGCATTGGGAAGGTGCAGTCAGAGGTCAAACTGCTAATCGACTGTGAAAAATTGTTTGATAACAACGAAGTGAACAGCATAGAAAACATCGAATAAGGAGAGCAAAGATGAATTTTTTTAAAAAAATGGGAACAGGCGTCAAGCTGGTTTCTGCGTTTATTGTGGTGGCACTTATCGCTGGTGTTATTGGGTTTATTGGTATACTGAATATCAACGCAGTGAATGGAAACGGAACACTGCTTTATGAGGTTAATACAGTTGCGGTAATTAAAGCCAGTGATGCGTCTGTTATGTATCAGAGAGTACGCTTTAATACGCTTAAATCGACGTTAACCGATGGAGAAACCAGAGAAACATGTCTGAGCAATATCGAGAAATACAGTGCCAATGTGGATGCAGCCTTAGAGGAATATGCACAATTAGAAATTGATGAAACAAACAGGGGCATATACGCGGAGGTACAGAGCCTTTGGATCACATACAAAGAATACGTGACCAAAGCCGTGGAACTTGTTTCCGCGGGTGATGCAGAAAGCGCACAGGACTATTTAATCAATGATTCAGCGGATACAGCATCGTCCCTGCAAGATACCTTTGAGAAATTGTTTGATTACAATCAAACCGAAGCACAGACGCGCAACGCAGAGAATGATGTTATTGCGGTGAATTCCACTACCATCATGATCATTCTGGCAGTGAGCGGCTTTGTCATTGCCGTTATTTTGGGCGCATTCATGACCAGAAGTATTACCAAACCTGTCAAGGCTACAGCTGACAGACTCCAGATGATGGGCGACGGTGCGCACTTTGAGCCTTTAGATGTTAACAAATTCAGTGGTGAATTCAGGCAGATGGCTGAGAACATGAATAATGTAAGGACATCACTTTATCAAATGTTAGGTGATGCTGGAATGCTGGCAGAAGCTGCTGCAAAAGGTGAGTTAACTGCGCGTGCCGATTTGGAAAAACACAAAGGTGGATACAAGGAAATCATTGCAGGCATAAACAATACTTTAGATGCGGTGATAAAGCCCGTTAATGAGGCGACGGCAGTTCTTGAAGAAATGGCTAAAGGCAACCTAAGTGTAACCGTAGCTGGCGATTATCAAGGTGATCATGCTGTTATTAAAAACGCGCTTAATAGTACAATCATTGCCATTAATGGCTACATTGGTGAGATTTCCGAAGTGCTAAGCGAAATGGCTGACGGAAATCTGGACGTTGAGATCACCTCGGAATACAAAGGCGACTTCATCCAGTTGAAAAACTCCATCAACAACATTATCACAGCGCTGAATGATGTATTAAGTGGAATCAATACGGCGGCTGAGCAGGTGGCGGCGGGGACATTGCAGGTCTCTGACGGCAGCCAGGAGATATCTCAGGGGGCAACGGAACAAGCGGCATCCATCGAGGAACTGACCGCTGCCGCAACACAGATTGCACAACAGACCAGCCAGAACGCGCAAAGCGCGGATGATGCCAATAAAATGTCTGCCGGAACCAAGGAAAGCGCGGTGCAGGGCAACGAGCAGATGAAGCAATTGCAGCAAGCGATGCAGAATATCAATGAGGCATCTGCCAATATTTCAAAAATCATTAAGGTGATAGACGATATCGCGTTCCAAACCAATATACTGGCCCTGAATGCAGCTGTCGAGGCGGCGCGCGCAGGCGTGCATGGCAAAGGCTTCGCAGTGGTTGCGGAGGAAGTACGCAATCTCGCCGCAAAGAGTGCGGACGCAGCAAGACAAACAACGGAAATGATCGAAAGCTCCATCAGGAAGACCGAAGCAGGTACGTCTATTGCGGATAAAACCGCGTCAGCACTTGAAAACATCGTTGCGAGCGTGGAAAATTCCGTCCACCTTGTGAGCGAAATCGCTGAGGCATCCAGCCAGCAAGCCACCGCCATTAATGAGGTAAACCGTGGCATTGAACAGATGAGCCAGGTGGTTCAGGCCAACTCGGCAACCGCTGAAGAGGCTGCCGCAGCGGCTGAAGAACTCTCCAGTCAAGCGGAACTGCTCAAAAAGATGGTAAACCAGTTCAGGCTGAAAGCGGGAAGCGCTACCGAGGATGATGGGAAAACTCCAGCTAAAATTCTAAGCAGCGCTAAAAAACCTGCAGTATTAAAGAGCGGAGCTAAAGAATCGGCTAAAATCCGGCTTACCGATGCCGAGTTTGGCAAATACTAAACCATTTCATTGGCCGGTGCTCCTCGGAGTTGTTCCGGGGGCACCGGCCAAAACTAAGATGTAGCGCACTGTAGCGTACTAGTGAATAGTTTTGATGCAGCCACTGCCGCAGATATTTGCCGATTGTATACTACGTATCGTTTTATGGGGAGATGTATTAGCGGGGTCGGCAGTATATAAGTCCCATATTGATTGGCGGCGGCTTTAAGACACAGGGCATCGACTATGTTGATGCCCTGTAATTAATTATATGGACACACATAAAAGGATATCTTTGACAGATGATAAGAACAACGCGGGAAAAGGACATTTCCATCAAACATATATATGCAATCACATTCACTGTTTTACTGTTGGCTTCGAATCTATTAATTGGATACGTAATTTTGTCCAATTGGAAGGCCTCTGCTTTACAGGCGTCCAAAGAACTTGCCGGGAACATCAATCAGGAAACAGCAGAGAGAACGGATTCATTTTTACAGATACCTTATAATATAACCGATATAAATCAAAAAATGATTGAAAACGGAGTTATTGATCTATCAGGAGGAGAAGAGCGCGATAAATTTTTTGCTTCCATGCTCGCGTCATACGGCAATTATATCTACAGTTTCAGTTACGGAACCGTTAACGGTGAGTACTACGGTGCGCGAAGAAACGAAGACGGAGCAATAGAGATCATGAAAAACAACGCCGAAACCGGCGGGGAATCATGGTACTATTCCGCCAATAGTGATATGTCCGCCGGAGAAATAACCGAAAATGCTGGCTCTTTTGATCCGCGTACGCGAGACTGGTATAAAGCCGCCATTCAATCGGAAAACGCGACGTTTTCTCCTGTTTATAAACATTTTGTAATAGACGATCTGGCGATATCTGTATCAAAAGCTGTATATGATGAAGAAGGTACGCTTATGGGAGTGCTCGGAACCCATTTGCTTTTATCCAGCTTAAACGAGCAACTAAAAAATATTGTGGCAGACACAGACGGCTACGCGTTCATTGTCGAGGCGAATACCGGGTATTTAGTGGCAAATTCTATAGACGAAAAAAACTATACCACCTTAAACGACGGGACAACACAACGGATAGCGATAGAAACGATTGACAATAATGCAGTGGCAACAGCTTTTGCCCAATACAAAGCGTCAGGCGATACCTCTATCTATACGGTTGGCAAAAACGGCGGATGCTTTGTTAATATTCAGAAATATAGTCTGCAAGGCATAGAGTTACTAGTGGTATCAGCGGTGCCCGAAGCGCCATTAATGCAGAATGTAATTAACAACATATATTATTCAATTATATTAAATATAGTAATTTGCATTATTTCGATAGCAATCGGCTTTTTCATCAGCCGCAAGCTGTTCAAGCCGATTGGGAGTTTATTGGGTATGGCAGAACGGTTTGCCAACGGGGATTTATCGCAGAGAACGTCTGTTGTACGGAAGGACGAAATCGGGAGAATCGCCGGAGCGGTTAACGACATTGCAGATAAATTGCAGTTTCATATTACTCATCTTGAGGAAATAGTAAAAATAAGAACAGAAGAACTTGACCGCATCAACGAGACGCTGGAGGCGCAAAGGAATCATCTGCATCTCATACTGGATTCCATTGCTGAGGCGGTCTATGGGACTGATATCAAGGGTAGTTGCACTTTCTGTAATAAAAGCTGTCTGGAATTATTAGGGTACTCTAATCAAGAAGATCTGCTTGAAAAGAATATGCACCAGATGATTCACCATAGCAGAAAGGATGGGACGCCCTTTCCCGAGAGCGACTGTCCAATCTCACAGGCAATTCATAATGGAAAAGAGATATATTCAAATGATGATATCATTTGGAAGGCAGACGGGACTTTCTTCAACGCAGAATATAATTCTCATCCGCAGTATTATAATGGCAAAATTGTCGGCTCAGTGCTTACATTTGTGGACATATCCAAACGCAAAAAAGACGAGGAGAGAATCAAGTATTTAAGCTGTCATGACGCCATGACGGGCCTTTCTAATAGACGCTGCTTTGAAACAACGTTGGAAGATATAGATAAAGAAGAAAATTTGCCAATCTCCATAATTTTCATCGACCTTAATGGATTGAAACTGGTCAACGATATTTATGGACATTCTTCTGGAGATCAGCTCATTATCAACGCTGCAGAAGTGATGAAAAGTAATTGCAGAGAAGAAGATATCGTCGCACGGGTCGGCGGAGACGAATTTGCTATTGCACTGGTAAAAACAGAACCGAGTAAAGCCGCTGTTCTTGCATCTCGATTGAAAAATGAGTTTTCAGAAAAAAGAATACATGCAATCGCCTGCAGCATGGCGGTTGGTATTGCGGCAAAGACTAGGTCTTTTCAGCGATTAGAGAAAACTATGGAAGTCGCCGAAAGCGAAATGTATAAGGACAAGGCTGTATCATTTAAAGGTTTTGGGCGGGATGCGACCAAGAGCATCATTGCATCATTGCATGAAAAAAGTCCTTGGGATAAGAGACATTCGGAAGAGGTTAAAAAACTATGCGGCGAGCTAGGTATGGCAATGAGCCTCACTGAAGCTGAAATAACCAGACTATGCGAAAGCGGATATCTGCACGATATTGGGAAAATTGCCTTAGACGAAAATATTCTTTCCAAAAATTCTGAAACACTTTCGGAAGCGGAAACGGAAATGATTCGGCAGCATCCCGCAATTGGCTATCGTATTCTGAATCTGTCTGAAGATACACTGGATCTGGCCGAAGGGATTTACGGACACCACGAGAGATGGGATGGCACCGGATATCCCAAAGGTTTGAAGGGAAAACAAATTCCGTTGTTTTCCAGAATTATATCTGTTGTAGAAGTCTTCGAACGCAGGCACAGTGCCGGAAAAAGTAAAGAGGAAGCACTGAGGGTCATTCAGGATAGTTCCGGAAGTAGATTTGATCCCGATATTGCTGATCTGTTTATTAATTTGATTAAGCACGGAAATAAATAGTTGCATTGGCATTTATCCGATTATCAGATCAAATGGTATACATTAGAGCATTGTTCGAGTTATATGGGGGGAAACACATGCCTTACACTTGTTATCGGGGAAAGGACATAAAGTCTATTATACAGGTACTGCCTGATGAGCAGATATTGCACATGTCTCATGTCAGTATACTAGTAAGCAGACTGACCAAAATGCTTATTGAGGATGTACTTTATATAGAATCTGCATATATACCCGAATACAAGTATTTTGGCAGAGCAGCTTTTTACCATGATATAGGGAAAGCGCTGATTCCTCAGAAATTACTTGAAAAGCCTGGTAAGCTTTCTAATGAAGAGTACCTTATCATACAAAAACATACGCTGTACGCCAAGGAAGTTTTTTCAATGATAAGTAGCAACATGATTTCAGGTATGCCCGTGCGTCTGATTCCTTTAGCTCTTGATTCTGCAGTTTACCATCATGAATGGTGGAACGGAAAAGGGTATCCCTTTGGAATAGCGCATGAGAATATTCCATTGATTGCAAGGATTACTTCTATATGTGATGCATATGACGCTATAACAAGTAACAGAGCTTACAGAAAAGCACGCGCTCATTGCGATGCTTGCCGGGAGTTAGATGCAAACGCTGGAACGCAGTTTGATCCGCTCTTGGCTAAGGTATTTTTGGATAATGAACAAGAAATTAAATCATTGTGCAAATGGTTAAGTATTGCTGAATACGGAAGCAACGAATATTAGTAACTTTCGGCGCTTCCTAACATGGGCATACGTGTCTATCACAAAGCCGAGAAGCTTTTACTGTCTAAAGCAATGTCGGCTACGCTTATCACATAAGCGTCTGCTCCTTCAATGTATCGATCAAAAATATAGCGTACAGTCTTTGCTTCCACTTCATTTATAGAAAAACTCTTATCTGAAGGATCATAATCATATCCAAGACAATTTACATATGCTGATTAACGACAGCTTTTAGTTGATAAAAACACCAACAGCACTTAAAATAGAATTCAAAAGGCGGATAAACAAAAACTATTCAATCTCTCAAGTACTTTATTGTAGGAAACTCATATGAAAATTGCACATTTTAAAGAAAAATACGGGCAGTATGCGCTGGTCGCCGGAGGTTCTGATGGATTAGGCTACGCTTTTGCAGAAGCGATTGCGCGGCGGGGGCTGAACCTGGTTTTAATAGCGCGTCAAGAGCAACGGTTGGAGGAGGCAGCATCCCGGCTTAAAGAAACATACCATGTTGATGTCATTTCTATCGCGGCGGATATGGCGGATTATGAGACTGTGAAGGAGCGGATCGGGACTCTTGCGGTTTCAATTGGCTTACTGGTTTACAACGCTGCGTTTGCGCCAATAGGTTTGTTTGAAAATATAAGCGAAGAGCGTTTGGCGCTTGCCGCAGCAGTCAACGTAAAAGCGCCGCTGCTGCTTACAAAACTGATTTCTGCGCCAATGATACAACGAAAACGGGGCGGTATTGTACTGATGTCGTCGCTTGCGGGGGGACAAGGCAGTCCTAAGCTTGCGGCATACGCGGCAACCAAATCGTTCAACGCCATTCTGGCAGAGGGCCTTTGGAAAGAACTGAAACCGCATGGAGTCGATGTGCTTGCCTGCTGTGCCGGCGCAATCATGACTCCGGGCTATCAGCAGGCTGAGAAGACAAAACCGGCGCCCGGCACGCTGAAAGCCTGTGAAGTCGCTGAACAAACATTGAATGCTTTAGGGAGAGGGCCGATTATCATCCCGGGAGCTATTAATAAAGTCGGTCGTTTTATACTTGCCAGGGTTATAAGCCGAAAAGCCGCCATTGAAATGATGTCGAAAAACACCGGAGGTTTGTCATGAAGTTATTTTTAGGTTTGATTACCCCATTGGTTGCATACGCAGTGATCACAATTTTACACCTCATTATCCCGGTGAGAAGAATTAAAGGGTATGTAAAAAATGAAACCACCGGACGAGTAATGAACTACAGAACGAACGGGAAGTATGTGCTTTTGGCGAGCATTCTCATTTGGTTCCTGCTTGGACATTTTGATATCGTTCCCTACGGTTGGTTATATGAAACCAGGTGGCTGGGCCTGATTGGCGCGGTGGCTATCGGACTCATATTTTCTTTCTCCATTGTGTTGAAATATCCGTCCACGGGCAAATCGTTCTTTGCGGATCTTTGGTTTGGCAGAGCGAAGGATGTGCAGCTGAAAGACGGCCTGGTGGATGCGAAGCTGTGGCTATACTTAATCGGAGCGGTGATGCTTCAACTGAATGTCCTTTCTTTCGCCGCCTACCACATCATGAATGTTCCGAATATCAACGATGGCTTTCTACTCGGTTGTGCAATGATTACATGGTTTTGCTTTGATTATCTGATCTTCGAAAAGGTCCATTTGTGGACATATGATTTCATTGCCGAACGCGTCGGATTCAAATTAGGATTTGGCTGTTTGGCATTCTACCCGTATTTCTACTCGGTTTCACTGTGGTTTACCGCGCACCTGCCAAGCCCCGGCCACCCTGCGTGGCTGACTATCCTGTTTGGCGCGCTATTCCTTTTCGGATGGGTGTTTACGCGCGGGGCTAATATGCAGAAGTACTTCTTCAAAACCGCGCCCGATAAGAAATTTCTCTGGATAAAACCCGAAGCGCTCACCGACGGAAAACTCAGCCTGCTTACAAACGGTTATTGGGGCGCAAGCCGGCACATCAACTATCTGGGCGAAATTCTGCAGGCAATCGCCGTTGCCCTTGCTTCGGGCTTCTTTGGGATTTGGATGGTGTGGCTGTACCCGGCGTACTATATCGGCCTAATGTTTTCCCGCCAGGCGGATGATGATAAGGTTTGCATGGCGAAATATGGGGAGCTTTGGGATCGGTATACCCAAAAAGTAAAATATAAAATTATCCCTTTTATTTACTGAGCCTGGTCGCATAATATCTATCGCTGCATGCATGATAAGGCAGGAAACGGGTATTCAGACCCCTTGGACATTATGCCATCAGTCTCCTGTCCTTCTTTTTTTGGAGACGATCGCCGCGCATGGCGTGGAAATTCCGATTGCCGAGAATCACCGGATGAATCGTGAGAAATAAATTTGTGGTAGAATACTGTGGACGGATTGAATATCTTTCCGGGGATTACGGACTTTAGCGGAGATGGCGGATGGGAGACACAGACGGTTTTGCTCCACATTCAGAATGTTGAACCCGTCTTATCAAGACTGCGAGAGGTATTAAACGAGAACGGCCACTTAATCATCGTAGATTTTGATAAAAATGAAAAGATAGTTTCCGATGTTGTAATAACGGTTTTAACCAGAATGAGTTAAGAGAACGATGAGGAAAATTGGATTTCACAATATTCAATCCAAAACCTTTTATAGCGGGCAAGGGCTTTTTATGGGGCATGATGCTTCTATGTTTGTTTTGGACTCTCGAAAATAGCGCATCAGAGCGTTAATGAAGCGACAAGCAGCACTCAAACCGGATTGATAATGCAGGCTGCTTTGTATGCCGCTGTCTTATACAGGCAATGACAGAGGTGGGGTTATGATCTGATGCGTTGTATGGGAAGATTCGGGCAGGCGGTTTAGAAATATTTATAAAAGCAATTGATTTATCCGCAAATATTCGGTATGATGAATAAGAAATGAACGATAACTATCATTTCATAAAGCGAAATTGAAAGTTTTTTGGTGAATTCAATGACAGATAGGGCAAAAAAGATACGGGAAATCATTCTGGCAGAGAAATATGTTAATTTGGGCGACCTGGTAAAAAGGTTCGGCGTATCGGAGTCTACTGTCCGCAGGGATTTAGAGCTTCTGGAAGAAGAGGGTCTGTTAAAGCGGAATCATGGCGGAGCCATATTGGTTGAAACTACACCGTCGGTACCGGAACCGGCCAATTTTAAGCTTCCGATTCACCTCAAGAACGATCATTTAAAGAAGGCGGTTGCCGCCGAAGCAGCCAAGCTGGTCAACGATGGGGATTTCATTGCCGTAGGATCCGGCACCACCTGCCTGGAATTCGCCCGGTGCCTTAAGTCGAAAAACAACATTACAATACTCACGAACAACATATACGTGGCCTTGGAATTGAGTTTTTGCGAAAATATACAGATCATTATCGCGAGCGGAATTGCGGCTCACACCAATAACTGCTCCAATGTGATTGGCGATTACGCGCTGGACTTCTTTGGACAATTTCACCCGGAAAAGGCATTTTGCAGTGTGCTGGCAGTGGATTTTCTTGCGGGCTATTTTGATCTGGACTTTAAGCTGCGAAGCGTACTCGAAAAAATGGTGGATGTCTCCGACAGATCTTATTTACTGCTGGATCATACTAAGTTCAATAAGCGAGGCCGCGTTAAAATAGGCGAATTGAATCGCTATGACGAGATCGTCACCACCCCCGGGATCCCCGAGGAGTATGTAAAATACTACGAGGAAGCGGGTATTCCCGTTCATATCAGCTCAGTCGAATAATCAAAGATTTTGCCGAACAAATGAAAGAAAACTATCATATCAACCTAAATATAAAGAAAAGCTTCAAAAATATCCCCATAAATGACGAATATCTTTTACTATGTGCTTGACAGTTGTGATTTATTGCAGTAATATGTGTACGTCAACCGAAAAGGTGAAAGAAAACTGTCATTCCATCTCAAATTTGTATTAATACGGGGATTCCCCGTAAAAAGAACATAAGGAGGATACTATGAAAAGAAAAATGTCGTTGCTGATCGTAGCTCTGTTGGTACTCAGCGTGGTGATGGCGGCGTGCGGAAAGGCGGATACCCAGGAATCCGCGACAACCGCGTCGGCGCAGGTATCAGAGAGCGCTTCGGCTTCTTCGGAGGAGAGCACGGCAACAGGGGAAAGCTATAAGTTCGGATTTACCTGCATGACGATGAACAACCCGTTCTTCACCACCATCGAAGCTTCCGTAAGAGAGAACGTGGAAGCCAACGGGGACACGCTTATCACACTGGATACCAAGCAGGACATCGCGACTCAGATCCAGCAGATTGAAGATATGATCAACCAGGGCATCGACCTGCTGTTCCTCTGCCCGGTGGATTCCGAAGGCATCAAGCCGGCGCTGGATGAACTGGCTGCGGCCAACATCCCGGTTGTCAACTTCGATACCGATGTCGCGGATAAGGATCTGGTTGCCACGGTGCTGGTTTCCAACAACGAGTATGCCGGTCAGGTTGTCGGCGAAGCGGTTGCTGCCAAGTTCCCGGATGGTGCCAAGATTGCGATACTGGACGCTCCGTATGCGGCAGCTTGCGTACAGCGCGTGGAAGGCTTCATGGCAGGCCTGGGCGATGCAAGCAAGTACACCATCGTTGCACAGCAGAACGGTAAGGGCGACATCGGCGAGTCTCTGCCCATCGCTGAAGCCATACTGCAGGCTAACCCCGACCTCGATGTATTCTTCTGCATCAACGACCCCTCCGGCCTGGGCGCGCTTTCCGCGGTGACCAGCGCAGGACTGACGGATCAGGTTTCTGTGTACGGCGTTGACGGTTCTCCGGATGCCAAGGCTTCCATAAAGGAAGGCGGCCTGACGGCGACGGGCGCTCAGTCTCCGGTGGGTATCGGTGCGGCGTGCGTGGAAGCCGCGTACAAGATACTGAAGGGCGAGACGGTAGACAAAGAGATCAAGGTTCCCACCTTCCTGATTGACGCTACCAATGTGGATCAGTACGGCGTGGACGGCTGGCAATAATACGACGGGAGATGGTGTTGCCGACTGAACCCGGCAACACCATTTTCAATTTTAGAATCCCCGAAAAGCAAAGGCTTTTTGGGCAAGGCTAAGGACAAACGCTGACAAGGGCGGTGTCCCGCCGGGGGGTGTATCTGTGCAGGAAACCATTTTGCAGATGAAAAATATTCATAAGTTCTTTCCGGGCGTCCATGCACTGGACGACGCGAATCTGGAGGTTCGGAAAGGCGAGGTGCATGCGCTGCTGGGGGAAAACGGCGCGGGGAAGAGCACGATGATCAAAGTGCTGGGCGCTATCTACAAGCCCGACGAAGGGCAGATTTATATCAACGGCGATCCGGTTATCATGCAGAACGTTCGCGATGCGCAGCATTATGGCATCAGCATCATCCATCAGGAGCTTCTGTTAATCCCTGAGATGACGATTGCGGACAATATCTTTATCGGTACGAAACCAAAAAGCTACGGCTACGTGAGCCGTAAGCAAATAGAGGATGAAGCGCAAAAGCTGCTCGATCAACTGAACATAGGGCTGGATTCCAAAGCGCTTGTGTCCACGCTCAGCGTGGCGCAGCAGCAGATTGTCGAGATCGTCAAGGCGATCTCGTTTAATGCGCGCATCATCGTCATGGATGAGCCTACGTCTTCGCTTTCTCAGAACGAAGTCAACATGCTGTTCGACATCATACGACGGCTGAAGGAGAACGGTGTCGCGATCATCTATATCTCCCATAAACTGAACGAACTGTTCGCGATATCGGATCGCATTACGGTAATGCGCGATGGCAAAACCATCGACACGGTAAATACAAGGGAAGTAACCGACGAAGAACTGATCCGAATGATGGTCGGCCGGGAATTGTCGGATTACTATAAACGGAATGATTTTACCAAAGGCGAGGTTATACTCTCCGTCAAAAACCTTAACAAGCAGGGAGTGTTCCACGACATCAGTTTCGACCTGCGCAAGGGTGAGATACTCGGCTTTGCCGGGCTGGTCGGGGCGGGGAGAACCGAGCTGATGCACGCAATATTTGGGGTAGACGCCTATGAGTCGGGTGAGATAACGCTAAACGGCAAAAAGATTCATATCAGGTCTCCTAAGAACGCTATCCGCGCGGGGATCATGCTGGTTCCCGAAAGCCGGAAGGAGCACGGACTGATATTGAAAAATTCAGTCGGCTTCAATATGACGCTGGCGGTTCTGAAAGACTTTATCAAGGGTATCGTGGTACACAAAAAGACGGAAAGAAGCATCATGGAAAGTTCCCGGGAGTCGCTGGCGATTAAGACGCCCTCGTTTGAGCAGCTGGTATCCAACCTGAGCGGCGGTAATCAGCAGAAGGTGGTCATATCCAAATGGCTTGCGGCGAAACCCGCTGTGCTGATAATGGATGAACCAACGCGCGGCATCGATGTAGGTGCGAAATCCGAGCTGTACGCCATCATGAACGAACTGTCCATGAACGGCATGTCCATCATCATGGTATCCTCAGAGATGCAGGAGGTCATAGCGATGAGCGACAGGATCTGCGTTATGAACAATGGCAGCATACGGGCGATACTGGAGAAAAGCGATTTTACACAGGAAAGAATACTTTCCTACGCCATGGGGAGGCACTAACGATGGAGAAGAGAGCTTTCATCAGCAGGAACAATACATTCATAAAATTCTTACGCAAAAATATCGCGATCATGGGTGGGTTTGTTGCCTTGTGCGTGGTATTGGCTTTTGCAACGCCGGTGTTCTTAACAGAGAATAATATCATGACCCTGCTGAGGCAGATTTCCACCAATGCGCTGCTTACTCTGGGCATGATGATGGCCATTATCATCGGCGGTATCGATATTTCGCTTGCCTCTATCGTCGCGCTTTCCGGCACAGTTACCGCGGTTTTCATCACGAATCTTGGTACCAGCATTCCGGTGGCGGTACTGTTCGGGCTGCTTTCAGGCGTGGCGAGCGGCATCATCAGCGGCTTTTTCATCGCGTTTGTACGCGTGCCTGCGTTCATTGCGACGATGGCAATGATGAATATCGCAAGGGGCGCCGCGTACCTTGCCACCAACGCCAACCCCGTACGTATTACGCTGGATTCGTTCAATAACCTGGGTATCGGTTTTCTCTGGGGGGTTCCGCTGCCGGTAGTGTACACCGTCTTCTGGGTTATCATCGTGGCACTGTTCCTCTACAAGACCCGAATGGGCCGTTACATTTATGCGGTTGGCGGCAATATGGAGGCAGCCAGGTTTTCCGGAATTAACATCAGACTGGTGCAGATGACTGTACATGTGATTGCGGGTTTCCTCGCGGCGTTCTCAGGCATCGTGCTGGCAGCGCGAATGTATTCCGGGCAGCCCGCGGTAGCCAACGGATGGGAACTGGATGCGGTGGCCGCCAGCGTATTGGGCGGCGTGAGTTTGACGGGCGGCGCGGGCAGCGTCACCAGCGCGATGATCGGCGTGCTGATTATCGGCGTGCTGCAAAACGGCCTTAACCTGCTCAATATAAACTCGTTCTGGCAGCTTATCGCCAAAGGCGCTGTAATACTGATCGCCGTATCGGCCGACATGTTGAGAAACAAGAAGAAGTAAACTCGCTTTGAGTTAACGAATTATACATCATCACTGGAGGAAGACAATGCTTGTAAGCTTACAGGAAATGCTCAAGGACGCGGAAAAGAACTGCTACGCGGTTGCGTCTATCAACACGCCGAACCAGATATCGCTGAGGGCGGTCATCGCGGCGGCGGAGAAAACCGGGATGCCTGTCACTATCAACCACGCGCAGAATGAACAGGACCACATTCCGATTGAAATTGCCGTGCCGCTGATGGTGGAGTATGCCAAGAAGTCGACCGCACCGATTGCCGTGCACGTCGATCACGGTCTGGACATGGCGCACATCATGAAAGCGTTGGTACTGGGCTGCAATTCTATCATGTACGATTGCTCCGATCTTCCGCTGTCGAGAAATATCGAGGAAGTCAAACGATTTGTGGAACTGGTGAAACCCATCGGAGTCGGCGTGGAGGCTGAGGTGGGAACCATGCCCAACAACATGCCTTGCTCTGTGCACGGACAGGCGACGAGCGACCTTACCGACCTCAGCGTGTATTATACGAAACCTGAGGAGGCACAGCGATTCGCCGAAGAAACCGGCTGTGACGTGCTTACCGTTTCCTTCGGAAGCGTACATGGTATGTATGCCGGGGAGCCGAACCTGGACATTGAGCTGCTGAAGAAAATAAACGCGGTGACTCCCGGTACTGCGCTGGGCATGCACGGCGGTTCCGGTACGCCCTACGACCAGATTCGTAAAGCCATCTCCGCGGGCCTGCGCAAAATCAATTACTTTACGGCAATAGACACCGCGCCTGCGCCGCATATCGCCAAGATGATAGCGGAAGCGACAAACCCCGTGAATTTCTACAACATCGCGGATAAGGCGATGGAAATTATCTACGATAAGACCGTGGAGCTGCTGACGGTGTGCAAGAATCAGTAGCGCACGGGTGAGGGCTGCCTATGTTTCTCGGAGTGGACATCGGAACGACCGGAGTCAAGGTCAGCGCAGTCAGCCCGGACGGGCGGATATGCGCGGAGTCTTACGCAAAATTTCATATGCTGGGCCTTTCCGAGGACAAGCGCGAGCTGGAACCCGCCGAGATCTGGAAGGGCGTGCAGCGCACTGTTGCGGAAGCGGCAGCCGGTTTTGCCGGGCAAATCGAGCTGATCACGATATCCTCGCTGGGTGAAGCCATTGTGCCCGTGGACGCCAAAGGCGAACCGCTGATGAACAGCATCGTCGGCAGCGACCGGCGCGGCGCGGCACAGCTGAAATGGATGGCGAAAGAAGTGCCGCCCGACGAAATTACCGATATCACCGGACTTAATCTCAGCAGTATCTATTCTTTGAACAAGATACTGTATTTGAAACATAACGCCGCCGAGGTGTACGCCCGCACGAAAAAAATATTCTGCGTGGCGGATTACATCGTGTTTCGGCTGACGGGCGAGGAATACATGGATTACTCCCTCGCCTCGCGGACGATGGCATTCGATTACCGCACATACGACTGGTCCCGCCGCATACTGGACGCGGCGGGCGTTCCGCGGGAGCTTCTGCCCAAAGCCGTACCCACCGGTACGGTGGCGGGCACGCTGCTTCCCAGCGTCGCGGTGGAGCTGGGGCTGCCGCAAGGCACACGGGTCGCCATCGGCGCGCATGACCACATTTTTAACGCCATTGGCGCGGGTGCGGTAGAAAACGGTATCTGCTCCAACGCGGTGGGCACGACGGAAGGGCTGACCGCTTACCTTGGCAGTCAGCGTCTGCCTGTCCGGACGATTGCGGACGGCAATATCTCGTGTGAGCCTTTCGCGCTGCCCGGTACTTTTAATACGGTGGCGTGGCACAACACGGCGGGCGCAATGCTGAACTGGTTTGCGGGCGTATTCTTTGAAGGTGCGAAGGACAAGGACAGCGTACTCGCGATATTGCGCAAAATGGACGCCAGCTGCAGCCGTAAGCCCGGCAGACTGATGGTATTGCCGCACTTTTCAGGTTCCACAACGGAACACATGGACGACCAATCCAAGGGCGCGATACTTGGACTGAGCCTGTCCACGACGAAGGATGAAATCTACAAGGCCCTCATGGAGGGGGCCACCTACGAACTGATGCTGATATTCCGCGCGCTTTCCAAGGCGGGAGTTGCAATGGAGCGCATCGTCGTCAGCGGCGGAGGAAGTCGATCCCGTCTGTGGCTGGAGACCAAGGCGGATGTGCTGGGCCAGCCAGTGACGACCGCCGCGAGTCCGGAAACGGGAGCGCTGGGCAGCGCCGTACTGGCCGCGGTGACATGCGGATATTACCGGTCTCTGCCCGAAGCCGCGAAGGCCATGGTGCGCTTTGGCGAAACCGTGGAGCCGGACATGCAAAATCATGAGATATACCGGGAACGGTTTGAAACGTATCGCGGGTTGTACGGGAGTTTGAAGGAAGTGAACCACAGACTGTGTGACTGAGGTCGCAAAGCCGCCGGCTCTAAGCAGGGCGGCGATGCGAAAGAAAAGGGAAATCAATGGACAACGCAAGAGCAGTACAACTGAAGAATATCGCTAAGCAGCTTCGCGTGACAGGATTGAAAATGGTGGAGCATGCGCACTCCGGACACATCGGCGGCGCGTTCTCTCTGTCTGAGATTATGGCGGTGCTGTATTTTGAAAAGATGAACATACGTCCCGGGGAACCGCGCTGGGCGGACCGCGATCGGTTTGTGCTCTCCAAGGGGCACGCTACCGTGGCGCTCTATCCCGCGCTGGTGCTGAGAGGCTTCTTCCCGGAGGCGCTGCTGGATACGTTCCGCCGCGCGGACGGCGAGCTTTCGGGCCATGCAGAGATGAAACATGTGCCGGGTGTGGATATGTCTACCGGATCGCTGGGGCAGGGGCTTTCGGCGGCGGTCGGCATGGCGCTGGCGGGCAAGCAGTCTGCGCGGACATATACGACATATGCGGTAGTGGGCGACGGAGAGATCGCAGAGGGACAGATTTGGGAGGCGTGCATGTTCGCTGCGGCCAAAAAGCTGGATAACCTCGTCGTGATACTGGACAGCAACAAGGTGCAGCTGGACGGAACGGTACGCGAGGTGCTAAATTCGGGGGATTTGCGGGCAAAGTTTGAAGCCTTCGGATTTTTCACACAGTCCATAGACGGTCACGATGTGGCGCAGATTGCGGATGCCATCGACGCGGCGAAAGCCTGCAAGGGCAGACCGTCCATGATCATCGCGAACACCATCAAGGGCAAGGGAGTGTCGTTTATGGAGGGGCGGTGCGCATGGCATGGCAAAACGCCGGACGAGGCGCAATTCAGCATTGCCTTTGAAGAATTGTGCGCGGTTCAGCCGGAAGTGGAGCGTTAACATGGCGAAAAAGGTAGCAACAAGATATGCGTACGGCGAGGCGCTGGCGGAAGCGGGGGTGGATTCCAGGATCGTCGCATTGGACGCGGATGTATCCACCTGCACGATGTCGTGTATTTTTGGACAGAAATATCCGGAAAGATTTCATAACGTCGGCATTGCGGAAGCCAATATGGTGGGAATCGCGGCAGGCATGGCGGCGTGCGGCTATATCCCCTTTGTGCATTCCTTTGCGATGTTCACGGCGGGGCGCACATACGACCAGATACGCAACTCCGTCGCCTATCCCGGCCTCAATGTAAAAGTGGTCGGCACTCATGCGGGATTGACCGTGGGCGAGGACGGCGCAACCCACCAGTGCATCGAAGATTTGGGACTGATGCGCGTGATTCCCGGAATGACGGTGGTGTGCCCTGCGGACGGCAACGAGACACGCGCCGCGGTACAGGCCATCGCCGCGTACGAAGGACCGGTTTATCTGCGTTTGGGCAGGCTTCCGGTGGATACCGTCACCGATATTCCCGGCTATCGCTTTGAACTCGGCAAAGCCGTGAAGCTTCGGGAAGGCAGCGACGCCACGGTGATAGCGACGGGCATGCTGGTGCCGGAAGCGCTGAAAGCCGCGGATATACTGGCAGCGCAGGGGATCGCCGTACGCGTGCTTAACATGCACACCATCAAACCGCTGGATACCGACGCGGTGCTCGCGACGGCAAAGGAGACAGGCATCATCGTGACAGCCGAGGAGCATAACGTACGCTGCGGACTGGGCAGCGCCGTGTCGGAATATCTGAGCGAGGCTTATCCCGTCCGCGTACTCAAGGTGGGTGTGAACGATACATTCGGACGCTCCGGCAACGCGTCGGAACTGATGCGCCTCTATGGGTTGACTGCGGAAGCCATAGCCGAAAAAGTAAAGGCAGGCCTTGCAGCCAGATAAAAAGCTCAATATAGATAATTTCTTATATTTTTCCTCCATTTTTTGAAAAACCAGCCGATACGACAACCAGTCGATACGGCTGGTTTTTTGTAAATGTCTGATCAGCGCAGACCGGCATGCTCGAAATTTCACCACAATGGCGAGGCCAATAATCATAACTAAACAAACGCTTAACATTTCCGTGGGGAAAAGACTGCAGCGTGGCGCTACAATGTACCTAAGTTTATATGATGCGGGTGTCGGATTTGACAAAAGAGATACCACAGGACCGTATTCATGCGGACATAACCGCAGACACAGTGCAGAAGCGTTTGCTGCCGTCTTTTAAGGCGGCTTTTTTGTTATGACTGATTATTTGAAAGGAGACTACCCGATGGGCAACGGAGACAACCGCAAAAACTACATACTCGATACCAATGTGCTGATGCACGACCCATGGTGCTTTCTCAACTTCCGGGGTAACAACGTCTATATCCCAACCACCGTGCTGGAGGAGCTGGATACCCTCAAGATGCGCGAAGGCATGCCGGGTTATCAGGCGCGGGAAGCTGTGCGCGCACTGCACCGCACCATCGACGGCTGCGGCAAGCAGTGTGTTACCGACGGTATTGCGCTGGAGAATGAGATCAGGCTGAAGGCGGTGTTTCCGGATCGGGCGTTCGCAGAAACGACGCCGTTTCCGGCGCAGAAGAGCGACAATGATATATTGAGCTGCGCGCTTCAAATCAAACAGCGCGATGACAAGGAAGCCATTATCGTATCCAAGGATGTATGCATGCGCATCAAGGCGGAGATGTGCGGCATCAGCTCGCAGGACTATGAGACGGATAAGATCAAAACGGAGCAGCTCTACTGCGGTTATGTCAATGTCTCGCTGTCGGCGGAGCGTATCGCGAAAATCTATGAAGGCGGAGCCCCCGCGCCGAGAGGGGAAGAACTGCTGCCCAACGAGTTTGTTGTGGCGGCGCAGCGCGGCGCATCCGCGCACTCGGTCATCGCGCGCTGTGAAGGGCGGCGGCTTGTACCGCTGCGCTATGCAAACTACGCCGCGTGGGGGCTGCGTCCGCTCAACACGGAACAGAAAATGGCGTTTGAACTGCTGATGGATCCGACCATCCCCTTCGTATCCATCACGGGCGGCGCGGGCAGCGGCAAGACAATACTGGCGACAGCGGTCGCGCTGGAGAAGGTATTGGAGCAGCACGAATATCGTAAAGTCGTATTTGTACGCCCCACAGTGCCTGCGGGCAATGACATCGGCTATCTGCCCGGTACGGAACAGGAGAAGCTGCGGCCGTGGATGGGCAGCTTCTACGATGCCATCGACAACCTGATGTCCGCCGACAGGGATGCGGGCAAGGCCAAGCGTGCCAAGCGTCCCGAGGAAGGCTTCTTTGTGGAACAGTTCATCGACGAGTACCGCAGGCGCGGGGTGTTTGAAATTAAAAACTTTACCTATATGCGCGGCAGGACGATTACCGATGCCATTGTGATTGTCGATGAAGCGCAGGAGATTACCCCGCATTTGGCAAAGCTGATGCTCACACGGGCGGGAGAACGCTCCAAGTTTATATTTCTGGGAGACCCGTCCGACAATCAAATCGACAACGTACTGGTGGACTCCAAATCCAACGGGCTGGTATACGTGGTGGAGCGCATGAAGGAGCACACGCTGACGGGCCACGTCACGCTGCGCCAGGTGGAACGCAGTCAGCTGGCTTCACTGGCCGAAAGGAGCCTGTAACGCTGATTTAACGGAAAGAATACGCGCACATTACCTTGCGTTAACAAAAAAGGAGTCGCGCGGTAGTAATATAAGGGTGTAATAGTAGGTTTAAATACTTTCAGGGGTTGCGGCATGAAATACAGCATCGTGGATATCGGGTCCAATACGGTTCGCATTGTGGTATACAGCGTTAATAAGGACGGGTTTGAGTGCCTGTTTAACGAGAAAGAGTTTGTCCAGCTGATCAGCTATGTGAAAGACGGCACAATGAGGGACGAAGGGGTAAGGAACCTGATATCAGCATTGCGCAGGCTGCTGATGCTTGCATCCCATTTTAATCCGGATGGCACATACTGTTTTGCGACCGCGCCATTCCGCGCCGTGAAGGACGGCGCGAAACTTGCGGAGATCGTGCGCACGTTTACCGGCCTGGAGGTGGAAACGCTGAGCGGCGAGCAAGAAGCAAAGCTGGGCCTCGTTGGCGCGCAATACCAGATGCACGCCTCTGACGGCCTGTTTGTGGATCTGGGCGGCGGCAGCATGGAGGCCAGCTTGTTAAAGCGAAAGAAAGTATTGTATACACAGAGTATTCCGCAGGGCTGCGTGAATGTTAGCCGCCGCTTTGTTTCAGGTCTTCTCCCTACGGATAAAGAAATGAAAAAAATCAAAAACTGTATTGACAGCGGCATTTCTGAGTTTATGTGGCTTGATGAAGCGCGGGGGTTGGACATGTACTGTATCGGCGGAACGGCGCGCGCGCTGGGGCAGATGCACCAGACGCTGCATGGAAGCACGCTGCCGATGGAGACTTACGTGATGGACGCGATCGATATTAAGGGCGTGTACAAGGACGTGCTGCGCCTGAACGCCGGAGGCGTGAAGCTGATGTGCCGGGTGTGTCCCGGACGCATAGAAACATTGGTTCCGGGAGCGGTGATGCTGTGGCGGCTGGCGAAGGCAGCGGGTGCGGAAAAGGTGCATCTGAGTACGTACGGTGTGCGGGAAGGCTATCTGATTCAGCGCGTTTTAGACACGGAAGCAGAACCGCGGATCGCAAGAGCATAGAGCGCGCATACTTGGGATGCGATGAGACCGCATAAGGCGGTTATTGATAACGGGAGGTAGCGGAATGGAAAGCAAGATATGGCTGAAACCGGCGGAGGGCGCAAAGCTTGATAAGCTAAAGGCGATGTCAGAGAAGAGCGGGGACGCAGTGCTTCTGGAGTGCCTGTTTCTCGATACCGCGGACGCGGATCTGTTGAGCAACAACATCGTGCTGGTGTTGTGTGCAGGGCCGAATGGTTTGTCGCAGATGGCGGTGCTGGAAGATCCGGCGGATTGTGCGGCACGGGAGGCAGTCTCCGCACTGCCGCAGAATGGTTTCGAACCCTCGCAGTTCCCGCAGGAGATATCCCAAAAAATCTCAGCGGTCATGCAGGACAAGCGGCTTCAGCTGCAGTTCGCCGCGGCATTTGAACAGAAGACGCGCCTTGTTTCCGAAGGGGAGGGTGCGCAATACCAGCTGGTTCACATGCTGGGCCGGTTCGAGGATGACGACCTTAAGGGTGAGTTACGCGCGCTGGAGTTGAAAAGCATGGGTAAGCCCGCGCAGCCGCTGGACGTATACGCCGCGCGTCTTGCGAGGGAGGCCAGTCTGGAGCGCTGCGGATCGCCGTGGTTTGAGGCGCTGCGCGTCAAGGCTTCGGGATTCCAGCCCGTGAACCCGGAGAAGAAACTGAAAAAGTATGCGGATATGGGGGCTATGCAACCGCCTGCGGCACAGTTGTTCGCGTTGATGAAGGCGTATATCGCGCTGAGCGCCTATTCCTTTGAGAGGACGGCGGTTCACAAACTGCGCGTCGAGGCGAGAAAAATGATGGCCACCGTGGACGCCTATGAGGCGTATTTTGGGGATAAGACCGCCCGGTATCTGGAGGATCTGCAAAGACTGATCGACGATACCGACGAAGCGCGTCACGCGGACTTGCTGGATGAAGAAGTAGGCCTGATATACGCGCTGAACCCGCAGATAGACTTTTCTTCGCTGCAGCAGAAGTTGACCGAAAAGCGCGCGGCTTTCCGGGATAGTATCCGGGAAGCGTATATGCAGGGAAAGTTCTCCGACGGTATCGTTGCCATGTGGACGGATATACACGTCAAAGCGGCAGCGGAGGCATCGGGGGACAACCGCAGCACCCAGGAAGCGCTGGAAAAGGTAAAAGCCTGGATTGCGGAGCTCAACACATTCAAGAAGTCGGGCATGAGCGATCCCGAGAAAGTTCATGCTTACCGCGTGCTGGTACGCAAGGTACGCTACGCGCTGGAAAACATGGATGCGATGATTCCGCGGCGGGCGCTGAAAGCTGCGGAAGGGCTGAAAAAAATTCAGGACGAGCTGGGCATGCTGTGCGATGTCAGCCAGCACATGACGCTGCTGCATTCGCTTGCGGCGGAGTCCGGCGACGCGGATTTCGCTTACCGCTGCGGCGTATGCGCGGGTATATTCTCCGGCTGTCAGCAGGAAATTTACCGGGAAGCGGTGGAGGTGTGGAAGGACTATCGCGGCGATATCCGCATGCTTGAAGAGCTGCTATGAGTTTTGAGGAAGGGACATTCGCAGCCATAGATTTGGGGTCCAACTCTATTCATATGGCGGTTTACCGCATGGGAGCGCGTGAGATGGCGCTGGTTGAGCGGCAAAAAGACATGGCAGGCATCATCGGCTATGTGCGGGACGGACGCATGGGCCCGGAAGGGATACAGCGTGCGGCCAAATCGGTCGCCGCGCTGACCCGGAAAGCAGCCGGTATGGGGGCGCAGGCGTTTTGTTTTGCAACCGCATCGCTGCGCGGCGTGAAAAACCAGAAGGAAGTGCTGGACGCGATCCGGGGCGAAGCCGGCATTGATGTCGATATCGTTACATGGGAAAGGGAAGCCTACTACGACTATCTGGCGGTGGAACGCCTGATGGGTGTGCGCGACGCGCTGGCAATTGATATTGGCGGCGGCAGCATTGAGATGGTATGGATACGCAAGGGCAAGCTCCACCGGAACGCCGGTATACCCACAGGGTCTTTACGGCTCTGCCACGATTACGTGCGGGGAATGAGGCCGGAGCCGGAAGAGATGGCGCGTATCGAAGCCGCCATGAACGGCTACATGGATGAGATAGGCTGGATAGACAACACCGGTTTTGATACGCTGTGCTCTGTGGGGGGCACTGCACGCGCGGTCGCGAAGGTGCACAAGGCGATAATACCGGCGCCGCTTCAACCGGCGGAGCATTATACGTACCCGATAAGCGATTTGGATGCGCTGCTGAATGTGGTCACGGACAAGGATCGGTATTACGAAATTGTCATGAGGATCTGTCCGGATAGAATTCATACGCTGGCACCGGGATTCATTGCGCTGCGCACCATCGCGAAAAGGGCGGGCGTCAGCCGGATTGTGCTGAGCCCGTTCGGCGTACGCGAAGGTTACCTGATCGAAAAAGTATGGGGCGGGGGAGCGGTATGAGCAAGGCCAAGCCGATACAGTCGGTGTTTATCAATCGGGAGTTAAGCTGGTTGAAATTCAACGAGCGGGTACTGGAGGAAGCGACGGACAGCAATGTGCCGCTGTTTGAAAGGTTGAAATTCATCTGGATATTCATGAATAACCTCGATGAGTTCTTTATGATCCGCGTGGGCAGCCTTCAGGATCAGATGCTGATTAAGGGTGCCCCGACCGACAACAAGACGGGGATGACGGCGAGGGAGCAGGTGGCCGCGGTGATGAAACACGCGCGCCGCGGCGTCGCGCGCAAGGATGCGGTGTACCACGCCTGCATTAAGAAGCTTGCGAAGTACAACATCCGGCGTGTGGATATGGCGGAGCTCAGCGAGGAAGAGGAAGCGACCATCCGCAGTTACTATATGTCGGAAATCTACCCGCTGCTTTCCCCGCAGATCATCGACAACCGGCATCCGTTTCCTTTCCTTGTGAACAAAGGAATCTACATCGGCGTCTATTTTGAAAGCCATCACGATATGACATTCGGGATCATTCCGGCTATCGGCGCGTTCAGCCGCATGGTGATGCTCCCGGGCAGCGGCGTGCGCTTTGTGCTGGCGGAAGATATCATCTTTCACTATGCGGACATGATGTTCGGCAGCCACAACCTGCTGGACAAAATGATATTCCGCGTGACGCGCAACGCCGATATCATCACCGACACGACGATGTTCGACGAGGACAGCGACTTTCGGTTTACGATGAAGGAACTGCTGAAAAAGCGCGTAAAACTCGCGCCCGTGCGGCTCGAAATCCGCGGAGAGCTCAAGAAGGAGTTCATCCGCTACATATGCAAGAAGCTGCTGCTGGATCAGAGCCATGTGTTTCTTACCGATTCGCCGCTGGACCTTTCATATGTGCCAAAGCTGGAGGACATGCTGACGCCCGCGCAGCGCGGCAGGCTGCTGTTCGAGCCGATGCTGCCGCAGGAATCCCAGCGTATCCGCGCCGGAGAGGGCATGATCTCGCAAGCGCTGGATCGGGATATCCTGCTGGCTTACCCTTATGAGTCCATGCGGCCTTTCATCCGGCTGATGTATGAAGCGGGCGGCGATCCGGACGTTGTTTCCATCAAGATGACATTGTATCGCGTGGGCAAGGAATCGGAGATCGTGCGCAGCCTCATACGCGCGGCGGAGAATGGCAAGGACGTTACGGTGGTGGTGGAACTGCGCGCGCGCTTCGACGAGGAGGACAATATCGAATGGGCAACCCGGCTCTCGGAAGCGGGCTGCCGCGTTATTTACGGCGTGGAGGAATGCAAGGTACACTGCAAGGTGCTGCTGATCACGCGCAAGACCGAAAAGAGCATACAGTATATCACGCAGATAGGCACCGGAAACTACAATGAACGCACCGCACGTCAGTATACCGATCTGTCGCTGATCACCTCCCATCCGGAGATTGGTCTCGACGCGGTGGCGCTTTTTAACGACATACTCGTCAACAACATCAGCGGAAAGTATAAGCGGCTGCTGGTAGCTCCCTCGTCCATGCGCCAGTCCATACTGCAGCTGCTGCAGCAGGAGATAGAGCACGCAAAAAACGGCGAACCCGCTTCCGTCTTCGCCAAATTCAACTCCCTGACGGATAAAGACATTATTGATAAGCTGGTGGAGGCCTCCTGTACGGGCGTGAAAATCCGACTGATCGTTCGCGGCATCTGCTGCCTGCGTCCCGGCATTCCCGGCCTGACGCATAACATCGCCATCATCAGCATTGTAGGGCGCTTTCTGGAGCATGCGCGCGTGTATTGCTTCGGCGAAGGTGAGCGGCGCAGGGTGTTCATCTCCTCCGCGGACTGGATGACGCGCAACACCGAGCGGCGCATCGAGGTAGCCTGCCCGATACTGGACAATGATATCGCCGGACGTATCATGGACATGCTGGAAACCGCCTTTCGTGACACCGAAAAGGCGCGTGAACTCCTGCCGGACGGCTCGTACAGCCGGAAAATGCCTGCTGAAGGAGAAGCTGCGCTGAACAGTCAGATTTATTTCTTTGAGCAGCAGAGCCACATTTGGCCGAGACCGTAATAATGAAACGTGTATCCATTCCGTCGTGTGAAAAAGCGCCTGTTTTGCGACCCATTGCGTCCCGGCAAAGCAGGCGAAAGGCGGATTTTTTTATTTTCCCTGATACAGAGAAATAAAGTACAAAACATGATTGTATTTTCCTATAAAACCGTGCGACGAAACTTTATAATAAGCATAGTTGAATCGGTGCTTTTTCAGGTGCCAGGGAAGCCCGTGAAAATCGGGCGCAGCCCCCGCTGCCGTGAAAGGGATGGAGGAGCTGGTTTCAATACCAGTCACTGATAGCATCGCTATTGGGAAGACGCTCTCGGCCAGATGAGCTTTAAGCCGGAAGACCTGCCTGAAAAAGCTGAAAATCGCCTTTCGGAGGGGGAGGAGTTTATTTTTTGTACCCTTCGCCGGATGGTCGCTGGGAGTGGACGCGCAAATGGCTTATCAGATAAAGGACGAGGTTATCGCGGATATCACGAGGGTTGCGCTGGATGGCTTTGATACAGGGGTCTCACCGCTGCGCATGCTGGAGCAGGCCTGGGGAAATGAAGCGTTTTCCATGCACTGCCCGGAACACCATTACCTGATGCCCGCGGTGCTGCTTTCGGCGGCGCGGCGTGTAAAAGGAGACTGCAGAGAGCTGCTGGAGCGCGATCTGTCGGCGGCCGCGGAGCGTGCGCGCAACGTGCTGCCGGGTTTTTGCGGCTGGTACGGAGCGTGCGGCGCGGCGGTGGGAAGCGGCATATTTCTGTCGCTGCTGACGGATACAAGCCCGTATTCTGAGGAAACATGGGGAAAGGTCAATCAACTGACGTCCGAATGCCTGCGCGACATCGCGGCGCTGGGCGGACCGCGGTGTTGCAAGCGCGTATGCTTTACCGCACTGGACACCACCGCGGCGTTCATGAGGACGCATTTTGGGTTGGATATTGGCGGATGGCCGAAAATCCGCTGCGCATACCACAGCCGGAATGCCGAATGCAAGGGTGTGCAGTGCCCCTATCACGGCGAAGAAGCGGCGGGTGCGGATGAAGCCCATCCGGATTCCGCGTTTCGCCGTACCGGCACGTGCGGTGTGCGAATGCCGACGCAAGGAGATGGATCTGGAATACAAGACGGTGCGGCTGACGTGGCGCATAAACGCGGGGAGCCACGTAAAAACGGGTGAAGTACTGTGCGAAGCCGAAACGGAAAAGTGTCTGGTTGAAGTCTTATCGCCTTCGGAGGGGATACTGGCGGTGCGGTGCGTTCCGGATGGCGCGTACTGCGGAATTCGGCAGGCGATTGGATATATAGACTGCGGAAAAGAACAGGCTCACAAAGCAGAAACAGAAATTTAAACCCAATCATCACAGGGAGGAAAGGGACATGAACAATCCAAAGGAAATACTGTTTGCGACGCTGAGGCACGAGGAGACCACGCAGAATCCGTGGGTACCCTTTGCTGGCGTTCATGCGGGCAAGCTGGTGGGATATAACGCGACAGAGGTGCTGACGGACGGGGATAAGCTGTTCGAAGCCCTGATGGCGGTCAATAAGCTGTATAAGCCCAGCGGCCAGCCGGTGTTGTTCGACCTGCAGGTGGAAGCCGAGATCATGGGCTGTGAGCTGGTGTGGGCAGAGGAAGGCCCCCCTTCCGTTAAAACGCACCCGCTGTCTCAGACGACGCAGATACCGTGCGTCTGCACCATACCGCAGAAGGAAGACGGCCGTATCCCCATGATACTGGATGTGATGCGCCGCATGAAAAAAGAGGTGGGCAGCACAACCGCGCTGTACGGACTGGTCTGCGGGCCGTTTACGCTGGCGTCGCATCTGCGGGGCAACGACATCTTCATGGATATGTTTGACGACGAGGAATACGTGGCAAAGCTGCTGGCATACTGCGTCGCCGCGGCAAAGACGATGAGCGAATACTACATTGAAGCGGGCATGGATATTATCGCGGTGGTCGATCCGCTGGTGTCGCAGATATCTTCCGCGCATTTCGAGCAGTTTCTGACCGGGCCTTACAGGGAAATATTCTCGTTTATCGAGGCAAAGGGTGCGTTTTCCTCGTTCTTTGTTTGCGGCGATGCCACGCGGAACATTGAGGTGATGTGCCAGACGCATCCGGATTCCATCTCCATCGACGAGAACGTGGACATCGTGGCGGCCAAGGCGATTACCGACAAATACAACATCACCATCGGCGGCAACATTCCGCTGACGACGGTGATGCTGCACGGCACACAGCAGGACAACATGAAGTACGTTGTGGATATGCTGGATCGCATTGAGAACAAGAAGAACCTGATCGTCGCGCCGGGCTGCGACATGCCATACGCGGTGCCGGTGGAGAATACGATAGGCGTCGCGCAGGCCGTGCTGCACACTGAGGAGACGCGCAGTATGGTGGAGAACTATGTAGCGGCGGACGATGGCATCGACGTGGAGCTGCCGGACTACGAGCATCTGGCGCGGCCTCTGGTGGAGGTGTTCACACTGGATTCGGCCACGTGCGCGGCTTGCACGTATATGATGGGCGCGGCGCAGAAGGGCAAGGACCATTTCGGAAATCGCATCGACCTCGTGGAATACAAGTTCACGGAGAAGGAGAACATCGCGCGATGCAAGAAGATGGGCGTTAAAAACCTGCCGTCCATCTATATCAACGGCAAGCTGAAGTTCTCATCCATCATCCCCAGCCGCGAGGAATTGGAAGCGGCTATCCAAGAGGCTATGTAAACAGGAGGGCGCCATGGCGAAGCTCTGGCTGATCACCGGCTTTCTGGGAGCCGGAAAAACCACGCTCTTGAAGGGGCTGATTCCACAGCTGGCGGGGCTGCGGCTGCGCGTCATCGTCAACGAGTATGGCCGGGAAGGCATCGACGGCGCGCTGCTCCGGGAAACCGGCACGCAGGTGGACGAGATCAACAACGGCTCCATATTCTGCTCGTGCCGGCTGGATCAGTTTGAAGACGCGCTGGCAAGAGCCGCCGCACAGCAACCCGACATCATACTCGTGGAAGCCTCCGGGCTCTCCGACCCGACCCATATTGAGAAGGTGCTGGCACAAGCCAAAGGCGCGCAGGAGATTGAGTATATGGGCTGCGTCTGCCTTGCGGACGCGGTCAGCTTCAAAAAGGTGCTGATCACCGCGCGCGTCTGCCGCAAGCAGGTGTCGGTGAGCGACCTTGTACTGCTTAACAAAACGGATCTCGTGCCGGAGGAGGCGCTGGCGGAAGCGGAGGCGTTGATCCGGGAAGTGAAGCCCGACGCGCAAATTCGACGCACCACTTACGGACAGGTGAAACTGTCTTGGCTGGAAGGGCTGCACGAAGCCGCGCAGGCAGGCGGCGGCCCGGCGTATCACCTGAAGGACGTGAGTCTGCAGAAGCTGCGCATCGTGCTGCGCGAGACCATGACGCTGGCGCAACTGGAGAAGTTTCTCGCGATGTTCGTAGAGGATACCCACCGCGTAAAGGGGTTCGTGCGGCTGGAAGGACGTACGGCGCTGGTGGATTGCGTGGGTGCGCGCGTGCAGATACTCCCGTACGAAGGGGAAGCGCAGCATGTCAACACACTCGTCGCGATGGCCGGGGGCGCGATGCCGATGGAGGCGGGCGTCCGCAAGGCGGCGGAGTGGTATCCGCAGCATATCGAAGCGATAGAGTGGGACGAGTAGCCCGCGGCGAAAGGTGACAGGGGAATGAAAAGTATACGCGAGTTTGTCGGCGAAGCGCTCGGAACATTTATATTGGTGTTTTTCGGCTGCGGAGTGGTGGCGGTATCGGTGTTGTTTGACGCGATGCAGGGGCTGTTGCAGATTGCTTTCGTTTTTGGTACGGGCGTTACGCTTGCGATCTACGCGACGCGGCATCTGTCCTGCGCCCATCTCAACCCTGCCGTTTCGCTGGCGATGGCAGCCAGCGGGAGGATGTCCGCCCGAAAGCTGCCCGCGTATCTGGCGGGACAGTTTCTGGGTGCGTTTTTCGCGGCATTGGTGCTGTATGCGTTGTTTTCCCCGTCCATCGCGTCCTTCGAGCAGTCCGGCGGCATCGTGCGCGGCTCGGCGGATTCCGTACTGACGGCCCGGATGTTCGGCGAGTATTATCAGATACCCGGTTCCTCCGCGGTGGTTTCGCTGCCGCTGGCAATGGGCGCGGAAGCGTTGGGGACGTTCGTGTTGGTGTTGATCATATTCGCCCTGACGGAAGGCTGCAACGTGGGAAGGCCGGATAATAACATGACACCCCTCTTCGTGGGGCTTACCGTTACCGCAATCATCTGTGTACTGGCGCCGCTGACACAAGCGGGGCTCAATCCGGCGAGGGATTTTTCGCCGCGGCTGGTCGCGTGGCTGTTCGGATGGGGGCGCGCCGCGTTCCCGGACGGCATCGGAGGCTTCTTTTGGGTATACATGCTTGCGCCCGTGCTGGGCGGGCAGGCGGCGGCGCTGCTGTTCACGCGGGGCCTGCAGCGGCTTTTCAAGGGCGCGACGGAGGCTTGCGGGTGTGGCTGTGCCAACGTCGAATCGGGGGGTGACGTGCAATGATGCAACGTGCTAAAATCATATTCGTCGGCGGATTTCTGGGCGCGGGAAAGACGACGCTGCTCTGGGAGGCGGCCCGCCGTTGGATGGAGCGCGGCAAATGCGTCGGGCTCATTACCAACGATCAGGCGCCGGAACTGGTGGACACCGCGTATCTTGGTACGGCGGGCGTGCAGGTACAAGAGGTCAGCGGAAGCTGCTTCTGCTGCAACTTCGATGGGATGCTGCGCGCCGCGGAAGCGCTGAAGGACTCGGGTGCGGATTTGATACTGGCAGAACCGGTGGGCAGTTGTACCGACCTTTCGGCGACCATACTGCAGCCTGTCAAGCAGCGCTGCCGGGAAACGCTGGAGGTTGCGCCGCTTACGGTGCTTGTCGATACGGACAAGCTGGCGGTTCTGCTGGACGGCCGTGACTCCGGCTTGGAGGAAAGCGCGCTTTATATTCTTCGCAAGCAACTGGAGGAAGCGGACGTAATTTTGATCAACAAGACGGAACTGCTTCTGCCGGAGGCCGTGGGGACGCTGGAGGCGCGCTGCTTAAGGCAGTGGCCGCTGGCGCACGTGATGGCGATAAGCGCCAAAACCGGGGCCAGGCTGGAGGAATGGATGGCGCTGTCGGAGCAGGCTGGGGAAGCCGGAACGCATATCGCGCAGGTGGACTACGACATATACGCGCGGGGCGAAGCGGTGCTGGGCTGGCTGAATATGAAGGCGCTGCTGAAATGTGAAGCGCCGGATTGGAACGTCTTTGCGGAAAGACTGCTGGCAGGGCTGGCTACACGCTTTGACGCGATGGAATTGCCTGTGGGGCATGTGAAGCTATGGCTCAGCTCGGAGCGGAATCATCTGGCGGGGAACATCACCGGAAGGGCGCAGACGTTGGAATTGCGCGGTGACGCCGGGACGGCAACCGAGGCGCAGCTGATACTCAACGCGCGCGTGCAGACCAGCCCTGAGACACTGAAAGCCATTGTGCTGGATGCGGTTTTAAAGGCGTGCGGCGGCAGCGTGTGCTTTCAGCCGGTTGCGGTCAACTGCCTAAGCCCGGGCAGACCCTCGCCGAGTTACCGATATGCGGACGTAGTGGGCTGAGGGAGGCGCTGAAAGGAAACGGATGGACAGACTGCTCAGTTTTTCTGACGATGAATACAGTATTCAAAAGTTTGACGGGAGCGCGGAGAACGTGCGCGCTTTCCTGACGGAGCACCGCTTGGACGGGTTGGAGCTGATGCGCTGGGAGAACCCGCAGGAGGACGCGGTGCCGATGGAGGCGGTGAAGGGCAGGCATATGCCTTACTGGCCCACGTTTCTCGACTTCTGGCGCGTCGATATGGATGCGCTGCGAAGGCAGTTCGACAGCCGGGAGAACTGGCGCGGCTATTATTTCGCGGACACGCGGGAGGAATTCGTACAACAGCGGCACGGGGAGTTCCTTGATGCGGCGCGCATGGGTGTTCGGTATGCGGTGGTGCATGTGAGCCATTCGGAGCTGGCGCACTGTTACAGCGGCGAATTTCCGTATACCGATACGGAGATAGCCGATGCTTACATCGAAATGCTCAACGAAGCGCTGCGTGGTGTGCCGGAGAGCTTCGAGCTGCGGTTTGAAAACCACTGGCTGCCTGGCCTCACGTTTCTGGAGGCCGGGGTGGCGATGAAGCTGCTGGAGCGCGTAACGTATCCGCGCAAGGGCTTCGTATTGGACATCAGCCATCTGATGAACACGAATCCCGGCCTCGCGGATGAAAAGGAAGCGGTGGATTATATACTGCAACGACTGAAGGATTTGGGCGAAGCACAGCGGCATATCCGTACCGTTCACCTGAACAGCTCCATTACGGGTACGCGGCGCATCTTAGGCAGCTTTGACGCCGGGATGGAGTTCATCCCCCGGCTGATAACGGCGATGAAGCATGTGGGCGCAATGGATCCGCACAGGCCTTTCGAGGATGGGGCGATATTGCGGGTGCTGGAAGCGGTGCAGCCGGAGCATCTGGTATACGAACTCAGCGCCAAATCGCTGGAGGAGCTGCGGGCAGCGGTCAGCGCGCAGAACCGGGCGTTTGGCATCGAATAGAGCGTAAAGCAAGGGGCTGCCGATATATAAACCGGCAGCCCCTGTTGGATTCGGAATCCGGACCGTGGCTATGCAAACAGCGCGTCCAGCGCTTCCCTTCCGTCCACCACACCCAACTCGATATCAAAACGGCGCTGATCACCCGGCTGCAGAAACTGCAGCTCGCCGCGCGCACGCGCCGCGCTGCGCCCGATAGGCGGGTTGGTGCAGGGCTCCATGCCCACGATATATTCTCCTTCGCCCATGTGCTTCCACTCCGTGAAATTGGGCAGCTGGCTCTTGAGGTACGAAACGGTTACGCCCATGCCGAGCTTTTCGTTATACAGGCACGCACGCACGGTATCGCTTTGGGGTGCCATGTCGTAAAAGAACACCTGCTCCTGATAACCGGGTTCCGGCGCGTGGAAGGTTTCGCACGCGGCAAGACCGGCGCGGGCGGCATCATCCCGGGGCGATATGGCGGCAGGTGTATGGTACAGCCGCGTATCCGGGCCGACCAGCGGGTGGCCGAAATTGAAATGATACAGCAGCATGAAGGGGGATTCGCGATAACCGCAGTTCTCCACCACGTCGCTGATGCGCAGCTTATTTTCGCCCATCACCGCAGTGACGGTGCGTGTCAGCGTCAGCTGCTCCGCGAAGTACGCGCCCTCGCGCATCTTGCCGCGGATCCGCATCACGAAGTCGTCACCTTCCCATTCTTTATACACCGAAACGTCTTCCGCCGGGATGTGGCTGACGCGCCCGTGTACGCCCAGCTGCTCGCCGGCGTCCTCGCCCGCGGGGCCGGTGTGCGTCAGGCCGCAGGTGGTTAAAAGCCCCGCCGTAAAGCTGCGGAAGAAGCCCAAACCTGCGTTTTCATAAAACGCGGGGGAGACGACGCCCGTTTTGGTAACGCACGAAAACGGGATGCCTCTGCAGCTGGCCCATGCCATATCCATGCCGCGATCGGGCAGTATCGATACGCAAAGACCGCCGCCCGTAACGACATCGATCACCGAGACGCCTTGTGCGCGCCCGGAGGTCAATTTGCTTTGGCGCGCGTCGGCAACCTGAGAGACATCGCCGATGTACTTCATCAGCTCGTGCCGGGTATAGGTACGATTAAAAAGTGTTGCCACAGTTTATCCTCCTGTCCGTCAGCCCTGCTGCATCGTGGGCGCCAAAAGCACCTCGCGGATGCAGACGTTCTGCGGCTGGCTGTATACGAAATAAACGGTATCGGCGACGGTTTTGGGACTCATCGCACCGCCTATCTCCTGCTTCCACCCGGTATAGCTTTCTTTGATGGCGTCGCTGGTGGTGTGGGACAAAAGCTCCGTATCCGTAACGCCGGGCCCTATTACGATGACACGCA
The DNA here is from genome assembly GCA_023460085.1 of Bacillota bacterium. GTDB lineage: Bacteria > Bacillota > Clostridia > Christensenellales > SZUA-584 > JAEWCC01. Next base: position 20,201 of record JAEWRI010000040.1, on the reverse strand, counting down.
CGTTGTCTTTGCAGACCTCCTCGCGTACGCTCTCCGAGAGCGCGTGCACCGCAAACTTGGACGCGCAGTACGCCGCATGCTGACCGAACGTCTTGCGGCCTGCGATGGAGCTGATGCTGACGATGGTGCCGCCCCGCCGCGCCACCATATCGGGCAGAACCAGGGAGAAGCCATTCATAACGCCTTTGACGTTAACGTCCACCATGCGGTGCCATTCGTCAACGTCCTGCACCCAGGAGTCGCCCAGCAGCATCACGCCCGCGTTGTTAATGAGCAGGCCCGTTCTGCCGTAGCGTGCCTCGGCGTTGCGAACCGCTGCTCTGTAGGCGTCCAAGTCGAGGATGTCGACTGCTTCGCAGAGGCAGTCCGGCAGCGAAAGCGATTGCATGTCCTGCTTCCTCCGCGCGAGAAGCAGCAGCGGATGTCCTTCCGCGGAAAAACGTTTGGCAAGCTCGCTGCCAATGCCGGAGCTTGCGCCGGTAATGACGACCAGTTCTTTCATAAAGAGGCCTCTTTCTGTTTTTATTTTGCGGAAAAACATGTTCGAAAATCGGTTCGTGTACGATTATAACATGGCTTTCCCCGCCTTGCCAGTCTTTTTTGTGGACGGCTTCCGGGTGAAACCGCGTCCGTTTGGTTGCGAAAAGAAAAGCCAGGGCTGCAGCCGGTGCCGCAGCCCATGGTGAAAATAAGGAGTTGTTGGTATTGGAAGGATGCGCTCAGCGGCCGCCCACAGAGCCGTCCCAGGTATCGACCGAGGTCTTCTTCTTCTCGTGCTCGTCGAACCAGATGGAGGTGACGCACTTGGTCTCGGTGAAGAACTTCACGCCGTCCTTGCCCAGCGCGTGCAGATCGCCGAAGAAGGAGTTCTTGTGGCCCGAGAAGGGGAATATGCCCACCGGCACCGGGATGCCGACATTGACGCCCACCATGCCGCCGTGCGTACGCCGGGCGAATTCGCGGGCATAGTAGCCGCTTTGCGTATAGATAACGGAACCGTTGGCAAAGCGGTTGCGATTCATAAGCTCGATGCCCTCGTCGAAGCTCTTTACACGCTTGACGCAGACCACCGGCCCGAAGATTTCTTCGTCGCCTGCGGTCATGTCGGGCGTGACGTGGTCGAAGATCGTGGGTCCTAAGTAGAAGCCGTTTTCGAAACCGGGGACGGTAGCCTTGCGGCCGTCCAGCACGAGCTCCGCGCCCTCCTGAATGCCCTTCTCTATCCAGTTCAGCACGAACTTGCGGTGTGCCTCGGTGACCACGGGCCCCAGCCTGGACTCTTTGTCATATGCGGGGCCGATTTTGAGCTCTTTGGCATACTTCACCAGCAGCTCCACCAGCTTGTCGGCAATGTCCTCATGCGCCACGATGACGGGCAGCGCCATGCAACGCTCTCCCGCGCAGCCGAACGAAGAGTTGATGATGCCGCGCGCCGCGCGCTCCAGCGCCGCGTCCTCCATCACCAGACCATGGTTCTTGGCTTCGCATAGCGCCTGAACGCGCTTGCCATGCGCCGCCGCGGTGGAATAGATGTGCAGGCCGACGGATGTGGAGCCCACGAAGGTGACGCCCTTAACATCCGGGTGCGTGAGGAAGATTTCCGCTTCCCTGCGGCTGCAGGTGACGATATTCAGCACGCCTGCGGGCAGCCCGGCTTCCTGCCAGAGCTCCGTTAAACGCATGGCGGTCATGGGCGTCATCGAAGCGGCCTTCAGCACCATGGTGTTGCCCGTGGCAATACACAGCGGAGCCATCCAGCCCATCGGGATCATGCCGGGAAAGTTGAAAGGCACGATGCCGGCAAATACGCCCACCGGCTCGCGGTGCAGCACGGTGTCATATCCCGTGGAGGTGTTCATCAGCGACTCACCCATCACCAGCGTGGGTGTGCCGCATGCCAGCTCGACGGGTTCCTTCACCTTGAGGATATCGCCCTCGGCTTCGCTCCAGACCTTGCCGTGCTCTCGCGCCACGATGTAAGTCAGTTCATCCATGTGCTTGTTGAGCAGATCGCGGAAGTTGTAGAGCACCTGTACGCGCTTCATGACGGGCGTCTGTGACCACGCGGGAAATGCCGCGTTTGCCGCCGCGATAGCGGCTTCCACTTCTTCCGATGTGCAGCAGGGCGTCTGGGCGATGACTTCGCCTGTGCTCGGGTTGTATATGTCCATGTATTTGTCCGTTTTGGATTCCAGCCATTGTCCGCCCGCAAAATACTTCAGTTTCTGAAAGTCCGACATTTTAAATCCCCTTTCGTTTATGCGCCCAGCGCCTTTTTGATATCATCCGCAATGCGCTCCGGCGTGAAGCCGAAGGCTTTCATCAGCGTACCGTAGTCGAGTGTGGAGAAGCCGTATACGTCGTTCAGCGCCACGGGTATTACCGGCCCAACATAGCTGCCCGCGAGTGCCTGACAAACGACGCTGTTGAGCCCGCCTACGATGGAATGCTCTTCCGCCGTGACGACCGCGCGCATTCCCTTCGTGAAGCTGCGGATATAAGCGCTGTCGAGCGGCTTTAGCGTGCTGACATTGAGCACCTTCAGCGAGATGCCGTCCTTTGCCAGCAGCTCCGCAGCTTCCAGCGCGATGGAGACCATCACGCCGCACGCGAATACCACGGCGTCCTTGCCATCCCGAGCCGTGTAGATTTTGCCGATCTCGAATTTCTCGTCCTCCGGCGTAAGCACCGGCAGATCGTTGCGGTTGGTGCGGAAGTAGACCGGGCCGTGATACGCAACGATGGTGTCCAGCATCGCCCGCACCTGATTGGCGTCCACCGGCTCCAGCACGACCATGCCGGGGATGACGCGCATCGTGGCGATGTCTTCAATGCACTGGTGTGTCGCACCGTCGCCGAAGTCCGAGAGGCCGGCGCTGGAGCCGCACACCTTGACGTTGAGCTTGCCGACGCCGATGCACTGGCGCAGCTGCTCGAAGCAGCGGCTGGAGGAGAATACCGCGAAAGAATGGATGAACGGGATTTTGCCCGTGAGGGACAGGCCGCCCGCGAAGGTCGCCATGTTCTGCTCCGCGATGTTCATCTCAAAAAACCGGTCCGGATACGCCGCCTCGAATACGCAGCTCATCGTGGATTTGCCGAGATCCGCCTCCAACGCGACGATGTCTTTATTGGTTTTGCCCAGTTCGGCGAGCTTCTGACCGTATGCGTTGCGTAAGCTTTCATATTTCATGTTCTTATCCTCCTGCCTACAGGCTGCATTCGAGGTCGCTGAGCGCTTTATCGAATTCTTCCTGCGTCATGTGGTTGTTGTGGTACGACGGCATGTTTTCCGCGAAGGGAACGCCCTTGCATTTCACCGTATGTGCGATGATGACAACCGGGCCTTTGGCACCGTCCGCGGCGTCCAGCGCTTCAACGATCTGTTTCATGTCGTGGCCGTCAATCTCGATGGTCTGCCAGCCGAACGCACGCCACTTGGCGGCGATATCTCCGAGATCATACCGTTTGGCAATCACGTCCATGGAGCCGAGGCCGTTTCTGTCGAGTATGGCGACGAGGTTGCTGAGCCTGAAGTTGTATGCGGCCATCGCGGCCTCCCATACCTGACCTTCCGCCAGTTCGCCATCGCCCAGCAGCACGTACACCTTGGATTTGCTGCCGTCCATTTTGAGCCCCGCAGCGCATCCCGCGGCGAGCGATATACCCTGGCCCAGGGAGCCGGTGCTGCCCTCGATACCGGGCGTCTTGTGCATGTCGGGGTGGCCCTGAAGCCTTGAGCCCGGCGCTTTGGCATGGAAGAGCTCCTCCTCCGGAAAAACGCCCTTAAGTGCCAGCGCGGCGTATTGCGTATATGCGGCGTGCCCCTTGCTCAGAAAGAAGCGGTCGCGCTCCTCCCACTTCGGGTTGGTGCCGTCGTACTTCATCTTATGGAAGTAGAGCGCCGCGAGGATGTCTGCGCAGGACAGCGAACCGCCGAAGTGGCCCTTCTTGTTCGCGCCTATCATTTTCACCACATCGTAGCGGATTTGCGCGGCGATTTTTTTAAGCTCGTCGATGTTTGCGGTTTTCAATGCAATCCCTCCTTAAAATATGATCTCGGCTTTGATGAGATCGTCGTTGCCCGCGGCCAGGTACTCAAACACGGCAGGCGCCTCTTCGATGGATATCTGCTTGCCGACGAAGGCGTTCGTGTCGATGTGATACCCTGCCATTTCGTCGATGGTTTCGCCGAAGGCCTTGTGGGAATACGTGTAGGTGCCGTGGATGGTGATTTCGCGCGTTACGACGCTCTGCATGTCGATGACGATTTCCTTCTTGGAGTTGCCCACCCACACACAGTCACCGCCCAACCGGATGCAGTCGATGGCCGTCTTCACGGGCCGGTCCGCGCCCACAGCTTCGAGCGAAGCTTCCGCGCCGAGGCCGTCCGTAACCGCTTTAGTCGCCGCGACCACGTCGGTTTTGGATGGATCGAAGGTATAGTCCGCACCGATGGTTTTTGCGAAGTTCAGGCGATTTTCACTGAGATCCGACGCGATGACGGTCTTTGCGCCTCGCGCTTTCAGCACGGAGATGATCAGAAGACCGATGGTGCCCACACCCACGACCAGCACGCTTTTGCCCTGGACGCCGCCCGGCACTTTGTCCACCGCGCACTTGGCCACGGCGAGCGGTTCCAGCAGCGCGCCCTCGACGTAGCTCATGGTGTCAGGCATACGGTACAGCAGCTTGGCGGGCACCGCGACGTATTCCGCCATCGCGCCGTTGACGTCGAACACACCCAGAAACCGCTTGTTCAGGCACAGGTGCGTCCTGCCTGCCTTGCAGAATTCGCATTTGCCGCAGAAAATGGAAGGCTGAACAATGACGCGGTCTCCGGCCGCCCAGCCGGTTACATTGGAGCCGAGCTTTGCGATGTCGCCGCAGAACTCGTGGCCCATGCTGTACCCCTCCACGCGGCGGCCTGTTCCGCCAAGGTAGCCGTGAATATCGCTGCCGCAGATTCCGCTGGCGCGCACCCGGATCAGCGCGTCGTCTGCCGCGATCTCCGGTATAGGCCGCTCTTCTACGGAGATCTTTCTCGGACCTCCGTAAATCAAAGCTTTCATGGATGTTCCTCCCGTTATTAAATTCTCGTCAGAATCTCCCCATGCGGGAAACTTAAAATCTTCTGTAGATGTGATTTACGGTAAGCAGCGTAACCGGAGCCCCCGAATCGTTGATAAAGCGATGGACGTTGCGAGAGTCGAGATAAACCGAGTCGCCTTCGGTCAGAGAATGCACGATTCCTTTATATACGAGCTTCAGCTCGCCCTGCAGCACGTAGATAAACTCCTCTGCGTCATGCGAAAAATCAGTCGTCTGACCGGGCGGCAGCGAAAGCAGAAAGGGCGAGAGCGCGGTATTCTTATAGGATACCGTGAGAGGGGTCATTGAGTAGCCGTCGTTTCCGTCATCCGCGGCCTTGTGGTCTTCGCGGCGCAGTATCATGATGTCCGCATCGCCCTCCGCCTTTTCGGAAGGCTGAGGGCTCAGAATTTCCGTCATATCAAAATCGAGCACCGTGGCAAGCGTTTGAAGCGTTGCAAATGGCGGTATTCTGTCCGAACGCTCCAGCTTGGAGAGATAGCTTAGTGAAAGATTTGACAATCGGGAGAGCTCTTCCAGGGTCATATTTTTCCTGCTGCGATATTTTCGAATTAGCTGTCCAGCTTTCATTTAAACACCTCTATTTTCATTACAGTGGAATAATAGCACTAAAAGTATAAAAAATCAATACTAAAGACGATATATTTACACTAAAAGTAGAATTAAAATTAGCAGCAATGTGCAGGCGGCGGCCCATATGTCGCTTTTTCCGCATAAATCATGACGAAGCAGCTGTGAAAAGCACAATCACGTAAAAAAATTATTCCGGAAAGAAGGAGAAAGCGAGCGCGTGTCGAAATTTATAAACCTGAAACGTTTCAAATAATTCTGACCAACAATATGGACAAGAATCTGCTCGGCATGAAAAGGGGAATTTAAGTGCGGGTAACGATCAAGGACATCGCGAAAGTGGCGGGCGTGTCGGTTGCTACGGCGTCGATGGCGCTTAACGACAAGCCGGGTGTCAATAAGGAAACGCGGGAAAAGGTGCTGGAAGTCGCGGAGAGCATGTATTACCGCCCCAACTATTCCGCCCGGAATCTCATTACAAAGAAGAGCGGTTCCATCGGTCTTGTTGTGACAGATATTCGTAACCCCTTCTTTTCCAAACTGGTGGATGTACTCAACCGCGAGGTGGAAAAGAACGGTTATTCGCTGTTGCTGGGAATATCCAACGACCGGGTGAGTCTTGAACGAAAATGTGTGGATTTGTTTGTGGGACGCGATGTGGAGGGCGTGATTATCGTTCCCACAATACAGACTTCGCCGGATCTGGAGCATCTTTACATGCTCAAGCGCATGAAAATTCCGTTTGTTTTCTGTACGACAACTTATAACGGCATTGAGGCGGATGTGGTGATGTCCGATTTGATGGACGGGGAATATCAGCTTGTCCGGCATTTGATTGAAAGCGGACGCAGGCGCATCTGCTTCGTTACGTGTGATCGGAGCCTGCTGCTTTCCCGGCAGCGGCTGGAGGGATATCGCAAAGCCCACGAGGAGGCGAGTCTGTCATATAACAACGAGCAGATCATTGAGACGGAGCCGGACTATGAGCACGGCTATGATGTGGGGCGAGCCTTGGCGGCGGGAAGCGTGGACGCGGTCGTTACGGTCAACGACTTTCTCGCGTTCGGTGTTGCCAAAGCGTTTAAAGATGCGGGGGTGCGTATTCCGGAGGATATTGCCGTGGCGGGGTACGACGATCTGCTCTTCTCGAACCTTGTGGATCCGGCACTGACAACGGTCAAACAGCCGATCACGGAAATATGTATCAAGACGTTGGAGGTGCTGTTCCGCCGCATCGAGAATGGTGCGGAGCCTGCGGCCCTGCATACTCTAGGCCCTCGGCTGATAGTGAGGGATTCCACCGTGAAAAATGCAACGATTACGCAATAAAGGGAGATAGAGCATGAAACGATCTGAAATCAACAGCATCATGAGAAAAGCGCTGGAGTTTGCGGATAAAATGAATTTCCGGCTTCCGCCGTTTGTCTACTGGGGCCCGAAGGAATGGGAAACGAAAGGCCATGAATATGACGAGGTGCGCGAAAACATGTTGGGCTGGGACATTACGGACTTTGGCAGCGGCGATTATTACCGCATCGGGCTGCTGATGATCACGCTGCGCAACGGCAATTTTCATGACAAGGAGAAATACGTAAAGCCTTACGCGGAAAAGCTGCTGATCGTTGAGGAGGAACAGATTACGCCGTTTCATTTTCACTGGAGCAAGATGGAGGATATCATCAACCGCGGCGGCGGCAACCTGATGGTGCAGGTGTACGGTTCTACGCCGGACGAAGCGCTCTCCGACCAGCCCGTGATGATATCGATGGACGGACGCAACTATGAAGCGCCCGCGGGAACCATCGTGCGTGTTGCACCCGGGGAAAGCATTACACTGCCGTCGGGTCAGTACCATAAGTTCTGGGGAGAAAAGGGGACCGGCACCCTGCTCATCGGCGAGGTTTCCAAGGTTAACGATGACAATGTGGATAATCGCTTTCTGGAAAAGGTGGGCCGTTTCCCGGATATCGAGGAAGATGAGGTGCCATTGTATCTGATGTACAGCGAATATCCGCAGGCTAAATAGTGTTATCAATCACGGTTTAACCCGCACGCCGCAGCGTGACTTCGATCAGGAGGGAACGAAGATGGACCCCAAGACAAGAATGCTTAACGCGTATCGAGGGACAAAATCGGACTACATCCCCTGTGCGCCGGAGTTCTGGTTTTACTACCCCGCAAAGGTACTGGGAATCAGCATGGTGGAGTTTCAGCGCGAGGTGCCTCACTATAAGGGCATGGTTGCTTCTTTCAAGAAGTTCGGCTGCGAAGGCTGGGGCATCGCCACGCCGGCGGAACTGAATCCGCATGTGGAAGTCAAGTCCGAGCTGAAAAAGCTGGATAACGGGAACTACCGTGACCGGCAGACAGTCGCCTGCGATGGCAGGACACTGACACGCAGCTATATCTATTCCGACGATGAGCCGTTCTGGAGCGAAGATTTCGCGGTGAGCACGCCGGAGGACGCAAGGATTTTCTTCAACGCACATATTAATGAGGACGTGAAATTCGATTTCGCGGGTACCATCGCGGCGCACCATGAGGTGGGCGGCACCTTCCTGCTGGAAATGGATCTCGGCCTCTCGTTCTTCGACTTCTTCGAGCAGGCAATGGGCTTTGAAGGCGCGCTGTTCTATTTTATGGATGAGGATGAAGCGGTGCTGCGCGAGATGCTGGAGCGTTACATCGCGTTCAAGTCGCGGATGGTGCGCGAAGCCATTGAAAAGACGCCTTTTGAATCTTACTTCATCGGCTGCAGCTCCTCGTGCGTGGCGCTGCTGGGCCCGGATCTGTGGCGAAAGTGGGATAAACCCTACGAAAAGTCGCTGACGGATGTATGCCACGCGGGCGGAAAGCTGATGCACAACCATAACCACGGGCGCGTGATGGAAATCGTCCCGGATTTCGTGGATATCGGCTTCGACTGCGTATGTCCTTTCGAGCGCCCGCCGGGGAACGTGGATGGAGTGGAAGGCATCAAAGCAGTGCGTGACATGCTGCAGGAGAAGGTCAGCTTTAACGGCAACGTGCATACGGTGAGGGCGCTGCTGCAGGGCACGCCGGAAATTGTACGGCAGCAGGTGCGCGAGCTAAAGGAGGCCTATGCGGGATCGAACCGCCTGATAGTTGGTACGGGGGATCAGGTAGCGGGCGACACGCCGGACGAGAACCTGTGGGCAATGATTGAAGAAACCAGAAAGTGAAGGGTAATGAAATGAAATTCGCGCTATTTTTTGGAAACCGGGGATTCTTTCCCGAAAAGCTGATCGATGAGGCAAGGAATGAGATTAAGGCCGTTGTGGAAGGTCTGGGGCACGAGACGCTGATAATGCCCGAAGGCGTAACGAAATACGGCGCGGTTGAATCCACTGCCGACGGTAAAAAGTACGCGGAATTTCTCAGAGGACAGGAATACGACGGCGTCATTCTGTCGCTGCCCAACTTTGGCGACGAGAACGGCGCGATTGCCGCGCTGGAGGACGCGGGGGTACCGATCCTCGTGCAGGCGTATCCGGATGAAATCGGGAAGATGGATTTTGCGAACCGGCGCGACGCGTTTTGCGGCAAGTTCTCCGTGATGGACGTGTTCTATCAGCATGGCCTGCCCTACACCACGTTTTCGCACGTATGCAGCCCGAAGTCGCAGCAATTCAGGCGGGAGGTCGCGGATTTTGCCGCCGTGTGCCGCGTGGTGAAGGGCATGAAGCGGTTTACGGTGGGTGCGCTGGGCGCGCGTACCACGGCGTTCAAGACCATCCGTTTCGATGAAATTACGCTGCAGAAGTACGGGATTAACACCGAGACCATCGATCTCTCGGAGGTATTCCACCGCGTAGAGCAGATAAAGCCGGGCAACGAAGCGGTGGCGGAGAGGAAGAAGCATCTCGCGGCATACACCGATTTCTCCAAAGTGCCGGACGAGAAAGCCGAGACGCTTGCCAGGGTAAGCGTGGTGATAGACGACATCATTCGCGATTATGGGCTGGACTGCCTGGCGCTGCGCTGTTGGAACGAGTTTGAGATGTACCTCGGAATCGCGCCGTGCGTGCTGCTCTCCGAGCTCAATGACCGCGGGTTTGTGGCGGCGTGCGAGCTGGACGTGTGCAACGCGATTTCAATGTACGCCATCTCGCTCGCGTCCGAAATGCCCGCCACGTGTCTCGACTGGAACAACAACTACGGGGAAGAGCCGGATAAATGCATACTGTTCCACTGCGGGCCGGTGCCGAAAACGCTGATGGCGCCTGGAAGCGGGCACGTAACGGATCATAAGATGTTCAAGAAGTCGTACGGAGAGGGAAGCGGCTGGGGGAGCAACGAGGGGAGAATTGCACCGGGGGAGATGACGTTTGCCAGCGCGAAAACGCACGGAGGCAGCCTCGTTTTTTACATAGATGAAGGCGAGTTTACTCGGGACGAGATAGAAAAGGAATTTTTCGGATGCGGAGGTGTTGCGTATATTCCCATGCTTCAGCAGAAACTGAACATCATCGGCAAGAGCGGATACCGGCATCATGTGTCGGTCGGAAGAGGGCGCGCGGCCCGAGCGATACGCGAGGCGTTCGGGACCTATCTGAAGTATACCATTGAGGAGCTGGACAAATAAAAGAGGCCGTCTGGCGGCCTCTGGAGTCACAGGTCGATGATGTTGGGGGCGTTGGGGTTGGTACTCTTGCCCTCAATAAGCCGGGTGGTGAATATCGCCTGATGGTTCTTGGAGTGCGGATGATCTATCTTGTTGATCAGCATGTCCACCGCGGCCTTGCACATTTCATACAGCGGCATGGCGTGCGTGGTAATTGAAGGATCAAACAGGTAGGCGAGTTGTACGCCGTCGTGTCCGGTAACCACGATGTCTTCCGGAACCCGATAGTTATTCTGCCTTAAGTACTTGATACAACCGATGGCAAGATAATCGTTGGCACAGACGATGGCGGTAGGCGGTTCCTTAAGCTGCATCAGCAGGCTGGTGTGATAAAAGCCGTATTTGGGGCGGTAACGGCCGTTTTTTACAAGGCTTTCGTCCACCGTGAGCCCGGCCATGTGCATGGCGCGCGAAAACCCGTCGTACTTCTCCCGCGTGATGCGGCTGTCGGCAGGCCCGTTCAGGAACGCGATGCGCTTGTGCCCCAGTTCGGTCACGTACTGCGTGATTTTGAAAACGCTTTCGTTGAGGCTCAGCACGACGGAATTGAAGCTGGTGCTGTGTATCTCCCAGCCGACGAGCGTGATGGGGATGCGGTTGCGGATTTCGTCCAGCTTGCCCACGATTTCGTCCTCGTCCAGGAAGCTGATGATCAGGCCGTCCGCAAAGATGCTCTCAATGTTGTCAATGTACTTCTTCAGCTCGTCCAGGTCGTCCTCTGTGGTGTACACGATGACACGGTATCCGAGGAGCGTGGCGTAGGCGCGCATGTTGCTGAAGAGCTCCGAATAGAACGGATTTTGGATATCCGGAACGATGAGCGCTATCTGGTTGGTTTTCTTGGTACGCATGCTCTGCGCAATCTTGTTGGGCGTATAGTGCAATGCGTTGACGGCCGCCTCGATGCGCGTCCGATACTCTTCCGTCAGTTGGTCGGGGTTATTGAGAAACTTGGAGACGGTGCTTTTGGATACGCCGGCATAGTCTGCGACGTCCTGGATTACAGCCATGTTGTTCACCACAAAAATCAGTTTTTTAATGTTAATAATTATACTGTAAGTAGCCGCTAAGCGTCAATAGATCTGGAAAAATCGTTTTTTGCGATACTGCTATCGCATATGTGGTTAGAATACTAAAAAAATGTCAGGAATGGCGACCTTATTGGTCCAAATAGCACCTTGAAAACCTAATAATTGTAAAATGAGACGAGGGAAACAAGATTTTTTTGAAAAAAGACTTGAAATCATAACGAGACTTGGTTATAATGCAACTGAAAAACCGATTTTTCATTCAGTTCACAAGATATAGTATCATTGTTCAAAGCGACTATAACCGATTCGATGAGGATTGATCATGAAAGTTAGCTGCTTGCCTGTTTCACTCTTTAAAGAAATTATCGACGGCACAATATCCATGGCGCAATGGATCGATGACGCCAGGACAGCAGGACTCGACGGCATCGACGTCAGTATGGCGTTCATCAAGAACCACACCCCGACTTATCTGAAGGGGCTGAAGCGGGAAATTGCGCAGGGAGGTCTGCCGGTCGTAATGGCGACCACATACCCCGATTTCACCCATCCGGACGCGATGCAGCGCGAGCGTGAAATGGAGTATCTCCGGCGGGATATCGCCCTGTGTTCCGAGCTGGACGTGATGTATCTGCGCGTGCTGGCAGGTCAGGCTCATCCCGGCATGGGCATTCCGGAGGGCACAACGCTGGCTGTCCGGGGATTGCGGGAGAGCGACGAAATTGCCCGTAAATACGGCGTAAAGCTGCTCTATGAGGATCACGCCAAGCCGGGCGCGTGGGAATACATCGATTTCTCCTATCCGCCGGAAATTTTCCTCAGCGTGTATGAAGGCATACGGGATACGCAGATAGGAATAAACTTTGATATCGGCAATATCGTGGCGTATGGCGAAGATGTGCTCTCGGTGCTGCAAAAGGTGATTGAAGACGTTGAAACCATACATGTATCGGATATGCGCAGGGCTGGGGAGTTTTCTCCGGTGCTTATCGGTACGGGCGTAGTCCCCATCAAAGAGATCTTCTCGTATCTCAAGTCTGTCGGCTTCGATAAATGGCTGTGCATCGAGGAAGCCAGCTTTACCGGTATGGACGGCATCAAAAAAGCGGTTGATTGTGTCAGGGAGACATGGGATAAAGCATAACGGTGTCTTTCGGGCAAGGATAACTCATCTCATCGAGCGGGGGTATACAAAATGGATATGCTGCTGGACGGCAAAGTGATCATCGTGTCGGGCGGGACCAAGGGCGTCGGGCGCGGTGTGGTCGAAATGTGCGCAATGGAAGGCGCCAACGTGGTGATAGGCGGACGAGACCAGGAAGCCGCAAGCGAGATCATCGCTGAAGTAAAAGCAAAGGGCGGCGTTGCGCCCATGTTCGTGCAGACCGAGGTGACGAAGGTTGAAGGCTGCAAGAAGCTGGTGGACGAAACGGTGGCGCAATTCGGGCGGATTAACGGATTCGTCAATTACGCGGGCATACTGCCCGAAGGCTATATCACCGATACCGAGGAAGCGCTGTTTGACAAGGTGATGACCCTTAACGTCAAGGCCGCATTCTTCTGCGCGAAGTATGTGGTACAGCAGATGCTCAGGAACGGCGGCGGGTCGCTCGTGTTCGTGGGCTCCGCGCACGGCTACGGCGGCGAAAAGGATCGCGCAGCCTATGCGGTATCAAAGGGCGCGCTGCTGACGCTGTCGCGCCACATCGCGAAAAACTACGCCACGGAGCAAATTCGTTCCAACTATATCATCATGGGCTGGGTGGCGACGCCGGGCGAGCTGGCGTTCCGCAAAACACAGGAGCGCGACATCAACTGGCTGGAAAACGAGGGCGTCAAATACATCCCCATGGGCCGCATGATGACGGTCGAGGATCACGCGCCCGGAATCGTCTATCTGCTCTCCGACAGGGCCTCCGCAGTCACCGGTACGGAGCTCAACGTCACCGGCGGATTCACGGCGTAAACGATCGAAAATTCTTGGGAGGTTGCACCGATGAGAAAAGCGGAACTGCTGGTCAATCTGGGCGGCGTTATCGGAGAAGGCATCTGCTGGGACGAAACGGACAGCATGCTTTACTGGATAGATCTGCTGGCCAATAAGATATTCTCTTATGATTTGGATACCAATACGCTGAAAATACTGGACGTCGGTCAGAATACGGGCTGCATCGCGGTGCGCGAAAAGGGCGGTCTTATTGCAGGCTTGCAGCACGGCATCTACTTTGTGGACATGGACACCGGGGAGATGACGCTTGCGGCCAGTCCGGAGTCTGATAAACCGGGCAATCGGTTTAACGACGGTGAGTGCGACTGCATGGGCCGCTTCTTCGCGGGGACGATGTCCAAGGCGCTGGACAGCGGCGCGGGCGACAACACGCCGCAGGGGACGCTTTACCGCATGGATCCGGACGGCAGCGTGAAAAAGGTGCTGGGCGACGTGACCATATCGAACGGCATCGGATACTCGCCCGACAACACGGTCATGTACTATATCGACTCTCCGACGCGCCGCGTGGACGCATTCGACTACGACAAAAAGACCGGAGCTATCTGCAATCGCAGGTCTGTAGTGGATGTGCCGGAGGCGCTCGGCATGCCCGACGGCCTGACCGTGGACGCGGAAGGCATGCTCTGGGTGGGCATGTGGGGCGGCGGCGCGGTAATACGCTTCGACCCGGCTGACGGTAAAATGCTTGAAAAGATAGAGCTGCCCGCGCCCTTTGTTACGACGATGGTCTTCGGCGGCAGGGATATGGACGAGATGTTCGTGAATACCGCAAAACTCAACACCGACCTCAACAAATACCCGGAGGCGGGCGGTGTATTTCGGATAAAGATGGATGTCAAGGGCCAGTACACGTACAAGTTCAGGGGATAATTGAGGGGATATAGATGAAAGCGTTGGTATTGGAGGAATACGGGAAGGTCGTCGTCAAGGACGTACCGAAGCCCGCCGCTGAAGGGAATCAGGTGCTCATCCGTGTCAAAGCCGCGTCGATATGCGGCAGCGACGTGCATGGATATGACGGCAGCTCCGGCCGCCGCCGCCCGCCGCTTGTTATGGGACATGAGGCTTCGGGCGTTGTAGAGGCGATGGGGCCGCTGGCCAAGGGCTTTGCGCCGGGAGACCGGGTGACGTTTAACTCCACCGAGTATTGCGGTGTATGCGGTTTCTGCGCGCGCGGCAAGCAGAACATGTGCGTGACGGGCAAGGTATTCGGGGTATCGTGCGACAGCTACCACAAGGAGGGCGCGATGGCGGAATATATCACCGTGCCCGACTATATCGCCTATAAAATTCCCGAGGGTGTGTCCTTTGTGGAAGCCGCGCTGACGGAGCCGCTGGCCATTGCGCTGCACGCGGTAAACCGCACCGAGATTGCGCTGGGCGATACGGCGCTCGTCTTTGGGGCGGGCACCATCGGCAGCATGGTGGTGAAGCTGCTCCAGATCTCGGGCTGCTCCCGCGTCATACTCGTGGACATCGATCCGGTGAAGCTGGAGCTGGCGGCGAAACGCGGCGTGCAGCACTGCATCAACTCCGCGCAGCAGGATGTGGTGCAGGAAGTGATGAAGCTGACGGATGGCAAGGGTGCCGATATCGCTTTTGAGGCGGTGGGAATAGCGCCCACAGTGGCGGCCGGCATCGACGCCCTGAAGAAGTGCGGTAGGTTCACGCTGCTGGGCAACGTGCGCAAGGAGATAGAGTTTCCGCTGCAAAAGGTCGTCATCAAGGAGCTGTCCATCAACGCCTCCTATGCGTGCACGACCGAATACGAGAAATGTCTTGAACTCATCGCGCAGAAGAAGATTGACGTAACGGATTTGGTTTCCGAGACGGTTCCGCTGGAACGCGGGCAGGAGATGTTCCAGCGCCTGCTGGCTGCGGAGAAAGGTCTCGTCAAAGTGGTGCTTACCCTGTAATCGGAATGAAAATAGTTTGTTTTGAACAGCGGATTGTCCTGGCTGTTATATAGTTTCCATTCGGTACGAATGAGAAAAATCAGGAGGTAAAAAAATGAAGAAGAGCTTGAAGGTCTTTGCGGTAATGCTGGTCGTTATGATGCTGGCTGTGGCATTTGCGGCGTGCACCCCGAAGGAAGAGGGATCTGCGGATACCTCGCAGTCTGTTGCGCCCGCTACATCCGATGCGGCAACGACGTCCCAGGCAGCAGAAGAAAAGCTGCAGTTTGCATGGTCGCCCGCAACCCTGGACAACCCGTACTTCATTACGGTCACCAAAGGCTTCCAGGACAGATGCGCTGAACTGGGAATCGATGGCCTCGTAGCGGATCCCGCGTATGACGCGGCCACGCAGTACAGCCAGTTTGAAACCTGGATCGGCATGGGTGTGGACGCCATCTCGGCCTGCCCCGTGGATACCAAGAGCCTTGAAGAAGTGACCACAAGAGCGCAGGAAGCCGGCATCGTCGTTGTAGGCGAAGCGCAGGGCATTGCAAATGCCGACGCCAATGTCATCGTTGACGACTATGGCTACGGTGTTGTGAACGGCGAAGCGGCTGCGAAGTGGATCAATGAGAAGCTGGGCGGCGAAGCCAATGTGCTGCTGCTCTGCCTGGACCACGTGGAAGCGGTTATCCTCCGCGGCAACGGCATGAACGACAAGATTACGGAGCTCACCAACGCGACGATCGTTGCCCGCCAGAGCGCGCAGACGATTGAAGAAGCCATGAACGTCACCGAGACGATGCTGCAGGCTCATCCGGAAATCAACGTGATTTCCTGCGTCAATGACCAGCTGGCGCTGGGCGCATGGCAGGCCGTACAGAACATGGGCATCAAGAATGAAAACTTCTACATCGGCGGCGCTGACTACACCGACGAAGCCATTGCGGCGATGAACACTGAGGGCAGCTACTTCCGTGTGAGCACGGATATCCAGCCGCTCAAGACCGGCGCTGACATCGTGGACGTAATGCTTGACTACGTCAAGACCGGCCCGAAGGATCAGAGCACCCTCTACTTTGACATGGTTCCGCATTGGCAGGATGCGCTCGGCTGGAACTAATCGAATTGTGGGAGAGACTCGAAAATCGGTAACATGTATGGACGACGCAGCAGGATTTATTCTGCTGCGTCCCCTGCATGGGGGAGAGTAGGATATGGGTACAGTTTTAAAGATGAACAATATCACCAAGGTTTTTCCCGGCGTGGTCGCGCTTGACAACGTGAGTATGGAGTTTGAGGAAGGCGAAGTGCATGCGATCATCGGAGAAAATGGCGCGGGCAAATCGACGCTGATCAAAATCCTGACGGGGGCGCACGAGCCGTCGAGCGGGACCATAGAGCTTTTCGGCCAGACGTATACCCATTTTACGCCGCATGAGGCGATAGAAAAGGGGATATCGGCAATCTATCAGGAATTCATACTCATACCGTACTTGACGGTCGCGGAGAACATCTTTTTCGGCAGGGAAGAGATGAACGGCATCTTTCTTAAAAAAGCCGAAATGCAGCAGAAGACGCGCGAGCTCTGCAGGGAGATGGGTGTGGATGTGAACCCCAGAGCCAAGGTGCAGGATCTGGGTGTCGCCTATCAGCAGATTGTGGAGATCGTAAAAGCGGTATCCCATAACGCGAAGGTATTGGTGATGGATGAGCCTTCGGCGCCGCTGACCACGAAGGAAATTGAAGCGATGTTCAACGTGGTGCGAAAGCTGAAGGAAAAGGGAGTTACGATACTATATATTTCTCACCGGCTTGAAGAAATATTTGAGATATGCGACCGCGTATCAATCATGCGCGACGGCAAATATATCAAGACCGCGAAAACCAGCGAAATCACCAAGAAAGAACTGATTGCGCATATGGTAGGCCGTGAGCTGGGCGAAAACTTCCCCGGCGGCAGCGGCGTTGCCGGAGAGGTTTTGCTGAAAGCCGATGGGCTTACTACCGACAAAATCAAGGGGGTTTCCTTTGAACTGAAAAGAGGAGAAATTCTCGGTTTTGGGGGATTGGTTGGCGCGGGGCGCACCGAGACCGCCATGGCTTTGTTTGGTGTGGACGCACTGAAGAGCGGTCATATCATGCTATGCGGAAAGACGGCGAGGATAAAATCCCCGAAGGATGCGATACAGAAGGGCATCGGCCTGATTCCGGAAGACCGGAAAAAATTTGGCCTCGTGCTGTCCATGGAGGTAAAGGAGAATATCACCTATGCCATATTGGGCAGCATCTCCAACTTCTCCTTTGTAAAAAAGAGGAGGGAAACAGAGATTTCCACGACGCTGCGCGAGGAACTGAAAATCAAGACTCCTTCGCTGCGGCAGCGCTGCAGAAATCTTTCCGGCGGAAACCAGCAGAAGGTTGTGCTGGCCAAATGGCTGGCGACAAAATGTGACGTGCTGATATTCGACGAGCCGACGCGCGGCATCGACGTGGGCGCGAAGCAGGAGATTTACTACCTGATGCACGAGCTGACCAAACAGGGTAAGGCCATTATCATGATATCCTCGGAGATGCCCGAGCTCATCGGGATGTCCGACAGGATTATTATCATGCATGAGGGATCCGTCGTGGGCGAACTGGCAAAGCATGAGTATTCTCAGGAAAAAATTCTTGAAATCGCATCCGGGCAATAAGGAAGGGGAGAAGGTTATGAAAAGAAGGTCCAGTATCGGTGATTTTTTTGCCAAGTATGCAATCGTATTCGTTCTAATGGCGCTGATGGTGATATTCGCTATCGCGGCGCCGAAGACGTTTATCACGGAAGCCAATATATTCAACATATTGCGGCAGGTAGCCGTGGTGGGTATTGTTGCCGTCGGTATGACGGTGGTGCTGCTGACAGGCGGCATCGACCTCTCGGTGGGTTCCATCATCGGTGTGGCGTGCGTCCTCGCCGCCGAGCTGCTGCTTATGGGCATGAACGTGTTTCTGGTGGTGGCGATTACACTGATTGCCAGCGCGGGGCTCGGACTTGTCAACGGTTTCTTTATCAATGTTGCCAAAATACCGCCGCTGATAACGACGTTGGCCATGATGACCACGCTGCGTGGTGTGGCCTATCTCATCACGGGCGGCATGCCGGTATTTGGCTTCGACTCGGCCATACTCGTGTTGGGCAAAGGCGAATTGTTTGGAATAATACCGGTTCCGGTCATCATTATGGTGTTCTTCTTCATACTCGGATGGCTGTTTCTCGATAAGACGCGCTATGGCCGCTATATCTACGGCGTGGGCGGCAACGAGGAAGCGACGCGCCTTTCGGGCGTCAGCGTCAAGAAGATCCGCTACATCGTGTTCGCGATCTCCGGCTTTCTCTCGGGCGTAGCGGGTGTGGTGCTGCTGGCGCGTATCAACAGCGGTGCGCCGAAATCCGGTCAGGGCTATGAAATGGACGTCATCACCGCGTGCGTGCTGGGCGGCGTGAGTATCACCGGCGGCGAGGGCAAGATTGGGTTCGTTGTCATCGGCGTGCTGTTCATGGGAGTGCTCTCCAACGGCATGACGCTGCTGAATGTGCAGGAGTACGTACAGTGGGTAATTCAGGGTCTCGCGCTCATCGGTGCGGTCAGCTTCGATCGCGTCGTGCAGTCGCGCAAGGCACGGGTGGATTGATTACTTCCTCCATCGTTATACTGAGGCGGCCGGCCGGATTTTCGGCTGGCCGCTGCGGCACAAGCGAAGAGGAGAATAAGTATGGATACTATCCCGAAGGGATCCCTGTCTGAACGCATGACGGCGGAAGCGTACGGTATATTGGAAAGTACGCCGTACCTGCATCCGCCGGAGGAGTGGATAGAGGGTGCGCTCGCCGAGCTTGACGCGGCGCGGAAACACACACCGGCGGGTGCGGCATCACGGGAAACCCAGGGAGGGTACGCGGCGGACGCGGCGCTCCTGTGCAGGCGCAGCGGAATATTTCCTTATTACATTACGGCGCTGATTGCGGCAGGCATGCGTGCGCGATATCCACACATCGCGGACGGCGAGCTGCGCAATACCATCAAAGCACACTGCGGGCTGGAGCGGGAAGTTCAGGTCATCACCCTGATAGAGGATCAGTACCGGAGCATGGGGCGTCCCTGTATTATTCCGGAACGATTGCTGCTTCGCCGGAAGGCTGTCGAGGCGGGATTCCGCTACGAACAGGTTTACGGAGGTTGTGCGCAGTGTACCCTGGCGGCATGCTTTGAGGCGCTGGGTAAAGACGCAGAGCCGCTGTTTCAGTCGGCGACGATATTGTCGGGCGGCGGTGCGGTATGTACGGATGGATCGTGCGGATCGTACAGCGGCGCGCTGATGGTGCTGGGGAGCGTTATCGGGCGAAGCTTTAAGGGAATGCTGGCAGACAGCGATGATGAAGCCTACGCGCGGGCGAATCGGATGGGGCAGCGGCTGCACGAAAAGTATATCCGAACCTATGGAGACGTCCGGTGCGCAGGTGTACAGGAGTGCGTGTTTGGCAGGGCGTTCAAGCTGTATGACGCGGACGAAGTGAAGGCGTTCGGCGCGGCGGGGGCACACGAAGAAAAATGTCCTTCTGTGGTGGCTGCCGCCTGCAGCTGGACCCTTGAGATACTGGACGATGAAGGACTGCTTAGCCGCGTGCGGTGAATCGCCGCGCGTGGTGTGACACTTTAAAAGCGATATAGACTGCGGATGGATCCGCGGCAAAGAATAACGCAATCGCCTCAATGCGGTGATAAGCACAAGCTTATTAATTTGGCAGGGAGAATAAGGAGGATTGTATGTCTAAGGTTAAGGTCGGCGTCGCGGGATACGGCGTCATCGGGCAGCGGCTGGCGGACGGCGTGGCGCGCCAGGGGGACATGGAGCTGGTGGGCGTGGCGGACATCGCGCCGACGCTTTCGGTG
>JAEWRI010000039.1 GCA_023460085.1 Bacillota bacterium | reverse complement strand
AGAAGCATCTTTCAGGCGTCCGTACCGCTGTCTCGGCCTCATTTCGCCTGAGCGGAAGGCGTATGCCGTAGGGGCGGCTCCCCTGAGCCGCCCGTTTCAGCCTCTATTTTCTCGATGCGGGTCGCCGTGGGCGGCGACCCCTACAGTACGCATCCCTGTACGCGCCCGCTTCCAGCGGCTTCATTTCGCCGGGGCGGAAGGCTTCATGAAAATTAATCTGGGATTGGATTTTTCTCCACCATCCGTCGCAGCTTTCAGATCATACCCAAATTCAGAGGCTTTTTTATACAACAAAGCCGTAAAAAGTCTTTCTTCAAAATACCCGTCTAAGTGGGATCGTACCGGGCGTAAATACCAATCTATATATAGATAATACCAAAATGACTCTTCAGAATTCAGGCTTTCTTTGTCGCAGTCATCAAGATACCGTTTATAATCATAGTCTTTACCCGATTTTTCGGCAGTTTGCTTTACATACTGTTCAACGATATCCACTAACTCTTCACCATATGAATCCCTGAACTCCTTGTCATCCGTAATAAACATTCTGCCACGACTTTCACTTAAACTCGCTTCAACGAACATACCGCCCGTCCCCTTCCATAATATTGGTATACGTCTATATTACTCCTTTCCCGGGCGGCGTCAATATAGCGGGAACAGGCGGCTGTACCTTTACACAATGCGGCTGATTTCGGTTCTCAGTTGCTTGATGATGCGCTTTTCCAGCCGCGATATGTACGACTGCGAGATGCCCAGGTGGTCGGCGACCTGCTTTTGTGTGCGCTCCTTCTGACCGTTAAGGCCGAAGCGCATCTCCATAATCAGCTTCTCCCTATCGCACAGGCGGGCGATACACTCGTTCATCAGGTCCTTCTCGACGCTGTCCTCTATCTCCGTGTATACCACGTCCGGCTCCGTACCGAGGATGTCGGAGAGCAGCAGCTCGTTGCCATCCCAGTCCACGTTGAGCGGCTCGTCGAAGGAGACCTCGTATTTCAGCTTCGCGTTGCGCCGCAGGTACATCAGGATTTCGTTCTCGATGCAGCGTGAAGCATAGGTGGCCAGCTTGATGTTCTTGGCGACGTCGAAGGTATTGACCGCCTTGATGAGGCCGATGGTACCGATGGACACGAGGTCCTCCACGCCCACGCCGGTATTTTCAAACTTGCGCGCGATGTATACCACCAGGCGCAGGTTGCGCTCTATCAGCACCCGGCGCACCGATTTGTCCCCCTGTCCCAAGCGCGTCAGCAGCGATGTCTCCTCCGCGGCCGAAAGCGGCGGGGGCAGCGCCTCGCTGCCGTTGATATAATCGGCGCTTTCCTCCAGCCTCAGGCGCAGCAACAGCCACGCCACGATCCTCCGCATCACCAAATTTCTCATGATATGCTCCTTTCTTCAGTTCATCCGTCAGAATACTCCCTGCGATGGCTTCGCTGCCTCCGGCAGGTGCGCTGCGCGCGATGCAGGCGACTGCCTTTACAGAATTTCCGCAGCCCGGAAGGCTCACCCCGTCCAGCGCCCTGCCGTACAGCACCGTCCTCCCCGCAGCGGTGGCGCACGGAATGATGCGCAGTCCTTCCGCGTCCGGCTCGACGCCGCCCGCCAACGCCGCCGCCTGCTTTGCGCCCAGCAGCTTCTCCGCCGCCGCCCGGCTGAGAAAGAGGACCGGAGCTCCGCTTATCGGCTCCGTCAGCAGGTTGCCGGTGTCGATAAAGGCCTTGACGCGCATACACTTTTCTCCGATGCGCAGCTCAAGCGTTTCGATATGCGGCTGCCGACGCAGCGTGCGCCGCCGGACGTACGAATAGACTCCGGTCAGTGCTGCACCCGCCGCAAGCCCCAGCAGCACTGCGCGCACTGCCGCAGGTACGGCAAGCGTACCGTTCACGATCAGCGCCTGTCCCATGGCATAAATCGCGCCCGCGAGCACAAATGTGGCAATATAGAAGGTAACGATGCCGCGCAGTACATGCTTTTCACCGCGTGCCCAGTACGCTGCCGCGCACATGATAAGGCTTATCCCGAGCTTGACCGGCAAAGATACCATGAACCCGCCGACGCCGTACGCCACCGCGGCGTATATACCGCCCACGGCAGCGGCCAGCGCACAGCGGCCCCAGCGGACCCGCTCGCAGCCAAGCCGGCTGGCCAAAATCAGGATCAGGAAATTAACCGCGAAGTTGTCCGCAAAGACCGCTTCAACGTACACCTTTTGCACCGCACATTACCCCTTTGGTTGGATGCGCACATTATATAATTATTGAGCGTTGATATATTGTAGAACGGCGCGTCACGCGGAAATTATAATGCCGAAAGCACAGGCTCCGCGCGCAGGCGTTTCGGCATCAAACGGTGGGTTCAGCCAAAATCGTTGGGTAAAGACCCGCAACCCGCAGCCTTTGCACACCGCTGCCACGCTTCATCCACAGGGCTTTCCACATTCTATCCCCACTGTGTGCATAAATGCCTCGGAGCAGCCTGTCGAAAAGCCACCCGTCTGGCGCATTCTGCGAAGCCGCCCTGAGGCAGCGCGATCTACCCATTTCTCTTTGTGCCTGCCCATTAATTATGATATACTATTCAAAATCCCCACGATAATCAACCCCATGAAATAACTGATTGAGGATACACATATGAGGAATTCGCGGATTCGTGTCTTTGGCAATATGCGTACGGCGCTGAAGCGCTGCGCGCTGTTTGGGCTTTGCCTGCTGCCGCTGCTGACGGCTGAAGGATGCGGCATTTTTACGTACTCCGCCACTCCCGTAACCGTCACTTCTGTCCCCGCGCCAACGGATCCTCCCGTCTCTTCCTCTGCCCAGCCATCCGAAAGCACCCTGCCTCAGCAGCCTACCCCCACCGCAACGGCTTTACCTGCAGACCCCGCGTCGCTGACGATACTGAACGGGCAGTACGCGGCATATGGCAGCATCACCATTGAAGGCATGAGGCGCAGCGACTACGACCATGCGCTCTCCGCCGTTTGGACTGAAGTCGATATGACCGGAGAACCGGTGAAGCACGATATCGATCTGTCGCAGCCGATTGACGATGCCGCGCTGGAGGAATACATATTGAATCTGGGCCGGTACGACGGCGTGGACATCTCCGTCATCGGCCACAGCGAACTGGGGCGTAACCTGTACATGGTGACGCTCAATCTGGGCGGCGGCACCGCCAGGGAGAAGCCGCTGCTGATGCTGACAGGCGGCGTTCACGCGCGGGAATTCGCGGGGCCGGAATACGCCGTCAAGGTTTTAAACGACACGCTGGCACAGGCACAGACAGACGCGGAGGTGCGGGCGCTGCTGGAAAGCGTAATCATCGTCGCGGTACCGCTGGTGAACCCGGACGGAAGGACGCTGATAATGGAAGGCGGCGACGTGAACCGCAAGTCCAACGCGCACGGCGTCGATTTAAACCGCGCCATGCCTTCCGTAAACGCGGGGCAGCTGGCCGCGGGTGTAGACCTTGCCGAGAATTTTTCCACCGTACCGGGCATGGACTTTTTCGCGGGATACCGGTTGGGCACTGAAAGCGAGACGCAGGCGATGA
Source organism: Bacillota bacterium (assembly GCA_023460085.1). GTDB lineage: Bacteria > Bacillota > Clostridia > Christensenellales > SZUA-584 > JAEWCC01. Next base: position 108,764 of record JAEWRI010000039.1, on the reverse strand, counting down.
TCAAATGGCTGGAGACCTACGTACCGGACGCGGCGGCCTATATCGATCTGCACCAGCAGGGCGGCGTGATATTCTGTGATAAAAGCTTTACCTCGTCATCCAGCGATGCGAAATGCACAGATTTCGCCGAACATGTCAACGATCTGCTGGGGGGCGGCTACGAGCCTTACCCGGAGGCGGAGCATTACAGTCTCGACGGCGACGGCGGCACGCTGACAGACTATGCGCGCAGCATCTCGGAAGGCTATGTCTACAGCGACCGGCTGGGACGCCGCGCGCTGCTGATGGGCGGCGTGGAGACACCGCTCATCTGCTTTGGCGATATCGACAACTGTATGGAATACTATCAGCCTGTGAATGCGGATTTCCTCTGCATCTCGATTGAGATAGGCCGCAAGCCCTCGTACCTTGGCCCCGGAGAAGAGGCAAGACAGAAGCGTGCGAAGGAATATGAACGGTATGGATGGGAGGACTTTCTCACCGGAACCATTGAAATTCTGCTGGATGAGGCATAAGTACCAAGGGCTCTCCGGAGCCCTTTTCTTACCCCTGAAGATAGCGTCGTACCGCTTCCGGTGCGACGCCTGTTTTGTTTGCCACCGCGTCCGCGTCAAGGCCGCAGGCATGCAGACGGCGGCAGAAGCACGGGATGCTCTCCCCCAGCTCCACCATATTGCCGTCCGGATCGCGGAAGCGCAGCGTACGCTGTCCCCATGCTTCCTCCGTTATGCCATGCACCAGCGGCACCTGCGCCGCAAGCATGCGCGCCGCCTCGGCATCAAAAGTCTCGGTTTCAAAACAGACTTCCATATCGGCATTGCCGCCCTGCCGCTCTGACCGCGCAAGCGTATGGTCCTCGCGCAGCTCCCATATCGTCAGCGCGCACTCCAGCGTTACACAGCTGCCGAAGTCCAGCGTCACTTGCTGGCCCAGCACCTCCGTATAGAAACGCTTCATCGCGTCGAACCGGCGCGTGATGAGCACGGTGGATGAAAATCGAATACCCATAATTCCTCCCGCGGCATTGATACCCCAGCTTACAGTGCGTAAGTCTTGATGCGGAACGTATCGATTTCCACTGTCACCACGCCGAAGGTGGGCCTTCCGCCGCGCGGCTCCCCCAGACTGCCGGGGTTATAAAGAACGATGCCTTCGTAAAATTCCTCCGTCGGCACGTGCGTGTGTCCGAAGAGCACCAGTTTCGCATCCTCCTGCAGTCCATACAGCCCGAGGCGAAGCAGCGAATGCTTCACACCGTGGCGATGCCCATGCGCCAGTGCGATGGAAACGCCCTCTGCCACAAGCCCGAGTTCCTCCGGCATGTCGCGCGTCAAATCACAGTTGCCGCGCACCGCCCAGACGGGCTTGTCCGTCATGGTCTTCAGCGCGACGGCATCCTGCGAATAGTCGCCGAGATGAATGACCATATCCCATTCGCCGCATTTCGCGAGCGCCGCGGACATCATCAGCTTGTGTCCGTGCGTATCGCTCATCACGAGTATCCTTTTCATGAAAGAAGCTTTTCTCTCAGCGCATGAAGCGCGCGCGCCCGGTGGGAAAGCTGATTCTTGATCTCCGCAGGCAGCTCACCAAAGGTTTGTCCCAGCTCCGGCAGAAAAAAAAGCGGGTCGTATCCGAAGCCGCCGGAGCCCGAGGCCTGTTCCGCGATTTCGCCGCACACTTCGCCAGTTGCCGTAATGACTTCATCACCCCTGGACAGCGCTACGACGCTGACAAACTTCGCGCCGCGATCTTTTACGCCCTGAAGTGCCGATAACAGCTTTTCGTTGTTGAGCGCGTCCACCGCGTGCGGCCCCGCGTAACGCGCGGAATACACGCCCGGCGCGCCGCCCAGGGCGTCCACACACAGCCCCGAGTCGTCCGCGAGCGTGTCGCAGCCCGATAGCTGCGCCGCCGCAACCGCCTTCTTGACGGCGTTCTGCTCAAACGTCACGCCATCCTCCTCCACCTCCAGCGATATCCCTGCTTCCTTGAGTGAGAGCACTTCGTCGTAGATTCCCTGAAAAATGGCCTTGATCTCCCTCACCTTGTTCGCGTTGTTCGTCGCGATGATCAGTTTCTTCATTCGTACCCCAATGTTTCGCGTTGTATTTTTACAACCTGTCCGATGCCCTCCTGCGCGTAACGCAGCAGTGTCTGCAGTTCTTTGGGTTTTACAGGGCGCTTTTCACCCGTGCACAATACCTCCACGATACCGCCGGAATGCGTCATCGCCACGTTCATATCCGCAAGCGCCCGGCTGTCCTCTGAATAGTCGAGATCCAGCAGCGCCGTTCCGTCCACAATGCCGCAGGAAACTGCCGCCACGCCCTCTTTCACCGGCGTTCTGGCTATCCAGCCCTCTGCGAGCATCCGCCGCGCACAGAGCTCCAGCGCCACCCATCCTCCGGTAATAGCCGCGGTCCGCGTGCCGCCATCCGCCTCGATGACATCGCAGTCGATATAGATCGTATACCCCGTCAGCGCGCTAAAATCCACGGCAGTACGCAAACAGCGCCCGACGATCCGGCCGATTTCCGTGCTCCGGCCGTCCGGGCGCTTTGCTTCACGCAGCTTACGCTGCGGAGTGCTTGCGGGCAGCATCGCGTACTCCGCGGTGAGCCAGCCCCGGTCAGTACCCTCCAGAAATGGGGGCACGCCGGGCACCGCCATCGCGGTGCACAACAAACGCGTGCCGCCCCACTCTATGAGCACCGATCCGTGCGCGTTCTTCATAAAATCCTTCGTGATGCGCAGCGGGCGCAAACCGCGCTCACCGCGTCCATCCGATCTCATCATTAGCAAACCTTTCTGTTCCGCTTATCCCATCGTATTGATATAGGCCATTGTAGACTCCGAGGTGGAGGTAAACTCCTTGCCATCTATCAGTATAACCACCTCATCGATATTGTCAAACTGCTTCAGTGAAAGCGTGATGCATTTGACGAGCTTGCTCTGCGCTTCCGGCGTATCGGCAATGGAGGACAGTTCCTTGGAGAAATTGATCGTCGCCACACCGGCTTCGTCCACGTCCACGCCCAGCAGCTCCGTACCCTCCGGGAAGAGATTCTTCAGCTTGCCATCGCCAGGCCCCTTTACCAGCTCGCTCATCACTACGAAGGCATCCGCCTCTCCGCCCACATACTTCGTTACAGGGATGATGGCCGTGTCCGCGCTGTTTATATAATACAGCAGTATCTTTGATGCATTGGCCATATCGTCGGAGGACAGTGTCGTCGTCACCACGTTGAGGTCGAAGGGCGGGAACGCTGCGGTAATATCCGTACCGCAGGGGAGCGTGTCGTCACAGCCTGCCTGCCGGATGATGACCGAATCGATGGTGGGGAATTCGCATAGCGTATTAACCACCGCGGTGACCTTGTTCATCTCACCTACCGCGTCTTCCGCGGCAATGGCGCCCTCGCTCAACTGAAGCTCCGCCACGCCGTCGTCAATGTCGAGTGAAATCTCGGTCCCCTCCGCCAGTATCGGATTAAGCCCCAGATACTCCATCTGTGTGTCCGCGTCCGCCGTCGCCACAAGCTGGGTTACCGCCGCTTTGCCGATACCCTCCACCCACTCTATTTCCTTCATCACGGGCACAATATATCCGTTATCGTCCTCAAGATACAGTACCGTCTGCCGCATATTTTCGTTCGCTACATTCATCGCCGGTATTTCTTCAGAGGGTCCCTCCGCATTTTCCTTGGCACAACCTGTAAAGCAGAGCATGAGCGACACCAAAACCAGTACCGCGATGATCATTTTACGCATAACATTGTCCTCCCGAATCTTTCTTTCTACAAGTCTATTCATGTGGAATAATGCGTATGATTGCGGGAGCACGCGAAATATTGATGCCCGAAGCCGCCCTTTTGGAGTTTTCTGTCCGCCCATGCGTACAGAAGTCAATCGCGGTATAAAAAACGGGGGCGGAGATTATTCCCCGCTCCCGCCGCGATGCGCAGAAATCAGTACAAACCGACTTTGTTTTCCGTTAGGCTGATGTAGATGTTCTTCTTCTGGGTATAGTGCTCCAGTATCATCTTGTGCGTCTCGCGCCCGATGCCCGATTTCTTATAGCCTCCAAACGGTGCGTGCGCAGGCAGGTTATTGTAGTTGTTCACCCACATGCGGCCCGTCTCCACGCCGCGAGCCACGCGGAACGCACGGTTGATGTCCTTCGTCCATACCGCGCCGCCCAAGCCATACTCGTTGTCGTTGGCCATGCGGACAACCTCATCCTCGTCCTTGAACTTGATCACGCACACCACCGGCCCGAATATCTCCTCGCGCGCCACGCGCATATCGTTGGTAACATCGGCCAATATAGTAGGCTTCACGAAGCAGCCCTTGCCGAGGCTGCCTTCCGCAGCGCGGACGCCGCCCGTGGCCACGCGAGCGCCTTCCTTTTTACCGATCTCCACATAGTCCAGAATCTTGCTGACCTGTGCTTCGTTGATCTGTGAGCCCATGATGGTATCCTTCTCCCATGGCAAGCCGACCTTCACCTTCTCAAACGCCTTGACTGCGTCCTCCAGGAACCTGTCATAGATGGACTCGTGCACAAACGCGCGCGATCCGGCGCAGCATACCTGCCCCTGATTAAACAGTATGCCAATTTGCAGCCCCTCAATAGCCTTTTCCCACGGCGCATCGGAGAAATAGATGTTGGCAGATTTCCCGCCCAGCTCCAACGTTGCGGGGATGATCTTCTTCGCGGCAGCCTCAGCCACCGTATAGCCAATCTCGGTGGAGCCGGTGAACGCCAGTTTGCGGAAGCCCTCGTGCTGCAGCATGGCGTTTCCGCTGACCGATCCGCGTCCGGTAATCACATTGACCACACCCGGCGGGAGTACCTTCTGTAATAGCTTCGCGAACTCCAGCATGCTCAGCGAGGTAACGGAGGATGGCTTGATTACGACACAGTCGCCGGCAGCCAATGCGGGCGCCAGCTTCCATGCCGCCATCAGGAACGGGAAATTCCACGGTACGATCTGCCCTACCACACCGAGAGGTTCCCGCAGTATGATGCTCATCGTGTTGTCGTCGATCATCACCGCCTGCCCTTCCTCTGTGCGCACAGCGCCCGCGAAATAGCGGAAATGATCGGAGGCCAGCGGCACGTCTATCGCCATGGTCTCGCGAATCGGTTTGCCATTGTCCAGCGTTTCCACCATCGCAAGCTTTCCGGCATTCTCGTCGATAAGGTCTGCGATTTTCAGAAGTATTGTCATTCGTTCCTGCGGGCTGACCTTCTTCCAGCTTTCAAACGCCTTCCAGGCCGCGTCCACCGCATCGTCCACATCCTCTTTCGTGGCGTCCACACAGGTGGCCAGGCGCTCTCCGTTGGCCGGATTAAAGCACTCAAAAGTTTTGCCTTTCTTACCGTCTACCCACTGATTGTTGATAAACAGTCCGTACCTGTCGTCGATCGCTTTTTCCATACCTTCGTACCTCCTTTATTTATTCGGATCGGGACGACGAAACAGCGTTGCGCGTACCCGCGCCCCGAAATGATGCTCATATTCTGTTGCGGTCTGCCATATCTTGATGCAGGATGATATCCTCAGAAGTTCAAAAACAGACGTTGTGTTGCTGTATTTACAGTATACGCAGGCTGTCAGTACGATACTATCCCGCATTTTAGCAGATATATCTCTTATTTAACAAAGCGGGGCTGGCAGCCTTGATGCACGTGCGGATGAGTGTTATGATTGAAAGGGGTGACGTTATGCTTCATAATTTCACCAGAGGGCTGGAACTGTCGGACCGGCTTGAAACACAGTATATGCGAGTGCTTTACTACGACCTTGACAAAAATTACTCCGATTCATACCATTCCTACGAATATGCCCGCCTTTGCACCATTATCGAAGGTGAAAAACACATCAGCGTTAACAACTCCAATCGGTTTACTTACGGCAGCGGACAGTTTTTACTGCTCCCGCCTCAGTCGCACGTTCATATGAATATGGATCGCGCGACGCGCGCGTTGGTGTTCGAGCTCAGCGACGAGTTAATTGAGGACGTCGCTGCGCACGTCTGTGCCCAGGAAAATTTCGATTACGATACGCTGGTGGGAGATCGGATGCTGTGCGCGCAAACCAGCGAAGCATTCCGCGAAGTCTACCAAAGGATACTGGGACTGTTGTCTCAAAGCGGCGGAAGAGACCATAAATACGTATTGGATCTGTTTGGACAAGAGCTGGCATATTTTCTGCTGCAGACCAAGGGCGCGCTGCATCTGCTGAACTGCGTGCCCCAAAGCACGGCAAACCGCGCGATACGTATGATGAAGGAGACATACGCCTCACCTGTCAGCATCCGGGAGATTGCGGGCGAGCTGGGCATGTCGGAGGCCGCCTTCAGCCAGCACTTCAAAAAGATCACCGGACAGAATCCCCGGGCATTTCTGACGGAATTGCGCATGGAAAAGGCGCGGGAGCTCATTGGACAGAAGAGCATTACCGAATCCGCGATGGATCTGGGGTACGACAGCATTTCACATTTCATAGAGCTGTTTAAGGCGCGCTACGGGGTTACGCCCGGGCAATACAAGAAAAACCAGGAACATCGGCAGAACTGAAGCATCGCACAGCTCATGTACAGCCATCCTTAGAATGCGAAAAGGCCGCGCTTTTGCGCGGCCCTCTCGCGAAGGGTGTATCAATGAATCAGAAATTATCAGAGTTCTGCGGCCCATGCCTTGATGTCTGCTTCATACGCATCCACATCGCCGTCAATCCTGAACAACGGCTCCGCCACGTGCGCACCGCATTCCTTTGCTTTGTCCGCGATCAAATCCACCGCGTTGCAGAAGCAGTCGGGAAACATATCCCGGTCTCCGCAGCCAAATACGGCAACCTTCTTTCCCGAAAAGGTCTCTTCCGACATGGCGTCGTAAAAGCCCGCGAAATCGTCCTGCAGTTCTCCCTGGCCCCAGGTGGATGAGCCCAGTATAATGACGTCATACGATGTCAGCGCGGATGGCGCAACGCTCACCACATCCATCAAATCTGCGCCGCCAATCGCTCCCTTTATCCATTTGGCCGCTGTTTCGGTATTCCCTGTTGAGGAACCGTAAATGATCACTGTCTTTCCCATACCGCGTACTCCTTGAAATATTTATTGACATACCTGAAGCAGCATGTTTCGAACGCTTTTACGTGCGTCCGCGTGCTGCCAGTATATCTCTTCCGACTGATGAACATCACCGTACATGCGCCACCCCATCGTCTTGCGGTAAGGTATCTTCGCTCCCATGAAGCCACGCACGTCCTTCAGGGGATACCCCAGAAATATTCCGATCTCGTGGGGAAAGCGCGTGCCCCGCAGCCTTTCCGTCAGTATACGTACCAATTGCGTCGTGCCGCCTTCCTGCGGATATCCCAGATCCTCCAAATAACGCCTCACGGGCGCAGACGCCAATGTAGCTTCCAGCCGCTCCCGGTGATAAATGAACAACTGCTTCTTCTCTTTCACACTTTTCACGATGGCAAACGTCACAGGACCGCTGCCCGAAAGATGCCTGCCGCACATGACAAGGCATTCCGGCGATACCGTGGTCAGGCACGCAGGCTTTACCCCCAGCACCGTCGCGCCGATACGTTCCACAAATGCGCAAGTACGTCTGCTCTTCGACCCATGCGCCACGAAATTCTGCACATATAACGCAGTGTTGTCGTCCATTTATGCCATCCTGTCCTTTTGCAGCAAAACACTCGGCTGCTCGTGGTTAGCATATGCTAACCACGAGGCTATACTACTACACCTTCCGCTCCCTGTCAATACCCTTGGGACATATTATGCTGCGGAGAATACCGAAAATATTTGCTGCAAAATTCGATAACGTTAATTCAAGGGCCGTTGTTGAAACAACCTTCGCGTTAATACTATCCCGGTGACGCATGTTTCGATCACCGCAGCCGTATACAGCGCAAGCGCCGCCAGCACCGCGATCCACACAGTGCCCGCCGCTGCGGCTTCGCCTGTGGCAATCCCGCTGAGCAGCGCGATCCCCTGACAAGCGGCGATAAATACGCACATTGATACGGCTCCTGCGATAACAGGCGCGCGCATCTGCCGCGTGCGCATCGCCGGCCAGAGCAGCAGCAACCCTCCCGCCAGAGAAATGAGGAAAAGCTCCGCAGGCATCATATAATCCACCAGCAGTCTGCCTTCCGCTATCGTTGCCGCGATGCCGGTGATTATCGTCAGCAGTATCGGAGCACCCGCAAAGGCCGTTCCGGCAATGGCAATCCCTTTCATGAGTGCAGTTTGTCTTTCCATGGTTCACCTCCCGTGTATCCCTGCCTTTGGAATCGCTTGAAAGTAAAAAGGCCCGTCTCCGAGCCTTTCCCAAGTTGCAGTTCGAATTGCGTTATGCTCTTTCCATGTACTCGCCGGTGCGCGTATCCACACGGATCAAGTCATCCTGGTTGATAAACAGCGGCACCATGATCTTCGCACCCGTTTCCAGTATCGCGGGCTTGTTGCCGGAAGTGGCTGTGTCGCCCTTGAAGCCCGGTTCCGTCTCTGCAATGCGCAGTTCTACGAAGTTCGGCGGCTCTACCGAGAACGCAACACCTTTGAAGAACCGGACTGTGACGGTCATGTTCTCCTTGATGTAGTTGAGCGCGTCTTCCACTTGGTCGTGATTGAGCGGCATCTGTTCGTAAGTTTCCTGATCCATGAAATAATACAGCTCACCGTCGCTGTACAGGTATTCCATCGTTTTGGTTTCCACATGCGCCTTGGGGAATTTCTCGGACGGATTGAAGGTCCGCTCCAGAACCTTGCCCTGCATGACGTTTTTAATCGTGGTGCGTACAAATGCCGCGCCCTTGCCGGGTTTCACGTGCTGAAAATCCACGATCACCCAGACCTGCTCGTCTATTTCTATCGTCAAACCCTTTCTGAAATCTCCGGCTGTTACCATTGGTTTTCCTCCATCATATGATTATGAGTTCTCGCGGCGCAGAATTCAGGTTCTCACAGCCGCCGTTCCTTACGATGCACAAGTCCTCGATACGCACGCCCCATCGTCCTTTGAGATAAATGCCCGGCTCAACGGTTACGACCATGCCCTCTTCCAGAACCGCCTCCGAAATCTCGTTGAGCGTAGGCGCTTCATGAATCAGACGTCCCACACCGTGACCCAAGCCATGACCGAAAGCGTCTCCGTATCCCGCCGCCGCAATGTAACCGCGTGCCGCCGCATCAATCGCGCGCGCGTCCTTGCCCGCAGCCAGTGTCTGCAGCGCCAAATCGCCTGCACACTTCACTACATCATATACTTTTTGCTGCTCTTTGTCCATATGCGAAATGACGACCGTGCGGGTAAAATCGGAGCAGTATCCGTTAAACCGGCAGCCATAGTCCATCGTCACAAAATCACCCGGCTGTATCTTCCGATCCGAAGGCGTCGCATGCGGCAGACTGCTGTTCTCACCTGAAGCTACGATAGGATCGAACGCAACGTCCGCGCCATGGCGGTGCATAAAATAGATGATCTCCGCGCGAATATCCAGCTCGCTCAGTCCCGGCTTTAAAAGCTTGCACATATGCGCAAACAGCATATCATTGTGCTTCGCGCCCTTTGCAATCAGTTCCAGTTCGTCGGCATCCTTCACTGCGCGCTGATCGGATATTGCCGCCGAAAGATCTACCATAGCCTCTTCCCCGATGTGCTCAAGATATGATTTAAAAGAGGAATACGATACGTCCGCAAGGTCTATACCCAGCTTCTTTACGCCGTGTTTTGCGGCGTACTCGAACAGTGTCTGCACGCGCGTGGCGCCCTTGGTCTCCACTACCGTGAAGTTCGTCTCCGACTCCGCCTGTTCGGTATAGCGGAAATCCGTAAAGAAATATTTCTCATCGGGCGTGACCAGAAGCTGACTGCTATGCCCCGAAAACCCCGAATAGTAAGCGACATTTTCCACCGCTGTTATCAGCGCGGCGTCCGCGTCGCTCTTTCCCATTTCCGTCCTCAGTCTGTCAATCCTCATATGCTTCCCTCTCTTCCATATAAATCCGTTTCATCTCCGCTGCGTCCTCGGCCATCGTACCCTGAGACTCGCAGATTACCACCGGTTCCATGCCCCGTCGTACGAGCTGCCGCGCCAACGGCGTAAAGTCCGGCCCGAAACCTTCATCCGAAAACTTGCGGTGCATCTTCTCGCCCGCGGCCGTGTACTGAATATGCGCAAAGTGGATGTGAAAGCGCTTCGCGCGTTCCGGGTCCAGCCCAGCCTCCAGCTTGTTCAATATGGCTTCGTAGTCCTGCTCGGTATTGATGGCTCCCCTGCCGCGTGCGTGCAGATGGGCAAAATCCAGTGCCGGTAAAAACCGGCTGTCCAGCGCACATAACTCAATCGTTTCTTCGAGGCTCCCTATCTGGCTCGGCCTGCCCATGGTTTCAGGGCACAGCGCAACGTCATCCAGTGCGGTGCCCAGTGCCTCTGCCGCAACCAGCAGCCCTGCCTTTACACGCGTAAACGCGTCGGCATACGGAAGCTTGCCGGGCGTACCCGGGTGAAACACCACGCGCACTGCGCCCATCCAGCGCGCCGCCGTTACCGATTGCATGAGGTAACGGATATTCGCCGCCGCCTTATCAGTGTCCTCCGTCGCAAGGTTAATGTAATATGGCGCATGTACACTCAGCGCGACGCTTTCCAAAGCTGCCGCCTCACCGATGGCTTCCGCGGTCGCCTGCGATAGCTGCACGCCGCGTCCGAACGAATATTCAAACGCGTTGAGCCCCATTCCCGCGATCCACCGAAACGCTTCGGTGGTGCGTTTATGCCCCTGCGCGTAAAAACTGTCTGAATTGCCCGATGGTCCAAACCGTATCATTGAAACACCCCTTCCGGGTTATATTACCCAAATCAGCGCACAACGTCCAGCTTTTTTATGCAAAGCAATGGATACACATTCCGCTTGCGAATCGTAAGGGCCTGGCAGCTCGCTGCTCAATTGTACAAGTACAAACAGTATATGGAATATTGCATGCCGTCAGTTGACGGAAGGGTTGGCGCATGCTATTCTGCGGATATGAGCTATAAGTTTGTTCACACACTGACCGTGGAAAAAAGCGAAGTACTTCAGAAGCTTTTCATTGAGCATGGGAGGTCCATGCTGTACATCGCCTGGGATATCCTCCACGACATCCATCTGGCAGAAGACGCCGTACAAATTGCTTTCAAGAAGCTGCTCAACAGCAGATTCGAAATCGACTCGATTTCTGACAACCGAACGCAATCTTTTCTGATTATCATCGTCAAGAATGTAGCGCTGGGTATCTATAAAAAGCGGAAAAGAGAAATTGCGGTTGAAGACGAACTCATCAATATTTCCCCTGACAACGAATATGTCCCCATCGACATGCTCATCAGCGAAGAGGATGCCCACGACGTCTATACCATATTGGGCGAGCTTGACCCAAAATATGCGGACGTTTTGATGATGAAATACATCTCCGACTACACCAACAGAGAAATAGCCAACCTGTTGGATATTTCAGAACAACTCGTGAGAGTCAGACTGTTCAGGGCAAAGCAAGCCATGCTTGCTCGGCTGAAGAAGGGACAGGATCAATTAAATGGATAAAAACAAACTGCGAAATAATGTATTTAATGAAATCATCAAATACGCTGTGGATAAAAAACTGTCTGAGCCTCCGGTACTGCCCGTTGCTGAAGCGCCCGACCCGTCGGCAGATTTGACACCTTCATTTTCAAGGCGCATGAATTACATGTTCAACGGTGCCCAGCGCAGAAAATCAGCAAAGCGCCTGTTAAAAGCCGGGGCTATTGCCGCAATCGTCATTATCGTTTTTTCGACTGTAATTTTCAGCGTAGAGGCATTCAGAGTACCTGTGCTGAATTATTTCAAAGAATTTAATCAAAGCTCTATCACCATAAAAGTAATCGACAATAAGGTGGATTATAAAGACTTTAATGGCAGCATTGAAGGATTATATTTGCCCTCGTACATGCCTGAAAATTATTGGGTAGAAAGCATTGAACCGATCGGCTCAACTTTTCGTGCCACATTCTTCAACGGCAAAGATGAAATCGTACTAAAAAAGCTGTTGTCCGGCACCTCCGTAGGGATTGATAACGAAGACGCAGCCGCAGAATCAATCACTCTTTTTGATCACGCAGCAGAGTATTATGAGACAGAAAGAATGCGTACATTGATATTTCAAATTGATAACACTTCTTTGATGCTGACAGGCCAGGTTTCAAGAGACGAACTCTTTAAGATCGCAGAGAGCATTACGCGAAGGGACTGATCGGGAACAACCATAGAGTAAATACCGGCGGCATAGGCGGCCGGTATTTTTGCGTCCAGAGGGGCAGCGCGGAGTCATATGACCTTCTTCTCTCATTGTCACTTGTACAGAGGATAAAAATCACATACAGTGAGCAGTGGGAGCTTCTGGCCCGTTTCCGGTTGGAAGTCAGCATATGATGAGAACAAACTGCCCGCAAGCGCAGCAGAACACCACGTCAGCCACCTCACAGCGGTCGTATCCCGTCGGTGCTGATGCTTGCAGCCATTCATCTTTCCCCATTCGGCGTAAAGCGGCATCGCCGCTTCTGCGCATATGTCCGGCACCGGGGTCGGGAAATCGAAGAATACAACAACCAGGATCATTCCCAATTTATACTCCTCCCGATTCTGGTGCGGGGCAACCTGTTCCCACTGACGGGCCACCAGCTTGCTGTTCCGTCTGTCCTGTGATAAATTGAGGCCAGGAGGAACGAGCATGAACAGTAAACCTCTTTCCGCTACTTCCGGCGTCATGTATTCCGCACTGATCTTAGGCTTTGTAATCATGTCCTTCAACACTGACTCGGGCCGGTTCATTGCGCTGGGACTCTTTGCTCTGCTGTCGCTGCTGCTGGCATATATGAGCCACCTCAACCTCCGAGACGGCTATTTCAGCATATGGCTGCTGGCTGCGGCAACCGTGCTGTGCGTCGGCATACAGTTCTTCGATTCCAGTTATTATCCCGGCTTTTATTACCTCATCGTCGGATCTGCTGCAGTGTTCCATTTAAAACTTCGCCGCAGTGGTCCTATCGCTGTATTTATGGTGTTGTTAAGCCTGTTACCCACTCTGGGCGGCACCTATACGCTCACAGCCTTTGAGGCCGCCTGCGCGCGATACCTGCTGCCGAGATTATTTATACTGGCCGGAATGTTTATCGCACGGTACGCGCTTATTGCCGAACAGAGAAACCGAGCCTTGGCTGAACAGCTTCAGGATAAATCAACGCAGTTGGAGGAGGCGCTGGGGCAGCTGCAAACCAGCATGGAAGAACTTAAGGAAACCGCCGATCTGCGCGCACGCGAATTGCTGCTGCGTGAGCTGCATGACAAAATGGGGCATCTTCTGACCACCGCGCTGATAGGCGTTCAGGCATCCGAAGTGCTTTTGGACAATGATCCGCAAAGCTCCAAAGCCCGGCTTGCGCTGGCGTCAGAACAAATCCGGCAGTCTATGCAGGCATTGAGGCATGTAATCACCGGCGGTTCGCTGTTGGACGAAGAAGATAAGGGGCTCACACAGCGCCTTAAAAAACTCATGAGCGAAGCGGAGATCCATGCAGGTGTTGTCATCCGGCACAGTCTGGACGCACAGGATGCAGCCACGCTGGATGCCCTGCCCCCAAAGCTGCGGGTATTTATATACAATGCGCTGACGGAAGGCCTGACAAATGGTATCCGGCACGGCGCAGCGCAAGCATTCGACTTCAGCCTGACGCGCTGTAAAAGCGGCTGGCTTTTTACGCTTCAGGATGACGGGGAAGGTTTTTGCGAATTCACCGCGGGGTGCGGACTGACCAAGATGCGGCAGGATGCCGAAAAGCTGAATGGTACGTTGCGCATTGATGGCAGCCGCGGCTGTGTACTTACAATTTGCATACCGGATGAAGCCGGAACGGAGGTATCCAGTGAATAAAATCAGAGTACTCGTAGCGGACGATCAGCAGTTAATCAGCGAAGGAATCCGCATTATATTGGAAGCCCACTCCGATATTGAAGTAATTGCGACCGCTGCGGACGGCCGCACAGCGCTTCAATATACCGATACGATGGAGCCCGACGTGGTGCTTCTTGATATTCAGATGCCCGAGATGTCCGGGTTGGACGCGCTTAAGGCCATCAAACAGCGGCATCCCCGGACGGTGGTACTGATTCTCACCACGTTCGATCCCGATTCCTATATCCTGGAGGCGTTTCACAGCGGCGCGGACGGATACCTGCTCAAGGATATGTCCGGCGAACGGCTGACCGCCGCCATCCGCGATGCCTATGCGGGCAACGTGACCATTCCCGCATCCATTGCGGCGCGCATCATCGCGCAGATTCCTCGCATCGCGAAGTCGCTGGACGATTTCGCCCTTACGCAGCGCGAACAGGATATTGCCAATCTCCTCATGAAAGGGTATGCCAACGACAGCATCGCGAAGGCGCTGGGAATCACGCTCGGCACTGCAAAAAACTATGTCAGCACGCTCTACTCCAAGCTTGAAGTGAAAAATCGCCGCGAAGCAGTACTCATACTCGCCGGATTAAAAGCTGGAGACGGGCAGCGGCGGACAGTGCCGGCTGAATGAAAACGAATATACCCATCCCAGGGATAACATACGGCCAAGTCACAACTGCATGTCCAAAAAAACGTGTGTAAACGTGTGTAAACGAAGCGGCCGGGCATTGTCCCGCCCGAATGCCGCCTGACACCAGGACAGCCTATTGCCCCGTCAAAAAGTTTACCTGAATATAACAAAGACACATTGCAGACGCCTTTGCCGTATACGATAATGTTTATAGAAAGACGGCTTAGGAGTAATATGCTGCGTTTTAATAATGAAGAAGAGGCCTCAGCATTATACGGGGAACTCCGGCAGGTGATTGCGGATGGCCGAATAAGACCGCTGTTTCAGCCGATCGTTTCCCTGCGGGATGCGGTTATTCTTGGGTATGAGGCGTTAAGCCGCGGGCCCGAAGGTTCGGTTTTGGAAAGTCCCGATATGCTGTTTGCTCTTGCGGAAGACGCGCAATGCCTGTGGGATCTGGAACGGCTGTGCCGCACAAAAGCGCTCGAGGCGTATCAGTCCTCCGGCTCCAAGGTCAGATTATTCCTCAATGTCAATCCCAGCGTAATTGAGGATCCCCAGTTTAAAGCAGGGTTCACCAGAGAATATCTGAAAGCGTTTGGCATCGATCCCGAGCGCATTGTATTTGAGATTACAGAGCGGCGCGCAATACTCAACAACGGCGAATTTCGCCAGGCCATCGGCCATTACAAAGCGCAGAATTATCAAATCGCCATCGATGACGCGGGCGCGGGATATGCCGGCCTTAACCTGATTTCGGATGTTCAGCCGCATTACCTGAAACTCGATATGAACCTGATTCGCGGTATCGACAAGGATACCGTTAAACAGGCGCTTGTAAAAAGCATGCAGGAGTATTCGCGCATCACGGGAACCTATCTTATCGCGGAAGGCATTGAAACGGCTGCGGAACTGGAAACGCTGATACTGTTCGGTGTTCACTACGGTCAGGGATTCCTCATCGGCAGGCCGGGCGCGGTTGCACTCATCCGTCCGGAAGTCGTCCACGCCATCACTGATATCAATGTGCGGCGCAATCACCTGCGCAGCTATCACATCTCCGAAATATACATTGGCAACCTTTGTGTGGACGCAATGCTGACCGATTCGCACGCTCCCATATCGGAGGTTTACGAGCGCATGGACAAGGCGCGGGATGTGGCAGGCTTCTGCGTGGTTAAAGGCAGCTTTGTGGAGGGAGTGGTCACCTGCAACCGGCTCAATCAGGTGGTAGCAGGCGCATACGGCTACAGCCTTTATTCGCGAAAAGCGGTCCGGGATGTAATGGACACGGACTTTCTAAGTCTCGACTACAAGACGCCCGTCAATGTGGCGGGCAAACTTGCCATGGCGCGCCCGGAGAATCAGGTATATGACTTCATCACCGTCACGATGGACGGCAAATACTATGGAATCGTGACCATACGCGACCTGCTGGACAAGACGATAGAAATTGAGGTGGCACAGGCAGCACAGATGAATCCGCTCACCATGCTGCCGGGAAACGTGCTGATCGAAAAGGCGCTCGCCGATTTGCTGCAATCCCCCACTCCCCGCTGCGTGCTCTATTTCGACATTGACAACTTCAAGGCGTATAACGACGTATACGGATTCGAAAACGGTGATCGCATGATCGCGCAGCTGGCCAAGCTTATCGCCTCCGCGGTGAACGAGAACGATTTTATAGGGCACATCGGCGGCGACGACTTTGTGGCCGTTGTCTCCGATGAAAACGCCCCAACACTATGCGAGAGCCTCATCGATGCGTTCGCCCGTGTTTCCGCAACCTTGTTCAGCGAAGAAGATATCCTCAATGGATACATCACCGCCCGCAACCGGCGCGGTATCGAAGAACAGTATCCGCTCGTCACGCTGTCCATCGCGGGCATTTCCACCCGGAAAGACCGCTTCCCCAACGTTTACGCGCTTTCCGCCGAAGCCAGCAGCATTAAAAAGGAATGCAAAATCATACCCGGCGGCGCGTATATTATCCGCTGACCGCCACCGCTACTCATCCCCATGCTGTAAAAACGCCCTGCGGCAGCGATCCCGCAAGGCGTCATATACTCTCCGCTTATATGGCTTTGGCTTTCCGTCCGCGCGTTTTGGAACCCAGCAACGGCTTTAAAAACACTCCCGTCACGCTGTCTGAGTCCTGCGCGACCTGCTCCGGCGTACCCTGCGCAATTACGCGCCCGCCCGCGTCTCCGCCGCCCGGCCCGAGATCAATCACCCAGTCCGCGCATTTGATGACGTCGAGGTTATGCTCAATAACGATCACGCTGTTGCCCTTGTCCGCCAGCCGCGCGAGTATGGACACCAGCCGTTTCACGTCGTCGGCGTGCAGGCCGGTGGTGGGCTCGTCCAGTATGAACAGCGTGTTGCCCGTCTGCCGCTTGGAGAGGTAAGTCGCCAGCTTCACGCGCTGCGCCTCGCCGCCCGAAAGCGTCGTGGAGGGCTGTCCCAGCCGGATATAACCGAGGCCCACATCGTACAATACCTGCATGATGTTGCTGATGGACGGGATGCCGGAGAAAAACTCCAGTGCCTCCTCCACCGTCATATCCAGCACTTCCTGAATGCTCTTTCCCTTGTAGCGAACCTCCAATGTTTCCCGGTTGTAGCGCGCACCCTTACACACCTCGCAGGGTACGTACACGTCGGGCAGAAAATGCATCTCAATTTTAATGATGCCGTCACCCTTGCACGCCTCGCAGCGCCCGCCCGGGACGTTAAACGAAAAGCGTCCCTTGGAGAAGCCGCGCACCTTGGCGTCCTTGGTGGCTGCGAACAAATCGCGGATGTTGGTGAATACACCGGTGTAGGTGGCCGGGTTGGATCGCGGCGTGCGCCCGATCGGACTCTGGTCGATGTCAATGACCTTGTCTATCTGCTCCACTCCGTCGATTCGGGTATGCTTTCCGGGCTTATCCTTAGCACGGTAAATGCGCTTTGCCAGGGATTTATACAGGATCTCGTTGACCAGCGTGGATTTTCCACTGCCGGATACGCCCGTCACCGCGGTCATTACCCCCATCGGAAACGTGATGTCAATGTTCTTCAAATTGTTCTCCGCCGCGCCGACGACGGTGAAGCTGCCCGACGGCTTCCGCCGCTTTTCCGGAACCTCCACCTTCATCGCGCCCGAAAGATACTGTCCCGTCAGAGACTTCGGATCGCGCTGCAGCTGCTCCGGAGTGCCTGCGGAAACGATTTGACCGCCGTGTACGCCCGCACCCGGGCCCATGTCGATCACCCAGTCCGCGCTGCGGATGGTATCCTCGTCGTGCTCCACCACAATCAGCGTATTGCCAAGGCCCCGCAGGGTCTGCAGCGTGGCCAGCAGCTTCTCGTTGTCGCTCTGGTGCAGGCCGATGCTCGGTTCATCGAGTATGTACAGCACGCCAGTGAGGCCCGATCCTATCTGTGTAGCCAGACGGATACGCTGCGCCTCGCCGCCGGACAGTGTCCCCGCCGCCCGTGAAAGCGTGAGGTACGACAGCCCGACATTGCGCAGAAAGCTCAGCCGCGCGCGCAGCTCCTTGATGATCCGGTCGCCGATGAGGTGCTGCCGCTCAGTCAGCTTCAGCGCATCGAAGAATTCCCAGATGCTGTCGATAGGCATCTCAGACAGTTCCGCAATATTAAGACCGCCCACACGCACCGCCAGCGGTTCCGGCTTGTAGCGCGTGCCGCCGCATACGGGACATTTGAGCTCCGTCATGTACTTTTCGATCTCTTCCTTCATGGACTCGGAGTCGGTCTGGCGGTAGCGGCGCTCGAGGTTGGGGATGAGACCCTCGAAGCGGTTCAGAAAGGTGCCCTGGCCGTAGTCGGAAGCGTATTCCACTTCAAAACGCTCGCCGTTGGTGCCGTAGAGCAGCATGTGCTGCACCTTGGGATCCAGCTTCTCAAACGGCGTATCCATGGAAAACCCGAAGTGCTTCGCCATGCCTTTGAAGTACTGCGCGCCCCAGTTGTCCGAAGCCGAGTTCCAGCCTGTTACGCGCAGCGCGCCCTCCGAGAGGGACTTGGTGCGATCCGGCACGATCAGATCCTCGTCCACCTTGATGATGGTACCGAGGCCGGAACAGTGCGGACAGGCGCCGTAAGGCGCGTTGAACGAGAACATGCGCGGCGAGATTTCGTCGATGCTGATTCCGCAGTCGATACACGCATAGTTCTGCGAGAAGCGGCGCTCCTCGTTGGTATCGGCATCCGCCACCTTCACGACACCCTCGCCCAGTGCCAGCGCGGTTTCCACGGACGTGCGCAGCCGCGAGTCCGCCTCACCGCCGCGCAGCACCACCCTGTCCACCACCGCGTCGATGGTATGCTTGATGTTCTTGTCGAGTGCAATTTCCTCATCCAGCGTGTAGGTATTGCCGTCCACGATTACGCGGGAATAACCGGAGCGTGTCAGATCCTCAAGCACCTTCTCGTGGCGGCCCTTGCGGCCTTTGACAACGGGCGCAAGTATCATCAGCCGCGTGCCTTCCGGCAGCCGCACGATCTCGTCCACGATCTGATCCACCGTCTGACGCTCTATCTTCTTGCCGCACTTGGGGCAATACACGTCGCCCGTACGCGCAAAGAGCAAGCGCAGATAATCGTGAATCTCCGTCACCGTGCCCACCGTAGATCGGGGGTTGCGGCTGGTGGTCTTCTGGTCGATGGAAATGGCGGGCGACAGGCCGTCGATGCTGTCCACGTCCGGCTTCTCCATCTGCCCCAGAAACATGCGCGCGTAAGCCGACAGCGACTCCACGTAGCGCCGCTGGCCTTCGGCATAGATGGTGTCGAACGCGAGCGAGGACTTGCCGCTGCCCGAGAGGCCCGTGATGACCACGAGCTTGTCGCGCGGAATGTCCACATCGATGTTCTTTAAGTTGTGCTCTCTCGCTCCCCGGATACTGATGGTTTCCATGAGGTTTCCTTGTCTCCTGATTCAAAACTTTATTTCACTCCCCGCGAAGGGAAGCAATTAGGCTATTCAATGCCTCCCTCAGACGAGGGAGGTGGCGCGAAGCGCCGGAGGGAGGGATGCCGCAGTTGCTGCAACCTGCAAGCGCTGTGCTGAATACCTCGCTCTCTGCCCACCGCACACCTGTTTTCACTCCCCCATCCGGTCAATCAATCTTCGATTGATTATCCGGGAGCCCCCTCATCCGAGGGGGCTATATTTACAGCTCTTTACCGCTTATCCCACTGGCAATGCGCGCAGGCCGCGCACACGCGGTGGAACTCATCCACATCCGTATACCGGCGGGAAAGACGTATCCATTGCTCCAAATCGCGCAGGGTATCCTTAGGGCCGCCCTGCCCGGCAAAGCAATACTCCCAGCAAAGGCCCTCTTCTATCTCTCTGTCCACCGCGGAACAGTACCATCCTTGTTTTTTCAGCGTCTTATCCTCTTTCGTTATGATTCCTTGCCGTCCCGAATGAGCTCACGCAGACGGAACAGCTCGTCGCGCAGCTTCGCCGCCGTCTCAAACTCCAGCTCGATGGCGGCCTGCCGCATCTGCTTTTCGATGATGGCGGCCTTTTTCTTTGCCTCGTCCCGGGTCAGGTGCTCCGCGTCCTTCACGGGCTTCGTCACCACGATCATGTTCGGGGCTTCCTTGACAATCGTCTGCGGCGTGATACCGTGCTTCTCGTTGTACGCCCTCTGCACCTCACGGCGACGATCGGTTTCGTCGATGGCGCGCCGCATGGAGCCCGTCACGGTATCGGCGTACATCAGCACGCTGCCTTCCACATTGCGCGCCGCACGTCCGATGGTCTGTACCATCGAGGTTTCGTTGCGCAGGAAGCCCTCCTTGTCCGCGTCGAGTATCGCCACCAGCGCCACCTCGGGCAGGTCCAGCCCTTCGCGCAGCAGGTTGATGCCCACCAGCACATCGAACTCGCCCATGCGCAGCCCTCGGATAATCTCCATGCGATCCAGGGTGTCCACGTCGGAGTGCATGTACTTCACGCGGATGCCCAGCTCCTTGTAGTACTCCGTCAGGCGCTCCGCCATGCGCTTGGTCAGCGTGGTCACCAGCACGCGGAAACCTTTCGCGATGGTCTTGCGAATCTCTCCCAGCAGATGCTCTACCTGTCCGGTAGCCGGCAGCACCGTGATCTCCGGATCGATGAGGCCTGTAGGCCGCACGATCTGCTCCACGACACTCCCTGCGAGCTCCCGCTCATACGGCGCGGGCGTCGCGCTGACGTAGATGGTCTGCCCCTGCCGCTTCGTGAACTCCTCGAAGCGCAGCGGACGGTTGTCGTATGCCGAAGGCAGACGGAAGCCGTACTGCACGAGCATGTCCTTGCGAGAAAAGTCTCCCTTGTACATCGCGCGCACCTGCGGCAGCATCACGTGGGACTCGTCCACGAACAGCAGGTAGTCGTCCGGAAAGAAGTCCAGCAGCGTATAGGGCGGGTCTCCCGGCTTGCGCCCGTCGAAGTAGCGCGAGTAGTTTTCGATGCCGCTGCAGAAGCCCAACTCACGCAGCATCTCGATGTCGTACACGGTGCGCTGCTTGATGCGCTCGGCCTCGAGGATTTTGCCCTCCGCCATGAACTTATCGTATTGCGCCGCGAGGTCGTCCCGAATTTCGTCCAGCTTGCCCAGCATCGCCTCATGCTCAATGGCGTAGTGCGTCGCGGGAAATATGACCACATGGCTGCGCTGCGCAAGCGCGCGCCCCGTCACCGCTTCGATGTCGAGTATGCGCTCCACCTCGTCGCCGAAAAACTCCAGGCGTATCGCCTTTTCCATCGTGCTTGCGGGGAAGATCTCCACCGTATCGCCGCGCACGCGGAAGTGCCCGCGTGAAAAGTCGATGTCGCTGCGCGCATAACCCGCGTCCACAAGGCGCGCCAGTACGTCGTCGCGGCCTACCTTCGTACCAGGCCGCAGCGAGATACTCATGTCCCCATACTCCTCCGGACTGCCGATGGAGTAGATGCACGATACCGACGCCACAACGATCACGTCGCGCCGCTCCAGCAGGGACGAGGTCGCGCTGTGGCGCAGCCGGTCGATTTCGTCGTTGATGCTCGCGTCCTTCTCGATGTATAAGTCCTTGCCCGGCACGTACGCCTCGGGCTGGTAGTAGTCGTAGTAAGACACGAAAAACTCCACCGCGTTCTCCGGAAAGAACTCCCGGAACTCGCCGCAGAGCTGTGCCGCCAGCGTTTTGTTGTGCGCCAATACCAGCGTCGGCCGATTCAGCCGCTCAATGACGTTGGCCGCCGTGAACGTCTTGCCGCTGCCCGTGACGCCCAGCAGCACCTGATTCCGTTTTCCCTCCAGTATACCCGCCACCAGCGCGTCGATGGCCTCCGGCTGGCTTCCCGCGGGCTTGTATGGCGCATGCAGCTTGAAATCCATGTAGTTACCCTCCACTGCAAATCAACAGTATATCGCAATTGAAGCTGCATGCCAATAGGAAAATACGAACATATGTACCTTTTTTCGAGTCTCACCGGTGATGTATTGCACCCTTTATTTGAAAACACCGCCAGCTTATTCATACTTAGCCCGCTGTTCCTTATATGTTTCGCCGGACAGATCAAAAGCCTGCGCTATTTTTTCGCCAGCTTCAGGCAAACCTCTGACGACAACAACACCTCTGCCCCCGGCATGTATGCCTTGCCTGCCGCTTGACATCATCAGACTATCGTGATAGTCTATCCTCAGACGATTGCAATAGTCCGGAGGAGCTGATGATTCGACTATACGACGGAGAACTGAAGCTGATGGAGCTGCTGTGGCAGCATGAATCGATCCGCGCAAAAGACCTTTCCGTGCTGGCGGCGCAGGCGGTGGGCTGGAACAAGAACACCACCTACACCGTGCTGAAAAAGCTGGTGGAGAAAGGCGCGGTCTGCCGCGAGGAACCCGGGTTCCTGTGCACCCCGCTCGTGCGCCGGGAAGACGTGGCCCGCGCCGAAACCGACTCGCTGATAGGCAGGCTCTATGGCGGTTCGCGCCGGGCGTTTTTCGCCTCGTTTCTTGAGGATGAACGACTGAGCCCGCAGGAGATTGCCGAGATCCGCAAGCTTCTTGAAAAGCGGTGATTTCATGCTGACGGAAGCATTCTACTGGGTGCTGAATATGAGCCTCGTGGGCGCGCTGATGGGCGGCGTCGTGCTGGGGCTGCGCAGCATACGCGGGTTTCCGCGCGGCTTCGCATGCGCGCTGTGGCTTGCGCCGCTGGTGCGCTTCTGGCTGCCGTTTGCGCTGCCCGGCAAATACAGCCTGATGGCGCTGATCGCACGCTTCACCACGCACAGCATACCCTCCGGAGGCTTCGTGTACACGAATGTCGTGATGGGCGCGCAGGACTACTTCCCGCTCACATTCAAAACCGAGGCGCTGGCGCGCGTGTTCCGTACCGCTTCGTTCGTGTGGATCGCCGGGTTCGGGGCCACGCTGACAGGGCTTATCCTGCTGTACGCGCTGAACCGGATGCGCGTGCGCAGTGCGGAACGCCTTTTCGGCAACGTTTATGTGTCAGACAGGGTGACTTCACCCGCAGTATACGGCGTTTTCCGACCGCGCATACTGCTGCCTCCCGGTATGGCGGAAACCGAACAAAAATATATACTGCTGCACGAGCAGGCGCATATCCGCCGCGGCGACAACCTGTGGCGCATGCTGGCGCTCGTCACCGTCTGCCTGCATTGGTTTAACCCGCTTGCATGGGTATTCCTCAAATACTTCTTGGGGGATATGGAGCTGGCCTGCGACGCGCGGGCACTGCGCAGCCTGTCCGACGCGGAGCGCAAGGCCTATGCCCATGCCCTGCTGAACTGCGCGGAGCAGCGCGGCGCGCTCGTTTCGTCTTTTGGCGGCGCAAAGCTTCGCCGCCGCGTGGAGGGCGTGCTGTCCTATCGCCCGCTCACGCTCGCTTCCGCGCTGTTCTTCGCGGCACTCACCGCCGCCGTACTGCTCACGCTTTTAACCAACGCCCAAGGATAAAGAGGCATCGTTATGATGAAAAAGCTGTTTATGCTGCTGGTATGCGGCCTGTTGCTGTGCGCTTCGGGCTGCGCTGCCGACGAAACGCCGTCATCCGGCCTGCCGGTCATAGAGGTGGCACCCGAGGATGTGGATGCAAAGCTGGCTGAACTCAGCGAAGGCGCACAGGGAGAAACCAGTCTTTTCGGCTACCCCATCCTGCCGGGCTGGCTGGCCGACCTCAACGGCGACGGCGTATATGAGTTGTACATGAACCTGAGCTTTGGTTCAGGCATCTGCAACGATCTCGTACAATACTATGATCCGGCCACAGGCCAAGCCTCCATGCTGAATGAGCGGATGATCACAGATTACTATGCGATGGAGTACCAAGGAGCGCTGTATATCATCGCCCGCCCGTACACCGGAGAGGATGCCGCCATCGCCTGCCGGGCGGTGCTGACAGACGGCAAACTGGCCTGCGAGGATATTGATGCCGAACTGCAGGAAGCGGTGCTGGCGGCGCAGAAGCAATAAGCAGCGTATTTGCCGTACAATTAAAAACCCAAGGGGGTATACTTTCATCATTCCGGGCTATACTGTCGGCACAACTCAAGGAGGGCTTATGCTGTTTAAAGGCTTTCAGCTGGGCATGCTGCTGCAGATCGCCATGGGGCCGGTCTGCCTGTTCATATTCCAGACCGCATCCGCGTCAGGCTTCGCCGCGGCGGAGGCGGGCGCGGCGGTGCTCGTATTGTTCGGACTCAACCTGGTCATTGGCACTTTCTGGACAGACTTTTTGCCGTCCTTCAGCCTCTCGGAGAAGACCGGCGCGGGCAGCGCGTCTGTGCGCGCGAGCTGATTGCACTTTCCAGCCCGCTGACTATATTGTTCTGGGCGGGTGTATTCTCCCAGCGCGCGGCGGAACAGGCTGCTGACTGGCGCGGCATGGCGCTGTTCGGCCTTGGCGCGGTGCTGTCTACGTCGGTGTTTCTCAGCGTGGTCGCTGCGCTGGGCGGCCTGACGCACGCCTTTCAGCCCCATGTTGCCATCCAAATCCTGAATCTGCTTGTGGGGCTGGTGTTAATCGGCTTCGGCATCCGTACGGCAGTCAAAAAAGCCTGACGCGGGTTCCTGCGTCAAGCTTCAGGCTTATGGATCAAGGTCCCATTTCAATATATCTAGACTGACAAGCCAGAGAAAACACTCTATCCCTTCATCAGCAGCGCGGCGGAGTCAATGCAGTATTGCGCATCCCTCAACCCTAACGGCTCAATGTCATACTTGACCACCCCGACGCTGTTCGCGTTGTCGCGAAAATGTGTAGCGTCCTCCTCCGCGATTTCCCGCAGACAGCGGTATCCCGCATCGTACAGGATGTGCGCGAACACCTTGCCCACGCCGCTGATGCGCACAAGGTCGCACAGCGCGCATACCTCCAGCGCCTGCGGCCCGGATATACCGGACAGGTCGCAAAGCCTTTGTGGCTCCGCAAAGCCCTGCGTAACTTCATATACGTCTTTGGAGTCCTTCAGCCCTCTTTCGGTCAACATCGAGACAATATCCGGTGACAGATAAGGGAATCCGCCGAGGTTCATGGATTTTGCCTCCAGACTGCCCAGCTCCCTTTTCAGCAAGGTGAGGTATTCCACCGGCACCCCCGTCTTCCGCGATATCTCTTCCATCTTCTTAGGCGCACCGAGGCCTTTGAGCAGTGCCGCCGCATCTTCAAAACCGGCTTGCTGCAGCCGCGCAAAAATATCGTTGATCCCCTGATGGAGCGCCCTGCGGCTCGGCGGCAATTCCTTCGCTTTCAGCATATCCCGGTAAGCCGGAAGCGTTATGCTTTTCATGTTTATACTGTATGGCATCGTATGATTCCTCCACTTACATTCCGTTCGCCGCAGTCCCCGCATCGGGGCCGCACCCTGCTGTTAAATCAAGACGCAAACCGGAGCGCACCCGACGAAAGCCAGCGGGTGTCTCCGCCTCATCAAAACCTGCGTCCTTTGAATGAACGCACCTCGCGCACCTGGTCAAGGTGCAGCTGCCAGAACACGCCCTGTATAAACGGAGCAGGGTTCTTGCGGGCAATCACATCGAAGATGCGCTCCCACGATTGTATCTTGACGCGGCGGCGCTCCTCCTCCGGCAGCGCGTCAAACCATTCGTATTCGGCGTCGATGTCCTCACCCGGGCAGTTGAATCCGTCGTTCAGTACGATGTGCCAAGCCTCCTCGTCGCTCAGCAGCACCTGCGCATCGGGCACCTCGATCTCCAGACAAACCGGACCCCCGCTGTAATGGCGAAACTCCGTCCGGCGCAGATCGGGCTTTTCGTGTTTGCCGTACAGCGAATGCCACGCCCATATCGGGTAGTAAACGCCCGCGGCGGCTCGCCGATTCGTTTGCGCAGCTGCTCTGCCATCCAAGCGTATGCAGCCATAAATGCACCCGGCTCCTGCGTCAGCCATTCCGAAAGGGCCGCATCGCAGGCGATAAACCCATCGCTGCGCAGCGTTTCCCAAAAGGGGATGGACTGCACCGTCCATAACCGCATCCTTCATTCTCCCGAACTATTGCAGATTTCGGTAATACAGCCCGCGCGTGAATTCCCCCTCCGCCGGGGCATGGGAAACGTACTGCCTCACAACGTCGGCGCACTCGCGCGCGGTCTCGATGGTAAAGTACAGCGTCAGAAAGTCTACGTTGGGTGGTTCTTTAAGCTTGTCCGCAAGGTACAGAGGCACAGAATTGAGCAGCTGCGAATGCGCGCGGCCCCGGCACACCACCGGAAACCGCTTGCCCAACCGATCGGTCAGCGCGGACTGCCCCGGGCAGCTTCCGCAGCCCTTCGCGCCCTTCGCGGGACAGTTGCGATAGGTCATCAGCGGCAGCCGCCCGTACGCGATGATGCCTCGGGGAGTTTCTCCCGCCAGCTTCTCAGCCAGCTTCAGCGCCATCTCAAACGACAGCGTCACATCCGCCGCGCCCAGCCTCCGCGCCTCGTCCAGCGCGCGGGTGTTCAGTATGTTCAGCGAATAATCGCCGCGCACCGTGAAACCCATATCGCACGCCATATACAGCGTACCCAGGTTGCCCGCTATCACGTCCGTCAGGCCCGCATCCTTCAGCGCGGCCAGTGTTTCATGCAGCCTCTCCTCCGCGCCCGGAAAAGCCAGCAGCGGCAGCTCGCCTGTCAGCCGGTCGCCCAGTTCTTCGATCACCCCGGGGTGTGCCGAAATTTCCTCCACCGGCAGCAGCACCCTTGCGGCGCAGGCCAGCGCTTCCTCCGAAAGCTGCGAGACCTTCCGGAAGCGCTGGCGCAGCTCCGGTTCCTGCGCCTTGTGAACCTCCGGGGCAATCCCCGGCAGCACAGAAAAATCGCACGGCAGCGGCGCGCGCTGTCCGCGCATCGCCTCCAGCCGCTCCAGCGTATCCCGGCGCAGCTTGTTCAGCACCGAAGCAGACAGCATCATCCCCGCCTGGATGTCGCAGGAAAGATTCCACAGATAAAAAGGTGTTCCGCCCGTTTTCTCCAGGCTTCGCCGCGCGTACGCCTCGTCCAGCGGCTGCGTGCGCGCCGCTTCGGGCTGCGGCCCCTGCGCATTCACGCTCAGCACTCCATCCGTCACCGTAAGTGAGGCGGGCTCACCCTCGCGCACGGTGAGCGTCATATCCACGGGCACGCGCAGCGTCTCGTCCTTATACAGCGCCGCCAGCCTGCCCAGCACAGGTGCGGCGGCGGTCACATCCTCTTTCGTCCGGCTGCCAAACATCGAAATGTCGCGGCGGCCCGAAAAATAACCATCCGTAAATCCGCTGCGCGAAAACACCGCCTTCAATGCTTCCATGTCGGGCGCGTGTCCTTCCAACGCGTCACGACAGGCCGTCACGGCGGCGGCGACATATTCGGGCCGCTTCATGCGCCCTTCTATTTTCAGCGCGGAAACACCCAGTTTTTTCAGTTTATCCATATGGGAAATCAGCGAAAGGTCTTTTAAGGAGAGCGCGTACCCGCGCCCCTCGGAGTTGAAGTCCAGGCGGCAGGGCTGCGCACACAGCCCGCGGTTGCCGCTGCGCCCGCCCAGCAGCGCGGAGAGGTAGCACTGACCCGATACGCTCATGCACAGCGCGCCGTGTACGAATACCTCCAGCTCCAGCGAGGTTTGCGCGGCGATGGATTCTATCTCTTTTTCGGTGAGCTCGCGCGCCAGCACGGCGCGGGTAAATCCCAGCTCCTCGAGTGCCCTTGCGCCTGCCGCGTTGTGTATCGTCATCTGCGTGGAAGCGTGCAGCGGCAGCGACGGACAAGCCCGTCTTATCATCGCTGCGACGCCCAGATCCTGCACAATGACCCCGTCCGCGGCGCACTGTGCGATATCGCACAACGTATCTTGTGCATCCTTCGTCTCGGGATCGAGCACAAGCGTATTCAACGTCACATAAACGCGTACGCCACGCGCGTGGCAGTATTCAATGGCGCGCTCAAACTCTCCCTCGCCGAAGTTCTGCGCGTTCCGGCGCGCGTTAAAGTGCTTCGCGCCCATATACACCGCGTCCGCGCCACAGCGCACCGCGGCGATAAGTGCCTCCATGCCGCCGGCCGGGGCGAGTATTTCAGGCTGTCTATCCATTGACGCCGAGCCTTGCGGCCAGCGCCCCAAGGCCCGCTTCAAAGTTGACTCCGAAGCGTACATCCACTTCCTCCGCGCGTGTGCGGCGGATGCTGTCCGCCGTAAACTCAGCGGCGATCTGCGCCGACTCCGTCAGATTATGCCCCGTAAGAATCGCGCCCAGCAGCGCGCTGCCGAACACGTCGCCTGTGCCATGGCAGAAGCCCGGCACGCGGTTTGCCATCGCATATTCCACACCGCCCGCGCCGTCTGAAACCGCCGCGCCCAGGTGGTCATCGTCAAAATATACGCCCGTGAGCACCGTGTGCTTCGCGCCCAGTGCGCCCAGCGCATTCAGCATCTCCTCCACATACGCTTTGTCGTAAGGCCCTTCGCGATACGGTAAACCGGTCATCAGCGATGCTTCGGTGAGGTTGGGAATAATCACGTCGGCTTTGGCGCAAAGCGTACGCATTCCGGCAGGAAAATCCGGCGGAAACAGGCTGTACAGCGCACCGTTGTCGGCCATCACCGGGTCGACCAGCACCAGCGTATCCTCGCTGCGCAGCGCGGCAATCGCGTCCGATACGATTTCGAGCTGTGCGAAAGAGCCCAGGAATCCGGTGTAAATGGCGTCAAAATGCAAGCCCAGAGACTTCCAGTGCTCTACGATCGGCCAGATGTCGTCGGTAAGGTCCCGGAAGGTATACCCCTCAAAACCACCCGTATGCGTGGAGAGCACCGCCGTGGGAATCACGCTCGTTTCTATGCCTGCCGCCGAGATGATGGGCAGCGCCACCGTCAGAGAGCACCGTCCGAAACAGGAAATATCGTGTATTGCTGCAACCCTTTTTTGCGCCATGTCCGCCTCCTTGAGAAGTTACCCCCATTATAGCCATCGCGCGCCCCCCGCGCAAGCACGGGAAGAGGGTATTGCCAAAAAAACGAAACCGCATATAATAGAAGCAACCATTTACGCAAAGGAGCGCCTATGAAGCTAAACGACTGGCTCCGTGACAACGCCCGCGAGGTATCGTCTGCGCTCGTACGGGCAAGCGGCAAAAGCCTGACCGACTCCGCGGTACTCAGCGTCACCACGCGCGCCCAAATTATCGAGGTGCTGCTCTCGCTGCGCTCACTGATGCTGCCGGGCGTGTACGACCGCAGCCCGGTTGGCCTCTCGACGCTTGAGGCAATGCTGGACAGCCAGTTGAAGCGTACCGCCATTTCGCTTTCCGATATACTGGGCAGCGTGCTGCGCCACGGCTGCGAGGAGGATGGAACGCTCTCCGCGGCGGAGTGTACGGAAATGGCGGAGGACATCACCATCCGGATTCTTGAGGGGCTGCCCGAAATCCGTGAGCAGCTGGATACCGATATCCGCGCTGCCTTCGAGGGCGATCCCGCCGCGAAATCCACCGAAGAGATCATGCTGAGCTACCCGTCCTTTGAGGCGATTAGCATCTACCGAATCGCGCATCTTGCGCATACGCTGGGTGTGCCCATCATCCCGCGCATCATGACGGAGTACGCGCACAAAAACACCGGCATCGACATTCACCCCGGCGCGGCCATCGGCGACAGCTTCTTTATCGATCACGGCACCGGTGTGGTTATCGGCGAGACGTGCGTCATCGGGCGGCGTGTAAAGCTGTATCAGGGCGTCACGCTGGGTGCAAAGAGCTTTCCGTTGGATGAGCACGGCAATCCCATTAAGGGCAATAAGCGCCATCCGGACATCGGCGACGAGGTCGTCATTTACTCGGGCGCGTCGATACTCGGGCCCATTTCCATAGGCCACCACAGCGTGATCGGCGGCAACGTATGGCTTACGGAGTCTGTGCCGCCGTACTCCACCGTATTCAACGTACAGCCCTCGCCATCCATTAAGACAAAGTAAAAGGCCCTTTCGGGCCTTGTGCTTATTCTCTCTCTATTGCCGCGGCCTGTTCTTTCTGCTCATTTGCCAGCAGCCTGCGGGCTTTATGGAAGGTGTACAGCATTGCGATAACCGCCAGCCCGCCCAGCAGGATCCAGCCCGTCAGGTAGAGCGTATACCGATATATCACTACGCCCACCGCGACTGACGCTCCCTGCGCAACCGCCAGTATAAGTACTACGAGCCGCTGGTTGTTGAACTTGCGGTTCAGAATATGGTGGAAATGGAACTTGTCCGGTTTCATCACGGGTTTGTGCATAATCAGCCGCCGCAGCACCGCCATCCCCATATCGACGATGGGAACGAGCACCAGAAACGCCGAAACCACAAACTCCTCCACCGGCTCATCCGACATGCTCATGATGGAGAAGATACCCAGCATGAAGCCGATGAACATACTGCCCGCGTCACCCATAAAAATCTTCGCCGGGTTCATATTGTATGGCAAAAAGCCAAGTATGCCGCCTGCCAGCGCAAGCGCCATGGGCAATGCCAACTGCGTTCTTCCCTGGAGGTAGAATATGGCGGCGAAGCCCACCGCGGAAATCATCGACAGGCAGCTTGCCAGTCCGTCGAGCCCATCCGCAAAGTTAATGGCGTTGGTCAGCGCAACCATCCACGCCACCACCACAAACGAGACAAGCAGCACGATTCCGAGGCCGCTCGTCAGCAGCGTCGGCGGGAAGTAGAACTGCAGACAACCCACCAGCACGATCAGCGCGAGGATAAACAGAATCACCAATCTGCGCTTTGCGGAAAGGTGCATGATATCGTCGATTAGGCCCATGACCGTAACGCCCGTGATGCCCACCGCAAACGCGGCAACGAGGCTCAGGTTTAGCCCGTCTACAAACCACAGTACGAAAAACAATCCCGCCAGAATCGTTGCGAAATAGATAGCCAAGCCGCCCATCAGCGGCGTAGGCCTGGTATGGGCTTTGCGCGCGTTGGGCATGTCCAGAATCTTCAGCTTCGTGGACAAGCCTATCATTACCGGAGTGAGTCCTAAAGCCAGCGCGCAAGCAATCGCCGCAGCGATCAGGTAATTTAAGTCCTTCAAAGCAGCACCTCAATCCCATCCTGCCAGAGACGCTTTCCACCGCCCACCAGAGCCAAATTATATGTACAAATCATCATCCTGTCAATTCACCATAGGCAGTCAAAAACCGCGATAACCGTAGTTTTTCCGTCTGTGGCGTGTCTTACTCGCAGTAAGCCCTACTAGTCGCCGATACGGCACGGTACGTATGCCGGAAGCTTCTTTTCGATGAACTGAATTGTCAGCCGCGCAAACCGCTGCAAGCCATTCTCCATCGGAATTTCCGGCCAGCCGCCGCCAATCAGCGGCATCGCATAACGGACAAAGTCGTCGGTGACGTCCAGCCCGCCCGGCGCAATCCAGTGCTTTGGCAGATACCGCACAGAGTTAGCCACCGTGCGCAAAGACACCTTGTCAAAATACGTACGATAAGCCGTGCCGGGAGCACGCAGTATTGTTGCCATAAAACCGGTGCCTTCCACCAACGCGATTTCCACTGCCTTGCGGCCCACCTGATACGCTTCCTCAATGTCCACCTTGGAAGCATAAATCGAAGCGTCTCGCTGCATTACGCCTACCTGCTGGCACGTGGCCTGCCCGCGCGCTTTGAGGCCATGACGGTTGAGATAGTTCGTCACCTGCTGAACCGCCGTGCTTTCGCTCGCGCCATATTCAATGTGGCCGAAACCATCGTGACGCGCACCCAGTTCACCCGCGTCGTAGCCTTCGTTGATAATGAGGATGACACGGCCGTCGCGTTTCAGCTGCTCGTTGACGTTGTCCGCCAGCTCCTCGATGTTCTTCTTCGTCTCGGCGAAGTACATCTGCATCGGAATGCGCCGCTCCGGATCACCCAGACGCGCGGCGGCGGTGATGAAACCCGACGTGCGGCCCATGCACTGGTGTACGGAGACGCTCTCCGACACGCCCATGCCGCGATTCTCTTCCTCAATATTCTGTATGTTCATCGCCCAGTAGCGCGCCGCGCTGCCGTAGCCCGGCGTGTGGTCGATGATCGTAAACGCTTCGTCGCCCACATCGTTGTCAATGGTCTTGGGTACGCCCGTGACGACGAGATCGTAGTCCTCCTGCGCGGCCAGCTTAGACACCTTGTCCGCCGTGTCCATGGAATCGTTGCCGCCGATATAGAAAAAGTATCCGATGTCATGCGCGCGCAGTACATCGATGATACGCTGAAAATCCGCGTCCTGGCCTTCCTTGAGCTTGTAGCGGCAGGTCCCGATGGAACCCGCGCATGGCGTATGCCGCAGGCGCTGAAGCTCCGCATCGTCCTGCGCGCCTATATCGATGAGCTCCTCCAGCAGTACGCCCTCGATACCATGCCACGAGGCGTAGATGCTCCCGATGTGCTCGGGATACTGCCTGCAGGCCTCCACCACACCCAACAACGATGCATTGATGACGGGCGACGGCCCGCCCGACTGCGCAACCAGTGCGTTTCTCCTCATGATGCTCCCTCCAATACGATTCGCGCAACCTTATTTTTTGATATTATAGCATCATCATTCCAATAAGGGCAATCAAAAGCGAGAAAGTTTTACAACACCTGCCCCGTGCACGCTTGTGTACCATAGACATATCCGCTCACACAGTGGTATATTGAGAGCATCGCCCGGTTAACCGGGTTCAAGAGGGGCAGCATGATTCAGGACATTCAGCCATATGCATTCGACAACACCTTCCGGCACAAGACGCCCGACGCACACAGCCGGATTCTGCACATTCGCGACAACGCCGTATTGATACGCGAAACGGAGGATGGCATTGCGTTCCCTGCATACGGCGAGCTTGCGCCGCCCGACACGGAGTACATCTATCTGTTCTCCATCGACGATACGACCTTCTTTTTAGCACCTCCCGCGGATCCGCAGAGGGATTACGCCTATGCCGCGCTGATGGAGTTCCGCGGTAAGAAGCCGAGACACCTTGCGTACGCGGCGGCAGTGGGCTGCCAGCTGTACGACTGGTACTCCAAAAACCGTTTCTGCGGCCGCTGCGGCGCACCGATGGCGCACGACGGCAAGGAGCGCATGATGCGCTGTCCCCGCTGTAACAACATGGTATTCCCGAGAATATCGCCCGCGGTCATCGTGGGCATCATCGACGGCGACAGAATATTGCTGACGCGATACTCCGGCAGGCTGTACCGGCGCTACGCGCTGGTGGCGGGCTTCGCGGAAACCGGCGAGACCATCGAGGAAACCGTACACCGCGAGGTAATGGAAGAGGTTGGCTTGCGCGTGAAGAACCTGCGCTATTACAAGAGCCAGCCATGGGCGTTCTCCGGCTCGCTGCTGATGGGTTTCTTCTGCGAGCTGGACGGCTCCGACACCATCCGGCTGGATGAAAACGAGCTGGAATGCGCCGAGTGGGTGCGGCGCGAGGATATCGACGTGGAATTGGACGGTATCAGCCTTACCAATGAAATGATCGTGCGGTTTAAGGAACAATAAACAGAGAGGTGCTTTGATGATTATTACGACAACGCCCTCCATCGAGGGTAAAACCATCCGGGAATACAAGGGCATCGTGGTCGGCGAAGTGATTAGCGGTGTGGACTTTGTCAAAGACATCGCGGCGAGCTTCACCAACTTCTTCGGCGGGCGCTCGCAGAGCTATGAAGGTGAACTGATACAGGCGCGGGAAAACGCCATCCGCGAAATGGAGCAGCGCGCCTACGGCATGGGCGCCAACGCCATCGTAGGCGTCGACCTCGACTACGAGGTGCTCGGTCAGGGGAACAACATGCTGATGGTCACCGTATCCGGAACGGCTGTGGTGGTGGAGTAAACGATAGAGCGGCTCCCTCCCAGAAGCCGCTTTGACTATCGGCAGGGATTAGGCAAAAAGAGAGCTGAGCAAAATCGCTACACCTGTGAAGAAAACCATGACAACCGCCGGCACCGTTATAGCTCTCGGCATAAAAAGTAATCTGTCTTTATTCAACCGCTGCCATCCTTTGATTTCCGTAAACTCTGCATCGTTTTCGAACGCAAACAGCCTTGCATAGCTCCAGTTTTCAAATACATAGCTCACTTTATCATCACTGAACTCAACAAGTTTTACGGTTCTGCCATGGGAACTATGGTTCATGGGCAATCTCTCAATCTTGAGAGACACGCACAAGCCTAAAAACAGCCCGATAGCGAACAGTACAGGCAGCCAAATGGATAGGCCCACCATCAGGTCCCCGGATAACCAGCGTATCAGGCCACTCAATAGACCAGCAGCCACGGCTGGTACGAATGTCGCGACGCGCACTAGCTTTGAAAGTTGGCGGACATGTTCTTTACACTCCGGGCAGATTGGAAACCACATCGTCGTCGTTGTTGTCGGCAGGATAAAAGGCAATATTTTGGGCGTTGATACCGAATGCAATTCTTTGATATCTGGCGACATGCAGCAAGTGCAGAATGGTGGGGAAGCAACATTTTGCAGCTTACAACCATCCGCATATTGTACCACCTGATATCGTTTCCCCTGAATATTCTTAAACCTCACCACCTCTTCGGGGTTATCTTTGTCACGCGCAGCCTGCCTCAGCCACGCGTCATATTTTCTTCTTTCCTCGGGATCGGACAAAACCCGGTACGCTGTCAGCACCTTTTTCAGCATGTCGTCCGCAATGTCTTTTTCAGTTTCAATTACCCGTTTCGTCAGAAAAGCACCCAGGCCATTGTACGCGACATCGATCTGCTCCTTCGTTGCGTTGTTATCCACTCCCAGTACTTTGTAGAAGTCCATGCTGCTCCACCTTGATATGTTATTTGAAAATAGAATCATGTAGAATTATAACGCAAAAATGCTTATTATTGTATCTTTTATTATTTTGACTATTTTTTTCGACATAAGCAAGCGGCTCCCGTTTCCGAGAGCCGCTTGCTTTCCTAATTCTCTTACACGCCCTTCTTGTTGGCGCTTATCTGCTCCAGCTCGGTGTAGTTGTGCTTCGGCACGTAGCCGGGGATGGGCGCTATCTTCTCGTGATACGCGTCCACAAACCAGAACGGCTGCGGGAAGAAATAATCCTCAATCTCGTGCGCGGGCGTAATCCAGTTCTTCGCACCCACGACCACCGGTGGCGCGTCGAGATAATCGAACGCGAGCTCGGTGATGTTACGCGCAAAGTCTGCCATATGCGAGCCGCGCTCGCAGGCGTCACCCGCCACGATGATCTTGCCCGTCTTCTTCACGGACTCGATGACCTTCTCGTAGTTGAACGGCACAAGGCTGCGCGCGTCGACTACTTCCACGCTGATGCCGTGCTCAGCGAACAGCTTCACGGCCTCCATCACGCGGTACAGCGTCGCGCCCACGGAGAGTATCGTCAGGTCGCTGCCTGCAACCTTCACGTCCGGCTCGCCAATCGGCACCTCGTAGGAAGCAGCGGGTACGCCGCCCTCGTGGAACTGCTCGCCGATGTCGTAGATGCGCTGACTTTCGAGGAAAATCACCGGGTCGGTGCCATTCAGCGCCGCAGTCATCAGGCCCTTGGCGTCATACGGCGTCGCCGGGAACACCACCTTGAGGCCGGGTATGTGCGTGCACAGCGCGGACCAGTCCTGCGAATGCTGCGCGCCATACTTGCTGCCGACCGACATGCGCAGCACGCACGGCATCTTGAGCACGCCCGCGCTCATCGCCTGCCACTTGCTTAATTGGTTGAATACCTCGTCGCCCGCGCGGCCCAGGAAGTCCGCGTACATCAGCTCCGCAATCACGCGGCCGCCCGCCATGGCGTAACCCACCGCGCTGCCCACGATGGCCGCTTCCGAGATGGGTGAATTGAACAGTCGGTGATACGGCAGCGCGTCGGACAGGCCGCGGTACACCGCGAACGCGCCGCCCCACTCCCGCACATCCTCGCCGTACGCTGTCAGCGTCGGGTCCTCGTAATACTTATCGATGATGGCTTCGAAGATGCCGTCTCTCAGCTGATACATCTTGTTCTTGGAGACCGGCTTGCCATCCTTATCGAACGCGAAGCGCTCCTTGTTCACCAGCGACTTCACGTGGCTGTTCTCTTCCTTGGGCTGCAGGGCATCGGGCTTGCGCGCCGTATCCATGCTCTTCACATTGCCGTTGGAGAACATCAAATCCGCGATGATGTTCGGGTTCTGGTCGAGATTCATGCGGGGCGAGAGCGCGTCGTCCTTGGCAAGCTTCACGGCGTTCAGTATGTCCGCCTTCACCTGCGCCTCAATCTTTTCAAGCTCCGCAGCGGTAGCCACTTGGGCGGCCTTCAGCTGCCCCGCGAACGCGAGTATGGAGTCGACGTTCTGCCACATCTCCACCTCCTCCTTCGCGCGGTAGGCCATGGCGTCCGAAGGGCTGTGGCCGGAGAAGCGGTAGGTCAGCACGTCGAGCAGCACCGGGCCTTCGCGGTTCTCGATGATAGCGCGCTTGCGGCGGTATGCATCGATCACGGCCAGCGGGTTGAAGCCATCCACGCGCTCCGAATGCATCTGGCTGGGCGTTACGCCCGCTCCGAGGCGCGCGACTTCGCCATACGCCATGGTCTCGCCCAGCGTCTGGCCGCCCATACCGTAGAAGTTGTCGAATATGTTGTAGATGATGGGCAATCCGCCCTTGTGGCCCTCATCCCACAGCAGGCGGAACTGGTCCATCGCAGCGAAGTTCATCGCCTCGTACACCGGGCCGCAGCCGATGCTGCCGTCGCCGATGTTGCAGACCACGATGCCGTCCTTGTTGTTCACGCGCTTGTAGAGCGCCGCGCCCGTAGCGATGTCCGCGCTGCCGCCCACGATGGCGTTGTTCGGGAAGATGCCGAACGGGATGAAGAACGCGTGCATACTGCCGCCGAGGCCGCGGTTGAAACCCGTCTTGCGCGCGAAAATTTCCGCCAGCGTGCCGTAGAGCAGGAACTCGTGCGCCATATCCTTTACACTCGTCGCTTTGGTCGTCTTCTCCACCACCGCGAACGTCTCGCCGCCGAAGAAGTCCTTCATGATCTTCATGAGGTCGGCGTCGGACAGCTGCGAAATGGCTGACAGTCCCTTGGCGAGAATCTCGCCGTGGCTTCTATGCGAGCCGAACGTGTAGTCGTTGATGCCGAGCTCGAACGCCTGTCCGACATACGCGGCTTCCTGGCCGATGCCAAGGTGGGCCGGGCCGGGATGGTTGTACTTCTCGCCCTCGTACTCGCCCGTGGTCTTGATGAGGTTGAGCATGGTCTCAAACTCGCGCACGACGAGCATATCGTGGTAGATGCGCAGGAACTGGTCCTTCGTGAAGTTGGCTTTCTCATCCGCGACCGTCTTCTGATAGACGTTCACCGGGATGTCGTGAAAGGCAATCTTGCCGGGCTTGCGCTGCTGCGCCGGATCAATCATTAAACATTTAGGCATATTAAAATCCTCCGATTAAATTACAGTTGGAATATCGCTTCGCGCAGCGCTTCGCACACCGTGGGGTGCGGGAAAACGAGCTGCTTGATTTCCGGTATCGTCATTTCCTTCTCTATCATCAGGCCCGCGCCGTAGATGATTTCCGACGCGTAGGGGCTGATCATATGCACGCCGACAAGGCGGTTCCACTTCGTATCCACGACGATTTTGATGATACCGTCGCCCCGCTCGTTTTCCGCCATGTAGCGCCCGGAGTAGTTCATCGTGATGGTCTTGGCCTTGACCTCGATGCCCTTCTCTTTTGCCGCGGCTTCGGTGAGGCCGACGCCCGCTACCTCCGGGTAAGTGTAGATGACCGCCGGGATAGCATCGTAGCGCATCACATCCCTGACACCCGTCATATGGTTCACCGCCACCTCCGCCTCGCGGTACGCCGTATGCGCCAGCAGCGACTTGCCGTTCACATCGCCCGCCGCGTAGACGCCCGGCACGCTGGTCTGCAGATGCTTATCCGTCACGACCGCGCCGCGCTCAGTCAGCACGCCCAGCGTCTCCAGCCCAAGGCCTGCGGTCTCTGCGCGCCGCCCGATGGACAGCAGCACCGTATCGGCTTCCACCGCCTTGGCCGCACCTGTTGCGTCGGTATACTCCACCTTGTCCGAGATGCCTGTGACTTTGCACGAAAGCTGGAACTTGACGCCCTTTTTCTCCAGCCCCTTTTGCAACAACGCCGCAATGTCGCCGTCAATGGGGCCGCCGATGGCGGGCAGCATTTCCACGACGGTCACATCCGCACCTGCCACCGCAAAGTAGCTCGCCATCTCCAGGCCGATGACGCCGCCGCCGATGACAACGAGCTTGCCCGGCACATGGTCAATGTCGAGCATCTCGCGGCTCGTCAGCACGAACCCGCGCGCAAGGGCTTCCTTTAAGCCGGGGATGGGCGGCACCGCGGGCACCGATCCCGCCGCGATCAGCAGGCGCTTGGCCGTATAGGTCGCCTTGCCGTCCGTCACGGAGAAGCCTTCCGCGCTCTTGCCCGTAATCTTTGCTTCCGCCGATACGACGGTTACACCCGCGCTTTTTAATGTCGCGCCCACGCCGCCGACCAGCGCGCGTACCACCTTGTTCTTGCGCGCCACCACGGCCTTGTGGTTGATAGACACGCCCGTCACGGTCACGCCGTATGCGCCGCCGTGCTCCGCGCTTTCCTTAATCTTCGCGGAATAAAGCAGCGTCTTGGTCGGGATGCAGCCTTCGTTGAGGCATACGCCGCCGAGGCTGCGCTTTTCAAACAGCAGCGTTTTCAGCCCCGCGTGCCCTGCGCGCTCCGCGCCGAGGTATCCCGCCGGGCCGCCGCCAATTACAATTAAATCGTAAACCATCGCTTCGTTTCCCCCTTACTGCGCCAGCAGTATGTCAAACGACTCGAGTGCCGCGCACAGGTCCTTTAAGAACCGTGCCGCGGGCGCGCCGTCCACCGCGCGATGATCGAACGTCAGCGACAGCCCCATCGCAGGGTAAGCCGCGCCGGATTTATTCAGCTTATAGGTGATATTGCACACGCCGAGTATGGCCGTCTGCGGCGGGTTGATCACCGGCGTGAAGGCTTCCACGCCCAGCGCGCCGAGATTCGTCACCGTGAACGTGCCGCCCGTAAGCTTGTCGGGCGAAATCCTTCCGCTTTGCACCTCCGCTGCCAGCGCTTTGGCTGCCACCGCAACCTCCGACAGCGAGAGCTTACCCGCACCGAAGATCGTGGGCACCAGCAGCCCTCTGTCCGTATCCACCGCCATGCCGAGGTTGACCGACGCGAAGCGCCGCATGGTATCGCCAAGGAAGTGCGCGTTAATATCGGGGTGCTTGCCCAATGTGCGCGAAACCGCGTACAGCACGATATCGTTCAGTGTAATATTGGGAAGGCCCAGCTTCTCTGCGTTCGCTTTGATGCGCTCACGGTACGCCATGATCGCCGTAGCATCGAAGCTGGAGTTGAGCGTTAGCTGCGCCATCTCGGACAGTGACGCGTGCATCGCCTTCGCGATGGCTTTGCGCACGCCCGAGAGCTTGATGTCCGTATAATCCGCCGCCGGAGCTGCCGCCGCCGGATCCGCCGGAGCAACTGCTGCCGGAGCCGCGATGTCCGCCGTGGTCACTGCGCCGCCAAGGCCGCTGCCTGCAAGGCCGCCCGCATACTGCGTAGCCGCCGCTGCGGTCACTTTGTAGCCCTTCTCTGCCAGCACCTCAACGTCGCGCTCGATGATGCGCCCGTTGGGCCCGGTCGGCACGGCTTTGCTGATGTCGAGATTCTGTCGCTCGGCTTCCGCCTTCGCACGAGGGGAAATCTTCAGATCATCACCCGCCGTCGCAGTGGATACGGGCGCAACTTCCTCCGCCTTGGCGATAACCACGGGCTTTACCTCGTCTGGCTTCGCTTCCGCAGTAGCGGCTTCGCCGCCCACCAGCG
Source organism: Bacillota bacterium (assembly GCA_023460085.1). Classification (GTDB taxonomy): domain Bacteria; phylum Bacillota; class Clostridia; order Christensenellales; family SZUA-584; genus JAEWCC01. The sequence continues at coordinate 68,719 of JAEWRI010000039.1, read as the reverse complement.
CCGAGATATCCTCTCCGGGCTGCCCGAGTATCAGCACCGTCTGCAGGCAGGGCACGTCGTCGCCGTCCGCCGCCAGCAGCTTGATCACGGTACCGTCCGCGGGGCTTGCTTCCTCAAACGCGGCCTTGTCCGTCTCGTAGCCAAACAGGATATCTCCCGCGGCCACCTTGTCGCCTTCCTTCACCTTCCACTGGATGATGCAGCTCTCCACCGACTGCCCCTGTCTCGGCATGATGATCCCAACTGCCATTGTGTACCTCCGGTTTTATAATATTTCAATCTTTGTGACTATTGTATCAATTTCGTGTTCAAAAATAACATTTCTCGTGTACTATTTTAACATCAAGGGTGATGAAAAGTCAATCGGAGCTGCAAAGAAATCAGGCGAAAATAACGGGGGGAAATCGGTTGCGGGAATAAAAAAAGCAGCCCGACAGGATAACCCGACAAACCGCTTTATACGTTCCAAACTTTCATTCACTGATGATACAAAGAACTCAGCGTATAACATTCAATTCTTCTTCTAGTGGTTCTTGGTGATCAGCGATACATGGCCGATGAAGTTTTGTTTGTTGATTTCCGCGCAATGACATCGCATACTCCAAATACTCCAGCGCCTCCCCCGATCCCCGGAATGCAATCACATAGGTAATCCCATTTTTCAATTCGATTTCCCGCATACAATCTTTCAGTCCCGGAGATTTCCTCACAGCCGCAATATCGCTTAATCGAATCCGAATATACTCCTGGCCGCGTATCAGCGCATCGGCCAGCAGTACGCCCAGCAGTCCAAACAGGGTACATATCGTCGGTATATGCTTTTCATAGAATATCAATTCGGAATCGGTCACCTCAATACGCCCATCAATTTTATCCCCACCAGCGTAAGATAAACTTGCACTGTCTTTCATATACCCCTTCCGCCTTCCATTTTTCATTGGAATTATAAACCATTCAAATGGTATTAACTGTATTATTGTAGATTGCGGATAGTCTGTCGATGGTATTATGGAAAATATGTACCGAGGGTAATTCTATGGGTACTTCGCCGCCCATTTCATGGGACAAAGACCACCGTAAAGATGGGCAGCGGAGAACTTCTCTGCTGCCCATCTTTATCGTTGCGTTTGTTACCGGTGGTCTTTATTCGCGCTGATCGTTCAGCGTACCCGTGCCGGTAATTGCGGTGATATCCCCGTTATAGTACGAAATCACATCCATCGTACCGTTGTTTGCAATGGAACCGCCCTCGTCGTTGAGCTGGCCGCCGTCCCGCACACAAAGATACCCCTCGTTATTAAGCTCCCCGGCATTACCGAATACTGTTCCGCGCTCGATGAAAAGCTGTCCGCCCGCATCCACCGTCACGAAGCCGTTGTTGCTGGCGCTGCTCTGGCCGGAGGTGACCATGCCCCCGTCCGCTACTGTAAACGCGTTGTTGTTGACGAGCGTGGAGATACCGTATACAAATTCACCGCTTATCGTGATAAAGCCGTCGTTCATCAGCGTGCAGTCCACCATCTCAAAACTGCCGCTGATGGTCAGCATCACGCCCTCGCCGACGTGGATTTCCAGATCGCCCGAGCGCTCCAGCGTATATGCTTCCGTGATGTCCATATCTGCGGCCACGAGTATTGCCGTCGTTGCCGGGTCCTCTGCGCAGGCCTTGAATTCTTCAAGACTGGTCACCGGTACTTCGTTTCCGGATGCTTCCGCAAGGGCATTTGTCGGCGTATCCACCGGGGCCGCGGCCTCTGTGCCTTGCTCCTCCGACTCCCCCGCATCCGAAACAGTCATGCCCTTAAAGCTCAGCGCTACCGTTTCTTCCTGAGATCCTCCCGTATAGGCAAACGTGCCGGTTTCGGGAAACGCAGCATCCTCAGGCAGGCAAAAAATGAACAGCGCGCTTCCCTTATAGCTGCTGCCTGCATCCCCGTTAAGTGCGAAGGATACCTCGCTGAAGCGGTACGTGCCGCCGTCACCGTCGTCCAGCGTCAGCGCGATGAGGCTTTCCACGGAATTTCCGCTGGAAAACCGGACGGGTGCCGAATCGTTTTTCATCAGTATCTCCACTCCATAACCCAGCGTTTTGTCCGCATCGTACTTCGGCATGCGTACAATCTCGCTTAGCATATAACCGTCGCCGCCAGTCTGGAACTCCTCGCCCTGCGAAATGGCAGCCGCCGCAGATGTTTTACAGCCGCACAGCACCATGGCACAAACACAGCATAACAGAACCCGCACAACCCTCTTCATTGTCTTTCCTCCTTGACGCAATGTTGTCGTTCCTTTCTCTGACAAAGGATTATATCATCCAGCCGGCGCGCATCGGTGTGCAGGCTGCATCCATCGCAACCGCCCATCGGCAACGGTCTAAAGCATTCAGAAATATGGCAATGATTGACTCGTACGATGAAGCAGGGTAATATGAGAGTGTACTGTCATTAATTCATATACGCAAAGGAGGTACCGCATGTTTTGTAACCGTTGCGGACGGAAACTTCCCCAGGAAACGAGATTCTGTATTCATTGCGGCGCAGAGCAGCCTATGGCAGCCACTGCGTCAGCTCAGGCTGCCTCGGCTCCGCTTGAGCCCCCCATTCAGCCCGTGCAGACCTCAACGCCGCTTCCGGCACAGCCCGTACAAAGTGAGCGTACCCCGGAATCTGCCGCTATTCCCAAGTCCTCCAAGAGCAAGGGCTTGCTTTTCGGCATAGCAGGGGCCGTTATCGGGGCGGCAGCACTGGCCGCGCTGTTGCTGGCCGCGGGAGTATTGTCCTTTGGCGGCGACGCGGCAGACGCTGACGCCTCCGGGGACAGAGACCCGGGCGGCATCACCATTCAAGGCTCCGGCTTCGATACGCCGGAGGAAGCCGCAAAGGCATACCTTGAAGCCCTGCGCGATCAGGATTTTGACGCCATGCTGTCCGCCTTCGCCGTGGAGAGCCTTGCGGAAAATTACGACTTTGACTACACGGTCGAGCGGGTAAATGCGTATACCCTGAGTTACGATATGCGATTCCCCAACAGCAACGAATTCAACCTGCAGCTGAATATCGCGGGACGCAGGAATGCCATTACTAATCAAATCAGCATACAGTACGTGCAATACAACGCACCGGACGCGTTGAACAATGGCGCCGCTGTCTACTTTGAGGATGCGGACGCGCGGGCAGCATTTGTTGAAAGGTTTGAGCAAAGCACAGCCGATTATGTGTTTGCGGATCTTGCGGTTATCGGTACGATGTCGTCACTGGACCTTTCGGACGAGCAGCAGGAAGCGCTGCTGAACAGTCTGCCGGATGATTTGCGGGACGATGCGGAGGATATTCTGGAGAACATGCTGGATCTGTACACGAGCGACACAAATCAGCAAAATATTGAGAAACAGGTGAAGGCATACGGTGTGGATCTCGACGACGTCGCCAACGTGATCATCACCTTCGAGGCCCACGGTGAAACGTGGGTATTCTGCCCGCAGGTCATCCGGTACGACGGCAAATGGTATATTCAGACGATGACCGGAAACGTATCCAACCTGCTTGGTATGCCCGTTTACATGGGCGGCATCGTGCCTGTCGACTTTGAATACTTTGAATAATTCCAATCAACGGGAATACCCAAAGGGGGACTGGCTTTACGGCCGTCCCCCCTCTATAATTCATCTCCTGTTCCATGTATAGCAGACTTCGGGCAGTCTTGCGCATACCTTTGATTAAAAGCCTGCACCGCTCCGGCATGGGATACCATGTTTATCGTCTGCTAATCCTCCGAATCATTTTCACCGTTGAAATACCAGGTAACGGCTCCCGTCCCATCCTCCGGATTCCATCTGAAGTTTACTATCTCGTCGAATATGATAAACTCCACGGTTTCGCCGTCGTAATCATAACCTCTGATTCCCCAGCCGTTGGCTTGCATCTGCGCGACAAAACCGTCCGCTATGGTTTGGGTGCAGCCTTCGAAAACGATAAGCGCATCGCGCTCCGCCGCCGACAAATAGGTCACCGTTATGTCCAGCACTGGTATATTATCGGGCAGCCTGTCCGACGGCCATAATTCGTACCACGACGGCTGATCGCGAGTCATATCCCAAAGCAGCAGACCCGGGCCATCCTGCCGCGACCATGAGAAACTCAGGCCCTGCTCCGCAGCGCTGAATTCCGCACAGTCACTTCCGTCAATGTTCATGTGGCTCCGCAGTTTCCAGCCCGAATCCTGAAGCATTTCAAGATACTCTTCCGCAATATCCTGATCGCATTGACTCAAACCGATCCGTATACCGTCCTCCGTCTCCGCTGCGTCAGTGATTGCAACGCTTGGTATGGGCGGCACCGTATCCGGCAATCGATCCGCTGGCCAAACGACTGCCGAACCCGTATCGGCGGGCATCGTCTCCTGCGCAGATTCCTCCGGCGTATTTACAGGAGTAGCGCTGTGGCTTCGTTCCGCCTCGCTGACAGGCTGACAGGCCGTCAGCACCATACAAAAAATACACACGGCCAACGTCATAAAGCGCTTCATGCATTTACGTCCCTTTCGGTGATAAGTAAATAAGGCCAATAGTCATACACGATTTCCCGAATTTAATTCCGCGCTGTCTACGGCTCCTGCCTGCCCTCACATTCCTGTGAGGTACAGCGCCCCATACCCTTGCGTCAAAACATGTGCAAAAAACTGCTCAAATACCTGCGCGCTTATCTTTCTTTACCGTATCCCGCGAGACAACGACCCGCAAACGAATCAAAGCGCCACAGCGCCTTTGCACTAAAAAGCGCAGGAGCTCTCTATTATGGTATTCACCCCTGCGTAATTGCCGCAGGTATCATTGAGTTCAAATAATCGATCGTCGCTCTGGGGTGGTCAAAGATCAGAATGTATTCATACCCGTCCTTCATGGTCACGTAATATGCGTTTTTATTCAACATATATCGTTCTTTCTTTGCTTCCGCGATATCCTCGAACCGGATGCGAAGCTCCTCTTTGCCCCTTGCCAGTGCATTCCCGATCATCCCGAATAACAGCAGAATCCACTTGCTTTTTTTGTAGATGATCATTTCAGATCCGGTGATTTGGATCTTACCAAAAAAATTTCTGCCGTCCGGCATGAAGAAATTGATACCATCTTCCATGGCCGTTCCCTCCCGTATCGTTGTGATTATCATTGAAGCTTTATTTGTATTGTAACCAAAACTTTGAAGAAAGTCGATAGATTTCACTGTTTACCAGAATTAAAAGCTCCGGACTTTTCTACCGCAACCCGCCCCATATGTAGCCCGCAAGGTACAATGAACCGCAGACGAGCAGCAGTCTGCCGTTTTGCTTTGCATCCTCCCGCGCCCTCGCAAACGCCATCTCGGGGTCATGCTCAGCAATGCAGTCGGTACTGGCGGCATACAGAGCGTACAGCGCTTCCGCGTCCAGGCCGCGCGCGTCATCCACGTGCGTCACGACCGCCTTCTTGCAGCGCGGACCCAGCCGCCGTGCCATGCCTGTATAATCCTTGTTGCGCATACACGCGAACAGCAGTGTCACTTCTCTGTCTGCAAAATATGCATTCAACGTATCCAGCAGCGAATCCACGGCAGGTACATTATGCGCACCGTCCAGCAGCATACCCGGCTCTCCGGGAATGTACTGCGTACGGCACGGCACGAAAGCGTCCTTCAGCCCTTGTCGTATCGCGCTTTGCGGAATACCCAGCGCCTGCGCGGCCAGCACCGCCGCCGCCGCGTTGACGGGCTGCATCGCGCCAATCATGCGGATATCGTAGCCGGTGCCCAAAAGTTCAAACGTCTGTCCGTCAAGAGAAGCACTCCTGGGGTGTACGCTCTCCGTCATGTGCAGCCGGCAGCCCAGCCGCGCGCACGTTGCCTGTATCATTTCAGCCACGAGCTTATGTTGCGGCGCCGATATCACCGGAACGCCCGGTTTGATGATGCCGCATTTCTCCTCCGCAATTTCCCGCAGCGTCTTTCCCAGCACGTCGGTGTGGTCAATGCCGATAGAGGTGAGTATCGTTACGTGCGGGCTGAGCGCATTCGTCGGGTCCAGCCTTCCGCCGAGGCCCGTTTCCATCACGGCCCACTCCGCGCCGTGGTTCTCAAACCAAAGCAGCGCTGCCGCAGTCTGCTGCGCGAACAGCGTATCGTTGACGGCAAGGCGTTTGTCCGCCGCCTCCGCCATTGCGGCGTCATATTCCGCCATGGGGATATCCCGTTCGTTTAAGCGAATACGTTCCGTCACGGAAATAAGATGCGGCGAAGTAAAGCACCCGGTGCTCTTCCCCGCCGCCATCAGTATACGATAGATGTACTCGGACACCGAACCCTTGCCGTTGGTGCCCGCGATGTGGACAAATCTCATTGCAGTTGAGTGCGCCGCTGCTGCGCCGCCGCAAGCTGCTCCTTGTAGTTTTCGAGCTTATCGCGTTCTTCCTGCACCACCTGCGCCGGTGCTTTGCCTGTGAAGCCGGGGTTATTCAGTTTGTCCTCAGCGCGCAATATTTCGCCCTGCAACCGCTTCTCCTCCGCCATGAGCCGCTCAATCTCCTTGCCGATGTCGATGAGGTCACCCAGCGGCATAAAGGCTTCCGCACCCGTACCGATGACGGAAACGGCGTTCGCGGGGACCGTGGACTTATCCGATATCCAGACAATCTCCGAAACGGACGCCAGCCGACAGATATACGGCGCGCACATCTCGTAGTCCGCCTTCACGCCCTCCGAGGCGAGCAGCAGCAGCTTGGCGCGCTTGTTCGCCGGGACGTTCATCTCCACGCGGATGTTGCGAATGCCGCGGATCATCTCCATCACTGCCTCCATCGCCTTCTCTTCCGCCGCGTACTTCCTGCCCTCTCGGGGCCAGGCCGACAGCATGATGCTGCCCTCTGTCCCGGGCATGGTCTGATAGATCTCCTCTGTGATGAACGGCATAAACGGATGCAGCAGCTTCAGCGTATCCCTCAGCACCGCGTTCAGCACCGATACCGCCGTGTCCTTCTGGGCTTCGTCCTGAAAGCGCGGCTTGGCCATCTCGATGTACCAGTCGCAGTACTCGCTCCAGAGGAAGTCGTACAGCTTCTGCGCCGCCATGCCCAGCTCAAACCGCTCGATATTCGCCGTTACATCCTTTACCGTCTCAGACAGCCGCGAGAGTATCCACTTGTCTGCGATGTCGAGCTTTGCTTCCTCGATAGGCTTCACATCATCGCCCGTGTTCATCAGCACGAACCGCGCGGCGTTCCATATCTTATTGGCGAAGTTGCGCGCCGCCAGCACCTTATCGGTGGAGAAGCGCAGATCCCCGCCGATGCGCACGCCCACCGCGAGGCTGAAGCGCAGCGCATCCGCGCCGTACTCCTCGATGACCTCCAGCGGGTCGATGCCGTTGCCCAGCGACTTGCTCATCTTTCGCCCCTGCGCGTCGCGCACGAGGCCGTGGATGCTCACATAGTCAAACGGCTTTTTGCCCATGCACTCGAAGCCCGACATGATCATGCGCGCCACCCAGAAAAAGATGATGTCGTAGCCCGTCACGAGCACGTTTGTCGGGTAGAAGTACTCAAGGTCGGGCGTCTTGTCCGGCCAGCCCAGCGTGGAGAACGGCCACAGGCCGCTGCTGAACCAGGTATCCAGCACGTCCTCGTCCTGCGCGATGTGCGTGCCGCCGCATTTCGGGCATTTGTCCGGCATCTCCATCGCGACCGTCATCTCGCCGCAGTCCGCGCAATAGTATGCCGGTATCCGGTGCCCCCACCACAACTGGCGCGAGATACACCAGTCCCGAATATTCTCCATCCAATTGAAGTAAATCGCCTCGCTGCGCTTGGGAACGAATTTGATGTCGCCCGTACGCACCGCCTCGAGCGCAGGTTCGGCGAGCGGCTTCATCGATACGAACCACTGGCGCGAAACGATGGGCTCCACCACGCTGCTGCAGCGGTAACACTGGCCCACGTTATGCTTGTAGTCCTCAATCTTCACAAGCAGGCCAAGCTCCCCGAGTTCCTTGACGATGCCTCTGCGCGCCTCGTCGCGGTACTGCCCGGCATACTTACCGCCTTTTTCGTTGATATATCCTTTGTCGTCCATCACGCGGATGATGGGCAGGTTGTGGCGCTCCGCCACCTCAAAGTCGTTCGGGTCGTGCGCCGGGGTGATCTTCACCGCGCCCGTGCCGAACTCCATATCCACGTATTCGTCAGCGACCACAGGGATAGCGCGGTTCATGATGGGCAGCATCAGGTTCTTGCCGATCAGGTGCGCGTACCGCTTGTCGTTCGGGTTTACCGCGACCGCGGTATCGCCCAGCATCGTCTCAGGACGCGTCGTCGCCACGATAATGCCCTCGCCGCCGTCCTCTTCCGGGTAGCGCAGGTGCCACAGGTGCGATGCATGCTCCTCATATTCCACCTCGGCGTCGGAGAGCGCCGTTTCGCACTCCGGGCACCAGTTGATGATGCGATCGCCGCGGTAAATCAGGCCCTTATTATAGAGCTGCACGAAGAACGTGTTGACCGCTTTGGAGCACCCTTCATCCATCGTGAAGCGCTCCCGTTGCCAGTCGCACGAAGAGCCCAGCTTGCGCAGCTGTTTCACGATGCGTCCGCCGTATTCCTTCTTCCATTCCCACGCGCGCTCCAAAAACTTCTCGCGGCCCAGCTCCTCCTTGGAGGTCCCTTCCTCGCGCAGCTTATCGACGATCTTGACCTCGGTCGCGATGCTCGCATGGTCGGTGCCCGGCAGCCACAGCGCGGCGTAACCCTGCATGCGCTTGGCGCGGATGATCGTATCCTGCATCATGTTATCGAGCGCGTGACCCATATGCAGCTGTCCCGTGATGTTCGGCGGCGGTATCACGATCGTATATGGCTTCTTCGCGGGGTCAACCTCCGCGTGGAAATAGCCCTTTCCCTCCCACTCGTCGTAGAGCCGCTGCTCCACCTCCTGGGGTTCATACACCTTCGGCAATTCTTTAGCGCACATCCTAGTGTCCTCCAACTCTATTCTCTGAATATGGTTTCCCTATTTTGCGGGCGGCTGATTTCCACCGATGCTTTAGACCCCTCTACCTAAAGGAGGCTGGAAAATAAAAAACCATCCTGATAAACAGGACGGAATGCTCCGCGGTACCACCTGGCTTCGGGCTTTACGCCCGCGCTCTCATCCGCTTAACGCACGGATCACGCCGAAAGTTACTCCGGTTCGCCTTCGGTGCTTGCAAAGCGACTTCGGGCACTTCGTTGCGCAGGGTTCTTTCAGCCGGTGAAACCCCTCTCTTTTGCGCCGTTTCGCGCCGTACTCCTCTTTGCTCATCGCATTTGTGTCATTATAGTACGCCCGCAGTACGGTGTCAACAGCGCGATACTGAATTCAATACAGTGAAAACGCCTTATAAAGGATAGCGCTCTATTGTGCCGTGCCCTTGTTTTTAGTACAATGATACCATTCTATTTTTTGCAGAAAGCCAGGATTCATTTTCATGGACGCGAAGTTTATCAATCAATATACCATCACGTTTGATATGTACAGGGACTGGGCCAAACACCCCGTAGGGCAGGCAGCCATCCGAAGCCGCCGCAAGAACCTCGTGCTGTGCATCGGCGGCATTGCGGTGAGCGTCGGGTTGGCCGTGTTCGGCGGGGTCATGAGCCAATTCTACGTCGTTCTGACGGGCGCTGTTTTCTTCATCATCTTCGGGCTTAGGCTGTTCTTCATCCCGCAGCAGCTGCTCCGGAAGAAATACGCGATGATACTCAAATCGCTCAACGGCGCGCAATGGACCCGGATCATCACCTTTTCGGACAAAATCACCGTGGAGGACGGCCGCAACTCAGGCAGCTACGACTACAGCGAGTTCAAAGCGCTTACGGAGGACGAGCAGTACTTCTTCCTGTACCTCAACAACGACATGGCGCTGCGCGTCCGCAAGGACAGCTTTACCGAGGGTACGGCGGATCGTTTCGGGAAACAGATGCGCAAAGCCATAAAGCGCAAGTAACCGCAGCGCAGGCGTTTTCCGCTACATCTCCTTCTGGTATCGGGCCATGAATATGGCGGACAGCACATGGTATGCCACGTATATGCCCACTGCCGTCAGTGTGTAGCCCAGCGGCGCGTCCAGCAGTATCAGCGCGAACGCAAACGCGATGATGATCCATTGCAGCACACCGCCAGCCGCCGCGCGCGCTCTGGCGCGTATCAGCACATTGCGCTCGTCCCTGTACTCGATCTCGCTTTGCCTTGCCGCCCCGGGATTCTTTTTCTCATAGAACTTCATGAGCAGGTTCGCAAAGCTCATTCCCGTGAGCCCCGCGCCGATGCCCAGCATCACGCCCTGCACCGCTTTATACGCCTCCGCGGTGAACAGGAAGCTCAGTGCCGCCAGTGCAACCCCTACTGCCAGCAGCGCGATATAAAACCCGGTTTTTCTCAGCATCTTACTTTTCCTCCTCGTCAATGAATATCTCCTCTACCGGCATTCCAAAATACCGCGCAATCTTGAACGCCAGCAGTATGGATGGATTATAGCGCCCGTTTTCCAGCGAGCCTATCGTTTGGCGGGACACCTCCAGCGCCATTGCCAGTTCCTCCTGACGGATGCCGCGCTGTCTGCGCAGTTCTTCCAGCCTGTTCTTCATTCGCGCCTCCATATGGAAAGCTTACTTTCCATATGGTACACCCGCCCCTCAGAAATGTCAAGGACGCTTTCCATTCTAATTTCTGCCGTGGTACGATATAATGGGGTGCGCGCATTTTCGTGCATATTCTGCGAGGACAGCATAAACGGGCACTGATACAATGCGGATAAAAGGAGCTTTTGCATGGAATGGCTGGAACGGCTCAATCAGGCGATTGGGTATATCGAAGCAAATCTGGAAGGCAATATTGAATATGACGCGGCGGCGCGCATCGCGTGCTGTTCGACATTTCACTTCCAGCGAATGTTTTCGTACATCGCGGGCGTACCGTTGTCGGAATACATCCGGCGGCGGCGTATGACGAACGCAGGACTCGCGCTGCAGCAGGGCGAACATAAGATCATCGACCTCGCGCTGCGCTACGGGTACGATTCCCCCACGGCATTTTCACGCGCATTTGCGGGCGTACACGGCATGCCGCCATCGGAAGCCCGCAGGCCCGGCGTCCAGCTAAAGGCGTACCCGCGCATCAGCTTCCAGATTACCATCAAAGGAGAAACGGAAATGAATTACCGCATCGAACAAAAGGAAGCTTTCCGCATTGTCGGAGTCAAACGGCATTACTGTCTGGACGCGGAGCAGAGCATGGCGCAGGTGCCGCTGTTCTGGAGTGAAACGGTGGCAGACGGAACATTCGCACGCATCTGTGCGCTGCCCGCCGCGGAACCGTGCGGCATACTCGGCGTATGTGCGGACATGATGAGCAAGGATTTCGACTACTACATCGCCTGCGCCACCGATGCGCCCGTACCGGAGAGCATGTGCGAATACACGGTGCCCGCCTGCACCTGGGCTGTCTTTGAGTGCATCGGGCCTATGCCGAATGCCATTCAGAAACTGCAGCGGCGTGTGGTGGCGGAATGGCTGCCGTCCTCCGGCTGGGAATATGCGGACGCACCCGATATCGAGCTCTACACGCAGGGAGACCTCAGCGCACCCGACTACCGCAGCGAGGTATGGCTGCCCGTCGTGAAGAAATAGCGGGCTCCTAATCATCCGAAAACATGGCGATGCCCGTCGGGCTTTCATCCGGCGGGCATTATTTTCAGCTCCCATTGCATGGTACCCTGCGGGGGGATAATCCCCATCTCTGCAAAAAAACGCCGGAAGCTCCGGCGTTAGTATCTCTATTTCTTTTTGAGCTCCTCAATTTCCTCTTCCACCTCTTCCGCGCCTTCGGCGTAGAAAGCCTCCTCGTCGGGAGCCAGCTCTTTTAAGAGGCGAAGAAATTCGCCCGCGTGTACACGCTCCTCGTTGGCGATATCCTCGAGCACGGCAATCGCGAGCTTGTTGTTGGTGGACTCCGCCAGCTGCATGTAAAGCTGAATGGCCTCGTATTCGGCGGCCACCATGAAGCGAATGGCGCGTATCAGTTCGGCGTCGGTCAGCTTGCGGTCGCTTTTCACTCCCGAAAACGAATTTCCAAAGTCCGGCATTGATATTCCTCCTTCGTCGTTTTTTCCATTATACCTTATTCAACACCCAAGAATCCATTCAAGATTTACTCTGGGTGTCCGCATCCTGCCCCTTCTCTTCCGAAGTGCCGGGCGCAAACATTTTCACCAGTATGCCCGATATCGGGATGGCAAAGAAGATGATCCAGCCCGGATGCCACAGCGCATGCCCCACCAGCTGCTCTCCCAAAAATCCCATCACCAGATAAGCGAGTACGCACAGCAGCGATACCACGCCGGTCACCCTGCCATGCAGATCGCGCTTAACGGCCAGATCCACGATGAGGGAAGTAACCGGGATAAGCAGAAACACCATCCAGGTTGGATGCCAGATTTCCGTAGAAAAACCAATAATCAGGAAAGTGACCACACAAAGCAGCGCAACAAGGCCTACGATGGAACCGGCGATTGAATTCCTTTTATTCATATAACTCCTCCAAGGTTAAAATTACACTCTCATTATAAGCGCCCCAGTGACATGCCGCAATCCAATTTGTGTTATATGCCTGCGTCAGTTTTACAACTCCAGGCTTTGCCTGAACAAGGTGTTGAGATCTTTCCAGCCACGCTTTGCCGGGCGTGGCAGCGCCTCAATTCCGGCCCGAATCTCCGCGAAGCTGCCCTCGATGTATTCGTTGATGGGCGCAATACGCGGGCCTTCGCCCAGCTCGGATGTCTCGCACTTGCGGGCCAGCAGCGCTTCCACATGCGGCATCAACGCCTTATCCAGCTGTGCGTGCATCAGTTCCTCAAAGCGCATGGGCGGCGGCGTACCGTTGGCAAGAATGTGACGGCAGGCCAGCAGCGGACGCAGCACATAAAAATACTTTTTAAGCTTCACCGATTCGCCCCTCAGGTAATCGCGGTAGTTGCCCTCCGCCATGTTGAGATAATGATGAAGCCCAGGCTTCGCCAGAAAATAGTCCGCCGCTGCCGCGCGCAGCTTTTGGGCAAAAGGATGCTCGCGGTACACGATGGGCGAGGATAGCCATTCGAACAGTGTCGGGTTGGATCCATGCAGCAGCTTCAGCGTTTTGTCAAAATCCCACCCGTTGATGTCCAACACATCGTCTAAGACGGCCTCAATGACATCGCGGTTTCTGTCAAGCCGCAAGTACTCCTCCCTCGGCCGCACGTAAAGAAAACGTACGTCCCAGTCACTGTCGGGCGAAGCAAACCCCACGCGCGGCTGCCCGATTCCACCGCCAGCAATATCTTTATCCGCTCCCCGCGCTCTATCGCGTCCAGCCTGCGCTGTATCTCTTCCTGCATCAGCACACCTCACAGCGCCGTGCCGCTGACGTTGCGTACATCCCACGCCTCTATCATAGGCATGCTCTCCTCCGTACCCGCATCTGTTTCATAGGTAAACTCATCGTCGGCAATTCCCCAGACCGTGATGCTCTCGCCCGCCGCCACGGTATCCTCTCCCACGCTGAGATGATAACTCACGCAAATATCGCCCCCTTCGCACTCCACGAGAAAGCTGCTTTGATAGGGGAAGTCGCTTTCAAACACGTACAATACCCTGCCGGAGATCACCGTGCGAACATCTCCGCCCTCCGCCGCGCTCTGTTCCATATCGCTGTAAGCCGCCTGCACACAGCGCTCGCGAAAATCCGACAGCCGTTCACGCCGCGCGTCCTGCGTCTCATCGATATAGCCTTCGCTGAAATGGCCCGCGAAAATCAATTCTCCGCAGAGGCTGTATAATTTGCCCTGCCCGTCCGGCGCGTTTGCTGCGAATTCGCCTTCGTACTGCAACTTGTCATCCCAATAAGTTGCACCTTCACCATTCAGGGAGTCTCTCTCGTACCAGCCGGTTTCCTTATAGCCCGTTTCGAAGGTGGTCGTCCCCTGGCCCTCCATATGGCCCTCTACCCAGCTGCCTTCGTATACCCAGCGCAGTCCTTCCGCGTTGCTGCTGCTGAAGCTGCCTTGTCCGTGCGGCAGTCCGTCCTTGGTCTCGCCCGCGTAGATGCCGGTGCGTTCCCCAAAATCGAAGCTTAGCGTCATTTCCACGCCCTGCTGCGTTGCCTCGGGAGTGGGCTCATCTCCGATATCGTGATGCGTATATTCTTCCACTTCTCCCCCGCCGTAGAACAGCGGGGCATAGCAGCCTGTCAGCATCAGCACTCCGGCCAGCATGGTTATCGTCAGCAGCGTCCGTTTCACGCAAGGCACCTCCGGTTTGATATTTCAATTATATCACAAACCCTTGGCTGACACCACACGCTGAAGCGCTTCTACCACTGTTCAGCCGCTCATACTATCTACCATACCGTTCAAAGGAGCTTTATATTGACCTGCGATATTTTCGATTGCGCATTGTTTAATCAATATCGCGTTGACGTGCCATATCCCGAGGTTGTCGTGACGGGTCCCAACCCGCAATGGGCCGCGCTTCTCTCCGGCATCATGGCGGGTAAGGGTTCTGAGACCACGGCAATCGCGCAGTACGGAACACACCGGTTTTTCACGGGCGCGTGGCCGGATATCTATACGGCATATCAATACATCGCTTTTGTGGAGATGACGCACTTCTCGCTGCTGGGACATCTGGTGCTGCGCCTCGGCACCAACCCGAAGATGTTCTCCTACGAGGATATGCGCTGGTGGAGCGGCGCGGATCCGGAGTACCACCAGGCCATCCGTCCCATACTCGAATCGGACATGGAGGGTGAACGCGGCGCTATCGCACATTATACGCGTCTTATCGGAGAAATCCCCGACGAAAGCATCCGCGCACTGCTGCGTCGCATCATACTCGATGAGCAGCGACATCTGGAAGTGCTGGGGCAGCTGTATGCAGCGCTGGAATCAGGATGACGGAGCCCAAGCATACGCTCGATAAACAGTGACATGGCATTCACAGCATGCCGCCGACGAACGCCGCTATCTCCCCCAACGCCTGCGCGGCCTCGGGTACGAACGCCGCCTGCATGGGAAAGATGTGCCACATCTGCTCCCACACCTTCAGTTTCACCGCTGTTCCCGCTTCCTCTGTCCGCGCCGCGAAACGCTGCGCGTCACCCGCAAATACGTCGTACTGCGCGGCGTGGATCAGCATGGGCGGCAAGCCCGCGAGGTTGCCGTACAGCGGAGATATCTCGGGCAGCTTCGGGTCGTTGCCCGCCGTGTAGAGACGTGCGAGCGCCAGCGGGTCCTTCATGCGAAACGGGTCCTGCTGCGCATCCTCGGACTCTTCTCCCCTGCCCGCGAGGTCGAGCAACGGCGTTATCATCACGATGGCGTCGGGCATCGCTTCCCCGCCTTGTTTTGCTTTTAACAGCGCGGACAGTGCCAGTGCGCAGCCGGACGAATCGCCCATCACGAGCAGGCGGTTATAACCGAGGCCGAGCATGCCACGGTACGCCAGCTTCGCATCCTTCAGCGCCGCCGGGAACACATGCTCCGGCGCGAGCCGGTAGTCCGGCATATAGATGTCCGCGCCAAGGTTTTGCGCCAGCCCCGCCACAAACTCCCGGTTGGCGGCGTAGATGCCGAGGCAGAAGCCGCCGCCGTGAAAGTACATTACCGCGCGTCCGGTGCGCTGCCTGTTGCGGAACACCTCGCAAGGCACACCGCCCAGCTCCTTGCGGGACGCTACCACCCCTTCGGGCATGCCCTGCCCCGGCATAGACTCCATCGCCGCGCGTATCTCGCTCGGCGGCCTGTTCCACATATCAGCCTCCCGCAGCATCTCCCGTACTATATCCGCCTGTGCGCTCATAGTAAAAAAACCATCCTTTCTGTTATCATGGCTTCATGATAAACGGCTTTCGGATGGGCTGCATGACGTTTCTTGCTGACTATACGGGCTGCTGCACGGGGACAAGAATATGAACTTCGGGATTCGTTTCGTAGCTGCTCTCATAGATGTTGAGCATACCGATGCCATTCGATACGATGCACGCCTCCTTGACCATCAGCCATTTGTACAGGTCGTCGATGAACACCTCGCTGATATCGAACATGTCTCCTCTATATAAAAAGTCGGCGTACCAGCCCTCGGGAACTGCAAGCGCAGCGTATGCCGGCAGGTCACCCTCTGGGGCGGGCTGCCTGCCGCAAAACACATGGTATTCGCCGTCCTCGCGGCCGCTGCACGTTACCGCCGTATAGAACCGGTTGTGGTCAAATGCATGAAGTTGGGCGGATTCCTGCAAGAACGCCTCGTTGGTTTTCCGCAACGTCTGTTCATACTGTGCGGCATTCTTGTTGACATCCGAATGCACGCCATAGAGTGTCAGCGGCTGCAAAGCCCGCACCTCCCCTTTGAGCGCGAGTGTGCCGCGATAATTGATAATATCCCGCTCCACGATGGACGCCTTGGGCATAGGCACAGCGGATGACTCCCCCCTGCGGTACTGCGCGGGCGATACGCCCAGCTGACTTTTGAACGCGCGGCTGAACACCTCGGGATACTCGAAGCCCGTCTCCAGCGCGATGTCAATGATGGGCATCGCTGAACCGTGCAGCAGCTCTGCCGCGCGCGCCAGCTTCCTGCCCAGCACGTACTGCTTCAGTGTGACACCCGCGACCGTGCTGAACATACGGTTGAAATGGAAATCGGAGATTCCGGCGCGTGCGGAAAGCTCCGCCAGCGACAACGGTGTACCGATGCCGCGCTCAATGGTCTCGATGGTATCGGTGATCACCGAAACATAGCAATTCATGGGCCGTCCAGTCGGGGAGGTTCCCCTTTTTATCTTCATCCAATTATACCTCACCGGCGCATCCCCGGCAAACACGGAGGATTCACAACGTTAAAATTTCCCGGATTTTTTACCGCTTCGCTATTGCATTTCCCATCGGTATGGGTTATATTGTATCTAAGGTCAGAGAAGGTCAGATTTGTGGACATGGCTCTGACGTTGGGGGAGGAATGCCAATTGGAATATAAGGACTATTACGCGATACTCGGCGTGAATAAGCAGGCAACGCAGGAGGAGATCCGCAAGGCGTACCGCAAGCTTGCGAAGCAATATCACCCGGACATGAACAAGGGCGATAAGTCGTCCGAGGCCAAGTTCAAGGATGTGGGCGAGGCGTACGAAGTACTGGGTGACGCAGAGAAGCGCAAGAAATACGACATGTTCGGCAACCAGACAAACTTCGCGGGCGGCTCGAATTTTGACCCGTCGCAATACGGCTTTGGCGGCGGAAATCCGCAATACCAGTACGCCAGCGGCGGCGATCACAGCGACTTCTTCAACATGTTTTTTTCGGGCAGCGGCATCAATTTCGACGAGATTTTCGGAGGGGCGGCGCGGAACGGCGGACGCACCTCCCGCGTGTACGAGGGCAGCGATTTGAACGACCTGTTTGGCGGCGCAAGAGCCTCGGGGCGTTCGCAGCGCTCGCTGGACGGGCGCAATATTGAAGCCGAGATTGAAATCACACCGGAGGAGGGCGCGGCGGGCGCGGAAAAGCGCATCTCGCTGCAGACGGATACCGGTGCGCGCACCATCGATTTCAAGGTGCCCCAAGGTGTGAAGGACGGCGAGACCATACGCCTGAAAGGACAGGGGCAGGCGGGTGCGGCGGGCGGCAAGGCCGGAGACCTTCGGATGACAGTGCGGCTTGTGCCGAGCGCACGGTTTGCCGTGGAGGGGAACGACCTGGTCACCACGGCGGATGTATTTCCATGGGACGCCGCGCTGGGGACGAAGTACACGGTGGACACGCTGGACGGGCGCATCGCGGTGAAGATCCCATCCGGCGTACAGTCGGGCAGCCGCATTCGTGTCGCGGGCAAGGGCTACCCCGTGCGCAGCGGCAAGCGCGGCGATCTGTTCATCAAGGTACGCATCGTGAACCCCGCGCACCTCACGCGCGAACAAAAAGGGCTCTACGAGAAGCTAAAGGATACGGTGAAGTAAGGGAACGATGAGGGCGCTGCCCCCATACCCCGCTTAAGGGCATCAGGCCCTTAAGAATCCCTTCAATGGGAAATGCAAGATACGAAAACCAGGAGGCTTTGACATATATGGACATGGACAGATTGACGGAAAAGGCAATGTCTGCCGTCGCTTCGGCGCAGGAAGCCGGGCTGCGGCTGGGACACCAGCAGATAGACGGCGAGCACCTGCATTACGCACTGGCGACGCAGCAGGACGGACTCATCCCGAAGCTGCTGGGATATATGGGCATCGACACGGCGCAATACGTGCGCAGCGTGGAAGCCGAGCTCAATAAACTGCCGAAGGTGCAGGGCGCTTCGGCGTCGGTATACGCGGGACGGCGGCTCTCCGAGCTGCTGGTAAAGGCGCAGGACGAGGCCAAGCGTTTCAAGGATGAATACACGGGTGTGGAGCACCTCTACATCGCGCTGCTAAAGGAGCGCGGCACGCCGTCGGCGGCGATTTTCAAGCAGTACGGCATTACGCTGGACGCGTTTATGGCGGCGCTCAGCAAGGTGCGCGGCAACCAGCGCGTGACCTCGCAAAACCCGGAGGAAACGTACGACTCGCTGCAGCGGTTCGGGCGCGATCTGCTGGAGATGGCAAAGCAGGGCAAGATAGACCCGGTCATCGGCCGGGACGAGGAGATCCGCCGCGCCATCCGCATACTCTCCCGCCGCACCAAGAACAACCCGGTGCTCATCGGCGAGCCGGGCGTAGGCAAGACGGCGGTGGTGGAAGGCCTTGCGCAGCGGATACTCGCGGGCGACGTGCCGGAGGGGCTGAAGGAGAAGACCATATTCGCGCTGGACATGGGCGCGCTGATTGCCGGGGCGAAGTACCGCGGCGAATTTGAGGAGCGTCTGAAAGCCGTGCTGGCGGACGTCAACAAGTCCGACGGGCGCATCATACTCTTCATCGACGAGCTGCACAACATCGTGGGCGCGGGCAAGGCCGAGGGCGCGATGGACGCGGGCAACATATTAAAGCCCATGCTTGCCAGAGGCGAGCTGCACTGCATCGGTGCGACGACACTCGACGAATACCGCAAGTACATCGAGAAGGACGCGGCGCTGGAGCGGCGGTTCCAGCCGATACTCGTGGAGCCGCCCTCGGTGGAGGACACCATCTCCATACTGCGCGGGCTGAAGGAGAAGTTTGAGATTCACCACGGCGTGAAGATTACGGACGGCGCGCTGATTGCTTGCGCGGTGCTGTCCGACCGATACATCTCCGACCGGTTCCTGCCCGACAAGGCGATTGACCTGATGGACGAGGCGGCGGCGATGATCCGCACCGAAATTGACAGCATGCCGACGGAGCTGGACGAAATCTCGCGGCGCGTGATGCAGCTGGAGATTGAGCGGCAGGCGCTGAAGAAGGAGGACGACGCGGGCAGCAAGGCGCGGCTCGCGGCGCTGGAGAAGGAGCTGGCCTCGCAGAAGGAGCAGGCCGACAAGCTGAAAGCCCAGTGGGAACTGGAGAAGGTGGCGCTGACGCGCGAGAAGGAATTGAAGCAGCAGATCGAGGACGTGCGGCGGCGCATCGACGAGGCCAAGCGCGGCTACGATCTGGAGCAGGCGGCGAAGCTGGAGTACGGCGAGCTGCCCGGGCTGCAGAAGCAGCTGGAAGAGGAGCGACGGCGCAACGCGCAGAACCAGAACGTGCTGCTGAAGGAGGAGGTCACCGAGGAGGAGATCGCCGAAATCGTGGCGCGCTGGACGGGCATCCCGGTATCCAAGCTGGTGGAGAAGGAGAAGGATAAGCTGCTGGGCCTGGAGGACATACTGCACAAGCGCGTGGTGGGCCAGGACGAGGCGGTGACGGCGGTCAGCGAGGCGGTGATACGGGCTCGAAGCGGCCTGAAGGACCCCAAGCGGCCCATCGGATCGTTCATCTTCCTCGGGCCCACGGGCGTGGGCAAGACGGAGCTGGCGCGGGCCGTGGCCGAGGCGCTGTTCGACAGCGAGGAAAACATGGTGCGCATCGACATGTCCGAGTACATGGAGAAGCACTCCGTGGCGCGGCTGATTGGCGCCCCTCCGGGATACATCGGCTACGACGAGGGCGGGCAGCTGACCGAGGCGGTGCGCCGCAGGCCGTACTGCGTCATACTCTTCGACGAGATTGAGAAGGCGCATC
Organism: Bacillota bacterium; assembly: GCA_023460085.1. Classification (GTDB taxonomy): domain Bacteria; phylum Bacillota; class Clostridia; order Christensenellales; family SZUA-584; genus JAEWCC01. Next base: position 48,515 of record JAEWRI010000039.1, on the reverse strand, counting down.
ACGACGTGTTCAACGTGCTGCTGCAGCTGCTGGACGACGGGCGCTTAACCGACAGCCAGGGCCGCACGGTGGACTTCAAGAACACCGTGGTGATTATGACGAGCAACCTTGGCAGCGACTACCTGCTGGCGGGCATCGACGCGGAGGGAAGCCTCTCCGACGAGGCGCGGCTGCAGGTGCTCTCCGAGCTGCAGCGCAGCTTCCGCCCGGAGTTCCTGAACCGCGTGGACGACATCGTGCTGTTCCGGCCGCTGACGCGCGACGACATCATCCGCATCATCGACCTGGCCGCGGCGGCAATCCAGAAGCGCCTCGATGAGCGCGGTATCCTGCTGCGCCTGACGGACGCGGCCAAGCGGCTGATTGCCGACAAGTCCTACACGCCCATCTACGGCGCGCGCCCCGTGAAGCGCTATCTCCAGAAGGAGATTGAGACGCAGCTGGGCCGCATGCTGGTGGCGGGCACCCTCGCCGACGGCGGTATCGCGCAGGTGGACGCGGACGGAGGGGAATTGAAGATAACGGTGGGGTAAATAATATGGGATACTGTAGGGGCTCTGCCCCCACTCCCCCGCCCAAGCTTATCGCCACAGTGCGGCGTTAAGGTCCCTTGGAAATCCCGCTGTAAATGAAGTAAAATTGAATATACCTGAATCGGCGCTTCGGCAGGCAAGAGGCGCAAGGGGGCGAACCGCATGAAAAACAGCTTTAAAAAGCACCAGAGTACACCCGGTGCTATGGTATATAACGTGAACAAACGGGCGGGCGTAAAGGCTGTGCTGGAATCGAAGGAATTTCGGGAAAGAGAAGGCATCGCTGTATTTAAGCAGAGTACCGCTGTTGTATATGTGGGCATATTTATCGCGCTCCTCGGGTTGTTTGCCTTAATCCCCGTAAAGGAAACCTTTATCAACATCATGTTAAAGGCCGTGCTTACGGTCTTCTTTGTGGCAATGGGTCTGCGAGTGATTCTGGACGGCCTGATTTCAAGGGTTATTCTGGAGCCGAAAAGAATCGTATACAAAAATTTCTGTGGAGTGGAAAAAGCGATATGCTGGCAGGATATCCAGAAAGTCAGGTCACGCCATGTTGAAACCGATAATGGTTTTTACGAATATCCGCTGGTGATTGGCAAGGATACAAAAATTAAAATCAGTTGGTGCTACATCGCATATGGCGCGTTAAGGAGTGAAATTCAAAAGCGATGGAAGCAGGGTAAAGCCTAGAACTCTCGTAAGCAAGCATGGAAGTTTTATACACGATTTATTCGTACCACAACGAGATTCAAGGGCTTAACTGTATCTGTTCCTACGGAAAACATAAAACTCGCTTAAAAAACTGAAAAGGCATCAAGCGTCCGAGGGCAGAAAAAAAGCGAGATAGAGAAGCAGCTGGGCCGCATGCTGGTGGCGGGCACCCTCGCCGACGGCGGCATCGCGCAGGTGGACGCGGACAAAGGGGAACTGAAGATAACTGTGGGTTGAGAATTCTATAGACTACTTATGGTAGTATAATAAACGTCTTACGCCATATTTTTTTAGCCAAACTTGATTTCCCGTTGTGTAAAAAGTTGTTATATTATATAATTATATCAACTTATTTATATTAAGGGGAATAATTCAATGGCCGATATCAATGATTTCAAAACTATTAATATAAAGAGCCGAAAGATGTTTGATTTTTTGGAAGTGCCAGATGAGGAATCTTTAGGTGAAATCCAAAAATCCCGCTTAGGTTTCTATCATCTAATATTGGAAAATGTCACAGGACTAAAAGAAATTGAGGAAATTAAAGATATTATTATTGATAGTGAATATAACAAAATTGTAAATGGTATTGGAATTGATGATTTGGGAATGGATGCCGTATATATTAATTACGACAAAGAGGAAAAAGATATCTATTTATTTAATTTTAAATATAGAGAAAAATTTAATCCTGATAAAACGAAAGATGAAATGGATATTGGAGCAAGTATAAAGTTCCTCCAATATTTAGTTACTGAAAGATTAAGCAGTAAGATTAATAGCAAGGTGAAAGATAAAATTAAAAAAATAAGGGCATTATTATCCAGCAACAATATATGCAATTTAGTTCTCTACATGGTTTCTAATGAAGCAAAAGGCTATAATATTACTACTAATGAATATCTTAAAATGCTTGAAGAAAGCTATGGAATGAAAATTATAAATTTATCATTAGATGAAATAATCGGTTTTTTTAGCGAATTAAAAACAGATCAAAAATGCAAATTTATGATATCAAGAGATGATTGTTTTCCATTTGACGCAGATGAAAAATCAACTAAAAAATCTTATATCATCAAGATGCCTCTAGTTGATCTTATTAGAATAACTTCCTCAAATTTTCTTCTGGCTAATAAGTATAATTCTGAAAATGACCAAGAAATTGATGGTTGCACATTGGACTTATCAGTACTGTATGATAATGTTAGGGGGTATTTGGGAAATACTAAATATAATAAAAATATATATGATACGCTTGAAAATAGTCACAAGAATTTTTTTCTTTATAATAATGGAATAACGTTAACAGCAAAAAATATTGAAAGTGAGGAAAAAAATAGTGGTAAAAAATATCTTTTTACAGTCGATAATTTTCAAGTTGTTAATGGAGGTCAAACTTTAAGGTCTATCTATAATTTTCTTAACAATTATAAACTTAGTAATAAATATTCAATCCTCAGAGAAGCCTTTATTCTTGTGAGAATATTTAAGATTAATGAAGATAATGCTTTAAAGAATTGCATAGCAGAATATACAAATAGCCAAAATGCCATTTCTCCAATTGATTTAAAATCGGTTGATAATATTCAAATTAAAATAGAAAACTACTTAAAAGAAGCAGGCATACTTTATGTACGCAAAGCTGGTAATACTGGTGCTATTTCATTTGATTACAGCTTTAGAATATCAATGGAGAGACTGGCGAAAATCATATATTCAATAAAAGGATTTCCGGACAAGGCTATTAATCAAAAAAAGAGGCTCTTTATTGACTATTATGAAGACATATTTAAGAATAACGGATTTAATGTTGATGTCGCTCTCAGCCTTACAAGAATATACTCTTCCATTGAGAAATATTACAAAACTAAACGAAAAACCTATTTATATTCAGAGCAAAAAGCAATTTATGTTATTTATATGATGAAAAAAACCAAGTGCAAAGGGGAGGAAGCTATTGATAAGCTAGAGCATGTAATAAAATCATTTAAATCTAAAAGTAAGAAAGAACTGAGTGAAGCGCGGAAATTGATCTTAAGAGAGTTTAAAGACTATCTAGACAGTACTCTATAATTCCCGACACAGGAGGCCTCCCATGCAAATCTCCTTCCCCACCATCCTCATCCACATCCTGAACATCCTGTGCTACATCGGCATCGGCCTGTGGGTAGTCCTCGGCGTGCGATGGCTGGTGCGGCGCTTCGGCAGGCGCAGGACGGGGACGGGACGGTAAAGCCCCTTTCCCCTTGTAGGGGCGACTATCAGTCGCCCGCCTGTAGCACAGCCCCGCGGGCGGATAATATCCGCCCCTACGATTAGTCGGCCTGTGGATTGTCCTCGGCGTGCGATGGCTGGTGCGGCGCTTCAGCAGGCGCGAGGCGGGGACAAGGCAATAAACGGACATAGTTCGCGCGAAGGCCGGGCAGCCGGTTTCGACGCCTTTCGCCGGAAACCGCGCTTTCGCCAAAATATCCCTTGATACGCAAAGAACCCGCACGGCCTGTCCGCGACGGGTTCTTTTAACGCAGGCTCCCGCAATCGCTCCGCGCTTTATCGGTTGTTGTTGGTCGGGCTTCCCCCGCGATTCATCGGAGACGCGCCCATGTTCTGACCGGCATTCATCGGCCGCGTGTACATGTTGCCGCCGCTCCGGTTCGGGCTTGCGCCCATATTCTGTCCCATGTTCCGGGTACCCATGTTGCTCCCGCGGTTCATCGGGGCCGCCATGTTCTGCGTTCCCATGTTGCTCCCGCGGTTCATCGGGGCTGCCATGTTCTGCGTTCCCATGTTGCTGCCGCGATTCATCGGAGCCGCCATGTTCTGCGTTCCCATGTTGCTGCCGCGGTTCATCGGGGCTGCTCCCATGTTCTGCGTTCCCGTGTTGCTCCCGCGATTCATGGGAGCTGCGCCCATGTTCTGCGTTCCCATGTTGCTCCCGCGGTTCATCGGGGCTGCTCCCATGTTCTGCGTTCCCATGTTGCTCCCGCGATTCATCGGGGCTGCTCCCATGTTCTGCGTTCCCGTGTTGCTCCCGCGATTCATGGGGGCTGCTCCCATGTTCTGCGTTCCCATGTTGCTCCCGCGGTTCATCGGGGCTGCTCCCATGTTCTGCGTTCCCGTGTTGCTGCCGCGATTCATCGGGGCTGCTCCCATGTTCTGGCCCGTGTGGATGGGGCGAACGCTGATGGCGTTCTCGCCGCGATTCGCCGGTGCCGCGCCCATGTTGCCTCGGTTTGCCGGGGCTGCGCCCATGTTGCCCCGGTTCGCCGGAGCCGTGCCTTGCCCTGTCCCCTGCCCGCCAGCAGGCATCTGGCGGGGTGGCATCATCGGTTGTCTTCTATCCATACCCTTAGCACCTCTTTCAAGGATGGCAAATGATCATATATGGTTACGGTATATCATATGGTTTCGCCGGGCGTTTGGTGTGTGCGCCGGGTTCTTGCCGCAAGAGCCCTCCGCGGCGCTTATACGAAGGGCTCTTCCTGTCACCTCAACGCTCCCAGGGCCAGGGCTCGCCATCGTTTCGGGGCCGGCTGCAATACGGTTTGCGCCAGTCAGAGTCTCTGTACCCCATTGACGGCTGTCTGAATGCCGAACCAAGCATAGAGGAATAGGCTCCGCGATACGGATAATAGCCTGGCATGCGGTCGGTATAGCGCTGACGTGCGTAGTGTACCCTGTCATATTCCGGAGCCGCCTGCCTTCCGCCGGGAGGATTGTATTTCCCCGGCGCCGCCATATCAACCCATCCGTCAGTCCTCGAAACCTTGGGAATCACCACGCCCGAGGATGGGGCTTCAGGCTTCGCCTGCGCGGCTGTGGGTTGAGTTTGCGTTTTGTCTTGGGGCTTCGTTTCAGCCTGTTTCGATGCTGAAACGACCGATTCTAAGTCACCTTTCAGTACCATTTCCAGCAACGCCATGAGCAGATCATGTTGTTGATTCATACGCTTTTACACCTGCTTTTCAGAGATAACGGGTATCGCATACTGTTACCCCATATAATATGTGTACTTTTGCTGTTCTGTGTATGTTCCGCTTTCCTCTGCGCCGCGTAACGGCATAAAAAAAGGACGCCGGAGCGTCCTCACCGCAATCTTGATTTCTCAGTTCAGCCCGCAAATTGAGGAAATCAGGGTGAATATCTCCGTATTGTCGAAAAAGCCGGTAAACTCCTCCGCGCCCGGGCCATACGCATACACCGGCACGGGCATCGCGGTATGCACATAGGAAGTCCAGCCCACGCCCGCGCGATCGTCCAGCAGATGCGTCAGCGTAACGGTCAGCGGCTCGTATCCGCCGTAGCGCAGCTTGGCCTCGGCAGAGTCGTCGCGCTGAGATTTGGGCAGCATCGACTGCGCGAAAGCCTCCTGAAGCAGCGCGTACTCCCCCGCATTCAACGTAATGGCGGCAGTGCCGTCGCCGGTACGCCGATGCCAAAGCCCTCGCGTATGGCGGGCTGCAGCTCCAGCAGCGTCAGTTCGTCCGTCTTCTGCGCGTTAAGCGCCGCGGTAAAGGCACTATACGATATCGTCTGCTCCGAGAGCAGTCCAAAATCGGTGCCGTATTGCATTGACGCGTTGCCAAGCGACATTCCGCCGGTTTCGTGGTCCGCGGTGACGACGATCAGCACCTCGCCGGGATGCTCAGCCGCAAAATCCAGCGCAGCCTGCACCGCGTCGGAAAGCGCGGTCACCTCGCCGATGGCGGAAGCCGCGTCGTTGGCGTGGCATGCCCAGTCCACCTTGCCCGACTCGCACATCATGAAAAAGCCGTCGTCGTTGTCCAGCACCTTGATGCCTGTGCGCACGAAATCCGCCAGCGTCAGCGCGCCCTCCGCCGCGTCCAGCGCAAAGGGCATCGCGCCGCTGCTGTCCAGTGCCGGGCTGATGGCATACGCCTTGCCGGAGGATGCGCTCAATGCGGCGATTTCCTCCGCCGTATCCGCCAGCGTATACCCGTTCTGCTCCAGCAGCGTGAAAGCGCTCACCTCATCGCCGCTGCTGCCCTGAGGGCTCGCAAGACTGCCGCCGCCGAAATAATCCACGCCGCTCTCCGACATCTGCCGTGCGATTTCATACGCGTCACCCCGGGAGTCCACATGCGCGTAGAAAACCGCGGGCGTAGCGTTATTGAGCGTGACGCTGGTCACAATGCCGATTTTTTTGCCATCCGCTTTGAAAAGTTCCGCGATATTCGGCGCGGCTGTAGAAAGATCCGCTTCCATTCCGATGACGCCCCGCCGGGTTTTCACTCCGCACGCGATGGCAGTACCCGCTGCCGCGGAATCCGGAATGAACGAGGTGGCGTCATAGCTGGTCGCGCTCCCCGTATACGGAAACTGCGTGAACGAAAGCGCCGCGGGCACACCCTGCGCCGCGCCAAGGACCATCTGCGCAGCATATACCTGTGCAAGCGCCATGCCGTCGCCGATAAACAGGAATACGTACTTGGGTGAAACGGACTGTATCTGCACAGGTGCAGGGGTTGGCTCCGCCGAAGCGCTCGCCCGACTGATCTCCGGCGTCGGCAAAGAAGACACCGACGGCTGTACAGGCGCACAGGCCGCCAGCAGCCCCAGTACAAGCGCCGCATACAGCAACGCCCGTATAAGCCTCTTCATAAGCTACCCCCCTATTTGGCCCTCAGCAGGGCTTACAGCGCCTTACGCTTGCGCAGGAACGCGACAAAGGCATTCGCCTGCTTCTCCAGGTAAGGCGCGCTCTCCGCCAGTATCAGATGCCCTGTATCGTTCGCCTGGTCCCAGGCATTTGGAATCGTGAGGCGCGGCGCGTTCATTAAGTCCATGTTGAGAAGGCTCAGCACCGCGACGAGATGATCCTGCGCATTGGCAGTGCCCGCCATGCCGGGCGTAATGCCGCTGAAAGCAGCGGGTTTCCGCCAAAGCACGGCGCTCTCTTTCTCCCCCGGTTTACGCGACAGCCAGTCTATGAGGTTCTTCAGCACACCCGGAATGGAGTGGTTGTATTCGGGCGTGAAGAACCACAGTCCATCCGCGGCTTTAACGGCCTCACGCACGCGCCTGACGGCCTCCGGTGCGGGAAATTCGATGTCCTCATTCATCAGCGGCACGTCCGTATAATTCAGAATCACCATCTCGGCTTCGCCGCCCAACGCCTTCTCGGCGGCCAGCGCCAGCTGACGGTTGAAGGAGTCCTTGCGCAGCGATCCCACGATAGCGAGCAGTTTCAGTTTTTCCATACCTATCCCCCCTGACATTTCCTGCGCTTACTATACCACAATCCGCCAATAAAAACAAAAGCGCCCGCCAGGCGCTCATGGGTTTTCGGTACTGGTCTGCACATCCTGCGGGCAGCCGGGATGGGCAGGCTTCCCGCCGGCAATGCCCCATATGGAGAGCAATATCACCGTCATGCCCGCGATTTGCAGCGGATAGAGCGTCTCTCCTCCCAGCAGGGCTCCCGCAAGCACACTCACCACGGTGGTCAGGTTGGAAAACGCGGCGGTATTGCTCGCCGGGATCCTGGAAAGCGCGTAGTTGACACCGAAAAACGCGGCAATGGAGGACAGCAAACCCAGATACAGCAGCCCTGGATACGCACCGGGTGTCAGCGCTGCGGACAGATAACTTGTCAGCGTTCCCTGCGCCGCCGCAGAAGAAACACCAATGATGTTAAAACCAATCGCACCTGTCCACATCGTCACCAGCGTCAGCTCAAACGGTGAACAAAGTGCGGAGACACGGCGGGCCAGCGCGCAGTAAAAGCCTTCCGCGATGACGGCAACAAGCAGCAGCCCATATCCCAGCGCGCTTCCGCCGCCGCTGAAGCCATGCGCAGCCACAATCAGCGCGACGCCGCCCACCGACGCGCCGATGGATACCCACTGGCGCACGGTAAGCCTTTCCTTCAGTATCGCCACTGAAAAGAGCGCAATGGCAATGGGAATCAGCGCTATCATCATGCCCGACTCGGAAGCGGACGTCAGCCGGATACCGTATGTCTCGCCTGTGAAATAAATCAGGGATTGAATCAGCGCAAGCGGCAGCAGCGCCTTCAGCTTGGCCCGGCTGATGCGTACCTTTACGGCGCGCACCGCGGTAAGCACGGTCATCACAATTGCTGCCAGCGCAAAACGCAAACCAAGCATCTGAAACTCTCCCAGCGTTTCCAGAGCACCCCGGGTTACTAAAAACGAAAATCCAAATATCACGGATGTGCAGGTGAGCATTAGATAAGGTACTGCGTTACGGTTGCGCATGGAATCCTCACAGCTGTATGTCCCGCTGAAGCCGGGCAACAGTGAGTGTATCGCCACACGCAGCCGGTGTCAAGTATCATTGCAAAGGAAAACGCCCCCGGTTTGGAGGGCGTTTAGCCTGTTACGCAGCCGGTTCAACCGCTGCTGTCGGTTCCTCATACGGATCAGGCAGAGACCAGTCCCAATAACTGCTGCTGTTGTAAGTCTTCCTGAACCAATTATGCCCGTTCCGTCCGGCGAAGTAGAGGTAATTCGCCGGCAGCACCCTTCCTACGTCTGTAATGCCCCGTTTCTCTAGCAGCCAGCGCACAACCACGTCCTTCGCGAGCTCCAGAAAACCGTCGTTCACCGGTGTACTGGACGAATACGCGAACTGCGAGCGGGCGCGCACAACGCCGGAAATCGAATCGCCCCAGTAGCCTTTGTCCACACGGTTCAGCACGCACCAGATAACCGCCGCCTGCTCCGCCTTGCTCTGTATGCCCCGCGCTTCCGCATAAACCAACCGCGCGAGTACATTCAGATCCTCCTCATATTCCGTGAGCTGCTCCATAACAGCCGTAATATCCTCCACGGATACGACGACCGTGTGTTCTTCAGCTTCTCCCGCACCTTCCGGCGATACCGCCAGCGCAGATCCGGAGAAACTCAGAATGCACACCACGGCCAGCCCCGCTATCAGCTTCCTGATATCCATCTCCTCCTTTGTGATCGTATCTCTTCCGTCATATCCCAGGTGATGTATACCTACACGCTTTATCGCAGTTTTTAAGGGGATTCGCAGGTTCCGTGCCTGCTTTACTATACGCCCCCGCGCCATTGCGTGTGAGTACAGTGAGTTAATATACACAATATCCCAGAGCAGTGCAAGCCTTTCGCGCTTTTCTTACACGATTGTTCCCAATTCATTCACAAGAATAGGCCGTTATTGCGCTCAAAAGCGCTCATTCGACACCCTTCGCAATCTCGGCTGCAGCGCTAAAAGGCGGCTTCCATCAGTCTCACTGCGTATGGGGCAATCGCATATGCCGTTGCGAAAATGAATAAATATTCTTTCTGTTCAGCCGCTTTTGGTATAACTTTGTGTCTTTTTTACAGTATGAAAGCCTCCGCGAAGCAGGGCGTCGGAGATATAAAAATGCCCCGGCATAGCCGGGGCATCCCAGGGGGCAACGTATTTTTTAACTACTGCTGTTTTTGCTCGTCCTTCCTGCGGCGTGCAACGAAGAATATCAGGAAGAACAGCACCGTCACGCCCGCGGCGATGATCAATATCCACCACCAGGCAAACCCCGCGCCGCCGACAGTCGGCACAGCCTCGTCGTCCACGGCGCTGCCGTCCGTATCAGGTACTTCCTCGTCCTCTATCACGGTGACTGCCTTGTATTGCGCCGTGATGGTGAGATTCGATTTGACTCCATCGTATGATGCATCCCAGCCGGAGAACTCAAAGCCCTCGCGGGACGGATCCGCCGGAGCCACTGCCGAAGTGTTCCAATCTACCGTCTGCGTATCCAGCACCGTACCGTCATAATCCATGAAAGTCACCGTGTAGGTGTTGATGCTGTACAGCGCTGTTACCACGAGATTCGAGCGAACCGGATCGAATGCTGTATCCCAGCCCGTAAAGGTGTAGCCCTCGCGTTCAGGATCCGCCGGAGCGCCTGCGCCGCGATTCCACGCAACGGACTGCGTATCCAGTACCGTGCCGTCGTAATCGACGAACCGTACCGTATAGAGGCTGCGTGTATACTGTGCTGTCACCGTCATGTTTTCCTTCACCGCGCTGAAGTCCTTATCCCAGCCCGCGAAATAGAATCCCGTCCGGCCCGGCTCTTCAGGAGCCGTCGCAGCCGTATTCCAGTTCACCGTCTGGGTGCCCAGCGGGGTGCCGTCATAATCGACGAAGCTCACCGTAAAGGTATGGATCGTCCACTTGGCAAACAGCGTCACCGTACCATTCCTGTCAGCGGTAAGGTTCAGCACATTCGCACCGTCCGCGTATTCCACGCTGCCAGTTTCCGTTGCTGCCCAGCCCGCGAAGGTATGTCCGTCCTTCGTAAAACCATTAGTGCTCAGCGCAGCGGATACGTCATAGGTATGGCTGCTGGAGGCCGTGTCGCCGCCTGTCGCGCCGTTGCCGTTGTAACTCACCGTGTAGCCGTTGGCTGTCCACTTAGCAAACAGCGTTACCGTGCTGCCATTTTCGCTGGCAAGGTTAAGCACATCTGCCTCGTCGCCATATATTGCGTCGCCTGCCGCCGTCGCCGCCCAGCCCGCGAAGGTGTAACCTGTTCGCGTAAAGCCATTTGCCGTCAGCGCTGTGGAGATATCATACGTATGGCTGCTGGAGGCTGTGTCGCCGTCCGTCGCGCCGTTGCCGTCGTAAGCCACTGTATAGCTGTTGGCAGTCCACTTGGCAAACAACGTCACCGTGCCGCTGTTCACGTGGGTCAGGTTCAGCACCGCTGCGCCGTCCCCGTATACCACATCACCCGTATCAGTCGCCGCCCAGCCCGCGAAGGTATAGCCCGTGCGCGTAAAGCCATTCGCCGTAAGCGTTGTGGATACGTCGTAGGTATGGCTGCTGGAGGCTGTGTCGCCGCCCGTCGCGCCGTTGCCGTCATAAGCCACTGTATAGCTGTTGGCTGTCCACTTGGCAAACAACGTCACCGTGCCGCTGTTCACATTGGTCAGGTTCAGCACCGCCGCGCCGTCCCCGTATACCACATCACCCGTATCGGTCGCCGCCCAGCCCGCGAAGGTGTAGCCCGTGCGCGTAAAGCCATTGGCCGTCAGCGTTGTGGATACGTCATAGGTATGGCTGCTGGAGGCTGTGTTGCCTCCTGTCGCGCCGTTGCCGTTGTAATTCACCGTATAGCTGTTGGCAGTCCACTTGGCAAACAACGTCACCGTGCCGCCGTTCACGTGGGTCAGGTTCAGCACCGCCGCGCCGTCCCCGTATACCACATCGCCCGTATCGGTCGCCGCCCAGCCCGCGAAGGTATACCCCGTGCGCGTAAAGCCATTCGCCGTCAGCGCAGAGGACACACCAAAAGTATGACTGCTGGAGGATGTGGAACCATCCGTCGCGCCGTTGCCGTTGTAAGCCACCGTATAGCCGTTGGCTGTCCACTTGGCGAAAAGCGTCACAGAGCCGTTTTTCGCGGCAGTCAGGTTCAATACGCTCGCGTTGTTGCCGTAAACCACATCGCCCGTGCCGGCCGTTGCCCAGCCCGCGAAGGTATACCCCGTGCGCGTGAAACCGTTAACCGTCAGCGCGGAGGAGATATCGTAAGTGTGGCTGCTGGAAGCCGTCGAACCCCCGTCGCTGCCGTTCCCGTCATAATTCACCGTATAACTGTGCGCCGTCCACTTCGCATAGATGGCGGTGTTTGCCGTAATGGCCGTGTTGAAATCGAAAGGCGTGGTGAGACCGGAATTCTTGTACCAGCCCGCAAAGTCATACCCCGTCCGTGTGGGATCTGCAGGCTTTGTCGCCTTATACCCGTGCGTGACGGTCTGATCTGCCACCGTGCTGCCGCCGTTTTCTTCAAACGATACGGTATACGTGGCTACCTTGAATACCGCACGGAAGTAATTCCAGTCGCCGATAGTGATGATGGGCTGCCCACCCTGCAGCGTTACGTCTTCCCAGCCGCTGTTGAACTCCTGCCATTTATCGAACGTATAGCCGGTATAGCCTTTCGGCTGGGCATCATTGAGGTTAATCACCGCACCGCGCCCGTAGTGGCCCGAGATGTCATGCGCCAGATAGCCGTTGGTCCAGGCGTACACGGTCAGATATTCAGTATCGGTAAATACCGCCGTAAAGGACCTGTCCCTGTCGAGCGTAAACGTGTCGCTGGAGAGAAGCTCGCCTGTATCGTTGTCGCGCCAGCCCAGGAACGACCAAAACGCATCGGGATCCGGATCCGCATCATTCAGGTGGATAACCGTACCCGCGTCGCGCGTGCCCTCCACCCGGCTCTCATGATCCAAATCGCCGTTGCCTTGGGTGGAAAGCGTAATGTTATAGGTCTTCACGAAGTTCGCCGTGACGTTCATGCTGCTGTTCACCGCGAACGTGATCGGATTGGCAGTGCCCGTGACGCTGCCAGACCAGTGCGAGAATCGCCATCCGGCGTTGGCGGCAGCCGTCAGCGTGACGTTACGGCCTTCCCAGTACGCCGCAACATCGGGATTTTTCGTGACCGTTCCGGTGCCTCCCGGCGTAACGCTGACATCCACCGTATAGGTGGGCAGCAGTTCAAACACAGCGCCCACGGTTTTGTTGCCGTCCATGGTAATGCTTGTGGTTTTATTCGTACCGGAGGCGTCTCCTGTCCACGAAACGAAGCGGTATCCGTTACCCGGCACCGCCGTCAGTGTAACGCTTGTCCCCCTTGGATATGTAGCGGTATCGGGGTTCTTGGTGATGGATCCGCCGGCACCGGCGTTTGCTGTCAGCGTATACCGCGGAAGATAACGGAACTCCGCCGTTGCGTTATAATTCTGCGAATTGCCTTTATAGGTAATCGTCAGCGTTTTACCTGAAACCGAGAATGCGCCGGATGGCCCGCTGTACGTCCACCCTACAAATTCGTACCCGGTTTTTTCTGAAGCGGTGAAGGTCCAGCTTCCCTGTGACCAGAGTGAAGAAAGGGCCCAGCGGTTATCCGATATCGTACCGCCCTGCTCACTGGTACTCTGATACGTTGTTTTGGTATCGATGTTCACCCAGTACCCCAACGCAACAACACGTTCATGGAATACCTGAGTCGTCACCGTTCCGTCCGCCAGCGCCGCCACCGGTATCATTGCGAGTACCAGGGCTATGGCCAGTGCAACCACGATAATTCTCTTTTTCATTACTGCCTGCCTCCAATTTTAGAATCAAAAAAGGCTGCCTCAAAACTCAGAGGCAGCCGAACCATCATAGCCGCAAGGCCGTAGACTTCAAGCTTTGCGTCTCCGCCTTTCGGCGGATTTGCCGTTTTACTCTTTACATTGCTTTAAATATGCTGTGTGTACTGCAATAATCCATTTATTTAGTTTCACTTATGCTATCATATTATGGGTCTTTTGTCAACCGGATATTTCCTGCTGTTTCCGGCGCTTTTTCGACATGTGCGTTATAGTCCACTTCAACGCGGAAAAAATACAAAATGCAACAAGACTCACTGCCACAATGCTTGCGCCTACAGGAACCGACAGCGCAAACGATATGACGATGCCGATAAAGAAGCATCCCACAGAGAGCACCGCCGCGCATATGGCCACGCTCCGAAAGCTCTTGAACACACGCATCGCGGTGAGCGCGGGGAACACGATTAAGCTTGAAATAAGCAGCGATCCCATCATGCGCATGCCCACCACAATCACCAGCGCGGTCAGCAGCGCGACAAGCATGTTGTAGCGCGATGCGCGAATGCCCGTAGCTTTGGCAAAGCCCTCGTCGAAGGTCACCGCGAAGATGCGGTTGTAGAACACCAGATACAGCACCAGTACCACCGCCGAAACCATCACACTCAGATACACATCGCTCTCGCTCATCGCGAGTATGCTGCCGAACATATAGTTATAAACGTCCACGTTCATCCCCACCGTCAGCGATACCACGATGACACCCACCGCAATGGCGCTGCTCGATATCAGCGCTATCGCGGCATCACCTTTGATGCGCCCGCTTTCACTGAGCCGCAGCAGCAGGAAGGCCGCCAGCGTCACCACGGGCAGCGATACCTCCAACGGCGCAAGCCCCAGAGCCAGCGATACCGACAGCGCGCCGAAGCCCACGTGTGAAAGTCCGTCGCCTATCATGGAATAGCGCTTCAGTACCAGGCTGACGCCAAGCAACGCGGCGCACAGCGAGGTCAGCGTACCCGCAATCAGCGCGCGCACGATGAAGTCGTAGGAAAACAGTTCTCTAAGCATGCGTGTGCACCCCCATCATCCGGCGGCAGATATCCGTCTCCATATACCCCTCACGCGTACCAAAGAAGGCGACACGCGAGGCCATATGGAGTATTTTGCTGCCGCACTGCAACGCGCCGTGTATGTCGTGCGACACCATGATGATGGTGACCCCCTGCCGGTTAAGCCCGTCAATCAGCTCATAAAGATGCGCCGTGATCACAGGATCCAGCCCTGCCGCGGGCTCGTCCAATACCAACAGCTTATCCGCGGCGCACAGCGCGCGAGCCAGCAGCACGCGCTGCTGCTGGCCGCCCGAGAGCTCACGGTAACACGCGCGGCGCAGCGGAGCGACACCCAGCCGCTCCATGCTCTGCTCCGCGCGGCGCTTGTCCTCCGCCGAGTAATACGGGGACAGCGCACGGCGATTCAGACAGCCGGAGAGCACCACCTCCCGCACGCTGGCGGGAAAATCCTTCTGCACGGCGGTCTGCTGCGGCATATAGCCAATCTCGCTGCGTTTAAGCCCGTTCAATACGACGCGTCCCGATGAAAGCTTCAGCAGCCCGAGAATCCCCTTGATAAGCGTACTCTTGCCGCTTCCGTTTTCTCCTATCACGGTAAGGTAATCGCCCGGCTCCAGAAAGAAGCTTACGTCCTCTACCGCCGGGCGTCCCTCGTATTCGATAGTCACATGTTCACAGGATATCTGTGCGCTCAATTCAGTCCTTTCCGCAGGGCCTCCACGTTGTTCTGCATCAACGAGAGATACGTCTCGCCCGCCTCAAACTCGTCCTTCGTTACGTTGTGGCACGAGTGGAGCAGCAGCATCTGCGCGCCTGTCGCCTCGCAGACCGCCTTGGCCACCTGCTGGTTGCTCAGTTCAATATAGTAGACATACTGGATGTCGTACTCCTCCACCTTGTCGATCAGAAAAGCCATCGTACCCGCGGTCACGTCGCTTTCCGCGCTGCAGCCCGAAAAGGCCGCATAGTAATCGAGCCCGAATTCTTCGACCATATAGCGGAACGGAAACCGGTCTGCCACAAGAATGAGCTTGCGCGGGGCCGCTTCGACGACGGCTGCAATCTGCGCGTCCACTTCGCGTATCTGATCCGCATATTCTTTGGCATTTGTTTTGTATCCGTCCGCGTTCACGCTGTCCGCCGCCGCAAACCCGTCTCCCACTGCTTCCACCATCTGCGCCGCATTGGCCGGAGATGTCCACACATGCTCGTCATATTCTACTTCCTCGCCATGCTCTACGTCCTCCGCGGGTTCCTCATCCTCCGCGTGTTCTTCCTCCTGCATGCCCTCTACCGTTTCTTCCTCCACCGGCGTCACGAAATCCATCAGGCGGATCACCGTCTTGCCGGTCATATCCGTCGAGCTGAGCACCGTATCCACCCACGCTTCGCTCTCGCCGCCAATATACACGAACACATCGCATTCCTGTATCGCGATGATGTCCGCC
Organism: Bacillota bacterium; assembly: GCA_023460085.1. Classification (GTDB taxonomy): domain Bacteria; phylum Bacillota; class Clostridia; order Christensenellales; family SZUA-584; genus JAEWCC01. The sequence goes on along the minus strand of JAEWRI010000039.1, from coordinate 32,637 downwards.
GGCGTGGGATCGAACGAGTGCACCTCCGCGCCCGGTTTAATCAGCATGGTCACATCAGCGAGATCCCCCGCCGCGCCGCGCGCGAAATCATATGCCGGGAAAATCGTTGTCACTACACTCAGCTTGCCGTCAGTGCCGATTTCCGTCGACTTGCCCTCCTGAGCGCACCCCGCCAGCGCAGTCAAGACCATTGCAGCGGCCAATAGTATAACCAATCCTTTTTTCATGGGAAATCCTCCATTTTCATATAGCTTTTCGGGAAACAGTTGCGTCAGGGACATTTCTCAACTGTTTTGCCGCACCCGCAGCGCCACGGGTGTGACTGCCGAAAATTCCGGCGCTTTTATGAAAAACGCCGCCTTCAGTAAGCCCATGCCTATCAGCGCCGTAAAAACTGCCTCCATCCGTTCCGCAATGAAACCTTGAACCAGGTTCATGCACAGGTGTATATGCGCACACACCGGACAGTGCTCTCCGGAGCATTCATGGTGCGCCTCCGCAGCGATGCTGATACAACAGGCGAATATTACCGCAATGCTGAACACCAGCAGCAAGCGCGCGACAGTTCTGTGTTTTCGTCTTCCCGCGCTCATTATGCCTTGCGGGTCGCGCACCGTTTGCACAGCCCGTAGATCACGGTCTTGTATCGGTTAATGCTGAACTGGTGATGCTCCAGCACATGCGCCGTCAGTTCATCAAGGTATTCGCACTGCAGATGAAGCATCTGTCCGCACTCTACACACACCAAATGATAGTGCGCCGCGCCATCCTCCCCGCACCCGATATACTGGAAGCAGGCAGGCTGGCCCTCCGCCCCGGCGTATTTCACTACGGCACCTTCATCCAATAGCTTGTCCAGCGTACGGTATACCGTGGTTTGTCCCACCGACTCCCCCTGTTCCCTGAGAACCGTTAGAATACCCTCCACCGTGACGTGTTCCGTGCCTCGGGCCTTCAAGCATGACAGTATCATCTCCCGCTGCCGCGTACGGTAGCCGCTCCTTTCGTTCATCCGCGCCTCCAATGTGAAAATGATATTCATTTTCAAATTGGAGTATACCCCTTCATTGAAAGAAACGCAATATAATTATGAAGAATATTTCCAAAAACAATACACCGCCGCGCCAGCGCAATAAAAAGGCCTCCGCAGCCGAAAAGCGCGGAAGCCTTTACAGATATTTTCAGAAGCCGATTATTCGGAAAGGCTATCCGTTCTTCGCGCCGCCAAGGTCACGCATCACCGTCTTCGCGCCCTCGGTATACATGAGTGAATCGTCCGGCAACACCCAGAGCGCTTCCACGCCGTCCAGGCCTTTCGCGTATGACAGCGCCTGCTCCGGAGGCATCAGAAACAACACCGTAGAGAGTGCGTCCGCCATGCCGGAATCCTCGGTCAGCACCGTAACCGCCTTGTAGTAATTGGCAGGATATAGCGTCACGGGATCGATCAGATGGTGGTATGCCACACCGTCTACGGTGTAGTATCGCTCGTAGCCTCCGCTGGAAACCACCGACATATTCGTCACATACGCGACATCCATCAATTCCTGCTGCAGCTGGGCGACAAGATCGGTCTCAATCTCCGGCTTGGCGATGCCCACACTCCACAGGCTGCGCTTGCCGTCCCTGGGGGCGCCGATCGCGCGGATATTGCCGCCAGCGCTCAGCAGTACCGAATCGTACCCCTGCGCGATGAGCGCATCCGCTGCCTCTTCTACGGCGCAGCCTTTGGCCATCGCACCGACGTCCAGGCTCATCTCCGCGTCGGCAAGGTACACCGTGGAAGCCGCTTCGTCGATGATGACATTCTCGATATCGGTATGCAGTGCCGCTTCCTCCAGCATCTGCTGTGGCGGCAGCTCCGCCGCGGCCTCTTCCGCAATCCCCGCTTCACGGTAGTCGTGCCAGATGCTCAGCACCGCACCCTCCGCGACGTTGAGCAGTCCTCCGCTCTTGTCGTACCAGTCCTTCGCTTGCTGCAGCAGCGTTATGATGCGTGCATCCACCTTTACAGGCTGCACGCCCGCGTTGTCGTTTATCGTTTTAATGTTGTTGATACCCTCATAGGTGTGATAAATATCAAAAAGCTTGTGCGCCTCCAGCATGGTATCGTGCACCGTCGAGCACAGCGCGTCAAACTCTTCCTGCGAACGCGAATAAGCCACCACGATGGTGACCGTATCGAAGGTATCGTAAAATTCGTACTGATACTTTTGCCAGTCTGCCTGCGCATCCTGTGCGCCTTGTGCAGTGCAGCCGCACGCAAAGGCTGCCGTAAGCGCAGCCATCAGCAGGACAAAAAAACGCTTCATAGGCTCCCTTTTCCAATAACCCGGAATGAAGAAGCGCTCTGAAAGCACCGGCACAATGCCTGCTTCCAGAGCGCCCTAATTCTCAATGGGTTCAGCCGGCGTTCGCCACAGCCTCCTGCACAACCTTGATGTAATCCGACACGTGAATCGTCACGCTCGAGGTGAGGTCAGCCTCGGTCGTCTTACCTTCGGCGTCCAGCTGAATAGCCGCAACCTGGTCGATGGTCTTGCCTATCATCCACTGGCCCAGCGCCGCAATCTGCTCATACCACTCCTTGCCGATGCTTGAAGCGGATGCCATGCCGTATGCCGCCCCCAGCTCCACCTTGGTCTTGAGCTCGGCAGAGAGATCCGTCGTGATCTGTCCGGCGGCGTCAATGGCAATCTTGACCTGCGCCGTATCGATTATCACGCCCACGATGACGCCCTTATCGTCTACGGTGACCGCCGCCATGACGTTGTCCGTCTGCGCGACGCCCTCCGCATCCGCCGCGGCGCTCTTGGAGCTTGCCAGCGATGCGTTGCTGCCAATGCCGGTCTTCGTAGCACCCGAAACCGCCTGGCCGAAGTCCTGCGCGTTGGCAACGGCCTTCTGCACCGCATTCAGATAATCCGTAACGTGAATCGTCACGCTCGAGGTGAGATCCGCCTCAGCCGTTTTGCCTTCGGCATCCAGCTGCATGGCCATAATTTCTTCGATGGTCTTGCCGGTCATCCAGTCTTCCAGCGCGGCAATCTGCTCATACCACTCCTTGCCGATGGACGATGCCGATGCCATGCCATAAGCCGCACCCATCTCCACCTTGGTCTCGGGTACTGTGGCAGTGTCGGTAGAGATCTGACCCGCAACGTCAAAATTGATCTTTGCCTGCAGCGAATCGATCTTCACATCCACGATTTTGCCATCCGCACCTACGGTCACGGCCGCCATCACAACGTCAGTTTCCGCAAGCCCGGCGGCATCCGCTGTGGCGCCCGTAGATTTCGCGATCGAAATCACCGCACCAAGGCCGGTCTTTACCGCAGCTGTTTCAGCCGATGCGGTTTCCGTCGTTGTCTGCGACTGGCTTGCCGTTTCGCCCGACGGCGTTGCGCTCGGCTGATTGTTATTGCCACAGCCAGCCAGCAGCGACAGCGCCATCACCAGCGCCAACACGAGAATCAATGTCTTCTTCATATTTCCCTCCCACTTTTATTGCCCATATTCATTTTGAGCAATTTTGGAGCGATTCATCCACATAAAAAGACGAATATCGCTTATCCATACTGGTTCTCAATTATATTGTATGATTATGAAAAGGTCAACGGGTAAATCATGCGGTATTCCCCATATAAGGGAATTTTCTTAGTGTATAAAGGGTATTGATACAAATATCTCTAATTTATAATAATTCTCAATTGTAATTTATATTTTTGTTTGATATACTTTTGCCGATTGAATCGATGGGTATGATAGGAGAATGGAAGAATATGCTCACCCGGTCCGACTGTTCTCCTCTTCGTGTTTCGTATCATCATCAATGCGGTTAAAAACTGCCGGGAAAACAATAATAACATCGGGCGTCTGTTTGCCAGAAACACTGCGGCGCTCATATGCGGCTGGGCGCGTATTAACAGCAACGCCTTGCCGATTAACCCGATGTTCTAATTCACATGGAGGGTTTTATGTCCAAAATCGTGATCGTAGGCGCTGGATATGCCGGCGTCGAAGCCGCCCTTCGGCTGAACAAGAAAGGGAAAAAGAAGGATCTCGAAATCACGCTGATCGACCGCAATCCGTATCACACCCTGCTGACTGAAATTCACGAGGTGGCGGGCAACCGCGTCGGCGAAGATGCTGTGCGCATACCGCTTCAGGATATCTTCGGACGTACGCCTGTGCGCGTGGTAACGGACAGTGCTGAAAGCTTTGATTTTGAGTCGCGTATGGTTCGCGGGGCTCACCGCGATTACCCCTACGACTACCTGATACTCGGCATGGGTTCCACCCCGAATTACTACGGTATTCCGGGGCTTCAGCAGCATGGCTTCCCGCTGTGGTCTCTGGACGACGCGGTGGCGATAAGGGAGCACATCGTACGCTGCTTCGCCGAAGCCGCTTCGGAGGACAAGGCGGAAGAGCGCAGACGGCTGCTTACGTTCATCGTAGGCGGCGCTGGCTTCACGGGCGTAGAGATGATCGGCGAGCTGGCACACTGGACGCGCGGACTTTGCCGTGAATATGGTATAAACCGCAGCGAGGTGCGGCTCTATATTCTCGATATGCTGCCCCGCGTACTGAACAATCTGGATGAGAAGTGCGCGGCGAAGGCCCATCGGTATATGGAAAAGAAGCTCGGCGTCAAGATACTGCTCAAGACCGCCATCAAAGAAGTCACCGGCGAGTACGTGGATACCGGCGAGCAGAAGATTGAAACCGCCACGCTGATCTGGGCGGCAGGCGTCCGGGCGACGCACGACGTAGACGCGATGGATCTGCAAAAAGGGCCCGGAGCGCGCCTCTCGGTGGATGAATGCTGCCGGACCAAATATCCCGGCGTATATGCCGTGGGCGATGTGGGCGCACTGACGGACGAAAAGGGCAAAGCATACCCTGCGATGGTGGAAACAGCGCTGCAGACCGGCGAAGGTGTCGCGGAAAACATACTCCGCGATCTCCGCGGTCAGAAGCCCGAGGCCGTCAAGGTGAAGCTGCACGGCGTAATGGTCAGCGTGGGCAACTACTTTGCCGTAGCGGATCTCATGGGTGTGCGCCCGCCAAGCTGGATATCTCTGATCATGAAGTTTATCGTCAACGCACACTATCTGTACGGCATACTCGGTACGCGCGGCGTATGGAACTACTTCTGTGACGAAATACTGCACCGCAGGCAGCGCGCCACGTTCCTTCAGCGCCATTACACAAAGAGCGTTCAGGCGTGGTGGATGGTGCCGCTGCGGCTCTTCCTCGGCTGGACATGGTTCTACGAGGGTATTGAGAAGATCAATGACGGCTGGATGAACTCCCCCAAGCTCGCGTCCTTCTTGGGGCGGGCCGCGGACGGCGTTTCCAGCGCTTCTCAGGCAGCGGAAGCCGTTACAGGCGCGACAGGCGCGGTGGACGGCAGCGCTGCCGTTCAGCAGCTTGCCGGCTTCGACTGGGGCTGGCTGGGCATATTCATCGAGCGCTCCGGCGCGGACGCGCCGCTGGTGTTCCGCATGAAGTTCTTCCTGGTGGACTGGATACTGAACGGCTGGGTATTTGCAACCGCCGGCTGGACGATGTTCTTCCAGGTATTCATCGTGATACTCGAGCTTTTGGTTGGTCTCGCCATATTCTCCGGCACGCTGACGTTCCTTTCGTCACTGGTATCCCTCGGGCTGCTCGCGATGTTCATCACTACGACCGGCGTATACTCTACCGAATGGTGGATGCTCTTTGCCGGAATCGCGATGCTGGCAGGTGCAGGGCGCGCTTTTGGCCTCGACAACTACCTGCTGCCGTACCTCGGCAACGTCTGGGGAGCAAGCAAGCAGAACGGACGTCTGGTACTGGCACCGGGCCGAAAGCGTTTCGGCAGATAATACGGGGAGGTTGGTTTCGTGTGGGAGGAGTTTCCCGCGCTGCGGGCTGAACTGGACATCCTGGAGCAGTCCCTGCGGGAAGAATTTTGTGCCCGGAAAAGCGCGGGCGCGTATCTGGATGGGCTTTCGCTGCGCGTCATCGGCAGCGGCGGAAAGCGGCTTAGACCCGCAATGACCATCGCTTCGGCGATGATGGGTATATACGACAGTCCCCGTGCACAGCGTGCCGCCCGCAGCATCGAACTGCTGCATACCGCCACGCTGGTGCACGACGACATCATTGACGATGCCCAAACCCGCCGCGGTGTACCTACGCTCAGCAGCACAGAGGGGCTGCATGCCGCCATATTTGCGGGCGACTATATGTACGTCAAATCCATTCTGGCACTCGCGGAAAGCGGGCTGCCCGTGGAATACCTGCGCGATATCGCGCGTGCGGTGGAAGCGGTTTGTGTCGGCGAGGCAGAGCAATACCGCGGGCGCGGCAGTATTCCGGGCTTTAAAACCTACGTATCGCGCGCTTCACGGAAAACGGGCGTACTCTTTGCCGCAGCTTGCGCCATGGGAGCACACATCGGCGGTCTTCCGGAAGCGGCAGCGCGGCAGGCAGGCCGGTTCGGAGGTTATTTCGGTATTGCGTTTCAGATTAAGGATGACTTGCTGGACATCACCGGCACGGTGAAATCCATTGGGAAGCCGGTCGGCAACGACCTTAAGGAAGGCGTCGTTACACTGCCCGTGCTGCTGGCCGCAGCGCGAAGCAGCAGTGTGCGGGCGCACGCCGAAGCACTGCTGCGCCGCGGTCACATCACTGCCGGTCAGATATCCGCCTTACTGGGCGAGGTCATTGATGCGGGTGGTGCCGACGAGGCGCAAACCGTGATGACGCAATATGTGCTGCGCGCAGAGCGTGCGCTGGATAAGCTTCCGGCTTCTCCGGGCAGAGATATGCTGACCGCGATGCTCAGGGCAGCATACGCAAAAGAGTAAAGTTTGTCGAAAAAGGCTGCGCTACGCAGCCTTTTTTCTTGACACCGTATTGTGGGAAGGATACTCTGAGTTAAGATAACGGTTCATGACATACTGTGCCGCTATTCCCGGTCTCACCGCTGTAAACTCGGAAAGGAGCGTGTGTGCACACACGGCTTTTCGCTGTGTGTACGATGCATATGAAAAGAATACTGACATTCGCCATTTCAACACTGCTTATTTTGGGCTTATGTGCCTGTGGCAGCGCCTCGGAAAGCGACATTATCGTCGCAACGCCGGAACCCATACCTTCCGTAACAGAAGCGCCAACACCCGCAGCAACCCCTGAGCCCACACCCGTACCCACACCTGGCCCGGATGAGGTTTCAAAGCTGTCCGGCATTCCCTTCAGCGAGTTCACCGAGGGTATGAATCAGGAGTACACACCGGTCGCGGTAATGATAGAGAACTCTCCCGCCGCGAGGCCGCAGTACGGCCTGCAACTGGCCAATATCGTCTACGAAGCCCCCGTAGAGAGCTCCATCACACGCTTCATGGCGATATTCAATGACGTGCTGCCGGAGCGCGTGGAACCGGTGCGCTCGGCGCGCATCTACTTCATCAAGTCCCAGCAGCCCTACGACTGTGCCTTCGTGCATTACGGCGGCCCGAGCGACGCAGGCTACGACTCGTACATCTACGACGAGGACTCGGAGCACATCCGTATCCGCGTGGACGGCATCCGAGGCAAGTGGGCAGAATACTTTGTACGAGATGATGGGCGTGACGCGCCGCACAACGTCATCTGTGACCTGACAAAGGTGGTGCAGCTTTACGACTACCAGCCTGAACCGATACCCTTCCTGTACAGCTATGACGAAGGCAGCACCTACGAAGGCCAGACGATCCGCCAGATTGCGCTGCCGTTTATGGCAGGCGACGACTTTGTCACCTATTCCTACGACGCGCAGACCAACCTGCTGACGCGCTCCATGCAGGGAAAGCTCTTTATGTCGGCGGAGACAGGCGAAGCGCTGACAGTACAGAACCTTATCGTGCAATATGTGAACGTCTATTCCAAGAACGAGCTGGCGGGGCGAAGGCTGATGGATCTGGTGGGCTCCGGCGCGGCGGCTTTCGTTATAGACGGCGTGTACATCGAAGGCACATGGTCACGCGAGAGCTACGATGCGCCTACAAAATACTATGCCGCAGACGGCAGTGAGATCGTGCTGACACCCGGAAATACATGGATAGCACTGCATCCGGACACCAAGGACGTCGTCGTCACTTACTGATGCAGCCTCTTTCTCCTGACATAAAAAGCCGGGGCATTTTACCCCGGCTTTGTTCTATCTCTAGCCCTCGCTTCTCGCGCACTCCCATCGCCACCCGTCGGCGCACATCTCGTCGATACCGCGCGTCGCCTGCCACCCCAGCAGTACCTTGGCTTTATCGGTTTTGGCGTAGCACATCGCGATATCTCCCGGCCTTCTGGGGTCGATGACGTATGGTACAGGACGCCCGGAAGCCTTCTCGAACGCTTTAATCATTTCCAGCACGCTGTATCCCCTGCCGGTACCGAGGTTGATCGCTTCGAACCCCCTGTGCTTCAGCATATATTCCAGCGCGCGTACATGCCCCTCGGCAAGGTCTACCACGTGGATGTAGTCGCGCACGCCCGTGCCGTCCGGTGTGGGATAATCGTTGCCGAAGACGTGCAGCTTCTCGCGCTTTCCGGCAGCCACCTGAGCAACATAGGGCATCAGATTGTTGGGAATTCCCGACGGGTTTTCGCCGATCAGCGCGCTTGCATGCGCTCCCACCGGATTAAAATAGCGCAGCGATACCACCGACCAGTCTGCGTCGGACGCGCAGGTGTCCTCCAATATCTGTTCTATCATGTACTTCGTCCAGCCGTACGGATTGGTGCAACCCAGTGCGGCATCCTCATCCAGCGGCATCGGATTGTCGCTGCGGTATACCGTCGCGGAGGAACTGAACAGCAGCGCCTTTGCGCCGCGCGCCGCCATGAGCTCACACAGCGTCAGCGCAGCGTCAATATTGTTGCGATAGTACATGAGTGGCTTGCTCACCGACTCGCCCACGGCCTTGAATCCCGCGAGATGCACAGCCCCCTCTATCGGATATTGGTCGAACACGCGCGCCATTGCTTCCCTGTCCCCAGCGTCCGCCTTGACGAAGTTTACGCTGCGCCCCGTGATGCGGCCCAACCGCTCCACCACATCCGCGCTGCTGTTGCTCAAATCGTCCACAATCACGAAATCGTGCCCGCGCTCTGCCAACGCTACGCACACATGGCTGCCGATAAACCCGGCACCACCTGTCACCAGTATCATGGTTCACTTCCTCCTTGCTTATCTAACTTGGGTCATTTAGTTCGAGGATATGTCTCCTCCCTCGGAGGCGTTACAGCGCACGCACCTGTGCGATTACGTATTCCTGCTGTTCTTCGGTGAGCGTTGGGTACATCGGCAGGCTGATGATGCGCTCGTATAGCGCCTCGGCGTTGGGGCAATGCACATCTGCATAGCCATGCGTTTGATAATATGGGTGCTTGTATACGGGAATATAGTGCACATTGACACCAATGCCCGCCGCGCGCAGCTTGTAGAAGGCTTCCCTGCGCGGCATATGCGTCACCTGAATCACATAGAGATGATAGCTGTTTTGGCGCTCTGGCGCCTGCGCAGGCATCACGATGCCCGGAAGATTCGCAAAGGCTTCATCGTATCGGTGTGCGATCTCAATGCGGCGCCGTACGGACGCGTCAAGCCTGCGCAACTGGCTTAAGCCCAGCGCACACTGGAAATCCGTGATGCGATAGTTGTAGCCCAGCTCGAGCTGCTCGTAGTACCATTCACCCTCATTATGCTGCATCAGGGTCTTATCCCGCGTAATGCCGTGCGTTCGGAAAAGGTTGAGCCGCTTGTACAGTTTCGCGTCGTTGGTCATTATCATGCCGCCCTCGCCCGTGGTGACATGCTTGACGGGATGGAAGCTGAACGTGGTCATATCAGACAACGCGCCGATTTTCTTGTCATGATACGTTGCGCCCAGCGCATGTGCGGCGTCCTCGATAACGATAATGCCATATTCACGCGCAATGGCGTGTATCTCGTCCATATCGCAGGGCTGGCCGGTGTAATGCACCGGGATGATGGCTTTTGTACGCTTCGTTACCTTGCGCCGAATATCCGCAGGGTCGATATTGTATGTGACGGAATCGATATCCGCAAACACGGGCGTTCCGCCGCAGTATAGCGCGCAGTTGCCCGATGCCGCAAATGTAATCGCCGATGTGATGACCTCATCGCCTTCGCCGATACCCGCGGCATAGCAGGCCGCGTGCAGCGCCGCCGTACCATTGCTGACTGCTACCGCATATTTCGCGCCCGTGTGCTCCGCCACAGCCTTCTCGAACTCCCCTACCACAGGTCCGGTCGTCAGAAAGTCCGAGCGCAGGACCTCCACAACCGCTTGTATATCGTCTTCGTCAATACTTTGTCTCCCATAGGGTATCGTCATTTTTGCCTCTCTTCCTCTTCGCACAGGTCCGCTATCGCCCGCGCGACACGTGCCGCACCGTCTCCGTCCACCAACGTCCTCATCTTCGCGGAAACGTCGCGCCGCAACGTTGTGTCCCCAATATATTTGCCCAATAAACTACCCAACGCAGCAAAGCACCCCGCCTCATCCTCGCGCAGGTCGCCGGCACAAGGCATCAGCCCGACTCGCTCAAACTCCCGTACCGCATAAAGCTGGTTATCGGCAATTGCCACTGTAACGGATGGCAGTCCGCAGGCGCATAGCTCGTATAGCGTCGTGCCGCCCGCCGTCACCGCAGCGTCGCAGCCCAGCATCAGATCCGACATGCGCCGCACATCCTTATGCAGTACAATTCCGGGGTGTTCGTCCGTCAAGGCTTTCAGCATGGCTTCGTTCGCGTTCAGCCGGCCGACGATAACGTGGAATTCAACGCCCTCGAATCGCGGCACGAGCGCATTCAGCAATCTGCCGGTCGCATTCATTGGGTCGGCCCCACCCATCGTCACCAGCACTTTGCTCACCTTCTCTCGCAGCTTTGGCTGAACGCCCGAAAACTCCACGCGCAGCGGCGCGAATGCGCACCCGAGCAGCAACTCCGTACGCGGGTAACGCCCCTGATAATCGAACAGGCCCGCGTAGATGTTGTAGTTGATAAGCATGTCCACCGGGTATACAAAGGCATTCAGGTCGTCCATATAAGCCGTTTTTGCAAGTGCACGCAGCCTTTGGAGATAATTCGTTGTGACGGCATAACTATCCACCAGCAACATGCCAACATTGTATAGGCGCAGTGTTTCGGCCAGTACGTCCACCTCGCTCTGCATATCGTCCCAGCGCGTATGCAGTACGGCTCCCTTGTACCCGCCACGTTCCGCAACGCGTGCGGAATTCTCGTCCGCAACAATGAACACGCACTCCTTACCTACTCCGTGCAGCGCGTCCGCGATGGAAAGGCAGCGCATCACATGGCCGGTGGCAATGGTGTCATTAGCATCCACGCGGATGCCGATACATTTTCCCGAAGCGATGCTCATTTCATGCCACTCACATGCTCAGGCACCAGGGGCGTGCCTTTCTCCAAATCACGAGTTGCTCGCCCTCCCAGCACTTGGGGAAGAAGCTTCGGCGACATGCCGTCGGCCGGGCGGATAGAGCGCACATTCTTTTCCGTGAACATCCCGCCTTTCGCAATGTTCTCCACCACGAAGAGTGACCTCCGATGCAGTCGGCTGATATTCTCGCCTTCCGTCAACGAATAAGACACCTCGCCTCTCGCCAAGACCGTTCGACGCACCGAGTCCACCATCTCGCGAAATTCGGTGGGCTCCATTGAAAACTCCGAATCGGGATTTTTGATGCTGCGGCTCAGGCAAAAGTGCTTTTCAATCACACAAGCCCCCAGCGACACTGCAATCACTGCCGCAAGCGAGCCCATAGAATGGTCAGACAACCCTACGGGCACACGAAAACGTTCCTGCATATCGGTAATTGTCCGAAGATTCATTTCCTCGTATCGAGCCGGGTATGCGCTGCTGCATTTCAGTAGCACGATTTGCTCGTTCCCCTGCCGTCTACAGGAATCCACAGCTTCCTGAATCTCCGCCACAGAGGCCATGCCGCAGGAGAGTATCATAGGTTTGTGCTTGCGCGCAGTATATTCTATCAGCGGGATGTCCACCAGCTCAAAGGAGGCAATTTTGTAGAAGCCTATATCCAGCGTTTCAAGAAAATCCACCGCCGTTGGGTCAAACGGAGTAGACAGAAAATCAATCCCAACTGTATCACATTCATGTTTAATTGCCTCGTGCCATTCCCACGGGGTGTATGCATGCTGGTACAGGTCATAGAGCGTATAACCGTCCCACAACCCACCGGTTATTTTGAAGCAGGGCCTGTCACTCTCTATCGTAATCGTGTCCGCCGTGTAAGTTTGAATCTTCAAACAGTCTGCTCCTGATTCCTTGGCGGTATGTACCAGCTCAAGTGCATTCTCCAACCTGCCTGCGTGATTCGCGGACATCTCTGCAATGACGTAAGCTCCGCTTATAAGCTTTTCGTAAGTATTCATAACTGTTCTCCGGTTCCTTAATCATACACATAGACAGATGATGACAGCTCTTCACAGAACTATTGAAGTTCAAGCAGTCAACTTACTGTACTTGTATCAAAGCTAATTGATGCATAAACGAATGGCGACTCAAAGACTCACCCCTCATTCTTCGATAGTCGCCTTCTCAAAATGCACCGTAGATTGCAGTTCATGCCAGTCTTCAGCAAGCATACCAAACAGTACCACGTCATGATATTGCCCATTTTTATATACATGCTGCCTCATTATACCTTCTATTTTGCTCCCGCATAATTCATGCAGCTTAATCACCTGTTTGTTGAAAGCAAGCACCTCATAACTAAGGCGGTTCATATGAATTACGTTGAATACATGCTCATAGAGATTATACTCCAGCGCAACCGCCAATTGGAGAGAACGAACACGCTTTTCAGCAACGTAATAACCCCACTCGCAGCGCCGATTAGCGATGTCTATATTGGCAATGTTAATGACGCCAGCAGATTCTCCGTCCACGTAGATTATCCAGTAACGTACATCCTCCCTCTTACGGATGCCCTCGAACCATGCCCGCTGTCCGTCTACCGTCAACTGCGGGTCGGTGTTCATAAAACGGGTAATGTCTGGCCGCATCCTCCAGCACATCACCATTTCGAGATCCGTCTCGGTCATTCTCCGCCATTCCAGTTTCATTTTGTACCCTCAATAAAAGTGATGATATCGTGCACCCCTTCCATCTCCAGTACCTTATCAAAGGGTATTTTTATTTTTAACTGTTCTTCCAGTGCCGCTATCACGGAAAGCTGCGCCAGCGAATCCCACTCCTCAATATCGCGAATCAGGGATTTCTCAGTAATGCGCTCTGGCTCGACTTCGAGCGCCTGCGCGATAACTTCCAATACCTTCTCTTTCATTCCTTCGTCTCTCCATCCATCACATAATTTTCATGCGCTTTTACCTGTGCTAAGTTCGTACGATAAACTTTGTGTCGCTGTTCCTCGCTGTTTATCTTATAACCCAACCCCTCAAACAGCATCTCCACTGGTGCATTTTTTGCCGATGGAATGTATTCCGCTTCCAGCTGCGTGTATCCTCTTCGGCGCAAGTCCGCCTCCAGATAACTCACGATATAATTCTCCACCAGTTTGCCCATCACACGGCAACTCATCACAAAGCTGTCGATTCTCGGAATATCCCCAAGGCTCACGATTAAAGCGGATATGATGCCGTATTGCCCGAATTTGTCGCTGGCGGAGAACAAGTAAAACAGATGTTTCTCATCCTTGCGCATCCTCGCAATATCGGTAATGCTGTATCGCCGTGTGGTCAGGTTAAACTGATTGGTCTTGCCGAGCAATTGAACAAAGCGCTCCACATTGCTTTCATCCAGCGACAGTGCCTGCACCCTAAGCTGCAGTTTACATAAAAAACCGGTGTAATCCGTCGCGCTTCTTTGCATCTCGGCACGCTTTGCGTTCGTCAAATACTGTTCGGTCTTTTTCTTGTCTTCTTCGGTTACCATGAACTTGAAAAAATATCGTTCGTACAGGTCTGCCATGAAAGCAGGCAATGCCTCTATATCCTGCGGAAAGTCAGGCACACGTACCTGAGGGAGAAGGCTCTTCATGGCCTCTCTCTCCATCGGATTGTCGTCCACAAACACCATCGTGTCAAGACCAATATTCAATTCCTGCGCAATTGAACGTACATTATCGACCTTATCTATCCAATTGATTCGCTTCACCGCAAAGTCGTCACCACGCAGCACCATATGCGGGTGCTTCTCTATAACCTCTATGGCGTCCGCTTCGTTGTTCTTCGATACGATACCCAATATTACCCCGGTTTCCTGAATCCGCTTTGCCGCACGCTGTACGTCCTTGTAGACAGCCCCTTCCTGATGATCAGAAAGTTTTATGCCGTCTAACCCATCTTCGCCTATGATACCGCCCCAAAGTGTATTGTCCAAGTCAAGTAGCAACGCTTTGCAGGGAACTATCTCTAATCGGTCCGCAAACACCGAGATGCGACCTGCAAGTTCTTTTTGAGCTGCCGCAGAGAACGGAATCTTCCCGAGATACCACATTTTCGATGAATAAAAGACATCCCGGCCCAAGCGATGTACGATATCCGTATAAGGGAAAACGTGCACGTTGCTCCATATCGCATCAAGGGCGTGAAGGCGCATATTCCAATGGTCTTCCACCTCCGGCAGCAGCCCTGCCTGAATCCCCACACGTTGATATGACATGCGGAAATCGCAGTCCGAAACGAAATAACTCCGGTCCTCGCGGATGCATGAGCATAGCGTATCAAACCAGCCATCGATAGCGTTCCGGAATTCTCCAATCGCAACGCAGTCGCTGGTAAGCGCCGATATATCCGCAAGTATGAAGCAGGCATCAGGCGCATATTGGTTCAGCGCGGAGGTAGGATTAAGCATCTCCTCGAAGACGTTTCCGTACCCTTTATTCTCATATATGTCTCTGGTCCGTTTCAATAAACGAACGACAGGGTCTGTATTGACGTTTGACATCAGCGCCAGCTTCATGCGCTTATCCTTTCGTGCTTACTCTGTACCGAGTTTCTTTTGCTCGACTTCCTTGTTAATGTCGAAAAGCTCGGGGCGAGCCTTCATCACTGCAAGGATGTCCTGATATCGGAAGTCGTGCTTTCCGTGGTACAGATAGTCATACAGCGCCTCGATAAGCTTCCAATCCTCCTCGGTATCCAGCGTCCAGCGATAGCGTGAGTTATCCGCGCTATCCATATAATGAAAGACACGACCATGCTCATACAGATACGGGGTCACATGCTCCTTCTGGTACTGTTTCTGTGCATTGTTATACGCTTCCTTCAGTACAGCAAACGAAAACACCTCGGTATCGAGGCCGCGAGGATAGGTTCGCTTGGACAAGTCGCTGCCGCCGTTCGTAACAATGTCGTAGTCATGCTGCTTATAGAAGGCGATGATTTCATCCATCACCTGAGGGTCAATCAGCGGACAGTCCGATGTGATCCGTACCACAATATCCGCCGTGTTTTCTGCAGCAGCGCCGAAATAGCGGCTCAACACATCCTGTTCGCTGCCACGAAACACTTCTACGTCACAACGCAACGCCTCTTGCTCGATGGCGTCGTCACCCGATGAGGTCGTCGTAGCAACCACGATCCCGTCCGCCTCGCACGCCAACTTCACACGCTCAATGACATGGGCAAGCACCGTCTTGCCGCAGAGTTGTTTCATTACCTTTGCAGGCAGCCTCGTAGATCCCACACGTGCCTGTATGATGACGACGGTCTTTGGCATACGCTATCTCCCACCCATCTTCACGAGGCGCTCTTTCAACTGCTCCACCGACAGCCATTCCGTGTTGGTGCCGGAACTGTACTCGAAGCCCTGCTCCACGAGCTTGCCACCTTGCAGCATACGGCCTTCGTTCCACCACGTATAGTTTGGATAGATGATGTAACTGTCGTCGTATTCGTAGGTGTGGGACGAGTCGTCACGCGTTACCATCACCTCGTGCAGCTTCTCGCCTTCGCGGATACCCACCTCGGGCATTTCGCAGCCGGGCAGCATCGCCTGTGCGAGATCCGTAATTTTAAACGAAGGAATTTTAGAAATAAACGTCTCTCCGCCCTGTGAGAGTTTCAATGCCTTGACAACGAGTTCGATGCCTTGTTCAAGACTAATCCAGAAGCGCGTCATACGATGATCCGTAATGGGCAGAGCCTTTCCTCCCTTTTCAAGGATATCCCAGAAGAAGGGGATGACGGAGCCGCGGCTTCCCGCCACGTTTCCGTAGCGCACGATAGAAAAGCGAATATTCTTGCCGCCCGCGTACGCGTTGGCTGCGGTGAACATCTTGTCCGATACCAGTTTTGTGCCGCCGTAGAGATTGATGGGATTCACAGCTTTATCTGTGGAGAGCGCTACCACGCGCGAAACGCCTGAGTCCAGCGCGGCGTTGACAACATTGATGGCACCATCAATGTTGGTTTTCACCGCCTCAATGGGGTTATACTCACACGCGGGTACCTGCTTCATCGCCGCAGCATGCACCACGTAGTCGATACCGGTAAACGCCCGTAGTAGCCGCTCCTTATCGCGCACGTCGCCGATAAAGAAGCGTAGTTTATCAGCGTGCTCTTTAAACTTGTTGGCCATGATGAACTGTTTGTATTCGTCGCGCGAATAGATGACAATCTTCTTTGGCTCGTAGTGCTCCAGCACATATTGAGCAAAGTGGTTTCCGAAAGACCCCGTGCCGCCTGTAATCAATATGGATTTCCCGTTGAGCATACTAATCTCCTCTATATTCTTTAATACGCCTGTGCCCTGTTTCAGCGGGCACTTAAAATATGGACTTGTTCTTCAATATCCGTCTCAGCAGCATTATACCCAATGCGGCGCCGATTGCCCAGCGTATATACCAAAAATCTTTTAACACGTAAAACGCCACCATGCTCGCTCCAACCGCAAGCAGCGGCAGCACATACTGTCGGAAGCTGAAATGGTATCCCTGCTTAACCACAAACTTCGCAATCAACTGGTGGAACGCGAAAAGCATAATATATGCAATCATTGTCGCAACAGCCGCGCCCATCATACCCCACCACGTAATGAACAGGTAATTCAGCGCAAGGTTAACGGCTGCCGCTGAAGCCGTACCCACCGCGATGAATACTGAGCGTTTATGGTAAAGCTGGAAGTTAACAGGAAAACTGTACAGGAAGACCATGAACATGCTAAGCGCATAGACCGGAATCATATCAATGCCGCCCCAGAAATCCTCCGAAGCGAAAAGTCTGGCCACTTCCGGGGATATCAGCACAAAACCCATTGTGATGCCGCTGAACAGCATCAAATAGTTTCCGGTCTTATGTTGAATTGTATCTTTCTTCTCGGCTTTCATGTCATCGTAATAGAAGGGGACCCACGTATTGTTGAGCGCCGCCCATACCACGTTGATCAGACCCGTGAACGTAACGATAAAGCTGTAAATACCCGCCACATCGTTATTGACCATCTTCTGCAGCATGACCTTGCCCGCTTGTGATAGCACAAGATGCGAGAGACCATGAAAGATGAGCGGCAGGGCCAGAGGCAGGCAGAACTTCCAGTATTCCTTTGAGAACGTCACCTTACCTCGCACGAGAAAAAGCACAAAGAATAACGCGCCGATGATGATGTTGGGAATAGCCATACCCCAGATGCGCGCATAGGCGCTCTCACCCTTGCCCACTGTCAGTATCAGCACAAGCGACAGCGCGATAGTAGCCAGCGCCGTGGTCACGGAGAGCAGGAAGGTCTTTTGTGCCTGCTTGTCAAATGTAAATGTAGTGGAAGCGAACGAAATTACAAATGTGCCAAAACTCTGAAAAATCATGATCACAATCAGCACTACGCTCAAATCCAAAAATTTCGAGATGGGTTCGATAAAAAGGAGTATCAACAAGCTCAATACAACCATCGAACAAAAAGACAGGCTCATCACACTGGAGCGATACGCCTTCTGTCTATCCTCACCAATGTGAACGCGGGCTACTGCAATCGTCGTGCCTGTTTGCAGACCGATCACGATTGCCAGTATCTGAACCCACGCTGTATACACCGAAACAACACCATATCCCGACGTGCCCAACAACCTAGTAAATATGGGTACAGTAAAGAAATTGATTCCGTTTAGTATAATTGGCCCCATCAAATTATAAAAAGCCAGAGCATTCTCGCTTTTTGATTTTGCAAGGCCTTTTACCCTGTCCATCAAACCCATCTGTTATATCGCTTCTTTCACCATAAGTCCGCGCTCCATATTAACGCAAAGCTCCATATTTCTCAAGCGGTTTGAAACCTTCTTTTCAGTTTTCGGAGTGAATAGACCAAGGCGGGAGAAATATCAAGCAGCCTCATGATAAACCTGTCCTTTGGTTTAAAAATTGTGTTCCAGTAAGGATTGTGGCGGAATTTCGGGAAAGTTCTATAAAGCTCATCCCGAATTTCCTGGATACGCTTCATATCGGGCTTATCAAACCGTGTAAATATGGTGAGTATCGTATTGTAATAAAATAACTTAACAAATACAATCTCAAGTACATCATAATACCTATCAAACAGACCGCGCTTCTTGCATTCCTCAAGCTTCATCCGCTCTATCGTTAATCGATCAAAATGATGCATTGCATTCCTTGTTGTTACCACTGATACCGGATTATCCCGATAAAAGTAAGTATGCTTTTCTACAAGGGAATACTTCATTGCATACATCTTACAGAGTGGATCCCAAAAATTATCATCGTACCCCAAATGTTCAGGAAAAAAAAGCTTGTTATCCAGAATTAAGGACCTTTTATAAAGCTTCGACCAAATCCCTCCGCCTCCCGAAAGCAGAAGTATCTCCCGGTCATGATCGCTCATAACCTTGTTATCCAGCTCTTTTTTCTCATGATAAAGCCATCCAAAATCGGGTATGTGCTCATCCTCTTTCGGGCAGCGATAATGCAGTATTTGTGTGATATCACTATCCGTAGCCGCCGCTCTTTCATAAAGCAGCCTGAACATATCAGGGGCAACCCAATCATCACTATCTACGAAACCAATATATTCTGATTTTGCAATGGGCAATGCAAGATTTCTCGCTCCGCCAGTGCGTCGATTATCCGGCGAATCAATCACTACAATCTTTCCCGGATATTTCTTCTCATACTCGCGTAATATAGCAAGTGATCCATCTGGTGACGCATCATTCACGGCAATAATTTCTATATTCTCAAGTGTTTGCGCGACCAGACTATCAAGGCATTTCCTTAAATACTTCTCGACATTATAGACCGGAACAATTACAGATACGCAGGGCTTCATAATCTTTCTCCTTAACTTCAACTAAAAAGTTGATTTAAACAGTTTGTAATTTCATCGACATTCTCCGGCACAAATATCTTCTCCGGCTGACGGTAAAGCGCCCGAAACCGCTCGATAAGGGCCGCCGTGCCCCGCCAATACTCCGAATCAAGTTCCGTAAAAAACAGTTTGTAAAGGAATATCAGATACGGTTCCGTATCGCACAGGAGTTTGGGGGCAAACTGAGCGGTGGAAAATGCCGCTAGAAGAACATGGCCGCCGCCAATACAATGAACGCACTCCAACTCCCAAAGGTTGTTTACCTCATCTACAGCAAAACTGCTTGTTGCCGCTTTGTTCTGCCGGGGGTGAAGCCTGACAATGGTCTCATTTCGGTATGGTTCCAGTTCATTCAACACGGCTTCATGCGCACCTGGAATATTGTTTTTTACCTCGTTCAACGGTTGCGTCAAATAGACAATTTGCTTGTCGGCATACACAGAATTGTCCTGATAATCGAAGACAAATTCTATCGTTTTCAGCGCAGGATTGTTTTCATTAAGCTTGGGCAATGCACATACCTCTTTGGCCACTGTGGAAGTGCATAGTGCTGGATTATTGACATACAATCTCTGAGGATGATAATCCAGTGCACCATTCATAAAAAGGCGATTATAGAAGTTAAACAGACCGGAGCGATAGTCCTTTTCAATGTTGCCAAAGTAGGACCCTGTTCCATCTTCAAGCAATAATACATTTGCATCGGGGTTAAGTTGCCGTAAGCCTAGTGTAAAGTGTGTGAAAAAAGACATCGCTAAAGAATCATACGCCTTGTGAACAAAGTCTCCTCTACCCGCAATATGTGCCTTCAGCGTCCTTTCTGTAAACACCATACGTTTCAGCGTTCTTATTTTCGTATACCAAGCTTTATTATTTTTGTAGGGCTTCACATCATATACAGTTGCGAACAGCTTGCTATCCCTTATTCTCTTTGAGATCTGCTCGGAGTTTTTAAACTGATGATACAGATATAAATCAGCTCCCCCTGCACTTCCTCTAAATTCGTTTACTGTAAAGTTAATAGCATTTAAAACCTGATAGGGAGTATCGCAAACAAACCCCGCTTTCAACCCCCCCCGTTCGTTTTTTTCGTCATTTCTGATCAACCCCATACCGTATCCAAGGTAAAGCCAAAACAGTAAGCTGTATATCGTAAAGGTATAAAATACGTCAGAAAAGAATACGATGAAAACCATCAACACGGCAACTATCATGAGGGAAATTCCAACGTCGCCGCGCGCTGAATGCCTAGCCCGTTGATATCTGTAGAGGCGCTTTAAACATTGCAGCAGAAACAGCATGAGTATCAAGAAACCCACTATTCCCACGCCAACCAGCACCTCTAAATATCCGTTTAATAGGTTTCCTCCCATGAGCAGCTCTTTAATGGTCGAGAGATTGTGTTCCTTTGCGTACAGCCCTGCATTTCTCATCGAAACACCGAACAGTGGCTTATGCAAGAAGATTTTTATCCCATCTTCCCACATCGGAATACGACCGTTCGAGGTATCGTCTGTACCAACTAAATCCTGACGAGACAACGCGTCATCCTGTATAACGTATTCTTCTTCCATGTCTACGCTAAAGTTATTGTATTCATATACTTGTTTTACAGTGCTCATAATTTGTGATCGTATTTGGGTATGGATGAGTGTCATTTTTTGAAGATCCGGTGCAATATTCACGATTGTAAATATTCCCATATAGCATAAAAGCGAACATAATATTCCGATGGCAATCCTTATTAATTGGTCTTTTATACCTTTAAATTTTTCTTTCAATAATTCAAAGGAGTAATACCATCCGGCAATAAAACCGGCAACTATAAGCGCAATGAATGCTGTTCTGGAACCGGAAAGAACCAACGCTAAGAATTGAATCAGAATATTAATTGCGTATATCCCAATATATATTTTTTTCTTTGCATGTCGAATGTTCATCCAAGATATGATAATAGCAATTAAAGAAGCAATGCCTAGGAAGTTGGCTTCATAATAAATACCCCATGTCCTTTCATATTGTGGTTGATAGCCCTGCTCAATAGAGTAGCCCATTGTTTGTGATGTATATGTAAATTGAATAGAGAATAGAAACATACCAATCGCAATTATTGCGTAGAGCAACTGAATACCAATGAACAAACGATTTACCATCAATATTTCTCTGGTCCTTTGCGTGCGCTCACCCGTGCATTGAAGAGAATATATGAAGAAAAACTCAATCGCATAATATCCAAGCTGAATTACTCCACCTGCAATCCCAATATCCAGATTCAACAGGATGGACAGGGTACAGGCCCCCAAGAATACCACCAGCAGCAACAGATATTTGCCTCCGAACGACCGCCTTTTTGTAACCATATCCCACAATAACAGCAAGAAGGATGCCGCCGTTAATATGCCAGGAATGATTTGATTGTCCGCCAAAAAAGCAAGAGGAGTAACACGTCTCATCATAAAAAAGATAACAAAACATATAATGACCCATAATCTCAGCGTATCAAATAGTGTCGACCGTTTCTTATCAATGATGGATTGCTCCACGATTGCCTCCTATACTTTATAAAAATTAATTATTCAGAAGCAAGCAACTTTTCTATACTCTTCACTTCTGATGCAATATCATATCCCATACCTTGGATTTTCGCGTACATTTCCGGGCGCGGCTTTCCCTTGGCCTCAAGTACCTTTTCCGCCCAAAACTCCGCCGACTGGTTCAGTGATATAAACTCCACTAACCCTGTGATATCCGCCTCAGCCGATACTGCGGTACTCACAAAGCAACTTAATCCTGCCGCTTGCGCCTCAATTAATGAAACTGGCAGACCTTCGTATAAGCTTGGCAGTAAAAACGCATCTGCTGCTTGAAGCAATTCGGGGACATCGCTGCGCATACCCAAAAAACGTATATTCCTCAGCACCTTGACCTCGGCAAAAGCTTTTACTTCCTGTTCCATAGGTCCGCCACCTGCATACAGAAGCATTGCATTGTCATCCAGTCTGCGTATCGCTTCAAAAATTTCCAGCATAAACAGCGGATTCTTTTGCGCATCCATTCGTGCGATATGACATATCGTAAAACTTTCTTCCTTTAATCCCATTTCGGCACGCTTGCACACACGCATTGCCTCGTTGAAACGCAAGGCTTCCAAGTTGATAGCATTGTGGATGACCGTGACATCCTTTGCTGCGCTTTCCCCGAACATAAAACGCGCCGCCGCCTCTGAGCAAGCCAGCTTTGCGGCGGAATAACGTACAAGCCATGGCCGAAATATACTGTGCAGCGCTTTTTTGGATGTGTCTCCATTATGAGAATGTACAACGATGCGCCGCTTCCTCCATACCGCGGGCAGCATATTATAGAAGGAACCCGCATCCAATATGTTAAAGTAGACGGTGTCATATTCGGGATGCGCTTTTAGCAGGCGTGAAAACGCGCGTAACTGACCAACGGGATGTTTCCGTTTGGCCGGGATATAATAAACCTTGGCACCCCTAGCTATTACCTCGTCCGCATAGACCATTTCGTCAAAGTCGGTCACAAAATCAAACATAATACGGGTCTTATCCATGGCGCGGAAAATGTTCATAATGTAGGCTTCAATGCCGCCTTTGTTATTCGTCATGCCATAAACCAATATCCGCTTCATCATTACTCCTACCGGTTTTCTTTCAGACGCACAAACAGCATTGGCATTGCGCCCTTCACCATAAAGATCAGCCGAGCCGTCGCCAGCACCGTTGTGGTTCGTTTTTTTCGAAGCCAACCGGCCATCAGACGGAAAACAGCGCTCTCCGGCTGTACGTATGCCGACAGCTCCCCATAAAGAGAATCGTCGTATAATGATTCTATCCATTTTCGCCTGTCTTTAGCCGTCATTCCTGAGCGCTTATCGCAGTTACGCTGAAGCGCGGAGAAAATATAGCGAAAATAGATGTTCCCCAGAATTCGCCGGACTTCTTCCGTGCATATTCCCCAGCATTGGTGCTGCTCCAGCAATTTTTTAACGCGCAGACGGTGCCAATTGAAGTATTGAGGAGTATATTGCCAAGTGGCACCCATTCCGAACCGTTTTGCATAGTGGTATGGTGCAATACTTAAGGTCCTCATTGTTTCAATATGCATAAAAAAGTCAGCATTGAATAACAGGTCTTCCGCTAAGCCGATTTCAGGAAATAATATCTTATTTTTGCGGATATACTCAAGATCGTATAGCTTGTTGACAGGATAGCCGTAAAGTGTAGAGGACTCCAACGTAATAATCCGTGCGCGCAGTTCATCTGAATTCAAATATACTCTGTCTTCAATTATAAACGGCTTGCTTCTGACTAACTCACTTCGCCGATTATAATATTCTTCGACTATGCCGAAAACGACCACTTGAGCGGGAGTATGCTGAATAGATTTGACGATAGTCGTATAAGCATCTTTATCCAAGGAATCATCAGCATCGACAAAAGCAATATAACAACCAGCTGCAATGGCTATACCACGATTTCTCGCATTACCCGCGCCACCGTTTTTTTCGAGGTGCACCGCCCTTACACGGTTGTCCCGTTCCGCCCACTCGTCACACTTTTTCCCGCTTCCATCAGGGGAGCAGTCGTCAACAAGGATAAGTTCAAGGTTGCGGTAAGTCTGGCTCAGAACGCTCTCAACGGCCCGGTCCAGATATTTCTCAACGTTGTAAACCGGCATGACCACACTGATCAGCACTCCGTCATCCATACTCTCCTCCTTGTCCTTCTCAACAATAAAGGGCAGAAGCACCTTGAAGCCTCAACCCTAGTATCCATTTATTTCTAATATATGCAGCCCCTGCATGCTTTCCTTTTCCTATGGTATCATATCAGTCACGCGGTGTAAACACTTTATCCCATCTGTTCACATTTGAATTGTCCGTCTTTACCTCTTTGCTTTCAGCGAAGCAAACAAGCGCGTGTTACGTGACTTCACCCAGGATATCAATCGGCTTTGCATATACGTAAGGCCCACGCTGCGCAGCCGGATGGGCATCAGCATCAACTTCATCATCAGCGAGCGCGGATGCATTTCCTTCAGACTCTGTGCCACCTTGGGGTCACAAATGATTCGTCGTATCTCACCTTTCTTCTCCGCTGCGGGCAGCACGCACTGTTTGTTCGTAACGTTTTCCACACAGCCGATTACGCGTTCTATATAGCGCCGAGCCACGAACTCCCGGCTCTCCGCGTTGTCCACGCCCCAGTGGCGGTAAAGATCCTGCATCCACTGGTGCTCCTCCTCGCGCTTGTTGTACATCTGCGGCACATATTTTGCCGTCTCCGACTCCGCCCGCGCGCGCATAAAGTGATAATATTGCTTTGACGTCACCGCCACCCGCTCCACATCGCGCAGCACGCTCAGGTTAAACGGGAAGTCGTCCCAAAAAGTCTGCGGAAACGTGATGCCATTCTCATTCAGGTATTCCGCGAGGTACAGCTTGTTCCACGGCGTATACAGCAGATTCCTGTCGAACAGCCGATGCGCGTTTTGTCGAAATTCATCTCTGCTTTTATAAACGACATCGGGGTATGAAAGGTTCACTGTTAAATAGTCAGAATCGGAATAATACGTATCAATGTAATACCCCGCCACAACGTACTGCGCATTTACGCGCTCGGCCAGTTCCACCATGTCCGACAGCATATCGGGTTCCGCCCAATCGTCGGAGTCCATGAAATAGAAGTACTTGCCCCGCGCTATCTTCATCGCCGCGTTGCGCGCGCTGGGAGCGCCGCCATTCTCTTTATGAATCACGCGGATGCGGCGGTCGTCCCTCGCGTAAGCGTCACAGATCGCGCCGCTGCCATCTGGGCTGCCGTCATCTACAATCAGAAACTCAAAATCCTCCAGCGTTTGTTTCCGTATGCTTTCTATCGCGCGGGCCACATACCGTTCCACCTTATATACCGGCATGATCACGCTGACTTTTGGCTCGCTCATCCTTACACCTCTTCATTCGACGCATTCTTGACGCGCCTGCTGCGCCGTGAAGCATTATAAACGACACACCGCTCCTTTTCTACCCTAAAGATGTAAACAAACATCACTTCTGTAAATAATCATTGACGCAATACGGAAAAACATACTAGACTGGAACAGAAGCTTCCCACATTTTATTTTCCAGGAGGCGCGCAAATGGCAAAATGGTGGCAGGAGCGCGTGGTTTACCAGATCTACCCGCGCAGCTTTGCGGACTCGAACAGCGACGGCTTCGGAGACATTCCCGGAATCATCGCCCACCTCGACGACATCAGGGACTTAGGCGCGGGCATCATCTGGCTCTCCCCGCTGTATCGCTCCCCCGACGCGGATAACGGCTATGACATCAGCGGCTATTGCGACATTGACCCCCGGTATGGCACCATGGCGGATATGGAGCGGCTCATTGCGGAAGCGGAGAAGCGCGACATCCGGCTTGTAATGGATCTCGTCATCAATCACACCTCCGACCAGCACGCTTGGTTTCAAGCCAGCCGCGACAAGGGCAGCCCGTGTCGCGACTATTACATCTGGCAGCCGCCTAAGAAAAACGGCGGTCCTCCGAACAACTGGATGAGCCTGTTTGGCGGCAGTGCGTGGACGTTGGATGAGCGCAGCGGTGAGTACTATCTGCACTTGTTCGCCAAGGAGCAGCCGGATCTCAATTACCGCAATCCCAAGGTGCTGGAAGAGATCAAGGACGTAATGCGCTTCTGGCTGAGTAAGGGCATTTCGGGTTTTCGCTGCGACGTCATCAACATTATCAGCAAGTCCTCACTGGCAGACAGCAAAAGGTTCATTAAAGGCACCGAGCACTACGTATCTCAGGAGGGCTGCCACGAGATACTGCGTACGCTCCGGCGCGATGTGCTCTCCCGCTACGATTGCTTTGCCGTGGGCGAAACTGTGTTTGTCACACCCGAAATGGGCCGCGACCTCTGCGACGAGGAGAGGGGCGAGCTCGATATGATATTCTCGTTCGAGCACATGGAAACCGACCAATTCTTCGTCAAGTGGTTTCCGCGGCGCTTCCATGCGGGCCGCTTTGGAAGGACTGTGGCGAAGTGGCAGAACGCGTTGGAGTGGAACGCCAACTACCTCGAAAACCACGACCAGCCCCGCAGCGTCTCGCGCTTCGGCGACGACAAGCAGTACTGGGCCGAGTCCGCAAAGATGCTCGCCACGATGCTGTTTACCCTGCGCGGCACACCCTACCTCTTCGAGGGGCAGGAAATCGGCATGACCAACTTCGACTTTTCGTCCATGGAGCAGGTGCAGGATGTGGAATCTCGCAATATCTACAAGCTCGCAGAGAAGCTTCATCTGCCCAAAGCCTACCGCTGGCGCATGATCAAGACCAAATCCCGTGACAACGCGCGTACGCCCATGCAGTGGGACAGCAGCGAAAACGGCGGCTTTACCACCGGCACGCCATGGCTGGGCGTCAACGCGAACCATACGCGCATCAACGTGGCGGCGCAGAAAGCCGACCCGCACTCCATCCGCAGCTACTACAAGAAGATGATCACCCTGCGTGCGGGAAGCAAACTGCTTAAATACGGCGAGTTTCGACTTGTCGCGGCGGATAAGCATCTGTTTTGCTACGATCGCACAGACAGCGGGAAAACATACCGTGTACTTTTAAACTTCGGAGCAAAGCCGAGGCGTATGCCCTGCGAAGGCTCTGTGGTGATATCCAGCTATGCCCGTCAAAGCTACGACGGCATGCTGCGTCCGTGGGAGGGTATCGTCATCGAACTGGAGGGCACGCCATGATTTCAGAGAAGAACGGGCTGTTCCGGCTGGACACCGTAAACACGAGTTATTGGTTCCGCGTCACGAAGTTCGGGCATCTGGAGCATCTGCACTACGGGCAGCACCTGGCAGAGCAAGACCCGGAGGGGCTGGCCTTAAAGCGCACTGCGATGTTCGGCAGCAGCGTGCTGTACGACGAAAGTGACCCGGTGTACTGCCTCGACACCATAGCGCTCGAATGGTCGGGCATCGGGCGCGGCGACTACCGCCACTCCCCCGCGGAGCTGAAGATGCCGGACGGCAGCTTTGCCAGCGACTTCATCTATCAATCATACTGCATCATCCCCGGCCCCGTGCCGATGGAGACCCTGCCGAACGCCTACGGCGAAGTTTCCGACTGCGACACGCTGGAGCTGACACTCAAGGACACGACCGGCGCGGAGCTTCTGCTGTACTACACCGTCTACCCGGAGACCGACGTGATTGCGCGGCGCGCGGTGCTGGTGAATCACAGTGAAAGCCCGCTGGTTATCCGGCGGCTGATGAGCATGATGGTGGACCTGCCGGACCTCGGCTTCAATCTGGTCACGTTCGACGGCGGCTGGATCCGCGAGGCGCATAAGCACGCGCGCCCCATCCAGTACGGCATGTATGTCAACGAGTCCACCACAGGCGCAAGCAGCAACCGGCACAACCCCGGCTTTCTGCTGGCCGAGGCGGAGGCGGGTGAGGATCACGGCCGCGTATACGGCTTTAACCTCGTGTACAGCGGCAACCACTACGGCGCGGTGGAGCGCTCCTCACAGGACATCGTGCGCGTCAACTTAGGGCTGGGCCCGCACTGCTTCGAGTGGACGCTGGGCAAGGATGAAAAGTTTGAAACGCCCGAGGCTGTGATGACCTTCAGCGCGGGCGGCTTCGGCGGCGTCAGCGCCCACTTTCACGACTTCGTGAACCGCCACATCGTGCGCGGCGACTGGAAGGACAAGGAGCGCCCGGTGCTAATCAACAACTGGGAGGCGCACTTCTTTAAGTTTAATCAGGGTAAGCTGCTGCGGCTCGCGCGACGCGCCAAACGCCTCGGCGTAGAGCTGTTCGTGCTGGACGACGGCTGGTTTGGCAAGCGCGACAGCGACACCTGCAGCCTCGGCGACTACACGGTGAACCGACGCAAGCTGCCGGGAGGCCTGCCCCGCTTCGCGAACCGCATCCGGCGCATGGGCCTTTCCTTCGGCCTTTGGTTCGAGCCGGAGATGGTCAACCCGGACAGTGATTTATACCGTGCGCACCCTGAATGGACGCTCACCACCCCCGGAAGAAAACCCGCGCTTGGGCGCAACCAGCTCGTGCTGGATCTCTGCAACCCCGATGTGCGCGACTACATCGTGGACAATATCACGCGCATCCTCGACGAGGCGGGCATCTCCTACGTCAAGTGGGACATGAACCGTCACATCAGCGACGCCTATTCCTCACTCCTGCAAAATCAGGGTGAATTCTATCACCGCTACATCCTCGGCCTGTATGACATCCTCTCTCGCATCTTCCGGCCCCGCCCGCACATCCTGCTGGAGAGCTGCTCCTCGGGCGGCAACCGGTTCGACCTCGGCATGCTGTGCTTTTCGCCGCAGGTGTGGTCCTCGGACGATACGGACCCCATCGAACGGCTGGAGATTCAGGGCGGGCTTTCGCACCTGTACCCGCTCTCGTCCATGGGCGCGCACGTCTCCGAAGCACCTCACCAGCAAACCCTGCGTAATACGCAGCTCTCCACGCGGTTCAACGTGTCCTGCTTTGGCTGCCTCGGCTACGAGCTGGATTTGAAGTACCTGACGCCTGTGGAGAAAAAGGAGGTGCGCGACCAGATCGCGTTCTACAAGGCGCACCGCCGCACGTTCCAGTACGGGCGTTTCACGCGCCTGCCTGCCCGCAAGTCCAACAAGGCGCACTGGCAGGTGTCCGCGCGGGACGGCAGCGAGGCCGTGGCGGGCTTCTTCCAAACGCAGGCGGTCGCCGCGGAGGGCTACGACTTTCTGCCCGCTTCGGGCTTCGACGCGGACAGCCGCTACACCATTCAGACGCGCCCGCAAACCATCCCCATCCGGCGCTTCGGCGGGCTGGTCAAGCACATACTTCCCGTGACGCTGAACCCGGACGGCTTCATTGTGCGCACCGCCAACAAGCTGTATCCCCTTGCCGACTGCGAGGAAACCTACGCGTGCAATGGTGACATGCTGAACGCGGGCCTGCGCCTCAACAACCAGTTCATCGGCTGCTATTACAACCCGCGCATCCGCCTGTTGGGAGACTTCGGCTCCAGCCTTTATCTCATCACCAGGCATCGCTGAAGCGATGACAGTAAAAGAGGCCGCCCTCTCGGACAGCCTCTCGGTCGCATGATTATTTGACGATATTGCCTGTGATTTCACCGCGTGCGGCGAGGTCGGATACGATTCGATCGTAAAATTCCTTGTCGATCTTATACTTCGCGCGGTAGACGATGTAGCCCGCGACGATACAGATCAGCGGGACAACAAACATCGCGAGTTTCAACCAAAGCAGCCCGGTTGCCGTCACGTCGTCAGGTGTCTTGGCGCTGTTAATGCCTGAAATCAGCAGCGTGAAGGTCATAATTCCTGTCGCCGCCGCGCCGCCCAGCTTGTTAATGAGCGGCTGAACGGAAAGCGTGACGGCCTGATTTCGCTTGCCGAACTTCCACTGGCCGTATTCGATGGTATCGGAGAGGAACATCAGCATCAGCAGTTGTATAAACGCTTCGCCCACGAACAGCAGCACCCCGGCGATGCCGATGGGGATCATGTCCATGGGTGAGAAGAAGAACAGCGCATAGCCCGCCAACACGAGAATCGTGGCAATGAAATAAAACTTCTTGCGCGTGATGCGCTTGCTGATCTGCGGGAAAATGATGAGCGCGAGTATCTGCGAAACGCCAAGTATCGCCGCAAACAGCGAGTACATATCCTCATCCCTATAGGCATATTTAAAATAATAGGTGCCAAAGCTCGTCGTGGTCACATACCCGATGGTGAACAGCGCCATCGAAATCACGGTGAAAAGCAATTGGTCGTTTTTAAATATCGCGCGGAACATCTGCCGCAGCGTCGTTTTTTCCTCATCCTTAAACTCGCCCCGATACTCCTTCGCGCCGAACAGGGTATAGAGCTGGAAGCCTATCATCAGCACCGCGATGCCCACCGCTACAACCAGCCATCCGCGCTGCTGAGCGACCTCCTGCGTGATGCCTGGTTTTTGCAGCATCTCGCCAATCGCTTTCGTCACGGGCAACAGCGCCACCACGGTAACAAACAGCCCGATGTTGGCGCAGATACGTGCAAACGAACCTATTTTCTCGCGCCGCTTCTGATCCAGAGAGAGTGCGGGCATCATCGACCAGTAGGCAATGTCGTTAAGCCCGTAGGTGATATCCCACGCGACGTAGCACACCGCAAAAATCGCGACGTACCAAACGTCCGACACATTGAACCGTGTAAACAGCATCACCATGCACGCCGCGCTCGTCAGTGCTCCTATCAGTATCCACGGCTTATATTTGCCCCAGCGGGATTTCGTGTTGTCCACGATTAACCCCATGATGGGGTCATTGAGCGCGTCAAATATGCGCAGTATCGTAAGCACGCTTCCCACCACCGCGAACACCGCATCAGAGAGATCAAGCACCTCCGTGAGGAAGTACACGAGAAACATACTCTCCAGCGTGTAGAACATGTCGCGCCCAATGGTGCCCATACCAAAGAAAAACGTGTTTTTCTTATCGCGGTTGCGGCTTGCGCTGTAGCGGATAGTGAATGCAAGCAGCAGTACCACGACCGCACCGATGGCGAGGATCATCCAGTTTGCAGTTGCCCACGCAATAATTTGATTGAACATTTTATCATCCGCCTTTTATAGATTCGGGCACTGCCCGGATTTACTTCACGTTGTACTCCACATCGCAGTACTCATCCCACATTGCCTGCGTCACGCCGCGCGCTTCAATCATCTTCGAGTAAAAATTCCCGCTGCGCTTGACGGTGCGCTGCTGCGTCGCGTAATCCACATGAACGATACCAAAGCGCGCCGAGAAGCCTTCTACCCACTCAAAGTTGTCCGTGAAGCACCAGTGGTAATACCGCTCCACCGGCAGTCCGCTCTCCGCCAGCACCTTCAAATGCTCCGCGATGTACCGGCTGCGGAAGGCGTCCGTGTTGTCGCACGTGCCGTTCTCGGTAATGTATATGGGCAGCTTCACCAGCGCGATAAGCTCCTTCGCGCACTGCGCGATACCCTCAGGATAGATCTCCCAGCCAAGGTCACTCACCGGTACAGACGGGAAGAAGGCCTCGTTAAAGCCCGAAACCGCCGATCGCGAATAATAATTGACCGCATGGAAGTCGCAAAAGAGGCCCTTGCCCACACCAAACACACGGCGCAGGGGCCAGCAAGCGCGGTTGGTGAGGAATGTTTTAGAGTAGCAGTTCTGAAAGATGCGCCGCATCAGCACGGTGCAGACGCGGTGCCACAGGCTGCCCATATCCCTTGGCTCGAAAACGCGCATGTGGTGCGCATAACTCACCTTTGTGCCGGAAAGCCCTTTCGCCTCGCGCATCCGGTGGATCAGCGCATACGCCCGGATGTGACACTCGCAAAGATGGTTCATCACACGGAATGTCTTCAGCACAGATTTCTTGCCGGGAGGCCAGTCGCCCATGAACCATCCGAATACCGCATAGACATTAGGCTCGTTGATGGTGATATACTCCTCCACAAGGTCGCCCAGTTCCTCCACCACCTTGCCCACGAAGCGCAGAAAGATATCGACGCTGTCCGCGCGCTCGAACGCGCCCCTGCGCTCAAACCACAGCGGGTTTGTAAAGTGGTGCAGCGTCAGCAGCGGGCGGATACCCAGACTGCGAAGCAGCGTCAGCTCGTCACGGTAGTGCGCGAACGCTTCCGGGTCAAACGCTCCCGGGGAAGGCTCCAGCCGGGCCCACTCCAGACCCAGCCGATAGTACCGGATACCCATGTCATGCATCAGCTGAGCATCTTCGCGGTAACGCTCGTAATGCATGTTCGCCACAGAAGGATCGGAACCATCCTTGATATTGCCCTGCCGGAACCAATCGTACCAGCTGTTGTTTCGGTCGCCGCCTTCAATCTGCGTCGCCGCCGAAGCAACACCCAGCTGCAGCGTATCCGGAAACCTGAGTTCCATCGAAAACCTCCTTTTGGGGAAAAACGATATTGACATGAATGTTTGGAAAAACACGGTATCGGCACCGCATGATGATTATATCAATATGGAGAAGAAAACTCAACCGTTTCGGAGAAAGGCTTCGCAGGGGCTCTGTAGGACTACAATACATATTGGACACTGAACCTTGAAAATAGAAGATGCAGGAACGGACTCGTGGGGTATTGTTGAGTTGCAAGACAAAACATTACCGAAAGGAGCCATTGCTGCACCATGAATA
>JAEWRI010000038.1 GCA_023460085.1 Bacillota bacterium | reverse complement strand
GGGCGACACGGGGCCTGCTGGAGAAACCGGACCTGCGGGCGACACGGGGCCTGCTGGAGAAACCGGACCTGCCGGAGAAACCGGACCTGCCGGAGAAACCGGGCCTGCTGGGGAAACCGGGCCTGCTGGAGAAACCGGACCTGCGGGCGACACGGGGCCTGCCGGAGAAACCGGACCTGCCGGAGAAACCGGACCTGCTGGCGATACGGGGCCTGCGGGAGAAACCGGACCTGCTGGCGACACGGGGCCTGCGGGAGAAACCGGACCTGCGGGAGAAACCGGACCTGCGGGCGACACGGGGCCTGCGGGCGACACAGGGCCTGCGGGCGACACGGGGCCTGCCGGAGAAACCGGACCTGCCGGAGATACGGGGCCTGCGGGTGACACGGGGCCTGCGGGCGACACGGGGCCTGCGGGCGACACGGGGCCTGCCGGAGCAACGGGACCGTCGGTTGCGACTGAAGGATTTTCTGCGTTTCTGGATCAATTTACCGTAACAGGGGACTCGCAGATATATGGATGGTCGGTGACTTCGCCGTATTTCGACAGCGGTAATTTTGATGAGGCAACCGGCGATTATACCGTGCCGGCGGATGGGCGTTATTCCATCGAGGTGACGCTTAACTACACGACGGCCCCCATAACAGCAACTATTGGTACAGCCGAACCTACCATTGTTGTTCAGCGCACTTCGCCGACAACCGACGACCTGATCTCCGGATATTTTCCGGTTCTGAATATCGATGTGGCATTGGTGCTGACGATTCGGGCAATTCTGGGGAACGGTCTGGTAACGCTTGCGGGCGAGGTTGAACTGGCTGCGGGTGACGTAATCGGGTTGTTCTATGTGTCAGATACGCTGGCGCTTACCCTCAACTTGGGAGCGGCGGTCAGCCCGGGTGGCCCGGGAATATTCTGGTCTATTCTGCGGATGACCTAATCAAAAGACTGTTATACAGGGCAGCACATCGCGGCTGCCCTGCATATTTATAGGGTGAAGGAGATAGCTATGCAGGATATTCTTCAAAAGTGGACGCAACGGATACTAAAACGGATGGTATCTCGCTGTAAAAAGAAATCAATTTTATTTTTCGCGGTATCGGATGCGGATGCTGCCGCGCTGCGGCGCGTGCAGGCAGAGTTTGTGCTGCTGGCTGAAGATGAGGCGGAAACACACAAGGAATTTGACCGTGTAATCGCTATGGAAGAGCTGTCTGCACAAAACGGCTTTGGCGCTGTTTACATCGGCGAAGGCTTGTTCGCCCTGCCGGAGGATGAACGGATGCCCATTTACGCAACGCTGTTGGAAGCGGCGGAATTTGTGGTGCTGTGTACGCCTGCGGAAGCGGCGCAAAAGCCCCCGGAGGTGCTGGCACAGTTTGAAGGCCTGCGCGTATGCGAAACGGAAAAAGGAGCGGGTGCGTACGCGGGGGTGAACCCCAAAAAACACCAGCCGGAGGAAGCGGAAGCCGCAAACATGCCCACCTATGCGGTGTACGGTATCTACAAAAACGAGGAGAAGTTCATCGAACGCTTTCTGGCTTCGGTCAGGGACGCGGATGAGATTGTGCTGTGCGATACCGGTACGACGGATAAGACCAACGAAATTATCGCGGACTTCAAGCAGCGCAATCCCGATGTAAACTTGAAAACATACACCATATCCGTGCAGCCGTGGCGCTTTGACGACGCCTATAACGCAGCGCTTTTGCTGGTGAGCGGCGATATCGACATGTGCATCAATATGGGTATGGACGAATGGCTGATGAACGGCTGGCGCGCCGTGCTGGATGCCGCCTGGGATATCCGCTATACACGGTTCTACCATCGGTTTCAGACCGACTGGGGCAACGGAAACATCGCCCGTCACAATCACGACCGGCCTCATACGCGGCACGGCTACATCTGGCGGCTTCCCGTGCATGAAATTCTCGAATACAGCGGAGAAGAGCGCGTGAAATGGGCATACGATTTTTGGATATACCATGCGCCGGATACGGGCAAGGCGCGCTCCTCCTACATGCCGCTGCTGGAGATGTCGGCAAAGGAGCGGCCCGACGTGTGGAAGACGTGGGGGTTTCTTGCGAGCGAATACCTGACGGCAAGACGGTATGACGACGCTCTGGCCGCAGTCGATAAAGCCATGGCGCTGCCGCCGTCCGACAAGGGGCATCTGCATAAGCTCAAGTATTTCATATACCGCGCGCAGGGCAAAACAGACCTCGCACTGCTGCATGTCGACAGCGCGATTGCCCAGCTGCCTTACCGGCGCGAGCCGATTGTGGAAAAGGCGCGGTATCTTTCCAGCCTGAATCGCGCCACCGAGGCATACCTGACGTTGCGGCAGGCCGCAAAACAGACACGGGAAATCATCGATTATCACCACAACGCG
This sequence comes from Bacillota bacterium, assembly GCA_023460085.1. GTDB lineage: Bacteria > Bacillota > Clostridia > Christensenellales > SZUA-584 > JAEWCC01. The sequence continues at coordinate 312,075 of JAEWRI010000038.1, read as the reverse complement.
GGCTGCTGGGGAGTGCATTTTGATACGCTGATGGCGCAGATGAAGGAAGCCGCGCAAAAGGAGGAGGAAACGCCGTGAAGATTTATGTGTACGCGATATGCAAAAACGAGGAGGCGTTTGCGGAGAAGTGGATGGCTTCCATGGGCGAAGCGGACGGCGTGGTGGTGTGCGACACCGGCTCTACCGACGGCACGGCGGAAAAGCTGCGCAGCCTTGGCGCTGCTGTTTACAGCATTGTCATCGACCCGTGGCGGTTTGATACGCCGCGCAATGTGTCGCTGGATTTGGTGCCGGCAGATGCCGACATCTGTGTCTGCACGGATCTGGATGAAATACTGGAGCCGGGCTGGCGAGAAAAGCTGGAGCGCGTCTGGACGCCGGGGGTGACGCACGTGCGCTATATGTACACATGGCGCTTCAACCCGGACGGTACGCGCGGGCATACCTTCTGGTACGAGAAGATACATGCCCGTAAGGGGTACCGATGGGTGCATCCGGTGCACGAGGTACTCCAATATACTGGCGAAGTACCTGAAAAGTACGCCAGCGCACCGGACATTCAGTTGAACCACTTCCCTGACCCTGCCAAATCACGCGGGCAGTACCTGCCACTGCTGGAGCTTTCGCACAAGGAGAACCCGCAGGACGCCGCTACGACCTTCTGGCTGGGGCGCGAGTACATGTTCTACAGCCAGCACGACAAGGCGATTGAGACGCTTAAGGCGCACCTGAAGCTGGAGAGCGGCTGGGACATGGAACGCTGTGCATCCATGCGCTTTATCGCGCGGTGCTGGCAGGCCAAGGGCAATACCGCCGAAGCCAAGCGATGGCTGTATCGCGCCATTGCGGAAAGCCCCGGCACAAGGGAGCCCTATGTGGATATGGCGAAGCTGGCGTACGCGCTGTCCGACTGGCAGCTGACCTATGCGATGGCGGAGCTGGCACTGCGTATCACCGAGAAGCCCACCGCGTATCTGACCGAGGAGGTGTGCTGGGGCTTTTCACCGTACGACCTCGGCGCAATCGCGGGCTATCGCATCGGGCTGTATGCGCGCTCACGCGAGCTGGCGCGTCAGGCGTGCGTGCTTTGCCCCGGCGACACGCGGCTGAAAAAGAATCTTGACCTGATTGGGGAGAAATGCGGGGAGGCGACGCCATGAAGGTGTGCATCTATGCCATATGCAAAAACGAGTCGCAGTTTGTGGACCGCTGGATGAATTCGATGAGCGAGGCGGACTATGTGGTCGTTACGGATACCGGCTCCACAGACGACACGGTGGAAAAGCTGCGCGCGCGCGGCGCAACGGTATTTGTGGAGGCCGTATCACCGTGGCGGTTCGACGTGGCACGCAACATAGCGCTTTCCCATGTGCCGCAGGATGCGGATATCTGCTTTTCCACCGACCTTGACGAGGTGCTGGAGGCGGGATGGCGCGCCAAGCTGGAGGCGGCATGGAAGCCCGGAACCACGCGGCTGCATTACCACTACACCTGGAGCTTCAACCCGGACGGCTCGCCGGGTGTCACGTTTATGTACGACCACGCCCACGAGCGGCATCACACCGTATGGGTGAACCCCGTTCACGAATGCCTGCGCTACACCGGCACAAAACCGGAGCAGCATATATGGTGTGCCGAGGTGAAGCTGATGCATTACCCCGACAGGACGAAGAGCCGCAACTACCTGCCGCTGCTGGAGCTGGCCGTAGACGAAAAGCCGGAGGAGGCACGCAACTACTTCTATCTGGGGCGGGAGTATATGTTTGCATCTCAGTGGGAGAAGAGCATCGCCATGCTGCAGAAGTATCTGGATTTAGCATGGTGGAAGGAGGAGCGCGGCGCGGCAATGCGCTTTATTGCGCGCGGATATAAGGCACTGGACAAAAAGCAGGAGGCCAAGGGCTGGCTGTACCGCGCCATCGCCGAAACGCCCGGCCTGCGAGAGCCGTATACCGAGCTTGCAAAGCTGTTTTTTGAGGAACGCAACTGGGAAGGCATATGGCATATGGTATGTGAGGCATTTAAAATTACGGAGCGGTCTGCCTATATCAACGATCCGATGTGCTGGGACTATACGCTTTGGGATCTGGGCGCGTTGGGGGCATACTACACGGGACTGAAGGAAATATCACTGGAATACGCCATGAAGGCACTGGATCTGCGTCCGAACGATACCCGGCTGAAAAAGAACGTAGAACTGCTCGAGAATGCGCTGAAAAAATAGCACCTGCCAGGAGAAAATCCTGTTGATATAAAAGAAGGGGAGAGGGGTTGCCCTTCTCCTTTTCGCAGATGGGGATGCCGGAAGGGTTAGTCTTTTGGCAGGGTGATGTGCATGCCGGTTCGGATTTCGCCGGGCATCAGGTGCGCGTTCACGCGAAGTATGGAGACCACACTGCTGTCGAATTTGAGCGCAAGCGTGTATATATCCTCGCCGCGGCGAACGCGGTAGGTGCGGCGGCTGATGGTTTCGGCAGGCATGCGCAGGCGCTGCCCGGGACGCAGGTGAAGAAGGTCTCTGTGCGGGTTTAGCGCCTTAAGCGCGCGGATGCTGGCACCGCTGACGCGCAGCACATCCGCCAGCGTATCTCCTTTGTCCACAATAAATTCCTTCCGGCTAAAGACGTTCCAAAGGCTGGCAGGCCTTTCTTTAAGCATGTGAGTCCTCCTGAATTAATGAGAATGCATATAAAAAATATGCGCCCGCCTTTTTCCGTATGTATGGGCGCTGTAATTTTTCGATTCCCATGAGACTCTTCGGACACCCGGAATTATGGTATAATGAACAAAATGTTTTTCGGGAGCCGTCTCATGAAAATACTGATAGAAGAGCCTGCGCCGGATGAAGAGGAGCAGATCATCATCCGATGCCGGGAGATGACCAAAGAGCTTCTCGCGCTGATCGACGGTTTTAAAACGCAGCGACATACCATAATAGGCATGGATGGCAACGATATTCATCGTATCGATCCTTCGCAGATCTACTACTTTGAAGCCGTGGATAATAAAGTGTTCATTTACTGCCGCGAAAAGGTATTTGAGTCCAAGTCCAAGCTTTATGAGATTGAGGAACTGTTTAAATACAGTGACTTTCTTCGCGTTTCCAAATCAGCAATACTGAATCTTCGGAAGATCTCCTTTTTAAGTCCCGGTTTCAGCGGACGGCTGGAAGCCGCGCTGGACAATGAGGAAAAGATCATCATTTCAAGGCAGTACGTTCCCGACCTGAAAAGAAAGCTCATGCTGTAAGGAGGGCGGATATGAAAGAGACTCTGAAACTGATGTTGGTGGAATTCTTCATCATATTGTCGGGCACAACCATATGTGCCGCTATATTTTGTACGATGTTCAATCGGGACGTCACGTTGGGCTTGGATTTTCTGTGGCAACTCATTGCGCTTGCCTTTTTGACCACGATGCCGCAGCTGCTGTTCTATTCCAAAAGAGAAATTCCTAAAAAGCAGATGCGCATCCGGCAGACGATTCATGTTGCTTTGGTGGTGGGGCTGCTTATTTTTCTTGCGTATACCTGGGGCTGGATTGAATTTACCACTGTACTGCAGCCACTTGCCTTTATTGTGTTGGTGCTGCTCTCGTATACGGGTATCACGATGTTTATGTATCGAAGAGAAAAGAAACTGGCAGTAATGCTTACCGCGAAGCTTCAGAAATACAAGACGGAAAAAGAAGAATAAACGGCAGGCTTTACAACTTACGGGTATTTTTCACCGCTTTGCACCTTTGTATTTGCATCATGCTTCTGCGCCATTGCGCTTTGTTTCCCGTTTATGCTATGGTTGGCGCGAAAGGGGATTTTAGAATGGAAAAAATCATTGAGGTCAAGAACCTGAAGAAAAGCTATGGAGAGGTTAAGGCTGTCAGGGGTATCAGCTTCTACGTGGAAACGGGAAAGCTGTTCGCTTTTTTGGGGCCGAACGGCGCGGGGAAATCCACAACGATCGACATACTCTGCACGCTGCTGCCCGCGGACGAAGGCGAGGTCACGATCTGTGGGAGCGCGCTAGGCAGCGGCAACGGCGATATCCGTAATAGCATCGGCGTGGTGTTTCAGCACAGCGTGCTCGACGCGCTGCTGACGGTGCGCGAGAACCTCTTGTACCGCGCAGGGTTCTATTACAAAACCGGCCGTGAAGCCTCGCACGCGGTGCGAAATGCGGCGGCAGTGACGGATATCATGGGGTTCATCGACCGCCCGTACGGCAAGCTTTCGGGCGGGCAGAAACGGCGCGCGGATATCGCGCGGGCACTCGTGAGTACACCTAAGATACTCTTTCTCGATGAACCCACGACGGGGCTCGACCCGCAGACGCGGAAGAATGTGTGGAACCTGATACAGACACTCAAGCAGGAAAAGGGTATGACCGTATTTTTAACCACGCATTACATGGAGGAAGCGGCGGGGTCCGACTACGTGGTGGTTATCGATGAAGGGCAGATTGCCGCGAAAGGGACGCCTGCAGAACTGAAAACACAGTACGCGCAGGATCTGCTGCGGTTTTTCACACGCGACGAGGAAGCGCTGCGCGCGGCGCTCGGCAAGGCGGGGCACGAGTTTTATACGGACGGCGGGCATGTGTCCGTGCGCCTGCCCTCCACAATGTCCGCGCTGCCCATACTCAGCGAGTGCCGCGAGTACATCAGCGGCTTTGAGGTGATACAGGGTACGATGGACGACGCGTTTTTGCAGATTACCGGAAAGGAGATACGGGAATGACGTTCATGATCAAACGAAACCTGCGGGTGTTTTTTCGCGACAGGGCAGCGGTGCTGTATTCGCTGCTGGCCGTGTTCATCATCATAGGCCTGTACGCGCTTTTCTTGGGCGACGTGTGGTCTAGCGAGCTGCCGCAGGAGGGCGGCAGATTTTTAATCGACAGCTGGCTCATCGGGGGGCTGCTCGCAGTGACCTCGGTCACCACCACGCTGGGCGCTTTCGGCATCATGGTGGATGACCGGGCAAAGAAGATCGCCAAGGATTTTTATGCGGCGCCGATCAAGCGGCGCGATATCACGATGGGATACCTTTTCAGTGTGTGCATCATCGGACTCATCATGAGCCTCGTGGCACTGGTGCTTTCCGAAGCGTATATCGTTATCGGCGGCGGTGAGCTGATGGGCTTTACCACGCTGCTCAAGGTGCTGGGGCTGATACTGCTCTCCACGTTTGCCGGCACCGCGATGATGGGGTGGATCGTATCGTTCTTTAAAAGTCAGAACGCGTTTGCCGCGGTAAGCACTATCGTAGGTACACTGATCGGCTTCATTGCGGGCATATACCTGCCGATTGGGCAGCTGCCCGAGGCCGTGCAGACGGTTGTCAAAGTATTTCCGGTGTCACACGCGGCGGCACTAATGCGGCAGGTGATGATGCAGACGCCCTCCGCAGCGGCATTCACGGGTGCTCCCGAGGGCACAATCGCCCAGTTTAACGAAATGATGGGGGTAACCTTTAAAATCGGTGATTACAGTGTAACCCCGGTGACCAGCATATTGTTTTTGGTCGTCACCGCGGTGATTTTCTATGGGCTTGCGATAGCCAACATGTCCAGACAAAAAGCGCTGTAAAGGTTGACGGATATCCGGCGCGCCAGGGGCCTGCCGGATATTTTAGTTCCACTTCAGCAGCCGCTGCAGCACGCGCTGCTGAATGAGCGGATCGGCTTCGTCGATGCACAGATAAATCCCTTTGGGCGGTACGCGGGATATAAACTCCTCCAGTTCGTCCAGATGCAGATCCACCACCACGCCCTTTCCCGCCTGCTGCACCTTGCGAATGAGCGGCACCCACTGCAGTATGGGCCTGTCCTCGCCGACGCCCTGAACCCACTGTATGGCGTGGATATTCTCCACTTGAAGCAGCGCGTCCAGATGGCGTGCCACGCCTTTGCCGTCCACGTGGAAGATGTTGTGCGCGAACAGTGCCGCCTCGCGCCGCACGTACGGCAGCGAGAATTCGTCGAAGTGATCCCGCGAGAGCATTGCGCCGAGATCGCAGCTGGGGATATGCATGGTTTCGTAGGAGGGGATATTCATCCACGTGACGGAGAGCTGCTTTTTGGTTCTCAGCTTGTCGTGAAAGCGCTTCATCGCGCTCTCCAACGGCGCGAAGCACCGCTCGGTCAGCACCCGCACCGCGTCCGGTTCGTCATACATGTCCATGCACAGCGCCTCGGTGCCGCGCAGCGCGTCAAGGCAATCGAGGCTGGGGTGAATATCCGTGTAGCCTACCATAAACCGATGCTCGCAGCGCTCCAGCGCGCAGTCGGTGAGCTCCAGCAGCTTTTGAAAATATTCGCTTTCCTCGTGCCAGCGGATAGCGCCGGCATCCTGTGCGGAAGAGAGGACAGGGTGTATCCACGAGGTGACCTCGCCGAAGGTGAGCTCCGCGCCGCCCAGTATCGCGGCGAAAACGTTGGGACCGAGGTTCGGCCAGAAAACAGGGAAGGTTTCGCCCAACAGCACGGAGGGGAGCGAAGCGATGAAATGATCCACCTGATACTGGGCGTCGTACCAGCGCTCCTTCAGCGTGGCCCAGCGCCCTGCGGTATCGGCGGTTTCAAACTGCGCGTTATGGGCCGCGAATCGCACCGGCGCGCGATCGATGACTTCACCCGCATACCAGGCGTATACGCGCTTCATGCACTCCACAAAGTCAGGCTTGCAGGGGAGATCCAGGTCGTAGAATGTCGTCATGGATGTCCTTTCATGAAACGGCACACCGCTATTTGAAACGTTTCAAATCCGGGGTGCATTCCGGGGCTGCCGAACAGCGCCCGCTGTGCCGTTTCTTCAGTTTTGTATATTTTGGAAAGGCCGGAGGGCATCCGGCCCCATCGTATATATTCTTGCTGTTTGCCGAAATCCCTGCCGCGGCTTTGAAAGTTTCTCTGCGGCTACCGCTTTTGGGTCATCCAGTATTCCACGAAAGCGTCCAGACTGCGGATGGCGGCGTGGATGTTGCCGTACACGGGCAGGCCGCGCTCCTCCAGATATGCCACCGCATGCTGATAGTGGTTGCCCGAGTTGACCGATACCACGATGGGCTTGTCATACCGCCGCGCCACGTCTGCAATCAGCGGGAATACCGCGTCGGCATCCAGATAGTCGTTCTCCAGCGTTTTGAGGTTTTCGATATGCGGCACGACGGCCACGAACATGCAGTCCACGCCCTCGTCCTGCAGCACCGTTTCAATGTATTTGGCGTAGCCTGTGTCATCCGTCATGGGCGTGAGATCGAGGAAGGAGGTGCGCGTATCCACCAGGCCGTGCGTATTGAGCGCGGCGAGCTTTTGCAGCGTTTCGTCGGAGAGCGCCGCCTGCTGCAGGAAGCGCAGCGTATCCGCGCCCATCGTGGCGTCGAGGCCTGCGTTCACCACGCCCGCCACACGGTTGCCCCGCGGACGCTTTTTATCCAGCATCGCAAAGGCCTTGGTGTAGCAGTAGAAGTCGTCCAGCGCTTCGGTGAGTACGCAGCCCGACTGCACGCAGGCCGCGCGGAATACATCGTAGCTGCCCGACATGGCGGCGGTATGAGAGGCCGCGGCTTTCGCGCCCGCTTCGGTTCTGCCCGATTTATAGACGATGACGGGCTGGCGGATGCGTTTGACGGTGTCGAAGAACTGCCGCCCCTCGCCCTCGCCAATGCCCTCGATGTAGAGCGACATGACGTCGATGCCCGGCTTTTCCGCAAAGTACGCCATGAGATCCGGCGCGCTGACGTCTATCTTGTTGCCAAAACTTACGATGCTGCGGATGATGCGCGAATGCTGCGCGCGTTCCACGGTGGTGATGCCCATGGCGCCGCTCTGCGTAAGCAGCGCCGCGTTGCTGTCCGCCGAGTAGGGGATGCGCAGATGGTTTTCATCGATGAACAGCGTATTGACGCCTGCGTGCGTTTCATCCGGGGCAAAGAAAACACCCATGCAGTTGGGGCCGATGAGGCGTACTCCGTCCCTGCGGACGCGCTGAACCTCCGCCTCGAACTGTGCGTAAGGCAGATCGGCCGGCATGCCGGAGATGAGTATCACCGCCTTGCCCTCTGGCACCGTTTCAAGAAACTTCAGCGTGTTCTTGGCGGGGGCCGCATAGACTACCAAATCGTACGGGCCCGGAATGTCCGCAAGGCTGCGGTAAAGCGGGTATGTGCGCCCGCCCGCTACGGCCTCGCCGCCCTTGGGGTTGACGCAGTAGATGTCGTCCCGGCCCAAATCCTGAAACAGCTCCACGATGATGCGCGCCATGCTGTACTTCTCTGCCTGAGACGAAACGCCCAGCACCGCGATGCCGCGCGGATTGAAAAAGCCGTCCAGTCCCTGCGTATCAGGCGCGGAGGAGGCGGCGCACTGCCGTGCGGGCGCGAACTCCGCATAACCGTCCACCGCGACGAAACGCCCGTCTTCAGAGAATACGAGCGGGTTGATATCCAGCGCCTTGATATGGAACGCCGAGGAGCGGCAGCTCATGAACGAATAGTGGTGGCCCAGCAGGCTCATCGCGCTGAGCGCGTGCGCAATCTTTTCAAGGTAGTCAAGATGGCCGGTTTCCCGGTACTTGTGGCGGATTTTCAGCTTGCCCACGATGGCTCTGGCCTCGTCTATGCTGAGCGGCGCGAGAAAAAGATTGGCGGGATCGTAGTACTGCGAAAAGAACTCCGCGTCGTCGCCGCCCTTGGTGAGCGTCACCACCGCGCCGAAGGCCGGGTCTTCGCCCACGCCTATCATGATCTCGCTGCCCAGCGCCTGCGTGAACTTCACGAATTCGACGATGAGAAAACCGTCGATAAGCGGCTTTCCGTCTTCCGGGAAGTGCGAGAGCACCTCGTCCCGCATGGCGGAGAGCGCGAATCGCACGAACAGCGGATCGAGATAGCTTACCTTGCGCACGCCGCCGTAGCGCTGGTTATGCGCCATATCGCGGGATACGGTTTTCACCATCACCGCGCTTCCAAACGGCTTCAGCAGCGCTTCGGTGACCTCGGATGGATCGCGTACAAACGCGCAGCGCGGCGTTTCCACGCCCACTGCCGCCAGCACGCCGTATACCTCGTGCTCGAACAGCGTGGAGCGTCCGTCCCCATGGGCTTCCTGCAGTATGCGGTCGATGGTATCAAAGGCGTGTGAAAGCATGGCAGTCCCTCCTGCTGCCATTATACAGTAAACCGGCGCGCAATAAAACCCCGCGCTAATGGGATTGCCGGCCAGCGTTCCTTTATTTTGGATGCCCGCTGTGATATGATAAACGGAAGATTGTCAGGGGAGGAAAGGGATGGACATCAACAACTGGAGCCTCATGATTTCGCTGCTCTCCGCGCTGTTCGCCTGCATGTCGGTGATGGTGACGCTGTTCATATACCGGCAGTCGCGTCAGGACGATTCGTATGCCGATATCGACAACCAGTACAGCGAGCTGCTGCGCATCGGGCTGGAAGACCCCGACCTTCGCGACTACGCGCTCACCTCGCAGTTCTATCGTCGGGGCGCGGAGGATGGTTTTAAAAAGAAGTACGGTATATACGCTTATATGTGCTGGAACCTTGTCGAGACGATTTACGACCGACAGAAGGACAAGAAGGGCCGTTTCCAGCTGTCCGAGACGTGGATTCCCGTGATGTTTGAGGAAAACCGTCTGCACTATACCTGGTTCAAGCATAATCTGCGCCTGTTTAAACCGGGCTTTCAGCGCTTCGTGACGGGCGAGCTCAACGACATCGACATCGCCGAAGGCAGCACGAGGGATATGCAGGAGTTGTATCAGCGCTTCATGAAGGACTTCCAGCCCTCAGAGTTAAAGCCGCTGGAGCACCTCGAAATGCTCATGGAAAAAGAAAAGTACCGGCTGCTGCTGGCGAAGCATAAGGTGTTTGACGAGATAGTGGGATACGCGCTGGTGCTGGAGCTGGAGGATCAAAAGGCGCTCTGGCTGGATTACATGGCGGTGGACCCCAAGTTCCGGGATTCGGGCTACGGCACGCTGCTCTTTAATCGGATCGCCGAATCGCGGCAGGAGGGCATCGTGGGCGTGTACATGGAAATTGAGCCTCCGGACGCGGAGGACGAGGCCCTAAGGGCGGAGCAGCAGCGCAGGGTGAAATTCTACGAGCGGCTGGGCGCAAAGAAGCTCGGCGTGGACTACCGGATGCCTACGCAGGCAGGCGGTTTCCCGCTGATGCTGTACTTCCGGCCATCGGCAAACATTCGGATGCTGCCTGCCGCGCAGATTTCGGAGGCTATCGGAACGGTGTATAATACCATACACACCGATGTGCCGGGGCGCGAGGCGCTTTTCCGCTCATTCGAGGGCGGTATACAGGACGAATATTTCAGCTGACGCTTTCGTGACAACAAAAAACCGCCTTCGCGGCTTAGCCGGATACTACCCGCAGCGCGTATAAGAGCTGCCCAGTGCTGTGCTCGGTACAGCCTCGCCCGCCACAACGAGCCCCCAGCTCTGGGTGCCGATGTTCCATTGAAACGAAGCGTCCTTCTCCTGCGGCTTCGGTATCGCGGCCAGCAGTTCGGCGTCCACCAGCGCCTGCATGCGCGCCGCGTCGCTGTCAATTCCCGCGAACACATCGCCCGTCTCAACGCCGTTCAGCACGCGGTAATTGGCCGTGACGTCATTCAGTATCTTGACGCTGCTCATATCGGCGGCGGCCTGCGCCCGGACGATGATGGATATCAGCTTGGGTATCGCAATAAACGCCAGTATGGCCAGCATCGCCATGACCACGACGACCTCGACCACGGTAAATCCGCGCTTTTTCTTGCTCATATAAACTCCGGAAAAGTTTGTCACCTAGATATAACCCGCTTGACGTCTTCTGAAACGCTCTGATACGCGCAATACAGCCGCACACATTCCTGGATACTTTCATAGCATGGTATATATCTGCGATCACAGGAGTGAGTATGAGCGAGTTTTGTCATTGCATGAATCCCGAGACGTGGTCGATAAACGCGCACTTCATCGCGCCCAATCCAATCACGTCGCTGAATCCCGTATCCGTCTGCCCATGCGTGCATCCCAGCGCATACGTCGGGCCGTTTTCGTCCGTCATCGGCGATGTGACGGTGGATAAGAACGTGTTCATCGCGCCGCTTGTGAGTGTACGCGCGGACGAGGGTACACCCTTCTATATCGGCGAGGACAGCAACCTGCAGGACGGGGTGATACTGCACGGGCTGGCACACGGCCGCGTGGAAGCGGATGGCCGGGAGTATTCGATATTTATCGGCAGCCGCGTGTCGTGCGCGCACGGCTGCATTGTGCACGGCCCGTGCCTGCTGGCTAGCGGCGTATTCGTGGGCTTTCGCGCCATCGTGTTCGACGCCGTGGTCGGCGGCGGCAGCTACATTTCCGCCGGCGCGCTGGTGACGGGCGGCGTGACCATTGCCGAAGGACGGTTCGTCGCGCCCGGCATGATTGTGGATACACAGCAGGAAGCCGACGCGCTGCCGGAGGTATCCGAAGCGCAGCATGAGTTCGCGGAAGAAGTTATCCACGTGAACACGGAATTTCCGCGCGCTTACGCAAAGCTGTTCGGGCCTACGCGCTGCAGCTGCGGTCTGGCCTGTACGCCGCATGGCTGCGCCGTATGCGATTCCCCGCCCTGCGGTGAAAGGTAAGCGCCGGTACGTCCGATTGAACGAGGCGGATATCTGTGATAGGATGTAGCCGAAAAAAGGTCGGCGGCGGGCACCGAAACCAATCCGTGCGCCAGAGGCCGCTGAGCGCTGCGGTGTCGCCGTTTCACGGTCGTTTCCGGCATGCCCTCGCCCAACGCTTGGTATCAGGCAATCAGGAGCGCACCGGGAAGGAGGAGACCATGATCATCAGCGCGAGCCGAAGAACCGATATCCCGGCATTTTATTCCGGCTGGCTGCTGCGCCGCCTTGCCGAGGGGTACGCGCTGGTGCGCAACCCGATGCGCCCTCATCAGGTGAGCCGCGTCAGCCTGCTGCCCGAGGCGGTCTCCGGCCTTGTGCTGTGGACGAAGAACGCCGCGCCGATGCTGGACAAGCTGGGCTTGCTGCGTCCGTACGCTTACTGCTTTCAGTACACGCTGAACGCATACGGCGGGGATATGGAGCCGGGGCTTCCGGCGCTGGAAACGCGTATCGAAACCTTCCGGGCGCTGGCCTGTCAAATCGGGCAGCAGCGTGTGATATGGCGCTACGACCCTGTGGCGCTGAACCCGCGGTACGGCACGCAGTACCATGTCGACGCCTTCGGTTATATCGCGCATCATCTCAGAGACTGTACAGAGTGCTGTACCATCAGCTTCCTCGATTTTTATCAGAAGACAGCGCGCGCGACGAAACGGCTGGGTATCCGCCCGGCAGCGGATGAAGAAAAGGCGGAGATCGCACGCGGCTTTACGCGGATTGCGCGCGAATACGGGCTGCGGCTGACTGCCTGTGCGGAGGATGTGTCCTACCCCGGCATCGAACGCGCCGCCTGTATTGATACGCAATTGCTGGGCCGCATCGGCGGCGTTCCCGTGCCGTACCGCAAGGATAAAAATCAGCGGCCCGCCTGCGGCTGCGCGGAAAGCGTAGACATCGGCGCGTATGATACGTGTGCGTACCGCTGCGCTTACTGCTATGCCAACCGCCCCGGCATGTCCGCCGCACACTGCGACACGGCCTCTCCGCTGCTTTGCAGCGTGCCGGGCGAAGGCGATGTCATACGGGAGCGTACCCTGCGCAGGCGAAGCTGAAGGCTGCTTTTTTATTTCCCCAAAACTGCGCGAAAAATATCATAATATGTAGAAATGCGCAAAGGGCCGTGGTATTCTGATACGGAAATGACGCTGTACGTTCCATTCTAATCCGCAGGAGATGAAAGACATGAACAAGCATAAGCCCGGCTTCAGAGAGAAATTTCGCTATCGTTTTGACAACCTGATGTCCAAAGGAACCATCGTGCTGGTGGTGATGCTGTTTTTGATTACCGCCGTGGTGGTGGTGATCGCAGGCGTGCTGGGGGCGCTGGTAAACAAGCAGTTTTCTGCCGGGAGCTCCATTTGGCAGAGCTTTATGCATACGCTGGACGCCGGTACGCTGTCCGGCAATGATACGGGCAACATCGGATTTGTTTTGCTGATGACGGTGGTCACCATATGCGGCATCTTCGTGACCAGCATATTGATAGGCATTATCAATTCCGGCTTCGAGCAGAAGCTGTACAGCCTGCGCAAGGGCAACTCCAAGGTGATTGAAACGGGCCACACGGTGATCATCGGCTTTACCGACAGCATCTACACCATACTGTCCGAGCTCATCGAAGCGGGCGCAAACAAAAAGAAGAACTGCGTCATCGTGCTGGGTGAGGAAGAAAAGGACACCATGGAGGAGATGATCCGCGGACATATAAAGGATTTCAAGACGACCCGGGTCATCTGCAAAACCGGCAACCCGATTCAAAGCTTTATGCTGGAGAGGGCATCCGTCGAGACCTGCCGTTCCGTCATCATCAACCAGGACGACGATTTTTCCGTGATCAAATCCATACTGGCTGTTGTGAGCTATCTGAAAGCCCAGAATGCCTTCGACAGGGAGATGCACATCACGTCCATGATTCACAGCGAGGAGAACCTTCAGGCGGCCAGAATCGCGGGCGAGGGCAAGGCCGAGGTGCTGTTCTTCAAAGACGCCATATCGCGCATCATCGCGCACACCTGCCGTCAGCCCGGTCTTTCGCAGGTGCTCACAGAGTTTTTCGACTTTGGCGGCGCGGAGTTTTACTTCGAGCGCTTCCCGGAGCTTTCCGGCAGGATGTTTGGCGAAGTACTGAATTTGTTCGAGCGGTCTACGGTGGTCGGGCTGGAGCAGGGCGGCAGGGTGCTGCTGAACCCGCCCATGGACACCCGGCTTAGCGAAGACGATTGCGTGATTCACCTGGCGGAGGACGACGGCGTTTCGAAACCGCAGGCGCAGCCCTCCGCGCACGATTTATCGGCGGCGGTTTCCGGCGTGAAGATGGCCGAGACGGATGAGCATCTGCTGATACTGGGTTGTAACGAGTATTTGCCGGACATACTTGCGGAGTATGACCACTACGCGGCGAAGGATACCGTGGTGACGGTGGCGGACACCTCCATCTCCGGCGGGCTGACGGCGGGCCGGTTTGAAAATATCCGGCTGGTACGTACTGAATGCGATATCTATAACCGAAGGAATCTCGAGACGCTGCTGGAAAAGGACGTCACCAGCATATTGCTGCTGAGCGATCTGAACTGCAGCTTCGACGACGCGGACGCGAGAACGATACTGCTGCTCATCCATATCCGAAATATCGGTAAGCTGCGCGGACGCCAGTACAGCATCACGAGCGAGATGCGCTCGGTGAACAATCAGAAGCTGGCGAAGGTGGCCGACGTCAACGACTTCATCGTGGGCAGCACTATTACGAACCTCATCGTCACGCAGATCTCGGAGAACCGAAAGCTCTCGCTGCTGTTTGAAGACCTGCTGGACGCCGATGGCTCCGAGCTGTACATGAAAAAGGCCGGGCGTTACGTAACTCCCGGCGCAGAACTGGATTTCTTTGCGCTGACCGAAATCGCAAGGCAGCGTGGGGAAATCGCGGTGGGGTATAAGAAGGTGACGCCGGAGGGCATGCTGGTGGTAACCAACCCCGACAAGCGCGCACGCATCTCCTTCGGTCCGGAGGACTACCTCATCGTCATCGCGCGGGATGACAGCTGAGGGTAAAGCCGGAACAGGCGGAGGAAGCCCTTTCCTCTGGAAGGCAACGGCGTCGAAAGAAAGCCGTTGCCTTATTTGATTCCCAGCATAAACCGTGTCGCCCTGAACCGGCGGCATACTTCATATATGCCAGGGGAGGCTGCCAGCGCGCCCGCCATGATGAGCAAAAACTGCGGCGCTGCGCCGAGGCCGCTCTGAATGACGAAGTGCGCAATGACGACGATGAGCGTCTGGTGGACGAGGTATACGGGGTACGACGCACGCGACAGGTAGGCCAAAGCCTTTGATGGTTTGTTGAGATAAACGTCGGAGACGCCCATGAGGCCCAGCGCCATCAGCCATGCGGAGAGGTTGCGCATCGCGGAGAAGCCGATGCTCGCGGCGCTCCAGTCCTCCGGCCAGCCGCAGAACCCGGCAAGAAGCATGTACGCGGTGGAGAATGTGATACCGCCCGCCAGCAGCGGCCAGCGCAGACGGCGCAGGGTATCCATGAAGGTGCCGGACGTGGCGATTACCGCGCCCAGCAGAAACAGCATGGCATAGTAAAAGAGGTTTTTGCCGCCGATATCGGGCAGCGCCTCCATCAAGGCTACGGGGAGAAAGCCCAGCAGCAGCACCCAGGGCTTAGCCGCCCACCGCAGCTTTTCCGGGTGCTTGCGCATTTTCCGCAGCAGCGGCAGCAGCGCCGCGCTGATGACGAACAGGTAAAGTATGAACCACAGGTGCGCGGGCGTAAAATAGCCGGTGTAGCCCGAGAGGTCGGAAAAGTTCGGGAAGTACTGGCCGAGAAACTGCAGGTAGTTTCCGGTGAACCCGCCCTCCAGCCGCGCAATGTACCCTTGCGGCGGCACGATGAGCAGCAGGCCGAAGAGCAGCGGAACGAGCAGCCGAAGCGTGCGCTCGCGCATGTACTGGCCCGGCGTGCGCTTTTCCAGCGCGGCATAAGAGGAATAGCCCGCGATGATAAACAGCAGCGGCATGAACCAAAAGCCCACGGAAGCGACGAACCACGTGGAAAAGCCGTTTACGATGCCCTTGGCATAGTTGGGCTCCCACGCATCGAATACGCGCGCGGTGTGGAAGGGGAACAGCAGAAAGATGACGCCCACGCGGAGCCAGTCAAAACCATAGCGGCGCATGATGCCTCCTTCAGCCCTGTGCCGGGCGTTTCCACGCGCCCACCAGCGCGAGTATCGCAATCACAATGGCGCCGATGACCAGAAGCTTAAACACGAGCTTCAGTATGTAGAAGCCTGCGACGACAGCCGCGCCCACCAGCACGGCGAGTATCAGAAACCGCAGTATTTTTTCCATCGCTTGTCCCCAGTACGATTGTTTTTTTGGAGTCCCGCGGCCTGCGGGAAGGATGAGCGGCGGGAAACCGTCCGCTTCTTTCGCATTATACCGCAGGTTTGCGGGCATGACAACTATGCCGGGGTTGCTTTTCTGCCCGCATAATCCGCTTCATACGGCTCAAACTAACCAAAACGAAAAGAGGGGTACGCATGAAGAAGATAACGCCCGATATCACGCTGAAGGAGTGCGAGGAAAAGCTGGAGTATTACCGCGCCATATTCGGCGGTGAACTGCGCGACGTAAATAAGACGCCCAGCGGCGAAATCATGCACGCGGAGTTGTATATATCGCCCGGCATTTCGCTGTACTTTCACGACAAGTTCAGCTTCGCCGGGGATATGGTATACGGCAGCGTGGTGCTGGTGCTGGAGATGGAATCCGAAGAGGAGCTGCGCCGGCTGTACGGCGCGCTGCAGGAGGGCGGCGGCGTACGGTTCGAGCTGAAGCAGACGGAGTGGGGCGCGCTGCACGCGGTGGTGGAGGACAAGCACAGCCTTATCTGGTCGTTGAACTATATGCTGAGATGATAAAAAAACCGGCGTATCAGACACCGATCCGTCCGATAGCCGGTATGATGCATACCCTCGGGGGACTATTCCCGAAACTGACTCTTGTAGAGCGCCGCGTATTCGCCGCCCTTTGCCAGCAGCTGCTCGTGCGTGCCGCGCTCCAGCACACCCTCCTCGCCGATGACGATGATCTCGTCGGCGCTCTTGACCGTGGACAGCCGGTGCGCGATGACCAGCGTGGTACGGCCTTTGGACAGCTCCTCGAACGACTGCTGAATCTTTGCCTCGGTAATGGTATCCAGCGCGGAGGTCGCTTCGTCCAGTATCAGAATGGGCGGATTCTTAAGGAAGATGCGCGCGATGGCGATGCGCTGCTTCTGCCCGCCGGAAAGCCGCACGCCGCGTTCTCCCACCTGCGTGTCATAGCCATTTTCCATCTCCATGATCATGCCGTGGATTTCCGCGCGCTTCGCGGCCGCCACGATTTCCGCGTCGGTAGCGCCCACGCGCCCGTAACGGATGTTCTCCTTCACGCTGCCCGCAAAGAGAAATACATCCTGCGACACGATGCCGATGCTCTGCCGCAGAGACAGCAGCGTTACGTCCTTTATGTTGTGCCCGTCGATGCGGATGCTGCCCTCGGTGACCTCGTAGAAGCGCGGAATGAGGTGGCACAGCGTGGTTTTGCCGCCGCCGGAAGGCCCCACCAGCGCAAGCGTCCGGCCCGCACCGATGTGCAGCGAGAGGTCCCGAAGTACCTGCGTATGGTCATTGTACGCGAAGCTGACGTTATCGAATTCGATATTGCCGCGCACGTTCTGAAGCGGCTGCGCGCTGGGCGCGTCGGTGATGTCGGGCTGTTCCGCAAGCAGCTCCCGGAAGCGCTTGAAGCCTGCCGCGCCGCTTGTGAACGCCTCCATGAAGTTGGTCAGGCGGCGGATGGGCTGCAGGAATGTGCCCACATAGAGCGTGAATGTAACGAGATCCACATAGCTGAAGCCTCCGGGGGCAGACTCGCTGCGCATGATGAGGTATCCTCCGAAGGCGATGACGGCCAGATTGAAGGCGTTGGTGAAGAAGCCCATGCCGCTGGCGAATACGCCCATCGCGGAGTAATACTCGCGCTTGCTGCGCTTGAAGCTTTCGTTGTTTTCCTCAAACTTGTCGATCTCATAGGACTCATTGGTAAAGGCCTTGGCCACCCGCGCACCCGAAATGCTGGACTCCAGGCCCGCATTGATGCCCGCGGTGCGCTCCTTTACCTTCTTCGATGCCGACATCATGCGCCCCCGCTGCAGCAGCATGAAGCCTACGGCCACCGGTACCAGCACCATGAGCACCAGCGCCAGCGGCCAGCTGATGGTCAGCATCACGAGAAAAGCCCCCAGTATGGTGAGCACCGCGATGAAGAAATCCTCCGGGCCGTGGTGCGCCAGCTCGGTGATGTCGAAGAGGTCGGTTGTCACCCGGGACATCAGCTGCCCCGTACGGTTCTTGTCATAGAAGCGGAAGGACAGCGTCTGCAGGTGCGTGAAGAGATCGCGGCGCATGTCGGCTTCCATGCGCACGCCCAGCGTATGTCCCCAGTAGGTCACCACGTACTCCAGCCCGGAGCGCAGCAGGTATACCAGCAGAAAAGCGCCCATGAGTATAAAAAAGGGCTGATAGGCGTGATTGGGCAGCAGGCTGCTCATCGCGTAGCGAGAAGCAAGCGGAAACGCGAGATCCACCGCGGCGATCAGCAGCGCGCACGCCATATCAAGCGAAAAAAGCCCCATGTGAGGGCGGTAGTACGAGATGAAAGCGTGAAACACACCTTTTGGCTTGCGGTTGTTATCCATAGTCCATCCTTTGCGCAATCGGTATTTGCCAAGCCGTATTATACACCCGGCGCATGGCTTGCGCAATCTGCGCAGACGGCGCGGGCAAAGAAAAACGGAAGGGATACTCCCTTCCGCTAGTTGATGAAGCCGGTTATCATCATTCTTCGGCTGCGACCTCGACTACGGTTGCAACACCGTCGGCATCAATGGCAATCAAAGCAAGGGCATCCTCGACATCTGCTTCGGCCAGCTGGTCCGGCCAAAGATCCGCGGCCTTCAGCGTGGCCTCCGCGGAAGCAGTGCCTTTAATCGGTGTGGTGTTGGTCAGGTTGTAGGCATTGATCGAAGTTGCGATGGTTGTGGCGTTGGCGAGGTTCACCTTGTCTTCCGCGTTTCCGATGAGGCCGGAAATGGACGGGATCGCGATTGCCGCCAATATGGCGAGGATAGCAATAACAACGATCAGTTCGATGAGGGTGAAGCCTTTCTTGTTCCTTCTGGGATTAAACATTATATTTCTCCTTTCCTTAACTGATAAATGTGTAAATTGGAAGGCTACACATCTATATAACCGGGTTTATCCGGGATGAAACATCCTTGCCCAAATTTTTTAAATGGTATTATATATGGAGAATATTGGCATCATGACCGAGAGAATGATGAGCAGCACGATAGCCGCCACGAACACCAGCATAATGGGCTGCAGCAGCGCGGTCAGCTTGCCGATAGACGCTTCCGCTTCCTCTTCAAAATAGTCCGCCGCTTTCTCCAGCATCTGATCCAGCGTGCCCGATTCCTCGCCGATTTTAATCATATGCATCAGCAGATTCGGGAACATGGTCTCGCCCGCAATGGCCCCGTGCAGCGTTTTGCCGCGCTTAATCTGCTCCTCAACGTCCAGCAGCCGCAGCTCGGCCACCTTGTTGGCGACGACCTTGGCACCGATACGCAGCGACTGCGTCAGCGATACGCCCGACGCCGTCAGCGTGGACAGCGTGCGCGCGAATCGCGCGGCCAGTATGCGGGTCATCGTCTTTTTTACAACGGGCATCTTCAGCTTGATGGTATCGATCTGCAGCCGCCCTGTGGGGCTTGCCTTATAGAATCGGAAGGCGGCATATATCAGTATGATGCTGCCCAGTATGAACAGCCAGCCCTGGGTCACCGCGTTGGAAAGGCCCAGCATAAACTTGGTGATGCCGGGAAGGTCCGCGCCCATGCTGTCAAAAAGCGAGGTGAACTTGGGCATGATGAACACGAGCAGGAAGATGACCACGATCACCGCCAGGATGCCGACGACGATGGGGTACATCATCGCGCTCCTGATTTTACGCGTGAGTTTATAGTCCTTTTCAAACTGCAGCGCCAGCCGCTGCAGCGAGTGATCCAGCGTGCCGCTCATCTCGCCCGCCTCGATGAGCTTTATCATCATGCTGGGCAGGTATTTTTCGTGAACGGCAAGCGCCTCAGAGAGCCCTTTGCCGCTCTGCAAATCGTCGCTGACGCTCTGCAATATCCGCTTTAGCTGTTTGTGCTCGGCCTGCTCTACAAGAATGTTAATCGCCTGCACCAACGGCACCCCTGCCTTGAGTATGCTGGCGAACTGTGTACAGAATACGGCAAGCGTCTTTTTCGGAATTTTGGACGAACCCAGCGTAATATCGACCGAAGCGCTGGGTTTTACCTCCGTCAGCTCCAGCAGGTACAGCGCCTTGGAGCGCAGCGCAAACAGCACGGCTTTATTA
Source organism: Bacillota bacterium (assembly GCA_023460085.1). Lineage (GTDB taxonomy): Bacteria > Bacillota > Clostridia > Christensenellales > SZUA-584 > JAEWCC01. The sequence goes on along the minus strand of JAEWRI010000038.1, from coordinate 291,913 downwards.
TCCGCCGCTTCGATGATGCCTTCCACGGTATGTCCGGCACGGTTGGCCGCTTTATACAGGTATTTGATAACCGCTCACCTCCACGCCGCCTACAGCAGCGTTGATATATAGTTCTTGTCCATCGAATAGGCGTAGGCGACCTCGCGCGAGATTTTGCCCGAGCGATACAGCTGGGCCAGCGCGTTGTCCATCATCTGCATGCCGTTGGTGCTGGAAGACTGCATTGCGCTGACGACCTGATGAATTTTATTTTCCCGGATGAGGTTGCGCACCGCCGCGTTGGCGATCATGGTTTCCACCGCGATGACGCGGCTCTTGTTGTCGGTGGAAATGAGCAGCTGCTGAGAGATGACCGCCACCAGCGTCATGGACAGCTGCATGCGCACCTGCTGCTGCTGGAAGGGCGGGAATACGTCGATGACGCGGTCGATGGTTTTGGCGGCGCCCGTGGTGTGCAGCGTGGACAGCACGAGATGCCCCGTCTCGGCAGCGGTCAGCGCGATACCGATGGTCTCCAGGTCGCGCATTTCGCCGATGAGTATGACGTCCGGGTCCTCGCGCAGCGCGGCGCGCAATGCCGCGGCATAGCTGTGGGAATCCACCCCGATTTCGCGCTGGTTGACGATGCATTTCTTGTGACGATGCAGATACTCGATGGGATCTTCCAGCGTAATGATGTGTGCGCTGCGGCTGCGGTTGATGTAGTCGATCATCGACGCCAGCGTGGTGGATTTACCGCTGCCGGTAGGGCCGGTGACGAGTATGATGCCGCGCGTGTAGTTGCACAGCGCGCTCACGATGGGCGGCAACCCCAGCTCGTTGATGTCGGGCGGACTGCTCTTGATCAGCCGCAGTGCGATGGATACGCTTTGCCGCTGACGGAAGGTATTCACGCGGAAGCGGTACTTGCCCGGCACCGAAATGGAGAAGTCGCACTCGCCGAGGCTTTCAAACGTTTCCCACTGCGCCGCGTTCATGATTTCTTTCGCAAAAGCGAGTGAAATCTCGGGAGTTACCTTAAAGTCGGCAAGGGGCGTAAGAGAACCGCTGACACGCGCCATGGGCGGAATGCCCACGGAGACGTGCACGTCGGAGGCGTCCATTGCCATGGCGGTTTCAAGCAGCGTTAACAAGTTCATTGGGCATCCCCCTGATAGGCGTACGCGGTGTGGATCACCTCATGAATGGTGGTTTCGCCCTTCTCCATCAGCGCGGTGCACCCGGTGCCGATGGTGCTCATGTGCTGCTTCTTAATTGCGTAATCCCGGATATCGTCGACACTGTGACCGGTAGTGATCATATCGCGCACCTCCCTGTCCACCACGAGAATCTCGTGCACCGCCATGCGCCCCTTATACCCCGTTTCATTGCAGTAGGAACAGCCTTTTCCGATGTAAAGCGGCGTTTTATAGTCCGGGGGCAATCCGGCTGCCTGCAGCTCGAACGCGGTGGGCGTGTATTCCATCTTGCAGAAGGGGCATATTTTTTTCACCAGCCGCTGGGACAGCACGCCAACGAGAGAGGCGGCCAGCATGAACGGCGGCACGCCCATGTCCGTCAGGCGCGAGATGGTGCCGGGGGCGTCGTTGGTATGAATGGTGGAAAGCACAAGGTGGCCCGTAATGGCCGCGCGTATGGCGATGTCCACCGTTTCCTGATCGCGGATCTCGCCGACCATGATGATGTCGGGGTCCTGACGCAGTATGGAGCGCAGCCCTGCGGCAAACGTCAGCCCGGCCTTGGTGTTCACCTGTACCTGATTGATGCCCGGCATGGTGTACTCCACCGGGTCTTCCACGGTGATGATATTGGACGTCACCTTGTTGAGCTCGCTCAGCATGGCGTACAGCGTGGTGGATTTACCGCTGCCCGTAGGGCCGGTGACGAGTATGACACCGTGCGGATTCTGCAGCAGCGATTCAAATTTGTGGATGTTGTCCCCGGAGAAGCCGAGCTTTTCCTTCGATATCAGGAAGTTCTGCTTGTCCAGCAGGCGCATGACGATTTTCTCGCCGTGCACCGTGGGCAGGGAAGACATGCGCACGTCGATTTCGTTGCCGCCTACCGAGAGCTTATAGCGCCCGTCCTGCGGCACGCGTTTTTCCGCGATGTCCATGTTGCCGATGATTTTGAGGCGCGTGATAACCGCCGACTGCGCGCGCTTGGGGATGTTGAGCAGCGTGATGAGCTGTCCGTCGATACGGACGCGGACGCGCACCTCGTTCTCGCCCGGCTCTACGTGGATGTCGCTGGCTTTCGCTTTGGCAGCCTGCTCGAATATGGAGCTGACCAGACGAACGATGGGCGCGTTGGAGATCTTCCCGGCGTCTTCGCCTTCGGCTTCTTCCTCCTGCGCGTTCTCCTCCGCCAGCTCTTTGATCGCTGTCTCGGCGTACTCATTGCCGTACACCTTGTTGATGCCGGTCTCGATGGCGTGCTCCGGCGCTATCATCGGCGATACATCAAGGCCGGATACCATGCGCGCGTCTTCGATGGCGATAAAGTCCAGCGGATCGCTCATGGCGATATAAAGCTTGCCGCCTTCCGCCTTAACCGGAAGCATCTTGTGCTTGCGCGCGAGCGCCATGGGCATATATTTTGCCAGCGAATGCGTAAAATTTACCGTTTCAAGGTTGATAAGCGGTATGCCCAGCTGAAATTCCATGATTTCCATCAGCTGCTGTTCGGTAACGTAGCCTTTGCCGCGCAGAATCTTGCCCAGCCGCTCGCCCGATGTTTTCTGCTCTTTCAGGCATTCCTCCAGCTGCTGCTGGGTGATCATGCCCATGCCGATGAGCAGTTCGCCGAGATATTTTCGCTTGATTGCCATAGCGCGTCCACCCTTATGACGAGAATCCGAATCATATATAAACCGGCGGCGGCGCACTTAAACAGCGTTTCGGGGGCAGGACGGCGGCGCGGCGGACGTTTTTCACTTTACATCGCCGCGTGTATTCGATATACTGTATTCCAGTATTCAGAATGAAGAGGTTGATTATGCGCAAAACACGCGTTAAAATGCTGGCCGTACTGCTGGCCATGGGGCTGTGCGCTCTGGCTCTCGCGGGCTGCGGTGCCGCGTCGCTTTCGAGACCGGTGCCATCCGATGCTTCGCTGGGCGTGGTTGTCGCCGGCAGCTGTGAGATCGCCTACAGCGGCAACGTCATTACCGTATCGGGAACCATCGATGTGCCGGATGGCGCGTGGATCGATGTTTCCATCGTCGCCCAGAACAGCACCACCATTGATCATCGCACCATACAGAAATCGCAGGCTCCCATCTCCGAGCAGTTTACGCTTTCGGACGAGGCGCTGGAAGGCATGGTAGATATCCAGGGGTTCATCTGCTTTGCGCCTTCATATTATCACAAGCAGAGCAACGACATATACACGAAGTACGGCAACAAGTTTCAGAACATCACCAACACGGAAAACGTGGTGTGGAACAACGAGGGCATCATCGTGACGTATGCCTCCGGCTGGCTCTACGGGAATATTCCCACCCCCACCCCCGGGCCTATTCCCTCGCCCACGGAGACATCCTCTGCCGCGGTCACCCAGACAGAGTCTGCCGCACAGACAGAGTCTGCTGTGCAAACGGAGTCTGCTGTGCAAACGGAGTCTGCTGTGCCGTCCGCTTCCTGAAAACCGATATAAAAGCTCGTTAACGCGGGCTTTTTTTATTACTGCTTGAAGTTGATATATAGGAAAAGAACAGCGGGCGTGATATAATATTTCCTGCTACTGGGCAATATTACAATTGTGTATACTGATATCATACATGCGCCGCGTTGCCGGCGAAGGAGGGAAGAGATCCATGAGGTGCCAGAACTGTGGCGCGGATAACGTAACGAAGGCCGTGTTTTGCAGACAATGCGGCAGCAAGCTGAACCCATCCTGTGCCGCCTGCGGCGCGCCGCTGGCGGAGGGGAATGCCTTTTGCATGCAGTGCGGAGCCGCTGTTTCCGGAAGTGCCGGCCCTGTGCAGCCCGTGCAGGAATCGACCGCGCTGCCTGATATAACGGCCCAGGGTGCGCAGCCTGCGCAGGAAGCCGCGCCGGAGGCCTCTGCACCGCAGGAAATGACGCCGCCGCCATCGGCGCAGACCTCGGTTCCGCAGGCTACGATGGAGATTCCGGTTGCGCCCCGGGCGGCAGGACAGGCTTTCGCTCCGCCGCAGGCAGTCATGCAGATTCCCGGTTCACAGATGCCGCCGAAAACGCCGGACCAGCCCACCCGGAAAAGCCGCAAAGGCCTTCTGATCGCGGCCATCGCCGTGGTGCTGGGGTTGGGGCTGGGGCTTGGCTTGGGGTGGGGCCTGGGCTTTTTTGATACGAACCGCAGCGTGGCGCATGTGGACGATGACGATCAGGATCGTCTGGATGAGATGGAAACGCCTGAGCTCACGCCGGAGCCTACGCCTGTCCCTACGCCAGTGTCCACGCCGGTGCCCACGGTGCCTCCGGTGGTATTTGACGACGCGGCGCTTGAAACCGAGATCCGCGCCGCGCTGGGCAAACCCGCGGGCAGCATTTACCCCACGGATATGCAGCAGATTACCGAGCTCACATTGGACGATAAAGGCATCACCAGCATTGCGGCGCTGCGCTACTGTACGAATCTGAAGAAGCTGACCGCCGAAACCAACAGCATCACCGATGTGTCGCCGCTTCGGGAGCTGTATTTTCTGCAGGAGCTGGTGCTGGACGAGAACCAGATCTCCGATATATCGCCGCTTTCGGGGCTGGTGAATCTGAGCAAGCTCTGGCTGGGCAAAAACAGCATCAGCAACATACAGCCGCTTTCCAATCTGACCAACCTGCTTTCGCTGAGCATCCGGTACAACAATATCACGGACTTTGCGCCGCTGGCACCGCTGGTCAATCTGGAGTACCTTTCGCTGTGGAAGTCGAATATTTCAGATATCTCGATGCTTCGCAACATGACACGAATGAAAAAGCTGTATCTCACCTGGTGCCCTGTAAGCAATGTGGAGCCGCTGAGCGGCATGCGCGATCTGGAGGTGCTCTATGTTTCCGGCTGCGGTACGCTGAAGGATATTACGCCCATCGGCAACCTGACGAATCTGACGCTGCTGAACCTATCTATCAACAAGATTACCGATATCTCCGCGCTGGCCAACTGCACCAAGCTGGAAGACCTCAACCTGGAGCAGAACCAGATATGGGATCTTTCCCCGCTGGCATATCTGTATAACCTCACGGATCTGGACCTCAGCACCAACCGGATTTCCGACGTTTACGACCTGAGCGGGCTTTATCATCTGGAGGTGCTCGATCTCAATACCAACGAGCTGGATTCCGTATGGCCGCTGTCCTATTGCACCAATCTGGAGTCGCTCGATCTCCGCAAGAACATGTACGAAATATATGATCTGTATACGGTGTCTTTTGTAGCCGACCTGAAATACTGACGCATTCAAACGATGGGAGCGCTGCTGAACGGCGCTCCTTTTTGATGCGCCTTTTCGCTTATTTTACGAGCGCTTTACACGCGCTTAACGCGGCTTTGATATGCGCTTTACATGTCCGGTGTATTGTGTACACAGATTTGAAAGATTTTTAGGAGGTTACAATGAAAAAGTTTTCTGTTATCATCGTGCTCGTGCTGACGGCAGCGCTGATCTTCACGGGCTGCGGAAACGCTTCCCAGACGGCGTCTGAATCGGCATCGGAATCGGTAAGCGCTTCTGAGGCTGCGTCGGTGTCCCCTTCCGAAGCTGCGTCTCCGTCGCTTGAAGAAGTGCTCATTCAGGTTGCGGGTTCCACATCGGTGGGTCCTGTAATAGAGGCACTGGCCGAGAAGTACATGGAAGCGCATCCCAATGTGTCTATCAACGTTGAGCAGACTGGCTCTGGCGCCGGCGTAACAGCTTGCGGCGACGGCACGGCGAACATGGGCATGGCTTCAAGGGATCTGAAGGACGATGAGAAAACGCTGTATCCCGATATGCAGACCCACCTGCTTTGCCTCGATGGTCTCGCGATTGTGGTCAGCAAGGACAACCCGGTAACGGAACTGACCGCTGAGCAGGTCAAAAAGATTTTCCTCGGCGAAATCACGGACTGGTCCGATGTGGGCGGCACCGCGGGCGAGATTATCCTCTACTCGCGTGACAGCGTATCCGGCACGCGCGAAGCTTTCCAGAACCTTTTCCTTGGCAAGAACGAAGCGGGCGAGCAGATTGAGATCGAAGACGCCATGTGCCAGATAGTCGACTCTAACGGCGCGATGGGCACCCAGGTGGAAGCCAATCCCATGGGCATCGGCTACATGTCGCTGGGCCTCGTAAGCGAGCACAACCTGACTGCGCTCACCATTGACGGTGTGGCCGCGACGACCGACAACCTGATGGCTGGAACCTACAAGTACTTCCGTAACTTCAACCTGCTGACGATGGGCGACCCCACGGGCGAGCTGAAGAGCTTCATGGACTACTGCATGGCGGATGCCGAAGCGACAGATTACATGGTGAGCAAGGGCTACCTGCTTCCGTAACATCATCGGCAAGACACACAAAGAGCGGCTGATAACGGCCGCTCTTTTCGTTGTACCGGTGTGATTCGGATGAGGCGGAGGAACGGCGAAACGCTGTTCTTCCGAGGCTGCTGCGCGACGCTTGCGTCAACGCGTTTCGCCGGATTACTGGGGTCAATAGCTGTATCCGGACAAACTGGCCGCGTTGGAGCTGTCCACGAGCAACGGGTCGAGATAGATGCGTGCCTCTGAGAGAGAACCCTGCACGAGCTGGTTCGCGACATCCAGTATGGCTTCGCCCATATGCAGGTCGTTCATCACGGCGAAGCGGATGCTGCTGTCCGCGACAGCGTCGATAATCGCCTGCGATTCTCCCATGCACACTACGGACACCTCATCCTGAAGACCAGCCTCTTGTACGGCCTGCGCCGCGCCAAGAGCCAGGGCGTCCGAATGGCAGTAAAGCACATCGATATCGGAATACATCGTCAGCATGTTTTGGGCAGCAGTGTAAGCGTCGCTTTGGCCATAGCCCCCGTTCACGGTGGATACGATCTTCCATTGGGGATGCGCCGTAACCGCCTCCGTCAATGCTCCGGACAGGTCCGTGGTTACAGTGCTGTCGGGTCCGCTGGTGAGTTCGCCGATGCGGAGGTCTCCGCCCAGATTATCGTACATCCAGTCCGTTATCGTATTGCCGAACTCCCGCTTGTCGAACCCGATGAACGCGGAGGACGTTCCGTTTGCCTCGATGGGCTCGGAGGCGATGAGCATGATCACGTATATGCCCGCTTCCTGGGCTTGCTGCAACGCGGGCTGGCTGGAGCTCACATCGTATGTCCAGACGATGATGACATCGCATCCTTGTACTATCAAGGTTTCGATCTGCTCGGCCTGGATATCCAGATCCCAGCTGCCGAAGTTTGCGATGATTTCGGCACCCCGTCCCTCTGCGTTTTTAATGAGGTCGTTGGCAAGCAGCGCAGTCCACCCGCTGTTGTCGCCGGTCATCGAAAGGCCGACCTGCATGCCGGAGAGTGTGTTGGCCGCAGACGCCGGTGCGGCTTCCGTGGTTGCGGGTGCGGTTTCCGTTACCGCGGCGCTTTCTTCCACATCCCCGCCCTCGGCGGAATTCAGCAGCGAGTCAAAATCGGATTTGCTGTCCAGGGGTATCAGCGCGCCCGTAGCGGGCTGGGCGATTGCCGGATCGCCTACCTGTATGATTTTCCAGCTTTCGCCGTAGCGCAGCAGCATAAAACCGCCTGCATAATAGTTGCCGTCGATTTTAAACAGCACGTCGCGCGCGGCCATTTCGTCCGCGCCATAGATGGCGGCGGTTTCTTCAAGGTAGTCCGAATACGCATCGTCCTCGTACCCGTTGGGCTGGATTTTGACGATTTCCATTTCCAGAAAAGCGCCGGGATCCATATCCTTTACGACATCGCTGAACTGAATATCGCCGGAACTTTCCGGCACTGTCACATAGCCCAGATACCCCTCGTATTCTTCGGGCAGCGTAGAGGAAAGGGCCATCATCCGAAGGCCGCCCGCTATCTGGTTTTGCACGGTGTATTGATTGTACGAGGTATAAAGGGCGTAGTCCGAGGGCATAAACACGGGCACGTTTAGTCCCATTGCGCCGAATCGGTCGATCGCCGCTTCATAATCGTAATTCTGAGCGGCTTCATCTACGGCGCAGGCCGACATCGCGCCGTCCAAATCCGCAGCTTTTACGCGATCCAGGAAGTACTGCACCGCATCCTCGGGTTCCGCAAAGGTTTTCGCGGGAGAGAATACCGAGTCGGTGACGCCCAGCAGCGTCAGCACCAGAGCGGCGGCAAGCAGCGCGCAAAGTACACCCAGCACAATGGCAATCGTACCGCCTTTTCTGCGGGGGGCGCGCTCCTCCCGGTGTTCCGCCGCGACCGGGGGTACGGGCGGCGCAAACGGTGCCTGCGTCGGCTCCGCGGGCGGCATATACTGCGAGTATCGGGTATCCGTTGGTTCCGCGGGCGGTGTATACTGCGCATCGGCGGGCTGCGCCATGGGAGCGCCGCACCTTTCGCAGAATCGGCTGCCTGCTTCGTTCGTATGGCCGCAACTCTTGCATTGCATCGCAATATCCTCCTTGGAATTTTTCGGTTGTGAATTTACAATCATTATAACACCCGAAGTGGAGCTGTAAAGTGTGCTGCCTGCACACTCAGGACAATTCCAGGATTGGTTCCCGAAAATAAAAAAAGGCTCCAGCGAACCCTCTTCTGAAACATGACACATTGCGGCAACCCTTTTCACAAACCTGCAATCCTGCCAGCAAACCCTGAAACGTTTGATTCACCCTCACCGGACTTTCATCCTGATGCTGACTTCTCTTTGCGTTCCTTATCTGCCCGCCTGACCTGCGGCGCTCTTTGGACGAATGTCCTCGCGCGTTATCCGCAATTTGTTTTCCGTACTTTCATACGGCGATCATCCGCTCGGCTCATGCTCCTTCGGTATTCCCTGGAGCGTGTTTCTATGATAAAACGTCGTCGGCGGATTTTCAAACCCGGATACAGGCAACATGGACGAAGCAGAAGGATACACCTTTCTTTTCTCTGCAGATTCTGCGGCGGATCGTACACTGAAGCGATTTTTTGAAATTTGAAGCAGCGTTGAAAGCAAACCGGGAGGCATGATAGAATGGAGCGAGCCTCAGCGCTGCATGAGGATATACAGCACGCTCCAGAAGATGTGCGACAGGTTAATCAGCATGTAAAGCGCGAGCAACCCGCAGATCAGCGTGTTGGCGCTTTTGCGCTGGGCGGGCGTTGCGCCGCCCAGACGGAAGTACAGTAGCGCGATGAGCGCGGCGGGGACGATGAGCTTGACGGCGAGCGCGGTGGCGGCGCTGCCCATAAACAGCGACATCACCGGATTGCCCTCGCGGAAAGCGCCCGTGGCGTTCAGCGCCAGCGTAAGCAATATGTCCGTGACGTTGAGCGCGTAGGTTGCCATGAGCTTGGCCTTGAGGTTGTCGGCACTTTTAATGAAAGCGATCATGAAAGCACCTCCGGGTATAAATATGTAACATTATATCACAGCGGCGCAAAAAATAAACAGCGCCGGACAGGAGTGAAGGCAATGGCAAACACATTTTTTATTTCACTGGGCGTGCAGCAGGCGGCGCAGATCATCGACGACGCGGTGGTGAGGGGAAGCTTTACGGGTGAACTCATCGATGCGTATGGGGCGGGAGCTCCGGGCGGCGGAGGCTTTGTGCTGCGCGTATACGAAAAGCACTACATGCGGGCGGGCAACCGGCTGACGCTGACCGTAACGCTGGACGATCTTTCGGGCAGTACGCGCGTGCATTGCGTGGGCGGCGGCGGAGGAGAAGGACTTTTCGCGTTCGATTGGGGTGCTTCAGGCAGCTTCGAGGGCGCGGTGCTGAAGGCGCTTGCGCCGTACAGGCTTTAGGAGGATGACGGGTGTTGGGTGAGACTACGGAGATTATGGCCGCGGGGGAGGCGCTTCGCGCGCTGGTGGCGCTGCGCGGTGTGCTGGAAGACGATATTGTGAAAAAGCTTCGCGCGATGCTGAACGCGCTGGAAGGCCCGCAGCCGCTGGCGGTGGAGGCGTACGCGGCGTTCGCCGCCGCGCTGCTGGCGCATACCGAAAGCCTGACGGAATATGTGCTGGACGCGGCGCTGGGTGATGTGAACGCGTACGTGCTGCGGCGCTCCATGGGCTTGGCGCCGGGCGAGGTGCTGGCGGAAAGCCTGAAAAACGACCTGACGGCACTGCAGGCGGTATCGCGCCTCGACGCGGCCCGCGTGAAAGACGCCATCGGCTATGCGGGATATCTGCCGGAGTGGCGTACGGAGGTCGTCGAGTTCGCGAAGGAATACGAAACGCGCATGCGGGAGCTTCCGAAGCGCGGCTTTGGCGTTTACGCAAAGCATGTCATGTTCCGGCTGGCGGACGGGCGGATCACGCCGGTGCTGCGGCCCGACCCGGTGCGTCTCGGAGACCTTGTCGGCTACGAGCGGCAGAAGCGCGCGCTGCTGCGCAATGTACGGGCGCTGCTTTCCGGCAAGCCCGCCGCCAACGCGCTGCTGTTTGGCGACGCGGGCACGGGCAAGTCCTCCACGCTGAAGGCCATCGTCAACGATTACGCCGGCGATGGACTGCGGCTTGTGGAGGTGGGCAAAAGCCAGCTTCGGGAAATCCCATCGGTGATGGGCGCGCTGGCGGAGCTGCCGCTGAAGTTCATACTGTTCATTGACGATCTGTCGTTCACCGGCGAAGGCGACGATTACTACACCGTAAAGGCGGCGCTGGAAGGTTCCGCCGCGGTAAAAGCGCCGAACGTCATCATCTGCGCGACGAGCAACCGCCGCCACATGATCCGCGAGCGGTTCTCCGACCGGGAAGGAGACGACGTATCGCGCGCGGAGACGCTGCAGGAGCAGCTTTCACTATCCGACCGCTTCGGTCTGACGGTGGGCTTTTTTCGGCCCGATAAGGAGCGGTATCTGGATATCGTCCGCGCGCTGGCGGCACGGCAGGGCATTCGCATGGACGACGCGGCGCTGGAGGAAGCAGCGGAGCGTTTCGCGCTGGGCGGGGGGCGCTCTCCGCGTACCGCGCAGCAGTTCATCGTCCACATCGTGGGCGGGGAGGAGCAGGCATGATTACGTATAAGGATACGCGGGAGTTTGGAGGGCAGCTGGCGCCGCTGTTCCTTTCGGTGAATTGGTCGTCGGGAAATTACCCGGAAAAGCTGGAGGCCGCCATGCGCGGCTTTGGCAGCGTATTCTCCGCGTGGGACGGCGAAACGCTCGTCGGTCTCGTCGCGGTAATGGACGATGGCGTGATGACGGCATATGTGCACTATATGCTCGTCCGGCCGGAATATCAGGGAAAGGGCGTCGGCGCGGCGCTGATGGAAAAGGTGCGGGCGCACTACGCGGGCTATCTGCGCGTGGTCCTCATTGCGTATGACGCGGAGGCGGGCTTCTACGAGCGCTGCGGCTTCGAGCCCTCGCCGGGCAAGACGGTGATGCAGGTGACATCGCTTTGGACATGATACGGCGGAAAGAGATGCGGGTTGCGTTCCACGACGCCGCGGACGATGAAAAGATCGAATTCGCGGTCGTCATCGCGCGGCATGGCGGCAGGTGGGTGCTGTGCAGGCACCGGGAGCGGGATACGCTGGAGGTTCCGGGCGGGCATCGGGAACCCGGCGAAAGCCCCGCGGAAGCGGCTGCCCGCGAACTGCGCGAGGAGACGGGCGCAACGGCGTTTTTGCTGAAACCGGTGTGCTTCTACTCCGTTGAAAGCGCGGAGGGTTTGCGTTTCGGACAACTGTTTTACGCTCGGATAGACGGCTTCGGCGCGGGGCTGGAGCATGAGATCGGAGAGGTGATTCTGGCGAACGAGCTGCCGAAGAACTGGACGTATCCGCAGATACAGCCGCTGCTGGTGGAGCAGGCGCGTCAGCTGGGCGCCTTTTAAAAAATTAATGCCGAGCGCATATTCTGAATCGTTCGGGTCAAACTAATCCCGAGGTGAAGGATATGTTGAACAAGCATAAACTTGACTTCCGGATCATGAGCCTGGAATTTTGGAAAGCGATTTTCAATCCAGGTGTGTGAGCAGCGGGTGGGCTCTGGTGGCCCACCCAATTTTTATGCCGTGAATCCGATTGTATATTTCCCAAGCAAACGCGAAACCTAACCGCATGACGGTGGGTATTCCAAAAGCGCTGCTCTATTTTAAATACCATGCCTTTGTGCGGGCCTTTTTCGAGGCGCTGGATGTGCGTGTCGTTGTTTCACCCGACACCAACCGGCAGATACTGGACGCGGGTGCGCTTTGCTGCGCGGATGAAGCGTGCCTCCCCGTGAAGGTGTTTCACGGCCATGCCGCATGGCTTAAGGGCCGCTGTGACGCGGTGCTTGCGCCGCGCTTTCTGCGCATGGAGAAGGGGCTGACGCTGTGCCCGCTGCTGTGCGGCCTGCCGGACATGCTGCGAGGGACGCTGCCGGATCTGCCGCTGCTGGACGCGCCGGTAAAATCGCTGGAGGTGCCGGAGGGCTGGGCGCGTTCCGCCGCGAAAGCGGTTGGGCACAGGCGGGGTGTTGATGAAGCTATTGCGAAGGCGCTGTGCGCACAGCGGGCATGGGCGGTATCGCAGCCCGAGATCCGGGGCAGGCGGCGCATCGCACTCATCGGGCACGCCTACAACCTATACGATCGATTCGTCAGCATGGACCTGCTGGGCAAGCTTGCGCGCCTTGACATCGGTGCTTATACGGAGGAGGACGTGGCGGAAGCCGACATCTCGCGCGCGGCGGCGGATCTGTATAAAGCGCCGTTCTGGTATTTCGCCCGGCGCTACTACGGCGCGGCGGCCTATCTTTGCGCATCCGGTCTGGTGGAGGGTGTGCTCTACGTTTCGGCGTTTTCGTGCGGCGTGGACGCGGTGGTGGCGGAGCTGGCAGCGCACGCGGCGGGCGACCTGCCGATGATGGTGGTGAAGCTGGACGAACACACGGGCGAGGCTGGGCTGGATACGCGGCTGGAGGCTTTCGCCGACATGCTGGAAAGGAGAAGCGGTGGTCATTACATTCCCTCAGATGGGCAACATTACGCTTGCGGCGAAAGCGTTCTTTGAGGATACGGGCATTCCCTGTGTGCCGCCCGAGAACAATCGGACAGCGCTGGCGGCAGGCGCACAGGTTTCGCCCGACGAAATGTGTCTGCCCTTTAAATTGATGATGGGCAACTACGCCGCCGCAGTGGCGCGCGGGGCGGATACGATACTGATTACCGGCAGCTGCGGCCCATGCCGTTTCGGCGAATACTGCGAACTGCAAATGAGGGCGCTCGAAAAACAGGGCAGCCGTATTCAGTTCATTGTGGCGGACGCGCCGGGAGAAGTCGGATTGAGCGCGCTGCTGGAACGGCTGGGGTGCATCCGTCGGGCAGGTACGCTCTCCGCGCCGCGTACGCTGCTGGCGCTGCGCAGGGCGCTGCACGTGCTGCGGCTTGCCGACGCGCTGGACGCGGAGGCACACCGTCAGGCCGGCAGAGAAGCGGAACGCGGGGCGTGCCGCAGGCTGCTTGCCGACTGCCGCCGGGCGGCGGCTTCCTGCCGCGGTACGGCGCAGACTGCGCAAGCCCTTGCAACGTTTTTGTCGCGGCTGCGCGCCCTGCCCGCCGACGCTTCAAGGCGTCCGCTGCGCGTCGCGCTGGTGGGGGAGATTTACTCCATGATAGAGCCTTTCGCCAACCTATATATTGAAGAAACCCTGATGGACGCGGGCGTGGCTACCGCGCGGCTGCTGACGCCCAGCTGGTGGCTGCGGGATTTGGCGCTGAAGCCACTGGGCATGAACGCGCGCGCGGAGCGCGGCGCGGCGCGCCCATATCTGCCGTGTGCCATCGGCGGGCACGCGCAGGAAACCGTGGGCTTTGCGGAGCTCTGTGCGCGTCGTGGTTTCGACGGCGCGATACAAATCTTTCCGAGCGGCTGCATGCCCGAAATCGTCGCGGCATGCGCGCTGCCGGAGGTGTCCCGCCGCGGTGACTTCCCGGTGCTGAAGCTGGTGTTCGACGAAGCGGCGGCGGAGGCAGGCTATGCCACGCGCATCGAGGCGTTTCTGGATATGCTGGAGGCGCGGCGAAAAAGGAGACCGGCGTGAGGCGGCGGTGCAGCCTGGGTATCGATGTGGGCTCCGTCAGCACAAAGCTGGTGCTGCTGGACGAAGACGGTTCTGTGGTGAGCAGGCTGTACCTGCGCACGGAGGGACGCCCCATCGACGCGGTGGTCAAAGGGCTGAAGATGGTGGAAGAAGCAGCGGGAGAGCGTGCCGAGATTGTGTGCTGCGGCACCACGGGCAGCGGGCGCCGGCTGGCCGCCGTGGTGGCGGGCGCGGATGTGGTCAAGAATGAGATTACGGCGCATGCGGCAGCTTCGTGTCGGATGTCGCCGGGAGTGCGCACCATATTGGAGATAGGCGGACAGGATTCCAAGCTCATCTTCGTGCGGGAAGGCGCGGTGATGGATTTCGCGATGAACACCGTCTGCGCGGCGGGAACCGGGTCGTTTCTGGACAGGCAGGCGGCGCGGCTCGGCCTTGCGGTGGAGGAGCTGGGCGGTTACGCGCTGCGGGCGAAATCTCCGGTTCGTGTCGCGGGGCGCTGCGCGGTGTTCGCGGAGTCCGACATGGTGAGCAAGCAGCAGGCGGGGCACTGCGTGGAAGATATCGTCGCCGGTCTGTGTGAGGCGCTGGTACGTAATTTTCTGGCCAACCTCGCGCGCAACCGTGTGCTGGAAACGCCGGTGATGTTTCAGGGCGGCGTGGCCGCCAATGCCGGGATGTGCGCGGCTTTCGAAAAGGCGCTGGGCTGCAGGCTGCTGATTCCGCAGTACTATGACGTGATGGGGGCGTATGGGGCGGCGCTGCTTGCGGCGGAGCATAGGGCGGAGGCGGGTGAACAGACGCAGTTTCGCGGATTTGCGGACGTACGTGCGGACTGTGCGGCGCGCAGCTTCGAGTGCTCCGGATGCGCCAACCGCTGCGAGGTGGTGCAGCTGTTTTCCGGAGGCGAAGCCGTGGCGCACTGGGGCGATCGCTGCGGAAAATGGGGCGCGCAAACGGGCGCTGTCCGCGACGCGCAATAAAAAACGATCATCAGCCGCGATACGATGTCTGCACGCGGCAGAGCTTGCTCCGCCGCAGTACCGGCAGCCGTATGCGGCTTAGAAATTGTTTTCCGTTGCGAAGTCAGCTATTCGCCGACCTTCGCGTTGATCTCCGCGAGCAGCTTATCCAGCGCTTCCGAGGACAGGTTCGCCTGCGGGATGCGCGTAAGCTTCTCCAGCGTGAACTTGCGCACCATCTTGATGGCGGGGTTTTTGGTGACGCCGGGCATATGGGAATCCAGCACCTGCACCGCCGCCGAGTCTTTTAAAATGTCGTCTACCAGTGATTCGCGTGTAAACTTGGCCATGGTATTTCTCCTTTATTGAATTCAATATTGTTCGCTTCCGGCATGATTCCGGGTATGAATGATGCCGTCCAGCTTCTCGTACAGGGGGGCAAGATTTTCGAACACCTTGCGGTAAATCTCTTCGTACAGACGGATATATACGCTTTGTTCGGCCATGTCAGGCTGAAAAACGTCCTTGACATGCACCATATTCTTCAGCGCGTCGGGATAGCCGCCGTAGACGCCCGTGGAGACGAACGCCGTCAGCGAGCTGCCAAGGCCGCTGACTTCATGGGTCTGGGTGCGGTTTACCGGCAGACCAAACATGTTGGCGGTAATCTGGCAGATTTCATCGCTGCGGCTGCCGCCGCCTGCTACGAACAGCTTCTTTACCTTGAACTTGCCGCGCTTTTCAAGCTGATAAAGCCCCTCCATGAGGCTGAAGTTGATTCCTTCGATGATGGAACGATACAAGTGGATGCGCGTATGCACGTCCGAAAAACCGATAACCGCGCCCTTCGCGTGCGGCGTGGACATATCGGGTGTGAAGCTGGGCTGAAACACCAACCCGTCGCAGCCGGGCGGTATCTCCTTCAGCCGCTTGTTCAGCAGCTCCTCCGCGCTGCACCCCAGCGCTTTGGCTTCCTCCATCTCTCTTGCGGCAAATTCGCGGCTGAACCATGAAAGCAGCCAGTAGCCGCGGAAGGTCTCTACCTCCGGCAGATAGCCGCCATAGATGGCGGTATAGGGCGGGAAGAGCGGTGCAGGCGTCACGTAGCGCTTCGTGGCGATTTCCACCGTGGCGGTAGTGCCAAAGCTCAATGCCGCACTGGTTTCGTCCGTACAGGAAAGGCCCAGCGTCTCGCAGGCCTTGTCCGCGCCGGTAACGATGTACGGCGTACCCTGCGGAATGCCCGTGGCTTCGGCGGCTTGCTTTGTAATCGCGCCGATGCGCTCGCCGGGCTGCACGAGGTCGATGAGCTTATCGTCCTCCAGCAGGTATACGCTGCGCGCAAAATCCTTTTTGCCCAGCCACCGTCCGTTCTGCGTATCGAACGGCACGACGCCCACGGTGTTTGCCGTGGAGTCGGCGAGCACTCCGGTAAAGCGCAGGTTGAGGTATGCCGAAAGCAGCACATATTTATCCGTCTTCGCCCAGATTTCCGGCTGGTTGCGGATAATCCAGTTGCAGGCCATATGCCCGCGGATGGTTTCCACTGTCTGCGTCATACCAATCATCGTCAGCGCGAAGCGCGTGGCGGCGGGCATGGGCGGCAGGTCCTCGGCGACGCGCTTATCCAGCCACACAATCGCGCTGCGCAGCGGCCGTCCCTGCTTATCCAGACAGACGGTGGTCGCGCGGATGCACGTGCAGGTGACCGCGATGATATCCGGCCAGAGCGCTTCGTTTTCGGCCTTCAGCTTGCGGCTCATCGTGCATAAGCAGTTCCAGTACATATCGGGGTCCTGCTCGGCCCAGCCGGGCTGCGGGGAAAGGTAGGGTTTCTCAAACGGTTGCTGCGCCTTGCAAACCACGCTGCCGCGGCTGTCCACGAGCATGGCGCGGGCGCTTTGCGTGCCGATATCAAATGTCAGCACCAGAGGATTGGACGACATTGTACGCACCTCCTTAGATGCAAAGTGTACAATATTCCGTACTTTAATGCAAGTATGTCTCTGCCGTAAAAAACCGCTTTGAAACCGATTATTCAGCCGCGCCCGCATTTTCCTCGCTAAATTTGGACCAAATCGCCGCTTAAAAGTGTCTTACGCTCCTTCATCGGGCAGCGGACGATTGACAAACGCATCGCGGCGGGATAAACTATTGTTAGTACAAAAATTTGTACTTTAGAGAAAGAGGCGGCTATGAGTAACCTCCACTACAAAAAAGACTGGCTGATCCGCACGCACATCGCGCGGTTCATGCTTGAAACGGAGCTGGACGCCAAAATTCCCACCATTCAGGAGTACACGGAGCTTTTCGAATGCTCACGCGGCATCGTGCAGAACGCGCTCGACAGCCTGGAGCAGGCGGGCGCCGTCGCGCTTGACAGGCGCGGCAAAAACGGCACGTTCCTCGTTGCCAAAGAGGAGGGCAAGCTGTTCGACAACGCCGGGCTGCACTTCATCACCGGCTCCATGCCCACGCCTCTAAGCATTCACCACGCCGGGCTGGCCACCGGCATCTGCCAGGCCATGAGCAAATGCAGCGTGCCCTTTACGTTCGCCTTCGTGCAGGGCGCAAAGAACCGCGTGGCGGCGCTGCTGCGCGAGGTGTACGACTTTGTGGTGGTGACGCGCAGCGCGGCGGAGGAAGCGATGGCGCAACACCCGGAGCTTATGATCGCCTTCCCGCTGGAAGCGTGCGAATACTCCTATCCTTATACGCTGTATATCAGCAAACCGGGCGTCGCCGAGGTTCAGGACGGCATGACGGTAGCGGCAGACCCCGCAAGCAGCGACCAGTGGGAGCTGACGCAGCAGGCGTGCCGCGGCAAAGCCGTAAAGCTCATCGAGATGCCGTATATTTCGTGCAACTTTGCGTTCCTTTCGGGCAGCGTGGAAGCCGTTATTTTGCAGGGCGAGCTGACTTCCCCGCAGCCCAACCTCAACAACATGTTCTTTGCGGGAGAACGGCGCATCTCCATGGGAGACGTATCCTCAACACCGGTAGAGGGCGAGAAGGCCGAAAAGCTGAAGCAGCCCGTTATACTCGTGAACAAAAACAACTACGGCATCGGCGGCATCCTCAAAAACTACCTCGCCGGAAACTTCATATCGCACATTCAACGGCTGGTCATCGAATTCAAGATGGCGCCGCAGTTCTATTGATACAAGGCAGGTGAAAGCGTTGTCAAAAACGATTCAACAGCAGCTGGAAAAAGCGTTCCCGGGCATCCGGCTGAAAGCCGAAATGGACAGCCGCGGCATCGTGGCGCTCACGGGCGAGTGCGTAAGCTGGCAGCAGGTGGTCGCCGTGGGACACAAGGCCGCGAAGCTCGATGGCGTTCGTAACGTGGTCAGCGACATGACGGCAAAAGGTGTTGCCATACCGCGCAAGGACTACAGCGCTCTGCGCGCGCAGGGCGAGGCCAAAGGCGTGGTGGCGGACGTGGACGTACTCATCGTGGGTGCGGGCGTCACGGGCTGCGGCATCGCGCGGGAACTATCCAAGTACGACCTTTCCATACTGGTCGCGGAGATGGGCGACGACGTGGCCGTGGGTGCGACCAAAGCCAACAACGGCAACATTCATCCCGGCCATGCGGCCAAACCCGGTACGCTTAAAGCGAAACTCAACGTGGAAGGCAACCACATGTACGACGCTTGGGCGGAGGAGCTGGGCTTCGAGCTGCAGCGTTCCGGCGCAATGGGCTTCGTGACAAAGTGGTGGCTGAAGCCCGCACTGCGATATGCTTACAGTCTGGCAAGGAAGAACGGTGTTCCCGGCGCGGAGCTCGTGAACGGCAAGCGCGCGTGCGAGCTGGAACCCGGCCTTGTGCGCGCTGGCTACAACGGCAAGGTAAAGCTGGGGTTCTGGCTGCCCACCATGGGCCTCGTGGAGCCACACAAGGTAACGGTGGCGCTTGCGGAAAACGCCGCCATGAACGGGGTGAATTTCTGGCTGAACACCCCGGTGGCGGGCATACTGACCGGAGACGGCGCGGTCAAAGGCGCAATTACAAGCAGGGGTATCGTCCACGCAAGGTACGTCATCAACTGCGCGGGCATATACGCGGACGAGATATCCGCCATGGCGGGCGACCGGTGCTACACCATTCACCCGCGCAAGGGCGTCATCGCGCTGCTCGACAAAGCCGCGACGCCGGAATACGACAGCCTGTGCGAGGAAGTCACCTTCACGGATGTAAAACGAACGCTGCAGCACAGCGAAACCAAGGGCGGCGGCATGTGCCGCACCCCAGAGGGCAACATTCTCATGGGCCCCTCCGCACGGGAGATTCCCGACAAGGAGGACCTCTCCGCGCTGCCGGAGGAACTGGCCTACGCCATGGGCCGCGGCGATGGCACCATCTCCTACGGCAACATCATCCGCTACTTCGCGGGCAACCGCCCGGCGGATTACAAGGAAGACTTCGTCATCGGCATGTCGGAAATTACCGACGGCTTCATCAACGCGGGCGCCATCCAGTCGCCCGGCCTCGCCTCCGCGCCCGCCGTGGCGCGCATGGTGGAGGGTATCCTCACGGAACACGCGGCACAGCAGGGCAAGCCGGTCGCTAAAAAGACCAACTGGCAGCCGCGCCGTCAGCGCGAGGTGGACTTCCGGCACTTGAGCCGGGAGCAGCAGGACGAACTGATCCGCAAAAACCCGGCCTTTGGTCGCATCGTGTGCCGGTGCGAGAGCATCACGGAGGGCGAGATATTGGATGCGATGCGCTCCCCCGTGCCGCCCGCGTCCATCGATGCCATCAAACGGCGTACCCGCGCGGGCATGGGCCGCTGTCAGGGCGGCTTCTGTCAGCCGCGCGTGCTGGAACTGCTGGCGCGCGAGTTCGGGCAGGAATGGACGGAAGTGACGCTGCGGGGCGAAGGCACAAACGTGCTCGCGAAGCAGAACCGCGAGGAGGCGAAGCAATGAAACGCATTCAAACGGATATCGCAGTCATCGGCGGCGGCCCAGCGGGCCTCGCGGCGGCGCTCAAGGCGCGAAAGCTGGGCGCACAGCGCGTCATGCTCATCGAGCGGGACGCGGAACTGGGCGGTATATTGCAGCAGTGCATCCACGATGGCTTTGGTATTCACCGCTTTGGCAAGCGCATGAGCGGCAACCAGTACGCGCAGGCGTTCATCGACGAACTGGCCGGCACGGACATTGACGTTAAAACCGGCGCGATGGTGCTGGAGGTAACGCCGGAACGCGTCATCTACGCCTGCAGCAAAACCGACGGCATGCTGGAAATTCAGGCAGGTGCGGTCATCCTCGCGATGGGCTGCCGCGAGCGCACGGCAAGTCAGGTGCTTATCTACGGCGACCGTCCGGCAGGGGTGCTTACGGCGGGCGCGGTGCAGCGCTACATCAATATGGAGGGCTACCTGCCCGGAACAAAAGCCGTCATCCTGGGCTCGGGCGACATCGGCCTCATCATGGCGCGCCGCATGACGCTGGAGGGCATGGAAGTCAAGGCAGTCTATGAAGTAATGGCCAATCCCGGCGGACTCACGCGCAACGTGGTGCAATGCCTCGACGATTTCAACATCCCGCTGCACCTCGGGGCCACGGTCACGCAGGTTCACGGCCGGAAGCGCGTGGAGGCCGTTACGGTGGCACAGGTGGATGAGCGCATGAAGCCCATCCCCGGCACGGAGCAAACGGTGGAATGCGATTTGCTGGTGCTGGCCGTGGGCCTCATTCCGGAAAACGAGCTGAGCCGGGGTGCGGGAATCGAAATCGACCCGCGCACCAAGGGGCCGGTGCTGGACGACGCGTTCATGACGAGCGCGCCGGGCATCTTCGCGTGCGGCAATGTCGCGGTGGTGTTCGACCTCGTGGATTACGTGTCGCAGAGCGGTGAAATCGCAGCGCAAGGCGCGGTAGACTTCCTCTCCGGCAAACGGACGCAGCCGGAGCAGTACGTGCCCGTCACGGTACAGGATAACGTTAACTTTGTGGTGCCGCAGCGCCTCCGGCCGGAGTGCGGCAAGGCCACGTTCTTCATGCGGGTAAAGCAGCCCGCGCGGACAGCCACGCTGACCTGCTCGGTTGCGGATGGCGAGCTGCTCAAAAAGCGCTGCCGGTATATCGCGCCGCCCGAGATGCTGACCTTTGAGGTGGACAAATGCGGCAGCTCGCCCCTGACCGTTGGTATGGCGAAGGAGGCAGACCAATGACAGAGAAACAAGTCGTGTGCATCGTATGCCCCAGCAGCTGCCGGCTGACGGTGCGCGAAGAAAATGGTACAATAAGCGTGGAGGGCAATGGCTGCAAGCGCGGCATAGAACATGGCATCAGTGAGTTCACGAACCCCATGCGAATGCTGACCAGCACAGTCCTGGTTACGGGAGGCACCCTCCCCCGCCTGCCGGTCATCAGCACGGGCGAGATACCCAAGGCCAAGTTAGGCGAATGCTTAAAGCTGCTCTATGGCGTTGCGGTCAGCGCACCCATAAAATGCGGAGACGTAATTGTGAAAGATATCTGCGGCACGGGCGTCGATGTGGTGGCGTCGCGGTCAATGAATTCAAAGGAGGCTTAACCCTATGGATAAACAGGAACTCATACAGGGCCTTTCGGCCATCGTCGGCAAGGAGAGCGTGCTCACGGATGAGAAGACCATCCTCGAGAGCGCAAAGGACTACATCGGCTTCCGCATCTATCAGCGCGCGGACGGCAAAAACTTTGCGCCGCATGCGGCCTGCGTGGTACGGCCCTGCAATACGGAGGAGGTTGCCGCGGTGCTGCACTATCTGAACGAGCACGATGTGGACACCACGCCGCGTACCGGCGGCTCGTCCGTCACGCAGAGCATCGAGCCCATCGAAGGCGGGGTCATCATCGACGGCAGCGCCATGAACGGCATTCCGGAGGTCAGCGAGACCAACATGACCGTGACCGTGCGCTGCGGAACACCGCTGGAAGCGCTCGAAAACAGCCTGAACGAGCAAGGATACACCACCGGACACTTCCCGCAGTCGCTGCCCATGGCGCACATCGGCGGCCTCGTCGCCACGCGCAGCATCGGGCAGTTCTCCACGCTTTACGGCGGCATCGAAGATCTCGTGGTCGGGCTGGAAGCCGTGCTGCCGGACGGCGAAATCGTGCGCATCAAAAACGTGCCGCGCCGCAGCTGCGGGCCGGACCTGCGCCACCTGTTCATCGGCAGCGAGGGAACTTTGGCGTTCATTACAGAAGTCACCTTGAAGCTGTTCAAATACCGCCCGGATGAGCGGTGGATGCGCGCCTACGGTGTGAAGGACATGCAGACCGGGCTCGACATGGTACGGGATATCATGGCGGACGGCTACAAGCCCGCGGTGGTGCGCCTGCACGACGCCGCCGAGGTCATGATGGTGCTGGGGTTGCAGGCTGTGGTCCCGCAAGGCGAAGCGCTGCTGATGTTCCTGTGCGAAGGACCGCGCGCGATTGGGGAGGCCACGGGGGCGGGCATCGAAGCGCACGCCAAGAAATACGGCGCGACCGACATCGGTGAGAAGCCGGTGCAGTCGTGGCTGAAGACGCGCAACGACGTGTGCTATACGCTCGACAAGAACATCTATTATGAGATGGGCGTCATCGCGGACACCTGCGAGATATCCGCCAACTGGGACGAAATCGGCAACATCTACACCGCCGTCACCGACCGGCTGACAAACGAGGTTGAGGAGATGGCCTACGCGGGCGGGCATGCCTCGCATAGCTACGTGCAGGGCACCAACATTTACTTCACGTTCGCGTTCATGGAGGAAAAAGGCGCCGAGGCCGCACAGGAGGATTACATGCGTGTGGTCGGTATCATCATGGACGAGACTCTGAAGCGCGGCGGCAGCATCGCGCACCACCACGGCAGCGGAAGGTACCGTACGCGCTGGATGCCACAGGAGCACGGCAGTAGCTATACGCTGCTCTACAAGCTCAAAGGCGCGCTCGACCCGAAGGGCATCATGAACAAAGGCGTGCTGCTGGTAGAAAAATAATGCGTATACTGGTCTGCTTCAAAACGACTCCGGTATGGGAACGCGTGCTCGAAAGTGACTGGGAACATTTTTCGGAACACGCCGACCTTTCGTACGCCGGAAAGCAGATGAACTGTTTTGATGAGTCCGCGCTGGAGCTGGCGCTCCGGCTGAAAGATGTAATACTTAAGCAGGGGCGGGAAGCGACTTGCGCTGCCATAACGGCAGGCGCATTGCCTCCCGCCTTTGCGCAGACCCTGTTTGCGGCAGGCTTTGACGATGCAGCATCGCTGGGTACGGACAACATCGAGTTCGCCCCCGCCGCGGTGTCAGCGGCGCTCTCGGAATACGCCGCACAGGCTAGGTATGACCTCATCCTCACCGGCAAGGCAGCAGGCATGGCGGATACCGGGTTGGTGCCGCTGCTGCTGGCGCAAAGACTGGGACTGCCGCTGCTGCAGGACGCGCTCGATGTGCAGCTCTGCGAAGGCGGTATGGCAGTGTGGTGTCAGGAACCGGACGGCATATGGGAGCGGCGCGTCCGCACTCCCCTGCTGGTCTCCGTGGGCAACAGTTCGGCGGTGTTGCGGGCGGTACCGCTGCGAGCGAGACTGGCGGTAAAAAATCGTGAAGCCCGGACGATACCCTTGAACATTTTAACCGATTCGGGAGAGCGTCAATTCAGCCGCCCCTTTAGCAAACGAACTTGTACCTTCCTGCCCGGTGACGCGCTTATAGAAAAGTTACTAAAGGAACTGGAATGGCCCCCTCAGACGAGGGGGAGCGACCTGCCCAACTGCGATTCACTTCCTCCGTCAGGTGCTGCGCACCTGCCACCTCCCTCATCGGGTTCCCCGAAAAGCAAAGCTTTTTGGGGTGGTTCGTCCGAGGGAGGCATGGTTTATCCGCCCAACACCGTTGTATACGATAGTTCAAATATCCCTTGGTACGACGCGGACGAAACGCTTGCGTGCCTTGTTGCAGACTGGCGTGACCGTAGACCGGATTATGCACTGCTGCCCGACACGAATAGCGGCAGGCAGCTTGCGGCAGGACTTGCCGCAACCACCGGAAGCTTTCTGCTCACCGCCGCGTCATTGAGTGCAGTTGGCACAGTCTCGCGGCGCGTCTGTGCCTCCAACCTTGTCTGGACGCAGCTGCCCAGTCTCCCTGTGGTGCTGACGATGGCTCAGCTTCCGGCGAATGTGGAACGCATACCGCTTACAGCAGAGGTGTCCTCCCCCGCGTGGCTTATCAGCGAAGAACAGATATCACCCGCTGCTGATAATGGTTTTGCCAATCCCCAGCTCGTCGTTATCTGTGGCGCGGGAATGGGCAGCCGGGAGAACTGCGATAAGGCGCGGCGGCTGGCGGACAACCTCGGTGCGGGCTTTGGCCTTACGCGCATGGCGGCGCTCTCCGGCTGGGGCAGCCCGGACGAAATCGTCGGCCAGTCCGGCGCAAGTGTATCGCCGGAGATTTGCCTCGTGCTCGGCGCATCGGGTGCGGGCGCGTTTGCAGTCGGCATCGAAAACGCAGGCAAGGTGCTTGCAATCAACATAGACCGGAGCGCGCTGATATTCGGGAATGCGGACATCGGCATGATCACGGACGCCCCTGCGCTGGTCGATAAACTGCTCGAAAGGATGGACAGCCTTTGAAACCGGAACCCATATCGCCTAAAACGCAAAGCTTTCTGCATGACGAATCGCAAATGGCAGGATTCGCGGACGGTATTGCTTTCCCCGAAACGGCGGAGGAACTGGTGAGCGTTATCCGGGCATCAGCGGAAAGCGATGTTCAGCTTACCGTGCAGGGCGCGCGTACCGGCCTTGTGGGCGGAGCGGTACCGCAGGGCGGATGGGTCATTAATTTGTCCAAAATGAATGCCGCGCCGGAATTCAAAGAAGCGGAAGGCCGTACACTTCTGCATGTACAGGCGGGCGTAACGCTGGAGCAAATCGAGATTACGGCAGCTTCGCGCGGCCTTTTCTTTGTCCCCAACCCCACCGAACTCACCGCCACGATAGGCGGCATGTTCGCCACGGGCGCTTCCGGGATGAGTGATCTACGCTATGGAGCATCCTCGCAGTTTGTCCATCGGCTGCGCTGGGTTACTCCTGCGGGCGATATCTGGGACATCCGCCGCGGCGAATATTGCATTGACGAAAGTGGCTGCACCCTGCCGGACGGACAGAGGTTGGGGCTATGCGGACATGCGAGATGCGACCTAATCGACTTTCTATTTGGCAGCGAGGGGCGGCTCGGCATTGCGGCTGAGCTGGATTTGCTGCTTCTGCCGCTATATAAAGAATGCTGGGGCGTAGTCTATTTCTTCGTTGACAAGGAATCGGCGGTGAAGTTTACCCTGGGGCTTGCGGCATGGCGGCAATCCCACACTGATTTGCTTTTTGCCGCTGAATACTATAACAGTGACGCACTTGCGATGCTCGGAGCGTCTCAGCGCACAGCGCAGCAATCCCTGCCCGCTTTTCCGCAGGATGCACTGGCCGCGCTCTATGTTGAATTGCGCGGCGACGATGGTACGACGTTGGAAGAAGCGCTGGAAGAACACCTCGCTTTGTTCGCCGAAGCGGACGGAGACGACGCGCATACGTGGGCGGAGAACGGCTCTGGAGTGCACCGTTTGCGGGATATGCGCCACACACTGACAGAGTCGCTTACCACAGCTTTGAGCGGGGACGCGATGAAATGGGAACTGGATTTCGCCGCGCCACCGGAGCGATTTGCTGATACCCTGCACACCTGCGAACATGAGCTGGAAAAGCACGGACTCAGCAGCATTATCTACGGTCACCTGCTGCAAAACCGATTGCACGTGGCGCTCTCCCCACAGACCGAAGAGGAGCGGGAAGCCGCAGGGCAGGTGCTTTCCGCTTTGGCTGCAAGGCTCGTTCAGACTGGCGGCAAACTCGCGGCAGAATATGGCATCGGAAAAATCCGCCGTCCATGGATGGACGGGCTAACAGACAATTATGGGGCGGTCCGGCAGGCGGCCAAGGCATTCCTTGACCCGTCCGGGCGGATGGGAGCATAGCGATGCGCATCGCGGTGTGTATAAAACAGGTTCCCTCAGGCAGCGCACGCATGGATACGGAGCGCGGCGTGTTGCTGCGCGGCGGGGCAGCCCATACGCTGAACCCGTGGGACGCGTGCGCCATCGAGGCCGCGCTGCAGGCGGCGGAGCGCACCGGCGGCGAATTGACCCCGCTCAGCATGGGCCCGGCTTCAGCAACCGAAGCGTTGCGGGAAGCCGTCGCTATGGGCGCAAGTCAGGGCGTGCTGCTCTGCGACAGGGCGTTCGCTGGCGCGGATGTGCTCGTCACGGCATATACGCTCGCGCAGGCTATCCGCGTTTTGGGCGGATTCGACCTCATCTTCTGCGGACAGCAAACCACCGACGGGGACACGGCACAGGTGCCATTCTCACTCGCGGTACAGACGGGCGCGCATATCGCGGGCTGGGTAAAAAAAGTCGAGGATGTATCATCGCAGGGCATCACGGTGCGGCAGGAGCTGTCCGGCGGTACACAGCGGTTGACGTTGCCATATCCGGCGGTCGTCGCGGTGGGACGCGAAGCGGCTGTGCCGCGCATCCCCACGCTGAAAGCCCGGCTGCGGGCCAAATCCGTGGACATCCGATGCCTTACGCTGGCCGATATGCCCGACGCGAACGCATCGCATTACGGCCTCACTGCTTCGCCGACACGCGTCGTCAAGGTATACGAAAATACCGCGCAGGCCAAAACGGAAGTATTGCGGCTTTCAGCGCAGGAAGCGGCTGAACTGCTTTGCATGGAGTTGAAGGAGGCGCGGCATGGATAACGGCATCATCCTCGCACTGCTTCAGCAGGCGAACGGCGCGCTGCATCCCGTCTCAGTGGAAATCGCGGCGGCTGCCTGTGAACTGGCGGCGCAAAGCGGCCGAAAGGCTTGCGGTGTGCTGCTGGCCGAAAGCTGGGATGCGGCGCTCGAGAGTCGATTGAAAGCATACGGGCTGAATACCATATACGTTTATGCGGATACCCGCTTTGACAGCTTCATCGCGGAGGAGCAGGCGGATGCGCTGGTTTCGTGCATACGGAAGCTGCAGCCGGATATCCTGCTTGCCGGGGCGACTCCGGAAGGCCGGATGCTGGCCGCTATGGCCGCCGCTGCGCTGAAGACCGGCGTCACTGCGGACTGCACGGCGCTCTCCTTCCGCGAGGACGGCCTTTTGTTGCAGACCCGCCCCGCGTTTGGCGGCAGCGTGATGGCGCAGATTGTCACGCCTGAGGCGCGGCCCCAGATTGCTACCTTGCGCTATGGCGTCTCAAATGCAGCCGAAACATCGAAAACGAAAATTATCCTGATGCCTGTGCCGGAAAATGCTCAAGAAGAAAGCGGGGGCCACGCTGAGTGGCTGGACAGACTGTCACCGCAGGGCAATGTCGAGCGCATCGTGATTGCGGTGGGCGGCGGGCTTATTTCAAAGGATGATTTGGTGTTGTTTGAGCGCCTTGCGGAAAACTGCGGCGCGGCGCTGATGGGTTCACGTGCGCTGGTGGAACGCGGCTGGCTGCCCCGCAGCCGTCAGATTGGCCTCAGCGGACAGCGTACCCATGCCGACCTGCTCATCACTTTTGGCATATCGGGCTCCGTTCAGTTCATGGCAGGGATTCAGGGCATAAAGAGGCTATGCGCAGTTAACATTGACGAGAATGCGCCCATTATGAAAGCGGCGGATGTGCCGATTGTTGGCGATATGAACGCGATTGCCGCGACAATGGTGAGCGGGTGACAGCGCGGTGTCGGCGGTGTATAATCAACAAAACGAGGATGTTCGGAGGTGTCGTATGGGGGAGCTGTTTCAGCATCGCCCGGAGGATGATTGCGTCCGCGGGCTGCACAGCTTCCGCACGGGCAAGAGAATTGTGAAAAGCGGTATCCCCAAAGGTCATTGCCGATATTGCAACGCCGTGCCCATCGATTGGGAACGGCTGTACCGGCGCGACATCGGCGACATCGATTATCTGGTACTGTCGCTGAAGCGCGAAGATGTGCGCTTTGCGTACTGGTGCGAAAAGGAGCCGACATTTCAGATGGTTGGCGATGTCGTCAAACTCAGCCGGGACGCACTCAAACAGAAAATCGTCAAGCGGCTGAGGTCTTCGGTATCCAAACCCAAAAGTCAGAACGCCTACGATGGACGTCAGACGCCTCTGAGTGACAACCTGATCTACTGGGCGCAGCATGCATGCGGTACCTGCTGCCGCGCCTGCCTCGAACAGTGGCATGGGATCGGCTTGGAGCAAGAGATGACGGGGGAGATGTATGATTATCTCGCCGAGGTGATGCTGCGGTTCATTGGTGATAAGATCTCCATGCGGTACGTATAGCGCGGGCGAACATCGGGGCCGCCGTCCATGGCGGCTTTTTTGCGTCCGCTGCCACGCGCAGGCGGGCACGCTTGCCGCCGCCCGGGCATATTCTACAGCATCGACGAATTGGAGGGGGATATTATGGCTCAATCCTATTTGATGCTGGAAACGCCGTATATTGAGGGAGACGAGGTGCTGCAGCTTCAGGAAAAGCTCAGCCTGCTCACGGATCCGTCCAGCGGCCTTCCCTTTTATACCGCAGAAAAGGACGGGGTGTTCGGGCCGCAGACGCGCGACGCGGTGGTTACCTTTCAGACGGAGATGCTCATCGAGCCCAGCGGTGCCGTAGATTCCGAGACAGAGGAAGCACTGGCTGAGATCGCGGCGGTATCCGAAAGCCAGAGGCTGCTGAAGCTTACCAACCCCTATATGAGAGGACCCGACGTGCTGCTGATTCAGAAGCAGCTCAATCTGCTGATCGATCCCACCACATTGCTGCCGTTTTATCTCGGAGATCTGGACGGGATATTTGGCCCCATCACCAGCGACGCCGTAATTCGGTTTCAGAAGTACGCGGGTATTAAAGTGGACGGTATCGTAGGGCCGGAGACCCGGGCGGCTCTCAACAAGGCGGTTGCCGATCAGAGCAAGGGGCCGCTGAATCCGTTGGATTTTCCATACGTGTCGCCCACCGCCATTTCCGAGATCAACCTTGCGCTGGCGGGGGAGACGCAGCTTCGCGTCGACCTGGTGGCCGAGACGCTGCGCTGGGTATATCCATGCGGCTTGTATATCTACGGGGCGAATCTCTACAAGCCCGATCTCACCGTTCAGGTGCCCACGGTGGAATACATCAACGCGCGTGCCGAACAGCGTCCCGCCTATTTTACGGGCGGGCGCAAGGAGTTTATGATAAAGCACTATCTGGAGTGTGTGGCAAAAGGCATTCCCATTGCCTGCTCGGATTGCTCCGGACTGCTCGTGGGCATTTGGCGGAAGGCACAGGTCGTATCGCGCACCTTCGACGCAACCGCCAATTCGATTTACCGGAACTACTGCAGCAATATCGAAAAAAAGGCGCTGCGCCCCGCGGACTGCGTTTTCAGAAAAACCAGCAGCGGCATTCCCCATATGGGCATGTATCTCGGCAGCCAGTGGACGGTGGAAGCGGTGGGCGGCGCGTATGGCATTCAGCTCAGCAAGCTTGGCAACCACGAGGTGCGCAATCAGATGACCGGCAAAATCGTGGATAAACCGCTGTTTAATCTGTTTGGCAAACCGAAGTTTGTGCCATAAGGGATGGTTCTTATATATGAAAAAATAAGCGCCTTGCAGGTGCTTATTTTTATCGTGATGGCCGGTTCCCGGGAAAAGGTGAAGTTCAGTACACCGTGTTCATTCATTCGGGGATCCGTTGATTCCACGTTTTGATTTGCGTAACGAGTGATGCAAATAACTCATCGCGATTATCGGGCGTTATTTGATGTAAATTCACCCGCGGATGAGCCTTCACCGCTCTTAAAAACGGCGTATCCTTGCTTTTGATGGCAGCCAGTACGGGAATATCTCCATCCAATGTGCATAAGACCTTTTTGCAGAATACAAAAGCCTGACTCTCCAAAAAACCGAGCTCGTCCATCACCACCAGCCCGCCTCGTACAGTGTTCAGCATCAGCGTGCCGTAAGCATCAAAAGCCTGCGGATTGGGGTGCGCGCCCAAAGCGTCTATCGTCCCCACCAGGTTCTCCTGGGTATGCAGCCATTCGCCATTGACGGGATGGATATAGACTTCGTGCAATTCGCTGCCTTCGGTGTCAACGCGCTTTGTAATAAATCCGCACAAGGGACGACGGTTCTCCCGCAGCAGCTTTTCAATCAGCGTGCTTTTGCCCACGCCCACATCCCCGCATATCAGTATATGACGCATGACTGCCGTCCCATCGCTTTCCTGGTGATAGAGAATCCCGTTGCGGAAGATTCCCGCACGATGCCGCAAGAGCCGGGAAGGACCAGTCTTACGGCCGGTCCTTCGTACAACCCCTTGACGAAGCTTATTCCGCGAGTTTGCCGATTGAATTGCCAACCAGCGCGTCGTACTGCTCCTGTGTGATGTCGCAATGATAGAACAGCTTGTAGAATTCTGTTACCTCTGTATACAGGTCATACTGCGCGGCGTCGGGATACAGCAGCTTGGCCATCCACATCATGCCAAGGCATCTCTGTACGGAAGGCGGGAAGCCCATCCAGTTATACGGCGCAGACGGCACTTCGTAATACTTGCCGCTGGAAATCGCGCTGACCCTCTGCCATGCGGGGTCGTCCGCAACGGTGTTATAGATGCTGTCCGGCGCGAAGAGAATGACATCGGGATTCCAGAGCAGTATCTGCTCCATGTCCACCTCGTTGCCGGAGCCCTTGGACGACGGGTCCTCCACGACGGCGACGTTATTGGAAAGCTGATCGATGACTTCGGCATGATAGGATGTTTGCGCAAGCACGTTCAATCCCGTATCACCGAGGCAATACAGCAGGTTGACCTTCTCGACGCTGGCGGCAATTTCCTGAGTGCGGGCATACACCTCATCACAGAAATCGGCCAGCTCCGCGGCTTCGGTCGGCATGTTGAGCAGCTCGCCAAGCTTGCGGTAAGCATCGCCCATCGTTGCTGTGGTAGCGGTGATGTGTACGAACGGCAGGCCGGTCTGTTCCTGCAACGCATCGAGGTCTTCAACAATCGTTGTCTTGGGCTCGCCCACATCGATAACGACCTCTGCACCGCTGGCCAGCAGCGTTTCCAGATTCAGCTCTCCCTTGCCGCCGTAAAGCTGTCCAAGAATCGGCAGGTTGTAATACTCGGTGGCGAGAAACTGCTCCGCCGAAGCATCCCATTCGTCCGCGATGCCCACCAGCTTATCAGGCGCGAGCGCAAACACAAATATCTGCGCCATGGGGCCGGATATCGCTATTTTGGTGATGTTGGCAGGCACCTCCACTTGGCGGTTGACTGAATCCGTAAACACCACTGTAGACGGTGCTTCCGGCGTCGCTTCAACGGATGCCGAGGGAGTCTCTGATGTTACCGGCGTAGCCTCCGGTGTGGTGCTTTCAGCCGCCGGCGCGCAGCCTGCCAATGCTGCGAACAGCATCAAAACGGCAAGCAACAATGAAATTCTCTTTTTCATATGTCCTCCTCTTAGTTTTTAACTTTAATATCGGGGATATCCCCGGTATCAATCACGATGATTCCCAGTTGCTGCGCACAGGGAAAATAGTATGGGTATTTTCCGGATTCCAGCCGGACAAGGCGGCTTTCGACCTCTGGGTCTGAGACCTGTCCTGAACCGCCGTCACTGCTGTAAATACGGAAAAACGTTGCCGCATCACCGAAAGAACGGAAAGGCTGGCCCATTTCCAGTACAAAACGTTCGCTGGAGAAGGGTATGCCCATGGCGGAGAGTTCGCTGCAGGTCTGGGAGAACGTCTGCCGCGCAACGGGCTGCGGATACAGCGAAAACCGGCGCATCTCCCGATCCCTTTTGATAATGATGACCTTACCGCGGCATTGCGCTTTCGCAATTCCCAGCGCCTCCGTCGTATGCCCGAAAAAGCAGAAGACCATGGCATCATATGGTTCGCCGGGCGGACATGAAGCGATATCGCCTTCCACCACCTGAATGTTTCGGCAGCCCGAATCTCGGATATTTCCGGTCAGCACGGACAGCGCGTTCGGTGAGATATCAACGGCACTGACGCTTTTGCAGTATGGCGACAAGGCCAGGCTTAAATACCCCAGGCCGCAGCCCGCATCGCAGATATCGCTGTACGCGGAGAGATAGCGGCTGAGCTTCGCCGCCAGATCGCGATGGTATGCGCTGTACTCGGAAGCATCACTCATGAACCGGATGATCTCCGGACTGTACTCCGCCAGCTTCATCGGTTCTTGCCCTCCAATACCGGCGCAATCATCCGCCCTGCATCGGTATCGACGATGCGGACGTTAACGCCATAAAGGAGCCGCAGCAGATCTTCGTCCAGCACCTCGTCGGGCGGCCCCCACGCGGTTACACGGCCATTCTTAAGCGCAAGAATCTGATCCGAAAAGTGCAGAACGTGCTGGGGGTTATGTGACGACATGATGACGGTCAGCCCGTCGTTGGCAAGCTGCCGGATTTGCTGCAGAACACGAAATTGATTTCCGAAATCAAGGTTGGACGTGGGTTCATCCATGAGAAGCGCTTTGGCCTGCTGCGCCAGCGCACGCGCAATCAGCACAAGCTGCTGCTCGCCGCCGCTAAGCTTTAAAAAGCTTTTGCTTGCCAGGTCCATGATGCCGATTTTCTCCAACGCCGCCTGCGCCTGTTCAATCTCCTTTTTCCCCGGCGAAGATAGGGCGTTTACCTGGTGCGCCATGCCCATCAGGACGACATCCAGTACCGCGTAATCGAATACCGGATGGTGCGCCTGCGGTATATACGCGATAAGGCGGGCAAGCTCGGCAGCAGGCATTTTGCCCACATCCGCTTCGTCCGCCAGAACACTTCCCTTGTAGTTGTGCAGCAAGCCGAGCATGCATTTAAATAAAGTGCTTTTGCCGACGCCGTTCGGGCCCAGAACCGACAGCAGCTGACCTTCACGCGCAGTGAAGGTGATATCATCCAGCACCCTTTGCGGGCCATATGAAAAGCTGAGCGCGCTGACCTTGATGTTCATCCCTTTTTCCTCATTATCAGGTAGATGAAAAACGGCGCTCCCACAAACGCGGTCAGTATTCCGATGGGGATTTCGGTGGCCAAGAGGTTTCGGGAAACGTTGTCTACCACCAGCATGAAAGCCGCGCCAATCAAAATGCTTGCGGGAAGCAGAAACTTATAGTTGTTGCCTACAAGGCGTCGGCTTAAATGGGGGATAACAAGCCCTACCCAGCCAATCATGCCGCTGACAGAGACGCTGGCCGCTGTAATTAACGTCGCGCAGATAACCACGACGAATCTCAGCGCGCTTGCGTTAATGCCCATGGTCCGCGCTTCGTCGTCGCCGAGGGTAAGCAGGTTGATACGCCATCTCAGTAAAAAGAGCGGAACGAGGCCCAGCGCCATGGGAATAATTACAAAGAAGACGTCTCGCATTTTGGCTCCGGCAAGGCTGCCCATCAGCCAATACGTAATCTGGGGCAATACGTTATTGGGGTCGGCCACCAGCTTGATATACGATGTGGCTGCAGAAAACAGCGAGCTTATCATGATGCCGGCTAGAATCAGGTTGAGAAGCCGATTTCCTTTGGCGCGCTGGCCTATGAGGTAAACGAGGCATACCGTCAGCAAACTGAAAGCAAACGCCGAAGCCGTTATGATGCTGCTTGAGGCTCCGAAGTAAATGGCTATCGCCGCTCCAAAGCAAGCGCCCGAAGACGCGCCCAGAATATCGGGAGCTGCCATCGGATTTTTAAACACGCCCTGATACGAAGCGCCCGCCACGGACAGGCAGCCCCCTACCAGACAGCCAAGCAGTATGCGGGGCAGACGGATATTGAACACAACGGTTTCCATGTTGACCGTCCACGTCTTCGGGATATTAAATACGAGATTCAGAAATATCTTCAGCAGCTGTCCCAGAGGCACGCCATATCTTCCAATACAGAAAGAGAACAAAAAT
Organism: Bacillota bacterium; assembly: GCA_023460085.1. Classification (GTDB taxonomy): domain Bacteria; phylum Bacillota; class Clostridia; order Christensenellales; family SZUA-584; genus JAEWCC01. The sequence goes on along the minus strand of JAEWRI010000038.1, from coordinate 257,765 downwards.
ACCGCCAGTAAAGCAAAAGACAATACCGCCAACCTGCGCCTTGGATGCGCGTAAAGCGGCGGGTTTATTTCAGTTCGGTCTTTTGACGCGGACAATTTCTTTGATTCACTTCTTTCCATTGCGTACGTACTTTCAACTTATTATTACAATCATATTGGATGGAAGAACCGGTAACAAGTCAGCGAGTTCGGCAATGGAGAATTATTGTTCGGTAATAAAGAATTATTTTGCGCAGAGAACCTCTGCATGCTAGAATAAGCGGAGAAATGGAGGAAGTCATGTCAGAACAGCTGAACCATGTAAAATCGGTTGCGAAAGCCATCCGGCTGATCGATTACTTCGCGGAAGCAAGACGGCCTCTTTCCCTGCAGGAGCTGGCGCAATTCTCCGGCATGCCAAAGAGCACCGTGCACGGGCTGCTGGCTCCTTTGCGCGAGAGCGGGTACATCAGCCAGGGGGCCGACGGCAAATACCATCTCGGGATTCGCCTTTTTGAGCTCGGCAGCATCGTCAGCGCGTCGTGGAACATTGTCCCGCTGGCGCGCCCGCACCTGCAGAACATCGCCATACAGACCGGACAGTCCGTGCAGCTATCCATCATTGACAAGGGCGAAGTGCTGATAGTGGATTACGCGGATACCAACAGCTCGCTGCGTGTCGTGACGGAGGTGGGCGACCGCCTGCCGGTACACAGCACTGCCGCCGGCAAAGCGATGCTGGCATACCTGCCGCGCGTGCAGCTGGAGAGCATGTTTAAGGGCGAGCTGATATCCTTCACACCGCACACCATCTGCACCCTCGAGGGCATGATGGCTGAGATCGAGAAAATTCGCGCAGAGGGCGTTGCCGTGGAAGATGGCGAACATCGTATCGGACTGCGCGCAGCGGCAGCCCCGCTGTTCAACATCTACGGCGAACCCCGCTATGCGCTGGGCGTTATCGGCATGTTCCGGCGGACATCCAGCGAGGCGTTTCTGGCCGCCAAAGCGCTGGTGAAGGAAGCCGCGGAGCAAATATCCAAAGACATGGGCTACAAGGCTCCCAGACGGACTACAGAATAAGCCGCATACCATTTTGCAGCGGCTTATCAAGGCTCGCGGTTATGGGAAGGATCACGCAATGCACCAGGGCTATATTCTACTCCCATACGACGCAACAGTTGCCCATTTTGCCTTTTGCCAAATACATCGCTTTGTCTGCGCATTTAAGGATATCTTCCTCTGGTGCGAGCTTATTTTCACAAATTCCGATACTGAGCGAAAGTTGAACGCTGCGTTCCTCCCCGAGATGCACGACCTTGTCATTGGCAGTTTTCAGAATCCGATTGGCAATTATCAGGGCTTTCTTTTTGTCCACGCCCGGAAGAACAGCCGCAAATTCGTCGCCTCCGATGCGCGCAAAAGCGTCTTCGTGGCGCAGCACCTCCCTTAATACATCCGCAAATGCCCTAATCACTTGGTCGCCGCTGTCGTGGCCGTATGTATCGTTAATACCCTTAAACCTGTCCAGATCCATCATGAACACCGAAACGGATTTGCCCGTGAGTTCAGATTCCATCAGCCTTTTTGCATATGCTTCCATAAAGCTGTCCCGATTCAACAGTCCCGTCAAGCTGTCCATCTCCGCTTTCATCTTTAACGCCGATTCCTGCAGGCGCAGAATGGTGATGTCGCGCATGATGGATACCGATCCAACAGGAGCATTCCTGTGAGATTGCAAAGGATAAACTCTAAGGTGAATGAAATGGTCCTGGTTTGCTATTCTCACCTCTGTCTCCCCGTCGGTACCGTTCTGCGTGAGTTCCACCCAGTTTGGGTACTGCCCCAAAACTTCACTCATCTTTTTGCCGGTCAGTTTCCCATGAATTCCGAAAATTGTACTTAAAAGCTGTACGGCAAAAGGGTTGATATCCACAATCATCCCGGAGCTGTCATTTACGACGATGCCTAAATCCATCACGTCGAACACCTTATCTCGTGCAATGGGAGATACACGAAAGAAGTTATTCTTAAACAGATTGTAGTATAGAATGAGGCTGCCGGGCAGATAGATCGTGACAATAGGAACGTTGATGCTTGTGCCCTCAAGAAACGCGGTTTTTAGAAAACCCAGCAGGAAAACAAGCCCTGTGGCAATGAGGATGAGCAGCACTTGCCGTCTCAGGATTCTGGCAACCTGTCTGTAGAATGTAAAAAGAATCGCAAGTGCAATGAATGCGACGGTATAATTGTATGCAACAACGGCTTTACCGAGATTTGTTTGGTGAACCGACAGCGCTTTACCAAATAGAGGACTGTAGCTGACAACGTAATCAGTACGCAGAAAATGCGTAGATGAATCCATGAAAACCAGCACGATTACAATAACCGGAATGATCAGCAATAGAAACAGGTACTTTTTAAGCTTATCGTACCGGGCATAATCCAGTGCGAAATAGACGCAAGCCACCGGAAGCAGAAATACGCCAATCTGCTCAATGTTCCGCCAGAAAAGCATGCCCTGCACGGTAGTTGAAAGCATCTCCATAAGAGAGCCCGCCGACCATATGGTCACTAAGACAATTTGTATTAAAAAAGCCTTTGAACCTGCGACGCTAAAGTCTCGTGCGGCATTGACCAAAACAGCAAATAACAGCACTAATGAACAGCCAACTATCAAAAAATAGGTGATTTCCACAAGTGTACCCCTTCCAACAGGCCTTGGGAATGATGATCAAATATTAATACAAACACACAAAACTATCAACGCTCAGGTTTAAAATGCCCAATTCCTTAACTTTTTTAATTTAGTAAGATGGGTGCATCTTTCGTTTGAAGGTTGCTAAAATTACGCCCGCCACGACTCTCCCAAACTATATCAGAATAAAAAAAGGGATACCTGACGGTACTCATTTTATACTTGGTGGAGGCGAGGGGTTGCCTGCGGGCGGGTTGTTGTGCTCGCTTTTTTACGGCGCGGTTTTACAGGTTTGGTGCAACTCCGTCTCGCTAAAAACGTGCCACTGGCACGTTTTCTTAACGCTCGCTTCGACTCCCCTCGCTTTATTGTTAAAATAAAAACACCCTTACGGGTGCTTCTATTTTAACATTGGTGGAGGCGAGGGGTTGTCTGTAGTGCAGGCTGCTGTGCTCGCTCTTTACTGCGCGATTTTACAGGTTTGGTGCAACCCCGTCTCGCTAAAAACGTGCCACTGGCACGTTTTCTTAACGCTCGCTTCGACTCCCTCCAACTATATCAAGAATAAAAAAAGGATACCTTGCGGTACCCATTTTTTATTCTTGGTGGAGGCGAGGGGAGTCGAACCCCTGTCCGAAAGTCCCAGCTTTGGATTTTCTCCGGGTGCAGGACGTGTATTTAAACCGTTTCCCTCCACACACACCCGCGCCCAGGTGCGTGCTTGCGGTAGCTTCATCATCCCGTCCTCTGTGCAAAGCTTAGCAGAGGCGGTTCCCCTAGTTAATGATGCCCTGGCCCCGGCGGTTAGGGTGCCACCGGCAGGACATTACACTGCGTTAAGCAGCGTAAGCTAGTTGAGTGTTATCTGCAACTAAAATTTAGGTCCGGCTTTTTAACGCAGCACTCCGGAACTGCGACCCGCTTATCCAACTCCGGCAAACCCCCGTCGAAAGCCATGTACGCCCCCATATGCCACTCTAAAAGGCGTTGCTTTTTAGAGCCCTGGTTTTGCCTGCCCAGCCTTGGGCATTGGTGATTGTTTACCGCGCCATCTTCATGGCAACTTCTTTGCTTCGCTGCGCATCGCGCTCCGCAATGCTCGCCCGCTTGTCGTACAGCTTCTTGCCGCGCGCTACGCCGAGCTCCACTTTGACCTTCCCTTTCTTTAAGTATACCGCAAGCGGTACCAGCGTCAAGCCTTTCTGTGTGACCAAACTGTAAAGCTTGACAATCTCGCTGCGGTGAAGCAGCAGCTTGCGTCTGCGAAGCGGGTCCTCATTGAAAGCGCTGCCCTTCTCGTAAGGGGTGATGTGCATGCCGTTCACAAATGCTTCGCCCGCTTCAATTCGCACGAATGCGTCCTTGATGTTGGCCTGACCGCCGCGGATGGACTTGACTTCGCTGCCCACCAGCACAATACCTGCTTCTACGGTTTCCTCAATGAAGTAGTCGTGGTACGCCTTCTTGTTCTTAATCAGAATCTTGACGCCTTCGCCCAACTTGCTCACCTCTCCGGCGCGAATTCAATGCGCGGCGGATACACGTTCACGCTCTCCACGCGGATGCGCATTTCGTCGCCGAGACTGATCTTGCGCCGCGTCCGCTCGCCCATCACGCAGTACTGCTTTTCCACCCAAACGTAGTAATCGTCATGGAAGGATGATAATGGTATCACACCCTCCACGGTGTTGTCAAGCTGCACAAAAATGACATTGCGCGACACACCGCTCACGATGCCGTCGTACACTTCGCCCTCGCGGCCCTGCATGTATTCGGCCTTCTTGACGTCGTCCACCATGCGCTCCGCTTCCATGGCCGCGCGCTCCCGCACGCTGCTCTGGCGCGACGCCTGCGCCACGATGGCCTCCAGCGCCTCGATGTGCCTTTCCGTCATCCTGCCCTCAAGGTCGTCCTTGATGATGCGGTGCACCATCAAATCCGGATAGCGGCGGATGGGGGAGGTAAAGTGGCAGTAATACTCGAAGCTGAGGCCGAAATGTCCCTTGCACTCCGGACTGTACTCCGCCTTCTTCATCGAGCGCAGCATAATCTGACTCACAATGTTTTCGTGCGGCGTGCCCTTGATGTCGTGCAGTATACCCTGAAGCTTCTTCGGGTGTACGTCCTCCAGCGTGCCGCGCAGCTTGCCAAAGTTGGTGTAGAACGCCGCGAAAGCACTCATCTTTTCGTTGTCGGGCGCTTCGTGCACGCGGTACACAAAGGGCAGCTCCCGGATGAAGTAGGTTTCCGCCACCGTCTTGTTCGCGGTCAGCATGAACTCCTCAATCAGCCGCTCCGCGTCGCCGCGCTCCCGCGGGGCCACGCCCGTTACGCGCCCGTCCACGCCGTAGGTAAACGCCGCTTCCTCCAGCTCGAAATCGATGCTGCCCTTTTCCTCGCGCCGTCCGCGCAGCAGTCCGGCCAGCTCCTTCATTTTCAGCAGGTCCTCGTGGATGTCGGCATAGCGCTTCTGCAGTGCCGTGTCGTCCGCGAAGATGGCGTTGACATCGCTGTACGTCATGCGGTGCCTGGAGCAGATGACGCTCTGCGCGATGTGCGAGCTCAATACACGCCCGCGCGCGTCGATTTTCATCACGCACGACAGCGTTAATTTGTCCTGGCCCTCGTTCAGAGAGCACGCGCCGTTGGAGAGCGCATGCGGCAGCATTGGGATGACCATGTCGGCGAGGTAGACGCTGGTGCCGCGGTGCAGCGCCTCCTTGTCGAGCTTGCTGCCTGCCTTCACGTAGTCTGCCACATCCGCGATGTGTACGCCCAGCTCCCAGCCGTCGTCTGTCTTTTGCACGGATACGGCGTCGTCCAGGTCCTTGGCGTCCGCGCCGTCGATGGTGATGATGGTCTGATCGCGGTAGTCCTCGCGCTTTTTGAGGTTCAGACTGCGCGCCGCCACGCTCTGCGCTTCCTGCTCCACATCGGCGGGAAAGGCCTCGGGCAGCTCCAGCCGCTTGATGATACTTTCCATCTCTACGCGCGCCGCACCCGCCGCGCCCAGCACCTCCGTCACGCGGCCTTCCGCGCCGTGATTGCCCTTGGCGCGTTTCTTCAGCTCCACGACGACCTTCTGCCCGTCGCGCGCACTGCCGCGCGCTTTGGCCGGCACATAGATGTCGTCGATGCGCTCGTCATCGGGCAGCACAAACTTGCCCGAGAGCACGCCTACGATGACGCGGTGCTTTTCCTCCAGTATCTGTGTGACCTCGCCTTCGCGGCGGCGGTCGCTTTCCGCTTCGGACAGCAGACGCACCACGACGAGATCGCCGTCCATCGCGCCGCCCTTTTTATCGGCAGGGATGAAGAGGTCGCCATTGTCGTCCAGCAGAAAGCCAAAGCCCTGCCGCTTTACCTCCAGCCTGCCCGAAAAGAAGCCGAACCGGCCGGGAAGAAACAGCTTCCCCTTGGCGTTTTTCAGCACGCGCCCCTGCGCGGCAAGCTCCTGCACCGCGTCGCGCAAATCGCCCGGCTTTTCCCCGGTGGCGGCAAGCAGTGCCTCGAATTCCGTCATCCCGCGGTTTCCCGCGAGGGTTTCCATAATTTTATCTTCTATATTATTCATACGTCTCCAATCCGCTGCAGACTCTCGTCAGTATTGTACCCCTAAACCGCACGTTTGCGGAAGGCTGACAACAAAAAACGCCTTCCCGTAAATTCGGGAAGGCGCAGCCTGCATGGCGCTTCAGGATGCCGGCGTAGCCGATGCATCGGGCGAAACGGACGCTTCGGCGGATGCGCTTATCGTGGCTTCCACGGAAGCTTCCTCCGACGTTGCGGCACTGGCCGAAACGCTCTCCGACGGATTCAGCAGCGTCGGTACGGGCGTCGGGGTGGGCGTCGCATCGGTTTCGTCTGTACCGACTCCCAGCACATATACCTGTATCAGTACCAGTGCGACAGCCAATACCATCATTCCCACGGCGGCAACTTTGGTCAGCTTCTTGAGCGTACCCTCGTACCCCTTCGCCTTGTTTTTGCCAAGCAGCGATTCCGCGCCGCCCGAAATGTCCCCCGTAAGCCCCGCGCTGCGGCCCGACTGAAGCAGAACCACCGCGATCAGGAACAATGAGAACAGGCAGAGTACGATTTCCATGATGAGTACTACAACGTCCATTGTTACCTCCTCAAATCTACAGCAGACTGTATTTTAACACGACGCTATATAAAAAGCAAGCAAAAAATCCGCTTTAAACCGCGCAAAATCGCGGCTTTAGGCCATCATTGGCGGACATGTCCAAAAGGGCGCCGCGGCACCCAAAATGCCCGATTGAAACGAAAACCGGCGTCCGCCGAAGCGGACACCGGTTACGGATACAATGATTCTCAGGCTTTGCCGGCGCAGCCCAGCACCGCTTCGATTTTGTGCTTCACAAGGCCCTTGATGGCTTCGCGCGCGGGTTTCAGATACTGGCGCGGGTCGAAATCCGACGGGTGCTCCGCAAAGTGCTTGCGGATGGAGGCCGTCATCGCGAGGCGCAGGTCGGAGTCGATGTTGATTTTGCAGACCGCCATGGACGCGGCTTTGCGCAGCATGTCTTCCGGCACGCCCTGTGCGCCCGGCATGCTGCCGCCATACTGGTTGATCATCTCGACGAACTCCGGAATGACGGAGGACGCGCCGTGCAGCACGATGGGGAAGCCGGGCAGACGCCGGGAGACTTCCTCGAGGATGTCGAAGCGCAGCTTGGCTTCGCCCTTGAACTTGAAAGCGCCGTGGCTGGTGCCGATGGCGATGGCCAGCGAGTCCACGCCGGTCTTGGTGACGAACTCCTCGACTTCTTCCGGACGGGTGTAGCTGCCTTCGCCCGCGGCCACCTTCACTTCGTCCTCAACGCCTTCCAGCTTGCCGAGCTCGGCTTCGACGACGACGCCTCTGGCGTGCGCGTATTCCACGACCTTCTTGGTCTGCGCGATGTTCTCTTCGAACGAGAAGTGCGAGCCGTCAATCATGACCGACGAGAAGCCGCCGTCGATGCAGTCCTTGCAGGTCTCGAAAGAATCGCCGTGGTCCAGATGCAGGCAGATGGGAAGCCCGGTGTCTTCCAGCGCGGCTTCGACGAGCTTGCGCAGGTAGATGGGGTTGGCATAAGCCCTCGCGCCCTTGGAAACCTGCAGTATCAGCGGAGCGTTCAATTCCTTGGCAGCTTCAGTGATGCCCTGTACGATCTCCATGTTGTTCACGTTGAAGGCGCCGATGGCGTATCCGCCCTTGTAAGCCTTCTCGAACATGTCCTTGGTGGTTACTAATGGCATGAGTGTTCCTCCTTGTATGTAAAATAGAAACCGTTTTGTAAATACCCCTACGAGAGCCTATTATATCGCAATTGTCCGGGCATTAAAAGCAAAATATCGCGGTTCGTCCGCATTTTCATGCGCATCGGCAGCAAGCGGGCGCTGCGGGAACGTGGACGGCCTTGACGATGCGCGGCGGGGGATGGCGGGCAGTGGGCAAAGATACACGCGAACCCTGCCGCAAAATAATTTTAGGGATTTTAGGGATGTTTTTTGTAGAAACGAGAGGCGATTTCGACAGCCGGAAGGCCGACGGTGAGGATACAGGTGAATCCTGCGGTAGACAGTACGTGATGCGGCAGGGATACCCTTTTAGGGGCTTTTAGGGTCACTTTTGTAGAAAAGTAAAAATCAAAGACCCTTGTTGTTATCAATAGCGACATATCCGCCCTGTGTGGTGGTGTGGATATGGATGGTTTTCTATATTCACAGGAATTGGGGATAATATGTCGAATATAAAATATTATTATTTTAATTATTGTATTAACAGGAGTTATATGTTGAAAAAACTTAAAGATTTTTTCTCTTTGAATATGAAATGGTATAGAAGATGGTGGGTGTGGATTTTAATTGTTCTTATACTTGCTACAATAGTTATTATACCATTTATTATAAATGCTGCCTACATGGAGGGCTATTTATCGAATGAACCTCCTAATATCGCTTTTACTGCAAGCGATATTCTTACTTTATATGCCACTTCACTTGCAACTCTTGGAACCATTACATTAGGAGCAGTAGCCGTATGGCAAAATAGAAGGCTACATGAAATCAATCTTAAATTAGATAAAGAAAATAAACTAGCTCAGAATAGATTCAGTATTGTCCCACGCAAGAATTGTTCGAGTAACAATGCGATACGTTTAAATAAATCAAAGAAAAAAGAGAACTTTCTTAATCAAGTTGAGATTGGACAACCCAAAACTCGATTTTTAAGTATTGAATTATGTTATCAGTACGACGGTGCTATGCCTGATGAATATCATATAAAATCAATAAGTCTAAATGGGTTTACAAACGAGAATGATACAATTTTATGGAAAAAAATTGTATCATGTATACCAAATACATTTTCTGTTTTTATTAAATGGTATGTAAAAAAAAATTTTATACTTAAAGAGCAATGTGAAATTACATTAAATATTTTATTTCGAAAGAATTTGCTTAATTATGCAATAATTAATGATATTTTAATTTCCAGTAAAGTGATTATTAATGGTGAATTTAGTTTTTCAATTTCTGATGAGATGATAGTTTATAATAGCATTATTATTTGTGATGAAAATAAATAAGTTAATCTTTTATTTAATTTATAGGTAATGAGTACCCCTCATGCTTTAGAAATAATTGATATTTGAAAGAATGACATACACCCTTAAAATTTCTATTCCACCAGCGCCCCCCGACACTGTCCGCCCCTTGGGGAAAACATCCCTAAAAGCCCTAAAAGCCTCCCCACGACTGCATTAAAAACAATTATAAACTATACAAAATTATGTTTGAATATATCATCAAAATAAATCGAAAGGGACTACACTATGCATACGATTAATATGGTTTTTCCGAACTCTGGTACAAGAAATGAAGTGCGCGGGAGAGTAATAGATACTTTTCAGCTTGAAGAACCAGGTACGGGTAAAGGAGACAACTCATCCAAATATAGATACTATGTTGAAGAAACAGCGCAGGGAGAGAGCATTTATCTGAGCCGTCCGACTAATCTAAATAAAGGGTTTGATTTTACAGTATGCTGTGAGAACACGTATTTTGCCCGAACAGGACAAAGGCGTATCCGTAGACCCTCCCATCCAATTATTATTCAAGATTTAGAGACAAAAAAAGCAGAAGATGGCGCAATGTACGAAGCACTTTTCGGCAGAATACAACAAGTATTTAATTGCGAAGAGATTCATGGTTTATGGTTTGAACAACTCCGTTTTACTTCGGGTGTTGATGTTGAACTTATCGTCAAATGCATAAAGTGGTTGTTTATAGAGCAGGATGTTACATATTGGAATTATTCAGGCCGTGCAATGTTAATGTCCGGCATCCCTCTCCCTTAAAGCAGATGAATGGCGTAAATATCGTTTCATCCATTATAAAGAATCTCGCTTTCATATTTATGCATGCGAGGAGCGCCAGCGCGACGCGGCAATCCAGAAAAAGACGAAACGATGATGATGCCCGCTGGATTGCCGCGCTTCGCTCGCAATGACGATGCGTCGGACAACGCTGTTCAAATTCATCAAAACATATCCCTAAAATCCCTAAAATTCAACCCTTCTTGCCCGCCCTCCCGTCATGCGGTATAATGCCGTTTAAGGGGGGCGTTTGACCATGGCCGAAATACTCGTGGTGGATGCGCAGGGCGGGGGCCTTGGCGCTGCCATCGTGAAGAAACTGATTGAAGGCTGCGGCGATGGGGTGCGCATCATCGCGGCGGGAACCAACGTGGCGGCAACCTCCGCCATGATGAAGGCGGGCGCGGCGTCGGGGGCGACGGGGGAGAACGCCGTCTGCTTCAACGCGCGCAGCGCGGACGTCATCATCGGCGGGGTGGGCATCATCGCCTCCTGCGGCATGATGGGCGAAATTACGCCGCGCATGGCGCGCTCCATCGCCGAAAGCCCCGCGAAGAAGGTGCTCATTCCCATCTCGCGCTGCAACATCATCATCCCGGGCTACGGGGATGCAAGCGCGAAGGCGCTTATCGAGCTGGCCATACTGGAAGTGAAGTCACTGCTTGCGCGGTGATATCTCCGCTTCGGATACGTATCGATTTGAAAAGGGGTGCGGAATATGCCTGAAAAGAAAGAGAATAAGGAGAGGCCCATCATTCAGTCCAGCGGCTACAACGGAAGCGAGCCGACCCGCGTTTGTCCCAACTGCGGAAAGGAAAAGCCCATCAGCGAATTCGGATACCGGCAGATGGGAAACGGGGATGTGCGGAATCAATCGTGGTGTAAGGACTGCAGATAGGGGAGGGTATGCTTCCAAGGCGGCGCTCAGTGCCGCTTTTTTCATGGCCCCGTTCGAGGTTGCCCCCGCGGGGGCTGCCGTATGTGCCGCGGTTGAGACAGCGGGCGCTCTGGGCGCAAGATGGGCAATTGTGGACAATTTGCCGCTGTGCTATACTGAAATATATCCGCGTAAAGGAGAGCCTATGAAAAGAGCGATATGCGCAGCCATTTCGGTTTTGCTTGTCGTCGCGATGACCGGCTGCAGCGTTACCACCGCAGCGGTTACGATTGCGCCGACGGATACCACAGCTAAGGCGGAGGCTTCTGCCGCTGCGGTAATGCCCTCCGCGACGGCTACTCTGGCGGCCGCGCCCACGCCCACGGCTGCGGAAGCGACGCCCATCCCATCGCCCACCCCGACGTCTACCCCGAAGCCGGACCCGCTCACGGTGACCGTGCGCTCGCTGAATTACAGCAACGAGTACATCTACGTCAATGTCCGCTACCCGGAGATTTCCGGCATGGCGGACGGCGCTGCCCAAAGCGGCATCAATTCGCAGGTGTACGCGTACCTGCAGGATATGGCCGACGACATTGAGGCAGGGTACAAAATCAACAACCCCGACGAATCGTTTGGCACTTACACGATGGAAACGGATTATGAGGTCGAACGCAACGACGGCGGCATACTCTCAATCCGTATCAACACTATTTATTATAACGGAGGCGCGAGTACGGCGACGGACTGCGCGTTTATCAACGTCGTCAATACAACCCCTGTACAGCAGCCTGCGCTGGCCGGGCTGTTTGCCCCGGGCACGGATTACACGACGGTATTGAACCAGCGCATCAGCGCGATGATTGCCGCCGACGAAGACATGGAAGTGTACGACTTCAGGGGAATATCCTCCTCGCAGTGGTATTACCTGACGGATACCGCGCTCGTCATCGTTTTCGGGCAATACTCCATCGCTCCGGGCGCAGACGGGGAGCCGGAGTTTGCCATCCCGCTGGCGGAACTCGCGGGCACGCTGAATCCGGATATTTTTTGATGGGAATGGCGTACTCAAAAAGCGGAGAACATCGCCTCCGCTCAGCTTGATGCCTTTCGCGAGGGCAGCGACCTGATGGGATTCTTAAGGGATGTATCCCTTAAGCGGTGGTTTGGAGGCAGAGCCTCCAGGAGATACCGTTGTCAGCAGTCTGAGCGGAGAGCATCGCCTCCGCTCAGCTTGATGCCTTTCGCGAGGGCAGCGCACTGATGGGATTCTTAAGGGATGTATCCCTTAAGCGGTGGTTTGGAGGCAGAGCCTCCAAGAGATACCTTTGTCAGCAGTCTGAGCGGAGAGCATCGCCTCCGCTTTTTTTGATTGAGCTTGATAATGCGTGACCGCGGTCAGTGCCCCAGCGGTGATATCACCGTCTTGGACAGTTGCTCCGCGTCGCAGGCGTCCACCGTGGCCTCGCCGGGCGCCAGCGCGTACAGCATCACCGTGCAGTCATATTCCGCAAAGTACCGGATGTACAGCCTACCCGCAAGCTGCGTCACGGCGAAGTCCTCGCTGACGCGCTGTGTGGGCGGGCCGTATTGCAGATATGCCGTCCAGCTCTGCGTGCGGGTATGCGCCACGCCGCTCACGGTCAGGGCCGCGTCGACGCGCGCCCAGCCGCCGGTCCCCGCGTACTCCACGCCGTACGCAATCTCCGCGCTGTCTACGCGGAACACAGGTGAGGGGCAGCCGAAGCCCTCCAGCACCAGCACCGTGTAGTCGTATTCGAAGGCGCTCTCCACGGCCTCCATGTCCACCTCTCCGCCCGCTGTGAGGCCGAATGCGCCGCTTTCCCCGCGCAGCACGTACGCGCCGTAGAACGCGCAGTACTGGTCGCTGTCGGTGTCGTAGAAGCGCGAGGTGCGCGTGCTGGAGTCGAACGCGCCGAAGGTGTAGAGTATCGTCATCTCCGCGCCCGTGCCGGACCATTCGCCGAAGCCGTCCGCGTTGTAGACAAGCATGAAGGGATACCAGCCGGAGCCCGCGGGGATGTCCACGCTGAAGCCCTGCCGCTTCATGAGGCTGTCCTTTGCGTGCTGCGCCGAATAGACGCCCATCACGGCGTAGCTGCGCAGCGGGTAGAAGAACCAGAACAGCAGCGCCGCCGCCAGCAGCAGCGCGGCGATGATGATGATGCGTTTCTTCTTCATGGGGACAGTATAGCACGAACGCTGCTTGCCGCAAACCACCCTTCCAAGAAGGGATGCGGGGGCGTGAATCAGCGATATGCCCGGATAATATGTAGGGGCGGCTGCCCACAGCCGCCCATGACGGTCTGCTGAAACGGGTCGCTGAAGGCAGCGACCCCTACTGAGGGGAGCGTGTGGGCGGTATGCTGCGCATGATTATCGCAGAACGATGCCAATCACCATCAGAACGGCTCCCAGCAGAATCAGCGACACCGGCAGAATAAACCATGAAACGATTTTCGCGGCACCCCTTTTCATGAATTCCCTGGCCTTCGCCTCCGGTACGGTTTGCCCGTCCGCATACTCCGACAGATGTTCATCGGCGAACTTCTCCGCGCGCCTTGCAGCGGCGTTCCCGCTGTATACCATCAGGCAAGCTCCGAGCACCTCAAGGGCGATACCCGCAATCCAAAAAGCATCCATCCAATCCCGCACCTCCGCAATCTTATTTGATTATGGTGCCCCGTAAACAGACGTCCATTCAGCCCGCGCGCCCTTGCAATCCGCCCCGTGCCGACGGTATAATGTGCCCATGAGAGAGAACACCAAAACGCGCGTCGTCTGCGGCATGTCGGGCGGCGTGGATAGCGCCGTCGCAGCGTACCTGCTGAAGCAGCAGGGCTTCGACGTCGTGGGCGTATTCATGAAGAACTGGCAGGACGACGGGCAGGGCTGCAGCGCCGCCGCCGACTACGAGGACGTCAAGGCTGTCTGCGGGGCCATTGGCATTCCGTATTATACGGTCAACTTCGAGCAGGAGTATCAGGAGCGCGTATTCTCGTACTTCCTTTCGGAATACCAGCGCGGGCGCACGCCCAACCCGGACGTGCTGTGCAACAGCGAAATCAAGTTCGCGGCGTTCCTCGACCACGCGCACAAGCTCGGCGCGGAGAGGCTTGCCACGGGGCACTACGCAAAGGCGGAGGGCGGCAGACTGTTCAAGGCGGCAGACGCGGGCAAGGACCAGACGTACTTTTTGTGCATGCTCTCGCAGGAGCAGGTGAATAGTGCGCTTTTCCCCGTGGGGGATTTGCAGAAAAGCGAGGTGCGCGCCCTCGCGGAGCGGCTGGCTCTCCCCGTGGCGCACAAAAAGGACTCCACCGGCATCTGCTTCATCGGCGAGCGCAAGTTCCGCGAGTTTCTGGCGGGCTTTCTGCCCGCGCAGCCGGGCGATATCGTCGCGGCGGACGGCAAAGTCGTCGGGCGGCACAGCGGCGTCATCTACTACACGCTGGGCCAGCGGCGCGGCCTTGGCATCGGCGGCATTGCGGGCGAGGCGGACGGGCGCTGGTTTGTCACGGCGAAGGACGTGGAGAACAATATACTCTATGTGGACAGGGGCGAAGCTGACGCGCTGTACTCCAAGGCGCTGCGCACCTCCGCCTTCAACTATATCGCGGAGCGGCCGGAGGGCAGCTTCGAGTGCTGCGCCAAGTTCCGCTACCGCCAGAGCGACCAGCGCGTGCGCGTCACGGCCACGGACGGCGGCGAGCACATCGAGTTTGAGCAGCGGCAGCGGGCGGTGACGCCCGGGCAGTACGCGGCGCTGTACCGGGGCGACGAGTGCCTCGGCGGCGGCGTCATCGAGGAAGTCTATTTTTAGGAGGAACGCATGGCATATATCCCATCCTGCGAGGACGAAGCGGAATATCTGAAAAGGTACAATCCGGACAAATACAAAAAGCCCGCCGTGGCGGCCGATACCGCGCTGTTCGCGGCGGACGGCGACGCGCTGAAAGTGCTGCTCATCCGGCGCGGCGGATACCCGTACAAGGGCCGCTGGGCGCTGCCGGGCGGCTTTATGGACATGCACGAGGACGTACGCACCAGCGCGCAGCGCGAGCTCCTGGAGGAGACCGGCGTCTCCGGCATCTACATCGAGCAGGCCCTGGTGTGGAGCGCACCGGGCCGCGACCCGCGCGACCGCGTCCTCACCGTCAGCTTCATCGGCTGCGCCCCGTTTGACGCGCTGCACGCCGCCGCGGGGGACGATGCCGCGCAGGCGGACTGGTTCGCCCTCGAGGGCTATGCGGAAACCGAGGAAAATGGCGTTGTCACCGCGCGCTATACGCTGCGCGGCAGCGAGGTGCTGACCCCGGTCGTCACCTACCCCTCGGGGCGCATGCAGCAGGTATCGCGGTTGGACGATGGCGGCCTCGCCTTCGACCATGCCGAATCCGTGGCGTTCAGCCTCTGCACCCTGCGGGAACGCGCACTGCGCGGGCGCTTTCTGGAGTTTGCGCTGGAGGACGCGGGGGAGAGGGAGAAGGCAAAGCGGGCGATAGCGCGGGTGTTTGCGTAGCTGTCCCTCTATTCAAACTGAACGGTAATATCGCAGGCCGGCATCACTTCTGCTTCCTCGGTCACGAACAGCAGCCTATACATCTCCGCGGAGCCGGCGGTATAGCGGAACTCCCCGCTTTCGCTGCCCAGCACGTCGTATGCGCCGGGGGCTTCGTTCTCTGCGAAGAAATAGCAGCGGATGTCGTGCTCCGGGCTCTGCCCGGTTACAACCACCGTATCGCCCGGTTCCGTAATAATCCATATATAATTGGCCCAGTGGACTTGCCCGTCAAGCAGCAGGGGAAACATGCCCATATGCCCGTTGTCGCCGATGGAGTCCAGCGTAACGCCGCTGGACGATGACGTTTTGCGGATGATATGGGCAAGAATATACGTATCGGGATCCAGAAACTCTTCCAGGGTCATCGGCGCGATATCGTCCACAAGATTCACCATCAAATCCATGAATCCGTCCATTCCGGTGTACGGTTCCTTCGGCGCGAGTATCAGCCTGTACGCTTCCTCGTTATCGGGAAAAAACGTAAAGTCGGAATCATATGTGCCTACGCAGTCGTCTTCCCAGTTTCCGGAGAGCTCGCCGCGCAGCAGCGCCGCCTGCAGGCCTTCCTCCACCTGCACATGCACCTTTTTCCCCGCCGCTTTCCATTCCTCCGCCGAAGCCTTTCCGCCAAGCGGAATGAGGATGCAGCGTGCGTAGCAATACCGGAAGCTTTCGGCGGTGTCATCAAAACGCTGGCAAAGCTCGTTGTAAGGAAGGCTGTATTCTTTGACGTCACAAGGGTCGTCCGTTAGGTCATAATCCGCTTCCGTATAGGAGCGCGGCGCCTGAATCTCGATTTGCGCGGTGATTTTCGTTTCGCTTTCGGCAGGGTATGCGAGGTACACCGTACACGCCTTGTCGGTCAGGTAGATGATTTCCATACGCGTTGCGTCGCATGTACGGTTCTGAGCCGCAGCCAGAAGCCGCGCATCTTCGTCGTACAGGTACGCGTCCTGCTCGCCGGATTCCGAATAGATGGTGGTACCCGCGGGCACTTGCGCCTTTCCAAACGCGGCATACCCGCCCTCCGGCAGCATCGGTGTTTCTCCCGCTTCATAGTATTTCGTTTGGAATACCGTCTCCTGCGTTTGATTGTTTTGCAGTGCTTGACAGCTTACTTCCGTGTACTGCGTCTGAGAGGCGGTTTCGGGTATTGTGCTGTCGGGCTGCATTGAATTGCGGGCATCTCCCGCTGCTCCCTCTCCGCATCCGGGAACAGACAGAACACACGCTGCAACAAGCAGCCATACAATCGCCTTTTTCACAGTATGCCCCCCTATCATCGCATTCTCGTAATAACAGGATATATTGCCATATATTATTAAACCTATTGCTGCTGGAGGAAACAAGTATTTATTGGTGCGCGGGGAAGCGGAGAAAAGCAAAACGGGCGATGGCGCGGGCGTTTGCCTGACAAGCGTAAAATCATGCTTGCAAACTGGCGTCTGCTTAGGTATGATGAGGATTGGTTGTATGGTATCACGGTTCTCTGAAAACATTTTTGCAGTACGGCAGGAGGGTAGGACATATGTCCCGGATCAATTTTTTTTGTCACGATTTTTTCCCATTGGAAATGCACAAGGTTCGTATCGTTCAGAAGCTCGATCTCATTCCGGTGGAGCAGCGCCTGCGCGCGGTTTCTGAGGCCGGGAACAACACGTTTCTGCTGAAGAATCAGGACGTGTTTCTCGACATGCTCACCGACAGCGGCGTCAACGCCATGAGCGACAACCAGCTGGCGGCCATGATGCAGGCGGACGACAGCTACGCGGGATCCCAGACGTTCACGCGGCTGGAAGATACCATCCGCGAGCTGTTCGAAACGGAATACTTTCTGCCCGCGCATCAGGGGCGGGCGTGCGAGAACATACTCTCTCAGGTGTTCGTGAAGCCCGGCGACGTGGTGCCCATGAACTACCACTTCACCACCACCAAGGCGCACATCACCATGAACGGAGGCCGCGTGGTGGAGCTTTACCGCGACGAGGCCATGCGCATCACCAGCGACGCGCCCTTCAAGGGCGACATGGACACGGACAAGCTGGAGGCGCTCATTCAGCAATACGGCGCGGACAAGGTTCCCTTTGTGCGCATCGAGATGGGCACCAACCTCATCGGCGGGCAGCCGGTGTCGCTTGCGAACATGAAGGCCGTGCAGGCGGTCTGCAAGCGGCACGGCGTGATGGTCGTCACCGACCTGTCGCTGCTGGCGGATAACCTCTACTTCATGAAGGTGCGCGAGGAAGCCTGCCGGGAGATGAGCATCGCGGAAATTACGAAAGAGATTTCCCGCTGCTCCGACATACTGTACTTCTCCGCGCGGAAGCTGGGCTGCGCGCGCGGCGGCGGCATCTGCGTCAACGACCGCGGGCTGTACCTGAAGATGCGGGAGCAAATCCCGCTGTTCGAGGGCTTTTTAACCTACGGCGGCATGTCGGTGAGAGAGATGGAGGCCATCGCGGTGGGCCTGCGCGAGACCATGGATATGGACATGATCAGCCAGGGGCCGCAGTTCATACAGTACATGGTGGAGCAGCTCTGCAAAAAGGGTGTTCCCGTGGTGACGCCTCCGGGCGGCCTTGGGTGCCACCTGAACGCGTCGGAGTTCCTGCCGCACGTGCCGCAGTCCCAGTATCCCGCCGGGGCGCTGGCCGCCGCGCTGTACATCGCGGGCGGCGTGCGCGGCATGGAGCGCGGAACGCTCTCCGAGCAGCGCGATGAGCAGGGGAATGAAACCTTCTCCAACATGGAGCTGCTGCGCCTTGCGATGCCGCGCCGTGTGTTCACATTGTCTCAGGTGGAATACGCCATTGACCGCATCGCGTGGCTGTTTGAAAACCGCTCTCTGGTGGGCGGTCTGCGCTTCGTGGAGGAGCCCAGCGTGCTGCGCTTCTTCTTCGGACGGCTGGAGCCGGTGTCGGACTGGCAGGAGAAGCTGGTGCAAAAGTTCCGGCAGGACCTGGGTGACAGCCTGTAAGAGCCGGATAATGCCGCGCGCGGGTTTGGCGGCGGCAGCCAGTGAGAAAAACAGAACCCCCGCTTTGGGAGCATCGGTATGGGCTCCCGCGGCGGGGGTTTTTATATCGGGTCTAGGAGGCTGAGGAAGGGTTCGCGCACACGCCCACAAACAGCAGCTGTCCGCCCGGCGCGGTGATGCCGTAGATAAAGGGGCGGTTCAGTATCATCTCGGCGCGTCCGCCCGGAGGCGCTGCGCCCGCATAGCCGATTTCGGTGAACGCGGAGGCCTCCACCCCGTTTTCGTCGATTGCGATGTGGGTCTCCTGCCGGATACGGCTGACGAACGCCGTGCTGTCCGTGATGCCGGAGAAGTCGGCATCCGTCTGGAACGCCGCGTTCACGCCCAGCGCTTTAAGCGCGTCCGCCATGTCCAGCGCAGAACCGAAACCGAACTTCGGCAGCTGCCACACGACTTCGCCGCAGACCGGCTCTCCGCTTTCAAACGCTTCGCGCATGCGCTCCGGCGAAGAAAGCAGTTCATAGGGCGATACGCCTTCGTCGGGCAGTATAAACACCATGCTGCCCGCGTTCTTCAGCCCGAGGGACGCGCGGGTAAAGCCGTCTCCCTGCGTAAACGATGCGGAGGAATAGCGGCTGTTCATATAGTCGCAGGGGATTTCTTCGCCGTCTGCCCCATAAAATATACCGCTCTCAGTCATGTCTTTGTCGAAGCGGTCCATCCATTCGTCGCAGAAGTAGACCGTATTGAGTATGGACAGTATCTGCGCCGAATCCGTTTCGAACGCGGGCGACAGCGTGCCATGGGTATTGTCGGCCACCCATTGCGCCATGACTTCGCCGGCTGCCGCGTTGGCAAAGTCCACGGGGTGTACGGACGCGTAAAAATTCTCCGCCGCGTTCTGAACAAAGGCGTCTTTAATCGCAATCGCTGTTCCGTTCACCTCGCTGTCCACCCACAGAGAGTTGGCGATTTGAAGCGCGCCGATAGGGTTGTCCGTGTAAAGCCTGCGGTATAGGTTTCCGCACTGCGCCGAGAGCTCCGAAGCGTCCGCCACGCCCAGCAGCCCCAGCAGCTCGTCCGCGGTTTCGCCGTTTGCTCCGGAAGCGGCGATGGACAGCGCGTAATACAGCGACAGCGGCGAATAGTTGAGGTTGCCGTCCTTCCCCGCGAAGAGCTGCGCGGTGGTTTCGTACGTAAAGGTGTCCACCGCCGCGAGAAACGCGTCGTCCAGCGGATTGTCATCGACCACCGAGCCGTATCCCCGCGGGTAATTTACCGCCAGCAGCGCTTTGCCGCCCGCATCCTTGCCGATGATCGCGGCTTCGCCGGATGAAGTGCTGACCGCCGGTTGGTCGTCCGGCTTGATAAGCTGCGGTATGGCGACCGCCGCTCCTATCAGCAGCACCGCGCAGGCGGCGGCAGTCCACTGCTTCCATGTCCATTTGCGCTTTGCGGGTTTTGTTATCCGCGCTTCCTCCACAAGTTCGTCGCTGACGTCCGATATGGCGTCAAACAGCTTCTTTTCCTTCACAATGAGATTTCCTCCTCTTCAAGCAGAGCTTTCAGCTTTTGCCGCAGGCGGTACAGGCGTCCCGCCAGCCTGCCGGAAGACACGCCCCTGTCCGCCGCCAGCTTCGTCAGGCTGCTGCCAAACCAGTAGCGCTGCAAAAACAGCACCCGGTCTTCCTGCGGCAGCGAGCGGAGCCCTCGGCTGAGCACGTCGGACAGCAAGCGCGTTTCGATACAGCTTTCCGTGGTATGTTGGGACGGAACGCAGTCGGTCAGCTCCGAAAGCAGCGTTTCCGCGCCTTCGCCTCGCTTCTTTGCGCGGCTTGCGTGCCAGCGGTTGATGGAGAGGTTGCGCGTGATGCGCCCCAGATAAGCCGACAGGAAGTCGGGCGTTTCCGGCGGCATCGCGTTCCACGCTTTGCCATAGGTATCGCCGACGCATTCCTCGCTGTCTTCACGGCTGCGCAGAATGTTCCAGGCGATGCTGTGCAGCATGCGTCCGTACTTCAAATCGCTCTGCCGGATGGCTTCCTCGTCCCGTACCCAATACAGGCTGACGATCTCCTTGTCCTCCACCATGCCCTCCTTTGCATTAAAGCCCTTTGTATGTAAGACAGGAAATTTTTGAGCATATTCGCACAAACAGAAAAAAGCGTTATTGGACGTTTCCGCCGCAGAAGGAAAACGGGGCATGAGAGGGAAGAACTTTGCACTGGGCTATAACAGGATTGCGGCAGCTATCACCATCAGCGCGGTGCCCACGATGAAGCAGAGTATGCTGACGAGGTGCCCGAGGTACTGCTTTAAGATGATGGCGACGTAGTTGAACAGCCCGATTCCGAATATGAATCCGCCGATACCGCCCAGCAGTACCCAGCCGCCGTCCGTGCCGCTAAGCCGCGAAAGCCAAGTGCCATAAATGATGGCGGGCAGCATCAGCGCCGTGATACCCAGCGCCACCGCGAACAAGTATCCCACGGGATGCACCCGCTTGAACGCCTCGTCGCATGACGGGTCGAAGTAAGCGCCCGCGCCCTTTGGCGGCAGCCATTGCCCGCGGAAGCGCGACCTTGCGGGGTTTTCCCGCGATACGGGACGATAGGGGTTATACCCCCTGCCCGGCTCATTTTTCGCGTTGAAGTTGTGCATGGGATCCTCCTCGTTGTGGGGTCTTGTATTTACAGTGCCTTTTCCATGCACACGGAGTCGGGCATGTTGGCGTACGGCCCGTAGTTGTCGATGACCCTGAATCCCAGCGTGGCGTACATGCCCATGGCTGCGGTCAGCACCCTTCCGGTTTCGAGTATCAGTTTCGCATAGCCCTGCGCCCGTGCGCGCTCCTCCAGCGCCTGCATGACGGCTCTGGCGTATCCGCGGCCCCGGTACTCCGTTTGGGTGTATACGCGCTTCACTTCCGCTACGCCCTCTGAATACCGCTTGAAGCTGCCGCAGGCGACCGCTGTACCGTCCTCCAGCGCCAGCGCAACGTCGCGGATGTCGTCCCGCAGGTTGTACTGATTGTAGTGCGCGCGCTGCTTTTCTCCGCCCACCGCGTCGTTCAAATCGCCGTCCAGCTCCCGGCACAGGCGGGCGAAGCGCTCGTCGCTGCCGTCGGTAAAGATGATTTCCATTCCCTTGTTCCTTCTGTGTGGTGGGCATCATTATACCATATTCCTTGGGGAATTGCATGGCGCGGTGGGGGACAGGGGTGCAATGACGGGGCTTAGCGGCATTTGCGTGCTGGCGGGGAAAGCAAACGGGGAAAGCTTTGCTTTCCCCGCCTTGCCCCCGTTCTCCCCATCTCGTCGCGATATGTCAATCCTATGATGTACGGTGGTGTTTCATTCCTGGGCCGCGTTACAGCGAGGCGAAGGTCTGCATCATCAGCGCGACCACCGCCGAGCCGGGGTCCAGTATGCCGACTGATTTTTCACCGCGCGTGGCAATCCTGCCGTGCGCCGCCACCATGCCCGCCGTGGCCTCAAAGCCCTGCTGTGCCGCCTGCGCGCCGGAGGCCAGCGCCTCCTTCACGCCCTTGCCCGCGGCAGCCGCTTCTTCGAGCGCCCTCGCGGCGGGGTACAGCGCGTCCAGCACGGTTTTCTCGCCTTCCTTTGCTTTGCCCAGTTTGACGATGCCGTCCGCGAACGCCCGCACGAAGGCGGCAACGCCCGCGGCGTCCAGCTCCGTCTTGCCCTTCAGCGCCATCCCGGCGCTCATAAAGCCCGAGGCGAACAACGTGCCCAGCGAGGAGGGAGCGGCGCTGCCAAAGGCCTTGCCCACCTGATAGACGAGCTTGCCGAGGTCGGTTTCAGCGCTGGCAGAAACCGTGCCGCTGGCGGCGGCAAAGCCGTCGGTCATGGTGAGGCCGAGGTCTCCGTCGCCCGCCACGCTGTCCATGTCGATGAGGCGGTCACGGTTCTCCCGCATTACCCGCGCCCACGCGGCAAACAGCCGTTTGATTTCTTCAATGTTCATGCCGGCCTCCTAAAACTGCTTGAAGAAGGGCGTGTTGGCCGGGGCCAGCACGAAGCGCTTCAGCTCGTCGTCCACGCGCAGCAGCGATACGGACATGCCCGCCATCTCCAGCGACGTGGCGTATTCGCCCACATAGGTCTTGCACACACCGATGCCCTCTGCAGCCAGTATCTCCAGCACCCGGCGGGTGATGACGTACTGCTCTTCCAGCGGCGTCGCGCCCAGCCCGTTGATGAGCACCGCCACTTCGTCGCCGCGCTTGTAGGGCAGATCCGCCAGTATCTTCGGCATGATTTCGTCTACAATTTCGTCCGCGCTCTGCAGCGGGCCGCGGCGTATGCCCGCCTCGCCGTGGATGCCCATGCCAATTTCCATCTCGTCGTCGCCGATGGTGAAGCTCGGCCTGCCGACGCGCGGCACGGTGCAGGGCGTCAGCGCGACGCCCATGGTGCGCACGATTGCGGCGGCCTTCTCGGCCACGCGCTTCACCTCGTCCAGCGGCAGCAGCTCCGCCGCGGCGGCCCCGGCGCACTTGTAGAGGAAGAAGATGCCCGCCACGCCGCGCCGCTTGTTGGCTTCGCCCGGCGAAGCCGGTGCGGCGGAAGCGACGTCCTCGCCCGCGACCACCGATTCCACGCGGATGTCCTCTTCCATGGCTGCCATCTCCGTCGCCATGTCGAAGTTGAAGATGTCGCCGTTGTAGTTGCCGTAGATGTACAGCACGCCTGCGCCGGAGTCGATGGCCTTGGTGACCGCCAGCATATTTTCCGCGGTGGGGGACTGAAACACGTCGCCCACGGAGCAGCCGTCCAGCATGCCTTCGCCCACGTAGCCGAGGAACAGCGGCAAATGCCCGCTGCCGCCTCCCGTGGCGATGCCCACTTTTCCTTCCTTCTTTTTCGCCGTCACCAAGCTGCGAAGGTTATCCGCGTACGTCAGCTGGTCCGGATGCGCGGCGTAAAGTCCCTGAAGCATTTCGTCGATGAAGCCTTCGGGCTTGTTGAGAAATTTCTTCATAGTCCGCTCCTTTTCTGTGGAGGCCGCTTTAGGCCCTGATTTTAAATACCGCTTTTTTCAGCGGCAATCCTTCCGCATGGTGGCAGCAGCATTTGTGCGCTTCGCCCGGGTACATCAGATAGAACATGCCCGCCCGGATGACCGCCAGATCACCCTGCCCGGAATAAAAGGCGATGTCCTTGTCCGTGTCATAGGGCTGGCTCACCGCTAAATCGTTCAGCTCCGCGAAGGACAGGACTTCCTCGCCCTCCAGTATCACCTGCACGTCGATGAAGCGCTCGTGCGTCTCGAACAGCCCGCTTTCGAGCTTCGCCGTCGTGCGCACCTGAATGAGCATCGTTACGTCGTCGCTGAGGGGATAGCGGCCGTCGGGGATGTCCTTGGGCAGTGTCTTCAGCGCCTGCGCAACCATCTGCAGTCGTTCGTCGAGGGGGGCGTAGCGCTCCAACTGCGCCGTTTTGTCGATAATCATGCTTGCTCCAGCAGGCCGCGCAGAACCTTTGCGCCTTCCCGCATGCCGATGTCCGCCGGGGGAAGATCCTTGGTCGTCCAGCGGCGCTCGTACTCCATGGAGAGCCAGCCGTCGTAGAAACCCCGAAGCTCGCGGATGATCTCCGGCCAAGGGATGATGCCCTGCCCGATGACGCGCGAGAACACGATGCGGTCCTCCTCGTTGATGTGAGAGACCTCCGCCGATTTGAACGTCTTATTGCCGGGGCGGTATACCATATCCTTGGCGTGTACGTAGCGGATGTAGTCCTTCTGCAGCGCAATGGCCTCCTGACATTCCTCGGCATGGAGGAACGCGAGGTTGGCCTGGTCGTAGAGTATGCCTACATACGGGTGGTTGATTGCCTTCATGATGCGCGCCGTAATGGCGGCGGTCGTCGTCATGGTGTGGAAGTGGTTCTCCAGCACCAGCGTGATGCCGTGCTTTCCCGCGATGTCACCCAGCATGCGCATCGAGTCCGCCAGCGTTGCCAGCTTCACGTTGCCCTCGTCCACTTCATCGTCGCCGAAGCGTCCGCCGTAGATGCGGATGAACTTGCAGTCCAGCAGCGAAGCCATGTGTATGACGTGCTTCAAGCCTTCGTTGTCCCTGTCCCGCTCGGTCTTATCGGGGTTGTTATACTCAAAATAGTAGGGCGTAAGGCAGCTGACTTCGAGGCCCTTGCCGCGCACCAGCGCGCCGATTTCCTCGACGCGCGCATCGCTTTCCTCGTTGGCAAACCCGCAGCCGTATTCATCCTGTACGACGATCTCGATGCCATCCAGACCCATATCGGCAAAGAGCGAGACCGCCTCGGGCAACGCCAATTCAGGCGTGCCCATTGTATGTCCTGCAATCTTCATTTCTGGTCCTTCCAATCCGATGTCATGTCCGGCAGCCCCGCGCTGACGAGGATATCATTGAGCAGCTTGTGCGTCTTGAAGGCGTCCTCCGCGTTGGTAAGCGGCTTCTCGCGCGTCTGCACGCAGTGTATGAAATGATCCACGCAGGGACGGAAGCCCAGCTTATCCTCTACGCGAGCCCACCCTTGGGCCAGCGGCGTCATGTTCTGCACAATTTCCTTTTCCTTGTCGATGATACGGATGGTATCGGGCGTTTCGGCGAATACGCTGATGCCGCCGCCGTAGAGCTCCATGCGCTCCACCCACTGGCCCGCGCTGCGGCTGGCGCCCAGCAGGCCCACCGCCCCGGAATCAAACGTCAGCTGCGCCGTGCAGAGATGCTCGTAGAACGGGTTGTCGTTGTAGCGCGCGTGCGCCGTGACGCTGGTGCATTCGCCGCACATATAGCGCAGCAGATCTATCATGTGAATGGCGTTTTCCATTGTGCCGCGGTACTCGATGAACTCGCGGTTCTTCTCCGCGTAGACGAATTCCGGCGGCGAATCCTTGAACACTTCCTTCGCCTTGCGGTACACCGTACCAAAGCGGCGGTTGAAGCCCACCATCAGTATGCTGCCCGCCTTGGCGGACATGTCCGCGAGCATCTCGCAGTCGGAGAGCGTCATGGACAGCGGCTTCTCGCAGAAGATGTCCATCTTGGCTTCCATCAGCGGGATGAGGTACTGCTTGCGGATGGTCTTGGGCGTGAGCAGAAACACGCAGTCCACACCGAGTTTGAGCATCTCGTCGAGCGTTTCCACGGCGTGCCCGATGCCGTACCGTCTCACCGCTTCGTTGGCGAGCTCCATGTTGCCGCTGATCACCGAGACCAGCTCGACGTCGCGGTTGGCCTTGAGCGAGGGGAAATGCGCGATGTCCGCAATCGCTCCGGTGCCGATAACGCCTACCCTGACTTTCTTTCCCATGTCTGTTACCTCCAACGGGATACTAGAAGTATCCCTGCAGTTCCTTTCTCAGTTTTTCTTCCTCCGCTGGCATAAGATCGAGCAGCGGACGGCGCATGTGGCCGCCGTCCAGACCGCGCATGGTCATCGCCGCCTTGAAGTATGCCATGTTGCGGCCATTCTGCAGTATGTCGCACACCTGTGCGGCCTTCTCGATTTCCTGTTGCGCCAGCGCCAGGTTGCCTTCGCGGTACGCCTTCAGCGCGGCCACGAAGCCCTCCGGGTACACGGAGGATACGCCCGAGACCGTGCCATCGATGCCCAGCGGCAGCAGTGAGATGAGAAACTTGTCCGCACCGTGCAGCACAGAGAAGTCGCCGCCGCGGATTTTCAGATACTGGCGCGTCCGTACCATATCGAGGTAGCTGTATTTGATGCCTACCACGTTGGGCGCTTCCGCCGCGATCTTGGCGGCAACCTCGGCGGTCAAATCGTTGGCCGCGCACTGCGGGATGTTGTAGAGGTATACGGGGAAGTCCTGCGGCAGCGCACGCGCTACGGAGACATAATACTCCGCCATTTCGCGCTCGTTTACCGAGAAGAAGCAGGGGGTTACCACGCCCACACCGTCCGCGCCGATAGCGGCGGCATGCTTCGAAATTTCGACGGTGTCCCGGTAAGCCATCGCACCGGCGTGGATGAACACCGTTACGC
This sequence comes from Bacillota bacterium, assembly GCA_023460085.1. GTDB lineage: Bacteria > Bacillota > Clostridia > Christensenellales > SZUA-584 > JAEWCC01. The sequence continues at coordinate 231,250 of JAEWRI010000038.1, read as the reverse complement.
GTCCCGCAGCTTCGTTTACCACGGTTTCCGCTATTTTTTTGCGCTCGTCTACGCTCATCAGATGCATCTCACCCGTCGTTCCGCAGGGGTAGAGACAATCCACACCGCGATCGATCAGGAAATTGACATGCTCCCGTATCGATTTGTAGTTGACGTTGTCGCTGCCGTCGAACGGCGTCGTCATCGCCACAGTAATTCCATGCAGTTTTTTCATATAAGCACTCCTTAGGCATATTCAAACAAGCCTTGCTGACAACAAGCTGTTTTGTACGTTGTAATGACCTTATGTCCTCTTTATACGGCCTTCTCTTCCTTTTCCCCGAGGTAGGCCTTCTTGATGGCATCGCTGTGCAGCAGCTTTTCCTTCTCGCCCGACAGCACAATTTTGCCGTTCTCCAGCACGTAGGCGTAGTCGCAGATGGAGAGCGCCTTGCTCGCGTTCTGCTCCACCAGCAGCACGGTGATGCCCATCTTCTTGATCTCTTCGACGAGGTCGAACACCACTTTGATAACGAGCGGCGCGAGGCCCAGCGACGGTTCATCCAGCAGTATGATCTTGGGATGCGCCATCAGTCCGCGCGCGATGGCCAGCATCTGCTGTTCGCCGCCTGACAGCGTGCCTGCCAGCTGAGTCCTTCTTTCCGCCAGTATCGGGAACCGCTCATACATCTCCTTCGCGCGTTTGTTTGCCTGCGCCATGCCGATGAGATAACCGCCGATCGTGAGATTCTCGGCCACGGTCAGCCCCGCGAAGATTTTGCGGCCCTCCGGCACCTGCACCACGCCGCGCTTCACGACCTTGTGCGGCGATTCCTCCAGCGGCGTGCCGTCCAGCGCAATGGTACCGGCCTGCTTCTTCACCGCGCCGGAAATGGCGTTCAGCAGCGTGGTTTTCCCTGCGCCGTTGGAGCCGATGATGCTGATGATCTGTCCCCACGGAACATTAAAGGATACATCGGTGAGCGCCGACACGTGGCCATAGGATACGGATACATTTTTGACTTCCAGCATCGTTTATTCCTCCTCTCCGATATAAGCCTTGATAACTTCCGGATTGCTGTGAATATCTTTGGGCGTTCCTTCGGCCAGCTTCTGGCCGAAATTCAATACGTATATCCATTCCGAAAGTTCGTTGACCACCGTCATGCGGTGTTCAATGATGAGTGTGGTAAAGTCGTTTTCCTTGTGCAGCCGGGCCAGCAGTTCCACAAAGCCCAGCACTTCGCTGGGGTTAAGGCCCGCGGCCGGTTCATCCAGCATCAGCAGCTTCGGCTTGGTGGCCAGCGCGCGCGCCAGCTCCAGCTTGCGCTGTATGCCGTACGGCAGATTTTCCGGTCTGTCGTCGCAATAGTCCTGTATGCCCACGGTTTCCAGGTAGTGCATGCAGGCTTCCTTGTTCACTTTGTCCACCCGGTGGCGTTTCGGCAGATTCAGCAGCGACGAGACAATGCCGTACTTCGCCGTGGTATCGCACGAAATCAACACGTTCTCAAGCACTGTCATGCCCTTAAAGAGGCGGATATTCTGGAAGGTACGGGCAATGCCCTTGTGCGTAATGACGTTGAGCGGCTTGCCGGTGATATCCTCCGAGTTGAATATGATGCTTCCTTTGTCGGGCTTGCACACGCCGGAGATCAGGTTGAACAGCGTTGTTTTGCCCGCGCCGTTAGGCCCGATGATGCTGACTATCTGGTGTTCCTTCAGACTGATTGATACGTTCTGTATGGCCTTGACACCGCCAAAGCTTTTATACAGTTCGTTGACTTCTAATAGCATATCCATCCTCCTATCGGGCTGCCGACTGACGCGTCAGTCGCTTTTTGAACCAACGGATAATGCGCGTAATGCTGAATTCATACGAACCCAGGATTCCCTGAGGCCGGAAGTTTACGATAATCAGCACGATTGCGCTGTAGATCACGATGCGCCATTCATCGGCGAAGCGCAGTATTTCCGGAAGAGCGCCCAGCAGCATGCCGGAGAAGATAGCACCGGTTAAGCTGTTGATGCCGCCCACGAACACCATGATAATCCAGCCTGCGGACGTGAGCCACCCAAAACCGTTGGGTTCCACATACGTGGTGAAATGCACGTACAGCGTACCCGCAAAGGCCGAGATTGCGCCGCCCAGCGTGAAGGCTATCAACTTGATTCTGCTGACGTTGATGCCCATCGCAGCCGCGGCCAGCTCGTCGCTCTTCACGGCAAGGCTCTGACGGCCGAACTTGGATTTCTGGAAGCTGTAGATGACGTATATCGCGAACACCAGGCCGAGAAATGCGATGAGCGGCGTGGTTTTGCCGGGAACGCCGCTGAGGCCCTGCGCACCGCCAAATACCGACACGAAGTTGTTGAGCAGCGCGACGATCGCTTCGCCAAACGCGAACGTGATCAGCGCGACGAAATCCCGCCGGAGTTTGATGGCGGGCAGCCCGACGAGAAACGCGAACAGCGCGCCGACAACGATACCTGCCAGAACGCCCACGATCATGGGCAGGTGCAGATTGACCGCCACCATGCCTGCCGCGTATGCGCCTATTGCCATGAAGGATGCCTGGCCCATGGAAAACATCCCGCTCATACCGGTGATGACGTACAGCGACAGCATGCCCGTCATGTTGATGCATACGGTAGAGAAGACCCTGAGTACAAAATTCATAGTGTTACCTCCTCACGCCTTGTCATCAGCGGACTTGCCCAGGATCCCCTGGGGCCGGATGAACAGGAAGATAATGACGATGATGAATATGGCGACGGGGGAGAGCCCTGCGCCGATGAAATCGATGGTCTTGAGTATCGTTTCAACGATGCCGAGCAGGAACGCCCCGATAATAGCCCCGGAGAGACTTCCGAGGCCGCCCAGTGCCGAGGCGAGCCATCCCTTGACGACCATATTCCCCAGCTGGGGATAAAGCAGGTAATTCGCTCCCAGAAACACGCCGGCCAGACCGCCGAAAGCGCCGGAGACGAAGAATGTTGCCGAAATGATGAAATTAACATCGACGCCCATCAGGCTCGTGGTATTGATGTCCATGGAGATTCCGCGAATCGCCACGCCCAGCCGGGTGCGATAGATGATCAGCATCAGAAGTATCAGTGCCAGCACGGAGATCGCAAGCATGAGCGCATCGGTTTTAGCGACGTTGACACCGAGGAATTTGAAGAAAGGAACCTCGAAGAACCGGGGATAGGTATAAAAGCTGCTCGGGAAGGAGATTGTCATCAGGTTGCCCAGCAGCGTTCCGATGGTTACCGTAGAAACGAAGTAGAGCACGGGATTCTGGTTCTTTTTGCGGAGCTTGCGGAAGCCTATCAGCTCAATTCCCATTGCGATAAGCCCGCCGAACGCAGCGACGATGAGCAGCGTCAGGAACAGGTTGGTGTGCAGCTTGGAGGCCAGCAGGTAACCGGCATATGCGCACAGCACCATGACACCGCCGTGTGAGAAGTTGGAGAACTTCAGCACGTTGAACACGAGCGCAAACCCAACGGAGATTAGCGCGTACACGGCGCCCAGCGCAATTCCGTTTATCAGCATTTGTAATAACATGGCCATTTCCTCCATTATAGAGTGGAGGAGAACCCGGCGACGCCGGGTTCTCCCACCTGCTCAAGCTTTAATCAATTCTCGGGCGCATACCGCTGCAGCAGCGAGTATTCGCCGTTTTCGATCTTGTAGATAACCATGCTCAGGCCGGTCGGCATGTGGGTCGCGGGGTTGATGGACATCATACCCTGGGTGCACTGCAGACCGCTGATGTTGTTCTCCAGCGCGTTGCGTACGGCTTCCCTGTCGGTGCTGTAGCCCGCTTGCTGAATGGCATTCGCGATGATCAGGATTTCGTCATAGCCGATATAAGATTTCACATCCGGCTCGGTACCGAATCTGTCGACATACGTCTCACGGATGCCCTGGATGGCTTCTTCTTCGTAGTCCAGGTTGTTCGGGAAGTAGATGTTGTTTGCCATCGTCGGATCGCTCAGCAGCGTCGTGAACGGCAGAGAGAAGTCCATGTTCCCCAGCATCGGAAGCGTAATGCCCAGCTGGTAAGCCTGCTGCACGAAGATAACGTCTTCCACGCTCGTCACGAGGCTGACGATCGCGTCCGGGTTGCTGTCGCTGAGTTTCTGGAGCTGTACTTTGAAGTCGGTGTCGCCGGACTTGCAGTACTGCTCGGTCGTGATTGTGCCGCCGTGAGCTGTTACATACGCCTCAAACGCAGCGTAGATGCCCATGCAGTGGGAGTGATCCTGACGCACGAAGAAGCCGAAGTTCTTGTATCCCAGCTCGTTCATCGCGTAGTCCGCCATAATTTCGCCGATGTACGGAGCAGAGGGCTGCGCGAGGAACATGTACGGATTGACCGAGCCGTCCTCGTTGACCATGCACGTCGGAAGACCGAAAGCGCCCACAAACGGCACCTTCTCCGTGTTGGAAACTTCGATGCACGCAAGACCTACGTTGCTCAGCGGGGGGCCGGCAATGGCTACAGCGCCGTCCACTTCGGCAAGGCGCGTATACGCGTTAATCGCTTCCGCGGTATCGCCTTTGATATCGTAGGAAACCAGTTTGATCTGACGGCCATTGAGGCCTCCCGCCGCGTTGATCTGCTCAACCGCCAGCGTAGAGCCATTCAGGCAGGAGTTGCCGAACACCGAGCCTGCGCCTGAAAGGTCCTGAATGACGCCGATCACGATATCGCTCGTGTCTGTAGACGCGGGCGTACCTGCCGGGGCCATCAGCTGATCGACGTAAACATTACCCGTTTCTGCCGGCGTTCCCGTCGACGTATCAGCCGAAGCCGTTTCAGCAGATGCTGACTGCGATGTTGCAGCGCTGGCAGAAGAATCTGCACCCGGAGTGGTGCATCCTACCATGAACACCATACAAAGCATGATGGCCAATGCAACAATCAACCTCTTTTTCATGATCCCAAACCTCCATTTTTATTCATCACGGCGTCCGCAATATCGGCGCCATGAAACCTGTTTTCTGTTATAGTTTGATCTCCGCGGCTGTCGAATCCCTCAGCAGCAGCTCGTATGGGAGATATATTTTTTCGTTTGGACTTTGGAAATCCTCAATCTTCTTTTGCAGAAGATCCATGGATATCAAACCAAACTCGTAGCGTGGCTGAGAAACGGTGGACAGCGAAGGGTTGATAAACTCCGATATGTCCCAATTATCAAAACCCAGAACATCCACGTCAACACCCGCGCGCAGGCCAATTTTTGTCATATATTTGATCAGCCCCACCGCATACGAATCGTTGGTGAATATCGCGGTGGGCGGATCGGATAAGTCAAAAAGCGTTTCTCCGGCCTCGATACCCTCGTAATACTCATTCGTAGGCCGATGGACCACGTAATCCGCCCGGTATTCGATTCCCGCATCCGCCAATGCCTGGGTATATCCGGCGGTACGCAGTATGACGAAGCTGGCTTCTATTCCGCGGACGATGTACGCGATTTTCCGGTGCCCCTTTTTGACCAGATAGGAGACCGCCTCATAGGCTGCCTGCTTCTGATCGATGGTGACATAGGATAGATCCGCGCCCAGCGTGAACGCGCCGCACTGCACCAGGGGTCTCTGCGCGGCAAAGCCGGTGAGCTCGTCCATCGGGAGCATGGACAGGAGCGAGATTGCGCCGTCCACTTGCTTGGTGAGAAGCATGTTCATATACTTGCGCTCCAGATCCATGCTGAAACTCGTGGCGCCCAGCAGCACGGTATAGCCAAACTCTTCGGCCCGCTCCTCGATGCCCTCCAGAATGCGCGTATAAAACGGCTGTGAAGTGGTGGGCATGATGACGAGTATGCGGTTGCTGCGCGCAGTGCGCAGGTTCCTCCCGATGATGTTGGGGCTGTACCCGCACTGCTGAATGACCTCTTTTACGTGTTCCCGCGTTTCCGGCTTTACATTGGGGTCGTCATTAAGAACCCGCGAGATCGTGGCGACCGAAACGTTTGCCAGCCTGGCTACATCCTTAATCTTCATGGTGACCTCCTGGTTTTCGCTTAGTAATCGATTACAATCATTACTATATCGAAAACCAGTATGATGTCAATAAAAATATTTATTTGTCGTCTGCCAGCGGATCGTAGTGGGATTTTAAGTATAAATCGTATTGTGGCGGCGCGCCGCATCCGATTGTCATGAAAACATCCGTGTTTTCGGCGGGATTGCGGGTGCCATGATAGACTCCCGGCGGGGCGTATACCACATCGCCCTCTTTAACGGGAATCCATTTATCCTTCAGGTACATTTCGCCATGGCCTCTGTAGACTATCAATATCTCGTCGGACAGCGGATGGACATGCGGATCCATGCCTTGACCCGGCTGATGCACGCCGAACGTCATGCCCATGTTCCGGGGGCCTACCCTCGGAGTCAGCACCAGATTGACCTCAATTCCCGCGGCTTCCACCCAGCTGGAATCGCCCTTGAACAGGTTATAGATTGCGCCTTCCGCGCGTGCCTTATCCCGCAAATTCATAAGCTGCCTCCAATTATTTGTCGTCTGCGAGCGGATCGTAGCCGGCCCTCTGGTAAAGGTCGAGTTGCGGGGGAGCACCGCATCCGATTGTCTCGAAGTCTTCGGTGTTGGTGGCCGGATTACGCGTGCCGTGGTATACACCGGCGGGCGCGTATACGATGTCCCCCGCTTCGACCGGGATCCACTTATCCTTGAGATAAACTTCGCCCTTGCCGCGGTAAATAATCAGTATTTCTTCCGATAACGGGTGTACGTGGGGGGCCATGCCCTGTCCCGGCTTATGTACGCCCATGCCCATGTTGACGTTGGCAACGCCTACGCGAGGGGTAAGCACGATATGCGACGTGAGCCCTTCCGGGGTGGTCCAGGTATAGTCGCCATTGTAAAGGTTAAATACGCCGCCTTCTTTTTTTACCTTGTCCCGCAGATTCATGTCAGTTCCTCCGCTGTTCAGGATTTCTGATGCATCGACAGTGCGCCGAACTTGCACAGCGATACGCACAGGTTGCAGCCATCGCATTTTTCCGGATCGATTTCCGGGCCGTCTTCCTTCAGCGAAAGCGCTTCATAGATGCAGACGTCCTTACATTTATTGCAGTGCTTGCACTTTTCTTTGTCGGCGTGCGCGATGTACCGGTGAGACCGATCCGCGCTGAAGTTGTCCACAAAATTGCCTGCCGCCTTGCCAATGATATCGGTGATGTTTTCAATGTGATGCTTCTCCAGATATTCGTTAAGCTCGGAGAGCATCTGCTCTACCCACTTGTATCCCTTCAGGTATATCAGCGCGCAGATCTGAGCGTTGGTGGCTCCGCAGAGCATGTACTTGATCACGTCATCCCACCGCACAACGCCGCCAGTGGCGCTGATGGGAACATGCAGCTTGGGGAAGGCCGAGATCATCCAGCGCATGTTGACAAACTTCGACGAAGGGCTGCCGTGTCCGGCAAAGCCGTGGTGCAGTATCGGCGCCATCGCGTCGACATCGATATCGCATCCCGTAAAGCGGTTGAACATGATGAGCATGTCCGCGCCCGCCTCCTGAAGATCGTGCGCCACCTGCAGCGGATTGGTCAGCTGAAGCGTCATTTTGACGCCCACGGGGATATTCTTGACTGCTTTTTTGGTTTCTTTCAGCGCTTCCACCGCAACCGCGCCGATATCCTTGGCAGATCGCATGAGCAGGCCGCTGGGGCAGGAAGGCACGATTTCAATGGCGTCCGCGCCCGCTTCCTCACATGCCTTGCCGTACTCGCCCCACTTTTCCAACGTCACGCAGTTGGTGCTGGCGATGACCGGGATGTCAAGGCTTTCCTTGCAGCGCTGTATCTCGCGGCAGTATTCTTCGATGCCGTGCTCGTAGGCTTGCTCATAGGAGTAAAAAACGGAGGATGAGTACCCCGGTATGCCATCCTGAATGACTTCAAATCTCGGATTGGGGTTGTACCGCATGATCATCTCTTCCTGGATCGACTTGAGTACAACGGCTGCCATTCCGGCATCTTCCGCTTTTTTGCAGCGAGTCAAGTCAAACGTAATTCCAGAGGAGGCTGCGATGAGCGGATTCTTTAGTGCGACATTGCAATAGGAGGTCCGAAGATTTGGCATATTCAGCATTGTCCTTTTCTGAAGATTCAGTTTTGTAATCGATAACTGTAATCGTTTACATTGATTATGACTTTATTCTAACGCATTAACTCCGGTCTCGTCAAGGGGTTTTTACGACTTTGTGATAAATTTAATAATTGAAGTGCATATAAATTCCATATAAGTTCAGCGTTTTCTGGATTTATATCCGTAGCGCGAACGTCTGGTTCCATACTGCCGCTGCCTGCTTCTGGCGGCAATCAATATGACGGCGATAACCACCGCGATGACAACGATACCCGCGGCAAGCCACAACAGCCATCCCTGCGCGCTGTCCCCTTCGGAAGAGGAGTCATCCGCTGTTGCGGACGGCTGCGTTCCGGTGGGCGTTGCGCTGCTTTCAAGGCTTGGATCAGCCGTTGCGAGCGCGACATCACGCGGCGAAGTCAGGGGGCGCTCGCAGAGCGTCTCGCCGGTGCTCTGCAGCTTGTATTGCACCACGCCCAGCGCCGCATCCTTGGCAATGGGGGCCTGCAGCGGCATTTCCACGCTGTATACCGGCTCCGCGGTAACGGCGTCCGTGCCGTTCTGTAGGGCGTCCATCACAGAGCGCTCCAGCGTTACAAACACATCGCCGGGCACGCTGAACTCCAGCACGCCCGGATCGTCCGCGGCGGCGTTTTCCACGGCGGCCTGCAGCGAAGAGGTATCCTTCACCAGTTCCGCAAGGGGCTTGGTTTCAAACGTATCGAAGCCCCAGGTAAAGAGACCGGTGGGCACGGCCCAGCGGTTGTCTCCGCTTTCCGTCTGGTCGCCGTAGAACAGGCACAGCAGATTCATGCCATCCTTCGCGGCAGTCGCAACCAGGCAGTTGCCCGCTTTGGGCGTGGAACCGGTTTTGATGCCGGTGGCGTACGCGTAATAAACGCTCTCGTCGGGCTGCAGCAGCTTGTTGGTATTTTCAACGGTGTAAGCGGTATGCACATTCGTGGCGGGCATATCATACGAGGCGGTGCCCACGATTTCCCGGAAATGCTCGTTCTCCAGGGCGTGCAGCACCAGCTTGGACATATCCCGTGCCGTCACATAGTGGTCGTCGTTGTCCACGCCGTGCGGATTGGCGAAGTGCGAACCGGTCATGCCCAGCGATTGCGCCTTTTCGTTCATCATGGCGACGAACGCGTCTACGGAACCCGCAACATGTACCGCAACCGCGCAGGCCGCGTCGTTGCCGGATACGAGCATCATGCCGTAGAGCAGGTCCTTCAGCACGATCTCCTCGCCGTTTTTGCAGCCGAGCAGAGAATATGCCGATCCGGACCAGTCTCCGTCCGGGCCGACCTCTACGATATCGTCAAGGGAACAGTTTTCCAGCGCCAGTATGCAGGTTAAAATCTTCGTGGTGCTGGCGGGCCGAATGGTATCATCGGCGTTCTGCTCATAGAGAACAGCGCCCGAGTCCTCGTCCAGCAGCATGACGGAACAGGAGCTGTCGATGGAGCCGGGATATTCCGCCGCAGCCAGCGCGGTCGTGAGGGGAAGCAGGGAAGCCAGCAGGATTGCTAAACAAAATAAAGCCGCTTTTCTCAAAACGGTACCCTCCAGACGGTTTTCCACCATACCCACCGGAATCTACTATATCAATTTTCGCGGGGTTTGTATATGGGTTTGTTAATGGGAATGGAAACCCGGAGCGGAGAATACGCGGTGCGCATCCTCCGCCGGGAAGGAGACTCATTTGATTCCGGTAAACGCGATGCCCTCGATGAACTGCTTCTGGAATATGGCGAAAAGCACAATCAGCGGGATGATGGCCAGTACCGCGCCCGCCATGATGGAGGGGTAGTCCGAAAGGTATTGGCCCTGCAGATAGCTGAGGCCCGCGGTCAGCGTCATCTTGGTGGTGGATGTATTGACGATGAGCGGCCACATCAGATTGTTCCACGAGAAGCGCAGCGTCAGTATGCCCAGCGACACCAGTCCCGGCTTTACCAGCGGCAGCATGATGCGCGCGAAGACACCGCCGTGGCTGCAGCCGTCAATCCGGGCGGCTTCCTCCAGCCCCTGAGGCAGCGCCATAAAGAACTGCCGCATCAGGAATGTGCCGAACGCCGAAAACAGGTTGGGCAGGTAGATGGCGTGGAGCGAGTTCAGCAGGCCGAGCTTTTGGATGATGATGTATTGCGGCAGGATATAGAACGACGTAGGTACCATCAGCACGGAGAGACACAACACGAACAGTATGTTTCTGCCGGGGAACTTGATTCTGCCGAAGGCGTAGCCTGCCAGAGAGCAGAACAGCAGCTGTCCCGCCACGGTGATGACGGAGGTGATGATGGTGTTCAGGTACATCTGGAAGAAGGGTATCTTTTCCGTCAGCGTGGTGTAAGCGGCGGTAATCCATTGCCTGGGAAGTATGGAGGGAGGGATGGATACTGCCTCCACCTGGGATTTAAACGAAGTCAGCAGCATCCAAACAAAGGGTGCCAGCGTGACAACGCAGCCCGACAGGAGGATAATGTAGACGATGATTCTGCCGATGCTCGGTTTTTTCTTTACTTTGATCAGGGCGGTGCTGCTCATCCTGTCACTTCCTCTCAGTCGTAGTTGACCCATTTGCGCTGCAGCCTCATCTGTATCGCCGTAATGGCCATGATGATGACGAACAGCAGTACCGCAACCGCCGAGGCATAGCCCTTTTTGGAGTATTCGAACGCGTTGCGGAAGAAATACACCACGACGCTCTGCGCCTCGTTCAGCGCCGTACTCTTGGGCGCAATCATCATGTAGATAACGTCAAAAATCTGCAGCGTGGATATCAGCGTGGTAATCAGCACAAAAAACAATGTGGGTGTCACGAGCGGCACGGTGATGGTAAAGAACTGCCGGACACGGGATGCGCCGTCCAGCTTGGCCGCCTCGTAGTACGTGGACGGGATTCCCTGTATGCCCGCCAGCAGTATGATCATATTGAGCCCGACGCCCATCCATATGGTGACGATGCTTACGCAGATAATAGCCGAGGTTTTTTCACTGAGCCAGTATTCGGGCGTGCCTCCCAGCGCGGTGACTATCTGGTTGAGTATCCCGAAGTCGCCGTTGAATATCCACCGCCACATCATGGCGATGGCAACGGACATCGTCACCGTGGGAATGAAGTAGACGACGCGGAAGAGGTTGCGCCCTTTGATTTTGCTGTTCAGGAATTCGGCCAGTATGAGCGCCAGTACGACGGTAAGCGGTACGATGAGCGCCACATACAGGAACGTGTTGCCAAGGCTTTTCCACATGGTGCTGTCGGAAAGCATGGTCTGATAGTTTTCCAGTCCTGCAAAGGTGCGCTTGTCGAAAGCGCCCACGTTGAAAAAGCTGTCGTAGATAACCTTGAATACGGGATAAAAATAGAATACGGCCAGACCGAGAAAAAGGGGCAGAATCATTCCGTAGCCCCATGCCCAGTTTTTCAGCTTGTGGCGGTTGAATTTACTTCGTGGCACGATTGCATCCCCTTTCCCAATCGGGAATTGCCGGTGAGCCGGGTATTCCGGCCCACCGGATTCCTGTTTCGTTTATCCGAGTTGTGACATGATGCTGTCGCAGGCTTCGTCGACTGTAACTTCCAGCTTGAACGCTTTCTGCAGTTCATTCCTTACGATATCGGCCCAGTCCGGTCTGGACAGGGAGGACGGATACGGGTACGAATAGTTCTGCGCGGCGGTGCTGTAGATACTCATATTATACTGGGGATACGACTCGAAGAAAAGCGAGGAGTATTCCATGTACGACGGAATTGCGATGCCCATCTCGCCCAGACGCTGGTTCGCTTCGGCACCGGCGAGGTATTCCACCCATGCCCACGCCTCATCGGGATGTTCGGAGGCGGCGGAGATGCAGTTGGCCTTGCCGTGGATGACGGAGGCACGCTTGCCGTTGCTCATCAGCGGCATCTCGGCGACATCGCACACATCCGCTACGGAGGAATCGGCGGAGCTGTAGTAAGCCACCATCCAGTCGCCCGAGAAGATCATACCCACTTTGCCGGCCATGAACTGCAGATAAGCCGCGTTTTCTTCCAGCGATACTTCGGACGGGGAATAGCCGGCCTGCATGAGATCCACCCAGCACTGTATGCCCGCGCGGGTACCGGCATCATCGAAGCCGAACTGATCGCCGTTCACGAACCAGCCGCCCTCGGCAAACGCGGTGTTGTAGAAGCCCGCCTGTTCCTCGAAGCCCGCCGCGATACCGTAGATGTCATCGCCCAGCGCCGTAATGGCGGCAGCGGCGGCAGTCATGTCTTCCCAGGTCCAGTCGCTGGTGGGGTAGCTGATGCCAGCCTGATCGAAGAGGCTCTTGTTGTACCAGAGGCCGATGGTGTCATAGTCCATCGCAATGCCGTACTGGCTGCCGTTGTAGTTGTACATGGTGTTCATGGCTTCGGGGTAGTTGCTCATATCCAGCCCGGATCCCGCGATGTAATCGTCCAGCGGCAGCAGCACGCCGCCGTCCGCGTACTTCAGGATATTGACGCCGTTCATGTGGAACACATCCGCCACGCTTCCGCCCGTTGCGGCGGTTTCAAGCTTCGTCCAGTACTCGGTCCACGCCGTGGGCTCCAGCACGATGGTGATGTCCGGATGCTCTGCCTCGAAGGCGGCTTTGCATTCCGCGTAGAACGCATCCATGGGGGAGGCCCAGTATGCGTAATGAATCTCTACCTTTTCGCCGGAACCTTCCGATACGGCCGCGCTTTCGGACGCAGTCTCACTGCCGGATACCGCGGCGCTGGGAGTCGACGCATCCGGCGCGGAGCAGCCAATCAGTAAACTCGAGCACAGCATCAACACGACAAGGATGATCGCGGTGTTCTTCTTCATTTTCTTCCTCCTCAAATGTTTTATCATTTTCTCGGCGATATCGCCGAAATCAGGTTCACTTTGATTTGTTCAGGCTTTTCTCAAAATCCGCCATCAAGATGGTGCGGCCTGTGGTTCTGGATTCCTCGGCGGCGCAGGCCATCAGGTGGCTTTCCACCGATTTGCCGATGGATGTACGGCTTTCCTTCCGGCCCTTGCCCAGCGAAGCGAGAAAATCGTTCATCAGCCCGACATCGCCGCCGCCGTGGTAACCGGTGACCTCTTCGATATGGATGATCTGTTCCTCGAACGCGTCGGAATTATTGGAGCGGAAGGGGATGATGCGGATTTCACCCGTATCATCGTCGCCGTATACCTCCGCGTTTTCGCACATTACGTGGATGGTGCGGTGCATCTTGTTGGTCATGCCGCAAAGCGTAAACGCTGCGGTGACGCCGTTCTCGAATTCGATGCTGGTGCTTTGATGATCGCACACGTCGTTGTCGCACCGGTAAACACAGCGGCCGTAGGGCCCTTCCCGGAAAGCCTTTGCAAGCCCATCCGCCGTTTGATCCGGCGTGAGCATCCGCGCGGGCCAGTCTCCCATGCTGGGCATATACGCCTTCCGCGCGTCAAACCGGCAGGTGTCGGCGACGGCGCAGTCCAGGCATCTCGCGGCGCTGCCCTCGGGGGCGCTGGACTCCTTGAAGTATGAGATGCTGCCCACGGAGGCAATGCTCTTCGCGCTGCTTTCCGTGAGCCACAGCAGTATGTCCATGTCGTGACAGCTCTTCTGCATGATCATCGGGCTGGTTTCCGTGCTGTTGCGGAAGTTGCCCCGCACGAAGCTGTGCGCCATATGGAAGTTGCCAATGTTTTCGGTGTGTTCGATGGCGACGATTTTCCCCAACGTGCCGCTGCTCAGAATTTCCTTCAGCTTCACAAAGAAAGGGGCATAGCGCAGCACGTGGCACACCGTAATGGCGCATCCCATCTCCTCCGCCTTGTCGCGGATGGCGAGGCATTCCCTGGCGTCGGGAGAAATGGGTTTCTCCAGAAGGATGTTCCACCCCTGCTCCAGCGCGTCCATGGTGTGCCTGTAATGCTCCTTGTCCAGAGAGGCGATGATTAGCGCGTCAATTTCCGGGCGGGATTCTATCAATTCCCTTCCTTCGGAAAAACACATCGCATCCGGAATGCCAAACCGTTTCTGCGCCGCCTGGCGCTTTACCGGATTGCGGTCGGCTACAGCCACAACCTCGTGTCCCTTTACGTCGTGCGCGTATTGCGAATAGATGGTTCCGCGTTCTCCCGCGCCGATGAGTGCAAATTTCATGATGTCCTCCACGCTTGTTTGTTACGCGATATTTACGTTGAATTTACGTTCGAGTTTAGTTGTATATTAGCAGGATTAATTCACGATGTCAATTGGGTGTTGACAATAATTTTACGTATATGTATAATGAATTTGTTACGTAAAAATGCCGCGAAATGAATGCAATTACGTAACAAAAAAAGAACAAGGATACACCATGAGTACAATACGAGAAGTAGCCGCGCTGGCCAATGTTTCCATTGCCACGGTATCCCGCGTCCTCAACAACGACATGACCTATAAAATGACCCCGGAAACCCGGGAACGCGTATGGAAGGCGATTACGGAACTGGATTACAAGGCGCCCATTTCCCAGCACCGGCGGAGCGTGTCCGCCAATCCGGCGGCCTTCAGAAAGATAGGCTGCATTGTCAATCTGCGGGGGGGAAAGTATACGGACCCGTATTACCTGTCGCTGCTGTCCGGTCTTGAAAATTTTCTGGGGGAAAACCGCTCGGAGATTTCCTTCGTGCGCACGTGGAACGAGCTGGAGAACAGCGAGACGCTCATCCGTACCTTCGCGGATCCGCTGGACGGGCTCATTGTCATGTCGCATCTGGGGGAGGCTACCTTCCGCTACGCGCAGTCCAGGGTGACGCACATTGTCGGCATCGACTCCGGGTATGGCGAAATCGACAACATCGAGTTCGACCACGAGCAGGCGTCGCGCATGGCGGTGGAATACCTGGCAGGGAAGGGATACCGAGAAATCGGCTTTATCGGCGGGCCGGAGGGAAGGACCCCGATGCGCCACTGCCGCCGCTATCGATCGTACGCGAACACCATGGAAGAGCTGGGGCTGCCGATAGCGCAGGAGTGGGTACTGGACTGTGAATGGAATGACGCGCTCTGCTCGCGGCTGGTGGAAGGCCTGGGCCGCGACAAGCTGCCGCGCTCCTTCTACGCGACCAGCGATCTCATGGGCATGGCGGCGCTGCGCGCGCTGGGCGCGATGCGCGTATCCGTGCCGGACGAAGTAGCGGTGATCGGCCTGACGAACATCGAGATGTCCAAATACGCGAACCCGCCGCTGACCACCCTCAGTATCCCCACCGAGGCGATGGGTGAGGCTGCCGGGCAGACGCTGCTGGCGCGCATTGCCGGAGATACCTCGATGCCCCGCCGTATACTGTTCCCGTGTCAGTATGTCGTACGCGACTCTGCGTGAGGGGGGACATTCGATGCTTAAGTGGTTCAGTCAGGATACGCCCTTTATGCAGGGGCTGCATACCTTTGCGAATCTGGCGGTGCTCAACCTGCTCTGGCTGCTGTGCTGCCTGCCTGTGTTTACGATCGGCGCTTCGACGACGGCGCTGTACCGCTGTCTGTTTGACCAGAGTCAGGGAGAGTACGGCGGGTACAGAAGCTTCTTTCGCGCGTTTAAGCGCAGCTTTAAAACCGCCACGCTCTCGTGGCTCATCATGGCCGGAGCATCGCTGATATTGTATGCAGATTACCGGTATACGCTGCAGCAGTCCTGGACATTTCGCCCGGTGCTGCTGGCGGCCTATGGAGTCGTCGCGTTCGTGATACTGCTGGCCTCGCCGTTTCTGTTTGCGCTGATATCGCAGTTCAGCGCGAAGCTGGGGCAGACGCTGAAAAACGCGCTGCTGTGCGGCGTGTCGTGGCTGCCCCGCACCGTGCTGATGCTGGCCCTCTGGGCGATTCCCGTGCTGTGGGTGCTCATTTCGCCTTACTGGTTCTTGTACTTCGCCTGGGGATGGATCGCCTGCGGGTTCTCGCTGATTGCGTTTCTGTGCGTCAGGGTTATGAAGAAGCCCATGCAGGCGCTGAAAGCCAGAATGCCGCTCGCCGAAGCGGCATCAGGGGATAAGGAATAGCCAGCAGCTCAGGGGCATCGTGTGCGCGGACTATCCTATAAGCCGCCTGTTTTGTGGTTCACAGCGTCCATAACGTCGTGTAAAACACATATGGCGTGAATTGCATCTCTTGCCCGCCAGCCGTTATGCGATCAAGCCTAATACCACGATATAAACGAGGAAGATCACCAGCGACCACAGCACGACGCCCCAGATGCGCGTCGGCTTTTTTGCGCTTCTTGCCAACGGAAAGTGCGCCTGAACTCCCCGGTAATTTCCCGCGAAGAATATGATCGTTAAAAATAGCATCAGGCTGACAACGCGATAAAGCCACAGCATGAATCCGGACAAGCCGCCCATCTGCAGCTCGAAGCAGGCCATAAAAACCAATCCGTACAACAAGACGGCTATGAGAATGGCCCAAAATTTTCGGGACCGGAAGCCGGGCGGTAGCCAGCTGTCGCGCGGATTGCTTTTGACCGCGGGACGACGGGAGGAACCGTCCAACGCTCTTTTCAGCTGCCGCACATCGGCAAACCGATTCCTGGCGTCAAGCTGCAGGCATCTTTGAATCACGGGCGCAAGGCTCCCGAAAGCGGCGGTTTCGCGGGGAAGCCTGCCCGTCAGCATCTCGTTCATCAGCACACCGATCGCATAGATGTCCGCGGCGGGGCCGGATGCGGCAAACCCGTACTGCTCGGGCGCGGCGTATCCGGCGGTGCCTATCAGCACGGTATCCTGCGTTCCGTGCTCTCCCGGCAACCCTGCCAGCTTAGCCGCGTTGAAGTCGATCAGCTTCAGCACGCCGTCGCTGGAGATAATCAAATTGGACGGCTTGATATCCCGGTGGACGATCGGAGGGGCTGCCGCATGCAGCATGGTCAGTATATCGCAGAGCTGCCCGATGAGCTTTATCACAGCGGCTTCGCCAAAAGGGCCCTGCTTATCCAAAATACTGCGCAGGGTGTCGCCGGCGATGTATTCCTCGATGACCACCAGGGCCTCTCCGTCCTCCGCCATCTCAATTATCTGCGGCAGTCCTTTTTGCGGATGAGCCTTTAAATACCGGTAAACCTCAAGGTTGTAAACCGACAGCGTCTTTTGAACGTAAAAACAGCCGGTTTCGACGTGCTGAACCAGCAGAATATGGTGAGTATCGTTGATTCGCGCAATTGCTTTATAATAGGATAGAGCGAGCTCGGCGTCTAGATTCATGCATTCCTCTCGGCAGCGCTTGATTATTGATGGGACAAATTATATCATTGGTACGACAAAGATGTAAATGCGGAGGGATGAGGATGGAACAGGACAGCACCTCTAATCTCATGAATATACTGAAGAATGCCTCTGAGAAGGACGTAAGGCAGTATTATGAGCAGCATATCAACGACAAAAGCTATGCCTCATTTACAGCCTATATGGATGATTTGATTGCGCAAAAGCAGTTTAAGCGGCAGGATATACTTGCGCGGGCGGATATCCCGCAGAAGTACGGTTACAAGCTGCTGACCGGAGAGAGTCACACGACCGACCGGGACAAAATACTGCGCATTTGCATCGCCATGAAGTTGTCGCTGAAGGAAGCGCAGCGGGCGCTGACGCTTTATGGGATGCAGCCGCTGTATCCCAAAAACAAACGCGACGTCGTTTTTATCATCGCCTTCAACAAAGGGATAAGCTCTGTTTCGGACATCAATCAACGGCTGACGGAGCTTCATCTGCCGGAGCTCAGCACCAGCCCGTATTAGGCTTCTCTGCGACAATTCCGAACACTTTGGCTGTCTGAAAGGACGGCTTTTTTTCTCCCTGTTTGGGGGAAAAATTCTCGCTTCGTTTTGATATGATAAGACCGTTCCTGAGCTAATAGCAAACAGCAAGGGAAGCAAAGGAGGCTGGGCGATGACGCCTGAAGCGCTGGGTGCAAAGCTTCATGAAATGTATGAAGAAGCAAAACGGAACGAAGCGGTCTGTCAGATCCACCTGTTCGGTATTATCTATGGAGAGATGATTCGGCAAAGCGGGTACCGCCTGAACGATATATTGAAAGCCTCCGGCCTCAGCGCGGGCTATCTTCCGGAGTTGAGCAAGGGGATCAATTTATCCAAATACGTGCGGCTGAGGCAGGAGTACGAAGCCTGACCGGAATCCTGCCAGTCAATATAATTAAAAATCACGGAGGAAGAAAATGGTTATCAAAAAAACGGCGCTCACTATTTTGACGGTGGTTATGCTGATATCCCTGTTGGGGTGTTCCTCGCAGGCTGCGCAAACAGTACCCGCGCCACAGAACAGCACTGCGGTTTCGGAAGATATCGTCAGCGCAGGAGCGCCTGAAACGTCGGAGGCGGTATCATACAATACTGAGACGCCAGAAGTCGCATCATCCGATGCGCCGGAGGTTACCTCATCCGATGCCGGTACGCTGGGCGACTATACCGTATCCATCTTAGACTATGAACTCACCGAAGATTACGAGGGCAACCCGGCCATGCGCGTATACTTCGAATTCACCAACAACGGAACTGATACGGTATCATTCATGTTTGCGGTCGGCGCAACAGCGTTCCAGAACGGCATCGAACTGGGAACCGCAATCGTTATAGGTGATGACGTTGACGAAGACAGCAATACGCTTAAGGAAATTAAGCCGGGCGCGACGATTACCTGTACGAAAATCTTCGTTCTGAGCGATACCAGCCCGGTTACGGTCGAGGCCTCCGAACTGCTTAGCTTCAGCGACGATATGCTGACAAAGACATTCGATATCGCGGAATAAGCTCCCACGCTGGCGGGTGACAGGAATCGCTCCGCTCCCTTCGGTCGCTATCACGCCGTCTCGCTAAAAACGCCCACACAGGGGCGTTTTTGCGCGCTATGCGCTCCGCGCCCTTTCGGGGCGCTATCACGCCGTCTCGCTAAAAACGTGCCACTGGCACGTTTTTGCACGCTTCGCGCGCCGCTCGCGTTCGATTCCCTTCCATTCCAAAATAAAAAGCCCCACAAGGGGGCTGTTTATTATGGAGCGGGTGATGGGAATCGAACCCACGTAACCAGCTTGGGAAGCTGGCACTCTGCCATTGAGTTACACCCGCTGATGAAGCGTTACCTATTATAACACAGGGTACGCGGGTTGCAAATACCCTTTCGGCACTGTTTTTTACGCTTTCAGCTTATCATATTCCGTGGCAATACGCGCGGTGAGCGCCTCGTCGTCGATGCCGCAATAGGTATGGATGGCGCTTATTACGCCGTGCTGCGTGATATGGCGCTGAACCTCCATGGCGGCTTCGTCCTCGGGGTTGTCGAAGCGCAGCGCCGCCGCAATGCCGGGCAGTATGCCGTCGGCGGAGACGCCCTGCTCCATGCAGTAAAGCGCGGCTCCGGTGAGGCGGTCGATGTTTTTGAGCTTGCGGATGGGGTCCTTGCCGACGCGTGCCACTGAATCTTTGAGCACACGGTTGCCGAACCGCCGAACGAGATCATGTACGTTGTCCTCGATTTCGGCAATCGGAATGCCATAGCCCTTATGCAGCGCGGCGGCTACGTTCAGCATGGCGCTTTGCGCACGCGCGGCGATGCTGTCATCATCGGCGGCTTCGTAGATGTACGTGTAGCTCTTCAGCCAACCGAAATATGCGCATAATGCGTGCCCCATGTTGTGGACGAACAGCTTGCGCCGGATGTAGAAGCCGAAGGGAGAGAACGGCACGAGCGTTTTGATGGGCGGGATCTCGCCGCGGAAGGCGTCCTTGTCCACGGGCAGCTCCTCGTAGGGCTCGACCCACACACGCAGGATGTTGCCCTCGCGCATCTCGTCGGTCATCACGGGCACCATGCGTCCGATGGAAGCCTCCACAAGGCCTGTGTGCCTGTCGAGATAAGCGCGCGTTTCGGGCTTTACGGTCTGCTCCAGCAGCCCGCGCAGATATTTGTCCGCGTCCAGCAGATTCTCGCAGATGATGATGTCGAGAGGGCCTGCGCCCGCTGCCGCACGCGCGTCCAGTCCCGCGGCCACGTTCGCCACGATACGGGGCAGTATGTTGACGCCGACCGCGGTCGCCATCAGGTCGGCACCTGCGATTTCCTGCGCCACCGCCGCGCCGTCCATGCCGTTTACCGCGCGGACATTCTGCACCGTCACCTCGAGGATATCTTGGTTGGAGACCAGACGAACGGGATACTGCCTGTCGCGGTTGAGCTGCTCTACCACAGCGGGGACCACGTCGATGAATACCACTTCGTATCCGGCCTCGGAGAATACCTTGCCGATAAACCCGCGCCCGATATTGCCCGCACCGTACATCACTGCTTTTTTCATGCTTGCCCCTCCCGTAAAATTGCCAGATCAATATACCACCGCCGCGCGCGCAAGTCAAACCCGCCCGGGCGGTGAAGCATTGCGCATGGCCGCGATGCACAGCGTTTTAACGCCGCGCATAGATTACAGTACTCCGGGCCTTCGGGCCATCCCGCGAAAGGAAGTGTATCGAATGGAAGAAAACAAGGCGCTGCTGCTGACGGGCTATTCGTTTGAGCTCACGGAGTACATATGCGCGGACGGTACGACGACAATGACAATCCGCGTAAAAGGCAACGGGGAGCACCCGTGCGACATATCCGGCTTTGTGCTGGAAATATGCCCGGGCAACGCGGAAAGGCTGGGCGATGTGTGCATCGTGGCTTGCGAAAAGCGCCGGCGCAACGGCACGTGGCAGCCTGCCGCCGCGATGAAAACGACGCCTGAGCTCACCGGCGACATCAGCTTTGCCGGTGTGGTGGTGGATGAATGGGTGGGCCGCTATTCCGACGATCCGCCGACCGAATTCCGGATCACGCTGGACGCCGAGCTGCCGCCCGAACCGATGCGCGTCGCGTACATTGCGGGTGAAGCCGTATATGAGTCTGCCGAGCGCCTCGTGCCGCGCAGGGAAGCCGATGGCCCGCAGCTCTGGAACACGCCCATCGAGAAGGTGTTCTGCCTGTACATGGTGGTGCCGGAGGGATACAAACCGCATGGGGCATGCCGCGCCAATGTCTCCATAAACCGGCGGGGCATGTTTCTCGCCCACGAGCCGGAACGCGAAGAGACGGACGGCCCGGTGAGAACAGTGGTTCACGGCGCGGTGAAGGTGCTGGCATCGGTGCCGCTGAAGAGTCATCAGGCCTGCGGTGACACGGTGGAAGTGAGCGCCTGCGACTGCTTTGATGTCTGCGAAACGGTGGCCGTTACGGGCGGGGACGAATTGATAGAGCTGCGCGATATCTCTATTTGCCCCAAAAAGAACAGCTTCGACCTTACGCTGCTGAGCGCGCACTGCGGCAAGACGGTTTACCGGCTGGACGGTATGTACATTATCGACTGCAAACGGCGGCATTGATTTTTCCGGGACTTAACACAATCGTTACAGAAACCGAACCTGGATGCGCTATACTGACGGCAAACAAAAAGGGCGGAGAGGGTTTGATATGCGGATTCGCAGGATGCGCGAAAAAGACGCGGATGCCGCGGCGGTGCTGTTGTGCCGCAGCGGCCTTGCGGTGGATGGCGCCACGCTGGTCCAGCGGATCAGGGATTTTCAATACCAGCGCAATCACATGGCGGCGGTGGCCGAACACCGGGGCCGCGTGTTTGCCTTGATTCACATCGGCGCGGAGCCATCGCTGACGTGCGGACGCTGCGCCCGGGTGTATACGCTGCTCACCGACGCGGAAGCGTATCCTCCCGTGCCGCGCGATACGCTGCTGGGGTATGCCCGTCAGTGGGCGAAACAGCACGGCTGCGAAATTCTGCTGGAAGACAGTGCCGCAAAAGCTCAAAACAAAAAAGGCCTGTGAAGGCCTTTTTATTTTGGACTTTCAGCCCTGTTCGATCGCCTCGTTCGGGCAAGTTTCGGCGCAGCTTCCGCAATCTATGCAGAGCTCGGCGTCGATTTCATATTTGCCTTCGCCTTCGGAAATCGCTTCCACAGGACATTCGCTTTCGCAGGCACCGCACGAAATGCAAGCGTCGGTGATGATGTATGCCATCCCAAATACCTCCGGTTAATTTTTCACGTACATTGTAACCACGTATACACAAAAATGCAATAACCGAAAGTACATTATTATATAAAAACCAAATATTTTATGTGCTAGTCCGCCTGCGTCAGTCGTCCAGAAGAGAGCGCACTTCCTCATCCAGATCGAGTTTTACAGGTTCGTCGTCATTATCGGCTGCCGCTGCGCGCGGGCATCCCCGCCCGGAGAACTGGATTTCGGCCAGCGCGAACGTCTTGATGTCGAAGCTTTCGTCGGGCAGCGTGATTTTCACGCGCACTTTTTCCGTAATGGCGTTGTTCTCGATGACCATACCCTCGCCGTCGGGCGTTTTCACGGTGCTGCCCAGTTTGGGCATGCGGCGGCGCGTCTCGCTGTAGTGCGCGTGCTCGTAGTTGAGGCAGCACATGAGCCGTCCGCAGAGCCCGCTGATCTTGGTAGGGGAGAGCGAAAGATTCTGCTCCTTGGCCATTTTGATGGACACGGGCGAGAAATCCCCGAGGAAGCACGAGCAGCAGCAGGGACGCCCGCATGGCCCGAGGCCGCCCAGCATTTTGGCCTCGTCGCGCACGCCGATTTGGCGCAGCTCGATGCGCGTTTTGAATACACCCGCGAGATCCTTGACGAGATCGCGAAAATCGATGCGGCCCTCCGCGGTGAAGTAGAATACGATCTTGGAGTTATCAAAGGTGTATTCCACGTCCACCAGCTTCATCATCAGGCCGTGGTTCTTCACCTTCTGCTCACAGATCTCCAGCGCTTCCTTCTCCTTGCGCTGGTTTTCCTCCACCTTTTTGTCGTCCTTGGATGTAGCGCGGCGGATTACCTGCTTTAGGGGCGCGACGATGTCCTTGTCCTCGACTTCTTTCTCCGCCACGACCACCTCGCCGTACTCCATGCCCCGTGCCGTTTCGACAATCGCGTGGTCGCCTTCCTTGAATTCTATCTTCCCGGGAAGGAAGTAATATACCTTGCCTACGCGCTTAAACCGCACGCCGATTACTTTTTCCATTTTGTCTTTTCCTCCAGCAAACCAAAAAGCATGTTTTCCGCCGCCAGCCGAAAGTTCAGCGCGAAGGAAAACCGCCTCTCCGTTTCCAATAATAGATCAATCATATTATACGCCGCGCCCGTTGTAAAGCCCGAAGCCACGCGACGGATGTCCCGCTCTTTGTCTCGGTTGACGATGAAAGCGTCGTTTTGGGTTTTTTGCATCATCAGCACATCGCGGAAGAAGGACTGCATCACAACAAGCATCGTGAGGATATTGCCTTTGTTGGCCTCCAGAAAATCCGCATGCGCGCTGACCGCGTCGTTCTTCTGATCGCACAGCTTCACGCACAGATCGAGCGTTTCTGCCCGAAGCTTCATCAGCGGCGCGTCCGCGTAGATTCGCCGGGCCTCGTCCGCAAAGCCGCCTGACATATCCGCGAGCATGCGCGCCGTATCCCCGTCCACGCCCAGTTCGCGCGCGATGCGCGCCTCCGCGTCCGGCTCCGGCGCTATCTGCACCATGGCGCAGCGGGATGCGATGGTAGGCAGAACGCCCGCGGCGCTGCGCGCCAGCAGCAGCAGCACCGCGTTGGCGGGCGGCTCCTCCAGCGTCTTGAGCATGCTGTTCCCCGCCTCCGCCGTCATATCGTCCGCGCGCTCCACCACCACGGCGCGGCACTCGCCTTCGTAGGGCTCCTGTGACACAAACGTGATGGCGGCGCGGAAGTCGTCTACGCGCGGCGCGGAAAGCCGCAGGATATCCACGTGGCCGTTCTTTACCTTGCGGCAGTCCGGACAGACGCCGCACCCTTCTTTGCCGCAGTACAACCTCATTAAAAACAAGTCCGCGAGGCGCGCGGCCACATCCGGGCGCGGACAGACAAGCAGGTAAGCGCCCATCCTGCGTTCCCGCGCGCTCTGCAGAAAGCGATCGGCGGCCGCGCTCACAGCAATCCTGCCTCCCGGAATATCGGATCCAGCTCGCGCCGGATAACGTCGTGTGTGTCCTGCTTGGAGCCCTCCGCGCTGACGACGATGACGCCTGGCTTTTTGGACAGCTCGGTATATCCTTCAAAAACGCGCCGGTGGAAGCTGATGTCCTCGCTCTCCAGCCGGTCGTGCTGCTTATTCTCGTTCATGCGCTCGAACGCGCGCTCCGGCGGTACGTTCATGAATACCGTGGCGTCCGGCATGATGCCGTCCACGGCGGCTTCATTGATGCGCCACACCGTCTTCGCACCGAGTCCCCGCCCGTAGCCCTGATACGCGATAGAGGAATCGACGAACCGGTCGCAGAGCACCACCTTGCCCGCGGAGAGCGCAGGTTCTATCACGCGGCGCACATGCTCCGCGCGCGCGGCCGCGTACAGCAGCGCCTCGGTCAGCGCGGTCATGCCTTCGCTTTCCCTGTCCAGCAGCAGCTCGCGGATCTTCTCCGCGACAGGACTGCCGCCCGGTTCCCGCGTGCACAGCACGTCCAACCCCTGTTCGCGCAGAGCATCGGCCAGAAAACGGATCTGCGTAGATTTCCCGCAGCCGTCCGGCCCCTCAAATACGATAAACAAGCCCTTCATCATATCCTCCCAGCAGCGCGGAAACATCCTCCACACTGTCCAGCAAATAATCACATCCGGCGCTTTCCAGCTCTTCGCGGGTGCCGTAACCGTAAAGCACACCCACGGTGTCAAACCCTACAGCCTGTCCGCCTTCCACGTCGTAGCGTCTGTCGCCCACCATCACTGCGCCGGAGATATGCCCCAGCTCCTGCGCGGCGTGCTGCAGCACCTGCAGCTTGTCGTAGATTCCGATTTCCCGGCGCACCGAGAACACCTTGTCGAACAGCGGCAGTATTCCGAAATGCTTCAGTATGGGCATCGCAGTAAACTCGGGCTTGGCGGTCGCGATGTACACGCGTTTGCCGGAGCGGCGAATGTCCTCGATGGCTTCCGTGATGCCGTCATAGAGGCGGCTTTCAAACATGCCGCCGTTCTCATAGTATTCGCGGAAGATAACGTATGCCCTCTGCGCCTCCTCCTCCGTAAAGCCGTATGCGCTGCGCAGGTGATGCGTTACGGGCGGCCCGATAAAGCTGAGGAACTCCTCTTCGTTTACATTTTTGATGCCCAGCTTGTCAAACATGTAGCGTACTGCGTTCACAATCCCCGGTCCCGATTCGGTGATCGTACCGTCCAGGTCCAGAAACACATGACGAAACTCCCCGGTCTTTCCTCCGATGCGATGGATCATATTCTCTCCCTGTAAACACGGACGCAATCGTCCTCTGCGCCAAACAGATCAAATCCCTGCCGTCTGGCTTCGAGAAGATAGCCCGAAATTTCATACGATATTTGTTGCCCGCGCAGCAGCACGGCTTCGCCGGGCGGATAAACGCCCACGGCTCCGGCTGATATGAGGCCTGCGCTGCGCTCTATCCGCACCTTGTCTATATTACCCCAAAGCCACGAGCTTTGCGAGTACTTTGTGAAAGCAGGCAGGCTGTAGGGTGAAAAATACACCGACTTGCCGCGTATGCGCGGCGCCTGTGCCAGCGCGCGGCGGAAGGTATCCAGCTGCGCCGGGGTATTGCCCACGGACAGCATCAGCAGCAGGTTCCGCAGGTCTGCCGTTTCCACGTGGATTCCCTGCGCCGCGAGCGCGTCCCGCATCGCAAGGCCGGTATAGCCTGTGCCCTCCACATCAATGACGACCTTCAGCGGATCGCGCGCCACGGAGTGCGGCATGGCCGCACAGGCGCAGCCTGCAATGGCAGCTATTGAATCGCACAGTTTCTCCGCGAAGCGGACGGCGCGGGCCAGTTCCGCCTCGCCCTTGTCGCGCATATAGGCGCAGGCATAGTCCATGGAGCCCAGCAGCACGTAGGAAGGGCTGGTGGTCTGCACCATGGAAATTGCCTGCCTTACCAGCGTCTTGTCCACGAGGGAGCCGCGCCCCACCAGCACGCAGGCGCACTGGTTCATGGCGGGCAGCGTTTTGTGGATGCTCTCCGTCCAGATGTCCGCGCCTGCCTGCGCCGGGTACGCGGGCAGCAGCGGCGAGTACGCGAAGTGCGCCGCATGCGCCGCGTCTACAAGGAGCGCGGCGCCCGCGCGATGCGCCGCCGCCGCAATGGCCTCCAGCTCGCAGCACAGCCCGAAATAGTTGGGGTAGGTGACAAAAACCGCCGCCGCGTCCCGGTGGGCTTTCAGCGCGGCGCGCACGGCCTCCGCGGAGGTCACCGCGGGATAATCGCACGGCACGGCCTCCAGAAATACCGGCGTGATCGAAAACAGCGAAATGGCGTTGGCAGCGCTCAGGTGTATGCCGCGCGGAAATATGACCTTTTTGCCGCGAAACAGCGAGAGCATCGCGAGGTTGCCCGCAGTGGAGCCGCCCGTCGTAAAGAAAGCCGCGTCCGCGTCCACAAATTCCGCGTGCAGCGCCTCCGAGGCGGCGATGGCACCCGAAGGGCAGAGCAGGTTGTCCGCACCCGGCAGTTCCGTGATGTCGCAGCGCAGCAGCTCGCCTCCGAAAAAGCCCGTGTCGCCCTTATGGCCCGGCATGCACAGCCGCACGGCGGCGTTTCCCGCCACCTTGTGCAGCGCGTCCATGATGGGGGTCTGTCTTTCTCCCAATACTCCTCACCCCTGTTTTTTGATGAACCCTTTCCCTTTTATCCGAATTATGAGATAATAGCTGCAAAGGAGGCGCGATGAAAGAAACCGTACGCGAGAACATGCTGCTGTTCTCCAAAGAGCGCGTGGTGGGGCTTCAATGCTACCGCCTGTACTTTACGCCCGTATCCTCGCTGAAGGACGATACGCCGCGTATCTTCCGCCTGCTTGTACCGCTGCCGTGGGTGTTTGCGCGCTTCGAGCTGGGCCGAATTTACACGCTGCACTACAACGGAATCTATATCCGCAGCTTTGAGCCGCGGGAAACCTTCAGCCTGCAGGAGGAGGACTATATCCGCCTGCTGCACATCCGGGACGTCAAATTCATGGACAAGCGCACCTCCGCGGCGCTGCGCGCGGCAGAGCAGGCCGACAAGTCTCAGGATCAACACTATTCTTTCGAGGAGACGCGCGCCATTGTAAACCACCGTCCGGATTTTCTGAGCTCTGTCGCCATCTCCGGCTTTTCCTCCATTATGATAGCGCTTGCGCTGCTCGTGCCGCTGGGGCTGTACATACTGATGATCTTCCTTCTGGCCCGCGCGCAGGGCACGCTTGTGGGCTCTACGCCCCGTTCGCTGGTGCTGCCGCTGATGGGTCTGGGTGCGCTGCCCGCCGTGATGTTTCTGATGTCTCTGCTCTATTCGCTCACAGAGGTTGTGCTGCTGCGCATCGAGTTTACGCGCTGGCATCTGCTCAAAAAATATACGCTGGCTTGGGGAGGCATTCGCCGCAGCATCTATTTCGAGCCGGGCGACGCCCGCTATTACCGCAAGTTCGGCCTTATTGCAGGCGCAACGCTCTTTGTTTTTCTGATTATCTGCCTCATACTGTCGCTGTAAGCGCCCATATACATACATTATAAGTCATGCTCTCCCCGTGCGCAACCGGCGCGCGCTTGATTACTTCCAGCCTTTGGGTTATACTGAGTGTAAAATTGCGGCAAGGACGGTACTGCGCGTGGTCATCGCCGAACACATCACAAAAAGCTACGGAAAAACACAGTATTTGAAGGGCGTGAGCCTTCGTGTGCCGCGCGGCAGCGCGCTCGCGGTTGCGGGCGAAAACGGCGCGGGGAAGACCACGCTTTTAAAGATCCTCGCCACCGCGTCCAAGCCGGACAGCGGTACGCTCACCATCGGCGGCATCGACGCGCTGGGGGAGCCTGCGCGCGCACGGGAGCTTATCGGCTATGTGCCGCAGGGCATCGCGCTCATGCAGGAGCTTTCCGTGCGCGATAACCTGCGCTATTGGATGCGTGTGCAGGACGATGCGCTCTATTCGCATACGCTGCGGCTTATCGGGCTGCAGGACGTGGAGCGGCGCAGGGTGTCGAAGCTCTCGGGCGGTATGCAGCGCAGGCTCAACATCGGCGCTTCGCTGGTGCTGCGCCCGTCGCTGCTGATACTTGACGAACCGCTGGCGGGCGTAGATATTGCCAACCGCCGCCGAATCATCGACGCGCTCATAGAGCTGAAGCACGCGGGTATGACGATCATATTCACCAGCCATTATCTGGAGGAAATGCAGCTGCTGGCGGATGCGCTGGTGGCGCTGCGCGACGGCATGGTTACCTATTACGGCGGGCTCGAATTCTCGGACGGCAAGATCCGCGGTCTGGCGGATGCACTGCGATACTATACCGCATGAAACGAGGTGCACGGCATGACGGATGAGGCTTCGCGCGGCGCAAAAGGGTTGGTCTCGAACCTGCTTGCGGAGGAACCGGGCGTCAAAAAGCATCCCCGGCGCAGGCGCAGGGCAATCCTGACCGGGGCGATTGCGCTGCTGCTCGCGGTGCTGCTGGCGGCGGCGGGTGTGCTGACCTTTTTCAGCCAGTATCGGCTGGAGGGCAACCCCGGCGTGGTGGCAGCCTTTGAATACGCGCTTGCCTATGCGAACCATCTGCGCAGTATCGGAAGCAGTGTCGGTCCGGAGGTGCTGAGCCGCCTCGGGCAGGAGGCTTTTGAAGCCAAGTGCGCGATGATCGTCAGTTATAACCAGTCCGGTGTGGAGCCGACGCCGTTCGACAGCATTCCCATCGGCCTGTCCGCAAAATACGACAAAACGGATTTCGGCGTGAAGCTGAGCGCGATGGGCATCGGCGTGCTGAGCGCCTATATCATCGGCGACGAGTTCGCGCTGAAGATAGGCGATGCGGCGGGCAGTGAAAAGATAGACCTGCCTGTCGAAGCCGACCTGAAAGAACCGATGGCCTTCACAGACAGGGTGGCCGCGTTCCTGCCCTTCCTTGCGGAGGACCACACCGATATTTATATGGGCCTGCTGGAGATATTCGCGCAGTCCGTTCCGGATAAGCATACCCATGCCTATACCGTGTATCGGTTCAGCCCCGCGGCAGGCCGGAGCGTGAAAACGACGGTGGTGGAGACGGTGCTGGATACCAAGGCCATACTGGACGTGCTGGAGCGATTCGCTGCAAGGCTGCGCAACGATGAGGCGCTGTGCGACAAGATACAGACACTGCTCGACGACGTAACGAAGCATCTGGATATGGAGGATGCCGATTTCGACGACGTCATCGACGCGATAGAGGAAGTGGATGAGCAGGACATACAGGGGCTGGAGCTATCGTGGGAAGTATATCGGCGGCAGGGAGAGTACAGGGGAATGTCTTATACGCTGACTTTGCCCGACGAAATGGGAACACTGACCTCGCTCACCGAATTTGACGGGAACACCGTCTACAGCGCCAATCATACCGAGTCTTACGGCACCGTGAACGACACGGAGTCCTTTGCCGATTATGACGGCAATCACATGGAGTTTGAGGCAGAGATGACGGAGACGACCGAGATGTCGACGGTATCCATGCTTGAGACGGGGAGTATGGACTCCGCGCGTACCCGCCGCGACGAGTACGCGTTTGATATTGATATGAATATCGGCCTAACCATGAGTTATAACCAGGAGTATCTGGAGGAGATGTTCTCGGATTTCGATACGCTCTACGGCGACGACTCCTTTTTTGAGGACACGGAGGCGGGTATCCAGTTAACGGGCGACATCAGCGTACTCTTCGGCGACGAACTGGAAACGCTGCGGGAGGACCGCAGTTGGGACGATATCTATGAAAAGGACTGGGGTACGCTGGAGGACGCTTTCGAGGGCGTTTATTCGCTCTGGGGCATGTTTGACGATCTGATGGGTGTCGCGTAGGCAGGGGTACGAATGAGGAAGCTGTTTTCGGTGGATTTAAAGAGGCTGTTTCAGAACAGGGCGGCGATTGCGCTGACAGTGCTTGCGCCGCTCGTTTTGGTACTGCTCGTTTCCATTGCCGTCGCGCCGTACTTCTTTTCCGACGTGCGTGCGCAGCATTTCTCCGTTGCCGTATACAACGAAGACGACGACCCGATGACTAAGTCCATATTGCAGGGGCTGATTGAAAGCCGATCGCTGGCGGGACTCATCAGCGTGGAATTTGTGGGCGGTGAGGAAGAAGGGCTGGCGGTGGTAGAGGACGGCGCGGCGGCGTACATCCATATCCCCGCGGGCATGCAGGATACGCTGTACCACGGCGGCAGTACGCAGATTACCTATATCGGCAACGCGGACATGCCGCTGGAGGACGCGCTGCTGTTTGAGACGCTGAAGTCCGGCGTCGATCTCGTCAGCTACGGGCAGCACGCCGTCAACATGATCTATTATGACAGCATCGATTACGGCCTCGACCCGTCTGCCGCGGCGGACGCCTACAGCCGCACCGCAAGGGTGGTCTTCATGAGCGTGCTGGGACGGGCTTCGCTCTACGAGGATACCGATGAGACCTCTCCGCTGGGCAGCGCGCTGCCCGTGGAATACTACGCCGTGAGCTTTCTTGCGCTCTTTGTGGCGCTGGGTGCCCTGCCGGTCGCACGCATCACCGCGGACGACCACGAGACCGGCCTCATTCACCGGCAGCTGCTTTCGGGACATGCGCCGGCGGCATGCTTTGTATCACGCTGGCTGGCGGGTACGGTGTTTTCGTGGCTGCAATTCGTTGTGCTGGCCGCCGCGCTGGGCGCGGCAGCGGGCGCGGCCCGTTCTTTTTCGGGAAATATGCTGGTATTGCTGCTGGACGGCTTGCTGCTGAGCGGTTTCTTAAGCCTTGGCATGCTGCTGGTGGGGCTGCTGTCCCGCCGCGCGCCGATGGCGGTGCGTGTGGGCTTTATGGCCGTGCTGGCGCTGGCGCTGCTGGGCGGGCTGCTGGTGCCCTCGGCGTTTCTGCCGCAGATCATCCGTGACATCTGCTACTATTCGCCCTTCGCCGCGGCGCTGCGCCTGGGTATCGCGGGGCTCTTCGACGGGCGCGCGCAGGGCGTATGGATAAACGCGGTGCTGCTGCTCGGGTACATCGCGGTGCTGCTGCCTGTTTCGCTGAGGCGGTTTCAGAGGAGGGCGCATTAATGGCTGCCGCAACGATCCGATACCGCATAAAAACGCTCTTTACCACGCCGCACGGTCTGGTGCTGCTGATACTGGCGCTGCTGCTTGCCGTCAGCCCCTTCGTCGGGCTCATCATTCCGGATGCGCCCGTGCCCATCGGCTGGATAGACGAGGACGATACGGAATACTCTCACCTGCTGCTGGAAAAGGTGCAGGAGCTGGATGTCGTTTGGGTGACGCAGGGAGACAGGGACGCGCTGACCGCCAACCTGCAGAGCGGGCGGCTGGAGTGCGTGTTCGTAATTAAGAAAGGATTCGAGGAGTCCATTCGCGCGGGGGAGTATGAGGATACGCTGCAGATGCTGCGGTCCCCCTACAGCACCGCCGCGGGCGTCATTTCCGAGAGCGTGGGCAGCGTGGCGATGCGCCTTTGGCTCACCAGCTACAGCTCCATTGAAGCCGGGAAGCTGGGCGATGACACGCTGGCACAGCGGGTTTTTGAGGACGTGACGGCGGGCACCGAAGAGCCCATACTCGCGCTGGTGCGCTTGAACGCCGAGGGCAAGCCCGGTACGGTAACACCTCTGCTGGACGCGGCGTATACGTCGCTGTACCTGCTGGCAGCGCTCGCGTGCTTCTATATGCTCTCCGGCATTGCGCTGATGGACAGAGGCGCGGATTTCGCGGCACGGCTTTCCTCCCACGCGTTCTCCATGGCGCGCTACCGACTGTCCGCCTGCGTGGCGGATACGCTGTGCATACTGCCGGTGGCTGCGGTTCCGCTGGCCGCGATGGTAAAAGCGGGCGCGGGGGAGCTGGCAGTGCCGCTGGCGGTAATGTTTACGCTGTACGTGTTTGCTTACGGCGGCGTGGCCGCGATGCTTTCGGGTATTCGTAATAAAACGGCGCTGATGCTGTGCATCTGCGTCGTCACGGTTGCCAATGTGATGTTCGGCTCGCTGCTGGTACAGCTGCCCGCTTCGGGAACGCTGGGCATACTGTCCCGAGTGCTGCCCTCGCGCTGGCTTACCTCGCTGGGGAGCCTGCCGCCGCTTGCCTGCGTTGCAGGGCTGGCCGCTTGCGCGGCCATCTACAACGCACTGCCCTTCCTGCTTCGCCGCAAAGAGGCTTAGCCTTTCGTGTCGATATCCTCGT
This sequence comes from Bacillota bacterium, assembly GCA_023460085.1. GTDB lineage: Bacteria > Bacillota > Clostridia > Christensenellales > SZUA-584 > JAEWCC01. The sequence continues at coordinate 198,874 of JAEWRI010000038.1, read as the reverse complement.
CGTCAACGTCGCTGTTGGAGCCGGTGCCCGGGTCCTCCTGAGACTTCTCGACGGTCTGCTTATATAACTGGTTGGTAAATACCGTAGCACCCGCCACCAGAACACCTTGCAGTATGCCGGAAAGCTGCATTCCCGAGAGGAAAAAGCCTCCCAGCATGCCAAGGCCCAGCAGTATCCAGGGGATCAGCCAGTCCTTGATGTTCGGTATCTTCTTTAAAAAGACGCCTATCACGTACAGCACGGGAATCAGAATATACGCTTCGCTTACGATATAGTTCATCAGATCCATTGAAGATGTCCTCCGTTTTCAATTAAGGGTGCGCAAAAGCAGCGGTTGGCCAGCTTTCGCTCCCTGATGCTGTCATACACAGTACATGTATATGATGCGAGGGTGCGTATGGTGAGGCGGCACGGTCACTCAGGCGGACAAACATCGCATCGGCATGGAACGGCTATGCGTACGGTACCTGTTCACCGCGGGGGCAATATCTTCTTATGCGGCGTGCATACGCCTCTATGACAATATTCAAAAAGTTCCAAATTTTAACCAAGGTGATTGTTTTTTATTCCGGCGAATGCTACAATGAATGCGGGCATAGACCGAGGTCAGCATGAGAAAACACGTCGGTGAGAAAATTAAAAACGCGCGTGAGCAGAGGCACCTGACACAAAGTGAGCTGGCCGGGAAGGCAGGCGTTGCGTTGTCTACGCTGTCCTATATTGAAAAGGGCGGCAGAAGACCGCGTTTTGAGACGCTCCATGCGCTGTGTGCGGCGCTGGATATGACGATATTGGAGCTGCTGACAAGCGAAGAGGATACGACACCCAGACGCTTCCTGCATGAAGAACGTACCAGCGCTGCGGTAACATGCGGCGCGCAGGACTTCGAAAAGTACCTGTATCGGTTGTATTTGAAGGATGCAGAGCTCCCGCCGCCGGGTCATCAGCCCTGTGAAAGCGAGATGCGTTTATGAAGATCTACACGCTGGTTGAGGGGAATCGTCGCAAGGGTACAGGCTTTCTGGCCGATGTTGGCCTGAGTCTTTATTTTGAATATGGCGCGCACCGGGTACTGTTCGATACGGGTGCGACGGACGCGTTCATCTATAATGCCACATTGCTGGGCATCGATCTTTCCAAAGTGGACACTTGCGTCATCTCTCACGCACATGGTCACCATACCGGCGGCCTGCCTCATTTCCTGGATATCAACAGTACCGCAACCGTATATATGAAGAGTGAAACGCGCGGCGATTATTACGTCCGGCGGCCTTTTCGCATGGAACAGTGCGGTATTGACGCGGAGCTTTTCCATCGGTATGAGGACCGCATACAGCTCATTGATGACGACGCGGAAATTTTCCCGGGGGTAACCGCCGCCAGCATTCGCAACCACCGGAGGCTGCCGGCGTATGCTTCGCTGCTGTACGAGCGGCGCGGCGATGAGTACACGCGAGACAGCCTTGCGCACGAGCTTTACCTGGCGGTGCGCACGGACGCCGGAACGGTGGTGCTTACCGGCTGTTCTCACAACGGCGTTATCAACATACTACAATGCGCGGAGGATAGATTCGGCACCATCGCGGGCATTATCGGCGGCTTTCATCTGGACGGCGCGCGCTGGATGGGTATGCAGTACCGTGCGGAACCCAGTTTGGAAATACGCGCGATTGCCCGATACATGGAGGAACATCGTATTAAAAAGATCTATACGGGCTCCTGCACGGGACGAAAAGCCATTGAGAAGCTGGAACTGCATTCTCCCACGCTGCGGTTCTTTTCCGGCGACGTGGTGGAGCTATGACCGAAGAGGAGCGTACGCTGCAGCTGACGCAGGGCATGCGGTTTGAAAGAAAGCCCGCGGTCACCCCGCGCGAGAAAGCAGCTTATGCCGCGCTGGAGTCCGTCTGCGGCGACGCGCTGGACATCCTTCGCCGCCTTCATCTGCGCGTGTGGCACGCCTGCGAGGGCGATTACCGCTCTCTGCCGATGGACGAAGCGCGCGCGATGCTGGAGGAAGTGCGCGCAAAAGTGGATACCGCGCTGGAAAAGTGTCCGCCAAAGGAATGAAGGGCGGGGAAGCGGCCGCGAAATGCGGCTTTTTATTTACAGAAAAAAGAGCCTCCCTTCGAGGCTCTCAGCTTGATGACAACCCTTTCGCGAGGGCGCTGCCCTCGCACACCTGCTTCTTTTCTTGAAGAAAAGAAGGAAAAGACACGTGGGAGATGTCTTTTTCAAGGCATCTCCCTGATGGGATTCTTAAGGGATGTATCCCTTAAGCGGTGGTTTGGAGGCAGAGCCTCCAAGAGATACCTTTGTCAGCAGACAGAGAGCCTCCCATCGAGGCTCTCTGTCTTAACTAGTCCAGTATGATGGCCGCGATGAGCACCAGCGGCTCGTCTTTTTCGTTGACGATGGCGTGGGTGGCACCGCCGCCGCACAGGGTGCAGTCGCCTTTGCGAAAGGCCTTCTTCTCGCCGTTATCGTCCAGTATGCCCTCGCCCTGAATCGCGTAATACATCTCCGTCTCATCCGTGTGCGCATGCGCGCCGATGCCGCAGTCCTTCTCCAGCGTAATCACGGAAAAAAGCCGGCACTTTCCCGGCAGCGCTTCGCCTGACGCGAGATGATGGAGAACTGCCTTGCCGGGACCTCCGCGCATCGCGGCGCGTTCCTCGGTTTTCATCTCATCGCTTCTGATGACCATATTGCCCTCCTTATTTCTCTACGCGGATCATATTTTCGACGCTGACGACTTCGGGCAGATAGCGGATGTCGTCCAGCGCGCGCTTCATGGACAGCTCTTTGGCCCTGTGCGTGATGAATATGAGCGGCACACTCTCCTCAAATTTGCCGTGCTGCATCACGGACGAGAGGCTGACGCCGTAGTTGCCGAAGGCATTGGCTATTTTCGCCAGTACGCCCGGCTGATCCAGCGCGACGATGCGCACAAAGTAGGAGCACTCCCAGTTGTTTTCAAACGTCAGCTCGGAGGAAACCGTCGCTTCGTTGTAGAACGTGGTGTAGTGGTGGTGCGTCTGCTGCGCCGCGTAGATGATATCGGATACGACCGCGCTCGCCGTGGGCATGTCTCCCGCGCCTTTGCCGTAAAGCATCAAATCGCCCACAATGTTGCCGTTCAAGAATATGGCGTTGAAAGAACCGCGCACCGCCGCCAGCGGATGCGTTTTAGAGATCATCGTGGGGTGTACGCGCACCTCTACGGTAGTGCCGTGCTTTTTGCCGATAGCCAGCAGCTTGACGCGATACCCCAGCTCGCTGCCCAGCGCGATGTCCTCCGGCGTGATATTGGTGATGCCCTCGCGGTAAATGTATTCCACCGGCACCCTCGCGTGGAACGCCATGGAGGAGAGTATGGAAAGCTTATACATCGCGTCGAAGCCCTCGACATCGTTCTTCGGGTTGGCTTCTGCGAGGCCCTGCTGCTGTGCTTCCTTCAGCACCGCGTCGAAGCTCAGCTTGTCTTCCTCCATCCGCGTGAGTATGTAGTTCGTTGTACCGTTGATGATGCCCATCACCGAGTTCATCTCGTTGGCCTGAAGGCTGTCCCAAAGCGTGCGCAGTATAGGGATACCTCCGCCTACGCTTGCCTCGAAGTACAGCCCCGCACCGCTCTTTGCCGCCGCGGCGTTGAGCTCCGGCCAGTGCTGCGCAAGGAGCTCCTTGTTGGCGGTAACGACCGTCTTGCCCGCGGCCAGCGCCGCCAGTATGAATTCCTTCGCAGGATTGACGCCGCCTATCAGCTCTACCACGATTTCTATGGACGGATCGCCCGCGATATCATGGTGAAAATCCTTCGCCTTGAGATCGTCGGGAATATCCAGCGAGTACTGCAGCGCAAGCACCTTCTTCAGCGTCAGCGTCAGGCCCTCTTTGTGCTCGATGCTGCGCTTTTGCTGTGCGATGGTTTTGTATACGCCCGCTCCGACCGTGCCCAGCCCGATAAGCGCAATATTGACTTCCCTCATGATATCCCCCTCAGCTCCCCTTCTTCGCATTCCTGCGATAGAGTATATTCAGTCCAGTCAGCGTGAGCAGGCTGTTGACGACATCGATACCGCTGCTTTCCTGTGCGATGAGCTTGGCCATGCCACCCGTCGCGATGACCTTCGGGCTGCCGCCCATCTCCTGCTTCATGTGCCGGATGATGTAGTCCACCTGGCCTGCGTAACCGTATATGATGCCCGCCTGCATTCCTGCGATGGTGTTCTTTGCGATGACCGCCTCGGGCCGCAGCAGCTCTACACGCGGCAGGCGCGCGGCGCTCATCGTCAGCGCGTCGGCAGAAATCTTGAGGCCGGGGCAGATGGCGCCGCCCAGAAAATCGCCGTTATCGGACACCGCACCGAAGGTGGTGGCCGTGCCGAAGTCCACGACGATGCAGGGCCCGCCGTACAGCGTATAGGCCGCGATGGCGCTTACGATGCGATCCGCCCCCAGTTCGCGCGGGTTGTCGTAGAGTATATTGAGTCCCGTTTTCATGCCGGGCCCCACGACGAGCGCCTTTTTATTGAAATAGATGGAGCACATGTGCTGCAGCGTGTAGTTGATGGACGGTATCACCGATGAGACGATGATGCCCTCCACTTCATCCGCGGTGCGCCCGATGTGGCGAAAGAACGACATGATGCTGATGCCATACTCGTCCGCGGTACGCTCGGAATCGGTTTTCATGCGCCACGAACTGAAGAGCTTGTCGTCCTCGAACAAGCCGCATTTAATGTTGCTGTTGCCCACGTCCAGTACAAATACCATTTAACGCTCCGATTGCTTTGAATTTTCGCCCCGTTTACGCATTTTCTGCAGTGCCCAGATGATGGGCACACATAGCAGCACTGCCACAGCGGCTTCGGGAAGACCGTTGACAGCCGCGATACCTGCGAGGAATGCCACCATTGTTCCCTGTGTCTGTCCGGCAAACGCGGCAATCTGATCTATTTCCGGCAGAAAGAGCAGATACATGGCCCCGAGAAACAGCACCGTATTGGTGGCGGAGCCGACAAATGCGGCAGCACCCGCGCCCAAACGTTGTCGAACGCGCCCCTCACCACGGATTGTGCGCCATGTCAGCCATGTGGTGACGGAAATCAGCAGCCGGGGAACAAAGATGCAAACGAGCGTTTTGAGTACGCTGATGTTCAGCAGGAAGGTTCCCAGCGCGTCCGGCACCATCGTAAAACCGATCGCCTTGAGCAGGCTGGTGATGCCAAATGCCAGACTGATCCACAATCCCGTCCCCAGGCCCTCAGTCACCGTGCCAATGATCACCGGGATGCACAGCAGCGTCATACTCAGCATCGGCAGCGTGATATAACCGATGGGCGTAAGGCCGATGAGAAAGGTGATTGCGGTCAGCATTGCCGTAATGGCAAGCTTGCGAGTCTTTTCTTTTTTCATTTTTCTCCTCCGTTCGGGTTCCTTAATCATAAGGATATCCGACTTTGAAATATTCAGCCCTCACCGTTGACGCGTAGCGCTGCGCGAAGCATGCGCCCGCATGGATAAAGCTTAAAGGGTATTATAGCAACATATTAACACGCGTGCAATCGAAAGTTGAACAACCGCGAGGTATATACCAGCGTAAGGTCTGGCACCGAAAAATCACAACAACAGAAAACCGGCCTGCGCCACGAATGGAGCCTGCCGGTTTTGAGCCTGGATATTTGCATCGGTTGCCGCGCTTACCGCACGCACCGTCTGGCAATGAAGTTTCCATCGAAGCCGCAGACGGCATGCTGCCGCTGACCTTCCGCGCAATGGCCCCAGCGACGGAACAGCGTGTTCCGTACGCGCTGTGAGCGGAAAAGTGCGGGTATAATGGCGGCATCCAGCACGGCCGGTACGATGGCGTACGCGATACTGGCGTGCAGCGCGGTGAGTGCGGCGGCCAGGCCAAGCACCGCCGTGACGATGTATGCGGCACGGAAGTCCATACACCGGCGGTAGAACAGGGCCAGACACCATGTCAGCGACAGCGCGGCGATCATCTCGAGCAGCAGATTCGCGGGCATCACCAGCAGCAGTGCCAGGCCCATCATCATTCGCACCTGCAGCAGCGCCAGCCATCCCCCGAATCCCTCCAGTTTGGATTCATCATAAAAACGTTTCATTTTTTCTCCTTTTATATAGGCGGGGGTACACCCCGCAAGCCGGTGTTCTGCCTTTTTTACAGAACACGAAACACACTCCCGAAAACATCGCTTTCGGGCAACCTTATTCTTCTGTTCCGGGGGTTTTAGTTCTCTGCCAACAGGCCGCGGTGCAGCGGGGCCATTATATGAGGCTGATTACCCGCAAACCGGGAAGGCGAGGCAGATGTGCGAAGGCGCAAGTCATACCCGCAGAACCATAAACCACCCTGCCGAAGCGCACGCAAAGATTCACCTGCCATGCTACAATGCGCTCGGCACCCGCTGAAATAAATACACCCTCTGCATATTGCCTCCTCCTTTCCTTTTTCAGACCGTGCGTAGTCCGGGTATGGATGCACCCATGGGCATGGTCTGGAGCGTTTGCCATAAAAACAAAACAACCGGCCACATATTGATGGGCCGGTTGCTATTCCCAATGAATATGTATGATTCGATCACGTATGCAATTTTGCAGACAGAATGGATACAGTGCTCCCGCTGACATGCGGCTGCGCGCTGCGTTCAGATGAGGATGCGGCACAGGCAAACACTGCAGAAACCATGCTGTTTTGCTGAATATCAGTCATCATCATTTACCCGGCCCTCCTTTGTAGATTTGGTGGCTAAACCTGAGTTATTATACCACATCCCCGGAAATATGGAAGAAAAACTTTATTACGATTTCATGACGTTTCGCCTGCTCCCGCCCGGCAGATTACGCCTGCTCGCGCACTTCTGCGGCGGGCCGTATGCAGCCGGTTGGGTGGCGGCTGCCGAGCCACACCGAAAGCAGTATCATGGGCACAAGCAGCGCGGCGCACAGCGCAAAGGCGGTGTGAAGCCCCAAAGTATCTCCTACGAAGCCCACGAGCGGCGGCGCGGTACAGGCGGCGGTGTTGACGCCAAGAAAAATCAGCGCGGATGCCGCGGCGGAATCCTCCGGCAGCATGCCGCATGCCCGGACGATGAGGCCGGGGAAGTTGGCCGAGAGCCCGAAGCCGGGCAGCAGCGCGACGAGCCCGATGAGCGTGGCATCGCGTACCAGCAGCAGTGTGACGATGCCCGCGAGCGCCAGCGCGTTGCCCACCGCCATGATACGGCAGGAGTCCACGCGGCGCGACAGGCGTGAGAAAACCAGCCGTCCGGCAAGCGCTCCCGAGTACAGCATGCACAGCGCAAACGCACCGGCTCCGTCGGCGTCGCCCACGTAGCTGGAAAGGAAGAACGTCAGGCTGATTTGCACGAATATGCCGACAAAGGCGGCTGTCACCACGGGCATGACACCGCGCACGCGCACAAGGCGCGCTACCTTGCGCAGGCTGAGAAAGCCCTGAGGAGACTGCAGCCAGGGGCGGCGCATTTCGCCCCTCAGACCGAGCGTGAAGGGCAGCAGCGAAACCGCGGACAGCATCGCCAGCACCACGAACACCACGGTGTATTCGCCGCCCAGCAGCAACGCAAAATAGGACGCGGCGGCACCGGCGGCGGAGAACAGCGCCTGCAGCAAACCGATGTGGCGGCCGCGCGTCTCGCCCGCGAGATCGGCAATCACGGCGTTGGAGAGGGTGTCGAGGATGTTGGTGAATATGCCCGTGAACAGAAACAGCGCGCACAGCAGCGCCACGGAAGGCGCGACGGCAAGGCCCGCAAGGCACAGCGCCGAAAGCAGCAGGGACGCTGCCATCACGCGCGGCTTGTTAAGCGCGCCGAACACGCAGAAGCAAAGCAGCAGCGAGATGAAAAATCCTACCGACTGCATCGTGGAAAACAGGCCTGCCTCCAGCAGGGAAAGGTCAAACCGCGTTCTAATTGCGGGGATGAGGTACCCCAGTACCGCGTAATAGAGCGCTATCGCCACGACGGACGGATAGACAAAGACGGGCTTCCCGGCATGCTTCATTATGCAACTCCTTTTGTAAGCAACGAGGGCATTATAGCACGCGGACGCTTCGGCGTATACCGTAAGTGACGGTTACAATCAGCCGGAAATACTTTCGCCTCAACTTGGATGACAGCCCTTTTGCGAGGGCGCTGCCCTCGCACGCCTGCTTCTTTTCTTAAAGAAAAGAAGGAAAATACACGTGGGAAATGCCTTTTTAAAGGCATCTCCCTGATAGGATTCTTAAGGGATGTATCCCTTAAACGGTGGTTTGGGGGCAGAGCCTCCAAGAGTTCCCTTTGTCAGCCGTCTGAGGCGAAAATACTTTCGCCTGCCTCTTTTCACTGCGGGGCCACCGTGCTATGATATTCAAAAAAGAAAGAGGATGTCGATTTGGAGGATCTGTTTGAAAAACAGGCCGCTGCCGCCGCGCCGCTGGCCGACCGCATGCGCCCGCGCAGCCTGGACGAGTTCTTCGGTCAATCCCACATCGTAGGGGGCGGCCGCCTGCTTCGCCGCGCCATTGAGACGGACAGCCTGACGTCCTCCATATTCTTCGGCCCGCCCGGATCGGGCAAGACCACGCTGGCGCATGTCATCGCGTCCACCACGGGCGCGGCATTTGAAAAGCTGAATGCCGTGACGAGCGGCGTCAAGGAGGTGCGCGTCATCATCGACCGCGCGGCGGAGCGGCTGCGGCTGCACGGCCAGTCCACCTACCTGCTGCTGGACGAGTGCCACCGCTGGAGCAAGACGCAGTCCGACAGCATACTGCCCGCGCTGGAGAAGGGCGTCATCCGTTTTATCGGCTCCACCACGGAGAACCCCATGGTGTCCATGACGAGCGCCATCGTCAGCCGCTGCCGCCTGTTCCAGTTCTTCTCGCTGACGCAGGACGATGTGAAACGCATCATACAGTCCGCGCTGACGGATGAGGAACGCGGCTACGGATTGCTGAAGGTGGAGCTTTTACCCGAAGCGCTGGACCACATCTCCAACGTGGCCAACGGCGACGCGCGCACGGCGCTGAACGCGCTGGAGCTGGCGGTGCTTACCACGCCGCCGGGTGCTGACGGCAAAATCGTCATCAGCCTCGACATCGCCGAGGAGTCCATACAGCGGCGCGCGGTGCGCTGCGACGACGAGGAATACTACAACATGCTCTCCGCGTTCTGCAAATCGCTGCGCGGCTCGGACGCGGACGCGGCGCTGTTCTGGTTCGGACGCCTCGTGTACGCGGGCGTAGACCCCCGCGTCATCGTGCGGCGCATCATCGCGCACGCCAGCGAGGATGTGGGCCTTGCCAACCCCTCCGCGCTGACGCAGGCCGTGGCGGCGGCGCAGGCGCTGGAGTTTAACGGCATGCCCGAGGCGCGGCTCAACATCGCGCAGGCCATCATCTTCCTGTGCGAGTCGCCCAAGTCCAACGCGGTGGTATGTGCGGTGGGGGAGGCCTTCCGCGACGCGGAGCACGCCTATCAGGTGCCCGTGCCGGTGCACCTGCGCGATACCAGCTATTCCGGCGCGGACAAGCTGGGCAACGGCAAGGGCTACAAATACCCGCACGAATTCGCGCGGCACTATACGCCGCAGCAATACCTGCCGGACAACCTCGCGGGTACGGTGTACTATAGACCATCGGATGAAGGGTATGAGAAAAAGATCAAGGAAACGAGAAGGTATATGGGGCGGAAAGAGGAGTAAGTAAATATTACACTCTACTATGATTGGAAACGCCGCGCAGCGGGCTGGTTTGAACGGGTTTTTTATTATCAGTTCGGACTATTCTTTCATTATGACAAGAACACTTTGCCAATGAACGGCATCCTATATTCATTCCAGTTATTGATGAATATTTTCTAAAAGCACTCGAATATGCTGAATGCAGTTTATCACATGATTGTTTTTTTGATTTGATCCCGTATCTAAATAGATCGCTCCAAAAAGTGACATCCCTCCGCCCAATAAAAACGATAATATTGCTAACCACCATACATATGGCATTATTATCGGAATGCTAAGTACCATTAGCGTAAGTCCGATAGTCAACAACAATATGCCCTTAGGTCTTTGCTGTTTTGCTTCATCCTGATCCTTTTGTACACTACCTTCCATCAAGTGCAGAGTTTTCTCTATATCCTGTTTCACATTTTCTTTCTGCGCGGTATTCCCGTATTTCAGACAATTCGTTATTACCAAATCAATTCCATTAATGCCTTCGAATTTGACCCAATCGCAATCAATATAAGTATAATCTTGAGTCATTGCAGTCAGGCAGCCCAGCCAAGCTTCATAGCTGTCCGCCTGCTTATCAATAGCCCCATTGTATACCTCAAATGCTTTCTTCCAATCCTGTGCCGCAAGACATTGCTGCCCCCGCTTGATGTCGTTCTCCACCGAAGATATGCCGGACATGCTGACGCGGCCGCTGATCTCGACCTTATATTTCTGGATGGCGTCCTTTACGACGATGCGGCTGCCGCAGTACTGGCAAAAGCCGGTCTCCGCCGAGTCCTCCAACTGCAAATTTCCGCCGCAGTTCGGGCATGTTGCTGCTGTGAAAGGCATATCAGTCCTCCTCGAAATAAGAGAAGAATAAATTGGATCGTCGACAGGATTATATCAAAACCGACATGGGAATACAATAACGGCGTTATCCGGTGATATATGGAAGTATGTCTTTCCATATTAACATGCATAGAATATAATGGTTATACGCTTAATGTATGCAGTCATACGCTGTTCAAGGAGGCGGGTATGTCTTTGGGGAGATTCATTTTAAAGGCTTCGCACCAGCTGCAAAGTAAAGGATGGGGTTCCGAGGTAAAATTCTTTGGCTCCGGCTGCGACGCGCTGGCACTGTTTGCCCACCGCGTCCTATTTACGATCGATTGCCAGAACGGAACTTATCGGAAATGCTGGGAGTTGGATGAGGGCGTGCGGATCGATAACTTGGTGACGCGGGACAAAGAAGCTTTCCTGCGCGCCGAAAACGGTACGATATTTCGTGTGGACAGAGAAAACGAGGGATTGGAAGCTGTGCTGGAGAGTACGGGAAGGGACATCAATTCCGCACTGCAAGCCAGCGAAACCCTGCTGGCGTATACTGAAAAGGGTTGCTTAACCCTGTATTCGCCCGGCGAACGGAATATTGTTGCGAAAGTGCCTGTCACGACCGACTCTTCCAGCAAGATGCTGTTCCATCCGTCGGGTGATTTCATCGTCTATATGAACTCCAAAAGCGTAACCGCTTACAGGATACGCCCCTTTGAAGTCATGTGGGAGCTCAAACCGAGTGAATGGTTTTTGCAGGAGGATTTTTGGGAGTTCAGCAAGGACAGCCGTTACTTTATCATCTGCCCATATGAGGCATCCACCAGGGTTTGTGACGCTTATACCGGCAAAGCATTGGCTGTGTTCCGAAAGGGCAACGATGAGATTGTGACAGAAGCGCATTTGAGCCAGGATAACAAGCTGCTGATCGCAAGCTCTTGCGACCATTCGGTAAGAGTTTGGGATTTTGAAAAGTCGCAAAGGCTCTCCCGCGGCCAGACCTATCATGCGCCGAAGTTTTCGTATGGGTTGGATAAGGATGTACTGCGTATCGCTTTAAGCGATCATAAGGAAAAGTGCGTAGACGCGGTCATGCCTTCGGACGATTTCAAAAGGGCAATATCGTATACGGAGGGAGACAGCACGTTTTATTGCTGGGACATCGAAACGGGCGGGCTTTTAGGTAAGCATTCGTTTGAGTTTCCGATCGACGATTACAGGGTGGAATGGCATCACCAAACGGCGGAGCTGCATGTCGTCGAAAACACCGATGGCCCCAATTTTGAAAACAATCTGCGCCCGGCCCCTCCGTTTATTCGGTTTTCGCATTGGACGGTGGACTGAGAGGACAAGCTACCTCAGCCAAGTCATGGGACGACGAAAATAAATAGCGTTATAGCGCAGCCAAGTTGATAAAAACTTTAAAACCGCACCACCCTCGGCTCTGATGTAAACGAATAAAACGTCGCGGTGGCGTCCTTCAGGTACAGCACTTCGGTGTTGCCGTCGTCGGCCTTGTACATGCCCTTTAAGGATGGATAGGCGTCCAGCATGTGCTGTATGGCCTCCACCCGGTCGTCCCGCACGACGGTTGCTTCCACGCGCAGCCACTCGCCGCCCGCGCACGCGCAAAGCTCCACCTTCGGATTGGCCTGCATCTGCTTCGACACGGCTTTCACCTTGCCCGTCTGAATGTAGAGCCTGCCCTCGAATATGTCTGCCGTGCCGAAGGGCCGCACACGCGGCTGATCGCCCTCCGCCGTGGCGAGGTAATACGTGCCGCACTTCCTTAAGAAATCGTACACTGTCTGCATGGTATATCCTCCCTGTTTGCTGATTCCATTGTACCCCTTTGCGCGCAAAGGTCAAGCGGGCGTAGGCTGTCCTTTTCGCCCGCGCCGTGGTACTATGCGCGTAGGGGCGCGTGACGCCCGCAGAGGAGGTAGACCATGGCCGCGTTGGATAAAAACGAGCTGCTGAAAACCATACTGGATGAAACCGAGGTGCTGGCCGACGAAGAGGAGATCATCGACCTGCTGGTGAAGGAGAAGGTGTCGCGCAACATCAACAATGTTCACAGGGAGCGGTTGTCGCTGGGCGACAGAATGGCGGACAAGCTGGCGAAATACGTGGGAAGCTGGCGGTTCGTGCTGCTGTTCGTGGGTATCATGGGGGTGTGGATACTCTTCAACGCGCTTGCGCCATGGCCTTTCGACGCGTTTCCGTTTATACTGCTGAACCTCATGCTCTCGTGCGTGGCAGCCATTCAGGCGCCCGTCATCATGATGAGCCAGAACCGGCAGGAGGAGAAGGACCGGCTGCGGGCGCAGAACGACTACAAGGTTAACGTCAAGTCCGAGCTGATTATCGCGGACCTGCACGAAAAGCTGGATCAGCTGATTGAAAACCAGAAGAAGCTGCTGGAAAAGCTGGACGGAAGATGAGGCGTATGAAAAAAAGCCCCAATAACCATGGGGCTTAATGACAAAGTATCTTGTGTCCACTTGCAGTCATGATCAGATTGAATCGATGCGCCGACAGATCCTGTTTGTTATCACTGTCTGCATACATGGTGTAACAGGGTTGCAACAGCCTGTGTGATATTGGACCTTGTCCGACGGCGGGGAGATGACGCTAAATAACGCCTAAGGGAATCAGTATGGCGAGCAGCAGTACGTTGACCGCGGCCAGCCCGCCGATGAATATCTTCTGGGTGCGCGGCTTTCTGTCGGGTATGAGGAACGCCGCGAGGAAGAACGGGATGTAGGTGGTGATGAACACCGGGATAGCGCCCCACCACGGATACACCCAGATGAAGGCGGGGGTGGAGGCGAGGAAGATCTCCACGACGCTGAAAAAAGCCGCGTTGCCCACCGCAAACAGGATCCGGTTGTTGACGCCGAGGATCTTCTTCTTGGGGTCCTCCGGCAGCAGCTTGCTCATGATGAGGCCCGCGACGGCAAACATCATGGACAGTTCCCAGCTGACGCCCACAAGCAGTATGAAGCTCGTGCTCTCGGGGGAGACCGTCCACAGCGCGTAGCCGGTGGCAGCGCAGATGACGGCGTTCATAATTTCGTAGAACCAATGCACCATGTACAGGGCTAGCCCGGCCGCAATGGCACGGTAGTTTTTGCGCTGCAGCTCCGTGGCATATACATAAACCACAAAAGCGAATATGGCGATAAAGGTCCAGTTGAAGTTTGCGACACTCCGCACCGCTTCGCGCGCGTGATCGGCCGCCCCTGTATTAACCCAGCTTCCAAACCACATCAATATTTCCTTCCTTTCATTAAGCTTTATCGGAAACCTACATGGAACCTGTCAGAAAGAACGCTGTCCATCATGATATTGTAGGTATATTAGCCATAACTGCTATACTTTATCATATCACACACGGTTGCATGCAACAACCTCAAAAGGTGCGGGCAAGGACGGATCTTTATCATCCGCTGAAACAAGACTTCGTCTTGTAATGCTAAATAGGGGTGCCTTTACTTAATGTTACTAAAGTATCAGCGTTATTCACCGATATATATAATGTTTAGGACGCACTTTTGGATGGTTCCAAAACTGTCTGTTATTTTAAAATTTTAGAGAGTGCGTAATTTAAGACTCAAACTATCACGCAGATTGCCTGAAATTTTAAAGAGGTAAATAGCATTGAAGAAGCAAAAAGGCGAAGAGAAACAAAAAACCGCCAAACAGCAGGCAGGCAGCAAAAAGCAGACGCGCAGGAGACTGGCTTTGCAAAGCATCTCCGTAAAAATTTTGGCTGTGGTGCTGAGCGCAATCGTGCTGGTCGCCGTATTGTGCGTGGCGGTGATGACGGTGCTGAACAATATCTACACCAACCAGATCGTTACCGGAGAGGTAACGCGGGCATACAGTTACCTTAACACCCGGATAGACACGCTGAAAAACGATTGTGTGGTGGGTACGTTGACGCTGGCCAACAGCGACCTGCTGAAAGCCACCGTGGCACAGAACGATCCCAGCCGAATCTCTTTTGCGCTAACCGGCCTGACCAGCGCCGGACTGGATTTTGCGGTCGTCATGGACAACGATGGTGCGATCCTGTTTAACACACGAAAGGACGAAAGCGACACCGGTTACTTGGCCGGGGTGCTGACCGACGGCAGCGGGATTTACGCAGACAGCCAAAGCAATCTGTATATTCTGTCCCCCAGCGTGGTGAAGGATGAGAATGGCGCAGCCGTGGGTACACTGATCGGCGGCATCTTCATCAATCGGCAGGACCTGCTGGACGAGCTTCACGGCATGCTGGATGTGGACTTTTCGATTTACTCCGGCGACACGGTGGTTGTCACCACCATCATGCAGGGTGACCAGTACGCCACAGGCACAAAGCTCGACGCACAAATCGCGCAGACAGTACTGGCAGACAAGCAGGAGTACCAGACCCGCACGATGATCTTTGGCGTTCCGTATATGGCAATTTACTCGCCCGTACTCAATAACGCCGGCGAGGCGATCGGCGTGCTGTTTACAGGGCTGGATATTACAGAAATCGAAGCGGGCAGTACCCGTTCGATGATGATCTCCATCGCTGCCGTCGCCGCGCTGATTGTGGCGGCGGTCATCGTGGTGCTGGTCTTTGTACGAAAGAGCATCAGAAAGCCGCTTGCGATTCTTACAAACGGTGCGCAGCGGTTGGCTGTAGGCAATACGGACTTTGAAATGAACATCAAGCGTCAGGATGAAATCGGCATGCTGGCGGGCGCTTTTCGTGGCGCGGCGGACGCGCTCAAGGCGATGCTGGCGGACGCCGACGCGCTGGCACAGGCTGCCGTAGAGGGTCGCCTCTCTACCCGGGCGGACGCAGAAAAACATCAGGGCGACTTCAGGAAGATCGTAGAAGGCGTCAACAATACGCTGGACGCGGTCATCAAACCGGTACAGGAGTCCTCGGCAGTGCTTGCCGAGATGTCCAAGGGCGACCTCAGCGTGAGTGTCACGGGCGATTACATGGGCGATCACGCCATCATCAAGGACGCGTTGAACGGTACGATCAGCGCCATCCGCGGGTATATCGGCGAGATATCCCAAGTGCTGGGTGAAATGGCAAGGGGCAACCTCAATGTCTCGATCGAGTCGGAATACAAGGGCGACTTTATCGCGCTGAAGGACTCCATCAACGCCATCATCGCGGCGCTGAACAACGTGCTCGGCGATATCGGTCTGGCGGCGGATCAGGTCGCATCGGGCACACGGCAGGTATCGGACGGCAGTCAGGATATTTCACAGGGGGCGACGGAGCAGTCCAGCGCGATTGAAGAGCTGACGGCGTCCGTAGCGGAAATCGCGGAGCAGACGCGGCAGAACGCGATGAGTGCCAACGAGGCCAACCGGCTGACCGCTTCGGCTGCAACCGACGCCGCAAAGGGCAACGAGCAGATGCAGTCCATGCAGCAGGCAATGAGCGACATCAGCGAAGCCTCCCACAGCATCGGCAAGATCATCAAGGTCATCGACGACATCGCGTTCCAGACCAACATCCTTGCGCTCAACGCGGCGGTGGAGGCCGCGCGGGCAGGCGTACACGGCAAGGGCTTTGCGGTGGTTGCCGACGAGGTCAGAAACCTTGCGGCGCGCAGCGCGGGTGCAGCCCGGGAAACGACGGAGCTCATCGAAGGCTCCATCAAAAAAACAGCGACGGGCGCCAAGATTGCGGACGACACCGCGGCAGCGCTCGGAGAGATCGTGGACGGCATTCGCAAGGCCGGGCAGCTCGTGAGCGAGATTGCCCGCGCGTCCAACGAGCAGGCAGGCGCGATTGCGCAGGTCAACCGCGGCATCGAGCAGCTGTCGGCGGTGGTACAGACCAACTCCGCAACGGCGGAGGAGGCAGCCGCGGCAAGCGAGGAACTCTCCGGTCAGGCGGAGATGCTCAAAAACATGGTGCGTCAGTTCAGCCTGAAAGATACCGGGATGTTTGCGGAACCCGAAACGTTTGCGTCCGCCAAACCCAAAGCGCCGCAGCAGGCCGAAGAGATCAGCATCGACCTTTCGGACAAGGACTTCGGCAAGTATTGATATCGATATAGAGAGTCAGTCCATTTCATAGCTCCCTGCTGCCGATGGCAACGGGGGGCCTTTTTGCCTTCCAAAAGGCAGGCACCACCGCAGGAGATGCTGTTACGGTGATATTCGCGCAGCCGTACTTGCCGATTGTTGGGGTATTTGGTACACTATTATCGAATTTTGCAATTTTCCATTCACAAATCCCGCATTATTCAAGGGGGAGTAAAGATGAAAAAACATCCCAAGCTGAGAAAAGCAATCATAATTTTGGCGGTGGTAACAGGGATACTCGTCATCGGCGTGGCCGGTGTTTCCCTGTGGCACTATTTTACCGTGCGCGATGCGGCGGACGACGGCAGCGCTTCCGGGCTCGCAGAAAAGTATGAAAACATCGACCTGAACAGCGACAACGGCATCATGTACGTCAACGATGAAGTGGTCCTCATGACCGTGGAGGGCGTTACGCGCGCGCAGGTGGAGGAGCTCGTAGGCGGATACCGGGCCGTGATTGCTGCGGGTATGGAGGATATCGGTTTCTGGCAGATACAGTTCAAGGATACGATGACATACGACGATCTGAACGACGTTATACGGAAACTGAAGAAGAGCGATATTGTGCAGGACGCCTACTTTAATACGGTATATGAGGTGGAAGCGGACGAAGCCGAAACCGAGGAGGGAGAAGCGTCTGCCGAGCCGGCTTACCCGAACGACCCGTGGGACGGGGATGCGGGAAGCTGGGATACGGAGGTGCCGGACGGCTCCAACTGGGGGATGGAAGCCATTGAAGCGCCCGGGGCGTGGGGGTATCTGGGGGAGATGAGCGAGGTCAACGTCGGCCTGATTGATAGCATGGTGGATGTCAGCCATGAGGACATTACGATGGCGGGCTCATACGTCACGCTGACCGATGAAACCTCCACCGTGTATGATGCCAGCAAAATGACTCCCGAGGACCATGGCACGCACGTCGCGGGGATTATGGACGGGGACTACAGTAACGGCAGCGGGGTCTCCGGCGTAATGGGCGGCAAGGGCATGCTGTACTACAGCGCAGCCTATTCCTTAAAAGACGGCAAAATCATCAAGGACTATT
This sequence comes from Bacillota bacterium, assembly GCA_023460085.1. Lineage (GTDB taxonomy): Bacteria > Bacillota > Clostridia > Christensenellales > SZUA-584 > JAEWCC01. The sequence goes on along the minus strand of JAEWRI010000038.1, from coordinate 181,149 downwards.
ATACGGCTTATAATTATCTGGCCGCCATCGAGGCGCTGGTAGGCAAGGACGTCAAGGTTATCAACATCAGTCAGAACACCAGCCGTCTGATTGGCTTTGCCGCCAGCAGGGGCAACGAGAAAGCGCGAAAGCACCTGCAGAACGCCGCCGACATTTTGAGCGGCGGATTGCAGCGGCTTATCGACCAGGGCCACGAGTTTGTCATCTGCGTGGCGGCGGGCAACAGCAACGATACGACTTACTATCCTAGCAAAGGCGCCACCTATGGGTATAAGGACAACTGGTTCTGGCCGTGGGACCTCTTCAAGGGCGAATCGGGCGACGCTCAGGCCAAGTACAACAACTTCATCAACCTCATCGACGACGACGATGTGCAGAGCCGTATCATCGTCGTGGGCTCGGTGGGCATCGACAGCAAGAAGTCGACGTCGCGCGAAACCCGGCTGCGGTATTCCAGCTTTTCCAACATCGGCAGCCGTGTGGATGTGGTTGCGCCGGGGGAAGACATATACAGCAGCATCGTAGGAGGCTACGATTATCTCAGCGGCACCTCGATGTCTACGCCGCATGTAACGGGCGTGGCAGGGCTCATATTCGCCTGCAACCCCGAGCTTTCGGGCGCGGATGTAAAGCGGATACTGCTCGCTTCCACGGTCGGGCGGTTCTACTATACCGACGGGTACAGCGGGATGGTGGACGCAAGGATAGCGGTGGAAAACGCACTGCAGACGCGTGATCATTCGGTCAATATGGTGGTTAAGACGGACGCGAATCAGGGGCTGGATGTCTGCTTTGTGGTGGACACCACCGGCTCCATGGGGGACGACATCGACAACGCAAAGGAGAACATGAGCGAGATACTCGCCGGGCTGAGCGCGAAGAGTGAGGATTTCAGGGTGGCGCTCATCGATTACCGCGATTTTGCGGAGCGTGCCGAGTACTACGACTATCCGTCGATGCTGGAGCTGGATTTCTCGCAGGATGTCGAGGAGATTTCCGCCGCCATTTATGCGCTGGATCTGGGCCATGGCGGCGATGACAACGAAACGGTGTACTCCGGCCTGATGGCGGCAGCCGGACTGGAGTGGCGGGTGGATGCGCGCAAGGTGATTATCGTGCTCGGTGACGCGCCGCCGCTGGATCCGGAGCCATACACCGGCTATACGATGGACAGCGTGGTGGCAGCACTGTACAACGCCGATATATCGATCGTCTCGGAAGGGGAAGTGGGCGTCGGCAAAGACTACGAGGAGCTCATCGGGGACGCGGACGGCAGCCTCATCTCCGTATTCACCATCGGTACGGACGCGAGCGACGCGGCGGCGGATGTTTTCGCGGAAATATCGGAAGCGACCGGCGGCAGCTATACCGGCGTGGACTCGGCTGAGGAGGTTTCTGACGCCATCATCAGCACCATCGACCAGATCGAAATCATACCGACACAGACGGTGGATTTGAGCTTCGGCGAGGAGTTTTCAGGCGAGGCGGTGGAGCTGTACCGGGACGGAGAATTCGCATTCGAATTTACACTGGACGGGCGCGGCAGGAAGCAGCTTAATAATATGGAGCTGGAGCAGTATGACTGGTCTATCCCGAGGCTTCTGGCCTCCGGTTCTGTCAAGGTGCGCGAGGACAGTGAGAAGGCGAAAATTTCGTATGATGACTCTCCGTGGTATGCCTTCGCGGTGTCCCTGTGGCAGCGTCAAAGGACCGCCGTGATACTGTATGGCGTACTGTTTGTGGTGGTGCTGGCCGGGGTCATTGTGCTGATAAGCAAGCTGAAGCGCCGGAAAAAGAGGCCCGTGCCGGTACCAACTGAAACACCGGCACAAACGGCGCAGCGTATGTTCTGCACCCAATGCGGGGAGGAGCATGACGGCACCAATCCGTTCTGCATAAAGTGCGGCGCAAAACTCAGCCGCTGAGTACGGATTACGGGCAGCGATGAACCGGGATGCGCGGGCGCGATTTCCCGGATAAGAAGAAGGCTATGAACTTTACGGTGTAAGCTCTTTGAAACGTCTGCGGCATTCAAAAGAATTCGCAGGTAAGACACGCCCCTGACCATGGTCAGGGGCGTGTCTTCATCCAGCGGAACCGGTGTCTGAAGCAAAATCTGTGGTATCCAGGACGATGTCTGCGTGTTCAAGCGTGATTTCTCTTTTTGCGCATATTCAAACAAGCATAGCCCAGCACAGCAACTGCCGCAGCGGCAAGCACCCACACCCACATGAAATCTTGTCCTGTGGCTGGCAGCTCCGACGCCATAACGGTTACGGTAAAATCTCGCCAGTGCCCTCCGCCGCTTACGTTTTATCAATTACGGCGAACGGCAGCGGTTTTTTGAGCGAGATGCAGGATTCCGGGCGCGAAATAACACGTTCGGAGGGTAACGGCACGGCCCGGCAATTGATAATAATCAGTTCCGCTGATAGAATAAAACGACGAAACGCGGGAGGAGATCATGGTCCGACTGGCCGTATGCGACGACGAGACGCAGTGTATTGACAGCATAAGCCGCATGATTGCGCAATGGTCGGTGAGTTGCGGCATGCCGATTCAGATCCGCTGTTTTGATAACGGGGATGCGCTGCTGAGCAGCATCCGCTGCGAGAAGACGGATGTTATCCTGCTGGATATTATGATGCCGTTGTTGAATGGCATGGACACCGCGCGCGAAATTCGCGGGTTCGACAAAGCGGCAAAAATTATTTTCCTGACATCATCCCCCGAATTTGCGCTGGAATCCTATTCTGTGAAAGCGAGCGGGTACCTTATAAAGCCTGTCAGTTACGAACGGCTGGCCGACGTCCTTGGCGATTGTACAACGGCGATGCATGAAGAACCCGGGCATCTGCTGCTGAAGAGCGCTTACGGGTATCATAAAATCTATCTGCATGATATCGAATACATTGAGGCTCAGAATAAAAGAGTGGTTTTTTTCCTGAAGGCAGGTCAGCCGATTGCCATTGCGGAACCCCTGTATCGTTTTGAAGACAAACTGCTGGCGAAGGATGGGTTTTATAAGTGTCACCGCAGCTATGTCGTTTCCATGGTCTGCGTCAATTCCTTCAGCACGAATGAGATTCAAATGAAATCCGGCTGCCGCATTCCGATTGCCAGAGGCTTGGGAAAAGCTTTTCAGGATGCGTTTTTTTCGTTTATGTTCAGCGCGTAAGGAGGTGCCGGTATGCTGGAGAAAGTGCTCAACCTTTTTAACTTCAATATTCTGCTCTACTTTGGAATATACGTTTCCGCTGCCTTCCTGGGCATTAAGCTGAACAAGAGAAACAATCTGATACTCATTCTTTTCGGAGCTGCTGACTTTGGGCTGCAGTTGCTGGCCCATAAGCAGTTCGGTATGGATGTAACGGAAATGCTCTATCCCCTGATTACCCACTTGCCCTCGCTGCTGCTGTACAGGCTTTATTTTAAACGCAAGGTTCTTCCCAGCCTGTTCGCGATATTGTCAGCTTACCTGTGTTGTCAGATCAGCAAATGGTTCGGTCTTATCGCTTTTTCCATCAGCCACGAGGTTTGGGTGATGGCTGCGGTCAGGATCTTCGTCACGATACCCATCTGGTATGTCATCGTGCGGTATGCTTCGAGATCGCTTCAGGTGATACTGAACAAGTCCACCAGGGAACTGCTGATATTCGCAATATTGCCCGCGGCGTATTACTTTTTCGATTATTACGCCACGGTTTATACTAAGCTGCTCTACACGGGCTCCCAAACGGTATTCGAGTTCCTGCCGTTTATGCTCTGTATCGCGTACCTCCTTTTCAACATGGTTTATATCAGGGAGTATGAAGAAAAATGTGACGCGAAGCAGCAAAAAAAGATGATTGAGATTCAAACGACGCAGTCCCTGAAGGAGATTGAGGAGATTAAACGCTCCCAATATGAAATCTCGCTGATACGGCATGATATGCGGCATTTTCTGAGCAGTGTGTCCGGCATGATTGAAAACAGGGATTATGGAAAAGCACAGGAATATATCAGAGAGATCATTGAAGTCGCCGACCAGACCGCTGTGCGTAAATACTGCGAAAACGAACTGGTCAATATGATTCTGTCCGCTTACGAAGAGCGCATGAGTACCAAGGGAATATGCCTGGACGCAGCGGTGGCTATTCCCGCCACGCTGCCTTGTTCAGAGCTGGAGTTTACCTCCATATTGTCCAACGGGCTTGAAAACGCCCTCAACGCCGTCTCGGAGATGAGCGAAGAGAACCGGACGATTCATCTCAAGCTGTGTATGAAAAACGACAAGCTGCTGCTGTCCGTTCGCAACGCCTGCGCAACGTTTCCTGCGTTTATAGACGGCCTGCCCGTCGCCCGGGAGAAGGGGCATGGGCTGGGTACGCAGAGCATTCAATATATCACCGCGAAGCTGAACGGAAGCTGCCAGTTTACGGCGGAGGACGGCATTTTTTCTCTGCGGGTTGTATTGTAGTTTTCTATGGATTAATCGTCGCTTCACGGATAGCAAAACCCCGGCAGCCATGACGGTTCCCGGGGCTTTTTATCTGACTGTAAGCGGGTGGACTAAACCTATCGGCCGTGGCAGAGCCGATATTCTTTACAGGGTTCGCTCATCGATCTCCCGCTGCCGTCTGCCCTTTGTCATGCTGAGGAGGAAAAGCAGTGCTGCTCCAAGCAGTACGATGCCCCCGATGCCCCACGCCCACCACGGCACAGCGCTTTCGGCCTGGTCTTGGGTTTGCTGGGACGGGGTGACGGCGGGCACCGCCTTTTTTTCGACGCGGGTGTTCACGGCGATCTCCCGCTCGAACCGCTCGCCCGCCATGTTTTCATAGGAGAGCAGTATCGTGCCCGCGGTGTCGCCGTATTCGCCATTGACAGAGGACGCCAGCAGATTGGTCGCCGCTTCTTTCGACTCGCCCGGCGGCAGGTTTCCCACCAGCATGCTTCCGCCGTTATTGAGGCCCGGTATCGCAAACGTCAGCAGCACATTATATACCGTACCTTTGCCAAGGTTCATAATGTCCATGGAAAAGGCAACGTTGTCGCCCTCCGTCACCCGGGAGGGGAATGCGGGCTGCTCGTATTCCAAGCGTACGGGCTGCGTCACATCCAGCACGATCGTATCCGCGGACGTAAAGGCGGTGGCTTCGCTGTTTTCGTATTCCATCGTGATGGTCAGCACATGGGCGCGGGCGCTGGCATCCTCTGCCACGCGGATGCCAAAGGCACATTCCCCGGACTGCCCTTTTTTAATCTGCGCAATATAGACTGAACCCGTCGCCGCGGGCAGTATCTCGCCGCTTTCGTCCTGAAAGCTCAGTTTAATGTTCTTCACCGTCTGCGTGGTACTCGTGTTTTTTACCGTTACGGCCAGCACCGCCTCCGCTCCCGCTTCAAGCGGCTGGGCGCTGCACGTGAATCCTTCCACCAGCAGCTTTGGCTGCGGCTTGTTTCCCGTATCCGGTGACGCATCCCCCCCTGCGCTTTTCCCGTCGCTGACGACCACATACAGCGTGAAGTCTGCCGCGAGCGCAGCGCCGTCGCTCGTCGTTCCTTCCGCATGTACCACCACCGGATAGCTGCCGTTGACCCGGTCCGCCCGCAGCGCCAGACTGAAATTTACGAGGCAGCACGAGGCGTCTCCGCCCGGCGTGGCATACGTACCCCACGCAAAATCGTTCACATAGTTCTTGAAAACAAAAGGCGCTGCGGACGGGTCGCCCAGATCGAGGCTCGCCGTTACGGTGTCGCACAATCCGCTGCCGCTGACGGTCAGAGGCAGCACCACGGCCGCCGTGCCGTCCTCCACCGTCGGCAGATACCCTTGGGCATAGCTTTTGTCCATGCCGGGGTAGATGTGCTGTGTATCAATGGTGAATGCGGTCGTATCGGCTGCGTCGCCTGCCTCGGCCAGCGCGGCGGAGGGGAGAAGCAGCAGCGCCAGAACTATCAATACGGGAATCAGCTTCTTCATCGTCATACCCTCCCTACAGCTCGCGGATGTTTTCGGTGATGCTCTCATAGAGTATACCTCGCAGCTTCGAGCGGATGTTCCACGCGCAAACGCCCAGCAGCAGCGCGGTGAACACCAGCGGCTGCCATATCGGCAGCGGCGGCGGTGCGCTTTGGAACGCGTTGGATTGCATCATATTCTGGATATAATAGTATCCGGCCAACAGGCTCAGCATGAAACCGATGCCCCCGCCCCACGCGAACAGAGGCAGCATCTGATAGAAATAGCTGCGGAAGATATCCCGGCTGTCCATGCCCACCGCACGCAGCGTGCCGATGCTGCGCCGCCCGGCGCGGATGTGCGCCGACAGCGCGTTGTTCATCATGCTGGCTGTGATGGCAAACAGCAGAACAACCAGCGCCGCGCCCAATATCGTCATCTGCACCGCCCTGCGGCGGTTTTCGCGGGTATATTCCAGCCGCGATGACATCCCTCCATCCGGCACGCGGGACGCCACCTTTTCGATAGAATCGTTCAGATATTCCTCGGTCTGCGCGTCCGGCGTTTCGGAAAGCCGTATGGACAGCCTGGAGTACGGAACGTCGAACCCCATCGCCGCAAGCCCGGGCAGTGTGGTAACCACACCCATAAATCCCGGAAGACTGGAAACATCCAGCCCGGCACCATCGTCCGGAAAGTCCAGCACCGCGCCAATCGTCACGGTTTTATCAATTCGCACGACATCCTCAGCCTGCAGCTCGGTATTCTGCGGGGCGTCCGTATACAGCAGACTGACTTTCAGCGTGTCGTCCGCGTGGAACATGTCGTTCGTCTGCGAGGTGACCAACGTGTAGCCATCGTCCGGATCCGGGTTTTCGCTCATGCTGTATCCGCCGTCCTCATGCGCCTTGTAATACAGCGTGTATTCCGCGGGTGCGATGATCAGCACTTCTTCGCCAGAGCGCAGTTTGTCCAGGTCGATGCTGCCCTCGCTGACATAGGGCTCGAGCTGCCCCATCTGGCTTTCCTCCAGCGCTGTCGCGTAAACGGACAGGGTATCCACGCCGCCATAATAGCGATCTCTGATTTCCTGATAGGCTTCGCGCTCCCATTGCACCCACTCGTCCTGCGGTCCCGCGTCGGTATACAGATACCCAAAATCCTGCCAGCCATCTCCGGTTGCGTAAGAGGTAATCTTGTCCGGCAGCAGCTTAACCTGCACCTCTTTTTCGCCCAGCACGGTTTCCACCAGCGGCAGCGCCAGCACCTCCTGTTTGTCCTGTTCCGTCAGGCCGGGGTCATGAAACCCATAGTTGATCGTGTTGTCCCACCACCATCTTCCATAAACGAGGTAATCGTCTTGAAAGGTATGGTTCGCGGTTTCTGAAAACATCGTACCCATTATCAGCATCGCCAGTGTAAACACGAGTATGCCCGCCGCCATTGCCGCGGAAATGCCCGCGCGCTTTCTGCGGTATATCCGCCCGCTGCGCGCAGCGATCAGGCGCGGTGCGACGAAAGCCGTACGGCTTTTGATCTCCCGCTTTTGTACGCGGCGCATCAGATCCACATCGCGGATGGCCTGCATGGGGGAAACCTTCGACGCGCGGCGCAGCGGAACGTAAGAAGCAAACGCGACGCACAGCGCACCCAGCGCCGCCACGCCCGGCAGCACCCAGAGGTTCAGTATCAGCACATAGTCCTCGCCCAGCCACGAAAAAATTGCAAATACGCTGAGCACCGCCAGCCCCAGCCCCGCCGGAATGGCTAATGCGGAGAGTATCAGCGTCTCACGCCCAAAGATACCCCTGATCTGCTTTTGGGTTGCGCCCACGGCTCGCAGCAGGCCGATTTGCCTGCGCCGCGCATCGAGGTTTGCGGAGAATGCGTTGACGATGCCAAGGCAGCACGCGGCCACGAGGATAAGCCCGACCACCACGACAAAGCTGCCGGTAAAGATCATCTCTTCCCACGTATCATCCGAAACGAACATGCTGGCCGACCACGGCGCTGTCATGCCGTGCGCCTCACAGAAATCATCGAGCGTTTTCGAAGCGCCCTTCTCTGCCGAATAAGCGCAGTACGCCATGGTGACGGCGCGGCCGCCCGGCTCCACCTGCTCCGCATCGCTGACCAGCCCCGCCGGGAAATCGTGATAGGCGGAATCGAGGGAGCCAAAGGGTTCCCAGTAGATATACTGGTCGTAGAGTATGCCCGTCAGCGTATACGATTTCTCCACGGTATCCGCCAGAAAACCGCCGTTGCCGTCCGGCACGCGCAGGGTCAGCATAACCGTATCGCCCACCCCGGCGTCCTGCCGCAGCCGTGCAAGCACGGCCTGCTCCAGCGCGATCTCTCCGGCCTGCGCGGGATACGCGCCCTCCTTCAGCCGTTTGCGGCCAAGCGTTCTCGCCGTGTCGTCGTAGCAGGCCACAGCAAACAGCCGAGACTGCGTATCGCCCGCGACCGCGTCGCCCAGCACCTGCACCCGGCCCAGGGCCGAAAGCGTGCCGTCCGTCAGCAGGTCTTCCAGCGGCGCGCCGCCGCAGTCGAACAGTATCGCGTCCTGCTGCCCGTACCGGTTCAGCTGGCGCTCCTGCAGCGAGGTAAAGATGCCGAAGCCAAACAGCAGCGCCGTCGCTACAAAATAAATGGCCAGCGCGATGCCGACAGCCAGCATCCCATACTGGCGCTTGCGGTGTTTCAGATTTCCGAGCGCGATACCGGCCATGGAAAAGGCGTTAGTCCTCATCGCCAGTCTCCCCGGTGTCCCGCACTACGCAGCCGTCCTCCAGCGAAATCACACGCTGCGCCTGCTCCGCGACGTGCAGATCGTGCGTGACCAGCACAAGCGTCACGCCGAGTTCGCTTCCCGCGTACTTGAGCAGGCTGATGACCTCGCGCCCCGCCGCACCGTCCAGGTTGCCGGTCGGCTCGTCCGCGAACAGAATATCCGGCTTGTTCGCTAACGCGCGCGCAATCGCCACGCGCTGCTGCTGTCCTCCCGATAGCGCACCGGGCAGGTGCTCAAGGCGGTCGCCGAGGCCCAGTATTTCCACAAGGTGATCGATATGCTCCGGGTCCGGTTTCTTTTTATCCAGCACGACCGGCAGCAGTATGTTTTCCCGTGCGGTCAGCTCCTGCACCAGATTGTACGCCTGAAACACAAAGCCGAACCGGCGGCGGCGCAGTATGGAGAGCTGGTTGTCGTTGTACGCAAACAGGTCTTCGCCTTTGTAGCGCACCTTGCCTGCCGTCGGGAACTCCAGACCGCCCAGCACATGCAGCAGCGTGGACTTGCCCGAACCGGACGGGCCGGTGATCGCGCAGAATTCCCCCTGGGCAAAGGACAGGGTGATCTGTTTGAGCGCCTTCACGTAAACCTGCCCGTTGGAATAGGTTTTGTCCAGCGCTTCGCATTTGATGATATTCATGTAACATCCCCCTTTGCCCTGATGGTACCACGCCTGCATTACACCCGCGTGACGGCTGTCTTACGTTTTCTCAAGATCGGGTACAGGCAGGACACCCTCCAGAACCGGCAGGCACAAGGTGACGCGGAGGCCCTCCGCGGCGTTTTCCGCGGATACGCTGCCATGGTGCTTCTCGATGATCGCGCGCGTGATGGCAAGCCCCAGCCCTGTGCCGTCGCTTCGGCACGAAGGACTGTAAAACCGGCGGAATAGGTGCGGCAGCTCTGCGTCAGGCACGCCGCCGCCATTGTCCTCCACCGTCATGAGGATCGATTTTTCCAGCCGGGTCATGTTTACGCAAATGGTGCCGTCCTCCGCGGTGTGCTCGCACGCGTTTTTCAGCAGATTTTTAAACGCCTCACCCAACCAGTACTCGTCGCAGCGCAGCGCGCCGGGCTCTCCGCTGACGCGCAGCCGCCTGCCGGGGTACAGCGGTGAAAGCTCTTCCCATACCTCTCGCAGCACCGAATTCAGCTCATGCGGCATAAACCTGAGCTCGTATGCGCCAGCGCGCAGCTTTTGCAGGCGAAGCAGCGAATAGACGAGCTTTTCCATGCGGTCTATCAGCGCCAACTGCTTTTCGGAATACGGACCGCTTTGCAACTCGCTGTACAGCCGCAGCGAAGTCAGCGGCGTTTTAAGCTGATGTGACACATCTGCGATGAAGTCTATCGTGCTCCGGCTCTCGGTTTGAACAGTCTCCTGACGTATCGACGAAAGATGCGCCAGCTCTGCGATGCTGTTCTCCAGCTCCGCGTAATCGTCGTCACTCAGGCTGAACGAGGGTTCCTTTCCGCTTTGTATATAGGCCTCGATCTTTTGTCTCAAAACGGCCAGCTTTTTGCGTCTGGTACGCCGGCCGGCAATGACAGCCGCAAGCCACGGGATAGCAAACAAAAGCAGCGCGATGCCCGCCGGGCGGGTCTGCGGGAAAGCGGTCATTACGATGCCGGATAAACATTGTGTGGTAAGGATGGCGATATACCGCTTCATGTCCGCTCCTCCCAGCTGTAGCCCACGCCGCGCACCGTCTTGATGCGTCCGCCGCCGATTTTCTCGCGCAGACGGCTGATATGCACCGACAGGGTATTGTCCTCGATGTATACGCCCGCATCGTCCCATATCACCTGCAGCAGCATCTTCCGCGTCATAATTCGGCCCGAATTGCGTATCAGCGCGATCAGCAGCTGAAATTCCGTGGGCGTTACAAACACGGGGGTTCCGTTCATGCTCACATTCATTTTCGTGGTGTCAATCAGGAGTCCGTTTTGGCAATACGCGGTGTTCTGGGTTCTTCTCAGCAGCGCGCGGATTCTTGAAAGGAGTTCATGCAGCCGAAAGGGCTTGGTGATATACTCATCGCCGCCCGCGTCCAGTCCGCGCACGATCTGCACCTCGTCATCGCAGGCCGTTAAAAAGAGAATGGGAGTCAGTATTCCTTGCTGCCGCCACTGCACGCAGAGCGCGAAACCGTCGCTGTCCGGAAGCATTACGTCCAGTATAATCAGGTCAAACGTCTGTCTCCTCAATTCCTCCGTTGCTTCTGCGGCGCTTGAAGCACAGCGGGGCTCATAGCTTTCGCGCTTCAGCAGTTCAAGCAATGCATCGCGCAGGAATATATCATCCTCGACGATCAGCAGTTTGTTTCCCATAAATGCCTCATGGTTTATATTTACACAGAGTATACCATACCGGCTGATGGGATGATAACGATAATAATCACCTTACGGATTCTTAAGAAAACCGCGAGACACCGGAATGCAGTTTTAAACATAGAACGGTTAACATCAAAGGCAAATCGCCATCATCAAGTCCAGCAAAGAACCGCCTTACGGCAAAACCGAATGGGGCGTGTCAACGCTTAAGATGTTCAAGAGTGACCGAGTATTGTTCCCGCCTCAACAACTATTGGCGGCGGTCGTCCCTTGCGGCGGAAGGCAGCGTTTTTTCTGCGTTGTAAAACTCTCTCCGGCTTTAAACAACATTTTTGATCTTATTTCTTTTTCAACAGTAAAATAACTGACAAAGCGATGAGAATTACCGCCAGAACACCGCCGCCAATCCACCAAAGGATCGATCCTGCAGCGTCATAAGAGCCACCTGTCTTCGGGTTATTGGAGTCATACACCTGCGATATTGCGGCACCGCTTTGATCCGGCATCAACCTGACCTCTATGCTGACGGTTTCCGTGCTGCGGGTATAAGTGATACTCACTCCTTCTTTCGCCACTTCCGCGCCGAATTCCTCGCCTTCGTAAAAAGCCAGCTCAAACTCAGCGATCAGCCTGCCCTCAGGGGTCTTGATGATCAATTCATGACTTGTATAATCCACATCCTTGAACGCAACCCGTCCGTTCATATCCGTAACCGCCGTGATCGGGTCGGAATGCAGTTCTATCACGTACCCTGCCAGCGGTTTGCCGTCTGAGGCGAGCAGTGTTCCGATAATGGTCCCAGTGCCGGCGCTTGGCGACTCAGCCGATGTTTCTGTTGCTGTCGGTGCGGGCGTCACCGTTGCCTCGGGAGGTATTGATGGGGTTGCCGTGGGTGTTGCGGTTGCTGTGGGTGTTTGCGCCGCCGTCCGTGTCGCCGTCACCGTAATCGTATGATTTGCCGTCACATGGTTGAAAGTGTAGGAGCGGATCGCTCCCTGATTAACCCCGTCCACCAGTACAGAAGCGATACGGTAATCTTCGTCCGGTGTGATGGCAAAGGTACGGCTGTTGCCCTCCGTCACGCTCACCGTTCCGATCGGGCTGATATTGACGCCGCTTCCCGCAGACGCCGTGATTGTATAGGTCGGTATCGCCGGGGTCACACTGCCCGAAGCTAACGAAGCCGCTCCCGTGCCTGCGCTGTTCGTCGCTGTGACGGTGAAGGTATACGCGATACCATTCGTCAGGCCCGTTACCATGATTGGGCTGGACGTCCCGCTCGCGGTGAGGCCTCCCGGGCTGGACGTGACAGTATACTCCGTAATCTCTGCCCCGCCGCTAGAAGTCGGAGGTATAAAACGGACGGTGACCTGTCCGTTGCCTGCTGTTACCGTTCCGATGGTTGGAGCGCCGGGTACAACCGCGTTTACCGTAAAGCTCTGTGAAACCGTTGCCGCCGGGAGATAGGAATCGCTGCCCGTCTGAGTGGCGCTGATGGTCGCTGTTCCCGCTTTGAGGAATGTCAAAACGCCTTCGCTTGTAATGGTACACACATCGGGCGTGTCGCTGGTAAAGGTAACGGGCAATGTAGAGTCCGAGGTCGCTGTCAGCGTTGGGTGGGTGCCGAAGTTCTGCGCGCCCGGATTGTCAAACGCAATGGTCTGCGGCGCTTTAGGCGTTACGCTGTTCGAGGCTGCCGAAGCTGTGCCTGTGAGTGCCGAGCTGTTCGTCGCCGTCACCGTGAAGGTATACGCCACACCATTGGGCAGCCCTGTGACGGTGATGGGGCTTCCGAACCCTGAGCCCGTCGCACCGCCCGGATATGCTGTCACGGTGTATCCGGTGATATTCGCGCCGCCGTTTGAAGACGGGGCTGTAAAGGTAACGGTGGCTTGACCGTTGCCCGCCGTCGCTGTTCCGATGGTCGGTGCGCCGGGTGCAACCGCGTTGACCGTAAAGCTCTGTGAAACCGTCTGTGCCGGGAGATATTCGCCGTTCCCCGCTTGATCGGCACTGATAGCGGCGGTTCCCGCTTTGAGGAACGTCAAAACACCTTCGCTTGTAATGGTACACACATCCGGCGCATCGCTGGTAAAGGTAACCGGCAACGCAGAGTCTGAGGTCGCTGTCAGCGTCGGACTGGTGCCAAAGCTCTGTGCGCCGGGGTTTTCAAATGTGATAGTTTGTGACGCCTTGACCCGTACGTTGGCCGCGGTGGAGCCGGTAAACGTCAGTGTCGCATCGTAGCCCGCCGCATCCCGAATGGTACCGCCGCCGAGCGACACATTGGAAGCCAGCGCAACGCCATTACTATCCTTGTCCCCCGGTGCAACCGTGTAATCAAATGTCAGTTGGCTCGTTCCGCTGCCGGACAGATAGTTGGCATGAACCGTGGATGAGCCGACGGTCAGTGTCAGATACGGTGTGCCGGTGACATTGACGACATCGTTGAAGTTAACCGTGTAGACAAGGCGGTCTCCGGCGGTATATGTGCCATTGGACGGCGCGGCCACCGAGGAGACAATGGGGGCGAACGTCAATATCAGCTGTGCAACCGCAGTGCTATCGCCTTGGTCGTCTGCCACAAAGTCAAAATAGTACCCTGAGGTTCCGCTCCCGGAAACAATCAGCGTCACGTTGTTTGCCGTCGCGCCGATCTTGGCATCCAGGGAACTCAAATTTGTTAAGGGTATGTCCTGCCAATCGTTTTCCGCGGTGACAGGTTGGTCGCTCGCCAATGCTACGGGAGCGCTATAATAGGGGAACGTCGAGTACGCGTCATTTGTCTGCTGCCAGTTATTGTCGTTTGTCATGGTGACCGTCGCCGTCGGGCTGCCTTCCCTGTGTACAACTTTCAGCCTTAGAGTGGCGCTGGTGAGTATATCCGTCGTTGCCGGCAGTGTGAATTTTAATGCGCTTTCATACTGCTCGTACTGGCCAGTGCTGTAATCGTTCGTTTTGCCAACACAGTTGACACTGTTACCGCCAATCGGGTACTCATACCAGCCCGTCATCAGGCCGCTGGTAACAGAAGAACCATCGTCCATCTTATCGTGTCGCAGCGCGTCCTGTACAAAAGTCGCATGCGTCTCGTTTGCCGAATAAGCCGGCACAGGCATAAAGCCCAGCGTCAATGCGATAGTAAAAATGATTGCCAAAGGTTTTATCAGGCTCTTCGTTTTTTTCATATGAGTTTCACTCTCCGAGGTCTCATGCTGCTGATTTTTACGTTCAATTTTCTAATGAGTGTTTGTATCTAATAAAAGGCCTATACATATCACAATAACATTTTATGAATGGTATCACAATCGTGCTTTATACTAAAATAAACTATGATGCGATAATTCCCGAAAACGGTTCTGCTTATACGGCCATCCGGAACTCATCTCGCAAAAACGTACCACTGATACGTTTTTTAACGCTCGCTTAGAATCTGTTTCGCGCCAACGCAAAAGGCAGGCTATATGGCCTGCCTTGCGTTGGCAGCGGTTTGAAATCGTCGAATTAGTCAGCTGTTATCATATTAATATCAGGTAATAACTTCAAAGTCTAAGCATGACCTTACTGCAGCAGCTTCAGCACGTTCTGCGGGGACTGGTTGGCTTGGGCCAGCATAGCCGTCGCTGCCTGAACGAGTATGTTGTTTTTCGTATATCTTGTCATTTCATCCGCCATGTCGACGTCGCGTATACGGCTTTCTGCGGCTTGCAGATTCTCGGACGAAGTATCGAGGTTGTTGATCTTATGCTCGAGCCTGTTCTGATAAGCGCCAAGGTTAGCGCGCTGTGTGGACACTTTGTTTATTGCCGTATTGACCGCGCTGATGGCAGCGGAAGCGGCGGCATGGGTTGACACATCTATACCGGATGAGCAGGTGGCGTCGGAGGTTAGCACATGGTTGGTAAACTGAGCCGCGCCGGTGGCAGTGGTGGTCGTGCTTAACGTGATGGAAGCGCCATCGTTGCCTGACGTAAGATCCGAAACCGTTTTGCCCGGGGCGAGATTGACCGTCATGCCTTTATAGTTGCCGGAGCCGACCGTAAACGAAGTATCGGCAGCGTTTACGGCAACTGTCTGATCGTCGGCGGGCGTACCGTTGCTGATCGTCATACTGCCCGCGCTGTAGGTGAATTTAAGGTTCGCGCCGTTTGTGATCTTGTCACCCAGGTCGCTGCCAAAGGATACGGAAGCGAGTCTTGCCGTTTCGGATGTCAGAGAGCCGGTAACGGAAGGGGGGCTTAGAGCTACGGTCGCCCTGTCGTTTCCAGACGTTAAGTCGGCGGCCGTTTTTCCAGATGCGATGTTGACCGTCGTGCCCTTGTAATTTCCGGAGCCCACCGTAAACGTTTTGGCGGCGGCAGCTACGGCGACCGTCTGGTCGTTCGCGGCATTGCCGTCGCTTATGGTGACAGTATTGTCTCCATTATAGGTAAAAGAAAGGTTCGCGCCGTTTGTGATCTTGCTGCCTGGGTCGCTGCCGAAGGAGACGGAAGCGAGGCCTGCCGTTTCGGAAGACACAGAGCCGGTGACGGAAGGGGCGCTGAGGGCTACGGTAACCGCGTCGTTGCCCGACGTTAAATCCGAAGCCGTTTTTCCAGCCGCAAGGTTGACCGTTAACCCCTTGTAATTGCCTGCGTCCACCGTAAACGAAGTGTCCGAGGCGTTAACAGCAATTGTCTGGTCGTCCGCGGTATTACCGTCGCTTATGGTGACAGTATTGTCTCCATTATAGGTAAACGAAAGGTTCGCGCCGTCGGTTACCTTGCTGCCGAGGCTGCCGCTGAAGGAAACGGACGCGAGGCCTGCCGTTTCGGAAGTCACGGAGCCGGTGACGGAAGGAATGCCGAGGGCTACGGTCGTCCTGTCGTTGCCTGACGTTAGATCCGAGGCTGTTTTTCCAGACGCAATATTGACCGTTAACCCCTTGTAATTGCCTGCGCCCACCGTAAACGAAGTGTCCGAGGCGTTTACCGCAATCGTCTGGTCGTCCGCGGAATTACCGTTGCTTATGGTGAGGGTATTGCCTCCATTATAGGTAAACGAAAGATTAGCGCCGTTGGTTACTTTGGTTCCCAGGTCGCTGCCGAAGGAAACGGAATCTATGCCTGCCGTTTCGGAGGTAGTGGTGCCTGTAGCGGTCGGGGCGCTTACGGCCAGAGTTGCCTTATCGTTGCCCGACTGTAAATCGTAGGCATATTTTCCGGGCGCGAGATTGACCGATAGCCCCATGTAGTTGCCAGAATTGACCGTAAACGTTGTGTCGCCGACCCCTACGGCGATCGTCTGGTTGTCCGCGGCATTGCCGTCGCTTATGGTAAGCGTATTGTCTCCATTATAAATAAACGAAAGAATCGCGCCGTTTGTGATCTTGCTGCCCAGGTCGCCACCAAAGGTTACGGACGCGAGGCTTGGCGTTTCGGAGGTAATGGCGGTCGATACGCTCGGGCCGGTCACTGATATGTTTTTTACCCCGTCGGTGCCCGAGGTTAAGTCACTTACTTGTTTACCCGCCGCGAGGGTAACCGTCAAACCTTGATAATTGCCGCTATTGACATGAAACGTGTTATCGTAGGGGGTTGTGTAAGCGTATTGGTCATCCGCGGGATTGCCGTCGCTTATGAGGACATTACCGCTACCCCCATCATAGGTAAACGTAAGGTTCGCGCCGCTTACTATCTTGTTTCCGATGAAGCTGTCGAAGCTCACGGTATCCACGATGACGGGCGTTGCTGGCGTGGTGACGTTGTCGAATGAGATCGTAGAAGCGGCGCCGCCGTTTAGATCGGTAACCGATTTACCGGATAAGAGGCTGACCGAAAGCCCGGAGAAGTAGCCCGTTCCTGTAAGGGTAGTATCGGTATCAGCTACATTCACTGTCGCCGAATGGCCGCTGCCGTCCGCTATCGTCACGGTCGAGGGCGTAGCAGCAACGTAGTCGGTGCCGTAGACAGTCACACTGTCGCTCGTCATGCCCATCAGGGATCCCACCGCCGCCCGTTCGGCTGCGGTACCGCCCGTGATGTTTACCGATACTGACATGCCGGATCCCTTATTGAGGGTATGGATTCCCCACTGAGTTGCGGGGGGGTTGTCGTACCAGGTATCGACGCCATCAAACATAAGCAACCTTGACATTTTATACCCGTCCGTTATGGCGTAGTGGCCACCAGCATTTCCGTGAGCCATCTCGTATCCGTCGACAGTAGCCATTAGCTCGCCGTTTTCGTATATATCGATCTTTATGCTGGAGCTTTCACTGATCGGATCTATTGTCGTAGCCTTTAATCCAACCAGATTGGCGGTCGCGAGGGGGCTGCCGGGATTTCCCGCCGTGTAGGTCAGCGTGATGTCCTCCCCATCCGTTTTGAACGCGGGCGAGCCGGTAACGGTGGAGGTTATATTGGCGCCGTCAGTCTTTACGAGCGTCGTTACGGCGCTTGTTCCGCTGGACACTGTGCCTGTGGCGGAGTAGGTCAAGCCTATCGTGGCACCGTCGATGAACGTCTTAAGATCGGAAGCATGTTTGCCCGACGCAAAGTTTACCGAAAGGCCCTGATAATTGCCGGAGCTGACGGTGAACGATTGGGCGGTCCCGTTTACGGCAATCGTTTGGTCATCATGCCAGTCGCCGGAGGTGATGGTGAGGGTATTGTCTCCATTATAGATAAAGAAAAGTTGCACTCCGTCCGTTAACTTGCTGCCGAGGCTGCCGCTGACGCTTACGGAAGCCACGGTGGGTGTTAATGGAATCACTGAGCCTGTTGCGGTACGGCTTAAAGCGATCGACGCCCCGTCGTCGCCCGACGTTAAGTCCGAAACGTGTCTGCCTGATGCGAAGCTTACCGAAAGGCCCTGATAATTGCCGGAATTGACGGTGAAAGATTGGGCGGAACCGTTTGCGGCAATCGTTTGGTCGTCTGCCGAGTTGCCGTTGCTGATGGTGAGGGTATTGTTTCCGTTATAGGTAAACGAAAGGACGGAGCCGTTTGTTATCTTGCTTCCGAGGCTGCCGCCGAAGCTGACTGTATCCAAATTGAGCGGTATGCTGTCCACTGTGCCCGTGGCGGCGCTGCTTAAGGCGATCGTTACCCCGTCGTCGCCCGACGTTAGGTCGGAAACATGTCTGCCCGACGCGAGACTTACCGAAAGGCCCTGATAATTGCCGGTGCCGACGGTGAACGATTGGGTGGTCCCGTTTGCGGCAACAGTCTGGTCGTCCGCTGAATTGCCGTTGCTGATGGTGACAGTATTGTTTCCGTTATAGGTGAACGAAAGGGTAGCGCCGTTTAAGATCTTGCTTCCGAGGGTGCCGCCGAAGCTGACTGTATCCAAATTTTGCGGTATGCTGTCCACTGAGCCCGAAGCCGTGCCGATGCTTAAGACTATCGATACCCCATCGTCACCCGACGTTAGGTCGGAAACATGTCTGCCCGACGCGAGACTTACCGACAGGCCCTGATAATTGCCGGTGCCGACGGTGAACGAGGTGTCGGATGCGCTTACGGCAATGGTCTGGTCGTCCGCTGCGTTGCCGTCGCTGATCGTGACAGTATTGTTTCCGTTATAGGTAAACGAAAGGTTCGCGCCGTTGGTTATCTTGCTTCCGAGGCTGCCGCCAAAGCTTACTGTATCCACATTGGGCGTTATGGTGTCCACTGTGCTTGAGGCAGTCCCGAGGCTTAAGGCTATCGATACCCCGTCGTCACCTGACGTTAAGTCGGAAACATGTCTGCCCGACATGAGACTTACCGACAGGCCCTGATAATTGCCGGTGCCGATGGTGAACGAGGTGTCGGATGCACTTACGGCAATGGTCTGGTCGTCGGCGGCGTTGCCGTCGCTGATCGTGACAGCATTCGAACTGTATGTAAATGTAAGCATTGCTCCGTTCGTTATCTTACTGCCTAAGCTGCTGCCAAAGCTTATAGAAGCTAAATTCGATGTTCCGCCTGTCACCGAGCCTGTGGCGGTCGTTGTGGTTACAGATCCGACGTTTCCGGATACGCCGAGCGTGGCAGCGTCCATGGCTCCTATGCCCAAACTAAGAGTATCACCGGCGTTTGCGCCCGTCTGCAGTAGCAGCGCACCTGAGCCGGCGGCGGTAAGCGCCCCGTTAAAAAGTTTTTTGCCGTTGAATTGCGTTTGGTTAGCAATATCGGTTATCTCCATCGCGAGTTGGTTGACTTCCGCCTGAATGTCGTTCCTGTCTATGCTGGCGTTCGTATCGGATGAGGACTGAACCGCGAGCTCGTGCATGCGCTGCAGTATCGTATGGGTTTGTGAGAGCGCGCCCTCTGCTGTCTGCAGAAGAGATATACCATCCTGCGAGTTTCTCGTTGCCTGACTGAGTCCGCGTATCTGTGCGCGCATCTTTTCGGATATTGCGAGGCCCGCGGAATCGTCTGCGGCGCTGTTTATTCTCAGCCCCGAAGAGAGTTTCTGAACGGATTTAGAAACGTTAAGGGTATTAACAGAATATTGGCGATGCGTATTGAAAGCGATAAGGTTATTATTGATACGCATGTTTTATTCCTCCTTGAATATGACGCAAGGGAATCCTTTCCCTTGGTTCCGGGATACATTGACCCTATATCCCTATCAATTTTTTCGTGTTTATTGTCTTGAACATAATCTTTTTTGCGTAACGTGCATGTTTTTCGACGTGAACGGCATGCCATCAAAAACCACTGCTTACGTTTTTGATAAGACATATGTTATAATGATTGAAAACGCATCCCTGTCATTGAATATATAAGAAACACCTAATCGTTTTATTTATTTTGTATGGTGCGGGTATAGCTATGAAGATTGCCATTTGTGATGATAACGAGCTTGAGCTTTCGCAGGTTGAATCCATCGCGGAAGACTTCGCCCGTTTGAAACAGCATTTATGCCCCATAAGCATCCATACGTTTTCCAACGGGAACGACTTATTCCTGTTCACGCAAAGATTCGGTGGATTTGACCTTGTCATTTTAGATATCATTATGCCCGGCTTAAACGGTATAGATCTCGCAGCCAGACTGCGCGCCTATAATGATCATTGCCGAATCATTTTTTTGACTTCTTCACCGGAGTTTGCAGTGGATTCCTATAAAGTGAAAGCATATTACTATCTGCTGAAAAATTCCGCAAAAACCGAGCTTCATGCACTTTTAAGCCGGGCTCTGGATGAAATAGCGGAAGAGAACGCATCCAGCGTCGTGATAAAGGAAAAAGGGAGATGGACCCGGGTTTCCCTCAGTTCAATACGATACGTGGAAAGCATCAACCATACGGTCTGTTTTCATTTGTCAAAACACGAAATGATTTCGTGTTTTGGCAGCCTGAATGAGTATCATGAAATGCTGCTGGCACACAAGCGTTTTGTGAAATGCCACAAGTCATACATCGTGAATATGCAGTATGTCACCAGTATTACAGGCAAGGATTTTGTCTTGGGGGAAGATATAAGAGTTCCCATATCCCGCAAAATGTATCCCATCGTTAAGGATGCCTATTTCGATTATTTTTTTACCAAAATGAAGTGAGTTAAGGACATATGGTTTTATTAGAAATTCTTATAAAAGTTATGTTTATGGCAGCGCTTTCGGCCTGTCTGACGCCGATGAAATATTCCTTGAAAAAATCGATCCTCATCATTGTGGGGGGGCATCTTCTCATTTGGATCATTAATTATACCTTCTATGACTTTGTGAGCAAAGAGTTTATATCCAATTATATGTTTTTTACAGTGGGCATACCGGGCTTTTTCTGTTTTAATATTGTTGCCAAATATAAAAAGTTCCGGGTGCTCTTTTCAGTACTGACAGTGTCGATTTTCAGCATGCTTTCAAGTTTTCTCGCATATCTGGAATATTCAGGAAGCCCCGTTGTGCAATATACGTTGAAATATGGCAGCTTTATTTTAATCTTTATCTTTGTTGCGATTGTATTTAGGAGACCCTATTTTAAAATGCAGCAGGCCCTTGAAAAAGGATGGGGCCCGCTCTGCCTGATACCTTCTGTTTTAGTTATAATCATTGCTTTACTACAATATTTGCCCGCCCGTATTCATCAAAAACCGGAGAACATACCTGTTTTAATTGCAGTCTACGTTTTGACCATTGTATTCTATACGATTTTCTACTTCAATTTCGAGAATATCTCACAGCTCTTCCAGTTCAGGAAGGACAGACAGGTATTATCTTTGCAGACGGATATGTATAAAAAGCAGTATGAAACGTTGATAGGCAACATGAATTCAATGAAAATACTGCGTCATGATATGAAACACCACTTAAATGCCATAGAAGCATTTATGAATGACGGCAGGTTTGCGGAAGCCCAAAAACACATGCGAACACTGAATAAGGATCTCAACACGATCATGGTGGAGAAATTTTGTGAGAATTATGTGGTCAATGTATTTTTGTCTTCCTATGTCCAAAAAGCAAGAAATGAAGAGATCGCAGTGGCGTGCGAAGTGGAGATACCCGAAAGCATCAAGGTGGATCCGATAGAGCTCGGGCTTATTTTTGCGAACTCGCTGGACAATGCTATCAACGCCTGCAGGCAAATCGAGAACATAAGCGAAAGGAAGATTACCGTCGCATGCAAGCAGCATTACGGGCAGATCCTTTTAAGGGTCTCCAATCCTTTTATTGGAGAAGTAAAATTTGACGGTGAATATCCTGTGTCTGAAAGCATTGACCATGGAACAGGAACGCGAAGCATTGCCGCTATTGCTCAGAAATACGGAGGTGTTTTTTCTTTCTCAGCTAACGATGGCATATTCAAGACCACCGTCACACTAAACTGCTGATGTGGCTGCACGACCCTTCGACATACAGTCGTGACATACTTAATTGAATCGGGTCTGTCTCCAAAGACTGTTCAGGAGTTTGTTGGACACACGGATGCAAGGTTCACATTGAAGCAATACGCCCACGTCGTTAATGAAAGCAAGCGTAAATCCTCACAGGTCATCAGTGATCTTTATTTCGGAAAGTAAAATGTTTTGTGTCCAAAATGTGTCTAGTCACTGCATTTTTCAACATCTAGATATGAGAAAACCCCGTAACCATCGAGGTTTTGGGGTTTTCGTCTGGCAGCGGAACTAGGGCGTGTGCTTTCCCCGCTGCTTGCCGCGCTAAGTCGGCACTGCTTATCCGGCCATGCGGAACCCGTCTCGCTAAAAACGCCCATACGAGGGCGTTTTCTTAACGCTCGCTTCGAATCCGTTCCGCACCAACGCAAAAGGCAGGCTCTATGGCCTGCCTTTTGCGTTGGCAGCGGAACTAGGATTCGAACCTAGACAATACGAGTCAGAGTCGTAGGTGCTACCGTTACACAATTCCGCTATATTCACGATCCCCGTTTGGCGTCCGCCATTAGCGGCGCGCCTTGATGATTGATACCCGCGGCTGCTGGCTTCCGGCTCGGTCAAGGTTTGCGAGGACAGCGAAGAAGCGAAGATATCCTATGATGAGTCGCCGTGGTACTCCTTTGCGGTTTCCCTGTGGCAGCGGGAAAGGACCGCCGTGATACTGTACGGCGCGCTGGTCATGGTGGTGCTGGTGGGGGTGATCGTGCTGGTGAGCAAGCTGAAGCGCCGGAAGAAGAAGCCCGCGTCGGTGCAAACAGCGCCTGCAGCGCCAATGCAGGCGGTACCGGTACAATCAGCGTCCGCGATGCCAGTGCAGACGACGCAGCGCATGTTCTGTACCCAGTGCGGCGAGGAACACGACGGCACCAATCAGTTCTGCATCAAGTGCGGTGCTCGAATACCTTCTGGTAACCCGGCAGGGGAGCGCGAGTAGAAGCGTAAATCTGGTTGTATAGGCCCCGGCGAACGAGCATTTGCCGGGGCTTTTCAGTACAACTATTCTATATTAAAACAAGAACGTAATTCGCAACATACTTTATCGGTTATAACAATTTTTTTTGATTGGTAATATAATGAACAAATACTGTCATTTTCAGTAACAGCATCACCCAATCTTTTATGTAATTGAATATTTGGACAGGGCAACTCTTTTTCACTATCAAAACCGAAATTTACTATATTTCCAAGTTTCTTTTGGTTAATATAAGTAATAGTACCTGCTTTATTAGCATGTATATACCCTACTCTATGCATATTAAAATATAACAATGGATCGCTCAGCAAAGCATTGACAGTTTCTTTTTTAACATTATGTGTTATTAGTAATTTTTCAAATGATTTAAGTAAGGCCCCGCTGTTTAATATATCATTTCCTATCCCAGCCCAATAATTTTTTGTTTTTTCCGGGAAACATTCATGCATTAGTTCACTAAAGAAGTCTATTAAAATATTAACTTGTTCTTTTATACCAAATTCATTAAAATTCGATGTATTTTTTTTCATAATGCTAATAGCCTCGAAAACTTCCAGATAATTACCAATACAGCTTCCATTTGGTTGACTAGCAAAAGTCATTCTATTTATTATTCGGAAATTTTCACTAACTAAGATCCAGCCTATTTTCTCCATAAGAATTGTCGCCTCTTTTTTATCAAAAAAGGCGCCATCTCCATACCTTATATCTAAAAGCAACACATCTGCAGGAGATGCCAATTGTTTTGATGCAATGCTAGCTACTGCTAAAGGAATAGAATCGACAGTACCTGTTATACTCCGAATTTTATATAGAATTGTATCAGCCGGACACAAATCGGCTTTTGCTACAGTCATAGCTATGTTACATTGTTGTAAAACCTGTATAGCTTCTACTCCTGGATCGGGAAAATGAAAATTATCGATCACACTGAGTTTATCCCAAGTTCCTCCTGTAAAACTCAATGATTTAGCTACAAGGAATGTAGAAATTAATGGGACATCAGTAGAAATTGACAAAAGCATACTGGGCAACAGCAAAGCAATTTTTTCAGATAGCGCTCCTGTTGGATATCGTCTAACGACTATCTTATCTTTAATTATACGCCTATAATCGTATATATTTCCAGAATCCCGCATGGATATTGTCAGAGAATATATATCTTCATCAGTTAAACCATTAATATAAATATTTATAAGGAAAATTGCTGGATATGGCGGCTCTATCTGTTCTTTTACTAATTTAGTTATAAAATAGTCGAAGTATTTTTTCCCAACTGTTTTATGTTGGTATATACTCTTAAGTATAAAGGATAAGTTTCCATCCATTATCTGTTCACTATACCCAGTTTCAAATAAACAGTAAATATACTTTCTTATATCAGGGAATTTATTAAATATAATTTTAACTATTGAATCTAGAGATATATTATTAGCGGTCCAATAAATTAAATAGGATAGAACGCTGCATTGATATATGTTTAAATCATTAATAATGTTTGTTAATTCGATATTAGTAATACACTCCTTCTTTAAAAATTTCTTTAATATGATGGTATAATTATTCATAAATGTATACTCTCTTTTATGTAATTCATTATAATATAGATATATGCGCTATAGTCTAGAAATTCGTCCAATGAAATGGATTTATATTCTATGCTTTTTTTTTCTTTTAAGCATATTTGTCCACTATATCGACGGGCTAAAAAATAATATCCCTCCCATTCGTTAAAAACAAATTTATGTAGGAAGTCGATCTTTTCAATTAACAAACTAGTTTCTTCATAAACTTCTCTTAAACAGGCTTCTTGGATAGATTCATCAATTTCAACTTTTCCACCTGGAAAGTTCCAATATGCACCTTCTCTATTTTCGGAAATAATCAAATATTCGCTATTTATCGGAACAATTACTCTTACAAATTTTTTTTTCATCATAAATTTAACCTTTGAACTATTTTTTGTGCAATGTTTTGGGGACTTGATAATTCTTGCTCAATGACTAAAAAAGACGTCTTAAAATCGTTTGCGTATTTTTCAGTAGCCTTTAACATCGGTTCTTGCAAAGCAAAACATTCATTCTTAAATTGTTCTTCATTATCCATATTTCTGTTTCGATTGTGCAAAAAAGATTGCCAAATTTCTGGGCTAATCAGAAAAAACAAAACTAAGTCTGCATTGGGGAGCATTGTATAATCTATTAGTGCCATTTCTTTAACTAAATTAAAATAACGATCATTCACTGGTAAAAACCAATCAAGACCCGGTTTACCAATATAGTTATGAAGTAATTTATCAAAATAACTATCTGTAAAAACTAATTGTCCTTTATCCGCGAGTTTACGAGCTTGAAAAAGTTGTGGCACTCTCATAGACCTAAACCAAGAAATCGAAGAAAAATATCCATATTCAGAACGTTGGAATACCACATCAGGCCATCTATCTTCCTCGGGTTCATAAAACGCCTGAGCGTTATAAATACTCTGTAGAGATTTTATAATCGATGATTTACCACACCCTGGTATACCCATTGAAGTTATAAACATATACATCTCTCTTTATATTATCTTTTACAAGCATTAAAGCATGTAATATAATTCTGTATTTCTAATATACAGGAATCTATGTCCTTATTTTTAACCACATGATTTATTCCTGCTTTAGTTAAACTTCTCTTTCTATAATAAAAAGCATCATAAATTAACCGTCTAATCATTTCTAATTGAAATCGATTTTGGTTTCTTTTAAATAGTCGTCTAACTCGATGGCGAAAATTTATATGAACATAAATCGGCACCAAACATGGAGTATAGAAATAGTTTTGGAACATCAAATATTCTTTTAACCCTAGAATAACAATATATCTGTTATTAGTATTTCTTTTAACTGTATTATCATCGAGAAAAAAGTAACTATATTTACCTAGCAATGTATGATACTTTCTGTAAGCTATTACTTTATATTGTGTGGTTAATTCTATTTCCTTTTGCTTTTCTACAAAATGATAATCTATCCCGTCGATTTCATTTATCCTTTTCTGCCTAGTCGTGTAACAAATTATGGGTATTAATCCTAACTCATACTTAATTAGTTTGCTCAAAATTGTGTTTTTTCCAGATGCACTTTTGCCAAGTAAACAGAAAATAATAGCCAACACATCCTCCTAGTAAAAAACGCCAAATGAAAATTACCAATTTTATAGTATATAATATATCCGTTGGTAATATAAAATGCAAGAAGGCTTCTTATATTGAGGTTTATATTTTTTTAATGGATTATATTGGTAGCTGTCGTGGAGTACCAGGAAATGTAGAATTGATAAAAGTAAAACCTCTAATCATGAGACTAAGGACTTCTTTGAAAGTGAAACGGGCAGCATGTATGTCGCTGGTTTACCGCTCTAAATCTGGCCTGTGTCGATAGCTTCACAGAACCCGTCTCGCTAAAAACGTGCCACTGGCACGTTTTTTATACGCTCGCTTCGAATCCCAGTTCCTGAAACACCAAAACAAAGGCATCCTGATGGATGCCTTTGTTTTGGCAGCGGAACTAGGATTCGAACCTAGACAATACGAGTCAGAGTCGTAGGTGCTACCGTTACACAATTCCGCTATATTCACATTCCTGTTGCCGCCCGGCTTGATACCTTGCGACGGCTTTCGCGGAAGTAATAATAACACAGCGCTTGTTTTTTTGCAATACAAAAATATAGCCGCAATCGGCATTTACGGCGGTATTGAATCACACACAGATTGTTCGCAAACCATGTGAGTTGATGCGGTAATCATATGGGCGCGTGTCTGAAAACAGGGGCAAAGTGCCTGGTGAGGAGACAGGCCAGAATAAAGGACATCAATCGGGAGGGTCTGTATTCGGTGTCTTCCGGCTGAAAATAAAAATACCCGCTTTCCTTTGTGAATTCGGGTATCGAGAGCCAAACGCCGCTCACGCGCTCATGCGGTATTCATAAAAGGTATCCCAAGGTGCCGTCCGCCAGGTTTTAACACCTGCCCCTAAAGACAGGTGGGTGCACTGCCGTAGCTTCTGCCATCCCGTCGATGCGGGCTCGACATCTGCATCCGGACACGCGCTCCCGTAAAAGTTCTGTAGGTTTAAAACGCAGGCGTCATTTCGAACACCACAGGATATGGTGGGGTTAATTGGGCTCGAACCAACGACCTCTACGATGTCAACGTAGCGCTCTAACCAGCTGAGCTATAACCCCCCAAAGCCGCATTACTATTATACACAAACAGGTTCCAAAATCAAGGGCTTTTTTCTGGTTAAGCGCCGAAAGGGCAGACTGCCGCGCAAATGCCGCAGACCGCGCCGCGCCCTATTTTCTGGTATTTTGTCTTCATCCATGTGGAGCACAGGGCCGCGTCGACAAGCGCCTCACGCGGCTTTTCGGCGTCCCAGCTATCGCCGGTGAGCGCGCCGCACGGACATGCGTCCACGCACTTTTGGCAGCCTTCGCACTGCGGCGTCACTATTTTGCCGCTTTTCAGGGGCATGTCCGTAAGCACTGTGGCGAGGCGCACGCGAGGGCCGAAATCCTTCGAAATGAACAGCGCTGATTTGCCGATGAATCCCAGTCCTGCCATGACAGCCGCCGTTTTGTGCGGGAAGTCTCCCTCCAGGCCGCTTTCTGAGGTGGACTGCGATGCGGGGATGGCGCACGCGTTATACCCTTCGCGCTGCAAAAGCACGATACATTTCAGCGCGCACATGTCTAAAAACGCGTTGGCAGCGCGGTAATGCTGAAAATAGCGGTGCGTTGGGCCGCCTGTCACCTCATTCATGACATGGGCGGAAAGACGTACGCCCAGCGTAATGGCATATGGTACGTCTGAAAATCGCACCGGCAGAAGTCCGGTCAGATCCGCCGTGCCGAAGATGTCGATTCCTTCCGCGTGCAGGCGGTTCTTTATCTCGTCAGACATAACGCTCCTCTATATCTTGTTGTTCACGAAATATTGATACCACATTTGCTGTACTCCTGCAACAGTTGTGGTATAATAGAAGCAACCAAGTCAGCGGAGGCACCCATGCAAATTGAAGCGATCGCACAAAACAAACTGCTGATATTGTATTTGCTCCGGTCCATCAGCATGCCGCTCTCGGAGATGCAGATACTGCGTATTGTGACCGAAAACGGTTGGATTAACTACTTCGACATGAAGGAGTGCATGTTTGAGCTGATTGAAAACAAGCTTGTGGAGGAACGTGAGACGCCTTCGGGTGCGTTTTACGCCATTTCCGAGCTGGGCCGGAACACACTGTTTTACTTCGAAAAAGAATTGCTGGCGTCGCTGCGCAAGGCCATTGACGCGTATTGTGTATCCAACCGCGATGATCTGCGGCTGGAGACCGAGCTCTCGGCGGACTACATCCGCATCGACGAGGGCGAATACAAGGTGATGCTCAAGGTGCTGGAGAATCAGATTCCCGTTTTCGAGCTCAACCTCATTACGTACTCCAAAGACTCGGCAGAGGCCTTCATCCGCAAGTGGAAGCTGGTTGCGCCGAAGCTGTATAAGTGCACCTACGACATGCTGGCGGAATGAGCGCTACTTCAGCGCGGCAATCGTATTCCATGCCATGAGTGCGGCACATATAACGAAGAACGAAATCATGCCGGTGTTGACAAGCGCCGGCATTTTCCATTGAGGCGGATGATCCGGCCAGAGTTCGTCTGTAAATGCGACAGTACGGCGATATCTGAAAAACAGCATGGTGCCCGCGACGACCGCGGACAGCATCAAAGCGGCGTAAACCAGTGTCGCCGCGGTCCCGGCTTTTTGGGCGAACAGCGAGGCCACGCCGCCCACGGCATTGATCATCAGGTGCAGCGCAATGGTGTATCCTACGCGGTTGGTTTTGAGATAGAGATATCCGAACGCGAGGCCCAGGCCAAACGCGTAGAACACCTGTGACAGGTTTCCGTGTATCAGGCTGAACGCGAGCGCGGACACCACGACGGCGGCGCGCTGCCCGTATCCGCGCAGGCGGTCTATCAGCAGCTTGCGGAAGAACAGTTCCTCGAAGAGAGGCGCGGCGATTACCGTTACCGTGGTCATCGCCCAGACATCCGACTGGTTCATTACCTCTGCCAGCAGGTTGTCCATGCCATTGCCCGAAAGCGCCCCGATGAAGGATGTGACCGCCACACCCGCAAGATTGCCCGCGTACATGAGCGCAAAGCAGATCAGCGCGGCAGATCCCAGCTGCTTTGGATGCAGGGAACTTTTTTCCAAGGGCGGCGCAGCCGGTATGCCCCGAAGCACCGCCGCCGATACCGGCATAGCGACGAGGTACAACGGCCCCGCAGAAAGCAGATAATACAGCCAGGAGCCGGTTGTGACGGTGACGCCGTACCGTATGCACAGCTGCTTCGCGGCAAACACGATGGCGAAGGCGGTGAATACCAGCGCTGTCATGGCGGCTCCCGCGCGGGAATATTTTCTCCGCATTTCGGAAGGATTCATATTTCCCGGTTACGGCTTGCGGATATCCACGAGCTTGCTTGCGTCGATGCGGCCTTCGCTGAACGTAGCCATGTTCGCCATCATTGCGGCGGAGGCTTCCAGTATGCCGAACATCAGCGGGCAGCCGCTGCCCTCGCCGAGGCGCATGCCCAGCTTCAGAGGCGCTTCCATGCCGAGCGCGTCCATGACAGCGGCATATCCCGGCTCTGTGCTGGCATGTGAGGCGAACATGTAGTCTGCCGCCAGCGGGCTGAAGCGCGTAGCCGCGAGCGCCGCCGTCGCAGAGATGAAGCCGTCGATGACGACCGCCATCTGCTTGTACGCCGCGCCCAGAAAGAAGCCCGTCATCGCGGCGATGTCGAAGCCGCCCAGCTTGGCGAGCACGTCCAGCACGTTGTGCTGATCAGGGGTGTTTACCTCCAGCGCGCGCTTGACGACGGCCACTTTTTTGGCGAGCTGCTCGTCCGTGATTCCCGCACCGCGGCCCACCATGACTTCCGGCTCGTTGTCCGTCAGCACGCAGGATACCGCCGACGCGGTGGTGGTGTTGCAGATGCCCATCTCCCCGCAGCCCACGACGCGGTAGCCTTTGTCCCAAAGCTCCTCCGCGGCATTCAGGCCGTGCGCAATCGCCTGCACTGCCTGCCCGATGTCCATGGCAGGGCCTTTGGCGATGCTGCGTGTACCGTCGCCCAAACGGCGGTTCTCTACGCCCTTCATCCCCGCAAACCCCTTGATGCCCATGTCGTAGAGAAATACCTCCGCGCCGGCCGCAGCGGCGAAAACCGTCACGCCCGTGACGCCTTTGGTCATGTTCACGGTTTGCATGGCGGTGACGCCCTGCGGGACGGAGGTGATACCCTCGTCCCAGACGCCGTTGTCCGCGGCGAATACCGCGACAGCTTTTTTGAGGCCGGTTACGTTGGTTTTGCCGAATATGGACGCAAGGCGCACGGCATATTCCTCCAGCAGCCCGAGGCTGCCGAGGGGCTTGACGAGATCGTTAACGCGGGCCCTTGCCTTTTCGGCGGCGGCCTGAGATACGGGCTTGATATGCATGATCCTTTTCACGGGAAAGCTCCTTGGTTTTTTTATTATTCTACAACACTCGCCTCAGGATGACAATCGCACTTTCCAGCATATGCTTGTTAATTTTATCACAAATATATTCATAAAGTGCTTTTCATGCGATTCTGTTGATGCTATAATGGTAATACCAAATTAACAGGGCATAAGGAGAGGGAAACAGTGTATAAAATCCTGAAAAAGCAGGTGCTGAGTCCTCAGGTAAAACTGATGGTCATCGACGCGCCGCATATTGCCAGAAAGGCGCAAGCAGGGCAGTTCATCATACTGCGCGTCAGCGAGAATGGGGAGCGTATTCCACTGACCATCGCCGATTACGATAGGGAAGCCGGCACGGTAACGATCATCTTTCAGGAAGTCGGCAAGACCACAATGGCGCTAGGCACGCTGTCCGAGGGGGAAAGCCTGCAGGATTTTGCAGGCCCGCTCGGAAAAGCGTCCCACTTCGACAGCGGCGTGAAGAAGGCGGCGGTCATCGGCGGCGGCCTGGGCACAGCCATCGCGTATCCGCAGGCCAAACTGCTGCACAGCATGGGCGTTTCCGTGACGAGTATCATCGGTTTCCGCACCAAAGACCTCATACTGCTGGAAAAGGAAGTGGGCGCGGTCTCCGACAAAACGCTGGTGATGACGGACGACGGCAGCAACGGCAACAAGGGCTTCGTGACCGACGCACTGAAGGCAGAGATTGAGGCGGGGGAGAAGTTTGACGTGGTGGTGGCCATCGGGCCGCTCATTATGATGAAATTCGTCTCCAAGCTGACCAAAGAATACGGTATCCATACCATCGTCAGCATGAACCCCATCATGATAGACGGCACGGGCATGTGCGGCGGCTGCCGTGTGACCGTGGGCGGCAAAACGCAGTTTGCGTGCGTGGACGGCCCGGACTTCGACGGCCACGAGGTGGACTTCGACGAGGCCATCCGGCGCTCCGGCATGTACAAGAGGCAGGAAGAAGAATCGTGCAACCTGTTCAAGGGGGTAAAGTAACATGGCAACAAGGAATATGGACCTGAAAAAGACCGCGATACCCGAACAGGACGCCAAGCTGCGCGCAAAGAATTTCTCCGAGGTATCGCTCGGATATACCGAAGAAATGGCGAAAAGCGAAGCAGCGCGCTGCCTGAACTGCAAGAACCAGCCCTGCGTGAAGGGCTGTCCCGTGAACGTGCAGATTCCGCAGTTTATCTCGCTCGTGGCGGAGGGCAAGTTCGTCGAGGCGTATGATAAAATCCGCGAGACCAACGGCCTGCCCGCAGTATGCGGCAGAGTATGCCCGCAGGAGACGCAGTGCGAGGAGCTTTGCGTGCGCGGCATCAAGGGCGAACCGGTAGGCATCGGACGGCTGGAACGCTTCGCGGCGGACTATGCCATCGCCCACGGCACCGAGGCGGTGAAGTGCGCGCCTGCCACCGGCAAGAAAGCGGCGGTCATCGGCTCCGGCCCGGCGGGCTTAACCTGCGCGGCAGACCTTGCCAAGGCGGGTGTGGACGTCACCATTTTCGAAGCGTTCCATACGGCGGGCGGCGTGCTGGTATACGGCATCCCCGAGTTCCGTCTGCCCAAGAGCCTGGTGCAGAAGGAAGTGGACGCGCTGAAGGCCATGGGCGTAAAGATTGAGACCAACATGGTGATGGGCCGCGTGCTGACCATCGACGAGCTGAAGGCCATGGGCTATGAGACCATATTCATCGGCACCGGTGCGGGGCTGCCCAGCTTCATGCGCATCCCCGGAGAAAGCCTCAACGGAGTCTACTCCGCCAACGAGTTTTTAACGCGCATCAACCTCATGAAGGGATACCAGTTCCCGGAGTCCGATACGCCTGTCGTGCGGCACAGCAAGGTGGCGGTCATCGGCGGCGGCAACGTGGCGATGGACGCGGCGCGCTGCGCAAAGCGCCTCGGCGCGGAGGACGTGTACGTCGTCTACCGCCGCAGCGAGGCCGAGATGCCCGCGCGTGCGGAGGAAGTGCACCACGCCAAGGAGGAGGGCATCGTCTTCCAGTTCCTCGTGAATCCGACGAAGATTACCGGCGACGACAAGGGCTATGTGGCGGGCATGACGCTGCAAAGAATGGAGCTGGGCGAGCCCGACGCTTCCGGACGCCGCAGGCCGGTACCCGTGGCGGGCAGCGAATACGACATCGAGGTGGACGCGGTCATCGTGGCGGTGGGAACATCTCCGAACCCGCTGATGCGCGAAACCACGCCCGGGCTGGAGACGCAGAAGTGGGGCGGCATCATCGTGGACGAAGACACGGCGGCGACCAGCCTGCCCGGCGTATACGCGGGCGGCGACGCGGTCTCCGGCGCGGCCACGGTCATCCTCGCCATGGGCGCGGGCAAGACGGCGGCGAAAGCCATGCTGGAGTACATGGGGATAGAGTAAACAGGGCATAAGACAGCAGGGTCTTCGGGAAGCCGGAGGCCCTGCTTTTTTGTGCGGTCTGTCTATTCAAAAGCGCATTCCCGCCCCAGCTCGTTCAGCGCCAGAAAATCATCCCGGGATATCGCGCCCGTCATCCCCAGCATCATCAGGTTCTCCGTCAGTATGCGGGCGTATTCGGTGTTGGCGCTGCCCCGCTGCCGCGCAAGCTCTACCTGCCGGATGATCTGCGCAATCCCTGTCTTAGCGCCGGGGTTGTTTTTCAGCACCTTTTCCAAAGTCTTAATCACTTTTTTCGAATTGTCCATGGCTGCCGTCCTTTCGCATCATCGTTTTGCCCGGCGCGCCTACGCCGGGGGTTGTGATTCCATCCAAATGATAGCATGGACAAAGCGATACCGAAAGTGAGCCCCGTGCTCACCCAACCCAAACCATGGGCGCGAGCAAGACGGCGGCCATGGCGATGCTGGAGTATATGGGGATATAGGGGTGGGCAGTATCCGTCAGCTAACCTTACAATTACAAGCAGGGCTTTCGGTTTGTCCGGAAACTCTGTTTTTTAAGGCTCATGGTATTACTCTTGATTATAGGGTTTTCATCAGGACGGGCGGATACTATCCGCCCGTCGAAGTGTATAGTTTTCTTGACAGGAACCCTATTTACGCGATGGTTTTGCTATCAAGACACAAACCAATTTCTTTTATCTGTTCCCTGTTTCTTCTTGCCAAACTATCCACCAAGGACATTTTGCATAGTATGTCCTTTACGACTCTGTCTAAATCGCTGTTTTCTGTGTAATCAGCTAATGTAATAAAATCTACTCTTTCATGCTCTAATAATTCTTCGACCTTTTTTTTATATCCGTTCTGATATACTGCTATTGAATAGCCTCCGTAAGTTTTTACCAGCTTCATACATGGGACATCCGTTAGTCCGTCTCCAATATATATCATATTTCGGAAGGGAACGCGTCTTTCGTCTTCTGGAGTATATTTATTAAGCTCATCATCATTAGATATATCAAGTACACCTTTGTTTATGCGAAACAAGAATTGAGTTTTTGTCGTATAATTAACTGAATTTTTCGGCCAACACGCTACCCCATTTTCATCATAAAAATATTCACAAGCGAAAACTTCTTTAAAATTGTCGTAAATACTTGAGCCTTCGATAATTTCTCGTAGTCCTGATGAAATAATATAGTGCTCAATTCTAACTTCTAAATCTTTTCCCACGGCATCAATTCTAGAGAACCAGTCTTCTACACCAGGAAAATATTGCAGATCCTTACCTAAAGCAACAAATTCATCACGTGCTATTTTCTGTTTAGCTATGTGTGCTTTGTCTAGCATAAGGTACATATAAGCTAGGATTCGGTCCATCTTTTTATCTGCTGCAAGAGTGTTAGATTCTGCCCAAAATTCTTCTGGCCCCATTTTTATTTTTGGTATAAAGCTATACTCCTGCATATCTTTTGTGCATAGGGTTTTATCAAAGTCATACATTAATGCTAAGATAGGTATATTGGTCATTTGAAACAACCTCAACAATCAGTTAAATATTGAGCGGTTTTTTAATCTGAACGCTGAATCTTTCCATCACACCCATGAATAATTAACCCACTACCAGAACGTTGACTTATTATTCTACCCATTTTTATAGCTTCGACTTTTGTTACGGCTCTTATACTTGCACGTTCAGAACCACTTTTTTTAACACTCCAGCCGCCAGTTTGATTGTTAGGGATAACATGTACTATTTTTCTTGACATGCTAAGTATTCCTTCCAATAATTAATTGTTAGTGTTAAATTTTATTAGAGTTAAATTATTGCTTTCAAAAAGCAAGTCATTTCTTTCATATTTAAAGTCAATTCCATCTGCCTGCCATTGCCCATCACTATTTGTTAAGACGACTCTAACATTTCTTGTAGGAACATTACTGTTTTTTATTTCGTCTGCGATATCTAATAATCTAGCAGAGCAATATGTTTTCCCTCCAACAAATCCAATTAATGGATTACCTTGACCACCCATAATAGGTTTTGCCCCTTCGTTTGAATGAAGAATGATCTCTACTCGCACATGATTAATTGGGAATAGCATGTCTGGGTTGTTACTGAATATCAATATATCATAAAAATCCATACTTCCCTCCAGAAAGCATATTAAAGCTATGATAGTGTCTATTCGACAGAATAATCCAAATCCCTCTTTTCCTGCTTCCTCCTGCCCGCCCTTCATGGTAGAATAAACCCATCAATATTCGGAGGTAACCTCATGAATTCTACCGTAGGCAAGGTGGGCGCGGGCGTCACGGGGCTGGCGGTGCTGTGCTTCGCGATATCGATGATATTCGGCTTCTTCACCGACACGATTTTTACCAGTTGCGTTTTCAGCATGTTTATCGCGCTGGGCTTTGTGCCGTTCGCGGGCGCGCTGGCCGCGGTGCATCCGGAACGCAGGGCGGCGGGGATGGCTGCTGTCGCCTTCGCCGCGGTGTA
The DNA here is from genome assembly GCA_023460085.1 of Bacillota bacterium. GTDB lineage: Bacteria > Bacillota > Clostridia > Christensenellales > SZUA-584 > JAEWCC01. The sequence continues at coordinate 145,771 of JAEWRI010000038.1, read as the reverse complement.
CGCCGTCATCATTCTTCTGGTGTACTTCGCGGAGGTGACCACGGTGCGCATGAACGCGGGGCTCAGCGCGGAGGCGCTGTCCCTCATCAGCTACGGGCAGGCGGGCAGCCTGTTCTTCAACTACGATTTGCTGGGCTACGGCATGATGGCATTGTCCACATTTTTCGCGGGGTGGATGCTTCAGCCGAAGGACCGCGGCGACAAGGCGCTGCGCGCGCTGCTGATGATACACGGCGTGTTTTTCCTGTCCGGGCTGATTATGCCCATGCTGCCGGTGTTCACGGAGGGTACGCAAGGCATGGATCTCATGGGCACGCTGATACTGGAATTCTGGTGCGTGTACTTCCTGCCGGTGTGCATATTGGGCTGGCGGTATTTCGCGCGGGCCTCGCGGCAGGTGCGGGCGTGAGCATTCGCCGGTATACGGAGGCGGATGCCGCGGCGCTGTTTGCGCTGCTGCGCACCGAGGGCGAAGAGTGGTCGGATTATCTGGGCGCGGAGGAGCGGTACCGGCGCGCGCTGCGGAGCGGCGTGACGTATGTCGCGCCGGACGGCGAGGCGCTTGCGGGTTTTGTGCGCTGCCGGGAGGACGACGGCTTCGGCGTGTACGTATATGATTTGCTGGTCCGGCGGGACTGCCGCGGGCAGGGGCTGGGCCGGGCGTTGATGGACGCCGTCTTCGCGGACTTTTCCGGACAGCCGGTGTACGTGCTGAGCGATGTCGACGTGTACTACGAAAAGCTGGGGTATGCGCGCGCGGGCTCCGTGTTTGCGGTGTCCCCGTCCAAAGGCGGCTGAGGCATATTCCGCGGTTTCCCGACATATAGTGTGAAGTCATTCGCAATATAAGGAGGGGGAAGCCATGCCGAAGCAATGGTTCATCATACTCGCGGCGGTGCTGGGCGCCATTTTTCTGCTCGCTACAGCCTCGCTGATACTGGGCGCGGTCAGCGTCGCGCGCGGCGGTGAAACGGAAACAGCGGAGGAGAATACGCTTACGGTGTACGGACAGGGCCTTATCACCGTTCAGCCCGACATCGCCACCGTTACGCTGGGCTACGAGAACAGCGCGTCGAGTCCGGAGCTGGCGCAGCAGGGTAACACGGACACCATGGCGCAGATCACGGCGGCGCTGCGGGAGAAGGGCGTGGCCGAGGGCGACATCGTGGAGACGCAGTTCAACGTCTATCAGGAATACTACTACGGCGATTATCCCGAGGCGCAGAGCTACCGCGTCAGCCGCATATTGTCCGTCACCGTGCGCGATGTGGCGGAGGTGAGCGATATCATCGCAGCGGCATGCAATGCGGGAGCCAATACGTCCTACGGCGTCACCTACGACGTGTCCAACCGGCAGGAGATATACGAGCGGGCGCTGGAGCTGGCGCGCGGGCGCGCGGACGAAAAGGCCGCGGAGCTGGCGGCATCGCTGGGCTGTTCGCTGGCGGGCATCGCGGAGGTGCGCGAGTCCGGCGCGGTGCCGTCCGCGGGCGAGTACGAGGAATACGGCTACAGCCTGCTCACCGACTATGTTACCGACGACTCCGCCGTGGGCCCGCTGGAAATTGAGGCGCTGGTAACGGTCACCTACCGGCTGGAGTGAGCCGGGGATTCGCATGGGCCGGCGTACGCCGGCCTTTTGTATTTCGCTCCAAATGACACCCCGAAAATGGAGAGGGTTCCATTAGATGATTTGCAGTGATATAATATAAATGGTAAAATAAACATAAACAGGATAGGGGGTGTGGAGTATGGAAGGACAGGGGATGGAAGGACAATATCCGGGCAATTCGATTTACTATCCTGAGGATTACGACCCTTCACTGAATGGCATCAATGGATGGCTGGTGGTTGTAGTATTTGGGAGATTCATCGCGATAGTTCTCGCCGTTGTGGGCATTGTTCAAACCGCAGCGTATCTTGGCAAAACGACGATGGATAATATACTGTGGATGCTCATCGTATTCTCCGTCGTCGTGGATATATTGGGGTCTTGCGCCATACTGATCCTGATGTTTAAGCAGCGGATACTGTTTCGCACACTGTTCGTGATACAGGCCATTGTGACCGTCATCGGAATGGCAGTCATTGCGGGAACGCTTGAATTATCCACCTACAACCCGATAGGGAGCGTGATCGGCTGCGTAGTCTGGATAGTGTATCTTTATAAATCCAAGCGCGTGCGCAACACCTTTATCTATCCGTACGAGTATCCGGAAAGAATCGATAACCGCTGAGGTCCGGATAGCGGCCACCTGCCGGCAGAAATGGGCAGGGGCTCGGCATGGGCTGGTACGCATCGGCTTTTCGGATTTCTGAATGGCGGGCGGCGTTAAAAATCCTCAGCCGCGGCCCAGCTGCCGCAGCACCGATACGGTTTTGGTTTCAAAAAACCATGCCTCGGTGGTGAGCTTCATCGTTTCGCCGCTGTCCATGGTATCGCTGCAGGTGACGTTTCCATACAGGGTTTCGAGCTCCCAGAACTTCTGTTCAAAGCGTTCGTAAGAGAACAGCCCCGTATCGATGAAGTCGGCCAGATACCGCTCGTAACGCTGGCGGTATTCCGGGATGGCGAGTATGCGCTCCCACAAGGGATGCGCAACATCCTCCATGGTATACGCGGTATTGAGGTTAACAGCGGTATAGATATCCTCTGTGGCGAGTCCTTCGTACGTGGCGGCGTCGCCGCCGTCCCAGCCGCCGCCCAGACTGGAGTCATAGTCGTAGGGGATCATGACAATCCTGCCCGCGTTGTTGAAATACAGATAGTAGTTGTTGCCCGTCGTGCGGTAATCGTCCGGCGTTCCCACCAGCAGGTTTACCGCCATGAGGCGCAGGAAGGAATCTACGTCGAAGCGGCGCGCGATGTATTCGGCGAAGTCCGTGTCGTTCATGTGGTTGAGGTTGTCAATGAAAGCCGCCAGATCCCAGGTGTTGTACGCGTCCTCGTTGGTCTGAAGGTCGTATGCCGGGCGATAGCCGCTCTCCCAGTCCTTGATGCCGATTTCTTCGTCCGGTATTCCCGCCTCCAGCGATGCGGGGATATTCTCCCACAGGCATTTATAGAGGTTGCCGTCGTTTGCCTGCTTGCCGAAACGTTTGGTCAGAAAGGGCTTGTCGACAGGCTCTATCATGGTGTATACGCCATAGTGCACAAGGCTGCCGCCGATGCAGATATCGAGCGATACGAGCGATACGGAAGGTGAGATGACGCCCGCCTCGCGCAGCAGCTCGTAGCAGTACAACTCGTGAATGTGGCTTGCATCCATCCACAGGTTCCATTTAAGGTTCAGCTTGTCAAGTCCGCAGAAGCTGCGGTCCTTCAGTGCCGCATACTCTTCCGTACCCTCCTGCGCGTCGAAGGTTTCGTCAAACTTCAGCGCGAAGTGCGCGCGGTGCAGCCCGTCTTCGTCTTCGGGAAGCATGCGCGTGGTATTGCCGCGCGTGCGTATGCCCACGTTGCCGAGCGTAATGGTGCCGATGTCGTCCTCATAAACGATGTCGGCGTGCCGGTAACTGCCCGTACGCATCCATTCGTCGATGTCCTGATACGCCAGCATGTCCTCTGAAAGGCCGTTCCACTCGCTCTGTGAGATATAGAGGGTCAGATGATGCGTCAGCGTATCGGCAAAAAGGCGCGTGTAATCCGAACCGTCGGGCACCACCGGCTCCGCACCGGCGGCGCGCGTCGCACCGCCAGGCACCAGCAGAAAGAGCATAATCGCCGCCGCGGCCATCACCGCAGCGAAAGGCGTGATTCTGCGCATACGAACTCCTTAGTACAGGCTGGTATCCATTATATCGTTTCACTGCGGGGAATATTCACAGACGGCGGTATGAAGTCAGAAATGTCAGCCCGGGTTGAGTGCTGCAGGCAAGAAAGCTGCAAGCACAAGCTGCGGGGGTGTCCCGGATGGGGTTTTCTGAAGACTTCGATGTTACAGTTGCATTTGCCGTCGATTTAGTATAGTATTACGTCAAAGCGTGTATACCCGGCGGGATGCGTCGCAGGGCTGTATTTTCCACTCGTTGATTGCAGCAAAGGGGCTGCTTGTATATAGATGAAAACTCAATCACTTTATGGCCGTCCCTTTGGTGCTTCTTTGATTTTTGCCGCCTCAGCGGCAAAGGATATTCAATAATCGGAGGAGTGCTATGTACCAACCAAAATGCATTGGCAACGGTGCCAAATTGGCCGCAAGGCCTGTTTTCTGTCGCGCTGAGAGGAGGTTCGCATGAAGCTTCTTGAACAAACGATGCAGAACGTCATCGTGCGCAACCCTCATGAGGCGGAATTTCATCAGGCCGTGCGCGAAGTGCTGGAGTCGCTGGAAGTCGTCGCGGAGGCAAACCCGCAGTACGTGGCTGCCGGTATCTTCGAGCGGATCGTCGAACCGGAACGCCAGATCATGTTCCGCGTGCCGTGGATAGATGACAGAGGCACCGTCCGCGTCAACCGCGGATTCCGCGTGCAGTTCAACAGCGCCATCGGGCCGTACAAGGGAGGGCTGCGGCTTCACCCGTCCGTTTACCTCGGCATCATCAAGTTCTTAGGCTTTGAGCAAATCTTTAAGAACTCTCTGACCGGTCTGCCCATCGGCGGCGCCAAAGGCGGCAGCGACTTTGACCCCAAGGGCAAATCCGACCGCGAGATCATGGCCTTCTGTCAGAGCTTCATGACAGAGCTCTCCCGGCACATCGGCGCGGATACCGACGTTCCCGCGGGCGATATCGGCGTGGGCGGACGCGAAATCGGCTACATGTTTGGCCAGTACAAGCGGCTTAACAACAACTTCACAGGCGTGCTCACCGGAAAAGGCCTCACATGGGGCGGCAGCCTCGCGCGTACGGAAGCCACAGGCTATGGCCTGTGCTACTTCACCGAAGAGATGCTGAAGGCGAAGGGAAAGTCCTTCAAGGGCAAGACCGTCGTCATTACCGGCTCTGGCAATGTGGCTATTTACGCGGCGCAAAAGGCCACGGAGCTGGGCGCGAAGGTGGTTGCGCTGTGTGACTCCAACGGCTATATCCATCAGGAGTGCGGCGTCAACCTGGATACCGTCAAGCGGATCAAGGAGGTTGAGCGCAAGCGGATCAAGGAATATGCGGTCTGCCATCCCGATGCGAAGTACTCCGACGGCTGCTCCGGAATCTGCAACATCCAGTGTGACATCTTCCTGCCGTGCGCGACGCAGAACGAAGTCGACGAGCAGGCCGCAAAAAAGCTGGTGGCAAACGGCGTCATTGCGGTTGCGGAGGGCGCCAATATGCCTTGTACGCCCGAGGCCGTCAAGGTGTTCCAGCAAAACGGCGTGCTGTTTGGGCCGGGCAAAGCCGCGAACGCGGGCGGCGTCGCCACCTCGGCGCTTGAAATGTCTCAGAACAGCATGCGCTACTCCTGGACGTTTGAAGAGGTGGACGCGAAGCTCAAGGGCATCATGGCGAATATTTACCGGCATACCAGCGAAGCCGCGAAGGCGTACGGCATGGAGGACAACTTCGTCGCCGGAGCCAACATCGCGGGCTTCCTGAAGGTTGCCGAGGCGATGTACGCGCAGGGTATCGCTTACTAAACAAATGATCGAAGCGGCGGACAGGGCATTCTGAAGGCGGAATGCTCTGTCTTGTCTGCCGTGTCAGGGAGGGTTCTATGGGCGTGCACGACAGGGTCAGCACCGGGCTTTCGGGGCTGGATCACATGATTGACAACCTTCGGCTCGGCGATAATGTCGTCTGGAAAGTCGATGCGATGGAGGATTACCGCAAGCTCGTCGCGCTCTATGTGGAACAGGCGCTGCGGGACAGCCGCAAAGTTGTCTACATTCGCTTCGGCCTGCATGCGCCGCTGCTGGAGGACAGCCTGCCCGTCAAGGTCTGCGGGGTGCGTCCTGAAAAGGGCTTCGAGATGTTCGCTTCGGAGGTATACGGCATCGTCGAGGCCGAAGGCTGCCGCGCCTTTTATGTATTCGACTGTCTCACCGATCTGCTGGAATACTGGCATTCCGACGTGATGGTGGGCAACTTCTTCCGTATCATCTGCCCGTTTCTCTACGAGCTCGATACGGTGGCATACTTTGCGATTATGCGCAATGTTCACACATTCAGCACCATCGCCGGTATCCGGGAAACCACGCAGCTGCTGCTGGAATTATTCCGCATCGGCGACAGTGTGTATATCCACCCGCTCAAGGTATGGCAGCGCTATTCTCCCACCATGTTTCTGCCGCATCTGATTCAGGACGGCGATGTGCTCGGCATCACGTCCAGCACCCAGGCGGCGGAGCTGTTCTCCAAATTTCCGCACAGCGAAAAACGTACCGATTACTGGGACGCCATATTTACGCGCGCGGCGGAGGCGCTGAGAGAAGCGCCGGAGGCACAGCAGGAGGTTAAGCACAAGCTGATGCGCATGCTCTTTGGAGACACGCCCCGGATGTTCGCGCTGTGCGATCAGTACTTTTCACTGAAAGATATCCTGGCAATCGCGCACCGTGAAATCGGCACGGGGTTTATCGGCGGCAAAAGCACGGGCATGCTGGTGGCGCGCAAGGCGCTGGAAACGGAGGGCGGAGAGCGCTTCACGGATCGCCTGGAGGCGCACGACTCGTTTTACATCGGTTCGGATATCTTCTACACCTACATTGTGCAGAATGGCTGGTGGAAGCTGCGCACCCGGCAGAAGGCCTCCCAGGACGCCCAAAGCGCGCGCGAGCTTAAGGAGAAGATACTGCACGGTCAATTCCCGGAGGAGATACAGCGCCAGTTCATGCAGATGCTCGACTATTTCGGACAGTCGCCCATCATCGCGCGCTCCAGCTCGCTGCTGGAGGACAACTTCGGCAACGCCTTTTCGGGCAAGTACGAGAGCGTTTTCTGCGTAAATCAGGGCACGCCGGAGGACCGCTACCGGGCGTTCGAGCAGGCCGTGCGTACCGTATACGCCAGCACCATGAGCGAGGACGCGCTTGCGTATCGGGCAAACCGCGGCCTGATGGACGAGGACGAGCAGATGGCCATACTGGTGCAGCGCGTTTCGGGCGATTACTATGGGGACTACTTCTTCCCGCATGTCGCGGGCGTGGGCAATTCCACCAATCTCTATGTATGGGATCAGAAGATAGACATGAGCGCGGGGATGCTGCGGCTCGTATTCGGTCTGGGTACGCGCGCGGTGGACAGAACCACCTCGGATTACGCGCGCATTGTCTGCATGGATGATCCAACGCGCCTGCCTCCTATGGACTATTCCGATGTCGACAAGTACTCCCAACACGGCGTGGATCTGCTGTCGATCCGCGAAAACAGGTTTACAGAGCTGCCCTATGAGCGCGTCTTCGAGCAGGACATCAAGGCGGATCAATCGCTTTTCGTGCATCCCGACACAGCCGCCATGAGACGCCTGCGGGAGCTGGGATACCCGGCGCAGCCGCGCTGGATTTTAAGCTTCAAGCGGCTCCTTGGCGACAGCGGATTTCCGGCGCTGATGAAGGATATGCTCTCTTTGCTTTCACGGGTCTACAATTATCCCGTGGATATCGAATTCACCGCGAACTTCCTGCCGGACGGAAGCTTCAAGGTCAATCTGCTGCAGTGCCGCCCGCTGCAGACGCGCGGGATCGGTACCGCCGTAAAGCTGCCCGAGGTCTCCAGCGCGGGGGACTGCTATTTCTCCACACGCGGCAACTTCATGGGCGGCAACGTACACCTGCCCGTGGACTACGTGGTGACGGTCAACACCCTGAAGTACATGGGGCTGACCGAGCAGGAAAAGTACACCGTGGCGCGGCAGATCGGGCGTATCAACACCGCTTTAAAGGGCAGCCGCGTGATGCTGGTGGGGCCGGGGCGCTGGGGAACCACGACGCCCTCCATCGGTGTGCCGGTAAGCTTCTCGGAGATCTCCAATATGTCGGTCATCTGCGAGGTGGCGGAGGAGTCCGCGGGCTTCGTGCCGGAGCTCAGCTACGGCAGCCACTTCTTTCAGGACCTTGTGGAGATGGAGATCTTCTATGTGGCGATATTTACAAGCTACGGAAACGTACTGTATAATCCGTCGTATGTGCTGCAGTATCCGAATATGTTAAACGAAATCTGTCCGGAGGACCTGTCGCTGCCGGGCGTGGTGCGCGTATGCCGCTCAGAAGGGCTCGAAATTTTCTCGGATATCAAGACGCAGCGCGCAGTTTGCCGCTGATTCAGCAGGAGGAGTACCCGGTATGTTGGAAGCCAGTGTGAGACTCGTCAATGACGGCCTTAAGTTTGAGTGCATTGCGGACGGGCAGCTGCCGATTTATACGGATCACCCGATGCCTCCGGCGGTTGCCGAAGGCTACGCGCCTGTCCAGCTGGTGCTTATCAGTCTTGCGACGTGCTCCGGAGGCACGGCGGTGGCGCTGCTGCGCAAGTTCCGCAAGCACGTCGGCGCGTTCTCCGTCTCCGCGAGCGGCACGCTGCGCGGGGAGCATCCGCATTCTTTTTCGCACATCGATCTTGCGTTCGCCGTGGTTTCCGCCGACGCGACGGAGGATGACGTGCGCCTTGCCGTCTCCAAGGCGGAGGAGAAGTACTGCCCGGTTTGGGCAACGATCAAGGGCAGCGTGGAAGTAGCGTACACGGTGACGGTGGCAAGACCATAGGCGGATAATCGAGGAAAAGGAAAGCGCTCTGCCGAAAATACAGAGCGCTTTTGTGTATGCGGATAATTTGGTTTACGCCAGCTCTTCAGGGCGGATAACGCCCGTGCGCAGCGCCTGGTTTTTGAGCTCCTCATACAGCCCCGCAAAAGCCGTGTTCATGTACGGCCCCACATAGAAGATGTACAGCAGTCCGCCGGTCAGCGCCGAGAGCAGCCCCCAGCCGATGAAGCTCAGGTACATCACGAACACCTTGCCCTTGTAACCGTTCGTCATGCGCATGGAAAGCTTCAGCGCCTCCGTGGCGGGTACGGCGCGGGTGTCCGCCAGGATGTACGGCGTCATGGAATACGCCAGCGCCTTGATGATGCCCGGAATAACGAACAGCAGCGACCACAGGAACGTGAACAGCTCCATCCACAGTATTCCGCCGAGGTTGCGTCCAAAGTTGTTGAATCCATTGCTCAGCATCCCACCGATGTCGCCCTGGTACCCGCGGAATACGCTGAGGCAGAACCACGCGTAGCCCACCATGAGCGGCGGCGCGAGCAGCAGTGTTGCCAGCCCGAAGGTAACGCCCGATATCGCGCCCAGCAGTATCGTGTATACGACGAACGCGCCGAGCATGACGCCATACTGTGCGGAGAGCGCCGCACGCGCCTGCGCCTTAATGTCCACCCGATCCCTCATGAATTTGCCCTCCGATTATATATAATATGATGTCCGCATTATATCATACCGCGGATTGTTTTGTCTGTTATTTACCTGTAAATCGCAGGAACGGAGCGGTCGGCGGGGCTTTCTGTACGCTTTTCGGCGCACGGGTATGGTATAATGGAACAAAACCACACACCGGAGGGGATATGGGGGTTACCGTCGTCTGCGGACGCAGCGGCAGCGGTAAGAGCCGCTGTCTGATGAAGCATATCGAAGGGCTGATACGCAACCCGCTGGAGCGCGTACTCGTCGTCGTGCCGGGGCAGCTCACGTTCGAAACGGAGAAGCGCATCATGCGCGACTGCGGCGTAGAGGGCATATTCGGCCTGCAGGTGACGAGCCTGCAGCGGCTCGCGCTGCGCGTCATCGAAGACACCGGCGCGTGCGAATTTGTCACGAGCGCGGAGCGTGCCATGCTGGCTTCCCGTGCGCTTGCGCAGATGGAAGGCCCCTTCCACGGCGCGGATACACTGCCCGAGTTTGAAACCTGCGCGGCGGATCTCATCGCGCGGCTGAAGGGGCACCGCCAGACCCCGCTGGCGCTTCGGCGCACGGCGGACGGCTTGCAGGATTCCGCGCTGCGCCGGAAGCTGATGGATTCGGCGGCGCTGCTGGAGAATTACGACCGGCTGTGCGGCAGCCGCACCGACATCGCCGACGCCTACGCAATAGCCGCCGAACGCGCGGGGGACGCGGCGATGCTGCGCGGCGCGCACCTGGTCATCGACGGCCTGGATGCCGCTACGCCCGCGGTGCTGGCGTTTTTGACCGCCGCGATGGCGCTGTCGAAGGATACCGTGGCGGCGTTCCGTGCTTCCTGCGGCGGAGGGGACGAAGCGCTGTTCGAAGCGGAGGAACGCATCATGCGGCGTTTTATGGACGCGGCGCGCACGGCAGGTCAGGACGTGCAGACTGTGGAATGCGGACAGGTATCCCGTCACGGGGCGCAGAGCGCGCTGTCCTTTCTGGAAGCCTACCTCTACAAATACCCCTACGCCCAGTACGCCGGAAATCCCGATAGCATCGTGCTCTCCGAAGCGCAGACGCCGGAGGAGGAGACGGACGCGCTGTGCGCCGACATACTGCGCGAGGTCAGCGGCGGCAGGCGTTTCCGGGAAATCGCCGTGATGGCGGGTGGGCTGGACGGCTATCTGCCGCTGCTGAAGGTGAAATTCGCGCAGAGCGGCATTCCGTACTTCGTGGACGAGCGTCGCGCGCTCTCCGACAACGCCTTCTTCGACTTTGTGTACAGCGCGCTGTGCGCGGCGGCGGGCGATGCGACCGCGGCGGGTGCGGTGCTGCTGAGCCTGTACTCGCCGCTGAATGACGCGGAACGCGGTGCCCTGGACGCGTGCTGCCGGCGCTACGGCTATCAGGGCTGGCATCTGCTGTCGGGCTTCCGGCGCGGCGGCGATGTACAGCGGGTGGAGGCGCTGCGCGCGCGCGCGGCCGCGCCGCTGCTGAAGCTGGGAAGGGCGCTGGAAGCGTGCAGCGCCGCGCAGGCCGTAGAAGCCGTTCGGGCGTTTCTGAAGGCCTGCGGTGCGCAGAAGAAGCTGGAAGCATTCTGCGCAGCGCTGGACGCTGCGGAGACGCGCACGGAGCACGCCTACTTCGCGCAGGTATACGAGCGTATCGATGCGGTACTGGACGGCATCGCGCGCGCGTTCGGCGACGCAAGGCTGCTCGCGCAGACGCTCTGCAGCCTGTTCAAAACCGGCTGTGATGCCGCCAAGATCGCGCTGATTCCGGCTTCCACCGATGCCGTGGCACTGTTCGATGTCGCCACCGGACGCCTGCCGGACATCGGCGTGCTGTTTGCGCTGGGCGTGCAGGACGGCGTTTGGCCCGCGCGCGACGACGGCCCGAGCATATTTTCCGCGGGCGAACGCGCCACGCTCTCTGAGACAGGGCTTTCGCTGGGCGTGTTCGACATGGCCTCCGAGAAGCTCAAGGTCTACTCCGCGCTCGTCAAGCCCAAAGAGCGGCTGTACATCAGCTGCCACGCGCAGAGCGCGCCCGCCATCGTCATCGATCGCATCAAACGGCTTTTCCCGGGGATCGCGGTGCGGCACAGCGCGCCGCCCGCCGCGTCGCTTTCGGCGATGCGCTCCGCGCTGCTGGGAGAGACGGCCGCTGCGCTGCGCGGCAAGCCGCCCGCGCAATGGCTGCCCGGCCTGCTGGCGCAGCAGCTGGTGCTGCCGGGCTGGGAGGCAGAGGCGCGCGCGATGCTGCTGCGCGACAACGCGGCGCTGCCGCTGGGTGCGGAGCTGGCCGCGACGCTCTACGGCACGGGCAGCGTGAGCGCAACGCGCGTCGAGAGTTTCTGCCGCTGCCCGTTCAAGCACTTTCTGGATTCCGGTCTGCGCGTGCGGACGGAGCGCGATTACGCGCACGACGCGCTGGACATCGGTACCTATCTGCATCTTGCGCTGAGCCTGTATACGCAGGGGCTTCTGCGGGACGGAGCGGACATGGCCTCGCTGACTGCGGACGAGGCGGAGCGGCGCATGCGCGCAGCGGCGGCGCAGGCCGCGGAGCAGCATGATTACGCCAAGCTGCTGACGGATGAGCGTTTTGCGCGGCAATACGCGCTGCTGACGGACGAGCTTCTAAGCGTCGCCCAGCGCATCCGGAAGCACTTCGAGGGCAGCCGCGCGTCCGTTTACGCCACGGAGCAGGCCTTTCAGGGCTATACGCTGGCGACGCAAAACGGAGAGATCACACTTTCAGGCAAGATAGACCGCATCGATGTGGCAGACGGCTGGTTCCGCGTGGTGGACTACAAATCCTCGGATACGGACTTCGATGCGGACGATGCGGCGGCGGGCGTATCGCTGCAGCTTCCGGTGTATATCGAGGCGGCACAGCGGCTGCTGTGCGAGTCCGGCCTGCAGCCCTCGGGCGGGTACTACATGCGCATCGGCGACGGCTATGCGGACAGCCCGGATAAGGTGGACGCGCAGGCGCGCATGACGGGCATCTCCATCGCCGACGCGGAGGTGCTGCGGGCATTCAGCGCCGTGCAGCCGGACGGCAAATTCCGCGCCATCGACCGGGCGGTCACGCAGTCGGGCACGCTGGATGCGCGCTCCGGCGGGCGCGCGTACACCGCGCAGGAGTTGGACGCGCTGCTGGCGTGCGTCAACGAGCGCATCCGCAGCGCCGCGGAGGCGATATTCTCCGGGGAAACGGCCATTGCGCCGGTCGTGGAAACCTCGAAGGGCGACGTGTGCGCATACTGCGACTACAAGAGCATATGCCGGAAGGATACAGGTTACGCGGGCAACACGCCGCGTGTTCCCGAGGCATTCAGCGCGGCAGCGGAGGAGGGCGGCAATGGCGAGACAGTGGAATGAGCGGCAGGCGGAGGCCATCGGTGCGCGCGGGCACAGCGTGGTCGTTTCCGCCGCGGCGGGCAGCGGCAAGACGAGCGTGCTCACGGAGCGCGTGCTGCAGCTGATCGAAGCGGGCGAGGACATCGAGCGCATGCTGATCGTCACGTTCACCAACCTGGCGGCGGGAGAGATGAAGGAGCGCATCTACCGTCGGCTGCAGGAGGCCGGGCAGCAGCCGGGCGGCGCACGGCTGGCCGCGCAGGCGGAGAAGTGCGCCGTCGCGGATATTTCCACGATCCATTCGTTCTGCGGGCGGCTGGTGAGGGACCACTTCGAGCTGGCGGGCGTGTCTCCGGCGGTCGCCATCGCGGACGACGCGCAGGCGGCCATGATGCGCCAGAGCGCGCTGGATGCCGCCATAGACGCGCTGGACGCGCCGGACTTCTTCCGGAAGTACGCACCGCGCGGCGACACCTCTCGCATCGCTTCGGTGATTGCTTCCATCTACGCGCGTGCCATCTGCCAGCGTGACCCGCTGGGCTGGATAGCGGAGGCCGAGGCGCACTACGACGATCCGGGCTTCGTTTTGGAATTATTCGGGGAGTATGCCGCCGCCGCGCGGGATGCCGCCGTAGAGGCGGACGCCGTGCTGCGCGCCCGTACGGAGCTATGGCAGGAGGGCGGGTTTCCGGAGGCGGCGCTGGAAAGTGAAACGCAGCGCCTTGCCCTGCTGCGCGCCGTGGACGCGCTGACGCCGGAGGCGGCATGGCTGCCCGAGGCGGGGTCGGTGGGCAGCCGAGGCAAGGGCGCGCCTTGGGGCAAGAGCGAGAAGCTGACGCGCGACGCCGTGCGGGCGTTTGCCGCGCTGCGCGGCTGGGAGGGCAATTTCGCCGGGAAGGTGCGCGGAGAGCTGGCTGCCGGACGGGAGGACGCACGCTGCTTTCTGGAGCTGACGCGCGGCTTCATGCGCGGCTATGCGCGGGCCAAGCGCGCGCGCGGGCTCACAGACCACGACGATACCATCCACCTTGCGCTCAAGGTGCTGTCCGTGCCTGATATCGCGCGGCGCTATCAGGAGAAGTACGCGCACGTGTTCGTGGACGAGTATCAGGACATCAACGAGGCACAGAACGCCATCATTCGCAGCCTGATGCGCGGGGACAACGACTTTTTTGTGGGCGACGTGAAGCAGTGCATCTATATGTTCCGCGAGTCCAATCCGGACCTGCTGATCAGCCGCTGCCGCGAGCTTTCGGGCTCCGGCCTTATCGAGATGAACGTCAATTACCGCAGCATGCCGGGCGTGCTGCGCTTCATCAATAGCGCCATGCGCCACATGATGACCGAGGAAGCGGGCGGCGTGGCGTATACGGGCGGGCATGTGCTTTCGCCCGGCATCGAGGGCGCGGGCCGCGTGGATCTGCTGCTGACGGAGCGCGGCGAGGACAGTCTGGCCGCCGAGACGGCGCGGGTGGGCGCGTACATCCATCAGCTTGTCGCGGAAGGCTACCGCTACGGAGAGATCGCGGTGCTGCGCCCGGAGGTGAAGGATTCCGGGCGGCGCATGGCGGGGCTGCTGGCCGATATGGATATTCCCGTAGCGGGGGTTTCGGGCGGCGAGGATGTGGAATTCACCGAGCTGGGCGTTTTCTTAAGCCTTCTCAGCGTCATCGACAGCCCGGTCAGCGACGTCGCCATGCTGAGCGTGATGCGCTACCCGCACTACGGATTCACGGAGCCGGAGCTGGCGCGTATCCGCGCCGCGTATTCTCCGGCGGAGGGCGCGGACAAGAGCTTTTGCGCGGCACTCGCGGCGTTTCGCGAGGACTCGGCGCTGGGCGAAAAGGTACTGCGTTTTCAGGATGAAATGGCTTCTTATCGGCGGCTGGCGGGCTGCCTGCCGCTGCCTGATTTGCTGATGCGTCTCCGGCAGGAGGCGCGATTCCGCGAGTATGCGCTGACGTCGCCCGGCGGGCGCAGCAGCGATGCGGCCATTGCGGAGTTTATCGCGGCGGTCAGCGCCGCGCGTCCCGCGCGCCTGCGCGACGTGCTGGCGATGGCGGAGCATATCGCTGCCGGAAAGGATGCGCAGCCGCAGCCCGGGGCGGATGCGGTGTCACTGATGACCATCCATAAATCCAAGGGGCTGGAATACCGCGCGGTCATACTGTGCGGCATGCACAAGAAGATCAACAAGAGCGACGCCGCCGGGCTGGTGCTCGTGGGGCGCGGCCTCGGCATCGGGCTGGACGCCATGGACGCGCAGGCGCGCGTGCGCACGCACACGTGGCATCGTCAGGCCGTGGCCCGTGCGATGACGCGGGAGAAGATCTCCGAAACCGTGCGGCTGCTGTACGTCGGCATGACGCGCGCCATCGAGCGTCTGGCCATCGTGGGCGTGGGCGGCAAGCTGAAGAAGGACTGGCAGGAGCCGCTGCTGCCCGGCTGGCAGCATAAGGCGGGGACGTATCTCGATCTCGTGATGCCCGCCGTGGCGCAAGCCTGCCGTGAGGAAGGCACTTGTCTGGAGGATGTGGTGGAGCTGGGCAGCGAAGCGCCCGCGGAGGCGCGCCCGCAGGACATGGAGCGGCGGCTGGAAGCGCTGCTGGCGGAGGCGCGCGAAGCGGAGCCTGCGCAGCTCTTCGAGCGGTACGCGCACGAGGCGGATATCGGCGTGCCGTCCAAGGTCAGCGTATCGGCGCTGAAGCGCCGCGAGGAGCCGCAGCATCTGTATCCGGTGTACAGCGAGCGCGAGGGCGAGATCAGCGCGGCGGAGCGCGGCACGCTGATGCACCGCACGCTGGAATGCATCGGCCTGGAGGAGAAGGATGAGGCGCAGGTTGCCGCGGGCGTGGCGGAGCTGGCGCGGCGCGGCATCATTGACGCGGAACTGGCTGCGCACATCGATGCGGCCCAGATCGCGGCGTTTCTGCGCAGCGGTTTGGCGGCGCGCGCGCGGAGAAGCGAACGCTGCCTGATGGAGCAGCCCTTCTGCCTGCGCATGAGCGCGCGGGAGGCAGGGCTTGCGCAGTCCGAAGAGGACGTCGTGGTGCAGGGGATCATCGACATGTGCTTTCTCGAGCGGGGCCGATGGGTGCTCGTGGATTATAAGACCGATGCCCTGCGCGGCAGCGCGGAGGAGACCGCGGGCAAGTACGCGCTGCAGCTGGCGCTGTACGAAAATGCGCTCGCGCGCATCACGCGAATGCCCGTTTCCGAAAAATGGATATTTCTTCTTTCCACAGGACAAGCGGTGTGCATGCCGTAAGTTATACACAGTTATCCACATAAAACAGGGGGTTATCCACACTTTTTGTGGATAACTTTTGAGAAATGGTGGATGCGTAATCCGACATGATTCGACAAGGAGATGCAAATGGAGCGTCAGCCAGCCCCCAAAAGTCACCAGCCCTTTCTGTGGAAAGCGGAAGGAAACGATATGGCAGTGCTGTTGGTGCATGGGATACTCGGCAGCCCCGATCAGTTTCAGGAGCTCGGCCACAGGCTATGCGATCTGGGCTGTACGGTGCAGGCACTGCTGCTTCCCGGGCACGGCGGCTGCGCGGAGGACTTCGCCGCGGCACGGCCGGAGGACTGGCAGCGCACGGTATCCGAAGCCGCGGCTGCGCTGCGGCGTGAATACCGGCGCGTCGTACTGCTCGGGCATTCGATGGGCGGGCTGCTGATACTCAGCGAAGCCGCGCGGCACGGCGCGGACGGTCTCATACTGATGTCCACGCCCATGCGCCTCACGTCGGGCCTGCGCGCGCTGGGGACCGCGCTGAGGGTGCTTCGGGGCAAACCGGAAAACGATGATGATCGGCTGCGCAGCTATCGCCGCGCGTTCAGCGTGCAGGCGGACTCGCTTCGGCAGTGTCTGCGGTGGGCATCGAAACTGCGGGAGATGCGCGCATTGATGCGGCATACGCGTCAGGACCTCCGCGAGGTGGTCTGCCCCGTGCTGATAGTGCAGTCCCGCCGTGACGAAACCGTTTCGTGGCGCAGCGCGGAAATGCTGAAGCGGGGCCTCTTTAGCGCCCGCAGCACGGAGGTGCTGATGCTGCGGAATTCGGGACACAGCTACCTTCCACCGGAAGAAAGGAATGCGGTATATGAGACGGTTGCACGGTTTGTGCATAATCAGGTTATGCAGAACGCGTAAGCCGGAACCCGGTATATGCTGAAATCAACGCGAAGATGGAAAGCAGGGCAGCCTGACGACACATACTGTCCGAAAAAAGAAAGGGTATGGTATCCGGACTGCGGCGAGGAGCTGATACAGCGGGAAATTGCGCAGATTCCTGACGAATAAAGGTAAGCAAGCGGGTTATTATGCCAGTTAAGTTTTCCTGCGTATTTACCGATATATTGGGCATATCAACGCAGAGGTAACTCATTTGAAAAAGACGGTACAGCCAGAGCAGGCGGATGAAGTGCGCGCGAAGCGAATTGCGCGTATTGCGAAGCAGGTGAAGCAGGGCACTTATCTCGTTCCCGCACAGCTAGTTGCAAAAAAATTACTGCGGCACGTTTCATAAGCAAAAGGCAGAATAAAGCCGCCCCGGAAGGGCGGCTTTCTCATGCGCTTCACAGCCCCTTTTGCTGTTTGGCCATTTCGATCATCTTCTTGACCATCTGGCCGCCTATCGGTCCACCCTGCTCACCGTTGACGCGGCTGGGCAGATCCCCTTTATAATGATCGTTGTTTTCCTTGCAATACTGCGTACAACCCACCTCGCTGGCGCATTCCATCTTGAATTTCGTCCAGGGATGTTCCGGGCCGTATTTGCGATTCTGCGATGCCACTTGTTGAGTTCCTCCTTTCAAATGTCTCACGATTATTTTCCGCAAATTAACGCATAATAATCTGTCAATAAATTGATTCATTGCCTGCTTTCGCGGCATCGGAAAAAGATGCTATAATGCAAATGAAATCAAAAGAAATTTGGGAGGGCGAATATGCGGGATTTTACTTACCAGAGTCCGACTCGTATACTGTTTGGCCGAAGCGCACTGGAGGCGGTGGGGAGCGAAAGCGCGGCGCGGGGCAGCAAGGTGCTCCTGCACTATGGCGGCGGCCATATTAAAAAAACAGGGCTTTATCAGCACATCACCCGGTTGCTGCAGGAAGCGGGCGCAGCCTGGGTAGAGCTGGGCGGCGTCGCGCCGAACCCGCGGCTTTCGCTTGTCCGTGAAGGCATCGCGCTGTGCCGGCGAGAAGGCGTGGATTTTCTGCTCGCGGTGGGCGGCGGCAGCGTCATCGATTCCGCCAAGGGTATCGCGGCTGGCGTGCCGTACGAGGGCGATGTCTGGGATTTCTACGAGGACAGGGGCGAACCGCAGGCCGCGCTGCCGCTGGGCGTGGTGCTGACGATCGCGGCGGCGGGCAGCGAGACGAGCCGCGGCAGCGTCGTCACCAACGAGGCGACGGGGCTTAAGCGCTTTGTCAACAGCGATTTGCTGCGGCCCGCGTTTGCCGTGCTGGATCCGGAACTGACCTGTTCCTTGCCCGCATATCAGACGGCATGCGGCGCGGCGGATATCATGGCACATATCTTCGAGCGCTACTTCACCAACGAGCCGCATGTGGAGCTGGGCGACAGGCTCTGCGAAGGCGCAATCAAAACGATTATCCACACCGTGCCCGTGGCGCTGGCGTATCCGGAAAACTACGACGCGCGCGCCGAGATCATGTGGGCAGGCACGGTGGCGCACAACGATATACTCGGCGTGGGCCGCGAGGAGGACTGGGCATCGCACAACATCGAGCATGAGCTTTCCGCGCTCAATGACGTGGCGCACGGCGCGGGGCTGGCCATCATTTTTCCCGCATGGATGAAATATGTTTACCGGCGCAATGTGGCGCGCTTCGCGCAGTTTGCCGTCCGTGTCTGGGATGTGGAGCCCTGCTTCGACGATATGGAAACGACCGCGCTGGAGGGTATTGCGCGCACGAAGGCGTTTTTCGCTTCCGCCGGGCTGCCCACCTCGCTGCGCGAAATCGGTATCGGCGAGGAGCATTTCGATCACATTGTGCGTAACTGCAAACTCAATCCGGACGATACTGTGGGCGGCTTTGTAAAGCTGGACACGGAGGATATCCGGAATATACTCGCGATTGCGAAATAAAAAGGAGCGCTTGCGCTCCTTCGGGCCGCTGCTGAGGCGGCCTTTTTTTTAGTCCGCAATCCGATACCGGATTACTCCTGTCATTGCATTGTCAAAAAAACAGTCCGGGATGAGGCCCGGCCGATAAAACCGTAATGCTATGTGCCGGAAATGTTGTGTCTGTACACCCTAATGGTTCAGCGCATTGGCATACATGCGTTCAATCTCTGCCTTACCCGTGATGCGGCGCACCATAAAAGCAATCAGTGTGATTCCCGCAAGGCTCATGCCGAGCCGTGTCAGCGTAAATACCGGCCCCATGGAGGCGAACTCGAACAGCAGCATGGGAATTTTGGTGGTGGACCATGCGCCAAGGAACAGCATGATATTAAAGAAACCGGCGCCTTTTTTCATGAATACTGCCGCGACGGGAAAGGCTCCGTACAGCGGACCGGCCGCTGCCGATCCTAAAAAGATGGCAAGCGCCGCGCCGCGCAGCCCGGAACCCTCGCCCATAAACTTCACCATCGTTTCGCGCGGCACCCATATGTCCAGCAGCCCCAGCATGATAAAGATGGGCGGCAGTACAAGAAGCATCTCTTTAAAGCTGGAAAGCGTAATCTGCAGCGCCAGCGTGCCGATGCGCTCATCGTTGCCGTTTACCCACGAGGCGGGGGAGAAAACCGCCAGCGCCGCGAGCACTGCGGCGGCGGCGAGCGGCATGGTATAGCGTTTTGCGTAGTATCTGAAGTCCTTCTTTCCCGTCTGCGGCTTGTCATTCATACCAGTTCCATCACCTTTCCGATTACAAACGCCACGGCGAACGCGAATACAAACGCAAACGCGTTTCGCAGCAGCGCCGCTTTTTTTCCAAAGTACTTGAATTCCATCGGAAGCGTAACCACGCCCACCATCATCAGTGAGCTGACGAACGCGCCGATCTGCATGTATCCCGCGCCGCCCGCAATCAGCAGTGCCGCGGTGGGGAACGCGATGAAGCCGGGTATCAGCGTGATGCCGCCCAATACCGCCGCAATCGCTACGCCCAGCCATCCTGACTGCGCACCGATGATGGCGCTGATGACCTCCGTATCCAGCACCGCGAGCAGCACCCCGACGAAAATCATAATACCGATGAGCTGCGGGAGTATGTTTTCAAACGCCTTCCAGGCTTTTATCAGCGCCTTTTTGGTTTTCTCGCGGCTTTTTATCAAGGAGACGACCAGCAGCAGCGCCGCCAGAGAGTAAAATACGATGGTGTCGATGCCAATTTTCATGATTGGTCCCCCTTCGCCGCAGCGCTCATTTTCTCATAAGCCTCCAGCAATTTTTCGATGCGCTCTCTGCGTACGCGCATTACGGGTATCCATTTCTGAAGCGCTGCGCGTCCGGCGTCCGTGATGCCGTATACGCGCCGCTGCGGGCCGGGCCCGCCGCTCTCCCAGCGCGAAACCACCCAGCCTGCCTCTTCCATGCCGCGCAGTGTACGGTACAGCGTGCTGGCGTTGATTTCATCCGCAGTTAAGTCAAAATCCGCAAGCCGCTCGGCCAGTGCGTAGCCGTGGCAGCTTTCACATTGCGGCTCGCAAAGCAGGGTCAGCAGACAGACCTCCATAAAACGCTGCATGGGATGATGTTTGCCGTGGCAGCATGTGTCGTTTTGCATGGTAACCTCCATAAGTGCATTTCAGCTATATACTAAATGCATATAGACGGTGCAACGATAGGTTACTGCTTTTGTGTATATTTGTCAAGCAAAGAAAAAACAACGATCATGCATTTTTCCGGCACATATGGGGGAAAAATATCATCAAAGGAGGTAAGTAAACATGGCAACAAATAATTGGAAACTTACAAACATTAAACATGCGGCGGCAAGCGAAGCGGGCGTCACCCTCAAACAGGGCTACAATGGCGACCTCTCCGCGCGGGACGCGGGCCGTATCGGTGGCGTGATGGTAAAGAAAATGATACAGTACGCCGAAAACAATATGCCGGAGAGCCAGGGCACCCCGTCAGGCAGATTCTAAGGAACCGCGAAAAGAAGGGCCATCACGGCTCTTTTTTTTATCCCTGAACCAGTACTCCGCTTTGGGATTATTGATTGAAATCAAATCTACCGGCCTTGAACGAAGCGCCTTACTTCGTCTCCGGTGACGGTGTCCGCGATGGTATGCGGACTCAGTATCGACAAATGCGCGAGGAAGCTGCCTGCGTCCGTGGCGCGCAATTTTTCCGCTGCGCCTTCGTTCTGCAGCGGCAGGCCGAGGCTGAGCCCGCAGATCACACCTGCGAGATACGCGTCGCCCGCGCCCGCCGTGCTGACCGGTTCCGCAGGCAGCGCGGGGATGTTCTCGATGTTTCCATGGAAGACCGAATAGCTCCCCAGCTTTCCGGCAGTAACCACCAGCATGACGTCCGGGTTGTGCCGGGCGACGCGGCTGAAACAGTCGGATGCGATTTGCGCGATATCCGCGGTCGTTGTGCCCGCGATGGCCTGTGCCTCGTCCTCGTTGACGGCGAGCAGATCGCAGAGCGCAAATCCTCCGGCGGCGGCAAATTCGTCCGCTTCATCCTTCAGCACCGAGGCCGCGCAGAACGCCCCGTGCGCTTTCGCACACCGCATCAGCGCAAACCGTGCTTCCAGCGGAACCTCCGGCGCGGAAAGCACCAGCGTGCGGCGGCTGATCTCCAGCCCGTGCAGACAGTCCTCCGCGTATTCCGCGGTGAGCGCGCCGGACGCGCTGTTGGAGGTGGTCACGTTGAAGCCGCTTTTGTCGGCGTACTGCACGCACATGCTGAGCATGGTCGGGTTGTCCGCATCCTGCCGCACAAAGCGGGTGTCAATTCCGGCGGCGGCCATTTCCCGCAGCAATTGCTGCCCATTGCTGTCCTGTCCTACCGCGCCGATGGCCAGCACCTGCGCCGCGGGAGAAAGCGTTTTGGCGATATAGTGCAGTATGATGTGCTGCTTGCAGTAATCCCGAGCGCCGCTGAGTACAGCCAGGCGGGACTCGTTTCGGCCGATGGGCTGATCATTATCCAGATAAAACAGCATACCGGAGCCGATGCCGCCGGTGCCTATGATTTTATCAAATAGAAGATGCATGGTGTTTTCTCCGGCGGATATGCTGCTAGCGGCGGAATCGACGCGCGACCCCGCCGCCTGCAGCTTTCCCCCCTTGCCGTTACGGCAGTATCACGTCGATGTCCAACTGCTGGCAGAAGTCTACGATGGTGTCGTAGAGGTGCTCGCCGTAGCCGAGACAGGCGTATTCGTTGTTCCAGCTGTCCAGCAGCTTTTCCATGTCGGCATGCACATGCAGGAAGGCGTGCGGCCAGAAGGGGATACCGCACTCCAGCTTGCGCTGCTCCAGCATGTCCGCCGAGGGCTCGAAAACATCGCAGCGCGCCAGCACCATCTGGAAGCGCCCGTCCGCGCGGCCGAAGCGTGCGAGAACGCCCTTGCCTTCCTTGGCGATGAGGCTGACGGAGATGCCGCCCGCCGCGCCTTCGGTCGGGATGCCGTGCGTGGCAAAGGAAGCTTTGCCGCCGCAGCTTTTGCCCGCCAGGGAGGGCGGAATGGTGCCGTCGCCGATGATTTTGATCTCGCGGTTGTCCTTATCGACATGCTGCAAATCGCCGTAGTAGATGGGGTCGGCACTGAGCTCGGTGAGTATGATGCTCGACATCAGCGTGTTGAAGTCGGACAGCGTGGAGGTGCCCACGCGATCCTCCAGCATCATGCTCTGCATAAAGCACGTCGCGGAGTAATCGTCGCCAAGGCCGGGAAAGGACTGTATGGTGTAGTACTCGAAGCCCTCCTTTGCCCTCAACTCCTTCATCGCGAGGTACAGCCGGATGGAGCGTGACGTGGTGTCGCCCTCCTCGGGCAGCGCGTGGAACCATTTCAGCAGTCCCGCGCGCACCTCGTCCACCTTCGCCTGGGGTATTTTCTTTGCCATTTCGATGAGCTCGGTGGTATCGCGGGAGTCGATGTCCATGCCGAATACCTTCGTCCACTGGGACGGATCGGCCACGCCGCAGTTCTGGCCCATGCCGCGTCCGCCAAACGCGAATACCGTGGACATGTTGAGCTTCTGTATCAGCGCGCTCGCCGTGCAGTAGCTGACGATGCGGTTCACATCGCGCTCGCAGTCGGCTGCGCCGTAAACAAAGCGGTGCTTGATGCCGATTTCCTTGAGGGCCGCACTGAGCACCAGCCCGCCCACCGGGCGCCAGCCCTGCGAGCCGGGGTGCGTCCAGATGACGATGGCTTTGCCGCTGCGGCTGAAATCACGGATGGCGGCAAGCATATGCGCGGACCAGACCCACGTGCCGGAGAACAGCACCAGCGCGTCCACGCCCGGGTCGTTCTTCATCCGGAGCAGCGCCTCTTTGGCTTCCTTCTTGGTGGCCACTATCGTTTCGTGCTCCAGAAGGCTGACCCCTTTCGCTTTCAGGGCGTCTTTGGACCGGCGGATGATCGCTTCATCGATAAACGGCGTTCCCATGGGATCCAGAAGACCGTCCTTGTGTACTCCGTAAACCACAAACCCGATTTTCGCATTCAGCATGGCATGACCCTCCATATTAGTTATTTAAGGTAGCTAAGTTAATTGACAAAAGAAAACCGCTCAAAGATCCAGCGTGCAATAGAGGTCTTCGATATTCTTGAGCGCGTAGCGTATCGCGCCGTATACATTGGCCCGGCTGTCGATTTCTGAAACCAGAATCTCAGGCGCGAAGGGCAGGTTCTCCCGCAGCATGGTCTCCCATTCGGAAACGAGAAGTGCACCGATATGAATGCCGATACCGCCCGACAGTATGATGGCTTGAGGATTGACGACGGAAGCGATGTTGAGCAGCGCCACCCCGAAAATCTGCCCGATGGTGTGCAGTATCTGCTCCTGCAGCGCGCGCGCTTCGGGCGCGGCGGAGCTAAACAGCGCCTTCAGGGACGGGAGGCCAAGATCGCTTTGCGCGATGCGATCGTCGAGAGAATGCCCGGAGATGCGCTCCTCCAGAGAGCCGAAATCCTGGTGCTGCTGTGCCAGAGAGTCGGGGGAGACGGCCATAAAACCGATTTCACCCGCGATGCCGTTGGCACCGGTATACAAGCGGCCGTCGAATATCAGCGCGCTGCCGATGCCTACGCCATAGTTGATGTATACAATGTTCCGGTAAGCGCTGCCGCAGCCTTTCCACTTCTCGCCGACAGCGCCGAGATTTACGCTGTTCTCAATGGTGACGGGGCAGTCAAACCCCCTGCGGATTTCACGGATGATGCCGCTTTTGCTGAGCGTCTCGGCGAATGGGACCAGCAGTATTTTGTCTTCGCCGCCGCTGACCACGCCGGGCGTGCCGACGCATACCGAGCGGATACGGCCCTTGTCAATGGGGCTTTGCGCGAGACCCCTGTCGAGTATGTCCCGCAGGCAGGCCATGATGCTGCCCTGCTCCCTGATCTCCTCGGAAAGAAAGAATTCCGTGTTGCCCAGCAGATCGGCCACCGCGAGGTTGATCTTGTACCGGCCCAAATCGATGCCCAGCACGTATTCCCGCTTCGCGTTGAATTCCAGCAGCGTGGACTTACGCCCCAACGCATTGTTACCCTCGCCGATTTCAGAGATATAGCCCTCGCTGATGAGAAAGCTGACGTTGGACGAGACCGCGGGGAAGCTGAGACCGACCATGCGTGAAATCTCCGCGCGGGAGAGCGGGCCGGATGCCTTCAGCGTGTCGATGATCAGCTTTTTGTTTTTTTCGGCAATGAGCTCGGCGTTGGTGGCTTTCGTCATGAATAATTACTTTCTTATCTTTAATAAGTTTATTCTAGCACCCGCGTTTCAGGGTGTCAACCCAAAACAGGCGAAGCGGCTTCGTGCGTATAAAAAAGAGCGCCGGCTGGTACAAGTGTACAGCGGCGCCCTGTCTGTGGCAAGCGGAATGGGTATTAAAGCTTTATCCAGGGATCGAGGCCGTCGGGCAGATCCGGGTTGACTCCGGTCTGCACCGATTTGTGATACGAAAGCAGCTGGTTGATCAACAGGAAGGGGATGCCGCGCGCGATATGCGCCAGCGGCTCTCCGAAGGCGATGGTAAGCGCTCCTTCGATTTCGACCGGCTGATCGCTGAACACGATCACCTGCGAACCCTTGCGCACCACGTCGCTCACCAGATCCAGCTCCAGCGCGTCGCCGCTCGTCGCGATGACCACGAGCGTATCCTTCTTGAACAGCACCATCGGGCCGTGGCGCGAGTCCAGCAGGTGGTAGTAGTTGCTGGGCAGCTGGCAGATCTCCTTGTATGTCAGCGAACCCTCCTCGCAGAGGCCGCCGATCTCCGCGTCGCCCAGCACTACGGCGTGCGTCCAGCCGCTGCTTGCGGCTTGCTCGATCTGCGGTTCGATGCGGGCCATATAAGCAGGCCCCTGCGCGATGACCTTGCGCAGATCTGCGGCGAGCGCGTCGTTGCCCGAGGCCAGCGCCACGAGCATCGCGCCGCAGGTGTACAGGCACGTTACGCAGCGCGTCTGACAGACGCTCTCATCGAACGCCCAGGGCATATCCAACGCCAGCTCACTGGCTGCCGAGAGAGGGCTGTCCTCTACGCAGCAGTACGAAACGAGGGAGAAGCGGCAGCCCAGCGCCTTCAGCTTCTCCACGGCGCGCAGCATCTCGCTGGTCTGGCCGGAGCGCGACACCGCGACGAGTATGGCACCGTCCAGGCAGGGCGTGTAGGTGGACGCGTGGATCAGCAGATCGCCGCCCGCCAGCGCGAAGGACGTCCGGCGCAGCTGCGTCCAGGTGATGACCGCGAGGCTTTTGGCCACGCTGTAGCTGGAGCCGCAGCCGATGTAGACCACCGGTTTGTCGGTGCCTTTCAGCAGCTTGCGGAAATCGCCCGCGCGCGCTTCGGCCAGTGCCGCCGTCTTTTCCAGCGCGGGGTATGTATCGTGTATCTCCCTGAATGTGATGCTCATTGTGCGTTTCTCCTTAATATTTTTTCATGCGGAGCAGTCTCTCCGCGTTCTTGCGGTAAATGTCCTCCAGCACATCGTCCTCCAGCCCGATGCCGCAGATCTTCCACTCGCCCTGCGGCGGCTCGGGCGCGGTGCTGTAGTCGAAATATTCGTCAAAGGTCTCCAGAAACCGATAGTATATGGGGTAGCGGTCCGCGTCAAGGGGCGTCATATCGGTGCCGAGCAGTATGCGGTCGCGGTATCGCCGAAAGAACGCCCGCGCGGTATACGGCTGGCGGCCCAGATCGTTGATGCGATCGGCGATGTCGATATTCATGTTGGGATACGCGTCCAGCCAGCGCCCCACGGCGGCCAGGTTCTCCGAATACGAGCCGCAGTGCGCCACGATAAACGTGGTTTGGGGATTGCCCGCCAGAAGCGCCTCCTGCATTTCCATCAGCGCCTCGAAGCGGTACAGGCCTTCGCCGCAGAAGGACCAGTCGGGGTGGGCCCGAAGCTCGGTATAGCGCTCGTTTTCGCAGTCCGCCGGGCGGAAGAACGCGGGCGGATCGGCGATATGGATCAGCACCGGGAGGCTCAGCTCCGCGGCGGTCTGCCAGATGACGGAGAGGCGCGCGTCGTCCGGGCGCAGGTAGCGTCCGTCGCGTCCGCGTATACCCAGTCCGAGTATCTTCCAGAACTTCAGTCCCTCCATGCCAAGGCTTTGCTGCCGTCTGATGGTTGCGTACACATGGCGATCGAAATCCGGTTCCTCGAAGCGCGTCAGATCGACGTTCCCGAACGTGTGAAAGAAGTCCTCATAACCCTCGGTCTTGCGCAGCATGCGCTCATAGTACGCGCCGTTCTCGCCGTCCAGGTTGACCACGCCGGTGAGGCCGCGGGCTTTCATCGCGGCCACCGCCGCTGCCGTATCGTACCGCGATTCATAGTCTTCGCCCAGCAGCAGCCGCCCGAAGTGGGCGTGCACGTCGATGACGGGAAAGCGCGGGCGGGGTTTCAGGTGGGCTTCCAGCACCAGCTCGCACCGCCGGGAGCCGGCGCTGCACGGGCTTGCCTGGTTTTCGGTTCTGTCATTCATGGATGTATCCTCGTTGCGTCAGCAGATGGGCCTTCAGCCGCGGCAGAGAATCAGGGTCAAACCGGTCGGCGGCAAACAGCACCGCGCCGTCCACCGGCAGCAGCCGGGGCTTATGCAGCCCGGCACCGTGGCTTGTCAGCGCCTTGCGCAGCGGCTCCAATATCAGCCCGCCCGCTTTGAACAGCCCGCCCGCGTAGCACACCGCCGCGCCGGAAGAAAAGCCCAGCGCTTCGCAGACGGCGCGGACCATCAGCGCGAGCTCTTCCGCGGCTTCCTCGTAAAGCCTCACGGCACTGGCGTCTCCGCCCAGCGCCGCCGTCTCCAGCAGCAGCTGCAGCGCCGCTACTTTATCGCGCGACGAGATCCATGGCTCCACTTTGTCCATCAGTTCAAAGTCTTCCGTCAGTTCAAGCTTCTCCCGCACGAGTGCGTGCAGCCTGCCGCGCGGGGCGCGTCCGTCGGACTGCTTGGAGAACAGCTCCAGTGTCCTGCGCCCCAGCCAGTAGCCCGACCCTTCGTCCGAGAAGAACTCCAGCCAGCCTCCGCTGCGCGCGATTTTGCCGCTTTCGTCCCGCCCCACCGCCATGGAGCCGGTGCCTGCCAGTATCACCACACCGGGTTCAAAGGCCAGCGCGCCCGCCCAGGCGATAACCACGTCGTTTTCCACAAACAGCGGCAGGGGCGTCAGCGTCTCCGCGATGCGCTGCGCCACGCGCGTATCGTCCGCGCTCTCCCCGAAGCGGGGCATGCCGTAGCATATGCCCGCGATGTCCTCGCTGCGGATTTCCGTGCTGACGCGCTTCACGCCATCCCGCAGTATGCGGAGGAAGGCTTCCTCGCCCAGCTGCTTGTAGTCGCTTCCCGGCGCGGCGTGCTGCGAGACGATGAGTCCGGTTTCGTCGCACAGCTGAAACTGCGTTTTGCTGCCGCCGCCGTCGATGCCGATAAAATACTTCACCCCACACCCCCAAGGTACTTTTCCTGATTCTCAAACACGTCCAGCATGGCCGCGATGTTTTCGGCGGGCACATCCGCGGGTACGGCGTGCGTCGGGGCCGCGATGTATCCGCCGCCTTTGGACATGATGCGCATGATGCGCGCCGTTTCACGTCTTACCTCATCCGGCGGGGCACAGGGCAGAAGCCGCTGTGTGGAAATGCCGCCCCAGAAGGTGAGATCGCGGCCATACTCGTTCTTGACCCGCTCAATATCATATATCTCCGGCTGGAACGTCTGGTATACATCCAGGCCGATTTCGATGAGGTCCGGAAACAGCTCGTGAATATCGCCGCAGGAGTGCTGAGAGACGAAGCGTCCGCGGCTTTTAACGCGCTCGTAAAGGCGTTTGAGGCGCGGCTTGATGAAGCGCCGCCAGTGGGGCGCGCCCATAATCAGCCCTTTTTGCTGACCCCAGTCATCCCCGAAATGGATGCAGTCGATGCCGTATTCCAGCGCGATATCGATCACCTTGAGATCGAACTCGCAGATGCTGTCCAGCAGGCTTTCCAGCTCGGCGGGTGCCGCAATCATGGCCATCAGCGCTTCGGGCATGGTGAGCAGCGTCCATGCGCGCTCGAACATCATGAAGCCCACGTCCACGACGGTGAAGCAGTCCCGCTGATTCTCCAGACCGCGAAGCACCTCCCGGAAGCGCGCCTCGTCCGGAGAAGGCATCCGGTAGCGGCAATCGCAGATATCGGGGATTACGGCCCCTTCGATGACGCCGATGTCCTTGTCCGCGCCGGAGCGGTTCCATATCACGCCGAATTCGTCCCGGACAAACCCGGGCCGGCCCGGCACGCCCTCGAACCAGCCGTAAACGCCCGCCTGCAAAAACCGGGTAAACCGCTCTTCAAAACGATCGTCTCCATAGTAATGAATCAGCTTTTCCTTTTCCCCTGCCGTGAATTCCGCATAATACGGCACAGGTTCGGTGGAGCGGTGACGGATGGCGTCGGATACGACTTTTTTACCGTTCATGCAACCCCCTTTCCCGGTGATGGCTGCGGATAATTTGAATGTTCAACTTCACCCATTTCATTATATCAGTACTGCGCGGGATGAATAGTAACTTCAATCCGCTTAATAGCATGATGTTTCAAAATTTAAAATATGTGCCTATATTACGCTTGACGGCGCGCCTTGCGCTGCGCTACTCTGATAGCGAAAGGGGGAGCTTCTGATGGAGATATTGATGGATCAGGCCAAGCTGGTCAGGCTGCTGAACAGCCTGTATGTCATCACCGGGCTGAAATTCGGGATATTTGATACCCATTTCAACGAGCTGTTCTCCACTGCGGAGGAGACGCCGTTTTGCCGCCTGATCAAGGACACCCAGGCCGGGGAGGTCAAATGCGCGGTGTGTGACGAGCAGGCTTTTGAAACCGCCATGGCGCGCAAGGATGTCTACATTTACCGGTGTCACGCGGGGCTGCTGGAGGCGTGCGCGCCCATCATCGAGAACGGACAGGTGATTGCGTATCTGATGTACGGGCAGATACTGGACGATACGCCCTGTGAGGCTCAATGGGCCGAAGCGAAGCAGCGGTGCGGGTGGCACCGACAGCCGGAATTGCTGAAGGAGAGGTTCTTTTCACTGGAGCGCGTTCCGGAGGAGCGGCTGGCGGCCAGCGCCGAGATTATGTCGGCCTGCACCTCGTACATATGGCTCAAGCGCGTGGTGCAGGCGTATCAGCAGACGGACGCGCAGCGTCTGGTCAGCTACATTCAGCAGCACTACGACAGAGGCCTTGCGCTGGACGATATCGCTTCGGAACTCAGCATGAGCAAGACCCGGCTGTGCGTCATGGCCAAATCGCAGCTGGGGAAAACCGTCGGGCAGCTGATTGCGGACAGGCGGCTGGAGGCCGCCAAAGCCTTGCTGCAGACGAGTGATCTCTCTATTGCCGAGATTTCCGCCCGCGTGGGCATCGCGGACTACAACTACTTTTCCCGTCTGTTCAAGGCGCAGGAAGGGCTAACGCCCACACAATACAGGGCGCTGTTCCCCGGCAGGTCCGCTCATTCGTGACGCGCTGCGATATCCTATCCACGGTATTGACATTTGTACCACAGCGGGATATCATTAGTTATGTAAATTTACTAATTAATTAATCCGGTCAAGCTATCCGGAAAAAATGATAATGCCGGAACGCATTACACGATAACATTGCTGGAAATGGACTAAGGTCGTCCGTTCTCCGGGCTTTCCTGACAGAATATATTCCGGGGATTTCAATCGCGACGTAAAGGAGAAGGGCATTGAGTTTAACCCATGAGCACCGTCCCGACACAGAGCTGTGCGGGGAAATTCATACCGGTATCAAGCCGCGGTTTCCTGTTATCGACATGCACGCCCACTTTGGCGCGCTACTCTTCGGAGACGCCTACGAGGAGGCATATGATACCGCGGAGGTGGTCGAAAATCTCCGGCGCGCGGGCATCCGGCGCATCACCTCGCTGGAGCTGGAGTGGGAAGCCGGATTTGAGCGTCTGATGAAAAAGCTGGAGCCATCCGGGGGCTTTGTGGTGCCCGTGGGCTCGGTGGATATTTCGAAGGCGACACAGCAGAACTTTGAGAGCCTCGTATACCGGCAGCTGCGCGACTTGAAAGCGAAGGGCTGCAGGGCGCTGAAGCTTTGGAAGAACATGACGCTTTACGGTGAGCGCTATTTTGGCCGCAGCCTCGCGCTGGACTCGCCGTATTACCAGCCCATATGGCAGGCGTGCGCGGAGGAAGGGCTCCCCATCATCATCCATATCGCCGATCCGCCCTGCTTCTTCAAGCCCATCGAACCCGCCAACGAGCATTACCATTGCCTTCGTATGCACCCCGAGTGGTCCTTCTGCAAGCCGGGCATCCCATCCTTCGAGGCGCACATGCGCATGCAGGAGAATGTCATTAGCGGCAATCCGAAAACGACGTTTATTGTGGCGCACGTGGGTTCTTACGCGGAAAACCTGCCGCAGGTGATGTGCTGGCTGGATACTTACCCCAACATGTTCATCGACATTGCCGCCCGGATCGATCAGCTGGGCAGGCAGCCGTATACCGCGCGCAGGCTGTTTGTGGAGTACGCAGACCGCGTGCTCTTCGGCACGGACTTCGAGGCACGCTTTGACGCGCAGCGCACCGCGGAGTTCTACGATACGCATTACCGTTTTCTGGAGACCCGCGACGAATACTTCGAGCACCCGTTTGCGGATATGCTGGGGCAATGGCGCATCTACGGGCTGGGTTTGCCCGACGACGTGCTGGAGAAGGTTTACTGGAAGAACGCGGAGCGTATACTGGGGCTGGAGCCTTATCCGGCGGAGGGCGTACGCTGACCTGGGTCGGGCATCGCGGCGCATCGGAAGAGACCAATCGCAAAGGAAGATCGGATGGCACGGTTTATTGAAATCAGAGACGGCGGGCTTTGCGCGAAAGTCGCGCCCGATAACGGCGGCATGGTGGCACAGGTGAGCGTGGACGGGGCGGACACGCTGATGCTCAACGAAGCGGTGCTGGAAACCACCCCCATGAGTGCGGGCGGCGCACCGGTGCTGTTTCCCTTTCCCAGCAAAACGAAGAACGACGCCTACCGTCTGGACGGGCGGGTTTTCGCAATGCCCATGCACGGCCTCGTGAAGAACGCGGCCTTTGCGGTGAAGCGTGCGGCTGAAAAATCCGTCACGCTCTGGATAGACGGCTCCGCGTCTCAGAAGCAGGCGAATTATCCGTTCGACTATACGCTGGAAATCACCTACGAGGTGCGCGGCGCGTCGCTGATTTCCGCGGCGGACATCACCAACCATTCCGGCAAGCCCATGCCGCACTATCTCGGCTGGCACCCCTGGTTCAAGGCGACGGACAAAGCTCGCCTTCACTTTCAGCATGGCATGACGGCGCATTACGATTACACGCAATGCGTGGATAAACCGACGATAAAAAGCATAGACCTTTCCCAAAGGTGGGACGACGTGTTTCATACCCCGGAGGACAAGGGGTTTACGCTGATAAACGAGCCGGATCATTACCGCGTCAGGTGCGTGCCGGACGACGCGCATGCCGTCATCGTCGTCTGTACGTGGATACCGGGCGCGGTATGTCTGGAGCCGTGGTGCGGTCTGCCCGACTCCATCAACACCGGCCGCTTCGTCCGTTGGATACCGCCGGGAGAGGCTGAACGATATACAGTGGAATATCAATTTGAAAGGATTTAACGATGATAGACAGACATAAGCTGTACGAATGGTGCAGCGTAAAGGCAGATGAACTCGTGAATATCCCAACGCGCACGCCGTTCCGCATGGTGGCGGACAGCGCGGAGATGGGAATGCTGATGGCGCGCGAGCTGGCGGACGAGGTGGCGGCGGCTAATCGCGAAGGGCGCGTGCTGCGGGCCATCATTCCGTGCGGACCGAACTGCTGGTACGGGCCTTTCTGCAGCCTCGTCAACCGGGAGCGCGTTTCACTGCGCAATCTCGTGGTGTTCCATATGGACGAGTGCCTGGACTGGCAGGGGCAGCTGCTGGCAGAAAACGACCCGTACAACTTCCGCAGCTTTATGGAACGGCATTTCTATGCGCCGGTGGACGCGGAGCTGGCCGTTCCGGCGGAGAATCGCCATTTCCTGACGCCCGTCTCCATGGAGGAGATACGGGAACGGATATGGGAGGAACCCATCGACATCACCCTGGGCGGCTGGGGGCAGGATGGTCACATCGCTTACAACCAGACGCGGCGGCATCCGTTTTCCGCGATTACGCTGGATCAGCTGCGGGAGGCAAGCATACGCATACAGGACAACAACCTCGATACCATCATCACGCTGGGGCAGCGCAGTTTCGGCGCGGCTTATCAGTTTGTGCCGCCCATGTCGGTGACGCTGGGCGTAAAGGAGTGCCTCAGCGCAAAGAAGGTGCGCGTTTACAGCGATACCGGCACGTGGAAGCAGACCGCACTGCGCGTCGCGCTGTTCAGCGAGCCGGATGCGGAATATCCGCTGACGCTGCTGCAGGAACATCCTGACGCCATCATCACCGCCACGCGGGATACCGCGCGCCATCCCATCAGCGAGCATCCGGAATGGGAATTCAAGGGGATTAACGCGTAACCCACACAGGGGCAAGTGATTCTGACCGGAGTTCACAGTGTGCTGTCGCTGAAGCAGGGAGGCAAGACAGCCTTCAGATTAATTTAGCTATCACGGAAGACAATATTCTGCCCTTGCCGCATACCGACGCACTGGCAGGAAAAGAGGGAGACCGCATGCATGATTTGACCACGCCGGACGGAAGGAACGAGGCCTTTAAAAGAATGGGCAGCGCCTATCAGGCCGCGGGTACGCGGCATTACAGGCTGACGGATGGCAGCACCGACGGTGTGCGCGTGATCGACGTGAAAACCGGATCCGGTCTGGAGTATTCGGTGGTGCCGGACAGAGGGCTGGATATTTCGCTTGCGTCGTACAAGGGGCTCAATCTCACCTACCTTGCCCGCAACGGGGAAGTGCACCCGGCATTCTATGAATCCCGCGGCGAGAAATGGCTGAGAACGTTTTTCGCGGGGATGCTGACCACCTGCGGAGCGACATACCTCGGGCCTCCGTGCGTCGATCAGGGAGAAGAGCTGGGGCTGCACGGCAGGCACAGCGGCACGCCCGCACGGGGGGTATGCGACTTATCCGACTTCCGTGCAGGTACGCTGCGTGTGACGGGCAGCATTGAGGACTGCACGGTATTTGGCGACAAGATCATCCTTCGGCGCGCCATTTCCTCCGAAATCGGCAGGTCGGCCATCGTCGTTGAGGACGTCGTTGAGAACATCGGAAGCAGGGACGCGCCGCTCATGCTGCTCTATCACGTCAATTTCGGATATCCGTTGCTGTGCGGGGATACGCAGATTTTTGTGTCGGCAGGAAAACCGGAAGCGTACGACGAATATTCCCGGCAGTACATTCACGAGGCGAATTCTTTTCGGGAACCCGGCGGCGAAAACACGGAGAAAAACTACTGGTATACATTCGAGGGCAGAAAAACGGCCTGCGCGATGGCGGTGAATCGCCACCTGGCGGGCGGCATTGCGGTGTACGTGCGCTTCGACCCACAGACGCTTCCGTACCTGACGCAGTGGAAGCTGGAGGACGAGGCGGACTATGTGCTGGCGCTGGAGCCGGCAAATGTACCCTGCCTTTCGCGGAGCGAGCTGCGCCAAAAGGATGCGCTTCCGGTGCTGCGGGCGCACGAGCGGAGGACGCTGAAGGTGGAGATAGGGGTTATCGAGGGCACCGGGGCAATCGAACAATTCATCAACGAGGTATCGGAGGCATAGCATGGCATTAATGGGGTTGGACATCGGCACAACGGGCGTCAAGGCCACGGTTTTCGATGAGGACGGGCGTATCCTTTCTTACGCGTATGGAGAATACGACATCATCAACGACGGGGATCACTATGAGATCAGCCCCGTTCTGCTCTGGCAGGCCACCAAGGAAGTCATTGGCCGGGCTTACCGGGAAGCGGGCGGCGCAACGGTGCAGGCGTTGTGTACGTCGTCGCTGGGCGAAGCGTTTGTTATGCTGGACAAAGACGGCAGGGAGCTGGCCAACAGCCCCATCTACATGGACAAGCGCGGAGAGGCGGAGTGCGCTGAGCTGACGGCGAAGCTGGGCGCGGAGGAGATCATGAAGGCGACGGGCCATCCGCCACACCCCATGTATTCGGTGTACAAGCTGATGTGGTTTGCGCGGAATAACCCGGCGCTGCTGAAGCAGACGTATCGCATTCTGCTTTACGGCGACTATGTGCTGCACAAGCTGGGCGGCCAGTACCTTGCGGATTACTCGCTGTCGTCCCGCACGATGTGCTTTGACGTTTCGGCGAAGCGCTGGTCTGCGGAGATACTGGATGCGGCGGGTATCGATCCGGGCATATTCCCCGAGACGGCGCACACGGGCACGGTGGCGGGCGAGATACTGCCTTCCGTGGCGGACGAAATTGGCGTGAACCGCGGTATAAAGCTGGTGCTGGGTGCGCACGATCAGATCATGGCAGCTATCGGCGCGGGCGTAACGCGGCCGGGACAAGCCGTCAACGGCATCGGTACGGTGGACTGCATCACGCCGCTGTTCAAGGGCCTGCGGCTGGACGCGCAGATGCTGAATTCCGGCTACGCCAGCGTACCGTACCTTTTCGAGGATACCTACGTCACCTACGCGTTCAACATGACGGGCGGATCGCTTTTGAAGTGGTTCCGCGACACCTTCGCCGCGAGGGACAAGGAGATTGCCCGGCTCAACGGCGCGGAAGTGTACGAGCTGCTGGACGCCGAGCTGCCCTCAGACCCGACCGGTTTGTTCGTCGTACCGCATTTTGCGGGGTCTCCGGTGCCCAACCCGGATATCCACGGCAAGGGCGCCATCATCAACCTCACGTTCGGCACCAAGCGCGGGGAAATCTACCGCGCCTGCATGGAGGGCGAAGCGTATGAGATGAGGCACAACCTCGAGGCGCTGGAAAAGGTGGGTATCACCGTGGATGAACTGCGCACCGTGGGCGGCGGATCCCGCTCCCGCGAGTGGCTGCAGATTCGTGCGGACATATTCGGCAAGACGATAGTATCGATGGAATGCGAGGAGGCCGGGACGCTGGGCACGGCGATGCTGGCCGGGGTGGCATCGGGCTGTTATTCCTCCATCACAGAGGCCGCCGATGCGCTGGTCAAGGCCAAGGCGTATTACTATCCGAATGAGCGGAACCACCAGTTCTACACGGAGCAATACGGCAAGTACCGGAAGCTGTACGACCTGCTTAAGGCCGTTCGCTGACGGATCATATTTTTGCATATAAGGAGCAAGCATGAAAAATACCAAGCAGATCATCGAAGTCGCGTGGAAAAACGGTTTTGTCGTGCCGGCGTTCAACATTCCCTATCTGCCCATGGTGAAGCCGGTTATCGAGGCGGTACGGGATGAGAACTCCTTCGCGCTGGTGCAGGTGGCGCGGTTGGAGTGGAAAAAGTTCGGGTCGGGCAGCATGGAAGCGGTGCGCGACGAGTTCCGGCGCTGGGAGGATGGGCGCCACGTGCGGCTGCATCTGGATCACGTTCCCGTAATCGACGAGGACAACCTCCGCGTGGACTATATTGATGTGGTAAAGGAAGCGGTGGCACTGGGCTACGATTCGCTGATGGTGGACGGATCCCGCCTGCCTTTCGCGGAGAACGTTGCGGCGACAAAGGCCGTATGTGAAATCGCCCATGGTGCGGGCAAGCCGTGCGAGGCGGAGCTGGGCGCGGTACTGGGACACGAAGCCGGGCCGCTGCCGCCTTACGACGAAATCTTCGAGAGCGGCAAGGGCTTTACCGTCGCGGATGAAGCCGCCGAATTTGTTCGCGAGAGCGGCTGCGATTGGCTCTCGGTCGCCATCGGCAATATTCATGGCGCGATTTCGGAAGCGGCACGCGGACAGGAGAAGCCTAAAGCGCGGCTCAACATCGAGCATCTGAAGAAGCTCAAGGATGCCACGGGCATACCACTCGTGCTGCACGGCGGCTCGGGTATTCAGAAGGCGTATATCATGGAGGCCATCAAGAGCGGCATTGCCAAAATCAATATCGGTATGGAAATCCGCCAGCCCTTCCGGGAGTGCATGGACAGCGGCGACGTGGAAGCCGGTATCGATAAGGTGTATCACAAGACGCGCCAAATACTGCGCGAAGCGCTCGAAATTTCCGGCACGGCGGATACTGTGGCGGCGGACAGGTAATCTTTTGCAGGCGGCGGTCTGCCCACGTTGACGGCGCGCAGCCGTTGGGGTATCATGGGAGTCAGTCAATGATATCCAAGATGACGGAGGGTTGCGATGAAAAAGGCCGCCGGCGTTTTTGGCGCCATATGGGGCACGTTCGGGCTGCTGTTCAGCTTGTTCCTCTTCCTCGCGATATTCGCGCCGCAGGTGGTGCAGGACACGGGCTTTGCACCCTTTGGTGCCAGCGTTTTTGCGTATTATGACGGGGCGGCGTACAGCACCGGTGCCTGGGTGATCGCGGGCAGCGCCTTCGCGCTGGGCGCGCTGGGGCTTATCGGCGCAGGCATCGCGCGGCATAAGCATATTGCTGCGGGCATGCTGATGCTCTTATCGAGCGTCGGCATGCTCGTCGTTTGTTTTTCCCCTTTTCTCATCGGGGAGAAGGGACTGTTTCGCGGCCTGGTAACGCTGATGAAAAGCGGCGCACAGGAGACGGTGCTGACATTTCTGCTGACGCTGCTGATACTGCTGCTGGGCTTTTTCGGCGGTCTGTTCGCGCTGGCCGCACGTCCGGGGAAATCCGCAGCGGTGCAGTCCGGCCCCATACCGGCGGCGCAGGGGCCCGTTCAGGAAACGGTTCTACCGCCTGACCCGATAAGTACGGAGCCGGAAACGGCAGCTTCCGCACCGCCGGAATCGGCGGAGCCGTTGCTGCGTGCACAAGCCGCTCCTGCGGAAGCAGTGACTGCGGAGCCGACAGCGCAGCGGGACGACGGGAGCCCGGAGTGAGCATGGGCAGAGGAAACGGATTTTCATTTGTAGGCGGGGTATGCGCGGGCGTGCTTTGCGTGCTGTGTGCGCTGAACGCGATGATCAGCATATTCAGCGCCATGGCTTACGGAGAGGCGGATATCGTAATGGCGCTGGCGGGCGTCGCCTTGCTTGCCATCGCGGCGGCCAATCTCGTGGGGGGAAGCATCAGCCTCGCCCACCGCGTCGCGGGAGGCATCATGATGCTGTCGACCGCTTTTTTGCTGTTCATATTTGGCGCGCTCTGCATGTATGTTGCGCTGGGCAGGCAGGAGATCTTTTCGAATATGTTCGATGCGGAATACGCCGTGGGCGTGCGCCGCGCTGTGCTGGGATCGGGGCTGCTGCTGGTGCTGGCGGAGATGCTGTCCGGTGTGGCCGGGGTGATGAGTCTGCTGGTTCCCTCCATGCCGGAGCCGCCGGGTGTCAGCCTGAAATGCGACGGACTTGAGGATACCAAAACCGATGAGAATGCCGAAACGCCGCGTGGCGGCAATGCCGATCTGGGCTGAAGGGAGCGCGGGGTGGAATACAGGGGCAAGACGTTTGCGTTTGCAGTGGGGCTTACGGCGGGTATCATGAACCTGCTGCTGGGACTGATGGCCCTGATGGGCACGCTGCTGCTGAGAAATTTCGTCGATTCGGGCATCGTGGTGACGGGCGGAGTGCTGTACTTTGTGTTGACCGCGGTCAGCTTCTCGGGCGGGTGCGCCTGCCGATCGCACCGCATCGCGGGCGGCACGCTGATGGTGGGCAGCGCATTGCCGCTCCTGGCTATCGGTGCGCTCATGATGTTGATGCGTGTACTGCCTGCCGAACTGCTTGGCTCGGTATACGGTGCCGCACCGGACGCGGACGCGCTGCGTGCGACACTGGGCATAGGGATGCTGCTGGTACTGCTGGCGCTGGCATCCGGCGCGGCGGGCGTGGTGTGTCTTGCGGCGCATGTGCAGCCGGATCAGACCCCGCTGACCGTGGATCGTGTGCCCGCGGATGTTCCCGTGGAAGCGTATTCCTTCGTGCAGCAATATACCGCGTCTGCCAAACAGAGCAGAGACGATGGTCCTTCAGCATAACCCGTCCGATGCCGGATGCATGGTTATTTAAGACGACGGCACGGCGTTTATCAACGCATTCTCGACAGCTTCCAGAAATGCTTTGCTGTCCGCAGTAGCGCCTGAGACTGCATCAACCTCCGGGCTTTGCGCAAAAAGTATCCGTTCCGTTAGATCTTGCCGGATGCTGTCTCGTCCGGAGGGGCTCTTGACGACCGCAATCCCCGTGATTTGATGCTCCGCTACGGATACAATGACCGTATTGCTCCAGCGATAACAATCGTATGTTCCCGTATATTCGCCATCAGGAATATCGGATAAATCGACCGAATCGATTTGAAGGGAGAGCGTCTGCTCCTTGCCGAGGATCGCGTAGACCATCACGACGGCGATAAACACAAGAAAACCGAGTCCGATCCATTTGAACACCTTTCCGCCCCGCTTTTTCTTTTCCGTTTTCATATGCGGTTAAACCTGGATGTGATATCCGATATCTGCGCATCGCGTCCCTTGGACGACCAGCTGACGATGCCGGTTTCGGCAATTTCCGCGCCTTTGTTTTGGCACAGGCTGCGCATCTGCCCCAGCGCCTGCTTTCCGCCCAGCCATGCTTTGGGGAAATGGTGTGTGGCGAAGGCATACACCTTCCTGCCGCCCAGCGCGGGGACTTGTGCGAGGTATGCCTTCATGATGGGGGATAAAGAGAAAGCCTGTGCGGGCGCGCCGAAGATGACTATGTCGTAGGCCAGCGGATCCGGTGCGGATTTCAGCTTTACGGGCGTGGCGTTCGGGTCTTCGTTTTCGGCGGTAACGCGTTCGATCACCGCGGTATGCCCCTGTGATAGGCAGGCTTCGCGGATCTTTTCCGCCACGGCGAGCGTGTTGCCGGTGCGGGAGAAAATGATGATTCCAACCTTCATACGTTCCTCCTTAAAATCAGGGTGCTTTCATACACACTATACGGCTTTTTCCGGGCGGTGTAAACAGCGGCGAGCAGCGCTTTTTACCCAGCGGGACTGTACCGGCACAGGCATTTTTGTCTGCCCTGACCGCAGTATTGTTGGTGGACTTTCACCCTGCAAGCAGTATAATAATATCAACCACGCTTGTACATTCATCGCTAATCAAAGAGATGGAATAATTTCAGCGAGGCGGAAACTATGGATAATCTTCTGAACCTTTTTGCAAAGCTCCTTTTAGTTACAGGCCCGAAGCACGCGCGGCTGCTCGTGGGCAATACGCCGAATACCGTATCGGGGAAGCTGGAAATTACGGCGGCTGAGGTGCGCTTTCAGGAGTATTCTGATCTTGGGAGGATGATGGACTGGTTTTCACCTTCTCAGGGATCTCCGAAATCAGCCAACGCCTTCGAAGAATTTTTTCCGTTTGATAATAACGGGAACGGGAGTCTATTCGGCGTAAAACCGTCGCCTCTGATATCCTTCGCGCACCGTATTTCGGACATCGCGTCCGTCGGCGTGGAGATGGTGAGCAGTGGGGAGTATCGCAGAGCGCACCCCGAGTATACGCCGGGGAGCAGTGCCGGCCTGTTCGAGCAGCCCAGAGCCTGCGTTTCCATCACGCTGAAGTCGGGGGAGCAGGTGATGATATGTCCTCTGCCGAAAACCGACAGAATTGTGCAGGAGGTATACGCGCGCTATCTGGTCAGTCTCATCCAAAACACCCGCGCCGAGGAGAAGCCTAACACGGATATTCCATGCAAATGCTGCGGCAAGGTATTAAGCACCTCGAAGAATTTCTGCGAATGCTGCGGAATGCCTATTCATGTCGTGCGGCGGATATCGGCGCGGGACGGCGTTGAAAGGAAGATAAAAGTTTCCCTGAAGAGGGGAGACCGTGCGGAGATAACCACCGACAGCGGGAACAAGCTCAGCTTTAGCCCCAGGCTGGCGGATCCGAGAGTGCTGAAGGTTTTAAGCCCCCGAATGGCGCTGTGCGTTGTGACGCCCCATGACGCGAAGCGCTTCGAGATACGGGCGGACGGAGACGGTGAGCTGCAGTTTTTCATGGACAAAGCCAGCGGCAGAATCGAGTCCGTCAAGTGCAGGGGAAAGGTGAGCGTACTGAGGGAAGACGCCGCCGATCCGGCCTTTCTGTATTACGGCGACATGGCGCTGAAACCGGCAGCGCCCTACGGCGCGCACGACAATTTGGTGCTGCTGGATCCTTGAATGCCCACCGGGCTTCCGCCAACGGAAGCCTTTTTGAGTGTCGATAGGAGTGCGTGTATGCAGGTACGCGTGTTGGTAATCTCTAATAAAAGTTGGTGATGCGGGTGAAAAATTGCATTGAAACTACTGGAATAGTCTGGTTCACAAATTTGAATGCGGAGGATTGATAATGACTATTCCAGATAAGAAGATATATCCGAGAGCCAATGATAGCGAAACCGTGTATTTGAAAGAGGTAATTACGGGTCAGAATATCACGGTGGGTGATTA
This sequence comes from Bacillota bacterium, assembly GCA_023460085.1. GTDB lineage: Bacteria > Bacillota > Clostridia > Christensenellales > SZUA-584 > JAEWCC01. The sequence goes on along the minus strand of JAEWRI010000038.1, from coordinate 104,856 downwards.
TACCATGTACCACGATTTTGTTTCTGATCCCAGACAGTTTGAAAAGAATAATGTGTTGTACCATTACCCAATCAATCAGGATCGGTTGATTATCGGCAAGTACTGTTCCATCGCCTGTGGAGCAAAGTTCCTGTTTACCAGTGCCAACCATACGATGAAATCACTTTCCACGTATCCTTTCCCGTTATTTTTCGAGGAATGGAATCTTGAACCGAAAGACATTCAAACCGCGTGGGACAATAAAGGCGATATTGTCATTGGCAATGATGTATGGATAGGATATGAAGCTGTCATACTGTCCGGCGTTCACATTGGGGACGGTGCCATCATTGCCGCGAGGGCAGTGGTTACGAAGAATGTACCTCCGTATACCATTGTGGGTGGAGTTCCCGCAAAAGAAATCAGGAAGCGTTTCGATGATAAGACAATTCACAGGTTGCAGGATTTGCAATGGTGGAATTGGGCACATGACAAAGTCCAGCATTCACTATCCTTCATAATGAATGGTGAGGTGGATAAGCTGGAATCCAGATAATATCTGATAGTAACGCAAGGGCCTCCGGTTTTCGGAGGCCCTGCCCGTCTATCCTGTTATCCCAACCCAGTCCTATATGAACAAGTTCGTATCGGAGTTCTCCGCCGCGGCGAGGTAGGAAGCCACGCCCGCCAGCTCCACGCCGTCGATGAGTTCTTCCGCATGGATGCCCATCACGTCCATGGACATGGTGCAGGCTACCATCTTCACGCCGTTCTTCTGCGCCTGCGCTATCAGCTCATCCAGCGTAGCCACGTTCTTTTTCTTCATGATGCCCTTCATCATGCTGCTGCCCATGCCCATCATGTTCATCTTGGAGAGCGTGAGCTTTTGCGTGCCGCGCGGCATCATCGCGCCGAACATCTTTTCGATGAAGGACTTCTTTACCTTCACTTTCTCGTGGCGGCGCAGTATGTTGAGCCCCCAGAAGGTGAAGAACATCGTCACCTTGCGGCCCATTGCCGCCGCGCCGTTGGCAATGATGAAGCTTGCCAGCGCCTTGTCAAGGTCTCCGCTGAACACGATCATCGATTTGTCGTTGCCGCTGGCACTGGTGCAGGCACCTGTCGTCGCGGACTCGCCCTCGCAGCCCTTCTTGATCCAGACCGAGAAGCCGTCGTCGCTGCGTTCGCCCTTCACGTAGGTGTTGCGCGTGCGCGCGCACCAGGCCGACGCGTCCGCGAAGAAGCCGGGGTCTGTGGAGGTGATGTGTATCATATCGCCCGTCTCCGCCGCCACCATCGCCTCGTACAGCTTGATGACGGGGCCGGGACATTGCAGACCGCACGCGTCCACCGCGATGGTCTTGGAGGGCTGCGGCGCGGTCATGGGCGTGCTCTTCGGGGCCGGAGCTGCCGGCTCGTCCTTGCTCATTGTATAGTCGCCGCTGGCGGCGCGGTAGGTGGTGTAGCCGCCCGCGAGGTTGCGCACGTGCTTGAAGCCGTTTTGCGTCAGAATCCGGCACGCGATGTACGCGCGGATACCCACTGCGCAATAGACCACGTAAGACTTCTCCGTGTCGAGCGTGCCTAGCTGCGCGCGCAGGCTGTCCACCGGCACATGTACGCTGCCCGGTATGGCGCCCATCTGCACCTCGGGCGCGGTGCGCACGTCGAGATACACGGTGTCCTTGGGCAGACCGGACAGTTCGCCGAAGGAGACATTATCCACGGTGCCCTCCAGCACATTCGCGGCGGAGAAGCCCGCCATGTTGACCGGGTCCTTCGCGGAGGAATACGGCGGCGCGTAGCACAGCTCCGTCTCCTCGAGGTCGTATACCGTCGCGCCGAAGCGCATGGCGGTGGACAGCACGTCGATGCGCTTCTCCACGCCTTTGTAGCCCACAGCCTGAGCGCCCAGCACCTTGCCGTCCGGCACGGAGAATATGAGCTTGAGCGACAACGGCAGCCCGCCGGGGTAGTAGCCCGCGTTGGAGAGCGGATGCAGCACCGTCACCTTGTAGTCCGTGTTGATGGCCTTTCCGGCGGCGCGAAGCTGCTTTTCGCTGAGACCCACGCTGGCTACGGTCATGTCGAATACCTTGGCAACGGAGGCCCCCTGCGTGCCGCGGTAGGCGCGTTTCATGCCGCAGATGTTGTCGGCGGCCATGCGGCCCATCTTGTTGGCGGGGCCCGCCAGCGGTATCATGGTACGATCCTGCGTGACGAAGTTTACCGTTTCCACCGCGTCGCCCACGGCATAGATGGCTTCGTCGGAGGTCTTCAGGGACTCGTCCACGACGATGCCGCCGCGCGCGTTCAGCGTCAGTCCCGCGTCCTTGGCCAGCTGAGAGTTGGGCCGCACGCCGATGGCGAGTATGACGATGTCGGTATCGATGCTGCGCTTGGAAGTCACCACGCGCAGGCCGCTGCCGGTGTCCTCAAAGCGCTCCACGCCTTCGCCCAGCGCGAGGCGCACGTTGTTGTCGGCTAAGTGCTTGTGCAGGATTTGCGCCATCTCGTAGTCCACGGGAGGCATCACCTGATCCAGCATTTCCACAAGCGTGACGGAGAGACCCGCGTGCTTCAGGTTTTCGACCATCTCGAGGCCGATGAAACCGCCGCCCACCACCACGGCGCGCTGTGCCTTCGTGTCGGCGATGGTTTTGATGATGGCATCCATGTCGGGGATCGTCCACAGCTGCAGCACGCGCGGGTCGTCCGCGCCCGGCAGCTTCGGTACGATGGGAGAGGAGCCGGTGGACAGCACCAGCGTGTCGTAGCTTTCGGTATACGTCTTGCCGTCCGCGGAAACCGTCACGGTTTTGGCCGCCCTGTCGATGGCGGTGACTTCGCTGTTGACGCGCACGTCCACGTTGAAGCGCGCCTTGAAGGAAGCGGGCGTCTGCAGCAGCAGCTTTTCGCGCTTGTCGATGGCACCGCCGATATGGTAGGGCAGGCCGCAGTTCGCGAAGGATATGTAGGGGCCTTTTTCGAGCATCACGACCTCGGCGCTTTCGTCGAGCCTCCGGAGGCGCGCCGCGCAGCTTGCGCCGCCTGCCACGCCGCCGATGATGACTACTTTTCTGGACATGATTACGTTACCTCTCTTCTTCGAGTTTTAAAGCCTGCATCGGGCAAAACCGCACGCACTTTCCGCATGCGATGCACTTTTCCTGATCGACCTCCGGCGCGGCAAAGCCGGTCTGCGTCAGCGCGCCCGTGGGGCATACGCGCAGCGACGGGCAGCGGTGATTCTGAGGGCATCTTTGTTGAATTACGTTCAGCTTCATGTAGTATCTCCAGATATTTTTTTCACAAATTTATATTACGGCAGTGGCGACTCTCTTTCAGTGACTTTATCACGCATAAAATAATAATGCGCTGAACAGCGTCTCGGGCGAATCAAAAACGCGCGGGGTTTCCCCGCGCGCGTTTGTTCGGCATAAAACCTGCTATTCTATCGTGATGAAGAAGATATGGTCGCTGCGCGAGCCCACGACGATGGTATTGCCGTAAACGGCGGGGGTGGCCTCAAAGTTGTTGCCGCTCTCCTCGCCCAGCTCGGTGTTGACGTTCAGCCTGTCCACTTCGGTGCAGCCGTTCTCGAAGCTGCCGTCCACGCGAAGCAGCACGATGGTGCCGCCTATCTCGCACTGTACGATGTAGGCGACGGTCTTGCCTTCGTCATTGACGGTGGTGCTGTACACCGGCACCGGCGACGAGCACGACCAGCCCGCGACACCCATGTCGTATGTCCAGACGATATCGCCCGTTTCCGTGTCGATGGCGACCAGCTCACTTGTGTTGGAGTCGCCCTTTACCAGCTTGGTGACGTTGTATATGACGAGGCCCTCCAGCGTTGTGCCCTCCTGCCCCAGTATGGGAGAGGCGAGTATGCCGCCGTCCACGTTGGGATCGCTGGAGTCCACCGTGAAGGGGACGCTCCAAAGAATTTCGCCCGTCATCGCGTCAATCTTGTATGCGTAACATTTGCCCTGACCGGGCTCCACATTATCCACATCGTCGTCATATTCGCAGCCCGCGTAGAGGTATACGCGCTGGCCTACCTTATCCTCCTGAACGATCATGGTTACGTCGCTGTCGTTGGTCAAATCGTTGGCGTATACCAGCGACATGGTGTTGAGGTCGACGCACTGCAGTATTCCCGCGTTGTCGGTGAACATCAGGTAGTTGCGCCACGCCACGGCGGAGTCCTCCATGCCCCAGCGTCCGCCCTTGCTGGCTTCGCGCTCCTCGTTCATCGGCGAGGTATAGCGGTACTTCACCTTCACGGGATCGGAGTCCATGGTGATGGTGCCCGCTTCGGCGTTGTAATTTGTGTTCAGCTTGCAGGTATAGAGGATGCCGTTCTCGCCCGGCCATATCAGCGTGTCGCTCTCCGCGTCAATAAGCGGGCTGGAATCGTACGCCTGCCAGTACCGATACGCGAAGGAATCGGCGGTGGGCGCGCCGCATTCCATGAGCTTGGTGCCGTCAATGAGGCTGAAGGCACGGAAGTACATATTATTGCAGTTGTTGGCATCGCCGTCCGACTGCAGGCCCTGTCCGACGTAGATGATGGGGTACCCGCGCGGGTCGATGCTGGCCGTACCCTTGGTCGGCGCGCCGATGTCAATGAAGTCCCGCGATTTTTCGCCCGTTTCGAGATCCATGAAATAGATGCGCCCGTCGAGGGAGCAGAGTATCACCTCGGTGAAACCGTCCTTCGTGCGGAACTTATCGTACAGCGACGTCATATTCTGACGCAGTTCCGCGGGCCACGTGACCACGAGCGGCTGGCCTGTCCAGCCGGAGCCGCCCCAGCGAGCAATGCGGCTGGTATCCTTGGAAAGCATCAGCGAGAGCGTCTCGTCGGTGATATCGGCGGTACCCCAGCTGGGCGCGTTGCGGTAGTTGTTGCCGCGGAACGTGATGATGCCCTGCAGCGTGGTGTACTCCTCGCCCGTTCCGAAGGAAATCGGATCGGGGCGCTGGTACGACTCCACTTCCTGTCCGTCCACCATGATGCCCGTGGTGAAGCCCAGCGTATCGGGATCGGTTTCTCCCTTAATGGGCGAAGGCGCGAGGTCCAGCGACAAAGTCGGCGCGGGCGTCGGCGTAGGCTCCTGCGACACGCTGGCGGAGGCGCTGTCGGAAACGCCCGGGGAAGTGGTCACGTTCGGGCCGTTACCGTTATTCGGCGAGCCGGACAGCGTTTTCACGAGGAAATAAACGCCGGTAGCAATCGCCGCGATGAGCAGCACGGAGAGCACCACCAGAATGGCGACACGTCCTCCGCGCGGAGATTTTTTACGTTTGGAATAGTAGCTTCTTTTCATCATAATCCTTTCCATTGTGCCAACAGTACGAAAAATATATACGTTTCCCCAAAAAGATACGCTGGGAGAAAAGCCTCCGGGGGTACCGGAGGCCGTTTTCAGCTGATTGTCAGGAAGAAGAAATGTCCGCTTTTGGAGCCTACGACGATGGTGTTTCCAAACACCGCCGGGGTGGCCTCGAAGCTGTTGGCTTCGTCGGTGCTGAACGCTTCGCTCACATTGACGCTGGAGACGACCGAAGCGCCGTTTGCCGTCGCACCGTCCACGCGGATGAGCTTGACCGTACCCTGGTACAGGCACTGCACGATATAGCACTTCCCGTCGGCAGTGTATACCGCAGCGGCTGATGACGGTGTCCAGCCCGAGTTTTCAAGATCCACCGTCCATACGACGCTGCCGTCGTCTTTATCGAGCGCGACCATCATCGCTGTCCGGCCTCCGTCTTCCTTGATGACGGAGGATATGGTGTAGATGATGAGCCCTTCCGCGGTGGTCCCTTCCTTGCCGAGTATGGGCGAAGCGAGTATGCCGCCGTCCACGCTGGCGTCCGGGCTGGTATCCGTGTACACGGTGAAGGGCACAGACCATTCGATGTGTCCGGTCAGGCCGTTGATCTTGCGCGCATAGCACGTGCCCGTGGTGTTCTCCGACTGTGCCACGTTGTCGTCGTATTCGCAGCCGGTGTAAAGGTAGAAGGTATTGGCGTCCGCGTCCTCCTCCAGCACCATGGAGACGTCGCTGTCGTTTTCGAGATCGTTGGCGTATACCAGCGACATGGTGTTGAGATCGACGCACTGCAGCATGCCCGCGTTGTCGGTGAAGAACACATAGTTGCGCCAGCCCACGGGAGAATTCTCCATGCCGTAGATGCGTGTGGAGGCGTTGCGCGTCGAGGAATACGTGTATTTCACCATGGGGCCGGGATTCATCGTGATGTTGCCGGTGGCCTCGTCGTAGGTGGTGTTGAGCTTGATGGTATAGAGCACGCCGTTTTCGCCCGGCTCAATGAGCGTGTCCGTCTCCGCGTCAATCAGCGGGCTGGCGTCGTATGCCTGCCAGTTGCGCAGCGCGACCGGATCCGCGCTGTCCGCGCCGAAGTCGTAAATCTTCTGCCCGGTGACGAGGTTGTACACGCGGAAATACATGCTCTTGCACGTTTCCGTGCTTCCGGAAGGATCGAGGCCCTGTCCGACGTAGAGTATGGGCCAGCCGCGCGGATCGAGGCTGGGCGTGCCCTTGGTGGGGGAGCCGATGACGATGGGATCCCGCGTCTTTGTGCCGGTGGAGAGCTCCATGAAATAGATGCGGCCGTCCGCGGAGGCGATGATGACCTCGGTGAAATCGTCGTGGTAGGCAGTGCTGTTCTGGAATTCGTCGTAGAGCGTGCCCATCAGCTTGCGTGTGGCGTCGGGCCAGGTGACGATGATGGGCTGCCCGGTGCAGGCAGAGCCGGACCAGGAGCGCACGGAACCGCCGGAGCTGCCGGTGGTTTTTTCGATGGGCAGCACCGTCAGCGTGCCGCTGGCAATCTCGGCGGTGCCATAGACGGAAGCGCCGTCGCGCCAGTTGTTGCTGCGGTATGTGGTAACGCCGTCCAGCGTGTTATACTCGCTGCCGGAGCCAAAAGAGATGGGGTCGGGCCGGGTATAGCTGCTGGTTTCCGCGCCGTCCACATAGACATGCGTGGTAAAGCCGAAGGTAGCCGGGTCGGTTTCGCCCTGAATGGGCGCGGGTGTCAAATCCGCCGGGAGAACGGAACCGGTGACCGCGGAGGTCACCGGCGAGTCGGTTGCCGATTCGCTCGGGCTTTCCGTCGGTTCATCGGAAGGTATCGAAACGGGCGCGGAGAGCGGCACGGACTCGCTGGCCGTTTCGCCGGTACCCGGCTGCTCACTGACTGCCTTGACGATAAAAAATATTCCCACTGCAAGCGCCACCGCCAAAGCGGCGACGATGATATAGAATCGTGCGCGGGCTACGCGCCGGACTTTACGGCGCCGCGCGTAATACCGTTTTCTCATCTATCTAACATCCCCAATATCGTAAATTCCACCACACGCGCATCATTATACTATATATGAAGCCTTTTTTTCAATGCTTATGTCTTTTCACAGAGTGACGGAACCGTCATGGGTCCGCTTAGAACTGAAAGCGGCTGTGTGCTGCCGATTTCCCATGACATAACGATAGCCCTCCGGGGCGCTCCTTCATTCCGCGGAAGTGCCGTACACCGCCTCGACGGTGGTGAACGGCGGAAACTCCGCGAGGTACGCGGCGGTATCGCCGTATTCGTAGTAATGCTTCGGATAAATTTCGAGAAGCCGGTCGTCCGGCGCGAAGAGGCCGTAGTCGCCCTGGTTGTCCAGACTGTACGGATAGCCCGCCGCGTCCATCTGCGCGATGATCTCCGCCAGCGCCAGCTTCTGCTGAGAAGTGGAGCCGCAAAAAGCGCGCGTAACGCCGCATACGACAGGCGGTATTTCCTCGGCGGTGCCTTCCAGATACTGCACCGCGTATTCCAGCGCGGTCATGCCGGACTGCGTGCCAACTTCCACGCTCTGCGCAAACTCTCCGTACCATACGCCCGTGAGGCCGTCCTTCGTGCCCCCCGCGGAGAATATGAAGCCGCGCAGCTCATCGCGGCTGTAGTTGAGCGCCGCCTGCAGCGTCTCCAGCGCGTCCGCGTCGCTCTGCGTTACGATGGCGTCCAGTGCGCCCGTGCCATACGCATTCATGACGTTCACGGCGGCGTGGTACGCGGTATCGCCTTCCGTCGTCACGCTGCATACCACCCGGATATCGGGGTATGCGGAGAGCGCGCGTCGCAGTCCGGCGGAGCGCAGTACCGTGCTATCATCGGCCACATTGCCCACAATTTCTCCGATGTTGCCCTGGGGTGCGCCGTTTTTTGCCGTCAGCGTGTCGGCCACGGCCAGCCCGGTAAGCACGCCGACGAGGTAATCGTCGTTCTCGAAGCTGCAGAGATAGCCGTCCTGACCGGGCGTGCCCGCGCGGCAGCCCATGGTGATGTACGGAATGCCTGCGGCAGAGCATATCTTGCCCACCTCTGCGCGCTCGCCGTCGGCGCAGAGTATCACCAAATCAACGCCGTCGGAGACGAAGCGCTGCGCCGCGTCAGTCTGCGCGGATTCGCTGTATGCCTGCCACACCGATACGGTAACACCCAGCGCCGCGTACTGCGCCGCGATGTCCTGAAGCGCATACAATACGGCAGCTTCCTGATACGCGCCGCCCGCGATGAAGCCGATGCGCCAGTTCTGCGTGGGAAGCGCGCCCACCGCGCTCAACCCCGGCGCGAAGTATGCGGGCAGGTCGGTGCGCGTTGCGGGAGACGGCGCGGCGGTGGGACTGGGCGAAGGGCTTGCGGACAGCGAAGCAGCCGCGGACGGACTTCCGCCGTTTGCGCAGGCCGTCAGCGCGGCCAGCAGCGCGAGTATGGTAAGCAGAACGATGGCGCGTTTCATAAGCTCCTCCGATGTGGGATATGGTGAATAATACCACGAGGCCGATTTTTGCGCAACCTGCGCACTGGGAGCGCATGGATAACCGCGCCGTGCTGTGTTATAATAGCTGAATCGGAAACGGAAGAGGGAATGACATGAAAGCGGAAATCATTTGCGTCGGCACAGAGCTGCTGCTGGGGGATATCGTCAACACCAACGGCGCGTTTCTCGCGCGGGAGCTGGCCGCGCTGGGCATCGACACGTACCATCAGTCCGTCGTGGGCGACAACGCGGAGCGGCTGAAGGAGAACCTCGCGCTGTCGCTGTCGCGCTCCGACATGGTGATTACGACGGGCGGCCTCGGGCCTACCTGCGACGATCTGACCAAGCAGACGGTAGCGGATTATTTCGGGCTGGGCATGGAGACGCACGAGCCTTCCGTAAAAAAGATAGAGGCGCTGTTCGCGTCGCGCCGCCAGCAGATGACGCCCAACAACCTGCTGCAGGCGCGCGTCCCGGCGGGCTCCACGGTGTTCTTTAACGACGACGGATTCGCTCCCGGCATCGCGGTAGAGCAGAAGGGTAAAATTGTGATCATGCTGCCCGGCCCGCCGAAGGAGCTGGAGCCGATGTTTAAAAACCGCGTTGCGCCGTACCTGATGGAAAAAACGCATGCGACGATACTCTCGCACACGCTGTTCATCTTTGGCATGGGAGAGTCCATGGTAGAGGATAAACTGCGCGATATCATGACGTCGTACCAGAATCCCACCGTCGCGCCCTACGCCAAGCAGGGGGAGGTGCAGGTGCGCGTATCCGCCAAGGCTGAAACCGCGGAGCAAGCCGAAGCGCTGATCCGTCCGGTGCTGGAGGAGATACAGCAGCGGCTGGGCGAAGTTGTTTATGGCGTGGACGCGGGCAGCCTGCAGCAGGCCGTGGTACGGCTGCTCCATGAGAAAGGACTCAGCGTGGCGACCGCGGAGAGCTGTACGGGCGGCGGCGTATCGCGCGCGCTGACGGACATTTCGGGCGCGTCGGCAGTGTTCGGCTGCGGCGTATGCACCTATTCCAACGACATGAAGCAGAAATTGCTGGGCGTAAAGCGCGAGACGCTGGACGCTTACGGCGCGGTATCGGATCAGACCGCGCGCGAGATGGCCCGGGAGGTGCGCGCGCTTTCGGGCGCGGACATCGGCCTCGGGGTTACGGGCATCGCGGGGCCGGAGGGCGGCACGCCGGAGAAGCCCGTCGGGCTGGTCTATATTGCGGTGGACGCGGAGGGGTATAGCGACGTGAAGGAATTCAGGCTTTCACGCGGGCACAAAAACGAGCGCGAGCTCATCCGGGGCTTTGCCGTGATGCACGCGCTCTCCATGATAAGGATTGCCGCGCGGCAGTGTCCGCCGCGGCGCTGAAATCGGGAGAGGCAGGGATAATACGAAGGGGCTGCGAAGGCAGCCCCTTTTTCGTGCGATTATTGATGTGCACCGCACTTTCCGCAGAATACGGCTCCGGCAGGAAGCTCGGCACCGCAGCTCTTGCAGGCGTTCTGGGCGGTTGCGGGCTCTTCGGTAACCGGCGCTGCGGGCGCGGGCTCTGGCTGGGGAACCACCGGGGGCACCGGGGGCGCATACTGCGGAGCGGCCGGGGCTGCGTACTGCGGCGGCGCATACTGCGGAGCGGCCGGGGCTGCGTACTGCGGCGGCGCGTACTGCGGTGCAGCCGGGGGTGCGTACTGCGGCGGCGCGTACTGCGGTGCGGCCGGGGGTGCGTACTGCGGCGGGCCGGGGTTCGGCGCGGCGCACTGCGGGCAGAAAGCGGCGGTGACGGGGATGAAGCCGCCGCAGCGCGGGCAGGTGACGCCTGCGGGCCGCGCGGACGATGCGCGCATCTCACGGAACTTCTCGGACTTCAGGAATATGAGCACCGCGACTCCGGCAAACAGGAGGAAGTACAGCAAGGGTTCGAACAGGAACAAGCCGATGTGATAACCCAGTACCTTTACACCTGCCAGCGCGACAATCCAGGCAACGAGTGAACCGACCGCAATAAAGGCACTGATAATCGCGGTAATCATGTCGTCTTCGGCAATGATGCAAAGCAGCAAGCCCGTCCAAATCAGAATTACACCCAGCGCGGTGAAGACATCATACAATACAAGCCCGGAAAGCCCGCCTGACAGTGATGTTAAACTGCTCCAAATGGTGTTGATCAGAAACGCGCCCAGCAGGTACAACACGCCGCCTGCCCCAAACACGGCAGCATGCAGGTTGAGCACAGTCTTCAGCACCGGTACGCTTTCAAAGTATTCCTTCACCGAAGCGATAAACTTCTTGTACGGGGACATGGACATATCCTCCTTTGGTTTGATGCGGTGATCTTTGTATATATACATCATATTACATCACAAGGAATGGTATTCGCAAGGCATACAACAAAAAAAGGGAGGTTAAGGATATTATTTTGCACATATTTAGAATTTGTTCATCTTTTCTTCATGATATCTTCATCTTTGTTTTGTATTATATCATCAGGCGAAGGGGAGATAACCAGTCATAAAGCCTTCGGCGCACTGATTTTGAAAACGAGAAACATTTTTAAATACTTTCCTGATAATGCCGGCCTTGCGCCGGTATTATTCCGTTTACGGTTTTTTGACTAAAAGCGGCATTTTACCGTCTGAAAATACATCTTTGCTTTAAGTTTGCCGATATTAGTGATACAATGCAAACAAAAACACCCGGAGGGCAATATGGCGGACATCTATACGCTCAAAGACGGCAAGGATATTCAGGGGATGACGGCTGCGGTCAATACCTTTCTGACCTACGCGGAGAACATGGAGACGCAGGTGCTCACCCTTGAAGGCGGGAACATCATCATACAGGCACGCGCCCGCAGCGGGGCATTGAAGCAGTGGATTGGCATGGATAAGGCCATCACCGTAAAAATCAACAAGCTGGAAGGCAATCAGGTCGTCGTGGATGTCGGCAGCGCGAAGTGGGGCGATAAGGCGGGCGCCATGGCGGTTTCCATGCTTGTACTGTGGCCGCTCGCGGTGACATCGGGCATCGGCATGTACCAGCAGAGCAAGCTGCCCGACCAGATTAAAAACGCCATCATGACCTATCTGATACAGTGAAGCGCAAAAGCCGCCTGAGTGGGCGGCTTTTTTGTACACGAGCGGCTACATCGCGTCATTCAGCAGAACCATGTGGACGTGGTCTTCCCAGACGCCGTTGATTTTGAGGTACCGCCGCGAGATACCCTCGGGCTCGAAGCCCGCCTTCTCCACGACGCGCAGTGAAGCGGCGTTGCGCGGAATGACGTTGGCCTCGATGCGGTGCAGCCCGAATTCGGTGAACATCACCCCGGTGCCCCGCAGTACGGCTTCGGGCATGTAGCCCTTGCCGCGCTCCTGCTCGTCCAGCCGGTAGCCCATGAAGCAGGACAGGAAGCTGCCGCGCGTAATGCCGCTGAACGAGAGCGAACCGATGACGCGCTTGGGGTCGTCGCGCCGGAACAGCCACAGCTTGAGCATGCGCCCCGCGTCCATCTCCGTCTGCTCCGCTTCCAGCACGCCGCGTTGATATGCCTTCGTATAGAAGTCCGCACAGCGCGTGGGTTCCCACGGCTCCAGAAACGCGCGGTTCCGGTCGAAATACGCCAGCACAGCCTGCGCGCTGTCCGTGTTCAGCGTGCGCAGCATGAGCCTTTCCGTCTCGTAATTCCTTTGCATCATGTCACCTCCGTGTGGTTGCCGGACGGTTCCGGCACAAGGCCGGAGGGCGTCAGGCGGTACAGCGTATCGCAAACTTCGCTTAAGTATTTTCGGTCATGGCTGACGCTGATAATGGCACCTCCGAATTCCGCGAGCGCCGCGCGCACCACCGGGCCGGACAGCGCGCTGAAGTTGCGCGTCGGCTCGTCCAGTATGAGCACGTCGTAGCCGCCCAGCGCCATCTTCGCGAAGAACAGCTTGGCCTTCTGTCCGCCCGAGAGCGTCGCGACGGGGCGCACCATCTCCTCGCGCGTGTACCGCATGCTGCCCATGTACGTGCGCGCGCGCGTTACATCCTCCTTTGCGCCGGAGGGCGCGAGATAGTCCAGCGGTGTGGACTCCGGAGGCAGCAGCGAGACATAATCCTGCGGCATATAGAGCGCGCGGATATCGCCGCGCTGTTGCAGCGCGTCCGCGACGGCACGCAGCAGCGTGGTCTTGCCCGCGCCGTTGCGCCCGATGATGCCGACGTGTTCCGGCCCCGTGACGGAGAGGCACACGTCCCGCGCCAGCACGATGCCGCCCACGCTGAGCTCGGGCAGGCCGAAGCGCAGTACTTCCTTGCCGCCGGGCAGGGATACTTCCGGCAAAGACAGCAGTATCGCGTCCTCCGTGACGGGCTTTTGCGTCATGTCCTGCTTCTCGCGCTCGAAGCGGCGGCCCATGGATTTCACCGCGTGCATCTTCTTCTTCAACAGCCGCCCGCCCGCCGGATTTCCGCGGGAGATGGCGTTCTGATCGTGGTGTACGCGCTCATAGATCTGCCGGTAGCGATCCATCTGCGCGTCATACTCCTGCTTCTCCTTGCGGGCCATCTGGGTCTGGTGCGTGATGCCGCGCAACCGATCGTCCACATAAACGCGGTACGGTACGCGCGCGATGGTGTGGCGGCACTCCGTTTTGCTGCGCAGCTGCTCGATGTGGATGATGCCCGTGGCGGTGCGCTCCAGCAGCGTCTCGTCGTGGGAGATATACAGCACGGGCAGGCGGCAGGAGAGCAGAAAGCGCTCCATCCATTCCAGCGTCTCTATGTCGATGTCGTTGGTCGGTTCGTCCAGCAGCAGCACGTCCGGCTGGTGCGCCAGTATGCGCAGCAGCTGCAGCTTTACTTTTTCGCCGCCCGACAGCGTGCCGACGGACTGGTCGGCGTAGGCCAGCTCCACCGGCAGCCCCAAAACGCCCGCTGTTTGTGCCAGCTCTCCCGCGTCCGCCACGCCCCACACGCCCCAATGGGAGAGGTATTCATAAGCCGTGAGGCGGCGGTCCGCTTCGGACAGCTCCTGAAACAGGTATCCCAGCTTGCCTTCGCGGCGGATATCGCCCTGCCATTCGGCGTAGGGCTCCGCAAGGGACGGATCGTAGAGCAGCTTTAAAAGTGTGCTTTTGCCGTTGCCCTCCTCGCCGATGACGGCGATTCGTTCTCCCGGGTTCAGCGCAAACGTGAAGTTCTCCAGCAGCGCCTGCCCGGTGGATTTTCGAAATATGGATAATTGGTTCGTTTGCAGCATATGGCCTCCAATAAAGTCCGCGCTGCCGGGCAGGACACGAAAAGAGGCCAAACAAAAAGGAGCCTCATTCGTCCACGCGCCCGGCAACACAACATCCCGCCTCGGCGGGACACAGGGTTGATTTGCTCGGCACATGAACTATTTGCGCATCGGCTGCTCCTTTACTTTCTTCAGCAACGATTATAGCACCGTGCCAAAGCCTGTGTCAACGTCCCGTCGCCGCAGAGTTACCGCTAATTGACAACGTCGCCGGGCGGATATATGATCCATACAATACGCAGGACGCGGGAGGGGTTATGAAAAAAGCGGTATGGTTTCTGCCATTGCTCTGTGTGACGGCCGCGCTGCTGTTTTCGGGCTGCAGCAACGAGTATGAGTTTGCCGATTACCCGGATAACGGCATTACGCTGACCTATGAGGAACGCACATATTCCTGCATCTCCGTACAGGATTGCCCATATGCTTTTGAAGAAGAGGATATGGTGCTGTTATTAACGGAAGAGTACGGGGAGTTCAACGACATGGGTGAGGCATACCGTGTTTATCGGCATCGCGACGATGAAACGCCCAAATACCTCTTTGTGGTTCCCAAACCCTCCATGCGGGATATGATCGCCGTTGCGTTTGTGCTGAAGCTTCAGGATATGGCCGAAACGTCCGCTTAGCTCCCTTACATCGCGCGGAAACCCTTGCCTACCGTCTCGCTGGAGTTGACGATGGTGATGAAGGCTTCCTTGTCGATGGTGCGGATGTAGTTGCGCAGCGCGACCGCCTGCCGCCGGTTCAGCACGGTGGTGATGACCTCCTTGCATTCACCGGTATACGCGCCGCACGCCTGAGAGAGGGTGGCGCCGCGGTGCAGCTGATTGATGATGAACGCTTCGATGGCTTTGCTCTCCTTGGACACGATGGTCATCAGCTTGCGCACGTTGATGCTCTCTATCACGTTGTCCAGCAGCAGCGCCTTGAACAGCAGGCCGAGTATGCAGTACAGCGCAGTGGTGATGTTGTACGTGAGGCCCGCGTCCGCGCTGTATACAAGGCCCGCGGCGAGCGTGATCACAAAGTCGCTCACGAGCAGCGCCTTTCCGATTTCGAGGCTGGTATGCTTGGAGAGTATCATGGCGGCGATGTCCGTGCCGCCCGTGGACGCGCCCAGGTTGAACACGATGCCGCTGCCCAGCGCGGGCAGTATCACCGCGAAGCACAGCTCCAGAAATTTGTCGTTCGTCAGCGGCTGCGATATGGGGAATACGAGCTCCAGCAGCCAGATGTAGAGCGACAGCGCGAACGAGGAGTAGATGGTGCCCACGGTGAAGTTTTTCCCGAGGAAGATGAAGCCGACGATGATGAGCAGCGCGTTGATGATGAACATGAACGTGCCGACGTTGAGCGCGGGAAAGAACGCGGACAGTATGATGGACAGGCCCGTGGTGCCGCCGATGGCGAAGTGGTTGGGCGTTTTAAAGAAATGGACGCCTGCCGCCACAAGGAAGAGCCCGAGGTTAATCAGCAGAAAATCCTTTTTGCTGGCGAGTATATGCTTCATGAATACCCCCGTTTTTGCGCCCGCAGCAGTTCTGTGCGTGCGTGACATCCCTTAGAATCACCTTTCGAATTCTACCATATTCACGGCGGCAAGTCGACGTC
Source organism: Bacillota bacterium (assembly GCA_023460085.1). Taxonomy (GTDB): domain Bacteria; phylum Bacillota; class Clostridia; order Christensenellales; family SZUA-584; genus JAEWCC01. The sequence continues at coordinate 89,138 of JAEWRI010000038.1, read as the reverse complement.
TGCCGGTATGCTTCCGTATCTGTTTCCGACGGCAGCACTTTTCTGCTTTTACGGAATTCCGGATACCGTTCCTCTGGCAGGGCCTTCCTGTATCTGATATAATCATGAGCACGGCGGGCATGTCCGCCGCCCGGCGCAAAGCCCGTTTCTTGGAAACGCGGTGCCGCAGCGCGCCGGTCAGCAATTGCATCAGGAGGATACCGAATGGACAAGGATACACTGTTCGCGCTGCTGGAGAATTCGGGGTCCCTTCCAATGCTGCCCCAGAGTGTCAGCGAGATTCTGGCCATGCTGAAGAATCCCCTGGATACCGATCTCGATGCGCTGGTGGAAAGGGTCTCCCGGAACGAACCGCTCAATGAGCTGATGCTGCGGAATCTCAACTCGGGATACTATCAGTTGGGCAAAAAGCTTACTTCCGTGCGCGAAGCGGTGGTGTATCTTGGCATGCACGCGGTGCAGAACCTCACGATATTCTTCATTTCCCGGCTGCTTTTCCCCGATGCGCAGCGTATCCGCCAAAACAGAACCTTCGATATGCCGCGTTATTGGCGGCACGTGATCGGCACCTCGGCGGCGGCCAGTATGCTTGCGTCGCGCGCACATCGCGGGGACGGGCATAAATACTTTACTTACGGTCTTATCCACGACATCGGTATCGCGCTGCTGGATGCGTGCCTGCCGGATCTCATCGACGAGGTGGCGGTCAGGGTATCGAACGGCATCCATCAGCTGGCGGCGGAGCGCGCGTTGATGGGAGGGCTGTCTCATGCGGAGGCGGGCGCATGGCTGTGCCGGAGGTGGAACCTGCGCGAGGACATTACCGCCATCGTCGAGCGCCACCACGCGCCTTTTATCGCGGGACCGGATGCCGCCGAGGTGCGGCTCATCCATGTCGCGGACACCATCAGCACGATTTATTACGAAAGGCTGCTGGGCATGAACGACGCCCGCGCTGTCAGCCCGCATATACTGAGCCTCGCGGGTGTCTCCGAAGCCGATGCACAGGCCGTCGCCGACGCGCTTCCGCAGGAGGTCGAGCGCATCCACAGTTATTTCATTACGTAAAGCAGCCTCCATTGCCCTCCCGGTTAACTTTGGCTTGTCCGCCGCGACGAGTACCAAACGAGAAAGTTATTGTCGCAATACGCGAAATGCTTGACACCATTCCTGTTGCGTGTACACTGTGGATAGTACTTTTCGGAATATATTAGATGATAAGGATAAGTATGCTATGAGTAAAAAAGTACTGTTGTCCCTGCTGCCGCTGTTGCTGCTGTGCGTCCTCCTTATTGGCTGCAGCTCCCCTCATCCCGAGTACTACGATCATCATACCCATTCGGAGGAATCCCGTACGCCCAAACCCAGCGCGAAGCCCAGCCACAGCAGCGTGAGTAGCAGCACGTCGCAGACAGGAGCCGCGCAAAGCCAGCAGACGGGCGGCGGAAGCGGCACCGCTGAAGCTAAAATCAGTGAAGCGCTTTCCTCAAGCGGATCGGCGATATTTCGGGTATCATCGGACTTTACATTTAATAATGCCCAGGGTACCGGGACCTATGGTTCCAATGGATCGACAACCAGCACAATCAATCTGGAGACAGGCGTGGCCGAGAACCTTCTGGCTGAATTCCTGTTTAACCAGGTTATTCGCATTGAAAATGGCACAGTATTCATGGATGATGCGGATTACCAGTGTCAGATGAGTGTATCTGCTGGCAGCATCTCTGTCCGTATCACGCGAGGGGATTACACCAGCGCCACCCAGGGTGAAATGACGGGCACCCTTTCGGGGAATACGCTTTCGGGCAATATTGAGGTGAGCAGCCTCACGATAGCCAACGGCCAGAGCAACGGGTATGTCGCGAACGGCATGTTTCAGGTCAGCCTGACAGAGGTCACGGGAGATCAGCTGCCGCCCAAGCCGCCCGTCAACCTGCAATATACGATAAACGGGGACGATTCGGTGACGCTGACATGGGAGGATCCCAACCCCAGCGGCACGGTCGTATCGTTCGAAATTATCGGGAGCTATGCCATTGCGTCCGACTACGAGACATTGGCCACTGTCGGCACTACAGAGTGGACCGATACATCCGAACGGGCGAAATCGGTACAGTACGATGTGATAAGCTATTATATCATTGCGCATGGCGCGAACGGAGTTGACAGCGAGATCAGCGATTTTATCTCAATCTATTATTATTAGCACTGCGAGCAGCGGCAGATGGGACAGGGTGTATTTGCTTTATCCCTCGTTATCGCGTTCTCCGGTGTCGTTTCCCCGGTATGCTGCGATGGGAGCTGAATTCGCATCTGATATACAGATGAGCAAACGATAATAAACGGGGCGGCTATCAGCCGCCCCGCTATACTTTTCTTAATACTCTCTCACCTTATTCTACCGTCACGCTCTTGGCCAGATTTCGCGGCTTATCCACGTCGCAGCCCTTCTCCACGGACATGTAGTACGCGAAGAGCTGCATGGGGATGACCGCGAGTATGGGCGCGAAGAGCTCATCCGCCGGCGGCAGGTACACCACCTCGTCGGCAAGGCCCTCCGGCAGTTCGGCGCCTTCGAAGCAGACCACCAGTACCTTTGCGCCCCGGGCCTTCACTTCCTTGATGTTGCTCATCGTCTTGTCGAAAAGGCGCGCTTGCGTCGCCGTGGCCACGACCAATGTGCCCGGCTCGATGAGCGCGATGGTGCCGTGCTTGAGTTCGCCTGCGGCGTACGCCTCCGAATGAATGTAGGAGATTTCCTTGAGCTTCAGCGAAGCTTCCATCGAGAGCACGTAATCCAGCCCGCGGCCGATGTAGAACACGCTGGGCTGAGAGAACTGCTGGCTTGCGAAGCGCTGCAGCTGCGCCTTGTTGCGCAGCACCGCCTCCACCTGAGCGGGAATGGCGGAGAGCGCCTCCACCAGGCGGCTGTCCTCGTCCGGCGTGAGGCGGCCCGCCTGACGCGCCAGCTTGACGGCCAGCATATAGAGCGCTATCAGCTGCGTGTTGTAGGCCTTGGTGGATGCCACGGCGATCTCCGGCCCGGCGTGCGTATAGAACACCGCGTCGGCCTCCCGGGCGATGGAACTGCCCAGCACGTTGACGATGGCAACGGTGCGCGCGCCGCGTTTTTTGGCCTCGCGCATGGCGGCCAGCGTGTCCGCGGTCTCGCCCGACTGGCTGATGATGACGATCAGCTGCCCCGGTATGACGAGCGGGTTGCGGTAACGGAACTCCGAAGCGATTTCCACGTCCACGGGGATACGCGCCAGCTGTTCGATGATATACTTGCCCACCATGCCCGCGTGGTACGCGGTGCCGCAGGCGATGATGCTGATTTTGGAGGGCAGGCTGTCCGCGCCGGCTTCCTTTTCCGAGCTGTCCGTGCCGATGCCGATGTCGGAGAGGTCGATAAAGCCGCCGTGGAAGCGCGGCCGGAAGGTATCCGCCAGCGCCTTGGGCTCCTCGTGGATCTCCTTGATCATGAAGTGCTCAAAGCCGCCCTTTTCCGCCTGAGATACATCCCAGTCGATGTGGAAGAGTTCGTGGACGACCGGCTTGCCATACTCGTCGCAGATGCGCACGTCGTCCTTTGTCAGCACGACAATCTCGTTGTCGTTCAGGAATATGACATCGCGTGTGTACGCCAGCAGCGCAGGGCTGTCGGAGGCGATAAAATTCTCGCCCTTGCCCACGCCCACCACCAGCGGACTGTCCTTGCGCACCGCGACCAGCGTGCCGGGGTTCTTCTCGCAGATGACGCCCAGCGCGTAGGAGCCTTCCAGCTTTTCCACGGCGGCGCTGACCGCGGCCAGCAGGTCACCATCGTAGAAATAGTTGATGAGATGCGCCACCACCTCCGTGTCAGTTTCCGATACGAATACCGCGCCGGTGCTCTTCAGCCATTCCTTAAGCTTGGCGTAGTTTTCGATGATGCCGTTGTGCACCACGGCGATGTCGCCCGCGCAGTTGGTGTGCGGGTGAGAGTTCTCAAACGAAGGCTCGCCGTGCGTGGCCCAGCGCGTGTGGCCGATGCCCACGGTATTCTCGGCAGAAAAGCCCTGCAGCATCTCGCTGAGCTGCGAGAGCCGTCCCTTGGTTTTGCGCACTGTCAGACAGCCGTCCTTGACGACGGCGATGCCCGCGCTGTCGTAACCGCGATATTCCAGCTTTGAAAGGCCGCCCAAAAGTACAGGCATGACGTCCCGGGGGCCTACATACCCAACGATTCCGCACATATAAATGTCTCCTGAAAATTGCTACGCGAGGCGGCTCTCAATAAGCGCAACCATCTCCACCGCCTGACGCTCGATTTCTTTTTTGTCCTCGCCCTCTATCATTACGCGCACCAGCGGCTCCGTGCCCGAGGGCCGTATCAGTACGCGCCCGCGCCCCTGCATCCGCGTCTCCAGCGCCTCGATGCGCGCCTTTACCTGCTCATCCTCCATGACGGCTGCCTTGAATTCGTCCTTGACGCGCGCCCCCAGCAGCACCTGCGGCAGTATGTTGACGATGCTGCCCAGTTTGGAGAGCGGTTTCCCGCTGCGCCGGATGATGGATGCCAGCTGTATGCCGGTGAGGATGCCGTCGCCCGTGGTGTTGTGTTCCAGAAAGATGATATGGCCCGACTGCTCGCCGCCGAGGCAATAGCCGCAGCGCAGCATTTCCTCCAGCACGTAGCGGTCTCCCACCTTGGTTTTGACGATGCCGATGCCCTGTTCCTTCATGGCGATATCCAGCCCGAGGTTGCTCATCACCGTGCAGACCAAAGTGTTCTTTTTGAGCAGACCGCGCTGCTTCAGATCGTGCGCGCAGATGGCCATGATGACGTCGCCGTCTACCACGAGGCCGTGCTCGTTGACCGCGATCAGCCGGTCCGCGTCGCCGTCGAACGCGAGCCCCAGGTCCGCGTCCAGCTCCGCCACCAACTGCGTCAGCTTCTGCGGATGCGTGGAGCCGCAGTAGTCGTTGATGTTGGTGCCGTCGGGGGTGTTGTAATACGGCACGACTTCCGCACCCAGCTCCTTGAACGCGCGCGGCGCGACCGCGGAGGCTGCGCCATGCGCGCAGTCCAGCACGATTTTCAATCCGCGCAAATTGGTCTCGGTGGTGGAAAGCAGGAATTCCTTGTACTCCGCCAGCGCGCCCGCCGCGCTCACCCTGCGCCCAACGTTGACGCCCGTCTGGAGCGTGATGGCTTCGCTGCCGTCGAGTATGATGCGCTCGATCCTGTCCTCAATGGCGTCGGGCAGCTTTTTGCCTTCCGCGCTGAAGAATTTGATGCCGTTGTATTCCACGGTGTTGTGCGATGCCGAGATGACGACGCCCGCGTCCGCGCCGTAGTTGCGCGTAAGATAGGCGATGCCCGAGGTAGGCACCACGCCCGCAATCACGGCCTCCGCGCCCACGGAACAGATGCCCGCGACCAGCGCCGCTTCCAGCATGTCGCCCGATATGCGCGTATCCTTGCCGATGAGTATGCGCGCCTTGTGCACCTCGCTCGTCAGCGCGTACGCGCCCGCCTGCCCCATTTTAAATGCCAATTCGCACGTCAGGCTTTCGTTCGCGATGCCGCGTACGCCGTCGGTGCCAAACAGTCTTCCCATGCTTCCTCCGTATTCAAGACTACCGTATTATAAGTCGATGCATACCAATTTGCAAACTGGTATAGTCCTATTTGAGGCCGTCATGCAGGTAGCTTTGTGCGGAATGCACCGCCACCGCGCCGTCGGAGCACGCGGTTACCACCTGCCGCAGCGATTTTTGCACGATGTCGCCCGCGGCGAACACGCCCGGCACGCTGGTGCGCATGGCGCTGTCCGCGAGGATGTAGCCCGCGTCGTCCATGTCCACAACGCCCGCCAGCGCCGATGTCTCAGGCTGCTGCCCGATGGCGACGAACACGCCGGAGAGGGAGATTTCCCGCTTCTCGTCGGTTTTGCTGCTGCGCACGCGCATGCCGGTTACCGCTTCCGCGCCCAGCACCTCGTCGAGCTCGCTGTTCCACAGGAATTCTATCTTGTCGCTGGCGAGGGCGCTCTTCTGGAGAGCGGCCTCGCCGCGCAGCGCGTCGCGCCGGTGTACCACGTAGATGCGGCTGCAAAAGCCCGTAAGGTAGAGCGCGTCCTCCAGCGCGGTATTGCCGCCGCCGATGACCGCGACTTCCTTGCCGCGGAAGAACGCGCCGTCGCACGTGGCACAGTACGATACCCCGCGTCCGACGTATTTCTTTTCGCTGCGGAGCCCCAGCGATTTATACCGCGCGCCCATCGCGAGCACGACGGTTTTGGCGGAATATTCGCCGCCTGCCGTGACGAGAAGCTTCTCGTTTTCCGAAAGACGGAATTCCGATACCTCCGACGTTTCAATCTGCGCGCCGTGCTTTTCGGCCTGTTCCTTCAGCTTAAGGCCAAGCTCCACGCCGGATATGCCTTCCGGAAAGCCCGGATAATTTTCTACGAGGTGCGCGCGCGCAATCTGCCCGCCCGCGAAAACGCGCTCCAGCACGAGCACATCCAGCCCGGCCCGCGCGGCGTACAGCGCGGCGGTGAGCCCCGCGGGGCCCGCGCCCGCAATGATCATATCTTTCATGAGAAACTCCTCAGCATAATTTACGTGCAATATCATACCGTATCCGGCATGAAAACACAACGCGCGCCGCATGGCCATCCCGGCGTTGCGGCGCGTTTGATACGATTCCTTTATTGTCATTCATCCGTCCGCAGGATTTGCGGTGTGCCGAAACGGTCAGGACATCTCCTCCATGAGCACCGCGAGCGCCTGATTGACCTGCGCGTCCTGGCGGAAGGCGTCGGTATCCGGATCCGGAACGCCCGATACCTGAGAGCCTACATATACATCGGGGTAAATGCCGTTGCCGTCGATGCTGCGCCCCTTGGGCGTGAAGTACTGCGACGAGGTGATCTTGATGCCCGCGCCGGTCTCGATTTCGAGTATATTCTGCACGACGCCCTTGCCGTACGTCGTGGTTCCTACCACTTCGCCCCGGTCATAATCCTGCACCGCGCCCGCAAAGATTTCCGCGGCGGAGGCGGTGTTGGCGTTGACGAGCAGCACGATGGGCGTTTCGATGCACGAAGCGTCGCTCGTAAAGGTTTCGCGGTTGCCCTGCTTATCCTCGGTGTATACCACGGTACCCTCCGGCAGCAGTTTATCGAGTACTGCGACCACCACGTTGAGGTATCCGCCCGGGTTGTTGCGCAGATCGATGACGATGCCCTTCGCGCTCTGCTCCGCAAAGTAGTCCAGCGCCTCGCCGAATTCCGCCTCGCAATTGCCGCCGAACTGCACGATGCGCATATAGCCCACGCCGCCGTCCAGCATCGAGAACGTGACCATATCGCGTGAAATCTCACCGCGCTTCATGTCGAAGGCCAGCGTTTCCTCGCCGCGCTTCACCCCGATGGTGATGGGCGCACCCTCCGCGCCGACACAAAGCGTGCTGATTTCCTGCAGCGTCATGCCTGAAACGTCCTGTCCGTCCACGCTGACGATGAGGTCGCCTATCTGCACGCCCGCGGCCTGTGCGGGCGAGCCGTCCAAAAAGTACTGCACCTCCGCCAGCCCCGTGGCTTCATCGAGGGAGATCTCCATGCCAAGCCCATAATACTGACCCGAGAGGTCGTTGGTCAGCGCGGCGTACTCCTCCGGCGTGTAGTAGGAGGTATAGGGATCCTTCAATGCGGCGAACATCGCCTTCAGCGCCGCGTACTGCAGATCCTCCATGTCATAATCGCGCAGGTAATACTTGTCGATGATCTCCTCGGCGCGTGCAAACTCGGATACCGGAAGCGCATTGGTTCCGATGTCGGGCTCGTATTTGTGATGCATATAAAGGTAGGAAGTCAGCAATCCCGCGGCAAATGTAAGCACCGCCAGCCCAAACGCAAAAGATTTCTTCATAGTCACCTCCGGTAAGTCCCTCGGATATAGGTATGTTTGCCCTTCAGGCGATTATTCAGCCATGCAAAAAAAGCAGGCCATGGAATGCAGCGGCGGTTAACTCTCTGCGGCAAACCGAAACGCCGGGCCGGGCATACGCTTCCAGGGGCGGGAAACGCGGAGCCGTTTTTCAGTCCTATATTCTGTTGGCACGTATTATACACCCCGCCCGATAACAGTGTCAAAAAGCCCGCTTCAGCCATTGTATGCGGCGTGATTTTTTATTTCTAAAAGCGCCTGAATATGTTATAATGACGCTGGACAGGAGGCGATTATGCAGGACAAGCTACAAGATGAGCGCGTTTCGGAAGCTGTGGTGCACAGACTGCCGCGCTATTACCGCTACCTTGTCGAACTGGAGACGATGGGCATCGAGCGCGTTTCCTCTTCCCGCATGAGCAGGGAGATGGGGCTCAACGCGTCCCAGATTCGGCGTGACCTCAATTGCTTCGGAGGATTCGGGCAGCAGGGGTACGGCTACCTTGTCAAACGCTTAAAGCAGGAGATCATCAAAATACTGGGCATCGGCATCGGATATCGCGTGGTGCTCGTCGGCGCGGGCCATATCGGGCAGGCGCTGCTGGGCTACCGCCGTTTCGCGGACGAAGGGTATCATATTGTGGCTGCTTTTGACGCCGACGAGGAAATCGTGGGCCAGATATTCGGCGGCATTCAGGTGCAGTCGATGAACCGGCTGGCGGAAAGCCTCAAACGCAATCCGGTGGACATCGGGATACTGGCCGTCCCCAAGCCGTTCGCGCAGCATATTGCGGACATGCTGGTATCGCTGGGCGTATCGGCGATCTGGAATTTCGCGCCGGTTGATGTGGACGTGCCGGAGGATCGCGTGGTGGAAAACGTGCATCTCAGCGACAGCCTGCACGTGCTGTCTTATCATCTGAGGGAGAGACGTGAAGGAAATAGCGGTAAATAGCGCGAGGCGCTGCGAGATGACGGATATCACGCGGCAGGTGGCCGAGGCGGTAAAAGAAAGCGGCGTGCGCAGCGGGCTTGCCGTGGTATTTGTGCCGCACACCACCGCGGGCGTGACGATCTGCGAGAACGCCGATCCGGACGTCAAACGCGACGTGTTGTTTGCGCTGGAGCGCGCGGTGCCGGACGCGGGGTTTTATCACAGCGAAGGAAATTCGGACGCGCATGTCAAGGCGCTGCTTACCGGTTCTTCCGCCAGCGTCATTGTCGAGGACGGCGCGCTGTGCCTCGGCACATGGCAGGGGATCTTCTTCTGTGAATACGACGGGCCGCGGCGCCGCCGCATATTTATCAAGATCATGAGAAGCGAGGCTGCGTCCCTGTGACAAATCGTGTAAAACCTGTAACAATTACAGGGATGCTGTTTACATAGTGTCATAAATATTATATCTTATGGGGTGAGATGCCGCGCGGCGCGGCATGGGGGAAAGGAGCTAGGTGAGGATGCCGAAGAAGGCTGAAAATATCAGGTTGATGAAACTGCTGATGCTTGCGTTGGGCGTACTGGTTGTAGCGCTCATCGTGGTGCTTATAGTGATGCTTGCGGGGGGAGGTTCCTCCGGCGAAGACAAAGAGAACGCCTTTGTAGAGGAGCACAAATACCTCAATGGCGTTTCCGTCGGCGGGGTGGATATTTCCGGACTGACCTTTGACGAAGCGGCGGCGAACGCGCAGTTGCAGGCGCTGGGCAAGCAGACGGAAGACGGCTTCAGCTATACCTTTACGGTGAACGGAAAGGAATATACCTTCACCGCGGCGGACCTGGGGATTACGTCCAATCTGCTGCCGGTGCTGCAGGAAGCGATGCTGTACGGGCAGTACGGCGGCGAGGCGGGCGCGCAGCGCAAGGAGATGAACGAGGACGGGGGCAAGAAGGATTTCGCTCTGGCACCGTTCGGAGACGTTTCGCTGGTGACGGCCAAGCTGACCGAGCTGAAGGCCACCACGCTGGACGTGATGCCTCAGGATGCCACGGTTGTGGTGCCGGACGGCGTGCAGGGGGACCCGAACGCAAAATACCTGTACGAGCTGGCCGGCGTGCAGATCATCGATGAGGTGGTCGGCGTAGACGTGGACGCGGCAGGCCTTGCGGCTTTGATCTGCGGCAACATCAACAGCGGAAACTATGCGAGCGTAGAAGCGCCCGCGATACTGACCAACCCTGAGATCAACGCGGAGGACGTGAAAGCCAATACCAAGCTGCTGAGCCGGTTCGATTCCGATTTTTCCGAGGGCTCGCTGGCAGCTGCCGACCGCGTGACCAACATCACCGTATTGTCGGGCATCGTCAACGGAACAATCATACAGCCGGGCGAGACATGGTCTATCAACACCGCCGCGGGTCCGCGCAACGCGACCACCGCGAAGGAAATGGGCTGGGCAGAGGCGCCGGGTATCACCAACGGACGGTACGAGGATCAGTACGGCGGCGGCGTGTGCCAGGTATCGGGAACGCTCTACAACGCGGCGATACGCGCGGAGCTGAGCATCGTCAAACGATACATTCACAGCTGGCCTTCCAGCTATGTGCCCAAGGGTCTGGATGCTACGATCAATTATCCCAGCGGTGATGTTGACGGTAACGGTTCGAAGGATCTGCAGCTTTCAAACCCCTTCGACATGCCGGTGTACATCGTGGCGTATGTCGGGACGGACAAGACGCTGACGGTGGAAATTTACGGGCCGCCGCTCTCTCACGGGTATACGGTGGACTTCGTCACCATTAAAGTGAATTCGGATAAAGCAGCGCCTACAGAGATGCACTACGACGCTGCGGCGGACCCGGGCGGTACGGCGATTACTGCGGGTAAGAGCCGCGAGTGGGTGACTTCCCGCGACGGGCAGACCTGGCAGGTATGGAAGCAGTATCTTGATGAAAGCGGTAACGTCGTCAAATCGGTGTTCTATTCGGAGGATACCTACCGGTCATTCCAGGGCGTTACCTACGTAAACGGACAGAATCCGCTGTACGTGGACAAAACGGCAGCGCCGACTGGCTGAGCCGGGTAAACAATTTAATGGGAGCGCGCGGGGGATTTTCTTCGCGCGTTTTATTTTTCAAAGAAGCCCGGGCTTGAGCGGCTCACGCCAGCCGGGCATAAGCCGGCGAAGGAGGAGCGGAGTATGGGTTAGTTCCATTGCCGCGGGTACTGTAACGACGCACAGGGCGGCGAACGTTCTGCGCGTTGCAGGGCTTGGTGAAGCGTCGCGTCGCCTGCGGGGAAGAATCCGGGGCTTTTCAGGCGTGGCAGCGCAAAGGTAACAATATTGTAAATATTTTCGGTTTTTTTGGCGCGTTTGTGCCATGGACGTTTACTTTCTGCCTTGATTATTGTATGATAACCAAAGCTATGATCGGAGGAGTGTGTTATGGAGATTTATGACGTCGCGGAGACGCCCAACGCTGGGGCCAAGAAGCGCGGCGGTAAGAATAAGCTGTTTCTGCTGATATCGGGGGGCGTGCTTCTTGTAGCGCTGGCGGTGTGTGCGGTGCTGCTGCTCACCAACGCGTCCACGGGGGAAGATGCCCAGCGCGTCATGGAGTTTGGCACCGTCATGCAGGGCGTGCGCGTGGGCGGAGTGGATATCTCCGGCATGACGCGCGAAGAAGCGCTGAACGCTACGTCCGCGCTGCAGGCACAGACTCTGTCGCAGATCAACTTCCCGCTGGATATCAACGGTGAGGAAATGACTTTTACTGCGGAGCAGTTCGCACTGAGCACTGATTACGAGGACGTTATCGATAAGGCCATCGCCTATGGCCGCACGGGCGACTTCGATACGCGGCTGGCCGCCGCGGCGGACGCCAAAGAAAACGGCGTGGATTTCGAGATTACAGTCTTGGTTGACGAAGCCGCGTTGAAGGCGGCGCTGGCTACGCTCAAATCCGAGATGGATACGCCGCCCATTGACGCGACGGCGGATTTTGCGCCCTGGGGCTATACCGCCACCGACAACGGGGACGGTACGTTTACGTATACAAAATACGAGCCGGATCTTGCAACGCTAAAGGATATGGCCAGTACGTTTGCCAAACGTAAGGATTACGACGGGTTCCCGGAGAATCTGGTGCGTCTTGCGGATACGGAGCAGCCCGCTGCGATACGGTACCAGTACTGGAACGAAGACCATTACCAGGAAGATTATATCCCCGATGACTGGAACATCGCGCGCTTCATCTACACCGAAGACGTTACCGGCCTTGTTGTGGATACGGACGCCATATTTAACGCCGTGGTGTCCCAGGTTGCCAGCGGTGTATACGAGACCATCGTTCCGCCTACCGAGGTGACGCCCGCGGCGGTGACGCTGGAGGATGTCAAGTCCCAGACGCAGCTTATCTCCTCCTGGACGAGCAGCTACCGCAACCACAGCGACAGCACCTCGCGCAACTATAACGTTGCCATGATAGCCGCCCTTTTGAACGGCGCGGAGATCGAGCCGGGCGAGCTCTGGTCGGTTAACGACACGGTCGGCCCGCGCAACGCCACCACCGCTAAAACCTATGGCTGGAGGGAAGCCGCGGGTCTTGAGAACGGCGGCACCACCCCGCAGTACGGCGGCGGCGTGTGTCAGTTGGGCAGCACCGTGTACAACGCGGCAATCCGCTCCGGGCTGGACTGGAAAACCAACGGAGAGCATGTGCATCATTCCATCATATCCGGCTATGTGCCGCTCGGGATGGACTCCACACTCGATTCGCCGCACGGCAGTTACCCGGGCAAGGATCTGAAGCTGGAGAACCCGACGCAGAACACGTTTTATCTGGTGACGTATGTGAACCCGACCTCGAAGAACGTCACGGTGGAAATCTACGGCGTACCGCTGACAAACGCTTCCGGGCAGCAGATTGTATTGGATTACAGCTGGAAAAATCTTGGGAGGTTTGGCTCGCCGACGTCCGGTGTGCAGGAAGTTAACGACGGATTCGAATGCCCCGACGGCACGATTATCAAGGCTGGCGGGATTGAGTCGTACAAGTTCGCGGATCCCATCCGCGGCACCATCGTGCAGACCTACCAGATTACCTATGCGCTGGACGGCACTCAGATAGGAGATCCGGTGGAATATGAATACCATAAGTATCCCGTAATCAACGGCATCACCTATGTGCTAAAGCCGACGGTGGAGCCGTCTACGTCGCCGTCGACATCGCCGTCCACGTCGCCGTCCACGTCGCCGTCCGCCTCGGCGTCCGCATCCGCGTCGGCGTCAGAATCCAGCGGCGGCTGATACGGATGTGCCTTCCGGACTTTGAGCCGGGCATGGGTTGAATACTGAAACACCAGCCCCTGACGGATGTACGTCAGGGGCAAAATTTTGCCTTCATTACGCAAAAGCAGGTGTTGACGAAAGTTTTTGTTAATGCTATGATGATCTCAGCGTGTATCCGCATCATCCGGGTATACCTAAATTACAATGGTCAAGAAGCTGATGAAAGTCTTAACCTTGCGTAGTGTTCCCGCAACCTAACCGATGTTATGAAACAGTCATCTCGTCTTGGAAACCATGGAAACAAAAAAGGAGAAAAAATGTTTGAAGACAGAACGCTGACGTGTGCGGATTGCGGTTGTGAATTTGTATTCACCGCTTCCGAACAGGAGTTCTACCAGGAGAAGGGCTTCGAGAACATCCCCAAAAGGTGTCCCGAGTGCCGTTCCGCGAAGAAACAGCAGCGGAGAGGCGACCGCCCGATGTTTGAGGCGACGTGTGCTGAGTGCGGTGCGAAGACCCGTGTTCCCTTCCAGCCCACTGGCGAGCGCCCTGTGTACTGCAGCGACTGCTTCCGCGCCCGTAAGGACCGCTATTAAGCAAGCCGCAAAAAGCGCCTTTACGGCGCTTTTTTGTTTGCTGTGAAAGTTTGTATCGTTGACGTTCGGCAGGGTAAGGTGGTAGAATACACGGAAAGTCCAATCGTACGGAGGAACAATCAATGAGCAGCAACCTGCAGCACGAGATACTGGATATGCTGGAACGCGACGCGCGTCTGAGCGCAGCGGAAATGGCCGAAATGACGGGTTTTTCCGAGGCGGAAGTGGCTGCCGCGGTGGCAGAGCTGGAGCGCGATAAGATTATCGTCAAGTATTCGGCAATCATCAACAGGGAGAAGGTATCCTCGGACGAGGCGGAAGCGCTGATTGAGGTCAAGGTAGTGCCCAAGCGCGGCCTCGGGTACGATGATCTTGCCAAGCGGATCTATGGATTTTCGGAAGTGACCGCGGTTTACCTGATGTCGGGCGCGTATGACCTCTCGGTGATCGTCCGCGCATCCAGCATGAAACAGATATCCAAGTTCGTGTTCGAAAAGCTGGCCGTGCTGGAGGGCGTTTCGAGTACGGTGACGCATTTCATCATGCGTAAATATAAGGAACAGGGCGTTATACTCGCCAGCCGTGAGAAAGAAGAGAGGCTGGTGGTGTCACCGTGACGCTGGAGGATAGATTATCACGTGTCGTACGCGACTGCCCGCCGTCCGGTATCCGTAAGTTCTTCGACATTGCCAGCGAGATGAAGGACTGCATTTCGCTGGGCGTCGGCGAGCCGGATTTTGATACTCCCTGGAACATCCGCGAAAGCGCCATCTACGCGCTGGAGGCAGGCCGCACGCATTACACCTCGAATCATGGTTCCACCGATCTTCGCAAGGAGATCGTACGGTATCTCGCCTCCCGCCTGAAGCTGCTGTACGAAGTGAATCAGGTGGTCGTGACCGTAGGCGCCAGCGAAGCGTTGGATCTCGCGTTCCGGGCGATCATGAATCCGGGAGACGAGGTGCTCATTCCCTCACCTTCTTATGTGTCGTATATGCCGGGCGTGCTTTTCGCGGGCGGAAAGCCTGTCGGTATGGAGCTTAAGGAAAGCGACGCCTTCCGGATTACGCCGGAGAGCCTGCTCGCCAGCCTGACGCCTCAGACCAAGGCGATCGTCATCGCGTTTCCCAACAACCCGACGGGTGCCATCATGACGCGCGAGGATTATGAAAGGATTGCGCCCATCATCATCGAGCGGGATCTCATCGTCATCGCCGACGAGGTGTATTCCGAACTGACTTATGGCGGGAACCACTGCTCCATCGCTTCGCTGCCGGGAATGCTGGAACGCACCATCGTCGTCAACGGCTTCTCCAAGGCGTTCGCGATGACAGGCTTTCGTCTGGGTTATGCGGCGGGTCCCAAGGCCGCCGTGGACGCTATGGTTAAGATTCACCAGTACTCGATGCTCTGTGCGTCGGCCATGAGCCAGGACGCCGGGTTGGAGGCGCTGCGCACCGAGGGAGCCAACGGCTATACACAGGTGAAAGAAATGGTTGCCGAGTATAACCGCCGCAGGCGGCTGATGTATACCGAACTCAACGCGATGGGGCTCAAATGCTTCGAGCCGCTGGGCGCTTTTTACATCTTCCCCAACATCAGCTCCACCGGCCTTTCCTCCGAAGAATTCTGCCGGAAGCTGCTGTTCGAGAAAAAGGTGGCCTGCGTGCCGGGAAGCGCGTTTGGCGCAAGCACGGACGGGTTTATCCGCTGCTCATATGCGACGGCTTATGAGGACTTGCGGGAGGCGCTCAATCGCATCCGGGAATTCATACAGAGCCTGTAGCGGTGCGACCGCGCATGCGAACGCGTTATAATATCGCCAATGTTGAATATCAATGCGCCTGACACCGATGCGGATATGATACCGCGAGGGTCAGGCGCTGTTTGTTTTGCGGTGTCGGCACGCTGTGGAGGTGGTTGCGAAAATTCTTGAAAAAGGGAAGAAATCAAAGATTGAGAGTTATTTCTTAATTCAGTCCTCCCTCATTAAAAAATATAAACAAATCTGAATGCGGATATCATCTTATTGACTTTGACTAACCTTGACCAATGAGCTATAATACAGCTACAAACTCAAGGAGCGGAGGGAGATATTATGACACTGGTACCGTATGAAGGATTGGGGCTTTGGGGAGGCCGGCTGCTCGGGGCATATCCGTCGGCTGCGCTGCGCGCGGACGTGCGTGAAACGAAGGAAAGCTTTATCGTCGAGGCGGAACTGCCCGGCGTGAAAAAGGACAATGTGCAGATCGTATGCCAGGAGGGCGTGCTGACGATTTCCGCAAAGTCGGAGGAGCGCGCCGAAGAAGGCTATCTGCGCCGGGAGCGCTTTACGGGGGAGACCTCTCGCAGCTTTGCCATCAAAAACATAGACGAAGCGGGCATTACCGCGAAGATGGAAGATGGCGTGCTGACGCTTACGCTGCCCAAGCTTGTGCCGGAGGAAAAGCACATCGCAATCGAATAACCCGTACATAGCCGGAGAGCATCGTTTTTCGGCGGGCAGAGGGAATAAAAAAAGCACCGCGGCAGACAAGCCGCGGTGCTTTTTTGCTATGTCGATTTATTCCTCTTTGGACGGGAAGCCTACGCTGCTCCAACCGGTAACATCGGTTTCGCCGAAACTGTTGGATCCAGCACCGACTACCGTGCCGTCGGGAGAGAGACCCAGCGAGAAGCCGTAACCGGCTGAGATTTCAGTAATGCCGCTCCAGCCCTCCACGCTGTTTTCGCCGAATTCATCGGGGCCTGTCGCCACGACGGTACCGTCCGCCTTAAGCCCGATCGAGTGATTTTCGCCCGCGCTGATGGCTACGATGTCTGACCAGCCGGAAACAGCCGTCTCTTCGAGATAATTCGAGCCTGCCGCCACCACGGTGCCGTCTGCTTTGAGACCGAGCGTGAAGCCGTAACCGGCTGAAATCGCGACGATATCCGTCCAGCCCGAAACCTCCGTCTCACCGTATTCGTTTTTGCCCGACGAGACCACGGTGCCGTCAGCCTTAAGCCCGACCGAATGGTAATACCCGGCCGATATCGCAATGATGTCCGTCCAGCCGGAGACATCCGTCTCGCCGCTGGTGTCGTCGCCCGCCGCGACTACCGTGCCATCTGCCTTAAGGCCCAGCGTAAAGCCCCAGCCCGCCGATACAGCGACGATATCCGTCCAGTCGGAGACTTCGCTTTCGCCATAGTCGTTGCTTCCCGCGGCTACCACCGTGCCGTCCGCTTTGAGGCCGACCGTGTGGAAGTTGCCCGCCGATACGGAAACGATATCCGTCCAGCCTGAGACATCGCACTGACCGTATTCGTTATCGCCCGTGGCCACCACCGTACCGTCCTGCAGCAGCGCTACAGAGTGGTAAGGCCCGGCGGTGATGCATTCGCCGGAAATTGCGGTGATGCATTCACCGATCATCGCGACAACGTCCGCATCGTCGCCGGCTGCGCGGAGCGCTTTCAGCGCTGCCATGTACCCTTGAGTGTCCTTCGCGCTTTCAAACAGCTGCATGGCTTCTATTTTCGCAAGCTGCTGCTCGGAATCCTCGTAGTCCTTAAGATCCGTAAGAATGTCGATCGCTTCGTCATACTGCCCGCCGTCGATGTATTGCAGCGCAAGCCGATACTTCGATTCCTGCAGCATTTCGGGCGCGTCATTGTAATCGTTCATTGCTTCAAAAGCGCTCACGGCTTCCTGGTATTTCCCGTCTTCAAATAGGGCCACGGCGCTGTTGTACTGAATCATGGGAAGGAAAACGAGCACAAAGACGACCGCCAGCACTGCCAGTATACCTACAGGCAGGCCGATTGCCAGCCCAAGCTTCACCTTCTTTTTTTCGGGAGGGGGGGTTTGAGGCGGCTGCTGGGAGTACTGCTGCCCATAGGGCTGCTGAGCGTACTGCTGGCTGTAGGGCTGCTGGGAGTACTGCTGGCTGTAAGCCTGCTCATAGGGCTGCTGCGCATAAGGCTGCTGCTCGTAGGACGGCTGTGCGGCGGGCTGCTGCGCATAAGGCTGCTGCTCGTAGGACGGTTGTGCGGCGGGCTGCTGTACGGGAGGTTCAGCAGGCTGCTGCGGGGCAGGCGGCTGTGCCATCCGTGCGCCGCACGAGGCACAGAACGAAGCGCCATCCGCGACCGTCGCGCCGCAATTTGGGCAAAACATGGTTAATTCCTCCTTACAATTTTGAAGATACCATTCAGGCGCGGCGGGAAAGCCGGCGGAAACTTGCCGATTACCGTCACCACCAATTGACGGTATTATACTACAAATGTCATGCTGTGGATATAGAAAAACGCATTTTTGGGCCATAATGCCGTATAATTGTTCAAAAATTAACGCATAACCACAAAGAAAACGCCGAATGTATCGGCGTTTAATGGGCGCTAGCCGGGAAAGCCTGTATTCGTCCAACCGCCCACCGCGGTTTCACCATTTACAGTGAAGCCGGTACCCATGCAGACGCCATATTCCGTAACGCCGATGGTAAAGCCGCATCCTGCCGATATCTCCGCGATATCCTGCCACGCGTCCACATCGCGCTCCCCAAACTGGTTGATGCCGGCGGATACGCAGGTGCCGTCCGCACAGAGCCCTATGCTGTGAATTTCTCCGGCGGAGATGGCGGTGATGCCGCTCCAGCCCGCAACGTCACATTGGCCGAATTCGTTATACCCGGTCGAGACGACGGTGCCATCCGATTTCAGACCCAGCGTATAGTTATACCCCGCCGCGATGGCGATGATATCTGTCCAGCCTCCCACATCGCATTCCCCATATCCGTTGGTGCCTGTGGAGACGCAGGTGCCGTCCGCGCGCAGACCAACGCTGTGGAAGTAGCCCGCCGCGACGGCGACGATATCCGTCCAGCCCGATACGCTGCACTCTCCGTTATTGTTGTAGCCGGCGGAAACGCAGCTGCCGTCCGCCCGGACCCCAATGGTAAAGTCCCAGCCCGCGGAAACAGAGATGATATTCGTCCAGCCTTCGACATCGCATTCTCCGTAGCCGTTGGTTCCCTCCGCAACGCAGGTTCCATCCGCACGGAGGCCTACGGTATGGAAGTGTCCGGCGGAGATGGCGATGATATTCGTCCAGCCCTCCACGTTGCATTCTCCGTATTGGTTTTTGCCTGTAGCGATACACGTGCCGTCGGTTTGCAGCGCCACCGTGTGGTTGATGCCGGTGGAGATACATTCGCCGGAAAACATGCGCGCGCACATGACGAGGATGCTCCGCGCCTCGGGCAGCGAGGAAGCCGGATAGAGCAGCTGCATGAGCTCCCGGTAGTCCTGCGCAGTACGCGCCGATTCCAGCTTAACCAGGCCCCACTGGTACCGTGCCTGAATGGCCTGGGACGGCGCGTCGTTGTAGCTGCCCAGCGCCTCGAAGGCGGCAACCGCCTCCTCATACTTTTGCTGTCGCATCAGCTCCGCCGCCTGCCGATACTTCACTTCACTGACCATCGCGGCCGCGTCGCCGTAGCCGCCGAGGCTTTCAAATATGGCCAGCGCCTCGCTGTACTGCCCGCCGTCCAGCAGCGCGGTGCCTTTGAGATACCGCGCTTCGTTTGCCTTTTCGGCGCTGTCCTCATATTCCTCCAGCGCGAGGAAGATTTCCTCCGCGGCATCATAGTCGCCGCCGTCCATCAGCGTTTGCCCTTTTCCGTACTGCGCCTGCAGCAGCAGTTCATCGGTATCTTTATAGCCGTCCAGATCGGCAAGGTACGCGATGGCTGCGTCGTATTCCTGGTTCTCAATGCATTCCTGCG
Source organism: Bacillota bacterium (assembly GCA_023460085.1). GTDB lineage: Bacteria > Bacillota > Clostridia > Christensenellales > SZUA-584 > JAEWCC01. The sequence goes on along the minus strand of JAEWRI010000038.1, from coordinate 69,601 downwards.
CGGCTTTGTACCGGGAGAGCTTCACCATGTCGGGCGCGTCCGAATAGTCTTCCAGCGCGGCGAAGGCTTCCGCGGCTTTGTCGTACTGCCCGTCGCTCAGCATATCTTCGGCGGCGTTATAGCGTATCATGGGAAGGAAGAGAAAATAGAACGCGGCGGCAAGTGCCAGCACCGCTAATGGCAGCACGATGGCGAGCCAAACCATGGACTTCTTCTTGCCGCTGCGGGAGGCGCGCGTTTCTCCCCCGCGGACGATAGGGGGTGTACTCCAGAGCTCCGGCGGCTGTCCTGCCCACGGAGCGGGCGTGCCCTGCCATACGGGATATGCGGGTGCATCCTGTCTTGCCGGAGGCGCGGGAATCACATACCCCTGCGGCGCTTCCTGTATTTCTGCGGAAGGCGGGGGTGTGTCGGCTGTCTGCGGTTCCGCCGGTTCGGTATCGGCGTCCGCGGGTGTCCGTGTTTCCGCGTCCGCGGTTTCCGCGCCGGGCAGCGCCGGGTTCTCCGGCTGCACAGGCTCGGCTTCCTGAGGCACATCGGGTAAGCACTCGGCGGTGTCAGCCTCCGGAGAGGATAGTGCGCCGGGCGGATCCTGCGGCGGTGTATCGGGCGGCAAAGCGGCTTGCGGGGATTCCGAGAAAACGGCAGGGGAAGCAGGGGCGATTACCTGCGCGCCGCACTGGGGACAGAAACAGGCTCCATCCTTGAGCTGCGCGCCGCACTGGAAACAGAACATGGCGGTTTCTCCTTTTCGGGCCGTCATACAGCAGACTGTATGCAGCCCCGAGTGTTGAAAGCGCAGCGGTACGGAGGAACCCTTTGCGTTTCATTATAGTACATATGGAGATTATGACTCGGATATGCTGTCCAATCGGAAAACCGTGAGCCGATTATACAATTTGTGGAGGGTATGCGCGTTTCCCCATTCGTCCTCTCTATTGCTTTCATCTGGAAACGCTTTATAATGGAAAGCAAGTATGTGTCGGGGAGGCTTCATGGCGAAGGAAAAGACAGCGTTTGTATGCAGTGAATGCGGATATGAGTGTGCAAAGTGGCTGGGGCAGTGCCCCGCTTGCCGCGCGTGGAACACGCTGGAGGAAACGGTAGTGGCCGCGCCGGAGAAGCGCCCCGCTTCCGCCGTGGCTGCGGCGGCGGTGGTCAGCCTGAAGGATGTGCCGCTGCAGGACGACGCGCGCATCAGCACGGGCTTTGGAGAGCTGGATCGGGTGCTGGGCGGCGGCATCGTGGAGGGCTCTGTGGTGCTGGCGGGCGGAGAGCCGGGCATCGGCAAATCCACACTGTTCATGCAGGTGGCGAGCGCGCTGGTCAATTCGGACAAAAAGGTGCTGTATATCACCGGCGAGGAATCGCTGCGGCAGGTGCGGCTGCGCGCACAGCGGCTGGGCGCGAATGGAGATATCTCCCTGATGGCTGAGACCGATATGCTGAGCGCGATTGAACGCATACGCGCGCTTGCGCCGGACCTCGTGGTGGTGGACTCCATACAATCCATGGTGTCGGGGCGGCTTTCCACGGCGGCGGGCAGCGTAAGCCAAATCCGCGAGTGTGCCTCACTGCTGACGCGCGAGGCCAAAACGGGCGGCTCGGCGGTGTTCATCATCGGCCACGTCACCAAGGAAGGCGCGATTGCAGGGCCGCGCGTGCTGGAGCATATGGTGGACACCGTGCTGTACTTTGAGGGCGAGCGGCAGGGTACCTTCCGGATACTGCGGGCGGTGAAGAACCGCTTCGGTTCGACCAATGAGATAGGCGTATTTGACATGCGCGGCGACGGCATGGCCGAGGTGGAAAACCCCTCCGGACTGCTGCTTTCGGAGCGCAGCGAACGCGCCTCCGGTTCGTGCGTGTATCCCGCCATCGAGGGCACGCGTCCCGTGCTGCTGGAGGTACAGGCGCTTGTGGGGCAGACGGCGCTGCCGGTGCCGCGGCGCATGGCGTCGGGGATTGATATGAACCGGCTGGCGCTGATGCTGGCCGTGCTGGAAAAGCGCGTAGGGCTGCGGCTTTATGGGCAGGATGTATATGCGAACGTGGTGGGCGGCATCCGCCTCAGCGAGCCCGCATCCGACATTGCGCTGGCGGCGGCCATCGTATCCAGCCTGCGCGATGTGGCCATTGTGGACGCGGCGGCGATGGGCGAGGTGGGCCTGACGGGCGAGGTGCGCTCTGTGGGGCAGGTAGAGAGGCGGCTCAGCGAGTGCGCCAAGATGGGCTTTAAGCGCGCGGTGGTGCCGCAGACCAACATGCCGGGGCTGAAGATTCCGGGCGGCATTAAGGTGACGGGCGTGCGCAGCGTGCTGGAAGCGCTGGAGGTATTGATACAGTGAGCGACAGGGATTCGCGAAAAAAGCTGAGAAAGTGGAGCATCATCGGGGTATTCGTGACCTTCGCGCTGGCGGGAGGGTGGCACTTTCTGTTCGAGGTGCTGCCATGGCCTCCGCTGGGCGTCATCGCGCCGGTAAACGAGAGCCCGTGGGAGCACGCGAAGCTGTTCTTTGCGCCCGCGCTGATCTGGTATACCGTACAGCACTTCATCGTGGGGAAGCGCTTTCCCAACTATGCTTTCGCGCACAGCGCCGCGCTGCTGCTGATGCCCGCGCTGATGCTGCTGCTTTATTACGCCTATGTGCCGCTGACGGGGGAATCGCTGGCGGCCAACCTCATCAATTCGTTTGTCACCCTCTCCGCGGGCGCGTGGCTGGCATACCGGCTGACCGTGTCGGAGAGGGATTTCTCCGGCGAGGGGTATAAAACGGCGGCAATGGTGATCGTACTGGCGCTTCTGGCTGTATACGCAGTGTTCACGTTCTGGCCGCCGCACGCCAGGCTTTTCTGGGATTCTTCGTCCCGTCTGTACGGACTGCCCCCCGCGTAAGCGGGTTTTTATTTGCCTGCAAACCGGCATTCCGGCCGTAATGTTAGTAAACGCTTACATGACTAACGGCGGTGTGAATATTCTGTAAAGCATGGTTTACATACGTAGGCAAACGGAAAAAATCTGATAGAATAGCACACAAGAAGGGGTTGTTACCCTGTAGGAGGGCAAAATGGCCAAACCAAAAAGCAGAAAAAAACTGATTATCTGGATCGTCATTGCGGCGGTCGTGCTGTTGGGAGCGCTGGGGTATTTGCGCATGCGCAGCAATCTGGCGGCCGCAAGCCGTACGACCTATGATGTGGTGCAGGTGACGCGCGGGGATATCGAGGTGACGGTGAAAGGTTCCGGCAGCGTGGAGCCGCAGGAGGAGGACACGGTTTACGCGGCCTCCGCGGCCACGGTGGACGAGGTATATTTTGAGAACGGCGACAGCGTGAAGGCGGGGGATGTCGTGGCGGTGCTCTCCAGCGATACGCTCGAGGATCAGAAGAGCTCGCTGGAACAGCAGATTGACGACGCGGACGCGGCCATCGCTTCCATGCGTTCCGTTTCAGGCGGGGAGTATGTGTACGCGCCGGTGGAAGGTACCGTGATGGCGGTGTACGCCGTAAAGGGCGAGTCGGCGGATGTTGTCACCGACCGGGACGGCGCGCTGGCGGTCATTTGCCCGGACGACCTGCTGAAGGTAAAGATAAGCACCGACGCTGCGCTGACCCTGGGACAGCCGGTGACGGTAACGGTGGACGCGCAGAGCGTCGCGGGCGAAGTAACGGCAGTGGCGGATGGCAGTGCCACGGTGCGGTTTGAGGACGATGGCTTCGCGCTGGGCGGCGCGGTATCCGTATCGGCGCAGGACGGCGCACCGCTGGGCGAGGGCGCTATTGAGATCGCGAATCCGGTGTATGTGACGGGCCGCGGCGGCGCAATCGAGCGCGTATACGAGAAAGCGGGCAACAGCGTTTCCCGCGGGGATAAGCTGTTCAAGCTGGACGGCGAAGTGCTTTCCGCCGCGCTGTACGAGCAGATAGACGCGCGCTCGGATCTGCAGGACGACCTTAACGATACGCTGGCGGATATGGACGCGCTGACGGTGAAGGCGGCGCAGGACGGCGTGGTGACGGCGCTGGATTTGAATCCCGGTCAGGCGGTGCAGGCAGGAGCCCCGCTATTTACCGTGCAAAGCAGCGGCGATTATAAGATAGAGGTGGACATCGACGAGCTGGACATCGCGGGTATCGAACTGGGCGAGGCGGCGACGGTGACGTTTGACGCACTGCCCGGCGAAAGCTTTGACGCGGTGGTTTCCAAGATCAACCCCGTCGGCGTGTCCGTGAACAACGTGACGAATTATACCGTAACGCTTTCGCTCTCACAGGCGCCCGGCGTGATGACTGGCATGAGTGCCGAAGTGAAAATCGTGGCGGAGTCCGCGCAGAACGTGCTGCTGGTGCCCATTGAGGCGATACAGACCATCGGCGGCGGCAAATACGTGATACTGGGCAGTGAAGTGGATCCCGAGGCCGACTCCATAACGGCGACGCACGCCGTGGTCACCGGCATCACCGACGGCGTCAGCATTGAAATCAAGGAAGGCCTTTCGGAAAGCGACAGCGTTGCTGTGCCGCAGGTGAATTCGCAGGATCTGCAATCGCAGATGTGGACGATGCGGCAGAACGCCGAGGGCGGCAGCACCCAGGACGCGGCGGAGTCGGCGTCATGATAGAACTCCGCGGCGTGAAAAAAACCTACCAGATGGGCGAGGCCTCCGTGCACGCGCTGGACGGTGTGGATCTCTCCGTGGCGGACGGCGAGTTCGTCGCGGTGATTGGCCCCTCGGGCAGCGGCAAGTCCACGCTGATGAACATCATCGGCTGCCTCGACATCGCGGACGAAGGGGAATACATACTGAACGGCCAGCCCATCGGCGACTACACCGAGCGTCAGCTGGGACAGATACGCAACCGCGAAATCGGCTTCATCTTCCAGCAGTTCAACCTGCTGCCCAAGCTGAGCGCGTACGAGAACGTGGAGCTGCCGCTCATTTATCAGGGGCTGCCGCTCTCCGAGCGCAAGGAACGCGTCACCGACGCGCTGCGCAAGGTGGGCCTTTCGGACCGGATGGCGCACAAGCCCACGGAGCTCTCCGGCGGGCAGCAGCAGCGCGTTGCCATCGCGCGGGCGCTTTCGACGAAGCCCACGCTGATACTTGCGGACGAGCCGACGGGAAACCTCGACAGCAAGTCCGGACGGGAGATCATGGACATTCTCATTGAGCTCAACGCGGAAGGCCGCGGCATCATACTGATCACGCACGATTCGGGCGTTGCGGGCTTGGCGAAGCGGCGCGTGCAGATGCACGACGGCAGGGTGCTGCTGGACAGCGCGAAAGGGGGCGGCGCGGCATGAAGCTTTCGCAGGCGGTCAAAATGGCACTCGTCGCGCTGAAGGGCAACAAGATGCGCTCCTTCCTGACGATGCTGGGCATCATCATCGGCGTGGTGGCGGTGACGCTGCTGATTTCCGTGGTGCAGGGCGCGACGGGGGAGATCACCGGGCAGATAGAGAGCCTCGGTTCCAACCTGCTGTATGTGCAGTTCAACGGCGTGAAGCCCTCGTACCTCACGCTGTCCGATCTGGACGGGCTGCGGGAGGATGGAAATATCGCGGACGTAACGGGGGTAATCAGCACGACGAGCCACATCCGCGCGGGCGACGAGGACGACGACTACAGCGTGGAGGGCGTGACCAGCGCTTACCAGACGATCACCGGGCAGGACGTACAGCAGGGACGTTTCATCTGCGACGTGGACACGGAGGCGCACACCTACAACGCCGTGCTGGGCGCAAACGTAGCGGAGGATCTCTTCGGTACGAAGAACTGCATCGGCAACACGCTGAAAATTGAAGGCTTCAGCTTCACCGTGGTGGGGCTGCTGGAGGAGTCCGATACGATGCTCGCCAACAAGGACGACACCGTCATCATACCGCTGACTACGGCACAGCGCCTCTTCCAGGACAAGGAGTTCGACGCGCTCTACATTTCCGCGACGACGCCCGATACCGTGGACGCCGCGCAGGACGCCACGGAGGATTTTCTGACGCGGGAGATGAACGACGAGGACGCCTATAACGTCATCAACCAGAGCGCCATACTCGACGTGATGAACGAGGTGATGAGCGTGATGACCGTGCTGTTGTCCGGCATCGCGGCGATTTCGCTGCTGGTGGGCGGCATCGGCATCATGAACATCATGCTGGTGTCCGTCACCGAGCGCACGCGGGAGATCGGCATCCGCAAAGCCATCGGCGCGCAGCGCTCCGATATCCTCGGGCAGTTCCTCATCGAGGCGGTGGTGCTCTCCGTCGCGGGCGGCGCGATAGGCATCGGCATCGGGTTCCTCGGCCTCAAGGTCATCGGTACCGCCATGGGCATATCGATGTCGATGTCGGCGGGCACCATTGCGCTGGCGCTGGGGTTCTCGGCGTTCGTGGGCGTGGTGTTCGGCATCTACCCCGCCAACAAGGCGGCCGGCCTGAAGCCCATCGACGCGCTGCGCTACGAATAAAATTCCGGTTTCCGTACCCCAAAAACCTTACAGGCCATGCCGCATTGCGGCATGGCCTTTCCATTGTATTGTAAACAGGGATTAATCCTTCTCATGTCGAATACTAAAAATAGCATAGTTAATTATTAATTATCAGAGGAGTATATGGAAACGGGGAAAATATTTTCAGAGGTTGCTGCAATAAAAGCGAATCCAAAGTGGGAATTATATATAGCTAGAGAAAAGCCTCTTTATGATAGAGGCAATGATATCCGCTGTGAATTCGGGCGAGATTATACTCGTGTATTGCATTGTTTAGCATATAGAAGGCTTAAGCATAAAACTCAAGTATTTTTTAATACAAATAATGATCATGTTTGTACCCGTATGGAGCACGTAGCACATGTTGAATCAGTTAGCTTTTCAATTGCTAATTTTCTTGGGTTAAATACTGAACTTACAAAAGCGATATCAGCGGCTCATGATTTAGGCCATGCACCTTTCGGGCATCATGGAGAAACGGTATTAAAGGAAATTGCTAGAGAATACCTTTCTGATGATTTTTGGCATGAAAAGAATGGTCTTCGTTTTGTTGACAAAATCGAATTACTTGAGGATGAAAAAAGATTTTTAAGAAATTTAGATTTAACATATGCAGTAAGAGACGGGATAGTATCACATTGTGGAGAAATTGACGAAGATGAGCTTTTTCCGAGAGAGCAATATATTAATCTTGCTGATTATAATAAGGCAGCACAATATCAACCTTTTACATGGGAAGGGTGTGTAGTAAAAATATCGGATAAGATTGCTTATATCGGGCGTGATATAGAAGATGCATACAGGCTGCATTTTATTGATGAAGAACAGCGTAATCAATTATATAAAATAGCCAGAAAGCACAAGCTCAACACTTTAAATACCACAACAATAATGTACAATTTAATAACGGATTTATGTACAAATAGTAAGCCTAAAACAGGATTGCGATTTTCAAAAGAAAATTTTGAGATGCTAAAAGAAATAAAAGCCTATAATCAAGATGTTATTTATAATAGTGATAAGCTAACCAGCTTTAAAAAATATGCTGGCCTGATTATCACTGAGATTTTCAATGCTTTGATTGATGCCTATAATGGCGAATATACTATTTCGGAGCTCATTAAGAGAAGCAAGTCGGATTTTGAGTTATACGGACAATTTCTATCATGGATAGTGAACTACTGTGACCAGGATGTGGAGGCTCTTTTGCATGAGTGCAGAAGTAAGAACGAGAAAATTTATCATGATTTGTCAGACAAGACTGTATACATACAAGCTATTCTTGATTACATTTCGGGAATGACGGATAAGTTCGCAATAAGATTGTTTCAAGGGCTAGTAAGATTCTAGGTGTTGGTATGACTAAACCACTATCCGAAATGACCAACGCTGAGCTGTGGGCGCTGTTCCCCGTCAACCTGGAACGGCACAACCCGGCGTGGGCGGAGCGCTACGCGCGGGAGCGGGAACGCATCGCGCGGGCGCTGGGGTGGGAGAACATACGGCGCATCAGCCACATCGGCAGCACGGCGGTGCCGGGGCTTGTCGCAAAGCCCACCATCGACATACTGCTGGAGATTGCGGATGGCTGTGATCTGGCGCGGCTGAATGCGGCGCTGACCTCGGACGGGTACATCTTCAGCGCGCAGCCGGACAAGCCCCCGCCGCATATGATGTGGATGAAGGGCTACACGCCGCAGGGCTTTGCGGGGCAGGCGTACCACCTGCACGTGCGCTATGGCGGCGACTGGGAAGAGTTGTACTTCCGGGACTGGCTGATTGCCAACCGGTGCGCTGCGGAGGCATATGGACGCCTCAAGGAGCGTCTGAAGCGGGAGTACGCGCACGACCGCGACGCCTACACCGCGGGCAAGGCGCAGTTTGTGCGCGAGGGCACCGCGCTGGCGCGAGGGCAGTTCGAGGCAAGGCATTTGCCGCACTGATATAGCAAAAAGCCGCCCCGATTAGAGCGGCAGGTCATCGAAAGGGGGAGGGTTCTGCAGAAAAGCCAGGGCTGGATCGGCGCGTCCGGGAGGCCGCGCCCTACGAAATAAGCCGGAAGGGCGCGGCCTCCCGGACGCGCCGTGTCAATGTACGGCACAATTCTATCATGACTCATCAGCGAACGCTACAGATTGATGAGACTAAAGCTTTGTCAGTAGCTTGAGCCGCCTTGCCGGGGCGTATACTCCAGAGCTACACGCGCAGCAGCTTGCTCATGAACTCCCGCGTGCGCGGGTTATTGGGATTGCGCAATACCTCGTCGGCGGTGCCGCGCTCCACCACCGCGCCGTTGTCCATGAACACCACCTCGCTGGCGACCTCGCCCGCGAAGCCCATCTCGTGCGTCACCACGACCATGGTCATGTGTTCCGCGGCCAGCTGCTGTATGACGGACAGCACTTCCGCGGTCAGCTCCGGATCGAGCGCGGAGGTAGGCTCGTCGAAGCATAGCACCTCGGGGCGCAGCGCCAGTGCCCGCGCGATGGCGACGCGCTGCTGCTGTCCGCCGGAGAGCTGGCACGGATATGCCTTTTCCTTGTCGGAAAGCCCCACCTTGCGCAGCAGCTCGCGGCAGTCCGCTTCGATGGCGGCCTTGTCGGCGCCTGCTTCCTGCGCGGGGGCCAGCATGAGGTTCTGCATCACCGAGAGATGCGGGAACAGGTTGAAGTCCTGAAACACGAGGCCCAGCCGCTTGCGCAGCGCGCGCTTCCGCTGGGGATCCGCGTAAACCATTTTGCCGTGCTGCTCACGGAAAAGATACTCCCCGTCGATTTCGACGCTGCCGCCGTCCGCTGTTTCCAGCAGGTTGATGCAGCGCAGCAGCGTGGATTTGCCCGAGCCCGAGGGACCTATCACCGCGACCACGTCGCCCTTCTTCACTTCGAGATCGACGCCCTTTAAAACCTCGAGCGTGCCGAATTTTTTCTGAATGCCGGTTGCTTTAAGCATGGGCACCTCCTACCTGTAGTATGCGAACCTGCGCTCCGCGAAGCTCAGCAATTTGGTGAGCATGCCGTTCATCACCAGATAGAATATTGCGGCCACCACGAACGGAAGTATGGTGCCATCCCGAAGCATGGCTATCTTGGCTTCGCTGAGCAAATCGGTGATCGCAATGGCATAGACAAGAGCGGTATCCTTGACAAGCGTGATGCACTCGTTGCCCATGGGAGGCAGTATGCGCTTGGCTACCTGGGGCAATATGACTTTGGTGAATGTAGTCCGGCTCGAGAGATCCAGCACGTGCGCCGCTTCGTATTGTCCGCGGGGAATGGACTGTATTCCGCCGCGGTATATTTCCGCGAAGTACGCCGCATAGTTCAGTATGAAAGCCAGTATGGCCGCGAAGGTTCTGTCCATGGTGAAGGCGGTATCCAGCTGCAGCCAGCCCAGTATGGTGCGTATGAGGATGGGAACGCCGAAAAACATGAACAGCACCTGCAGCATCAGGGGCGTTCCCCGGAAGTACAGGATATACGCTTTGGCGAGGCTCCGGGGGGCCTTGCGTTTGGACATGCGCATCTGGCAGATGAGCATGCCCAGCGGCAGCGCGAACAGCAGTGTGAAAAACCACACCTCCAGCGTCACGAGCGTGCCGCTCAGCATTTGCGTGAGCAGACTAAGCAGCTTTCCGGGTTCCTGAAAATATTCCATAGAGATTTCCTAACGATGTCGGATTTGTACCCCGCCCACACATCGGCGGGTGCTGAAATAGAAAGCAGGCAAGCCTGCAGGAGGCTTGCCTGCATGTGCTGCTGTGCTCAGCCGCCGATGACGATGTTCTCGCCGAACCACTTGTCGGAGATTTCCGCGGCGGTACCGTCGGCGATCATCGCTTCGAGGGTCTCCTGTACCTTATCCCGGAAAGCCGTATCGCCAAGGCGGAAACCGATGCCGTACTGCTCCTCGCCGAAGTTTTCCTCCAGCACGGCGTACGCGCTCGGGTCAGCTTCCTTGCTGATGTAGTAGCGCCCGAAGATTTCGTCGATGACCACGGCATCCACGCTGCCCTGTTTAAGTTCCATCAGCGCTTCGACGTAGTCCGGGCTTTCGATGAGGCTGCCGAAGGTCGCCTTGACTTCGGGCTGTGCGTTGATGGCTGACATCGCGCTGCTCTCCACCTGCGCCGCGACGGTTTTGCCCGCGAGGTCCGCGATGCTGGTGATGCCCGAGCTGGCCATCACGAGTATGATCTGACGGTTGTTCATATACGGATCGGAGAACAGCATGTCTTTCTTGTTGTCGTCCGTGATGGAGAGGCCGTTCCAGATGAGGTCGATATTGCCGGCATCCAGTTCAATTGCCTTAGAGTCCCAGTCTACCGGCTGAAGCTTGAGCTCCAGATCGAGACGCTTGGCGACTTCGGTGGCGAGATCGATATCAAAGCCCACATACTCTCCGCTGCCGTCCTTAAAGCCCATGGGAGCAAACGTCTGGTCGAAGCCCAGCGTGAAGCTTCCCTTTGCTACGATGTCGGTCCAGGACGTGTCGGTATCCGATCCGCTTGGCTTGGATGCGACGCTGGAGCAGGCTGCCAGCGAGAATATCATGGCGAGGGCCAGCATAAGGGTTAAAATCCGTTTCATGGTTTTCCTCCGTAACTGATATAAATTTTGATATGTGTGTATTATAATTTAGCATAGTGAAATAGTAAAGCGTTAAATATATTATATTTACACCGGTTGCCGCAGAAATGAAGAAGAATGCGAGGGAAGAGCGGAAAATGAAAAGCAGCGCCGCTTTTTCAGCGCTGCCGGGGATGGTATCCGGATTGGTATTTCTGAACGCTCTCCCGATTCAGCCTGTATCTTTTGGTCAGTATCAGCGCGAGGGCAAAGCAGATGAGAAACCCGACCGGCAGTATCATCCCGACTTGCAGATAGACAGACGGCGCTTGCGTTTGGTTGGCGTTGAATCCGATGACATCCAGCAGTGTGCCCACAAAGAACACCGCGAGCGACTGCGACAGCTTATACATGAACGTCGCGCAGCCGTAGAATATGCCTTCCTTGCGCGTGCCGGACTCGTACGCGTCCTTGTCTATCGTGTCGGATATCATGGAGTAGGGCAGGGCGACGCTGCCGCCCATCGAAAACCCTATCAGCATGGCCAGCGGCAGCACGATGAGATAATGGGTGCCTATCCAGGCGTGGGCGAGCACATAGCCGATAAACAGCGCCGATACCGCGAGGTTCATATACAGGCAGAACACCAGCGCGCCGCGCTTGTCATATTTATTGGCCACCATCACCCAAACGGGCTGAGCAAGCAATGCCGTCAAAAACAGCGCGCCGAATACGAACGCAATCTGCCCGCTGCTGAGGCCGAAGGTATACGTGAAAACATGCATTCCTACGGCGCTGACGATGCCCATGGCCATGTTGATGAACATGAGCGCGAAGCTGATGTTGCGGAAATCGGAGACCTTGAGCGCCTCGGCAATCTCGCGGAACAGTCCGACGATGGGATTGCGCTTTACCCTGGGGACGGTCTCCACGCAGCGGTGCTTATAGGTCAGTATCAGGCAGACGGCCGCGCATACCAGCGTGATGGCGGACGCGGTGAGCCCCAGCGCCGCGTAGGCTTCCGGGTTGGCTTTGCCGTCCGGATAGGCGGCGGTAGGGCGGAAGAAGAAGGCCATTCCCAGCACGGACGGGAACAGGAATCCCAAAAAGAAGAACGCGGTGCGGAACGACTGCACGGTGTTGCGCTCGTTGTAATCGCTGGAAAGCTCCGCGCCCAGCGCTAGGTACGGCGTAGTATATATGGTGGAGAAGGTCTTGAGCAGTATCAGCAGTACCGCAATCCATATGGCCTTGACGGTACCCGGGTCTCCGCCGCGCAGCTGCGGATCCACGCTCCATATGAAGTAATTGACGATGGCCAGGCCGATGGCGCCGATGAAGATGTAGAACAGACGCCGACCAAAGAGTATGCGCTTGTGCGTATGGTCGGAGATATACCCCATGACCGGATCGGTCACCGCATCCCAGATGGTGCTGACGGAGATCAACGTACCAGTGAGTATGCCCGACACGCCGAGGACGGTGGTGCAGTAGAAGAGAAAAAAGCCGGAGAGTAGCTGAAACGGGATCGCGTAAGAGAGCGTCCCGATGCCGTAGCCCAGCTTGACGCCGAAGGGAATCTTGTGTCGTTCCGCCGATTGCCGCGGCCGTGGGGTAATTGCCATATTCACCTTTTTTATAAAATGATCCGGCTCTGACAGTCCGGGTTTTATCCATTGAGGGTGCGGCTGTGTTTTCACAGCCGTCTTTTGACTCCAGTATACCATGCCGCCTTATTGCGGAATGTAAATATTGCGTGAAAGCATGACGGCAATCGCGCGCGTGCGGCGGTTTTCATCGGACGCCGTTTGCGGTATAATAAACCAAGTGGACAGTGTGGACGTTCGGCTGCTGCCGGATGAGACAATTGAAGACCTGCAGAACGGGTACCGCATCATCGCGCACCCGGAGGTGTTTGCGTACGGTACGGACGCGGTGCTGCTGGCGCATTTCGCGCGGACGCAGGGCGCGGAGCGCGCGGCGGATTTGGGCGCGGGAAGCGGCATACTGCCGCTGCTGATGTGCGCGCGCAACCCGGAGCTTTCGATGATCGGGATCGAGATTCAGCCGCGCCTTGCCGACATGGCGCGGCGGAGCGTGGAGTTAAACGGCCTTGAGGAGCGCGTGCGCATCGTCTGCGGCGACCTGAAGGAAGCCTCGCGGCTAGCCGGGCACGGCCTCGATCTGGTGGTATCAAACCCGCCCTACGAGCGCGCGGACGCGGGCAAGCCGAGCGGCCGGGCGCATGTGGACATCGCCAAGCGCGAGGTGTGCTGCACGCTGCAGGACGTGGTGAGCGCCGCGGCGAAGCTGCTGCGCACCGGCGGGCGGCTGTGTATGATCCACCGCGCGGAGCGCTTTGCGGAGCTGATGCAGCGCATGCGCGAGGCGCGCGTGGAACCCAAGCGGGCGCGGCTGGTATCGCGGCGCGCGGACGAAGCGCCGGGGTTTGCGCTGGTGGAAGGGCGCAAGGGCGCGGGGCCGGGGATGGCCTTTATGCCGCAGCTTGTACTGTACGGGCCGGACGGGGCGTACACGGCCGGGTTGCGCGAAATCTACGGAATCGGAGAGGCATGACATGCTATACATCGTTGCCACGCCCATCGGCAATATGGAAGACATTACGCTGCGCGCGCTGCGCATACTGAAGGAAGTCGATTTTATCGCGGCGGAGGATACGCGCCATACGCGCGCGCTGCTGTCGCGCTACGATATCCACACGAAGCTGGTGAGCTTCCACGAGCACAGCACGCCGGAGAAGCGCGCGTGGCTCATCGAAGAGCTGAAGGCGGGGAAGAACGTTGCGCTGGTGTCCGACGCGGGTACGCCCGTCATCTCCGACCCGGGCGCGGAGCTGGTGGCGGAAGCCGCGGCGGCGGGCGTGGAGATGACCTCTCTGCCGGGCGCTTGCGCCGCCGTTACCGCGATGACGCTCTCCGGCTTCGGCGGGGCGTTTACGTTCATCGGGTTCCTCTCGAAGAAGCCCGCGGAGGAGAAGCGGCAGATCGCGCAGGCGGCGGAGAGCCCCTTGCCCTGCATACTCTACGAGAGCCCGCATCACCTCTCCGCCACGCTGGAGAAGCTGAAAGCCGCGTGCGGCCCTGAGCGCCCCGCCGCGGTGGCGAAGGAGCTGACCAAGGTCTATGAGCGCGTGCTGCGCGGCAGCCTTCAGGAGGCGTGCGAAGCCTTTGCAGGCGAAAACAAAGGGGAGTATGTGATTATCGTGGGCGGCGCGGCGCGCGCGCGCGCCGAGGCCACGGACGAAGAGATAACGGCGCTGCTGAAGGGGTACATCCGCGGCGGGATGACAAAAAAAGACGCCGCAACCGCGGCGTCTGAAACCCTGGGTATCCGCCGGAATCGGGCCTATGGGCTCGCCTCCGGCTTGACGGATACTATTTCTTGAGTTTCGCCATGCAATCGGCGCACACCTTGGCGCCCTTGAACTCGGTCACTCCGGTGACGCTGTCACAGAAAATGCAGGCAGGCTGATACTTGCCCAGCACGATGTGACTGTCGTCCACGAAGATTTCAATGGGATCCTTGATGTCAATCCCCATCACTCTGCGCAATTCGATAGGCAGCACAATACGGCCCAGCGAATCGACTTTCCTTACGATACCCGTTGACTTCATTGCTTTTCATCTCCCCATTAAAAATAAATGTCTCCCACATATCAAAATATAACAAAAATAGTTTCATATTGTCAACCTCTACAGCTAGAAAAAGTAAAGATTAATAAATCCGTCACAATTGCATAAATATAAACGGATACAGAAATAAAAACCGGAGGCGTGACATGATCCGTTATATCTGGGCAGCGCTCATCGTCATCGGCGCGGTGGTGGGGATCGCCACGGGAAAAGCCCAGGCGGTATCCGACGCGGCCATTATGGGCGCGAAGGACGCGGCGCTGCTGTGTATCAGCCTCATCGGTGCGTACGCACTGTGGCTTGGTATACTGCGCGTGGCGCAGGACGCGGGTCTGGTGGAGGCGCTGGCAAAGAAGATGCGCGGCGCCATCCGGCGGCTGTTTCCGGGCGTTCCCAAGGACAGCCCCGCCAGCGGATACATCACGCTCAACATCGTTGCCAACATGCTGGGCATGGGCAACGCCGCCACGCCCTTCGGCCTGAAGGCGATGAAGGAGCTGCAGGAGCTCAATCCCGACAAGGAGCGGGCATCCCACGCGATGTGCATGCTGCTCATTATCAACGCGTCGGCGGTGCAGCTGATGCCCATGACGGTCATCGCGCTGCGCAGTGCCGCGGGCAGCGCCGCGCCCGCCGAAATCGTGCTGACCTCGCTCCTCGCGACCACGGCCAACACGGCGGTAGCCATCGCCGCGGCCCGGATTTTCAAAAGGTTCTCGCGATGCAGGTAGTGGGGTATATTTCCGCCGCGTTCGTTCCGGCGTTCATCGCGTTCGTTGTGGTATTCGGCACGGCCAAAAAGGTGAACGTGTACGAATCGTTTATCGCGGGCGCGAAGCAGGGACTGACGACGGCGTTTCGCATACTGCCCTACGTGGTGGGCTTCATATTCGCCATACAGATGTTCACCGCCTCGGGCTGCTTCGATTATATCGCGGGTGCGCTGTCTCCGCTGCTGAAGCCCGTCGGCATTCCGCCGGAGGTGCTGCCGCTGGCGCTGATGCAGCCGTTTTCCGGCAGCGCGTCATTGGCAATGCTGACATCGATATTCAACCGCTACGGCCCGGACAGCTTCATCGGGCGCGCGGCCAGCACCATGATGGGCTCCTCCGAGACCATTTTCTATACCGTATCCCTGTACTACGGCAGCGTGGGCGTCAAGAAGACGCGCTACACCATCCCCGCGGCGATCATCAGCGCCGTCGCGGGCCTCATCGCCAGCATACTCGTGTGCCGCCTGTTCTTTCCCGCGTGACCGAATGTAAAAAGTTCTTGACACCATCTTTTTTACAGCCGATAATATGTAAAGAACGTTTAACATTCAGGAGGGTTCGCGATATGAAACGCGCTGACGAGATGGAGATGAGCGTGAACTTTAAGGCGATGCGGCTTTCGTGGGCGCTGGTGGGCACGTCGCTGGCGGCATGGACCATTGCGGAGATGGCGGTGAACGGCGAGCTTCCCTTTATCCCGTTCCTGCTGCTGTGCGCGCAGTCCATTGTGTTCTTTGCCGCAAAATTGATCATCACCAGAAGAATGGTGCGTGCCGGCAGCGATGAGGAATAACATACGGCGTCTCCGCAAGGAGCGCGGCTGCACGCAGGAGGAAATGGCGGTGCAGCTGGGCGTTACGCGTCAGACGATCATCGCCATCGAAAACGACAAGTACAACCCCACGCTGGAGCTTGCCATGAAGATTGCGCGGCTGCTGGGAAAGCCGGTGGAGCAGATCTTCTTTCTGGACTGGCACATGGATAGGCTGGGGTAAAGGGGCACGGAATGAATCAGCATGAAATCGATGCGGTATTTGAATTGCTGGAGGCCGCGGCAGACCCGGAGAAGGCGGCCCGAATGTCCGCGTATCTGAAGGACCAGTTTGCCTTTCTGGGGATTCAGAAGCCCGAGAGGGCGGCGCTGACGAAGGATTTCTTGAATCGGAAAAAGAAAGAGACGATGGACTGGGAATTCGCCTATGCCTGTTATGCGCGGCCGCAGCGCGAGTTCCATTACCTCGCCGTGGATTACGTGCTGCAGATGAAGGACAAGCTCGCGGCGCAGGACGTTTCGCATATCGAGGCGCTCATCACGCAAAATTCGTGGTGGGACACCGTGGATATGTTCAACATCCCGCTGGGCGTACTGTTTCTGAAATACCCGCAGACGGGGGAGACGATACGGCGATGGATTTCAAGCGAGAACCTGTGGCTTCGGCGCATGTCTGTCACATTCCAGCTTCACTTAAAGGGCAAAACCGATACCGCTTTTCTGGCGGACGCCATTGAAAGCAACCTTCGCTCGAAGGAGTTCTTCATCAACAAGGCGATTGGCTGGGCGCTGCGGGAATATTCCAAGACCAGCCCGGAGTGGGTGCGAAGCTTCATCGCGTCGCACCCGCTTGCGCCGCTGAGCGTCAGGGAAGGGAGCAAATCCCTCTGAGCATGCGCTGGATATCGCATCGGTGCCTTCGGGGTATAATGAAACCGGGGCGGGAAGAAAGGGCGGGAGAATGAACGCAGGGTTTCTGCTGATACCCATATTGCTGATACGGTATGGATTGCTGGCGCTGGTCAGCCGCGAGGCGCTGCGGCGCGCGGCGCACTTTGCGCCGCTTCTCGGCAAAGAGAGAGCGGCTTACTGGGTGTACCAGCTCACGACCGCCGGGATGTTGGTGACCCTTTTCTTTCTGACGATGCGGGCCGATGCCGTTTGGTTCTATGTTGGCCTGGGGGTGACCGTCGCCGGGGCGGTGTTGTACGCGGCTGCCGCTGCGGATTACGCGAAGCCGGGGACGGGAGGGGTCAACACGGGCGGCCTGTACAGGGTGTCGCGCAACCCGATGTACGTGGCTTATTTCATCTACTTTCTCGGGTGCGCGCTGATGGCCCGGTCGTGGGTACTTTTCGCGATACTGCTGGTCTATCAGGTGTCGGCGCACTTCATCATACTTTCCGAAGAGCGGTGGTGCCTCGAGCGGTTCGGCGACGCATACCGTGAGTATATGGGAAAGGTGAGACGGTATCTATAACCGGTGCGGGACCGCCGTAAGGATCTCCCGTGCGCCTGCATCCGCCGGCTTTCGTCCGGCGTGTCCGGCGCGCCCTACTTGACAAACCTTCTTTGTAAAACTATCCTAATACACAAGACGAAAAAGCGGGAGATTTCGATGAAGAAGTACTATATTACGACGCCCATCTATTATCCGAGCGACAAATTGCACATCGGCCATTCGTACTGTACGGTGGCGGTGGACGCGCTGGCGCGCTTCAAGCGGCAGACGGGCTATGACGTGATGTTTTTGACGGGTACGGACGAGCACGGTCAGAAGATAGAGCGCGTGGCCAAGGCGGCGGGCAAGGAGCCGCAGGAATACGTGGACGGCATCGTGGAGGGCATCCGCTCTCTGTGGGACCTCATGGAGATTTCCAACGACGATTTTATCCGCACGACCGAGGAGAGGCATGTGCAGGCCGTGCAGAAGATATTCAAAAAGCTCTATGACCAGGGCGACATCTATATGGGCCACTACGAGGGCTGGTACTGCACGCCGTGCGAAGCGTACTGGCTGGAGCGGCAGCTGGTGGACGGCAAGTGCCCGGACTGCGGGCGTCCCGTGGAGCGCGCCAAGGAAGAAGCGTACTTCTTCAAGATGAGCACCTACGCCGACAGGCTGATACAGTACATCGCGGCGCACCCGGATTTTATACAGCCGGAGAGCCGCAAAAACGAGATGCTGAACAATTTCCTGCTGCCGGGGCTGGAGGATCTGTGCGTATCGCGCACCTCGTTCAAGTGGGGCATCCCGGTGGACTTCGACCCGAACCACGTGGTGTACGTGTGGATAGACGCGCTGTCCAACTATATCACGGCGCTGGGCTACCTCTCGGATGACGATTCCAAGTTCCAGAAGTACTGGCCCGCGGATGTGCATATCGTGGGCAAGGAGATCATCCGCTTTCATACCATCATCTGGCCCATACTGCTGATGGCGCTGGAGCTGCCGCTGCCAAAGCAGGTGTTTGGTCACGGCTGGCTGATGCTGGAGGGCGGCAAGATGAGCAAGTCCAAGGGCAACGTGGTGGACCCGGTGAAGCTCATTAACCGGTATGGCGTGGATGCCGTGCGCTACTTCCTGCTGCGCGAGGTGCCCTTCGGCGCGGACGGGCTGTATTCCAGCGAAGCGCTGCTGACCAGAACCAACAGCGACCTCGCCAACGACTTAGGCAACCTCGTATCGCGCACCGCCGCGATGATATGCAAATACTTCGACGGCGAAATCCCGTGGCGCTACGACACCACGGAGCACGATCACGCCGTGGAGGAGCAGGGCGGCAGGCTGGCCGCCGCCGTGGAGGCGCACATGAACGCGCTGCGGCTGCCCGACGCGCTGATGGCCATCTGGGATTACGTGGGCACGCTCAATAAGTACATCGATTTAACCGCGCCGTGGATACTGGCGAAGGACGAGGCCAAAAAGGGCCAGCTGGCAGGTGTGATGGCGCACCTCGCGGAAGGGCTGCGCATCGTGTCGGTGCTGCTGACGGCGTTTATTCCCGGCACCGCGAAGCGTATACAGGATATCCTCGGCATCGAGAGCGGGGAGCAGGTGTCGTGGGAGAGCGTTTCCGCGTTCGGGCGCTCGGTATGCGGCCTAACCGTGAAGCAGACCGCGCCGCTGTTCCCGCGCATCGACATCCCGAAGGAGCTGGAGGAACTCGAGGCGCTGTCCGACAACCGCACGCTGAGCAAGCAGAAGAAAGCGCCCACGGTGGAGAAGAAGAAGGAAGCCGCGCGCGAGGAAGCGCCCGCGGGCGTCATCGCCTACGACGATTTCAAGAAGGTGGAGCTCAAGGTGGGCCTCGTGAAGGAAGCCGTCGCCGTGGAGGGCAGCGAGAAGCTGATTAAGATGCAGGTGGAAGTGGGCGGCGAGACGCGCCAGATTGTGTCGGGCATCCGCAAGTGGTACACCCCGGAGCAGATGGTGGGCAAGACCATCGTGGTTGTCGCCAATCTAAAGCCCGCCAAACTGATGGGCATCGAGTCTCAGGGCATGCTGCTGGCGGCGGAAGCCGAGGGCACGCTGCGCATCGTTACGCTGGACGGCGCGCTGCCTTCCGGCGCGCACGTATCATGAAACTGTTTGACACGCACGCGCACCTGCTCTCGGACAAGTTTGAAGAGGACAGGAGCGCGCTGATTGCCGCGCTGCCGGGGCGCGGGCTTACGGGCGTCATCGAGGTCGGCACCGACATCGAGTACAGCCAGAGGGCCGTGCAGCTGGCCGCGGAGGAGGACTACATCTATGCCGCCGTCGGCGTACACCCGCACGATGCGGGCGAAGCGCCGGAGGACTATCTGGACACGCTGAAGCAGCTTGCGAAGCACCCCAAGGTGGTGGCGCTGGGCGAAGTCGGGCTGGACTACTACTACGACTTTTCGCCGCGCGACGTGCAGCTGAAGACCTTCGAGCGACAGCTGGATCTGGCGAAGCGCCTCGGACTGCCGGTTATCGTGCACATGCGCGACGCCACGCAGGACGCGCTGGCGCTGCTGCGGGAGCACAAGGGCGTGCGCGGCGTGATGCACTGCTTCTCGGGCAGCGTGGAAACGGCGGAGGAATGCGTCGGCATGGGCCTGCACGTTTCCTTCACGGGTTCGGTCACGTTCAAGAACGCGCGCAAGGTGGTGGAAGCCGCCGCCGCCGTCCCGCTGGACCGCCTGATGGCGGAGACCGACTGCCCGTACCTTTCGCCGGAGCCCGTGAGAGGCCGGCGCAACGACCCCAGCAACGTGCGCTACGTCATCGAGCGGCTTGCCCAAATCAAGGGCGTGAGCTTCGATGAAATGTGCGAAACCAACATCAAAAACGCAAAAGGACTGTTCGGCATACAATGAGTGACACGTACATCTACCGCCTTGGCGAAGCCATATACATCAACCTCACGAACGCGTGCACCAACGACTGCACGTTCTGCGTGCGCAACAACAGCGACGGCGTGGGCGGGTATCACCTGCTGCTGCAAAAGGAGCCCTCCGCGCGGGAGGTCATCGCGCTGCTGGAAAACGAAGAGGACGTGCGCGAGATTGTTTTCTGCGGCCTTGGCGAGCCCACCATGCGCCTCTCCGCGCTGCTGGAAATCGCGGCGTACCTGAAGACGCGCGGATCGCACATTCGCCTGAATACCAACGGGCAGGGCAGCGCCTTCGCGGACGAGGACATCGCGCCGCGTCTCAAGGGCTTCGTGGATATCGTGTCCATCAGCCTCAACGCGAGCGGCGCTCAGGAATACCAGCAGCTGTGCCGCAGCGCCTACGGCGAGGAAGCGTATGCGCACCTGCTGGACTTCGCGAGGAGCTGCGTCGCGCAGGGCATCGACACCGTGCTTTCCGTCGTGGACGTCATCGGCGAAGACGAGGTGGAGAAATGCCGACTGATTGCCGGGGGCATCGGGGCGCGGCTGAGGGTAAGAAAGTATATTGGGTGAAGCCGCTATAAGCGTTGTATTATATGGATAATGGTAAGGACAAACTGTGCAGAATGACCGGCGGTCTGCTCAGCTTACTCTATTACCTTTTTTGTACCGTAATATTGAACCAGAATCAGAATTAAAGCAGAACCAGCAAAAATACCGTCTAAGATACCTGCAGGCAACATAAAAACCATTAATGTCATAGTTATTATGCAGTTAATAACCGATAAAACCAATCCCCACATTCTATTTTTCAGCAACCCGATTGATCCAATCAATCGAGCGGCACCAAATATACCACCGATAATCATCATCAGATACAGGTTTTCCTGAAAATACGGGACGATAAATGAAAAGTATTTATCAACATTAAAGTTGTCACTCCCTAATGCCAGAACAAGTATTAATGCCAAACATCCTCCTAATTCCATAAAACCGCCATGTATTATCATTAGAACCGATGCAATTTTATATTTTCTCATAAAAATACATACCCCTTCCATAGTAATAAAAAAACCATACTCCCGAATGCCCCATTAATCGGCACATATTTGCTATAACAGAGCCTCAAGCAACTCAAAGCAGAGTCTATTACAGACATACCGTCCAAGATGCCTCATCTCTGGTATTCGATAAAAATATCCATATCTCCTGCCGAGCAAAAAATATGCCTAACGGACGATACTCCGAGCATGCGAGGACGATCGCCGCCGCCGTTGCCATGCCGCACAGCGAGGGGTATAATTCCCCTGTGAACAAACCCTGCAACAGATTCGTGGAGGAACGGCAATGCTTGAACGGATCGCGAAGAACCAGAATTGGGCAAAGGCCTGCCCGTGGATGGCAGCCATCACGGCGGCGCTGCTGTTCCTATTTTTCCGCGTGAGCGACCCGATGTTTTGGGCACTCGTCAACATACCGCTGTACCTGCTGCACCAGACGGAGGAGCATTACATCCCGGGCGGCTTCAAGCAATACATGAACGAGCGGGTGCTGAAGGATAGCCGGACGGCGCTTACCGACCGCAAAATATTCTGGATCAACATCCTGCTGGTGTGGGCGGCGTTCCTGATCTTCGGCACGCTCAGCGTTGTCAATATCGGGTTTGGGCTGGGTATCGTGATATTCAGCATCATCAACTGCGCGACGCATATCGCGCAGGCCGCGAAGGCGAGATGCTATAACCCCGGACTTGTGATGTCGTCAGTGCAATTGCTTGTGTCGCTGTACGCTGCTTATTTCATCACCGCGCATGGCCTTGGCAGCCCTGTGGCATGGTGGGCGGGCTCGATTGCCGTTGCGGCAGCGGCACACCTCATCGTTTTCAGAGTATTGTTGTCGGCGGGTCAGAAAGAACCTTCCTGACTTCTCATCCATCTTTTTGCATGGTTCGCCTCTTCATTCCAAGAATGGTCAGGCTTTTTCCGCAGCGTCTTTTGCCGGGGCGGCGGTCTGTGCGGCGGGTTTCCTGCGCCGGATGCGGTACAGCGCGAACGTCAGGGCGGGGAGCACGATGAAGCCGCCGAGGTTGATCCACGGCAGCCAGTTCAGCACGGAGAAGAGACGGAGCGAGGTGCCGGTGAGGTACCATGAAACCGCCAGCACCAGCGCGGTCAGCACGTAGGCAACAATGTGCAGCGCGCGCTCCTTCAGCTTGAAGGAGGACAGCACCAGCAGCAGCGCCTGAAACGCGACTACATACTTCATCAGCCAGCCGCCCAGTATCTGCAGCATCACGTACAGTTCGCCGAACTCGAGCATTTCAAAGTAGCTTACGAGGTGCGTCTGAACAAGCTTGGGGTAATAATACGACTGGGCGATGTCGGGGGTGAACGTCATATACACGCCCGTGATGGATACGATTTGTATCTGTATGATGATAATAAGCGCGATGACGGCCCATTTGGTCAGCTTGTCGCGCTTGTTTCCGATCATGGAGAAATAGGGCAGGACGAGCATCAGCCCGCCGTACTGGCCCAACGATTTGAACACCGATGCCCAGAAGCCGGACGTGATGCCGTTTTCCAGCACCGGAAACAGGTCTTGGATGTGCTTCTGCTGCGTGGTGAGTACGCCGAGGTGGATGCCCGCCACCATAATCAGCGATATGCCGACGATGCAGATGATTACCACCACGACGAGGTTTTTGCGCACCACATACAAGGTCGGGATAACGAAGAAGAGCAGGAAATACCATGAAGGCGTCTCCACGAGCATATTCTGATGCATGCTGTCCGCTTCGATGGAAGCCGACTCGATAAGTGCCAGTACGACGCACACACAATAGAGCAGAATGAGCGGTCTGCCCGCGCGCTTGCCCCACGCGGTTTCGTATACCTGCAGCAGCGTTACGTCTTTTGCGGGCTTCATGGTGCGCACGATAAACAGGAAAAGCAGAAATATCAGTACGGAGGAACCAATAACCGCAACCCACGTATCGCGCCCGGCGTCCATAAAAACGAGCGGGTAGGTCTTCAGCGCCACGATAGCCCCCGCCATCATCAGGAATATGAAATGCTTTGGTGAAAATTTGTCCATATCCGCTCCCATTATCTACTTGAATGATTTTGCTTAATGGCTCAAAAAATATTCGGGGAGGAATGCGTTTTGAGCCGTATTCAAATAAAAAAACTCAAAAAAGACCTGGCTAACATCTGTGACGCGCAATTTCGAACGCTGCGCTGCCACCTGTGTAGCGCGCAAATCGTGTTTTTACGCTCGATGTGTGATACCCGGCAGGTAGCCAAGGAAATCACCGAGCCCATGCTTCGCCGCATGAGCTGCTTCATGCGTTTCAATACCGTTATGAATGGCGTCATCGAAGCGGATAAGGTCGAGGAAGTGGAGGCGTATCAGGAGGCGCTGGAGCGTGTGATGGCGGGTTGGGTGCTGGTGATACTGCCCCACCTTGGGAGGGCTTTGTGCTGCGACATGCGCAGCTTTGACAAGCGCGCCATCGACATCCCGCAATCTGAGACCGTCATCAAAGGGCCCAGAGAGGGCTTTACTGAGGATATCCGCAGCAATGTGTCGGAAATCCGCCGCAGGATTAAGACGCCCAAGCTGAAGATGGAGCGGTTTTTTCTGGGGACGGAAACCAAGACCGATACCATGCTGATTTATATTGAAGGATGTACGCCCCAGAAGCTGATTGACTATGTCCGCGACAAAATCACGCAGGTGCAGAAGGAGTATGTGTTTTATCCCAACTACCTGGAGCACAAGCTGAAAAGCCGCTATACGCCGTTTGATACCATCGGGTATACGGAGAAGCCGGACGTTGCGGCGTGCAAGCTGGCGGAAGGGCGCGTGCTGGTGCTGATGGACGGTAACCCGTATGCGGTTACCGCGCCGTTCTTTTTCATTGAAAATTTCCAGACGACCGACGATTACACCTCCAGCCCGATAATGGCGAACCTCGGGCGCTTGTTCCGCTGGATGGCGTTCCTTATGTCCACCTTCATTCCTGGGCTGTACCTCGCGCTGGTCACGTACCATTTCAAGCTGGTGCCCAACATCTTTCTGTACCGGCTGGCGCTGTTCCGGGCGGGCGTGCCGGTGCCCACGTTTGTGGAGCTGCTGTACATGATACTGTTCTTTCAAATCATCCGAGAGGCGGGCGTGCGCCTGCCGCAGCCCATCGGCCCTACGCTCAGCATCGTGGGCGCGCTGATATTGGGGGAGGCGGCGGTGACCACGGGGCTTGCGTCGCAGGTGACGGTGGTGGTTGTGGCAATTACCTCCATCGCGTCGTACCTTATCCCGGTGCTGTATGCATCCATATTCGTTTGGAGCGTGAGCGTGGTGATACTCGCATCGCTGATCGGCCTGCCGGGTTTCTATACGGGATTCGTATTGTTTGTCGCGCATCTGGGCGGGCTCACGAGCTGCGGCTATCCATTCCTTTACCCGTTCGGCACCGGCAAAACGTTTAAATATCACGATATTTTCCTGCGCGGCGACCTCGACAAGGTCTCCCGCGCGCCGCTGAGGAGGCGGGGTCAATCATGAGAAAGGCGCTTAAAACCATCTGCGCGGCGCTGATGTGCGTGGTGATGACCCTGACGTCCGGCTGCTTCAGCTACAAGGACATGAACCGCGTAATGTTTTTCACCATGGGAGCGGGCGCGCTGGAGGGCGATACATTTTACTTCTACGGCGAGGCGTTCAAGGCGTACCGCGGCGAGGGAGAAAAGGTGGGGCAGGAGAAACGCATCGTGATGTTTGGCAAGGGCGACAGCCTGACCGCCGCGGTGGAGCAGATGCGCAGTTCGGTGAATTATCCAATCGAATACGCGGGCAACAAGACGTTTGTTTTCTGTGATGCGCTGGCGGAGCATGGTGTGGAGGATGTACTCGATATCTTCACGCGCGACCAGAAGCCTTCATTGCGCATATACCTCATCGTGTTTGACGGATGTGTGCACGACCTGATGAACGTCACCATGGAGGATGAACAATTCATGGGGCTGTATCTGTACGAGATGATGAACGCGCAGAAGGGCTCTCTGGGGGTGCTGACAAACCAGTATTATCAGTTTGTGAATAACCTGCAGACCGGCGCTGGTGTCAATGTGCTGCCGCTGATGGTACTGACTACCGTGGACGAGCAGCGCGGCAGCGGGTCGGCGGAACAGAGCGCGGGAAGCAGCGGAAGCACAGAAAGCAGCGGGAGCGGCGGAAGCTCGCAAAGCAGCGGAGGAGGCTCGGAGAACGAACAGACGTCTGGGAAGGACAGTCCTACGGCAGCCCCCTATGTCATGATGGACGGCGCGGCGGTGTTTGTGGGCACCGTCATGAAGGCAAGGCTGAGCCGAAGTGAAGCGGAGGCCTATAAACTGCTGAAAGAAAACGTCGTTACCGGCCTTGTCAACGCGCCCAACCCGGAGCAGGAAGGGAAAACGGTGGGCTATACGGTGCTGCATAACAAGCCGCGTTTCAAGGTTTGGATGGAGGACGGCCATGTGCGCGTGGACTGTACGCTGGAGCTTAAGGTGGTGCTGCTGGAGGCGGAGGGGGGATTTTCCTCGTCCAATGAAATGGCGGCGCGGCTGAAAACCGGGCTGGAGGATGTGATAGCAGGGCGCGAAGAGGAACTGGTGGAAAAGATGCGCGCGCAGGATATCGATATCCTAGACGTGCAGCGCATGCTGGAGCTGGCGCACATCGACGCGCCGGACGACTATCTTTCCGGCATGCGATTCAACATCGACGTGGACGTGACGATAGACGGCCTGGGCGAGATTAAGGATACGTATTACTGAGGAGTAGGGAGGCGCGCCTTATCCCAGCGCTTCCCGGTGATGCTGGGGCGCAAAGAAGCCTTCGATGCAGTACAGCGTGAACTTTTCGGCATGCCCCTCTTCCGCGCACTTTTGCTTCAGACAGCAGGGGCAGAGCTCCGCCAGTGTTCTGTCGAGCGTGCCATGGCACTCGTGTAGCGAATACAGATACTTCAGATACTTTCCCTCCGCGATGCGGTGGTGGTTATTCTTTTCCGCGAGGCCCTTCCATTCGTACAGGCCCTTCGCGCCCTTGCTGGAGTTGCACGTTTTGCACACGCGCACCACGTTGTCCGTCACGTCCTCGCCGCCGCGGGAACGGGGCAGGATATGCTCGGTCGTCAGGTTCTCTGCCGCGCCGCAATAGATGCAGGTATGCGGGTTCTCCATCTCCAGCAGCCATTCCCGCACGGCGGTGGACCATACAATTTCACCGCTTTTAAGCTTGTTCAGAAAGCTCATCCTCAGCGCCCATTCATTCTTTTTGCCCGTTGCCGCGCCGGTCATGATGGCGGCGTACTGCCAGTAGATTAAGTCCCTTACGGTTTTGACTGCCGGTGGCGGCATATGCGTAACTCCTTACGTGTGCGGTTTTCAGAAGTATGGAAAATATCCTGTACGCTTCCAATTCGACAGAAATCCCCATTTTCCTGCCGAAGCGTGAACGCGCGCGGCGCCGGTTACGCCTTTTTTACGCGGTATACCCGATGGGGCATGTCTATGCCGCGGTAGTGCTTGATGAGCCGACCCGCAATGACCATGCCGTTGCGTCGGGCCACGTTCTGCGACGGCAGATTGGTGTCCCGGATGATGGAATACACCTCGTCCGCGCCCAATTGCCCGAAGGCGTATTCCCTGCAAGCGACTGCGGCTTCCGTCGCGTATCCTTGATGCCAGCAGTCCTTCTGAAAAAGATAGCCAATCTCGAGAACCCTGACGCCATTAAAGTCCTGCCATGTCAGCCCGCACTGCCCGGCCATCACGCCGGTTTCCTTCAGAACCGCCGCCCACAGGCCGTGCCCGTATTGGCGGTAGCTGGCGCGCTGTTTGTCCAGCCAGGCCTGCACCTCGCCGTCGCTGAACGCGCCCTCGTAGGCGTACATGACCGCGTCATCCTGCAGTATTTTGCAGAGCGACGGATAATCGGACTGCACCAACTCCCGCAGCACCAGCCTTTGCGTTTCCAGGATCAAACGATACCTCCGGGGAGCGGCGGCGCGTTTTGCGCGGGCGCTCCGGTGATTTTATACTCCGGCACTATCTCGTGCCGCAGCGGGATGCCCTCATCGCCGACGAGCGGGATTTCGGGCTTCATCATTCGAGAAGCTTATTGATGCAGTTTACAGGCTGCAGCAAGCATCGAGTGCGAGTCTCAAAACGAATTGTCTGATTTCGGTTCTGCTGCTGAAACTACGGCTATCCCATATATCTCCGCCCAAATTATCTCCCGCATAAAGAATCTGGCCAAATTCAACACCATTGTATTGAGAAACTGCCATATAAGACGAAGCCTCCATCTCAACAGTAACACATCCCTCTTTTTTACGCTGCTGTATTTTCAAAGGGGTTTCCCGATAAAACGCGTCAGTTGTCCATGTCTTCGCTTTGACATAAGGAACCTTCTGCTCAATCAACGTACTTTCAATGACTTGAACAACACGCTCGTTGGCATTCATTTCTCTCGATGGTTTAATATAGTGGTAGGAAGTTCCTTCGTCTCTGACGGCGGAAACAGGGATGATTAAATGCCCTACGGCAATATCTTTTTGTAATACGCCGCAACTGCCGCATGCGATATACTTATTACAGCCCAATGCCGTCAATTCATCTATCTGAGCCCCTGCAATAGGGGCACCCACTCCGGCTTGTATTAACGATAATTTTTGATTTTTGTATTCCAATTCATAAACCGGGAACATTAATGATTCCGCTCTAAAATCGGCGACAATCCTGCTTGGATATTCTTCAAGAATTTTTTCTATCGCTTCAGCGAAAAAACACAAAACGCATCTCTCCGCAATATCGACCGGTTGAATGATATTGTTGGGTCTGATAAAAGCGTTTCTTTCATCGTCATATTCCAGAATTGGGAATTCTCTTTCTATCAAAATAACAGCTCCTTCTCCTGATATGAACAACAGTATGTTCCCGAATATCTGATGACCTTTCCATTAGTTTAAAGCGGCGTAAGCAGCAAAGCCTGATTGATTTCATTCATTTTGTCGATAAAATCAAAATAAAAGAACGATGGAGCGCACCATTTATCCTAACCGCCTTAGCCTAGACAAAACAGCAAGATAATTTGTCTTTTAATATTCGGCAAAAATATCCGATATTCTGCATCGCGCGCAGGGCATCGATACCGCGCTCACATCCCTGCTTTTTTACGCAATACCCTGTAGGGGCGGTAATCATCCGTCCGGTACGAATTGCATCCTTCTCCGATTGCGGGACTGCTGGGGAAACGGACAGAGGCGAATGCCGCCCCTGCATTCTAACCGCGCATCAGTTCCTCCGCCAGCCGATTGATCATAGCACCATCGGCCTTGCCTTTCAGAACCGGCATCACGGATTTCATGATTTTGCCCTTATCCGCAGGCGTGGGCTTTTCAATACCCAGCTCACGAATCACGCCCAGTATTGCCGCTCTTACTTCATCTTCGCCCATTAATTTTGGCGCAAATTCTGAATAGACACTGATTTTACGCCTGTTCTCTTCAATGATGTCCGTCCGGGACGCGGGGGCGGAATCGATTGCCTCCTGCGCTTCCTTGATCTCCTTGAAAACAACCGCATTTTCTTCCTCCTCGGTGAGGTCGGAGCGCTTGTCGATATTCTTTTTTTTCAGCGCCGACAGCAGCAGCGACAGCGCCTCCTTGCGCGCGGTATCTCCCGCCTTGAGCGCCTTCATCATTTCCTGCCGGACCAGATCGATTTTCGTCATCACTTTTCTCCTTTATGCAAATAGAACATATTGAACTATCCATTTAGATTATACCACTAATTTTGCCTGGTAAGACCCTGCTGTGCATCATATCCGAACCCTTGAATTCCGGATGGCGGTAGTAATAGCCTTTTTGCGCGATATGCTTTCAATTTCGAGGGTGGGCATCCGCGTGCTCAGCCAGCGCTCACGGATGATATTCAGCGTGGTCTGCTGGTGGCGTCACCGGGGGGACATGCTGTACGGTTACTCCTGCCGCGCGTCGCGCAGCGCCCGCACGTATTCGTCCACCTGCCTCTGATTCCGGAAGACGCGCGTCTTGTCCGCGCAGCGTGCCGCGATGTCCCGGTAGTGCCGCCGGATGGCCCGGGTGCGCCCCGTAAAGAGCACCCACCGCACAAACTCCGCGTCCAGCTTTTCCGTACACCCCTCCGCCATGCTTTCGCGCGAGGTGTTTCTGTGCCGGAAGTAGCGCTTCACGACGCGCCACATGCAGACACGCCGCGGAAAGCGCAGCATCAGTATGGCGTCCGCCTGCTCCAGCCGCTCGGGTTGGAGAAAGTCGGTGTAGTTGCCGTCGATGACCCACGCGGCGTTGCGCGCCATGAAGTCCCGCACGAGCGCGCGCGCCTCGTCCCGGTCGCGCTCCGCCCAGCCGGGCATAAACTGCACGGTGTCGAGGTAGAGCACGGGGATTCGGTATATGCCGGAGAGCGCTTTCGCCAGCGTGGATTTGCCGCTGCCGCTGTAGCCGAGTATGGCGATTTTCATCGCGCGTCCCAGCCGCCCGCGCGAAAGGCCCGGTTGTCCAGCGCGCGCATCGTGGCGAGCACGCCGTCCAGATGGTCGCACTCGTGCTGAAGCAGCTCGGACAGGTCTCCCTCCAGCTCCATGCGGGCGTCCCGCCAGTCCATGTCCCGATAGCGGATGACGCAGCGGCGGCGGCGGCGCACCCGCACCCACAGGCCCGGGAAGGACATGCAGTCGTCCCAGACGTCCATCGTTTCGCCGTCCGGAAATTCCAGCACCGGATTGAGAAAGACCACCGGCTTCCCGGTGTTCATGTACACCAGCCGCTTCATCACGCCGATTTGGGGCGCGGCGATGGCACGGCCCGCGCCGTATTGCATTCGGAAGTCCAGGAGTGTGTCGTGCAAATCGGCCACGACACCGCGCAGCGAGTGCAGCTCATCACGCAGTACCGGGGCGCTCGTTTCGTACAGCCGGGGGTTGCCCAGCCGCAGTATGGGTCTAATCATCTGATTCCCGCCTTGTGCCAAACGCGTTGGGGCAGGCGAGGCGGCAGTGGTTGCAGTGTACCACGCCAAAGCCCCGCGCGTTCTCGCCGTAGGTGTGGGCGCGGCAGAGCGTCTGGTTGGCGGTGACGCCGTCCAGCGCGCCCGAGGGGCAGACGTCCAGACAGCGGCGGCAGCCGGGGATGCAGAGCTCCTCCGACAGCGGGTCGGGGCGCAGCGGGAGGTTCGTGAGCACCGCGCCGATGCCCAGCATGTTGCCGTATTCGCGGTTAATCAGCAGCGTGTTTTTGCCGAGGCTGCCCAGCCCGGCGCACACGGCGGCGTGCCGCATGGACAAAAGCCCCTTGCCGGTCTTCGTGTCCGGCTCCCAGTACTCGTAGGGCCCGTCGGAGGGCAGCGGAACCGCGATGCCGCCCAGCCGCTCCAGATAGAGCGCGAGGCGTAGCGCGGCGGCGTCCAGCCCCGCGAAGTTGACGTCGCCCGCGTGGCCGTAGAGTATGCGCGGGTTGACGAAAGCCAGCCCCTTGGGCAGCGCCCGGGCCAGCACGACGACGGCGCGGCAGTCCGCGTAGAGGTCGCATGGGTGAAAGCCCGCGGGGGCGCCTTCGAAGCGGTCCGCGGACGCGATGCCGCACAGGTCCGCGCCCAACGTGAGCGCGTATGCTTTGATACGGTCTTCCATGGCTGTCCTTTCAGTCTGCGGCGGCGTCCAGATAGCGCCGCGTATGCGGGCAGACCTCGATGCACTTGCCGCACAGCGTGATGACCTCGTTCAGTTTGCGGGCAGACAGCGCCCGCGCATTCTCGCGGCAGCGGTGCGCGTCGAACAGCGCCTCTCGCGGAAGCCCGGGCGTCCAGAGGCGGCCCGTGACCGCCTGCCCCGGACAGGCAAGCGTGCAGGCCGTGCAGCTGCCGCAGAGGGGCTCGTCCATGGGCGGGGCAGGGGTCAGCGGCGCGTCGGTCAGCAGCGACGAGATTCGCACGGCGGAGCCGAACTCCCGCGTGACGAGCAGCGCGCATTTGCCTATCCACCCGAGGCCCGCGCGCGTCGCGACGGTCTTGTGCGGAAGCGCCGTGGCGTAGTCCGTTTCGGACTGCCGCACGAAGGCGCGCGTCTGCGCGACGGCACGGTATCCCGCGTCCGAAAGCCGCCGCGCACCGGCGGAGACGATGGCGTCCAGCTGCTCGTTGAGCGCGTGGTACTGGTCGAAATAGTCCCGCGTCGGGCCGTCCGATATGCCGCGGATGACCCGCGCCGGGTATTTCACCGCCACGGAGACGCCGAAGCGCATGCCAAGACGCGGCGCTTCGGGCAGCGCCGGAAGGTCGGCAACCCCCGCCAGCACCGCGCCCGCCTCGCGCAGGGTCTGAAGAACGTCAGACGTCAAATCCATCGCCGTTGTACCCGGGAGGCGTCTGGGACTGCTCCGCGCTGAATTCGCGCATCTTGGAGAAGTCGTCCGGCGGCGGCCCGTACGGCAGGCCTTTGATGGGCTTCTTGACCAGCGCCAGTATCAGGAACAGTATGAAGCAGAGAGCCGCGATGCCGGCGAACACGCATGCCACAATCAGGGGCGTACTGACGGGGCTTGTGCCGTGAATCATGTAGGGCGCCAGCTTGGAGGCGATGACCTGCGGATCCTCGGTATCGAATATGTAGTATTCGGCGCACCAGTCAATCAGGGAGCCATTATCGTAGAAGGTGTCTTCGTTCACATATTCGTCCAGATAGCCCGCGACGTCGCCGGGCAGCGGGGCAATCTCCGCGTTTTCCAGCGTAAGCTGCGGCGTGATGGCCCCCGATGTCGTCCACATCTGTGACACAGCGGCGTCCATGGCGGCGAAATCCCCCGGGCTGGCTTCGTACGTGATGAAGTAGCGGATGTTGATGGAGCCGTCCGGGTAGGGGTCATAAACGGGAATCAGATAGAACAGCGTGTCGCTGTCGTCGGAGGTGCGGATTCCGTAGGTGGTTCCGTAGGACTCGGCATAACATTCGATGGCGAGGTCGATGGTGCCACTCACCTGCAGGCCGTCCTTCAGTTCCTTCTGGGAGAGCGTGTTGAAATCCGGCCGCCCGTTTTCTTCGAGGGAGGCTTTCGTCGAGGACCATTGGACGAACGACAGCACGGCAATACCGGCGAATACGATTGCGCAAATCAGCATCGCCAGGCGGGCGCCGCCGCGCGTGCGGGGCGCAGGGGAGAAGACAGGAACGGACATAATAACTCCTTGAAAATAAATTTCCTTATTATTCGACACAAACAGTCCCAACCCCTTCCGTATGGCAAAAAAAGGGGCACGGTGAATTGCGCCGTGCCCGCCGGGGTGGTATGATGGAATCAACATCGAAGCGGATACCTGCGTTTCATACAATCAATAAGGAGAAAACGGATGCGAAAAACGGCGGTTATACTTCTGATTGCATTGCTGTGCCTTGTACTGGCGTCCTGTCACGCGCTGGGAGGCCTCGCCGACAGGGAAACCGATGCGCCGGAGGACAGCGCGGAGCCCGCGCGCACCCCGAAGGCGGCGGCGTCCGTGACACCCAGCCCTGCGCCCCGTCCCACGCCGAAGCTGACGACGCAGGGCGCTGCGGGCGGACCCATCAGCTACACCCATGCGGTTGAAGTGTTTGCCGACCCGGATGCGTTTGCGGGCCGTGAATACGACAGTCCCTTTATGATTCACGGCGAAAGAGAGCAGATGGAGGGGGGGAACAGTGTCTATTACGCTACGAGCCGCAGTGTAATCACTTTGACGATACTGGACTTCGGGACGGGCGAAGCGCCTGAGATGGCCTCGGGCGACGTCGTCTATGTGCGCGGCACCATCCAGGGAGCGGGTACGATATACGGGGACAACGGCAGCGAAACGGACGCGCTGTGGCTCACCGTAAACGAGCTGGAAGTGGACGCGGCTAACGCGGAACTCGAGGTGGCGGAGCGCACGGTGACGCTGGACGCCGCGTCGCACAGCGTCACCAGCGGTACGCTGACGATAGAGCTGCTCTCACTGGAGTTTACCGCGGACAACCTGTGGATATCCACGCGCACGGAGGATACCGCGGTGCGGCAGCGCACGACGTACTACACCGACATTTGGGTGCATCAGGAGGGGTATCTTGCGTGGTATATCCGCGCCGAGTACTGGATTACGCCGGGTACCGCGGGTTACGACAACGTTCCGCTTTCGCCGCTGGATTCCGGCAAGGATTTGACGGTGGAGTTTGTGCCGATCGACGAAGCCCACGAGGTGGTCTGCGATCCGCTGGTCATTGACGTTAACGTCGGCACATACTGAAGGGCGCGGCGGACGGCAGTCACCCGCTGCGACAAAATTGCCATAGCAGAGGCCGCGAACGCCACTCTTCTTTGTGAAAAAAGTAATTAAGGCTATATTTGGATTATCTGCATTGACACTATATATAGTATGGGAATATAATAACCTCACTTAATTATACAATATTTATTGTATATGAGTATATATACGGCACTTAATTTGACATCACATTCAAAGCAGGGGGTTATCTCATATGTTCACAGTCATACTCAAGCGAAGCGGTCAGAAGGAAGCGTTCCAGCCGCGCAAGATTGCCGATGCCATATTCAAGGCGGCGCAGGCAGTGGGCGGGGAGGACTATGCGCGCGCGCAGCAGCTGACGGAGCAGGTGGTGGATATCCTGCGGCTGCAGTTTGCCGACCGCAATCCGGGCGTTGAGGACGTTCAGGACGTCGTCGAGCGCGTACTCATCAAGAACGGCCATGCCCGCACGGCCAAGGCCTACATACTCTACCGCGAAAAGCGCAAGGGCGCGAGGGAAGCCAACGCGCTCATCGGCGCGACCATCGACATGTTCTCCAGCTACCTTTCCGATACCGACTGGAACACGCGCGAGAACGCCAACACGCAGCGCAGCGTCAACGGCCTCAACAACTACATCCGCGAGGCGTTCACCAAGAAATACTGGCTGCACGAGATTTACCCGCAGGAGGTGCGCGACGCCCATTCCTCAGGCGACTGCCACATTCACGACCTCGGCTTCTTCGGCCCGTACTGCGCCGGCTGGGATTTGCGGCAGCTGCTGATGCAGGGCTTCGGCGGCATCCCCGGCAAGGTGGAGAGCCGCCCCGCCAAGCACATGCGCTCGTTCCTCGGGCAGATTGTCAACTCTACGTTCACCACGCAGGGCGAGACGGCGGGCGCTCAGGCCTGGTCCAGCTTCGATACGTACTGCGCGCCCTTCGTGCGGCGCGACAACATGACGCACGAGCAGATTAAGCAGTGCCTGCAGGAGTTCATATTCAACATCAACGTGCCCACGCGCGTGGGCTTCCAGTGCCCGTTCTCGAATCTGACGTTCGACATCAAGGTGCCCAAAATGCTGCGCGACCATCCCGTCATCATCGGCGGCGTGTATCAGGACACCGCCTACGGCGACTATCAGGAGGAGATGGATCGGTTCAACCTTGCGTTCTGCGAGGTGATGCTGGAGGGCGACGCCAAGGGCCGCGTGTTTACGTTCCCCATTCCCACGCTCAACATCACCAAGGACTTCGACTGGGATACGCCCGTAGTCAACAAGTTCATGGAGATTACGTGCAAATACGGCATTCCGTACTTCGCCAACTACGTCAACTCCGACTTAAGCCCGGAGGACGCGGTTTCCATGTGCTGCCGTCTGCGGCTGGACGTGACGGAGCTGCGCAAACGCGGCGGCGGACTGTTCGGCTCCAACCCGCTGACGGGTTCCATCGGCGTGTTCACCATCAACCTGCCGCGCATCGGCTATCTTTCGCGCACGAAGGAGGAGTTCTTCGCGCGGCTGAGGAGGATTGCCGACATCGGCAAGACGTCGCTGGAAATCAAGCGCAAAATCATCGAGCACCAGACGGAGAGCGGGCTGTATCCGTATTCCGCCGTGTACCTGCGCGACGTCAAAAAGCGCACCGGGCAGTACTGGTCGAACCACTTCAACACCATCGGCATCATCGGCATGCACGAGGCGCTGCTGAATTACATGGGCAAGGGCATCGAAACCGACGAGGGCAACGCCATGGCCGTGGAAATCATGCACTATCTGCGCGGACTGATGCAGGAGTTTCAAAAGGAGACGGATCACCAGTACAATCTGGAGGCTACGCCCGCCGAGGGGACAAGCTATCGCCTCGCCAAGCTGGACAAGGAGCGCTATTCCGACATCATCACCTCGGGCCGGGACGTGCCGTACTACACCAACTCTACGCAGCTGCCGGTGGGCTATACCGAAGACATCATGGAGATGATAGACCTGCAGGACGAGCTGCAGTCGCTCTACACAGGCGGCACGGTGCAGCACCTGTACTTGGGTGAGCGCATCGAGGACATCGAGACGGCCAAGAAGCTGATACGCGCCATCTTCTCGCGCTACCGCATGCCGTACATCTCCATCACGCCCACGTTCAGCGTGTGCGACACGCACGGCTACCTTGCGGGCGAGCAGTTCGTCTGCCCGGAGTGCGGCGCGAAGACCGAGGTATGGAGCCGCGTGGTAGGATACCTGCGGCCTGTGCAGAACTACAACGAGGGCAAAAAGGAGGAGTATCGGGAGAGGCTCAAATTCGTGGTGCCAGAGGCGCTGGAATGCTGATAGCGGGCCTCGTCAAGAACTCCTTCGTGGACTACCCGGGCCACATCGCCGCCGCCGTGTTCGTGCCGGGCTGCAACATGGACTGCTGGTACTGTCATAACCGGGCGCTTTGGCAGCGCGGGGCGTTGCTGGACGAAGCCGCGGTGACGGATTATCTGCGGCGGCGCGCGGGGTTTCTGGACGGCGTGGTGGTGTCGGGCGGGGAGCCCACGCTGCAGCCGGATTTGGGGGACTTCATCCGGCGTGCGAAGGGCATGGGCTACCGCGTGAAGCTGGATACCAACGGGCTGAATCCGGACATTGTGGAGGCGCTGCTGCCCGAGCTCGACTATATCGCAATCGACTTAAAGACGCCGTCGGGAGAATTATCCCGCGCGGTGTCTTTTCACGTGGACGACGCGCCCATCTGGCGCAGCGCGGAGCTGGTGATGGGCAGCGGCGTGGACTACGAGTTTCGCACGACGATGATGCCCACGCTGACCGCGGACGACATCGAAGCCATCGCAAAGCGCGTGGCAGGGGCAAAGCGCTACGCGCTGCAGCAGTACCGCAAGGTGGAGGGCCGCCTCTGCCCGGAGCCGCTGCGCCCCGAGCCTATCAAAAAAGCGGCCGAAGCCGCCGGGAAGTACGTGCAGAATGTGGTGGTGAGAGGGCTTTAGTTGCTGCCGCCGATGTGGATGTCGATATCAAGGCCGCCACTCCCGCTCTCCGAGGGTGACTCGCTTGTTTGCGCGCCGTAGCTCTCGCGGATGTTCTCCACCTCGTCCAGCGCCTTGTCCACGATGGCGATATGCCATATGCCGTAGGCCGCGCCCGCGAGTATGATGGCCAACGCCACCAGCGCGATGAACTTCACAAAGCCGGGTATCAGCTTCCAGATGATGCCGAAGCCGATGAGAAACAGCACGACCGCGCCCAGGATGATGACCCATCCGGGCAGCGCCATCGCGGACGCCTTAATCGCCTCCGCGTTGATGGGAGCGCACGCGGCGAGTATTTCGATTGCGAATACCACAATCAACAGCACCAGCAGGAACTTCTTCATACGTGTATTATAACGAACACGCAGCGGGTAGTAAAGAGATAATATTCCTGCGCGATGGAATCATCTTGCCATATGGCCAACGATTATTCCGGAGGCAGCGATGAAAGCGGATGCCGCTTTTTCATCCGATACAGATTCGCGGTGGTTAGTATGCCCATGATGATATTCACGAGCAGCGCTGCGAAAAACAGTATCGCGGAAACCGGATACCTTGCTCCGAATACCATCAATACGCATAAAGGAATCCACAGGAACATAGCCACAACATAAATTTTCAGCGATATTTTTTTCATGGTTCCTCCGTCTTCTGTAGAAGCATCCGGTTCGTAAACCGGGAATATAGCAATCAGCTTACCGGAGGGCTCAGTTTTTTTCGGGCTTTGTTTCGATACACAGCGCATACGATTTCAAAAGCCAGCCCGGACAGTGCAATCCATGCCAGAATATCGGTTTTGAAAAAAACCAGCACTGCCAAGCCAACGAGCGCCGCCATCGGCAGCACAAAGGGCTGAATAAACCAGAATATCGAAACTTCATCGTTGACATATTTATCGGAGAATAATTGCATCGCACGCAGAAACCTTCCGTTTACCGATACCATAAACAGCGCGATAAGGCCATAGTAGGCTTCCATGTTGCTCCATTCTTCCGCTGACCGTCAGCGGCACAAACCGTCATGAAAAGCGCTTCGTCCGCGTAGGCGAAATGCGCCACGACCAGGCCGCGCCCGCAGGGAGGATGGCCAGCGCCACGGGCGCGATGGACTTCTCAAAGCAGGCTGCCGGATGATGATAAGGCCGATGAATTTCTGTATGCGCGTATTATACCGCCAAACCGGCACCCCGTAAAGTGATATAATGGACAGAAGCATTGCGCGCGCGGTCTGTAGGGCGCGGCCTCCCGGACGCGCCGATGGTTATATTTGCGCACGCGCGGTCAAGAAATGAAGCGCGCGCCGCGGTATGCTGTCTCCGGAGGTAAGAAAATGGAGCATTGGCAGAAGGTGATGGCGGTGCAGCGCATGCAGGAGACCATCGAGGAGCACATCGGGGAACCCATCACGATGGGCGAGCTGGCGCGCAAATCGGGGTACTCGCAGTGGCATGCCGCGCGCATCTTCAAGGAGCTGACGGGGGAGACGCCCTTCGACTACCTGCGCGCCCGGCGGCTGTCTGCGGCGGCGGCGCGCCTGCACGATGGGGCGAAGGTTATCGACGTGGCGCTGGACTTCGTATTCGGCACGCACGAGGGCTTCACGCGCGCGTTCAGCAGGCAGTTCGGCATCGCGCCCAAGGCCTACGCGCTGCAGCGCCCGCCGCTGAAGCGGTTTCTGCCGTCCCGCGACTATTACCTCACAAAACAGCAAGGAGAGAGAACCATGGCGAATTTGAGCACGGTGTTCGTGCAGGTGGCGGAGCGGCCCGAGAGGAAGCTGATACTGAAGCGCGGCGTCACGGCAGCGCACTACTTCGACTACTGCGAGGAAGTCGGCTGCGGCGTGTGGGAGGTGCTGGGGAGCATCCGCGGCGCGCTGTACGAGCCCATCGGCATGTGGCTGCCGGAGCATATGGTGAAGCCCGGCACGTCGGTATACGCGCAGGGCGTGGAGGTCCCGGCGGATTTTTCGGGCGAGGTGCCGGAGGGGTACGAGGTCATCTCGCTGCCCGCGTGCAGCATGATGGTGTTTCAGGGGCCGCCGTTCGCGGAAGAGAAGTTTGAGGACGCAATCGGCGATTTGTGGGAGGTCATGAAAAGCTACGACCCGGGTCTGTACGGCTTCGAGTGGGCGGAC
This sequence comes from Bacillota bacterium, assembly GCA_023460085.1. Classification (GTDB taxonomy): domain Bacteria; phylum Bacillota; class Clostridia; order Christensenellales; family SZUA-584; genus JAEWCC01. The sequence goes on along the minus strand of JAEWRI010000038.1, from coordinate 30,479 downwards.
GAGGACGGCCCGCGCTTTCAGCTCGCGCCCATGGGCTACCGCGGCTACATCGAGGCGAGGCCCGTGCGGCAGGCAGGGCAGGCGTAAGTGCGGTGCGGCGGGGGAAACCCCGCCGCTCAGACTGTCAACAAAGGTATTTCACGTCACTGTGAAGGTGCAGAGTACTTGCTACCCATGCTGGGTTCAAACAAATCTTTGAAATCAAGCCAGCTAAAGATGCTTCGCTTACGCTCAGCATGACATAGGTGGGGGTTTTTGGACAGCGCAGGGCTGCGGGGGAAACCCGGCCGTTTTTGTATCGCCGCGGCTACTGCAAATCCTGTAACTTCATCTTCTCCAGCTGCGCTTTCTTGCGGCGGCCTTCCCGGCACGCGGCGTATATGGCCAGCAGTATGACGGTGGGGATGTTGCCGAGCAGCAGAACCAGCACAAACATCAACGCGCTCTGCCCTGCATCCCCCAAACTGACCATGTTCATCGGGAACAGAAAGGACAGGAGAAAGCTGATGACAGGCAATATCAGCCCGAGCCACCGGCTGTCCCGCTTTGAAAGAAATATCTGAAGCAACAGGATGCCCGCAAACGTGGCAAGCGCAGCCACGATGAAGAGTACGACGCCGAGAGTTTCCATAATCGAATCCTTTCTTTATTGGGCGTGGAGTTTTTTGTACTCGGAGATTAGCGTTTTGGCGGCCTCGAAATCAATCTTTTCGCTGATGGCGAGCCGCTTAATAAGCGCCACATAGGGCTCGTTTGCGGCATCCTCCCCGATTCGTATCTTCTGGATGAGCCGATCCAGACGCAGCCGCACGGTGGGGTACGTGACGCCGTACTGCCCCGCGATTTCCTTCAGCGAGCCGGACGCCAGTATGAAGCGCTTGATGAAGGCCATATCTTCGTCGTCCAGATTGCTCATCCATTCGGGTTCCGATATCGGCATGGCGGATACCTCCTTTAATAATATTAAAATATACTTTAAGAAAATAAAAGTCAATATAAAATTACGATTTAACAATATTTCAATAAAAACCGGAGAGCGGCGCGCAGCGGGCCGTACGCGCCCTGTTCGCAGGTATGAAAAACGCCCCCCGCACAGGTACGAGAGGCGTCGGAACGTTAGGTTCAATACTTGCCGAAATCGGAATCGTTGAGCGCGATTTTTCCCGGACGGACGGCGGCATGCTCCGGCTCGGGCTCGAAGCCTTGCGAAGGCTCGTACACCTGCGCGCTGCTGAGCTGGAACTTTTCCACCAGCTTCTTGAGCGCGTCCGCCTGGCTGGAGAGCTCTTCGGACGACGCCGCGGCTTCCTCCGCGGTGGCGGAGTTGGTCTGCACGACGACGGAAAGCTGCTCGATGCCCCGGCCCACCTGCTCTATTCCGGCGGCCTGCCCGCTGGATGCCGCCGCGATTTCGCTGGAGAGCGCAACGGTTTTTTCGATTTCGCCCACGATTTCCAGCAGCGCGCTGGCGGTTTCGTCGGCGATGCGGGTTCCCGCGTTGGACTTCTTGATGGAGTTCTCGATGAGCTCCGTGGTTTCCTTGGCGGCGTTTGCGCTCCTCGCGGCAAGGTTGCGCACCTCGTCGGCGACGACCGCGAATCCTTTGCCGTGCACCCCGGCGCGCGCAGCCTCGATGGCGGCGTTCAGCGCCAATATGTTGGTCTGGAAGGCGATGTCGTCGATGACCTTGATGATTTTGGAGATGTTCGCGGACGACTCGTTGATGTCCTTCATCGCGGTCTGCAGCAGTTTCATCTTCTCGTTGCCGCTCAGCGCGTAGTTCTTGGCCGCCATGGAGATTTCGTTCGCCTGCTTGGCCCTGTCCGCGTTGCGCGCCGTTTCGCCGGAGATGTCATCCAGCGAGGCTGTCAGCTGCTCCAGCGCGCTGGCCTGCTCCGTAGCGCCCTGAGAGATGGTCTGGCTGCCGCTGGAGAGCAGCAGCGTGCCCTGCGCGACCTCTTCCGCCGCGGTGTCGATTTCCTTGATGACCTCGCTGAACGACAATATGCTCTGGTTGATGGAGTCCTTCAGCGCGATGAAATCGCCCTTGTACTCCGTCTCGATATTGGTATCGAGCACGCCGTCCGATATGTTCTCCATCACGGCGGTGATTTCGCCGATGTAGCGTTTGAGGGTTTCCACGGTGTTGTTGAACGCGTTCTTGACGATGGCGAAGTCGCCCTCGAAGTTGCCGTCCACGCTGACGTTGAGGTTGCCGTTTGCCAGCTCGTCCAGCGCTTTTGCAGACTCTACCGTCGGGGTCACCATGGAGTCGAGCGTCGCGTTGAAGCCCTCGATGATTCTGCGGTATGCGCCCTCGTGCTTCGTCGCGTCGGCGCGCACCGAGAGCTCGCCCTGCGCGGCGGCGGCAATCAGCATGTCGGTATCCTGCGTCATTTCCTGCACGACTTTTAGTATCTTGCGGAACGCCTCGCGGATTTGCCCGATTTCATCCTTGCCCACCGTCTCGGAAATGTCGATGTTGATATCGCCCGCGGCCAGCAGCTTGGCGTTCTCCGTCAGCTTTTTCACCGGCTTGCTGATGCCGATGGAAATAAGAATGCCGATGGTGACGGAGAACAGCAGTACGGCGCTGACGGTGATAATCGTAATCATGAACACGCTGTCGGCGGTTTTGCTGTTGGCGGTGGTGGTGGAAGCCGAATTGGCGGTCACCGCGTATATCAAATCGTCCAGCAGCGATTTGACTTCCTTTTCGGCCTCGTACAAGTCTCCGCCGGTGGATATCTGTTTGGTGGCGTAGGCGTTGTCCCCGGTTATCAGCTTCTCCAGCGTCTCATCCAGCAGCTGCTGATAGGTGTCGTTGGCCTCTTTAAACTGCGCGTAGGTTTCAAGGCTGTCCTCGGGCAGCAGCGATTCCATGGTGCGGAGCTGGGACTCCAGCCCGCTCCGGATGTTGCTGATGGACGATTTATACACCGGGATGTAGTTCCCGCCGTCGGTGCTGTTGATAACGGCCTGGCGGATGGTGATTTGTTCGTTGTCGATGCTGCCCAGCACGGTGGAAAGGTTCTTGGTGGGCAGAAGGACATGGGCGTACAGGTCTTTGAATACGACGCTGGAGTTGCGTAAACTGAATGCGGCGTACAGGCCTACCGCGGTGCTGATGAGCGCGATGACCAGAAACGCTCCTAAAAGCTTGGGCGCAATTCGCACGTTCTCCAGAAAAAGGCGCTTGTGCCTGCGTTTCTCTTTCTTCGGTTTGCCGTTTTTGCGGTTCAGCTTCTTTTCCGGCTGAAGTGTGTCATTGTTGGTTTGTTTCCGCACAAATAGCTTTCTCACGTCGGTTCTCCTTAAGCAAAATTCGAATTGGGATGAAACAGAAAGGACGGCGCAAACAGCCCTTTTATATTTCTATCGTCATTTTTCGACAAAGCCTTAACCCAAACCTTAACAAGATATTGAAAACAATTCTAATTGCGTACCGCGGCAGGGCGGGGCTTTCAAAAAAACGCCGCGGATGGTATAGTGGGGGAACGGAGGGAATCATGTTTGTTGCAGATTATTTAAACGATTATACGCTGCTGGATACGGGCGGCGGCGAAAAGCTGGAGAACGTGGGCGGCATCATTTTGCAGCGGCCCGATCCCCAGGTGATATGGGAGCGCACGCAGCCCCGGCTGTGGAAGCCGCATGCAGTGTACGACCGCGCTGATACCGGCGGCGGCAAATGGCGCTTCATCAAAAAGGTGCCGGAGAAATGGGCCATCAGCGTGGGCCCGCTGAAGTTCATTGTTCGCCCCACGGGCTTCAAGCACATCGGCGTGTTCCCGGAGCAGGCCGTCAACTGGGAAACTATCCGCAGCACCATTGCAGATAGCAGGCGGCAGATTCGCGTGCTGAACCTGTTTGCGTATACCGGCGGCGCAACGCTGGCGGCGCTCTCGGCGGGCGCTTCCGTGGTCCATGTCGACGCGGCCAAAAGCATGAACGAGTGGGCGAAGGAGAATGTGCAGCTATCCGGTTTATCGGGCGGCAACGTGCGCTATATCGCGGACGACTGCGGCAAGTTTGTGCAGCGTGAGCAGCGGCGGGGCAGCAAATACGACGCCATCATCATGGACCCGCCCAGCTACGGGCGCAGCGGCAACAGCGTGTGGAAGATTGAGGACGCGCTCTTTGGTCTCGTAAAGGACTGCGCCGCGCTGCTTTCGGACAACCCGCTGTTCTTCATCATCAACTCGTATACCACCGGCCTTTCGGACGTGGTCTCGCGCAACCTGCTCAGCATTCTGATGCCGGGCGGGGGCAGGGTGGAATCCGGCACGCTGGCACTGCCGCAGAAGGACAGCGCGGTACTGCTGCCCTGCGGTACCACGGCAAGGTGGCGCACGTGAGCGAGCCGCTTCACGTATTGTACGAGGACAACCATCTGCTTGTGGTGGACAAGCCCTACGGCGTGCCGTCTCAGGCGGACGAATCGGGCGACGCCGACATGCTGACCCTCTGCAAGGCGTACGTCAAGGAGAAATACAACAAGCCGGGCGACGTATTCCTCGGCCTTGTGCACCGGCTGGACAGGCCCACGAGCGGCGTGATGGTGTTTGCGCGCACGTCCAAGGCAGCCGCGCGCCTCTCGGAGCAGATACGCAACCGGGAGTTTGACAAGACCTACCTTGCGGTGCTGACGAAGGCCCCGCAGCCAAAGCAAGGCGAGCTGGTTCACTGGCTGGTGAAGGATGAGCAGACGCATACCGCGCGCATCGTGCAGGAAGGCGCTGCAAACGCAAAGCAGGCGGTGCTGGAATATGAGACGCTGGACACGCAGGGCGGCCTCACGCTCGTGCGGGCGCGGCTGCTGACCGGGCGGTTTCATCAGATTCGCGCGCAGTTCGCCGCCGTGGGGTGCGCGGTCTACGGCGACATGAAGTACGGCGCGAGGGATGTAAAGCAGCCGCTGGCGCTGCACGCCTGCCGCGTGTGCCTCGTCCACCCGACCCAAAAGACACCCATGTGTTTTGACAGCATACCGGTGCGGCCCCCGTTCGACCGGTTTGACATTCCGGAGGTATGATGCTGAAGGCAGTTTTGTTTGATATGGACGGCGTGATTGTGGATACCGAACCGGAGTACGTGCGCATCAACATGCAGCTGATCCGGCAGTTTGGGCTGCCCGTGACGATAGCCGAGCAGAAGCAGTACCGGGGCATGAGCTCTGCCGCGATGTGGCGCGATTTGGCCGGGAAGAAGCCGGAGGCCGCGTTTGACATCGACACGCTGGTGCGGCTGGAACACGAGCACATGCGGGCCCATTACTACGCGGGCGCGATAAAGGTCATCCGCCCGGCGGTGCGGCTGCTGAAGCGCTGCGCCAAGGCCGGGCTGAAGGTGGCGATTGCGACGTCCTCGCCGATGGCCTACGCCGAAAGCGTGGTGACGCGCCTTGGCCTTGGGCCCTATGTGCAGGCCGTTTCGACGGCGGACCTCGCGGGGCAGAGCAAGCCGGAGCCCGGCATATTTCTGCTGGCGGCGAAGCTGCTTTCCGTGGCTCCGGAGGAGTGCGTGGTCATCGAGGACGCGCAGATGGGCGTGATGGCTGCCAAGGCGGCGGGCATGAAGGCCGTGGGCGTCTCCGGCAGCAGCGGGCAGGATTTATCGCTGGCGGACGTGGTGGTGCGCAGCTTGCGCGGGGTGAAGGTGGAGGCGCTGCGGGGGCTGAACCCGTAGGGGCCGCCCTGCGTGGCGGCCCGGTGCAGTTGCAGTAACGCCGGACACGGGCGACCACACAGGGTCGCCCCTACGGGGTAGCAGAATTCAGGGGTGCATTATGATGTCAAATCAGCCCCGCAGAAAACAGGTTCGGCTGCGCGGTTATGACTACGCGCAAAACAACGCATATTTTGTTACCATATGCACGCACCAGCGCGCCTGCCTTTTGGAAACGACCAATGGGTCAGCGAAATTGATGGAAAGCTGGCTGCTTGAGATTGAGAAAAAATTCGGAAATGCAAGAATTGAAACGTATGTGATTATGCCGGACCATATTCATTTTATACTGCTGCTGTCGGGCGACCACACAGGGTCGCCCCTACAGGGTATTATCGGATGGTTCAAAACGATGACGACAAACGCGTATCTCCGCGGTGTGAAATCGGGAGTATTTCCACCGTTCGACAAGCATATATGGCAGCGGAATTATTACGAACACATCCTTCGCAATGAACAGGAATTCATGGAAACCTGGCGCTATATCGAAAATAATAAATATCAGGTTACACCGTAGGGGCCGCCCTGCGTGGCGGCCCATTGCAGTGGTACGCGTAACGCCGGAAACGGGCGACCATGCAGGGTCGCCCCTGAATGAAAGATACGATGCACCGTAGGGGCCGCCCTGCGTGGCGGCTCATTGCAGTGGTACGCGTAACGCCGGAAACGGGCGACCACGCAGGGTCGCCCCTACGGGAATGAAAGATACGATGCACCGTAGGGGCCGCCCTGCGTGGCGGCCCGCTGCAGTGGTACGCGTAACGCCGGGCACGGGGGTGTCTCTCCAAGGGGCTTTTAGTACGATTAGGGATGTTTTTTGCGGAACAGGAACCGTGCTGCCTGACGCCGTCATTGCGAGCGACCGCGGTCCCCGAAAAGTGCAGCTTTGCGGGGTGGGGAAGCGCGGCAATCCAGAGGGCCGCATCCATCGTTCCGTCTTCTCTGGATTGCTTCGTCACTGCGTTCCTCGCAATGACGAAAGGTGTTGCGGGAGGGGTAGGCGTCGGGGCTTTTAGTACGATTAGGGATGTTTTTTGCGGAACAGGAACCGTGTTGCCTGACGCCGTCATTGCGAGCGACCGGGGTCCCCGAAAAGCGCAGCTTTGCGGGGTGGGGGAGCGCGGCAATTAAAAACCTTGATATTGAAAGTAAACTAAATCAAGATTTCTTTTACCATCCGTAATTAATTTATTCTCAACGTCAACCATGAATATAATTGATAAAAGTAAATTTCTTATTACTGAGGCTAATCTTAAAGTTCTAGATAATGTGACCGATGGATTTATATTTGCTTCATCTTTCGAGTTAAAACTATAACCTCTGTGCTCAAAAATGTTCCGAAGCTCTGTGTAATTTTGAGCATCTGGAGATAAAAGTTGATTTATTTCTAAATTTTGATTTTTAGTTTGCCTATATTCTTTTCTAAGCCAATAAATGTTATATAAATATTGGTTATGATAATCCAACAGAGGTACCCCTATGCTAGTTTTATAATTCCATATAGATACAATATTTACATCTCTTTCATTATTGCATGCTAACTCGAAGTATTTATACAGCCAAAAAGCTACCTTATCAAAGAAAGAGTACAAGGAAGTAAAAGTAATTTCCAACTCATATACATTATCAATATTATCAATATCTTTATTTAAAAATATCTTCTTCCTGAGGTGTATGTAGAGTTCATACATATATTTTAGCAGCGAAGCGTTGTGGTTATTAAGTCTTAGCTTAGAAATAACATGATTTATATTCATATCTTTTTTAGCGTCAATATAATCGCCCAGATCATTAACAGGATTTAGAACTAAAGTTTTTTTAACACACCACCCCTCGTAATCCTCATTGCTAATCATTTCAAGAAAATTTTGAGGATTGTACTGAGGATTTTGTCCAGCCTTTATTGATTCCATATAAGAATTCCATAGGTGATTATATCGGACTTTTTTTATAAGGAAAAATTTTTGGCCGGAATCCAATCGTTCAATGTCAATTCCATCATATAATTCAAATAATAAATTAAATATCTTGTCTGGTTCATTAAATTCAAAAAATATGGGATGTCTTTCAATGCAATATGCAAAGTTTCCTATGGCCATATCAAAAAAATTATCAATATCTAAGGCTTTTCTAAAATATCTCAGGGCGTCAATCGTTCTAAATTGATTGCTATATTCATTTCCTAAATTAATATAACAGCGCCTTATAATCTCATAAACAAATTTACTATCTTCGTCTAGTTCCAACTTATTCTCTTCGTATAACTGAATCGCTTTCAAATAAGAAAAGGGGGCATTATAGTATTTATCTTCATTCCTAAAGATGCTTTTTTGCATATCTTTCGAGTATAGATCAGAAAAAAATAATCCGAGATTGTATAGAAAAGTTATTTCATGTTTAATACTATCGAACAAATACATACTTTGCAGGTAGTTATTGAAATATAAAAGCATCTCTTCTTCAGATGACACTGCCATGAATTTTAGGAATTCTTCTTTGGTCATATTGAGCTCCCTATTATTAAGAGAGTAGTTCACTCTCTACAGCGAGATCCATTCCTATTTTATTTTATATTCATCAAGAAGAACTCTTCCTGTAATGTCGCTTGATGTTTTCAAAGTATTGTTGTAATATTCTCTCAACCATGAATATTTCTGTTTTATTCTTTCTATTTGTTGTATTAATAACTGAGATTCAATGAACTCTTTTATTCTGTAGTTGCCTTCAAACCCTTCTTTTGAGAAAACCATACGGAATTTTAAATAATCTATAAAGTAATATGCGTCGTCGCTTTTTCTTGTGAAATTATTTAATAATGCTAACCTATCCCCAGAAAGATGACTTTTTTCAACATCAAGAAGGGTATTCCTAATGATAATCCTCGGGTATATAGCGATTTCTTCTTGTAATAAATACGCTTCATTAAAGCATGGCCCAAATATAACTGGCGTATCTGTTTCTTTATCGTAAAACTGATAGTAATTCCCGCTGGATATCGCTCCTCTGGACAGTATAGGCGTCCTTAGTCCCATTAACTTGTGTTGGATAAGTAAACAGAATACAAGCAAACCAAAAAAGGCCATGCTTATATCTTTAGATATACTGATTATTATACTATCCGACATAAATGTCATTTTCAAATTGTCTCTGACCTCTTGTGGAATTGAACTAAGAAGGTTTGTTCCACAAAACAAGGTATCTACCATCCGAATTTCATTGTAAATTTCTTTTACTTCTTGTGCGGTTTTATCGCGTATGATTGTTTTAAATGCCAAAATATCAATGAAAGCAACATAAGAGTCTACATATTCCTGTGGTTCATCTATGGTTTTCGAAGCAAGATGAATTATTTTTTTAAGCTTCTCATTTGGCATTGTATCTCTCCATGCTAAGCATTATTGTCATAAGACTATTTTATACTAATAAAATATAACATAAGATTACAATTTGCTGCAACATCTGTCACAAGCATAATCCGGTAACATATGAAAAACGCAATCTCCCCTTTTCTACAAAACATTCCTAATAGTACCAAAAGGGTACCCCTGCTGCATCAACCGTCAACAGCAGGGTTCACGTGTATCCTCACCACGGGCTTTCCGGCTGTGGGTATGGACGCTATGCGTACATATCCACGCTCTTTAAGCTCCCGCAGCGCCGCGTCAAAAACCTCCGCGCTCTGTAAGCGCCCCTTCGCCTTCTGCCACAACTCCTGCTTGCCAAACTCCCGCCCCAGCTCCCCGATGCGCCGCAGCAGGTAGCGCGCGTCGCCGGTCTTCTTGTCGCTGCCCGCGTAAGCCCGCTCCGCGTGGGCCGCAAGGACGGCTCCTCGGGCTGTTACCCCATGCGCGAAGGGATGATGACGGGCTTTATTTTTTCCTCCCCATCCGATATAATGTCCGTTGAGACTTTTGCATCCGAGGTGCGGCGGTGACCATACTCACGCTTAAAAACATACAGAAAAGCTTCGGCGCGGACGAGGTATTGAAAGACGTCTCGTTCACGCTGACCGACGAAATGCGCATTGGGCTCGTCGGCCCCAACGGCGCGGGCAAAACCACGCTGATGCGCATCGTCTGCGGGGAGCTGCCCGCGGACGGCGGCAGCGTATCCATCGCGCCGGGCGCGCAGGTGGGCTACCTCTCGCAGGAGGTTCCGGCAGGCACGCAAGCCACGGTGTGGGATACCATGCTGCAGGTGTTCGCGCAGGCGTTTAAGCTGGAAGCCCGCATGAGGGAGATAGAGCACGAGATGGAGACTGCCGCGGAGGACGCGGACCGGTGGGAGCGCATCTCCAAGGAATACGACAGGGTGACGCGCGCGTTCGAGGACGCGGGCGGCTACGGATACAAGAGCGCCATAGGCGGCGTGCTGAAGGGCCTCGGGCTGCCGGAGGAGACGTTTGACCGCGCGGTTTCGACATTGTCGGGCGGGCAGAGGGCGCGCCTCGCGCTGGCGAAGCTGCTGCTGAGCAAGCCCACGCTGCTGCTGCTGGACGAACCTACGAACCACCTCGATATCGACGCGGTGGGCTGGCTGGAAAACTACCTCTCCACGTGGGAGGGCGCGGTGGTCGCGGTGTCGCACGACCGCTACTTTTTAAACCGGCTGTGTACGCACACGGCGGATATGCACCGGGGCGTGGTGGATGTCTATATCGGCAACTACAGCGCGTTCATATTGCAGCGCGCGGAGAAGCAGCGCCTGCACGAAAAGGCCTACGAGCGCAACCAGCAGGAGATACGCCGTCAGGAGAAGGTCATCGAGCAGTACAAGGCGTGGGGGCGCGCGGGCGGCGGCAAGAACTTTATCAAAGCGCAGGCGAGAGAGAGCCTGCTTAACAAGATGGAGCGCGTGGAGCGCCCGGAGAGCGAGCGCAGCCGCATGTCCTTGCAGCTTGCCGCGGCGGGGCGCAGCGGCAACGATGTGCTGATGGTGGAGAGCCTCTCCATGGCGTTCGGTGAAAAGCAGCTGTTCAATGACCTCTCGTTCAAGCTGCTGCGCGGCGACCGGGCGGCGCTCGTTGGCCCCAACGGCATCGGCAAAACCACGCTGCTAAAGCTCATCGCGGGCAGGCTGGCTCCGGTCGGCGGGGACGTGCGCTTCGGCACGGGTGTGGCGGCGGGCTACTACGACCAATTGCAGGAAACGCTGTGCGACACGCGCACGGTGATCGAGGAGTTGCGCGAGGCATACCCCGGCATGACGGACAGCGCGCTGCGCAATACGCTGGCGGGCTTTCTGTTCTGCGGCGACGACGCCTTCAAGCCGGTATCGGCGCTCTCCGGCGGGGAGCGCGGCAGGCTGGCGCTCTTAAAGCTGATGCTGATGAAGGGCACGCTGCTGCTGCTGGACGAGCCCACGAACCACCTCGACATGGACAGCCGCGAGGTGCTGGAAGACGCGCTGGCCGAGTTCGACGGCACGGTGCTGTTCGTCAGCCACGACCGCTACTTTATCAACCGCGTGGCCACGCGCGTGGTTGCGATGGGCGAGGAGCTGGTGCAAGTCGAAGGCGGCTGGGAGGAATATCAGGAGTACCTGACGGCGCAGCGGGAAGGCACTTTGCAGCAGGCGGAGGACAGCGGCCTCACTAAAACCGCGCAGGCCAAGCAGAAGCGCGCGGAGAAGGAGGAGGCGCAGCGCCGCGAAGAAGCGCAAAAGCGCCTCGCGAAAATAGAAGCGGACATCGCGCAAAAAGAGCAGCGCCAGAAGGAGATTGAAACCGCGCTGGCAGACCCGGCCTCGCTTGCCGAGGGCGCGCTGATTGCGCTCTCGCAGGAGTACGACGCGCTGCAAGGCGAGATTGATACGCTGATGGCGCAATGGGAGCAGGCGCACGAAGCGGAATAAAAAAGCCGCTTCAGCGGCAGGCGATACTGGGTAACAACACGACACCAGTCACAGACATACCTTGCAGGGGCGGACGGTATCCGCCCTCAGGCCGCTGACAAACCTCGTTTGACAGCGGTTTTTATGTTCCCCCTCTTTATGATTGCTTTTCTCGGGGGCTTTGTCCGCAAGCCGGGGCGGACGGTATCCGGCCTTCGCGCTGCCGTCGGCAGATAATCCGGCGTTTTCTGCCGGGTTTCGCGCTACATCTTGGCTTCGCAGGCGGTAAACACCACCTCGCCGTCGCGGTAGAGGAAGGTGGAATATTCGATTTGGGAACGCGTGGTCATCGAGCACGAGTCGATGATGACCTTCACGTTGGGGTAGATGGTCTTAAACACGTGCAGCCGCGCGCCGCTGTGCTCGGCCAGCTTTTGGGTCAGCTGTTCGATTTCCGCCGCGGCTTCGTCATACTGCTGCTGCAGCTGTTCCTTCGCGTCAATCAGCTTCTGGCGAATTTCCTGCCGCTCGGACGTATCGCTGCGCGACGGGATGACGCGCGTCAGGCTGTTGATTTTGTCCAGCTGCACCTTCATCTGATTCTTCGACGTCTCCAGCCGGATGCACCGCGCGCGCAAATCGGGGGAGGAGCCCAGCTCCACTACGGTGGACTCGTGGGAAGGCGCGCCCACGTAGTTTGCGAAAATGCCTTTTCCGGCGCGCACCTCTCCGCCCAGAATCTTGCCCCACTTGCCCTTCACCGTGATGCTTCCGCACGCGATGGCCCTGCACTGTACGATATAGTCGGAGAAGATGTTGCCCTTGGCCTCGATTTCGCAGCGCTCCAGAAAGCGCGCCACGATGTTTCCGTCCGCGCAGAGGCGCCCCTTGTCCACACCCTGCATGCCGTTCTTCAGCACGATGTCCTTGCCCGCAATCAGCGTGGCGTCCTCCACGTAGCCCCGCACCTCAATCAGCCCCGTGGCCTCTATGGTCAGGCCGGAGATGACGTTGCCCGGCACGATGACGTCCCCGTCGAAGCGGATGTTGCCGGTGCTCATGTCCACGTTCATCGGAACGAGAAACACGTCGGAAATCTCCACCCGGCCGTTGATATAATCCACCCGCCCGCTTTTGGCCGCGATAAGGCTCATGCCGTCGTCCGATACGCGCACGTTCTTGCCCTTGGGCAGCCGGGCCTCCGTGCCTTTTTTGGGTGTCAGCGAAGCGCCCTTTACGGTGAACCCCTCCGTGCCCTGTCCCGCCGGGACGACGGTGGCCAACACCGCTCCTTCCCGCACCGGCGCGAATATACTCAAATCCTTGTAGTCCGCGCTGCCGTCCTCCGCCAGCTTCGGCGCGTAGCTGTACTGCGTGTTGAACAGCAGCACCACCCGCCCGTCCTCACCCGCCACCGGAGCCAGTCCCGCCGCGATGGGTACGCGCTCGTCGTAGGCCCGGCTTGCCGCTGCGTATGTCACCGCTTCTTCATCCAGCCCGTACACGACGCCCCACTTGTCCCGCAGGGTCTCCAGCAGCTCCTCCGCGGTTTTGGCGCGGCCCGCGCCGCACGGCGGCATCAGCACCATCTCCGCGGACATCTCGTCGCGCGCGATGTAGACGAACGGCTCGGAATCGAGGTCCGGCTCCGTCCCGGGGTCTGCCACGCGGATGCGGGTTTCGTAGCGCTTGGTGCGCATGCGAAGGTCTACGATGGCGGCGGTGATATTCCTGCGGTTGAGCTCCTGCACCACGATTTCGAAGCGCAGCGGAGTGCCGCCCGCCTCTTCGTACGTGACAAGCAGAAAAACGCCCTCCTCGGCGTATTCAAATTGATAGGAAGCGTTTCGGGGCAGTATGGCCTCCGGCGCACTTTCCATTACAGCCCCGGCGTCCGAAGCGTTTGGCGTGGGGTTGTCCGGCAATTCCATGATATCTCTCCCTGAAAAACTGGTCTTTTTAATTATATCGGCACATTCCGGGCAAAGGATAAGCCCCGCGGAGCGATTGTGTTTTGCCAAATGGTATATTATGATGAGAAAAACCCCAGCGGGTATCCATACTTCATACAAAGGGGAGACAGCTTATGAGATTTGAGCTTTTGCATCCGGCGGACCAACTCGTGATGATGATGCACCGCATCTACTACCGCGGCATGACCACCACCTCGGGCGGCAACCTGTCCATCCGCGACGAGTCCGGCGGCATCTGGATTACGCCCAGCGGCGTGGACAAGGGCTCGCTGACCCGGGACGATATCATGCGCGTCCACGCGGACGGCAGCATCGCCGGGCGGCACAAGCCCTCGTCGGAATATCCCTTCCACCTTTCGGTTTACGCGCGGAGGCCCGACATCGGCGCGGTGCTGCACGCGCATTCTCCCGCGCTCGTGGCGTTTTCCATCGTGCGCAAGCTGCCCGACATCAACCTCATCCCGACCGCGCGGCTTATCTGCGGCGAGGCGGCGATGGCGCCCTACGCGCTGCCCGGCAGCCAGCTGCTGGGCGACCATATCGCGGCGGAGTTTGAGAAGGGCTTCAATGTCGTCGTGCTGGAGAACCACGGCGTGGTCATCGGCGCGAAGGACATCTTCGCCGCCTTCATGGCGTTCGAGACGCTGGAGTTCTGCGCCCGGCTTCAGCTGAACGCGCGTACGCTGGGCACGCCAAAGCCCCTCTCGCCCGACATCATCACGGCTTCATCCAAGCGCGCGGACGACATGGACGAGTTCACGCCGGGGGTGCACTCCAGCGCGGAGAACGCGCTGCGCCGCGACCTCGTCAAACTCATCCGCCGCAGCTACGAGCAGGGGCTGTTCACCAGCACGCAGGGCACGTATTCGGCCCGGGTGGACGAAGGTTCCTTTCTGATTACGCCCTACGGGCCGGACCGGCAGTATCTGGAGGTGGAAGACCTCGTGCTGGTGCGCGGCGGAAAGCGCGAGGCGGGCAAGCGCCCCAGCCGCAGCGTGCGCCTGCATGAAGCCATCTACGCGGCCCACCCGGACATCGAGTCCGTGCTCATCGCGCACCCGCCGCATATCATGGCCTTCGCCGTCACCGACGCCGCTTTCGACCCGCGCACCATTCCGGAGAGCTACATCCTGCTGCGCGACGTGAAAAAGGTGCCCTTCGGCGTCAGCTACCGCCTGCCCCAGAAGATGGCGTCGCTGTTCTCCGCCCGCACGCCCGTGGTGCTTTGCGAGAACGACTGCGTGATGGTGACGGGCAGCAGCCTCTTAAATGCCTTCGACCGCCTCGAGGTGGCCGAGTTCACCGCGAAGTCCATCATCGCCTCCCGCGGCCTTGGGGACATCGTGCACATCCCCGACAGCGAGATTGAGGACATCAACGCGGCGTTCAAGCTGCAGTAGGGGAAAAAACAAAGTACTCTCGGCGCGCTTAGGAAATCGCGCCCTACGGGTCACATTTTCGTAGGGCGCGGCATCCCTGATGCGCCGTTGCGTATCACGATGCTGAAATCGCAAGGAATGTCTTTTGTGTCGTTCCGCGTTCACAGAACCGGAAAATGCAGGGGAGGGGTAAGTGCCCGGTATGGGGTTCTATCCCCTCCCAAAAACACTCAGAAAAGAAATGGAGCGTCTGCGGTGCAGGCACTCTTTTAGCGCTGACATAGCCTCCATCGACGTGCCGGGGTCCCCGAAAAGCACGCTTTTTGGGGTGGGTTTGCTGACAGGCGGTGCGGGCCGAATCCCCCAGTCACCTTCGGTGACAGCCCCCTTTAGGCAAGGGGGCCTTTTCATATTATTCTATCCCCATCTTCCTATCCAGCATGCCACTGTCTAGCGCCTCGTCTCCAGCAGACAAAATGAGTCTTCTCCTCGAGGAGACGGTTGAAAAAGCCGATACGACGGCGCGTCCGGAAGGGCGTGCGAACGTAGGGCGCGGCCTCCCGGACGCGCGGAAAAGCCGTAGCTCTTCATAGGGGTTTGGCGGCAGTGTCTGTCATCAAGCTGAGATCCGGCAAACAAAAAGGGCGCGGGATGCGCCCTTCGGTGTTTCGCCAGTGTTATTTCAATTCCAGCGATTCCAGCATCGCGGCGATATCGGCGTTGTCCTTGAAGCCGCTGCCGCCGATTTGGATGTGGATTTGCTCCCCGTCCTCCCTGTTTAATGGTATATTAAGAAAAATTATACCATATTATAACGCAATGTCATGACGGAATTTGTCGATTGCTTCCAGCTTTATTGATTTTTCAGCCACTGCGCCTGCGCGGTGTCCCAGCGGCGGTAGAGCAGATTCGCGACCAGCCCAGCCGGAACCAGCTTGCCCAGAGCGGAGAGCACGCGGTTCACCGCACCGGGAATGTAGATGTGCCGCCCGGCAAGCGCGCGCGATATGGTGCGGTGCGCCATGACGCTGAGCTTGTTGGTGGTGACGTTGCCCCAGAAGCCCTGAGCCGCGATGCCCAGCAGCGCCTCGCGCGTGGTGGCAAGGCCGCCCGGGCACAGCGCCAGCACGCGCACGTTCTCGCGCTTCAGCTCGCGCCCCAGCGCGATGGAGAAGTCCAGCAGGAACCGCTTGGACGCGGCGTAGGTGGCCTTGAGTGGAATGGGGTAGAGGCTCGCGAGGCTGGACACGTTGACGATGGTAAAGCGCCGGTCCTTTTGCCTGCGCGAGAGCACCTCGTGCGTGATGCGCATCGTGGCTTCGATATTGAGCCGCACGATGGAGAGCAGCTCCTCGCAGCCCTTCTGCAAAAACGGTCCTTCGTAATCGATGCCCGCCACATTGAGCAGCAGGTCGGGATACAGCCCTTCGTGGTCCATAGTTGCCATCAGCGCCTTAACGCCCTCGGCACTCGTCAGGTCGCAGGGGAAGGCGCGCGCGTCCACACCGTACTGGCGCTCCATGCCGTCCCGGATATGATGCAGCGCGATTTCGCGCGCGTCGGTCAGTATGAGCGAATAGCCGCGGCTCGCGCATTCGCCCGCCATCGCGCGGCCCAGACCTCCCGCCGCGCCGGTAATCAGTACCATCATTTTGATGCTCCTTCCTTGAAGCAGTTTCCGCAGAGCCGGTTGCTCAGCTCGAACAGGCGCTTTGCGTCCGGTTCAGACTTGGCCTCCCGGCTGCACGCCGCCTCCGCGCAATTGTAAAAGTACAGCCCCTCGGGCGGGGTCTCCGCGCCGACCAGATGTGCGTAGGTGCGCGCCGGAACCTCGGGCGGCGTGCCGTGCCTGCCGCGTTTTGACCAGAACCACGCGACGAGGCCGCTCGTCTGCTTCTGCCCGATTTCGGTGTTCACCAGACCCGGGTCAACCACGTAGGCGCGCACCTGCGGCGCATACCAGCGGTTCAGCTCCGCCGCGAACAGCATATTGCACAGCTTGCTCTGCTTGTAAGCCATCAGGCAGTTGTAGTGCTTTTTGTACATGACATCCTTCCAGTGTACGCGCATGTGCTTGTGAGAGCCGCTGCCCGTGAGAATGACGCGGCCCTGTGCCGCCTGAAGCAGCGGCAGCAGCCGCGCGGTCAGAAGAAAGCCGGAGAGGTGGTTCAACGCGAACTGCGTCTCGTAGCCTTCGGCGGTGGTGGTGTACCAATTGCGCACGCCGCCCGCGTTGAGTATGAGCGCGTCCAGCCTGCCGCCGCACTCCGCTTCGAGGATATCCGCGGCTTCCTTTGCCACAGCGCTCACCTCGGCCTGCTGCGCAAGGTCGGCGATGAGGTAGCGGATGTCCGCGCCCGGGGTGGTTTTGAGTATCTGCTCCCGCGCCGCGTCGCAGCGCTCCTGCGCCCGGCCGATGCCGATGACGCGCACGCCGTCCGCGCAGAGCTGCTTTGCCGCCGCGAGGCCGATGCCCGAGGTCGCGCCGGTGATGATTGCGGTCTTCATGATTGCGCTCCTGTCCATTGCTCGTATACGTACTGCGGCACATACACGCGCAGTATCATCTCGTATGGCTGCGGGAACACGCCCAGAAACTCGTCCGGGAAGGGCGTTTCGGTGACGGTCAGCACGCCGTCCGCCACGTCCACGCGGATGTGTTCATCCATGTCAATCTCCTCTGGCAGCCATGCCTTGGCGGAAGCCTCCACCCGCGCTTCGCCGTCTTCGGCGGGCAGCACGGTTACCTGGCCCAGCACAGTGTCAAATTCCATCGTATCGAAGGGCGCTGTGATGGCATAAGTCTTTTCCGCCCCGCGTGACATCAGCGTGCTGGAACCCATAATGATGCCCATCGTCGTCGCAATGCCTGCGATGCTCACGGCGAACAGTATCAGCAGTACCTTGGTCTTCGTTTTCATAGTGCCTCCCTGAAGCTGTGCTTCATGATGCGGTGCGCCAGCAGCGGCAGGCGCTTCGCGCACGTTTTCCACAGCCATGTGTTGCCGAAAATCCAGAGCAGCCCGCCGCTCGCGAAGAACAGCGCCAGGAATACGGTCAGCGCCGCGTAAGCCCCCAGACCACGGGCTATCTCCATGCCCATCACCACAATACACCCCACCGCGATGACAAACAGCGATGCCGCGGTGACGAAAAGCAGCGCGATTGCGCCGAAGCAGAGGAAGTACAGCGCGCCCATCAGCAGGCCTCCGCCCACCTGATACCGCAGCGCCGCGCCTATCATGCGCATGGCGTCCGCAAATCCGCCCTGACGCGCGCGGTGCGCCGCGCCCAGCGCGGTATACATGCGCGCCAGCTGGTGCGGGTCTCCCAGAGAGCGGGAGATATCCCGATCCGTCTTGCCCGCCTCGCGGCCCAGCGCGAAGTGCTCCTCGTAGTCTGCCAGTATTTCGCGCCGCTGTTCCGCGTCCATGCCGGAAAGCGCTTCCTCCAGCGCGTGTAAAAACTCATTCATCCTCTTCGCCCTCCATCAGAATGCCCACCTGTTCCACAAAATCCAGCCATTCCAGACGCAGCAGGCGCTCCTGCTCCCGCCCGCGCCGCGTGATGCGGTAATACTTGCGCGGCGGCCCGGAGGAGTCGTCCGAAAGATACGTCTCGCAAAGGCCGTCCTCCTTGAGCTTACGCAGCAGCGGATACAGCGTACCTTCCGCAATTTCGATGCGCGCGGAAATTTTCTCCGCCAGCTCATAGCCATAGGCGTCTTTTCTTTTCAGCCGCGAGAGCACGCATAGCTCCAGCACGCCTTTTTTGAATTGTGCGTTCATTGCCATCCTTCCCATACTACAGGACATTGTTCAGTAGCTTGATTACAGAATAACATACACTACTGAACAATGCAATATAGTTTCGACAAACCGTTTCACTTTTTTTTCGCCGGTTGAATACTGTAAATTATCCTTCGTATAAAAAGGGGTGACAAAAGCGAATGTTTAACAATGACAATTGCCTGTGGCTGCTTGCGCTGCTCAGCTGCTGCGGAAACCGGGGTGGCTGCGGCTGCGGCTGGGGCGGAGGCTGTGGCTGGGGCGGCGGCTGCGGACAGGGCGGCGGCTGCGGACAGGGCGGTTGTGGCTGCGGCGGTTTTCCGGGCGGCTGGGGTGGCTGGGGCGGCGGCTGCGGCGGCAACTGGAACCGGTCCTGCGGCTGCAACAGCTGGAACCGGTCCTGCGGCTGCGGCGGGTGCAATCAATCCTGCGGCTGGAATCGCTGGACCTGCGGCGGCTGCTGACATAATGGCCCACGCGAGGCCATTTATCCATATGAAAAGGGTATTCGCCACGCGATACCCTTTTTTAACGTCGAAGGGGACTAATTCTGATGGGAGCAGGCGGCGTTTTTGCCCTGCCGTTTTGCCTGATAGAGCAGCTTGTCGGCGCTGTCCAGCAGCGTTTCCAGCGAATTGCCGCTGGTCAAATCCGCGATGCCGAAGCTGCAGGTGATGCGGGATTCGGCGGAGAAGATGTGTGTTTCCACCTCGCCGCGTATCCGATCCACCAAAAAGCGCGCGTTGGAGGCGGTGGTTCCGGGCAGCAGCAGTACAAACTCGTCGCCGCCCCATCGTACGCATACGTCGTTCCTGCGCTGATGCAGGCAGATGGTGTTTACGAATTCACGGATGACGAGATCGCCGGTGAGGTGTCCGTGCTGGTCGTTGATGCTTTTCATGTTGTCGATATCAAGGAGAACGAGGGAAAGCGGCAGCCCGTGGCGCTTGCAGAAGGCAAGCCACTTATCGGCCTCGCTCTCCAGCCGCACCCGATTGCCCACCTGTGTCAGCGGATCGGTGGCGTACAGCTTCTGAAGCTCCGTATGGGTCGCGTATTCGCGCCGCTGGTAGTGTAGAAACATCACCCCGAAGGCCGTGCCCGCGGCGATTTCGGCCCCCATATAGATGGCGGCGGCGAGATACAGGGCGGAATCCGTCCAATTAAAATCGTCAAAGGTGATCAGCCCAAAACCGACGGCTGCCAGCAGCGAGACAGAAAGCGAATAGACGAGCCGGTTGGGAACCATGAAAAAGAGCAGCATGAGCAGCATCATTCCCAGCAGCTGTACCATGAAATCGGGTTTTTCGTACAGGCTGTATACCACCAGAAAGAAGATGACCGCAAGCAGCTCCGATGCCGTCACCGCAGCGGATATCGTCCTGAACGAGCGGAATCTTTTGATATTGAAGTAAAACAGGGCGCACAGCACCGCAAAGAGCAGACGCATCACGCATACGGCGGCCAAAGCGTCCTCTTTCAGATTAAGGCTGTCCGGTATCAGCAGCAGCACGTTGTATACGGCGGCGACAACAATGAATACGCGTATTCCGGGTTGGGACGCGGACAGCCGGTAATTAGAAAAATCAAATGTATCTACTTTGATTAACCGTTTCATGATGTTCCTGAATCGTTGTTATCCATCCGCGGCAAGCATTTCCGCAAGATTTTACCACGGATATGGATTATATGTAAACCCTATAACAAAGATTAAAACAAAAAATGGCGGTTCTTCACAGGACTTCATATGACGGATGTCATACGGAGTCATATTTACGACACAAACGGATGGATGCCAGCCTCACGGCCCAAGCAGGACGGCTGAAACGGCGCGCTGAAATTGTAACGGGCCAGACAAAGTGGTATGATACCCTCACAAAATACAGGCGGGAGAGCGGAACATGATACTATCGGGAAAAGAAATCTTGAAGCATATCGGCAAAGAGATTGTGATTGAACCCTTTGACGAGAAGCGCATCAATCCCAACAGCTATAATCTGTCGCTGGCGGGAGAGCTGCTGGTGTATGACGCGGCGGTGCTGGATATGAAGAAGCCCAACTCCGCCAGCCGGATTACAATCCCGGAAGAGGGGCTTCAGCTTCAGCCGGGCAGGCTCTATCTGGGCCGGACCAACGAGTATACCCGTACCGACGCCTTCGTGCCCATGCTGGAGGGACGCTCGTCCATCGGAAGGCTGGGATTGTTCGTACACATCACAGCGGGCTTCGGAGACATCGGCTTTAGCGGCTACTGGACGCTGGAGATGTACTGCGTACAGCCGATCATCATCTACCCGGACGTGGAGATTTGCCAGATTTACTACCATGATGTCCGCGGCGAATTCGATACGTACCGCAGCGGCAAATATCAGCACAACACCGGAATACAGCCCAGCCTGCTCTACCGGGACTTCCAGAAGTAAGCGCGTACGCAGGCCGGGTGGTATAAGCCCTGCGCGGTTATTGCGCGGAGCGTTTCCGAAGTATTTTGTCCGCGATGTACAGGCCGTGCGCGGCCGCGTGCGAGAGCGAGCGCGTGAAGCCCGCGCCGTCGCCCACGGCGTAAACGCCGCTGCAGCCCGCCAGCTCGAAATCATCCGCGGCGGGACGCGCGGAATAGTATTTGCACTCGATGCCGTAAAGCAGCGTGTCGTGGTTGGCCGTGCCCGGCGACACCTTATCCAGCGCGTGCAGCGTTTCGAGTATGCTGTCCAGCTGGCGCTTGGGCATGCAGAGGGAGAGGTCGCCCGGCACCACGTCGAGCGTGGGGTGCGTCGTGCCCTGCTTTAAGCGCACGGCGTTGGTGCGCCGCCCGGCTTCCAGGTCTCCCAGCCGCTGCACGAGCACGCTGCCGCCGCTGATGAGGTTGGCCAGCGACGCCACGTAGCGCGCGTAGCCGATGGGATCCTTGAACGGCTGCGTGAAGTGGATGGTGGACAGCAGCGCGAAGTTGGAGTTTTCCGTCTTCTTGTCCATGCCCTTATAGGCGTGGCCGTTGACGGTAAGCACGCCGTCGGTGTTTTCCATGACGACGCTGCCCCGCTCGTTGAAGCAGAACATGCGCGTAATGTCGCCGTAGCGCTGGCTGCGATACCAGATCTTCGGCTCGTATATCTTCTTGGAGAAGTGGTCCCAGATGAGGGCGGGCAGCTCCACGCGCACACCGATATCCACCTGATTATTGGCCATTTCGATGTTATTGCTGCGGCACCACTGGGCAAAGGTGCGGCTGCCCGCACGGCCCACCGCAAAGATGATGGCGTCCGCGGTGATATCGCCGTCGGGCGTCTTGAGCGTATGGGTGTCCTTATCCACATCCGTGACCTCGGTCTGCGTCAGTATCTCCACGCGGTCCGCCACTTCATGCACCATGTGCAGCATCGTCGTATAGTTGTCGTCCGTGCCGAGGTGCTTCAAATTGGCCTGCTGCATGTGCAGGTCGTGCTTGAGGCACAGGGTTTTCAGCTCGTCGTCCGGCATGTAGCGCTGTGTCGTCGCGCCAAAGCCCACGAGCAGCGCGTCGGCTTGCTCGATATAGTTGATGACGGTGGAAGCGTCCAGAAAGTCCGTGAGCCAGCCGCCGTATTCGGTGGAAATGACGTATTTGCCGTCGGAGAAAGCGCCCGCGCCCGCAAGCCCCTCCATGATGGCGCAGTGGCGGCAATGGACGCAAACGCCCGTCTTATTGGTGATCATGGGGCAGCGGCGGCCTTCCAGTGCCGCGCCTTTTTCTATCAGTATGATTTTCAGCCCCGGGCAGCCGCTGCTCAGCCGGTGCGCCGCCATCAGGCCGCTGATTCCGCCGCCGATAATGGCGACGTCGTAATGATTCAGTTTGCTTTTCATAAGCCTCTCCCCAACAATTGAAATGCCGGATTTCATTATACCATTGCGCCGGCGGAACAACAAACTTTTCCTTGCCGGGATTGCATACTGCGCCGGGTTTCGTATATATTGGTTACAAAGCGGAATAGGATTTCGGAGGTGTGTTATGGGTCTTTCCAAGCCGTCTAAGGGCATATTCTGGATTTCGCTGCTCATCGGGCTGTTCGCTATCGTCAATCAATTCATCATCCGGCTGACCATTCCCATCATCTCGGACATCGCCAATATCGTGCTGCTGTCCATCGCCTTCATACTGCTGGTGCTGGGCGTCATCATTCGCAAACTCTAGGCTTCATCGCGCTGCCATTCAAAAAGGCAGGCCCCGAAAGACCTGCCTGATTTTCTGTACCCGCGTGTTACCAGGGCCGCTTGGCCAGCCGGAAATTCGTTCTGAACCAGCTGGAGGTGCAGGAACGCTTGACGACCTTGCCGTTGGAGGAGGACGCGTCGATGATCATGCCGTTGCCGATGTAGATGGCGACATGGCCGATTTTACCCTTTGAGGAGCTCCAGAAGAACATCAAATCGCCCGGCTTCATATCGCTCCACGCTATCGTTTTCCAGTCGGAAACTTTGGCATACCCCGCGGCGTTGTACCGGCCGCGGCTGGAACCCGCCGCCTTCAGGCAGTAGTATACGAGACCGGAACAGTCGAAGGAGCCCGGGCCTTCCGCGCCGCTCACGTACGGGTCTCCCAGCTGATCCTGCGCGGTGGAGATCATCTTGTCGATGCTGGCGGCCGTGCGGATGGCTTCTCTCTTTTCGGGCGTGGCAATGGCGTCGGGGGAATAGATGACTTCCAGCGTGTTTTCGCCCGCCTTGCCATCCACCGAAAGGTCGTTGGCCTTTTGAAAATCCTTGATTGCCTGGGTGGTGGCATCGCCGTAGTAGCCCGTGGCGTTTCCAGATTTGAGATAGCCGAGGTTGATGAGCTGCCGCTGCAGCGCTTCCACGTCGTCGCCGGTGACACCCGTCAGTATGGTATAGTGCTTAGCCTCTTCCGAAAACAGCAGCCGCTGCGTTTCGTAGCCCGCGACGCCGTCCTGCTCAAGACTCTCCTGCCGCTGGAACAGCTGCACCGCGTATTTGGTGGCCGGGCCGAAGTACTGCGTGGCCTCGTCGATGTCCAGATACCCAAGATCCATCAGCCGGTTCTGGAGTATGGTCACATTTTCGTTTTCATCGCCGTATTTCAGGGTGATATCCACCGAAGCCTCGGGCGGCGTGGTGGGTATGGGAGTGGGGGATGCCGTAGGCGCGACCGTATAGACGGGCGTGGGAACGGGCGTCGCTTCCGCGACGGTTTCCCGCGGAGCCGTGAGCGAGGGCAGCAGCACTGCCAGCAGCACCACGGCGGCAAGCGCCGCGCCGATGCCGCCCACCAGCAGTATCTTCTTTGCCCGGTTCATTTTGCGCCAGCCGCGTATGATACCCGCGATTCGCTGGACGAGTTTTTCAGAAAATCCGGAAGCCATAAAACGCCTCATCCGTTGTATAAATTTCCACCACTACCACGGACGCCGACCGCAATAGAACAGGCGATCGGAGAATACTGCACGTTTGACGACCTTCCCCTTGGAGGAGGATGCGTCTATCATCATACCGTTTCCGATATAGATGCCCACATGACCGATCTTGGTATGCGCGTTGTTCCAGAAGAACACCAAATCACCGCGCCTCAGGTCGCTTCGTTTCGTAATCTTGGCCCAGTCGGATACCTGACAATAGCCCGCCGCGCTGTAGCGGCCGCGATTGGAGCCTGCCTGCCGCAGGCAGTAGTATACCAGACCGGAGCAGTCGAACGTGTTGGGGCCTTCGTTGCCCAGAACATACTTCTTGCCGAGCTGCGCCTGCGCCGTGGAGATCATCACATCGATATTGGCGCGGGCACGCACCGCCTGCCGCCGTTCCGGCGTGGCGACGGCGTTGGGCGAGTAGAGCTGTTCCAGCGTACGCACGCCGGTGATGCCATCCTGTGACAGATCGTTCGCCTTCTGAAACGCTTTTACGGCTTCGGTTGTGGCGTCTCCGTAATAGCCCGTGGCATTGCCGGATTTCAGGTAGCCGAGGTCTATCAGCTGACGCTGCACGCTGGCAACGTCGCTGCCCTCCGTGCCGATGGAAATCATATAGTGCTGCGCGTCGTCGGCGTAGAGCATCATCTGCAGCTCGTAGCTGGCGATGCCGTCCTGCTCCATGCCGTACTGGCGCTGGAAGAGCTTGATGGCGTTTTCGGTGGCCGGTCCAAAGTATCCGGTGGATTCATCGATATCGAGGAAGCCCAAATCCATCAGCTGCATCTGCAGCGCCGAAACGCTTTCGTTCTCGTCGCCGACTTTAAGCGTGATGTCCACCGATTCCTCCGGCGGGGTAGTGGGAACGGGGGTATGAGAAACCGTGGGCGCGGGGGTAGTTACCGGCGTGGGCGCGGGCGTCGCCTCTGCGGCGGCGGCTTGCGCAGTACCCGAAAACGAGGGCAGCAGCACCGCGAGCAGTACCACCGCGACGATGACGAAGCCAATGCCGCCCAGCAGCATGATCCGTCTGGACAGATTCATCTTGTTCCACAAGCGCGCGATGCGTGTGAATACGGAAGAAAGTACGTCGGTAAAACGGGCCATCGGTCACCTCGATACGATACAGGTTGGCATTATTATACGCTAAATGGACAAGCGGGTCAAGAATGTTACAAAAGAATTAAGAATCGGTTAAGGAAACAAACAGGCGGTTAAGCCGTTTTTTATCGCCTTACCGCCTGTTTTTACGCTTTAAGAAGCCAGACCGCCCAGATGCTCCGCGAAGAAATCCTCCATGGCGGAGTAGAATTCGATTCGCGCGTCGAGCGAATTGAAGCCGTGCCCCGTGTCAGGGAACAGCATGTACTGCACGTCCACACCGGCTGCTTCCAGTGCGTCCACCATCTGGTCGGACTCCGCCTGCGGCACGCGCACGTCGTTTTCACCCTGCGCGATGAGCATGGGGATGGTGACCTGATCCGCAAAGTACAGCGGGGAACGCGCCTTCATGTCGTCCGCTTCGGTTTCCGGGTCGCCCACGGAGCGCACAAGGTCCTGATATTCCACCGACCACTGCGTGGGGATGGATTTGATGAACGTCAGCAGGCTGGAAGGCCCGAAGGCGTCCACCGAGCACTGGAAAACGTCGGACGAGAACGTGGCGCAGACGAGCGCTTCGTATCCGCCGTAGGACGCGCCGTATACGCCGACGCGATCCGGATCGGTCCAGCCCTGCTCCGTGGCGTAATCCACCGCGTCCAGAATATCCTGGTGCATCGCGCGGCCCCATTCCTTGTCCCCCGCGAGCATGAAGTCTTTGCCGTAGCCGGTGGAGCCGCGGTAGTTCACGCGGAGCACGAGGTAACCGCGGCTGGCGAGGAACTGTACCTCGTAGTCGTATTCCCACGTATCGCGAGCCCAGGGGCCGCCGTGCACCAGCACCACGGTCGGAAGGTTCTCCCGGCCCTGCGACGGGAACGTGGCGTAGCCTTCAATTTTGAGTCCGTCGCTGGCGGTGAAGGAGAAAGGTTCGGCGCTGTGCAGCTTGTAGTCCTGCAGCTCGGACTGCGGATTGAACAGGAACGTGGTCTCGTGCGAGGCCATGTCGTACACGTAATAATCCGGCTCGTGCGTATCGGAGGTGTACTGCACCAGCCAGTAAGCGTCTCCGTCGCTGGAATCGTACACGTCGAACGAGTCGCCGATGGCGCTCAGCGCGTCGTAATCGTCCTGAAAGCTGTCGTCGAGCACGTGCCACTCCACTTTTTGGCTGTACGTGGTGACCGCGGTTACTTCGTCCAGCTCCAGATCCGTCCACGTGCCGGCAAGGTCGTAATCCGGGTCGTTGAAGATTTCCGTCTTTTCGCCCGTGTCAGGGTTGAAGCACATCAGCGCGGAGGTGTTGCTGACTGATGAGTCCACATAGAGTATGCGCGTGTTGTCCTGCATGAAGCCGTATATGCCGCTGGAGCCCGCGTCCTCGTAGTCCCAGTAGAAGATTTCCTCCCAGTCGGACTGCACGAAGGATGTGTCGCTGCTGCGGGGATTCTTTTTCATCCAGACGTGCGTTCCCGCGTCCTCGTCGGTGATGGTCACCAGCCGAAGCGCGCCCGTGTGGTCGAACGTGAAGCCGGAGATGTCGCCGGGGTTTTCAAACATCAGCGTCATTTCTCCGGTTTTGTAGTTGGTAAGATACAGATCGTAGCTTTCCGAGTCGTAGTTGAGCACCTGGAGTATGATCTCGTCCTTGTTGCCGCCGACATCCGACACGTAGTAGCAGTTGTTGTCGCCGCCCGCCAATATCGTTTTGGTTTCCCCCGTTTTCACATTGGAGGTGTAAAGTCCGTAGTTCTCGTCGCCCATGCCGTCCACGAAGAACAGCACGGTTTCCCCGTCGGGCGCCCACAGAAAATAGGGGTTGCCGTACACATCCGGCCACGGAATCACGGTACGCTCGCCCGTGCGCCAGTTTTCGGCGATGACCACGTCCGAACCGGTCATGTCGCGGTAGAGTATCGTGCTGCCGTCGGCGGAGATTTGCGGCGTCGTATAATCGGGATAATCCATCAGTACGCTGAGCGGTATCAAATCTTCCGCCGCAGCCGTCTGGGACGTATTCGAGCTTTCCGTGGCGCTCTCGGAGCCCGGAGAGCCGATGTTCTGCAAGTCGGTGCATCCCGCCATCGCAGCAGCCAATATCAGCGCCAGCAGCAGCGCGCCCAGCCGTTTTACACTCATTTCTTATCCTCCTGTTGGAAATAACGCCATTATACCAGAATCGGCATGCGCAACAAAGCCATGAATTGTTAACAATGTGCAATAGTCAGGAGAATTATGGAAGATAAACTTGCCGGATACGCGCCGCGCATGGTATCATATTCCTGCAATACTTTTGATAAGGATGGAACAATGAAGCGGATATTATTGGTGGTGATGTCTGCGCTTCTGGTGCTGCTTGGCGCGTGCCAGAGCGCGCCCTCCGGCACGCAGACGGCGACTCCCGAGGCGGTGAGCGCCGAGACACCCGCGGCGGTATCTTCGACGCCGCTGCCCACGGCGACGCCCGATCCCACGCCCAGCCCGACGCCCGCGCCCACGCGCATCACGGTGATGGCGGTGGGCGACATCATGTGCCTCGGCGCGCAGCTGAGCGCGGCGAAAAGCGGCGGCAGCTATGGTTTCGACTACGCCTTCGCGCAGATCAAGGACACGATTTCCTCGGCGGACCTCGCCATCGGCAACCTGGAGACGCTGATCGCCTCGGGTCACCCGTATACCGCCATCGGTTCGGGCAGCGACGACGAACCCACGCCCACGCCGGGCGCGGGGGAAAGCGAAGCGCCCAGCGAGGAACCCAGCACGGACCCCAGCGGAGAGGTTGGCTTCGCGCCGGACTTTGCGTTCGCGGATATCGCTCTTGAACCCATCCATGGCACGCAGCGCCAGCCGCTGCTGGACGGGCCGCGCATCAACGGGCCGGAGAGCTTCCTCAGCGCTGCGGTGGGCGCGGGGTTTGACGTGCTCACGAACGCCAACAACCACATCAACGACTACGGCACCGACGGCATCGAGAAGACGCTGGCGATGCTCGACGCCTATGGCATCCCGCATACGGGCGCGTACGCCTCGGCGGACGACAAAGTCCCCCTCCTTGTGGATGTGGAAGGAATTAAAATCGGCATTGTCGCTTATACGGATCATCTGAACCGCAGCGCGGGCGCGAACATGGACCTGATCAACCTGTACGATGCGGACGAAGTGGCGGAGGACATCGCCGCGGCAAAAGAGGCGGGCGCGGATTTTACGATTGTCTATATCCATTGGGGTACGGAAAACACCCATACGGTGACGCGCACGCAGCGAACCATCGCGCAGCACATTGCGGACTCCGGCGCGGACCTTATACTCGGCTCCCATCCGCACTGCACGCAGGAGTTCGAGCTGCTGGAGACGGACGGCGGTACCGTACCCGTCATCTATTCGCTGGGCAACTTCATCTCCAGCATGGCGGGACGCGCCCTCAACCGCGACGGCATGATACTGAAGTTCGTGCTGGAGAAAGACGGCGTGACGGGCGAGACCACGCTGCAGGATTTAAGCTACATCCCCACGCTGTGCACCAACACGGACGAGGGCAGCTTCGTGGTGCTGCCCGCCGACGAGGCCTCCATCGCATCCAGCGAATACGCCGCCCGGCTGCAGGATTCCCGCGCGCGCACCATCGACGTGCTGGGGGAGGAGATTGCGAAGCCGGAGTGAGGAAGAGGGAAGGGCATGGACTTCTATCAGGCAATCGAGCGCCGCAGAACCGTGCGCGATTTCAAGCCGGACCCGGTTGACGCGGAGGTCATCAAACGCATACTGTCCGCAGGGCTGAAAGCGCCTACCAACGACCACATGCGCAGCTGGGAGTTCGTGGTCGTTACGGACAAGGCGGTAGCGGCGCAGATACTCAAAAAGATACCCAAGAAGGTTTCCGACAAGCGGCTGGACTTTATCATGCAGTCGTGGAAGATGAGCGATACTGTACAGCAGCGGATGTATATCGACGCCATCCCCAAGCAGTATCAGATGCTTTATAACGCGGGCTGTCTGCTGCTGCCCTTCTATAAGCAGAAGAGCGCGCTGCTGAAGCCCAAAGCCTTAAGCTCGCTGAACGCCTTCGCGTCCATCTGGTGCTGTATCGAAAACATACTGCTGGCCGCCACGACGGAGGGGATCGGCTGCGCGCTGCGCATTCCGCTGGGCAGCGAGGCGGAGCACATCCGGGAGATTGTCCATCATCCGGCGGAGTATGTGCTGCCCTGCTGCATCGGAATCGGGTATCCGGCGGAGGACGCGGCAAAGCCGGAGCAGAAGGAAGTCTCGGTGGAAGAGAAGATGCATTTCAACCAATGGTGAAGGGTATCGGCGAGACCACGAGCGAGCTTTCCCTTGCGACGGCAAAAGCTCATAAAAATCGGCTGATGTGTAATGCACGTCGGCTTTTTATATACGGAGGTTTCGTTTGTCCGTAGGGTGCGAACTCCCGTACGCGCCGACAACGGTCGCGGTTTAAACTTTGTGCCGGATGCTTCCGTTACATCAGCCGGGACGTCAAGAATGCCGTCCTCTACGGATACGATGGGTTATAAGCGACTGAGCAATGCATCGGTTTTTTTAGGTTTAAGGAGGCTTTTCGTCTGTCCGTAGGGCGCGAACTCCCGTGCGCGCCGACAACGGCAGCGGTTTAACCTGGTGCCGGATGTCACCGTTACGTCAGCCGGGACGTCAAGGATGCTGTCCTCTAAGGATACGATGGGTTATAAGCGACTGAGCAATGCATCGGTTTTTTTAGGTTTAAGGAGGCTTTTCGTTTGTCCGTAGGGCGCGAACTCCCGTGCGCGCCGACAACGGCAGCGGTTAAACCTGACGCCGGATGTCACTGTTATGTTGGCCGGTACGTCAAGGATGCCGTCCCCTACGGATATAGTGGTGTAGGGCGCGGACTCCTGTACGCGCCGATGGAGTGCAGCGGTTTAACCTGACACCGGATGTTTCTGTTACGTTGGCCGGGACGTCAAGGATGCCGTCCCCTACGGGTATGGTGGTGTGGGCGCGAACTCCCGTGCGCGCCGACAACGGCAGCGGTTAAACCTGACGCCGGATGTCACTTGTTATGTTGGCCGGTACGTCAAGGATGCCGTCCC
Source organism: Bacillota bacterium (assembly GCA_023460085.1). GTDB lineage: Bacteria > Bacillota > Clostridia > Christensenellales > SZUA-584 > JAEWCC01. The sequence continues at coordinate 190 of JAEWRI010000038.1, read as the reverse complement.
CTACGGATATGATGGTATACAAGCCGCGCGTGTATGCGACAGCTTTATGTTTCCGAATCGTAGGGGCGGATAATGGCCCCCTTGCCCTAAAGGGGGCTGGCAGTCCGAAGGACTGACTGGGGGATTCAATCCGCCCGTAACGCCGCATGTTTACCGCAACGCCGCATGTTTCCGTTGCGTCCAGTCGGGC